>NZ_JBVKDU010000003.1:1412072-1759345 GCF_055633595.1 Amycolatopsis sp. NPDC114504 | reverse complement strand
GTGGAGAAGCAGCTCAAGGCCAAGGACATGGAGCTGGAGCTGACCGAGAAGGCCAAGTCCTTGCTCGCGAAGCGCGGCTTCGACCCGGTGCTGGGCGCGCGGCCGCTGCGTCGCACGATCCAGCGCGAGATCGAGGACCAGCTGTCGGAGAAGATCCTCTTCGGCGAGGTCGAGCCGGGTCAGATCATCCTGGTCGACGTCGAGGGCTGGAGCGGCAACCCCGAGGACAAGGACGACCAGGCCAAGTTCACCTTCCGCGGTGAGCGCAAGCCGTCGTCGGTCCCGGACGCCCCGCCGGTCAGCATCGGCGCGGGCCACGAGGAGCAGGGCGGCGAAGCCGAGAACGAGTGATCGGCTGAGCTAGGACGTACGAAGGGCGGTTCCCCGGAAGGGGAGCCGCCCTTCTGCATTCCGGCCGCATGAGACGATGCCCGCGGGGCTTGGGAGGGGAATCCGCGTGGACGTGCTGTCGATCGACTTCGGGACTTCCAGCACCGTCGGTGTCCTCTCCGCCTTCGGGCGGGGGCCGCGGGCGGTCGAGGTCGATGGGTCCGTCACCCTGTCCTCCGCCGTCTTCGCCGGCGATGATGGCCTGCTCGTCGTCGGGCAGGATGCCGAACGGCGGGCGCGGCTCGATCCCAGCCGCTTCGAACCCAATCCCAAGCGGCGCATCGACGAAGGCGTCCTGCGGCTCGGTGATTCCACGGTGGACATCACCGACGCCTTCGCCGCCGTGCTGCGCAGGATGGGTGAGGAAGCCGAACGGCAGCTCGGCCGGCCGCCCGCGCAGACGCGGATCTCGCACCCCGCCGGCTGGGGCGTCACGCGGCAGGAGGCGATCCGGACCGCCGCCGCCAAGGCCGGGTTCACCGATGTCCGGCTCATTCCCGAGCCGGTCGCCGCGGCCGCGCACTACGCCAGTGTCGGCCACCGCCACCTCGGCCCCATCGGCGTCTACGACCTCGGTGCCGGCACCTTCGACTGCGCCGTCGTCGGCGTGTCCCGGCAGGGTTTCGCCGTGCTCGCCGAGGGCGGCCTGCCCGACCTCGGCAGCCTCGACATCGACCAGGCGCTGCTCGTCCACATCGGACGCTCGGTCTCGCACGCCGATCCGGCGCAGTGGCAACGGCTCCTCCGCCCACAGTCCACAGCGGACCGCCGCAACCGGCGCGCGCTGCTGCAGGACGTCCGGGACGCCAAGGAAAGCCTTTCCCGCCACACGCAGACCCACGTGCCGATGCCCGAGCCGTTCGGTGACGTCCTGGTCAGCCGCGACGAGCTCGAAGCGCTCGTGCGGCCCAGCCTGCTGCGCAGCGCCGAACTGCTCGCCGCGACGATCCACCGCGCCGGCCTGACCCCCGCGCAGCTCGCCGGCGTCTACCTCGTCGGCGGGCCGAGCCGGATGCCGCTGCTGGCGACGCTGCTCGAGCGGCAGCTCGGCATCGCGCCGACCACGCAGGACCAGCCCGAGACGGCCGTCGCGTTCGGGCTCCACCACGTGCCGCTGGAGAACACCGCCGACCTCACCGTGCCCGCGTTCGCGCCGGTCCGCCCGCCCGTGACGCCGCCGCGTCCCCAGCCCTGGCCGCAACACCAGCAGCAGCACCAGCCGGTCCCGCCGCCTCGGTACGCGCCGCCGCCGGAGCCGGAGACGAACACCAAGCTGTGGTTCATCGCGCTCGCGGTGCTCGTGGTCGTCGCGATCACGGTGACGGTGGTCGTGCTCGTCGTCTGACTGCTTACCAGGCCTGGTCCATCCGCGGGCCCTGGCGGTAGAAGTCATCGTCGGCCAACGGTCCCGGCGGCGGTGCGACGGCCGGAGCCTCGGCCGAACGGTCCTGGAGCACCGCGTCGTCCCGCTCGGCACGCCGCGGCGCGGGAGACGGCGCCGGTTCGAACTGCGCCCGCCAGCGCAACCGGTCCATCAGGTAGCCGCCGCTGCCCAGGGGCGCCAGCAGCTGCCCGGTCCGCTTCGCCGAGTCCCGCTGCGCTTCGACGTAGGTCCGCAGCACGGCCTCGGCGATCTCGTCCGGCGACATCCGCGAGACGGCGTCGCTGAGCCGCAGGCGGGTCAGCACGCCGTCGGTGTTGACCGACAGCGAGACTGCGCCGTCGGCGGACGTCGCCGTCGCCGTCAGCGCGGCCAGCTCGCTCAGGAGGGACTCGCGGTCGGGTTGGTCAGCCATCGTCACCTCTTGTTCCGGGCGGGGGTCTCGCCATGTAAACACCGTTCAGTCGCCCGTCAGGGTGATTCACGGACGGTGTGCCCCAGATCACGAAAGCGGCCGCCGTACCGCCGAACGGGCGAATGTCGTACGTGTCAGGGGTGGCCGGCGCTCCTACCTGCATGAGCACACTCACGAAGCCCCGCGCGCCGACCGTGCGGAGGCAGCTGCGCGAGGCGAAACGCTTCTCCTGGACGGGGTTCGGGGTCACGGTCGCGGCGTCGCTGCTCGGCACGCTCGTCCCGGCGGCGATCGGTGCCGGGACGACCGCGACGCTGGTTTCGACGCTGGTGGTCACCGTGCTGGCGGCCGGCGGGTTCACCGCCAAGGACGGCAGCGCCGCCCGCGGGATCAAGGCGATCGCGATCGTGCTGCTGGCCGCGGGCGCGCTGGTCCTGACGATCACCGGGGTGACCGTGCTCGACGTCGTGCGCGGTGGCCCGGCGACGTTCCCGGTGGTGCCGGCCGCGGACCCGGCGGCGGTGCTGGTCCCGGAGTCGGTCGCCTGCGGCACGACGCCGGTGCACACGACGACGACCTGCGCGGTGGCGGTCCGCAGTGTCGGCGCCGGCCCGCTGCGGGTCAGCGGGACCACGCTGGACAGCGAGGAGTTCGCGGTGGACGCGAGCGAATGCGTCGGCGCCGAGGTGGCGCCGGGCAGGCGGTGCACGCTGGTCGTGAGCTTCACGCCGGCCAGGAGCGGCGACCGGGTGGCGGACCTGACGGTGCATCACAACGTTCCGGGCCCGGCGGCGTTCGTCGAGCTCACCGGCCGCGGTGGCTAGTCGACGCCGATCCGGGCCGTCCGCGCCACCCAGACGTGCAGGAGCGCGGAAACGGCCGCCAGCAGCAGGATCCGGTAACCGCCCAGGATGCCGGTGACGTTGTAGACGACCGCCAGCGCCAAGGGCGCCAGCGTGGCGGTCAGCACGATCGGCACCTTCGGCCACATGCGCGTCAGGCTGACGACGAACCAGGTGACCAGCGCTGACCCGGCGACGGTCGCGAGGAAGATGACCAGGCCGAACAGCCAGATGGCGAACGCGCACATCGAGTTGCCGTCGGCGCACAACCCGTCGTAGCGGCCGGACATCGCGACCCAGAAGACGCCGGTGGCGGCGCCGGTGAGCAGGCCCGTCACCCCCACCGCGACGAGTACCCGCGAGTCGGCGGGCCGGGTGGTCAATGCTCCGCGCCCGCGCTGACGGCGAGGTCCTCCGTGGTCTTCAAGGCCGTGTCCACCAGCACTTCCAGCGCGTCGGCGATGCGGTCCACCCCCAGTGACGGCGCGGCCTTGCCGGACGCCGCCACCTGCTCGGGGCTGAACGGGACGTGCACGAACCCGCCGCGCACGTCCGGCAGCGTCGACAGCAGGTGCATCAGCCCGTAGAAGACCTGGTTGCACACGTACGTCCCGGCGGTGTGGGACACCGAAGCCGGCACCCCGGCCGTGCGCATCGCCGCCACGCACGCCTTCACCGGCAACGTCGTGAAGTACGCCGCCGGGCCGCCGTCGACCACCGGGACGTCCACCGGCTGCGCGCCCGCGTTGTCCGGGATGCGGGCGTCGAGCAGGTTGATCGCGACGCGCTCCGGCGTCACCTCGAGACGCCCGCCCGCCTGGCCGACGCAGACCACCAGCGACGGCCGGTGCTCCTCCACCGCCCGCCGCAGCGTGGGCAGCGACGCGGCGAACTCGCACGGCAGCTCCACCGCGGCGACGTCGTCCCGGCGCGCGCCGAGCAGCGAAACCGCCTGCCACGACGGGTTCACCGACTCCCCGCCGAACGGCGCGAACCCCGTCAGCAACACCCTGGCCATTCGTCCTCCCCAAAACGCCGTGAAGGCCACCCTACGACCGCGGGGTGGCCTTCACGAAGAGACGGACTCAGGCGGCGGGCTTCAGGTCGCCCGGGAAGAGGTACTGGTCGGCGGGCTTGCCGGCGCCGTACACCCACGCGTCGAAGAACCCCTGGAGGTTCTGGTGCGCGACCTTCTCGGTGTACCGCTGGAACTCCTGCATGCTCGCGTTCCCGTCCCGGTGCAGCGACGGCCAGGTCTTGATGACCCGGTCGAACGCGGCCTGGCCGACGTAGCTGCGCAGCGCGTGCAGCATCATCGGGCCCTTGGAGTAGACGGACGTGAACTCCTTGCCGGCGCCCATGTCGTACAGCTTGCCGTTCCAGAAGTTCACGGAAGCCTTCTTGACGTCGTCCGCGTACTGCTTGTTCAGGTCGACGCCCTCCTTGGCCTCGTCCCACAGCCACGTCGCGTAGGAGGCGAAGCACTCGTTGAGGCAGACGTCGCGCCAGTGCGACACGGCCACCGAGTCGCCGTACCACTGGTGGGCGTTCTCGTGGACGATCGTCGGCACCGTGCCGGCCCAGCCCGCGGAGTAGATCGGCCGGCTCATCGTCTCGAGCGAGAAGCCGATCTGCTCGTTGAGGAAGATGCCGCCCGCCGCGTCGATCGGGTACTTGCCGAACTTCGACTCGAGGAAGTCGAGGATCTCCGGCAGCTTCGCCTCGGCCTGCTTCGTCGAGTCGGGGACGCCAGGGGCGAACGCGCTGACGATCGGGGTGCCGTCCTTGCGCTTCTGCTTGTCGAAGGTCCACTTGTCGATCGCGACCGTCGTCATGTACGGCACGATCGGCGTTTCCTCGGCCCAGACGTGTGTGGTGCCGCCGCCCGGCGCCTTGAAGGACGGCTTCTCGCGGCCGTTCGCGATGACGCCCCACTCGTCGGGCACGGTGATCGCGAGGTGGAACGTGGCCTTGTCGAGCGGGGTGTCGTTGACCGGGTACCAGGTGGCGGCCGACTTGGGCTCGCCGGCCGCGAACGCGCCGCCCGCCTGGGCGTACTGCCAGCCGTTGTTGCCGAGCGACGGGTCGTCGATGGGCTCGGGCACGCCGTGGTAGTCGATCTTGACCTCGAAGTGCGCGCCGCGTCGCAGCGACCGCGACGGCGTGATGACCAGCTCGTGGTCGCCGGTCCGGCTGAACTTCGCGCCGCGGCCGTCGACCTTCACCGAGTCGACGGTCAGGCCGCGCAGGTCGAGGTTGAACGAACTGAGCGACTGCGTGGCCCGCGCGGAGATGTCCTGCGTGCCCTTGAGCTGGTGCGACGCGGGGTCGTAGCTCACCCGCAGGTTGTAGTCGGCGATGTCGTAGCCGCCGTTGCCGTCCTGCGGGTAGTAGCTGTCGCCGGCGCCGTCACTGCCCGGCTGCGCGGCGCCCCAGTCGTTCCCGGCGGCCGCGACTCCGCTGCTCAGGCAGATGCCGGTGAGCAGCGCGGCGGCGAGGACGACCGGTTTCTTGCCCCTCATGAACGCTCCTGTCCGTCTGGGTGGCCCTGGAACCGCAACGTATCGTCACGTACGTGCCACGCGGCGGTGTGACGTCGCATTTGTCCGGATAATCAACACTTCCGTCGGTGCCGCTCCGGCCATCCGCCCCCGGCACTCAGGTGCGGTCTGGAAAGCTGGACGCATGCGCGTTGCGCTGCTGGGCCCGTTGCGGGCGACCCACGACGAAGGCACGCCGATCGACATCGGCGGTGCCCGCCTCCGCATGCTCCTGGCCAGGCTCGCGCTGGACGCCGGAAGGGCCGTCCCGGCCGACGCGCTCGTCGACGGCCTCTGGGGCGCCGAGCCGCCCGCCGACGCCGCCAACGCCCTGCAGTCGCTGGTCTCGCGGCTGCGGAAGGCGCTGCCGGTGGCCGTCGAGTCGGGTCCGGGTGGCTACCGGCTTGCCGTCGCCCGCGAAGACATCGACGCCGAGCGGTTCGAACGGCTGGCCGCCGACGGCCGCCGGGAGCTCGCCGCGGGCCGGGACGCCCGCGCGGCCGAGCTGCTCGCCGAAGCTCTCGCGCTCTGGCAGGGCGGCGCGCTCGCCGACGTCCTCGACGCACCCTTCGCGCCCGCGCCCGCCCGTCGGCTCACCGAGCTGAAGGCCGAAGCGGCCGAAGACCGCTTCGAAGCGCTGATCCGGCTGGGCGAGCACACCGGCGTCCTCGCCGACCTGACCACCGCGGCCGACGCCGACCCGCTGCGCGAGCGGCTGGCCGGGCTGCGGATCCGCGCGCTGTGCGCGGCCGGGCGCCAGTCGGAGGCACTGGCCGTCTACACCGGAATCCGCCACACCCTGGCCGACCAGCTCGGCGTCGACCCGTCGGCCGAGCTGCAGGAGATCCACCTGGCCGCGCTGCGCGGCGAGTTCGCGCCGCCGTCGCCGGTGACCGACCGGCTGCCGACCCGCCTGACCACGTTCATCGGCCGTGACGACGAGCTCAAGCTGCTGGCCGAGCTGCTCGGCGGTGCTCGGCTGGTGACCCTGGCGGGCCCGGGCGGTGCGGGCAAGACGCGGCTGGCCACCGAAGCGGCGTCGCGGCACCCGGCGCACGCGCGCGGCCGCGTGTGGTTCGTGCCGCTGGCCGGCGTCCGCGACCCCGGCGACGTCGGCGGCGCGCTGCTCGCCGCGCTGGAGGTGCGCGACATCCGCAGCGCCGAAACCGAGGTGCGGCGGCGCCCGGACCTGCTCGGCCACGCCGTCGAGGTGCTGGCCGGCGGCGAAGCGCTGCTGGTGCTGGACAACTGCGAGCACGTCATCGACGCGGCCGCGACCCTGGCCGACGAGCTGCTGGGCCGCGTGCCCGGGCTGCGGATCCTCGCGACCAGCCGGGAGCCGCTGGCCATCACCGGCGAGGCGCTCTGCCCGCTCGGGCCGCTGCCCGTGCCCGCCGAACGCGCGGCGCCCGCCGAAGCCGCCGCGCTGGATTCGACGCGGTTGTTCCTCGACCGGGCGAGCGCGGTCCGGCCGGACTTCGTACTCGACGAGTCCACTGTGGACGACGTCGGCCAGATCTGCCGCCGGCTCGACGGGATGCCGCTCGCGCTGGAACTGGCCGCCGCGCGGCTGCGGTCGATGACGACGGCCCAGATCGCCGCCCGGCTCGGCGACCGGTTTCGGCTGCTGACCTCGGGCAGCCGCACCGCGCTGCCGCGGCAGCGCACCCTGCGCGCGGTCGTCGAATGGAGCTGGGACCTGCTCACCGAGCCGGAGCTGGTGCTCGCGCGGCGGCTCGCGGTGTTCCCCAGCGGTGCGCCCATGGAGGCCGTCGAGCGGGTCTGCGCGGACGAGCTGCTGCCCGCCGCCGACGTCCCGTACGTGCTCGGCACGCTGGTCGAGAAGTCCATCGTGGACACCGTGAACCGCGGCGGCGAGCCGCGGTACCGGATGCTGGAGACCCTGCGGGCCTACGCCGGCGAGCGACTGGCCGAGTCGGGCGAGCAGGACGCGTTCCAGCGAGCGATGGCGAACTACTACGTCGGCCTCGCCGAGTGGGCGGAACCGTTGCTGCGCACCGGCGACCAGCTGTCCGCGATCGACCTCTACGAGGCGGAGTCGGCCAACCTGACCGGCGCGCTGCGCACGGCGATCGAGCGGTCCGATGTGGACACTTCGGTGCGCTTGCTCAACGGGATGTTCTGGTACTTCACCATCCTCGGGCAGGGCGAACGGGCCGAGGAGTTCATCGACGCGGTGCTCGCCTTCGGCGACCGGCTGCCGCCGGACGTCAACGCGGCCTACCGCGCGATCGCGCGGCTGTTCAACCAGGTGCCGTCCCGGCTCCCGCTCGAAGGCGTCCGCGAGCTGGTCGACGACTGCGTCCGCACCGGTGCGGTGGGGAAGTACCCGGGCCTGGCCGTGGCACTGCCGATGCTGGCGTTCCTCGGCGGCGACCGCGAGCTGGCGATGCGGGAGGTGCACCGCGCGCAGGCCGACGAGAACGTCTGGATCCGCTCGGGCGGCTACTGGGTGGAGAGCTTCCTGCTCGACGACACCGGGGACGTCGAGGGCGCGGACCAGGCCCGTGACCGGGCGTACGCGGGATTCCGCGAGGTCGGTGACCGTTGGGGCACGGCGATGACGTTGAGCTTCAAGGCGAACGCGCTGTCCCAGGCCGGCGAGGGCGAGAGCGCGATCGAGGTGTACCAGCAGGGGCTGGCACTGTCGATGGAGCTGCGGTCGACCGAGGACGTCGTGCAGCACTGGTGGCGCCTGGCCGTCGAGCGCAGCCGCCTCGGGGACCTCGAGGGCGCCTGGCGTGACCAGGAGGCCGCCGAGCGCTACGCGCAGGGGAACGAGAACCCGCAGCAACGGGCGTTCCTGCTGTTCGGCCGGATCGAGCTGTACCTGCGCGGTGGGCAGCTGGCCGAAGCGCGCGGGGCGCTCGCCCAGCTCAAGGCGCTGACGTGGGAGGTCGCGTTCCCCGAGGGCATGGGCGAGGAGTGGGTCGGCGCGTTCGAAGGGCGGCTCGCGCTGGCCGAGCACCGGCCGGACGCGGCCGCGGCGCACCTGACCAAGGCCATCTCGGCGACCGGCGACCGTGGTGACATGCCGGACCTCGCCGGCGCGGTGGAGCTGCTGGCGCTGGTGCGCGGACAGCAGGGCCGGCCGGTCGAGGCGGCCCGCATGCTGGGCGCGTCGGCGCTGATCCGCGGCCGGTTCGACATGGGCAGCCCGGAGGTGCGCGAGCTGATCGCCCGGCTGCGCGCGGAGCTTTCCGACGCGCGGTACGAAGAGCTGATCGCCGAGGCACGCGCGATGTCCAAAGAGGACGCCATCGCGGCCGTTCACGCCGGAATGGGCTGAAGGGGACGTCCGCGCGGACGTCCCCTTCAGCTCCCCCTGGCGCGGGACACCCCCGTGCCCCCGCGCCTCACACCCGCCGGCGGTAGGCCCAGGTGGCCAGCGGGAAGAACACGATGACCGCGCCGGCCATCCAGGCGAGCGCGCCGGCCAGCGGACCGGCGACGGCGCCGCCGTTCATCAGGCCGCGCAGCGCGTTCGCCATCAGGCTCACCGGGCTGATGTCGGCCCACGCCCGCAGCCAGCCCGGCATCGTGGACGTCTGGACGAACACGTTGCTGCCGAACGTCAGCGGCATGATGAAGACGAACATCAGCGCCTGCGCCGCGCCCGGCGACTTCATGATCATGCCGACGAACACCGAGCCCCAGCAGAAGCAGAGCCCGAACGCCAGCGCGAGCAGGATCGCCACGGCGAACTCGCCGGGGCTGGTCGCGATCCGGTAGCCCATGATCGTCGCGACCACCATCAGGACGGTCAGGCAGACGACGTAGCGCACGACGTCGGCCAGTACCGCGCCGATCAGTGGTGCCGACCTCGCGATCGGCATGCTGCGGAAGCGGTCGAACACGCCCTTGGTGATGTCGGTGTTGAGGTTCGTGCCGACCGTGAGACACGCCTGCAGGATGTTCATCACGATGATGCCGGGGACGACCATCTGCAGGTAGGCGTCGGTCGAGCCGGACAGCGCGCCGCCGAAGAGGTACACGAACATCACCAGGAAGATGATCGGCATCAAGGTGACGTCGGCGAGCTGCTCGGGGTTCTTGCGGATCTTCAGGATGCCGCGCCAGGCCAGCGAAAGCGCGTGCTGGAAACCCTTGGCGGGGCTGATGTGCCGCGGCGGAGCCGGGCGGTCGAGCGCCAGCGTCGTCATGCCAGGCTCCCTTCGAGGGTCTTGTCCTCAGTGGACTGTTCGGCGGTGTGCCCGGTCAGGGCGAGGAACACCTCGTCGAGGCTGGGCAGCCGCAGCGCCAGCTCGTCCGCGGTGATCCCGGCTTCGTCCAGCTTGCGGACCAGGGTGGACAGCAGCACCGGGTCGTTGACCGGCGCGGTGAGCAGCCCGGTCGCGTTGTCGCGGGTCGGGTGCACGCCGGTGAGGTCGCCGAGGATCCGGTTGACGGCGTCCATGTCGGACAGCTGGGTCGGCCGGACCTGCAGCGTCTGGCCGCCGACGCGGCGCTTGAGCTCGTCGGCGCGGCCGTCGGCGACGACGCGGCCGTGGTCGAACACGGTGATCTTGTCGGCCAGCTGGTCGGCCTCCTCGAGGTACTGCGTGGTCAGCAGCACCGTCGCGCCCTCGGCGACGAGGTTGCGGACGACGTCCCAGACCTCGTTGCGGGCGTGCGGGTCGAGCCCGGTGGTCGGCTCGTCGAGGTAGAGCACCTCGGGCCCACCGACGAGGCTGGCCGCCAGGTCGATCCGCCGTCGCATGCCGCCGGAGTACGTCCGGATCGGCCGCTTGGCCGCGGCGGTCAGCTCGAACCGCTCGATCAGCTCGACGGCGCGCGCCTTCGACTGGGCGCGGGAGTGGCCGTACAACCGTCCGATGAGGACGAGGTTCTCGATCCCGTTGAGGTCCTCGTCGACCGACGCGTACTGCCCGGTCAGGCCGATCAGGCTGCGGACCCGCACCGGGTCGGTGACGACGTCGAAGCCGCCGACGGTCGCTCTGCCGGAGTCGGGTTTCATCAGCGTCGCCAGGATGCGGACGGCGGTCGTCTTGCCCGCGCCGTTGGGCCCGAGCACCCCCACGACCTGCCCGAACGGGACCTCGAGGTCCACCCCGTCGAGCGCCTTGGTGTCCCCGAAGTGTTTGACCAGGCCCTCGGCCTGGATCGCGTGCGACATGGGCGTTCCTCCTTCGCTGTCGCTTCCTGAGGATGACTTTGGACGACGGCGCTGGTAAGCCGCGCACAGCTCGCTGGCAGCGGCTGGCAGGCGCTGGTGGAGATCTTGTGGAGGTGTCGCCGGCACTCGGGTGGGGCGGCCGTCACATCGGCATACTCGGCACATGACCGTTGCGGAAGAGACGCGCGTCCGGCGGAAGTATCCGCTGGTCACGGCCCTGCTGGTGGTGCCGCTGGTACTGCTGGCGGCCCTGGTCGCGCTGCGCCTGATCGGCTACGACGGCGACTGGTACACCCTCGTCGCGCTGTCGCTGACGCCGTACGTGGCGGCCGCGGGTGCGCTGCTCGGCGGGCTGGCACTGGCCCTGCGGCGCTGGTGGGTCGGCGGGACCGCGCTGGTACTGGCGATCGTGCTGGCCGTCCTCGTGCTGCCCCGGCTGTCGGTGAGCGACCAACGCGAAGTGCACGGCAAGACACTGCGCGTGCTCGCTTCGAACCTGCTCTACGGCCAGGCGGACCCGAAGGCCGTCGTCGACCTGGTGCGTGAGCAGCGGATCGACGTGCTGAACCTGGTCGAGCTGACACCCCGTGCGGTCGACGGCCTGACCGCGGCCGGGCTGTTCCAGGCCCTGCCGTACCGGGTGCTGCACCCGGCGCCCGGCGCGTTCGGTTCGGGGATCGTGTCGCGCTTCCCCCTGAAGGAGGTCAACCTGACGGGTGATTCGGCGGCCAAGCAGCCGGGCGCGCAGGCCGACCTCGGCGACGGCGTGGTGGCCGAGATCGTCGCCGTGCACCCGATCTCCCCGGACGTCGACACCCCGCAGTGGGAGCGCGAGATCAAGGACCTCTCCCGCGCGGCCGGCGAGCACGGCTTGCGCATCCTGGCGGGCGACTTCAACGCGACCCTGGACCACGCGGCATTCCGGACGGTGCTCTCCCGCGGCTACAACGACGCGGCGGAGGAGCACGGCTCGGCGCTGACGCCGACGTGGCCGTCGTCATCGCCGGTGGTGACGATCGACCACGTGGTGGTCGACAACCGGGCGGCGGTCCAGGACTACCGGGTGTTCGACGTCGCGGGCAGCGACCACCGGGCCGTGTTCGCCGAAGTCCGGTTGCCTTAGCCCTGCGGTTCAGACGCCTCGGGCTGCGCTACGACCGGACCGAACGCAGCCGTCGGTGGGGCCGCCTCTTCAGAGGCGTTCGATGCGGTCGGCCTGCGGGCCCCGGTCGCTCTGACGCACCGCGTACCGGACCCGGTCACCCTTCTGCAGCGGCTCCGACCCCATGATCACGGACGCGTGGGCGAAGAGATCGTCGCCGCCTGCGTCCGGGGTGATGAAGCCGAAGCCGCGGTCGCTGTCGTAGCGCGCGACGACGCCCTCGCCGCCTCGTGCGGGCACGTCCCGCGCCGCCGGCCCCGCGGCCGCGGCAGGTGCCGACCGCTGCGGCGCCGTCTGGGGCTCGGCGCCCCGGACCAGGTGCACGTCGCGGGCCTGCGGGCCCTTGTCCCCACTGGCCACCTCGTAGGCGACGCGGTCGCCCTCCGCGAGCCACGTCAGCCCCTCGGCCAGGGCCCGGGCGTGAACGAAGACGTCCCCGGCGCCGGAGTCGGGGTTGATGAAGCCGAAGCCCTTGTCCTCGTCGTACCAGGCCACCGTGCCGTCAGCACCGTCCGCGACACCGGCCGCAGCGGGTGAGCCGGCCCCTGCTCCCAGCGGGATCACGTGCTCGGCCTGCGGGCCGCGCTCGCCTTCGACGATCAGGAAGGCCACCCGCTGCCCCTCGGTGAGCACGCCGCCGGTCACGATGGCGGAGCTGTGCACGAAGATGTCGGCGCCGCCGCCGTCCGGCGACGCGAAGCCGTACCCCTTGCCCGGCTCGTACCAGTTGACGGTGCCGAGCAGGCCCACGGCGCTGCCGGTGGCCGCATCGGCGGTGACGCGAACGCGCAGCGCCTGGGGCCCGCGGTCGTTCTCGCCGACCTCGAACACGACGACCTGACCCTCGCGGAGCAGTTTCGCGCCGCCGTCCCCGACGATCTCGGAGGCGTGCACGAACACGTCCGGCGAGCCGTCCTCGGGCGCGAGGAAGCCGAAACCCCGTTCGGCGTCGAACCAGCGGACGGTCCCTTGCGGCATCAAAGTCTCCAGGTCGAGAGGGCGGGCACTGGCCCCCAGTCTCTCTGACAGACCTCCGGTCCGTCGCGCCGGGCCCACCGGCGGGCGGTGCGGAGCCAGGGGCGGGCCGTTGGTTCACCTGGCGACACGCCGAGTTTCGAGACCAGGTCTTAGCCGAGGAGCGCGGTGAGCGTTTCCAGGGCGCCGGCCGCGATCGAGACGCCCCGGTTGTGCCGGATCTCGGGTTCGCGGGGGTTGATGCGGATCAGCGCGCCGCTCGCCGCGCTCGCCAGTTCGGCGTAGCGGCGGACCGTCGGGATCGCCTGGCCCGCGCCGATCTCCACCACCACGAGGTCACGGGCCGTGCGGCGCCACGCGGTCAGCTCGTGGAGCTGGGCCTGGCCGCGGTCCGGGACCCACGCGTCGTCGCCGAACATCAGGATGTTGGGGCGCGCCAGGCCGCCGCAGCGGGGGCACGACGGCAGTGGCGGTACCGCGCGCATCGTCTCTTCGTCGATCACGACGTCTTCGGCGGGCGCCGGCCAGATCTCGCGGGTGCACTCGCTGAGGCACTGCAGGTGGTGGATCGAGCCGTGCACCTCGGAGACGAGCCCGAAGCCCGCCTCCTGGAACTGTCCGTCCACATTGGACGTGAACACGCCGGTGCCGCCGGGCAGGCGTGAGCCCAGCTCGAGCAGCAGGCGGAAACCCTCGTGCGGCACCGTCTTCCGGTAGAGCGCGAGCCGGTGGCCGTAGAACCCCCAGGCCAGCTCGGGGTCGTCGGCGAAGTGCCGCGGGTCGGCCAGCTCCTCGAACCGCAGCCCGAGGCGCGCGTACGGCGGATACGCGCGCCAGAACCCTTCGCCGCCGCGGAAATCCGGCAACCCGGAGTCGACGCCCATGCCGGCGCCGGCGCAGATCAGCAGCGTGCCGGCGCCGTCCAGGAGCTCCGCGGCCCGCTCGAGAGCGTCACTCACCCGGCTGCGAACCGAGGACGACCTCGAACTCGAGCAGGTTCGCCCCGGTGGACACCGGCTTGGCGCGCTCGCCCGAGTGCGCGGCCGCGGCCGGGCCGCCCTTCGCCCACGCCTGGTACGCCTCCTCGGTCTCCCACTTCGTGTAGACGAAGTAGCGCGTCTCGCCGGAAACCGGGCGCAGCAGCTCGAACCCGAGGAAGCCGGGCTGCTGGTCGACGGCGTGCATCCGCCCGGCGAACCGCTTCTCCAGCTCGGGGCCGGCGCCTTCGGGGACCTCGATCGCATTGATCTTCACGACACTCATGGGTCCCACAGTAGTTGGACTGGAAGTGTGACCCGTGCCACTGTTGATGTCATGGGGAGTACCGAGCGCGACCTCGCCACCGATATCGCCCGGATCGTCCGAGCCACCGCCGACGAAGTCGCGGACGGCCAAGCCAACGAGCTGATCGAGCGGGTGACCGGCCACCTGGGGGCACCGCTGCCGGAAGTGGTGGTCGTGACCCGCAACTGGCCGATGTGGGAGCACGCCAACATCCAGCGCGGGGTCGACGCCTACCTCGCCGCGCACGGCACGGCCGTGGGCTGGTTCGGCATCGCGGGTGGCCAGCGCACGCACGAAGACCTCATCGGGATGCTCGCCACCGCGCGCAGCAGAGGGATGTACGAGCTCGGCTCGGTGGACTACACCACCACGGCGACCGGCCCGCACGACGCGACCGAAGCCGTCCAGCTGGGGCTGGTCGGCACGAGCGCGCCGGACGGTGAGCCGGTGCTGCTCGCCATCCGCGGGGCGACCCCGCAGTGGGGGCTCGAGCAGTGCCGGCTGGAGGTCCTCGCGACGTCCCGGGCGGTCGCCACCGAAGTCCGCAACCACGTCGAGCTGCTGATGGCCGAACACGACCTGCTGCGGGGGCAGGTGCTGGCCTTCGGCACCAGCGAGCACCGCGCGAACGAGCTGCTCACGTTCCTCCCGCGGCCGGCGTTGACCGGCGAGGAGGTCGTGCTGCCGGAGGGCGTGCTCGACGCGATCGAGCGGCACACGGTCGGCATCGCCGAACACGGCGAGCGGCTGCTGGCCGCGGGCCAGCACCTCAAGCGCGGGCTGCTGCTGCACGGCCCGCCCGGCACCGGCAAGACGCACACGGTCCGCTACCTGATGGGCCGCCTGCCGGAGACGACGGTGATCATCCTGACCGGCACGGCGATGCGGTTCGTGGGCAAGGCCGCGGAGCTGGCGCGGCGGCTGCAGCCGAGCGTCGTCGTGCTCGAGGACGTCGACCTGGTCGCGCAGGACCGCAGCTACGGGCCGCAGGTCCAGCCGCTGCTGTTCACCTTGCTCGACGCGATGGACGGCGTGGGCGGCGACGCGGACGTGACGTTCCTGCTGACGACCAACCGCGCGAGCGAGCTGGAGCGGGCCCTGGCCGACCGCCCGGGCCGCGTCGACCTGGCGGTGGAGATCCCGTTGCCGGACGCACCGGGCCGGCTGGCGCTGCTCCGCCTGTACTCGCGAGGGCTGAAGCTGACAGCGGACCTGGCCCCGATCGTGGCGGCGACGGAGGGAGTGACGGCGTCGTTCGCGAAGGAGCTGTTGAGGCGGGCGTCGCTGCTGTCGCTGGCCGCCCGCCCGGACGAGGACGTCGTGGTGGGCGACGAGGAGCTGACGAGGGCCCTGCGGGAGATGCAGGACGCGCGGAGTGCGTTGACGCGGTCTTTGCTGGGCGGCTCAGCTGCGCAGTGAGCCGGGGAAGAGGTCGGCGTCCGCGGGGAGCGTTGTCCCGCGGAACCACTCGTCGAAGAACGCCTTCAGGTTCTGCCCACTTACCTGCGTAGCCATCTTCTCGAAGTCGGCCCAGGTCGCGTTGCCGTGGCGGTAGTGGGATGGCCAGTCGTGCAGGAGGCGGTTGAATGCCGGGTCGCCGATTCGGCGGCGCAACGCGTGCAGCGCCAGGATTCCCTTGTTGTACACACCCTCGAACTCGTGACCCTGTCCCATGCCGACCAGCTTCTGCGCCCAGAAGTCCGTGCTGCCTCGGGTGATCTCGATCGCCGCTCGGTAGCGGTCGTCCAGGGTCTGGCCCTCGCGCTCGGCCCACAGCCACTGCGCGTACGACGCGAAACACTCGTTCAGGCAGATGTCCGACCAGTTCGTCAGCGATACCGAATCGCCGAACCACTCGTGGGCGTTCTCGTGCACCAGTGTCGGCAGGTCCGCCCACTTCGCGTACGTCGGCCGGGTCTGCGTCTCCAGCGAGAAACGGACGTCCTCGTTCAAGAAGATCCCGCCGGCCGCCGACTGCGGGTACGGGCCGAACTTGCTGCTCAGGAACGTGAGCACCTCCGGCAGGCGGTCGCCGATCGCGCGGCGGGCCTCGGTGCCGGGCGCGTACGCCGTGACCACCGGGGTGCCGTCCGGCAACGTCGACCTGTCGACACCGAACTTGCCGATCGCGATCGTCGTCAGGTAGCTCGCCACCGGGTTCGGCTCGGTCCACGTCCCCGGCGGGCCCTCGCGGCCGTTCGAAATCACCGTCCACCCGGCCGGGACGTGCGCGGTGAGCGTGAAGGACGCCTTGTCGCGCGGGGTCTCGTTCACGGGGTACCAGAACGCCGCCGAGTGCGGCTCGCCGACCATGTACGCGCCGCCGTCGGACGAGTGCTGCCAGCCGTTCTCGCTGCCACCGTCGTGCGGGGTCTTCGCCGGGTCGCCGCCGTAGCGGACGCGGGTGCGGAACGTCGTCCCGGCGCGGATCGGCGCCGCCGGCGTGATGACCAGCTCGAACGCCTTCTCGCGGGTGAAGCGGGCCGGCTGCCCGTCGACCTCGACGCTGTGGACGTCGAGCCCGCGCAGGTCGAGGTCGAACCGGCTGAGGTCCTGGGTGGCCTTCGCGGTGACCGTCGTGTCGCCGTCGAGGTGGCCGCTCGGCGGGTCGTAGGTCGCGTCGACGTGGTAGTTCAGCGCGTCGTACCCGCCGTTGCCGTCCTCCGGGTAGTACGGATCACCGGCGCCGGACGCGCCCGGCGCCGGGTGAATCGGCGCGGGCGGGGGCGGCGCCGTGACGGCGTCACCGCCGCAGGCCGCGGCGACGATCACCGCGGCGCAGACGGCGAGGGCAGCGAGTCGGCGGCGCATGCCCACCACCATAGGTGATGGATTGCGATCACTTGGTCACGTTCCGCACCTGCGGTTTTGTGGTTAGGTGGCCGCGTGCTCTGTTTCGGCGGCACCGGCGTGCCGATCGTTCTGCTCCACGGACTGATGGGTCGCGCGCGGACGTGGAGCCGCGTCGCGGAGTGGCTCCGGCCGTACGGCGCGGTGTACGGCCTCGACGCGCGAGGCCACGGCAGCGCGCCGCGTGTCGGGCCCTGGACGACCGAGCGGTTCACCGACGACGTCGCCGACGCGCTGCGGACGCTCGACGCCGGCCCGGCGGTGCTCATCGGGCACTCGATGGGCGGCCTGCACGCGTGGACGACCGCCGCGAAGTACCCCGAGCTCGTGCGCGCGGTGGTGTCCGAGGACTTCGCGCCGGACCAGCGCGGCCGGACCGTCGAGACGTGGCGCGGGTACTTCGAGAGCTGGCCGGTGCCGTTCAAGTCGCTCGACCACGTCCGCGAGTTCTTCGGCGACGCGGGCGAGTACTTCGCCGACTGCGTCGAGGAGCGTTCCGACGGGTTCCACCTGGTCGCCGACCTCGAGGACCTGTACGTCATCGCCGCCGAATGGGGCCGCCGGGACTACTGGGACGTCGTCGACGCGATCCGCTGCCCGCTGCTGCTGGTCGAGGGCGAGCACACGGCGATGCCCGCCGGTCAGCAGGCGGCGGTCGCGGCGCGGGTGCCGGGCGCGAAACACCTGGTCGTGCCCGGCTCGGCACACCTGCCCCACGACGAAGCCCCGGAGACCTACCGGGGTGCCGTGGAAGCCTTCCTGAGCCAGGTCCTGGCTCGCTAGGCGCGAGACAGGTCCGCCCGCCAAGCCGCGGTGGAGCGGTCCGCCGGGACGATCAGCGGCCAGACGTCCGCGCCGAGGAAGCCGGTCTCGTCCGTCGCCTTCGTCGCGGTGCACGTGTGGCGCGGCAGCCCGGCCTGAACGGACAAAGCGGCCACCGCGTCCTTTGTGGACTTACCGAACACGCCGTCGGTCGGCACGTCGAACCCGGACGTCCGCAGGAACCGCTGGGCCAGCTGCACCTGGCGACCCGCGTCGCCCGGCTTCAGCAGCGGCCACTCGGCCTCGGCGCGGGCCACCGAGACGCCGAGGACGCGGCCCACCGCCGTCCGCAGCTCCGGGAGCCGGTTGTAGAGCACCGTGCCGGGGCACTCGGTCGAGTTGAAGTCGCGGTGGCCCTTGATGAACTCGGGCGCGATGCCGTACTGGTGCGCGATGTAGGCGACCAGGCCCACCAGCGAGTCCCACAGCGCCTGCGGCACGTCCACCGTGCTGTACAGGCCCTCGTTCTCGATGCCGATGACCTCGCTGTTGTGGTTGCCGACGTTCGCGCCCTGCACGTGCTGGGTGCCGCCGCGCAGGATCTCCAGGCTGCGGTGCCTGCCTTCGGTGACGAACCCGCCGCGGCTGTTCGTGAACTGCTGGCCGCTGTCGATCCAGCCGTTCTTGTCCATGTGCAGGTCCTGGATGAACTTCGCGACGTAGAACGCGCGCGCCAGCGAGAAGTCGTTGTTCATCGGCGGATCGACAGCGTGGTGCACGACGATGTAGGTCGGCTTGTGGTTCTCCACGACGATCGGGCCGGTGGCGGCCCGTGCACCCCACTCGGAGGTGGGGTGGATCGTCGGCGTCGGCACGGCCGCGGCAGCCGTACCCGTGGTCGTCATCCCCAGTGCGCCGGCCGCGGTCGCGGTCATCCCCGCCTTGAGCAGGGTCCGGCGGTCAACAGTGACCATGCGGGAAAAGGTAGCTCCGCATCGCGCCGATGACAACTATTGACCAACTTTTGTTGTAGCGCGTTAGTGTTCGCCCGGCAGTGCGAAGAGCCCGTCGCGGGTCTGTTCGAGCAGGCCGTCGGCGAGCAGGGAGTCCAGGCAGCGGTCGCGCTGGCCGCCGTCGTGCCACACCAGGTCGAGGCGGGCCTTCTCCACCGGGCCCTCGGAACCGCGCAGGACGTCCAGCAGCAGCCCGCGGACCTGACGGTCGGTGCCGGCGAACTTCTGCACGGGCTTGGCCGGGCCCGCGTACTCCGGGCGGCCGGCGAGCTGCCACGCGCATTCGTCGTAAACCGGGCAGTCGGCGCACCGCGGCGCCCGCGCCGTGCAGATCAGCGCGCCGAGCTCCATGATCGCGGCGGAGAACTTCGCGGCGGGCGCGTCGTCAGCCGGCAGCAGTGCCTCGACGTCGTTCATGTCCCGGGTGTTCGACGCGGGCCCGGCGTCCCCGGCCCCGTGCACGGCCCGCGCGACGACCCGCCGCACGTTCGTGTCGACGACCGGCGCCCGCCGCCCGTAGGCGAACGCGGCGACGGCGCGGGCGGTGTAGGCCCCGATCCCGGGCAGCGCGAGCAGGGTGTCCACATCGGACGGCACGACGTCACCGTGGTCCCGCGCGATCACCCCGGCGGCTTCGTGGAGCCGCAGCGCGCGCCGCGGGTAACCGAGCTTGCCCCAGGCCCGCACGACCTCACCCTGCGACGACGCGGCCAGCGCGGAAGGCACGGGCCAGCGCGCCATCCACTCGTGCCAGATCGGCTGCACCCGCGCGACCGGCGTCTGCTGCAGCATGATTTCGCTGACGAGCACGCCCCAGGCCGAGCAGTCCGGCTCGCGCCAGGGCAGGTCCCGGCCGTGCGCGGAGAACCAGTCGAGCAGTACGTCAGCGTCCACAGCCACGCCGGGAGGCTACTTCGCGTGCTTCGGCAGCGCGCGAGCGACCTCGTCCGGCGACGGCATTTCCGCGATCTCCGCGGCGAGTGCGCGGGCCGCGTCGCGGCAGGAGGAGGTCTTCCGGGCCTGTTCAGCGATGGCGTCCGCGGTCAGCTCGCCGGGCAGGAGCCGCAGCGCGGCACCGGCGGCGACGAGCGCGTCGGCGTTCGCGAACTGGTCGGCGCCTTGGGGCAGGACCAGCTGCGGGACGCCGGCGGCGAGCGCACCGAGGGTGGTGCCGCTGCCGCCGTGGTGCACGACGAGGTCCGCCTGCGAGATCGCCGCCGCCTGCGGTACCCAGGCCCGGGCCGTCACGTGGGCCGGCTGCGGCCCGAGGGTCACCCCGCCGGTGGCCACCACGACGTGCGTGCCGAGCGCGGCCAGCCCCTCGATCGCCGTCTCGAGCACTTCCGGGGTGCCGAACGCGGTGCCGAGCGTCAGGTAGATCAGAGGGCGCCGGAAGTCGCCTGGCTCGGCGAAGGGCACCGGCCGCAGGGCGATCCGCTCGGCCGTCGCGAGGAAGTCCTTGTCCTGCAGGGACGGCGGGCAGATGTCCAGGTGCGTCCCGCCGGCCGGGCGTTCGAGTCCGATCCCTTCGGGGAACAGCCTGCCGAACCCGTGCCACAGGGCGGGGATCCCGGCGCGCCGCGCGGCGACGGCCACCTCCGGGACGCCCCACCCGTGCACGACGAGATCAGGCCGCAGCCGCTTCAGGTCCGGCTCGAGGTCTTCGGCGTAGATCTCGTAGAACGAGTCCGCGGGCCGGAACGGGCTGAGTCCGAGCCGGTCCAGCGGCGCGTGGACGTGCTCGCCGGCGGCGAAGTGCACCTCATGCCCGGCGTCCCGCGCCGCGACCGCGAGCGGGACCATCGGGTAGGTGTGGCCGGCCGACGCGAGCGCCGAGAAGAGGACGCGCAACGCCTACTTGACCTCGGTGAGCTTCCCGGTCTTCACGTCGTAGACGAACCCTCGGACGTTCTCCGTGTGGGGCAGGTACGCGCTGCGCCGCACCCGCTCCACCGACGTCCGGACGCTGTTCTCCACGTTGCGGAACGCCTCGACCGCCCAGGTCGGGCGCAACCCGGTCGCTTCCTCGAGCTCGTCCTTGAAGTCGTCCTCGGTGACCGTCGAGAGGCCGCACTCGGTGTGCTGGACGATCAGCACCTCGCGGGTGCCCAGCTTGCGCTGCGAAAGGGCCAGCGAGCGGATCATGTCGTCGGTCACCACGCCGCCCGCGTTGCGCAGGACGTGCGACTCGCCCTGGAGCAGGCCGAACAGCTCGAACACCCGGATCCGGGCGTCCATGCAGGTGAGGATGGCCACCTGCAGCGACGGCTTGGCCGACGAGCGGTCGCCCGGCGTCACTTCGCCGAGTTCCTGGTTGCGCTTGAGCAGAACGTCGATCGAGGTCATCGGTCACCTTCCGGCCAGTGGCCCCGCGGCGCGGGCGTACCACTTCATTTGACCTGGTGAGTACCCGTTCGAGCAATGCACTACGAGCTATGTCACGGGTCAGCCCCCGAACCAGGGCTCCTCGACCGTTCTAGGGGGTGCCGATGTGCGCCCGACGCGCAGCTCGGTCGGCAGCGTGATCACCTTCGGGGCGCTTCGCTCGCCCGAGCTGAGCAGCAGCCGTCCGGCCGTCTTGCCCTTTTCCAGCACCGGCTGGTGGACCGTGGTGAGCCCGATCCGCTCGGCCTCGGCGATGCCGTCGAAGCCGGTGACGGTCAGGTCCTGCGGCACCCGCAGCCCCCGCCGCTCGGCCTCGGCCATGGCGCCGAGCGCGAGGATGTCCGAGGTGCAGATCACCGCCGTGATCTGCGGATACGCGTCCAGCAGCTGGCGGGCGGCGGACGCGCCGTCGTCCACCGTGTGGTCGAACCGCTCGACCACCGGGACGCCCGCCCAGTCGACGCCGGCCGCCGAGAACGCCACGGCGAGGGCCTCGAGCCGGGTGCGCTGGACGTGGAAGTGCGCGCCGCTCTGGCGCGCCGGGGAGACGAAGTCGTCGTTGCGCTCGCGGGCCAGCCGCATGCAGATGACGCCGACCTGGCGGTGGCCGAGGGACACCAGGTGCTCGGCGATCTTGCCGACCGCCGCCGCGTCGTCCGGGCCGACACGGTCGATGCCCTCGATGCTCGGCTGGTCGATGATCACCGTCGGCACCGGCCGTTCCAGCACGGCGGCCAGGTGCGGGTCGTCGTCCGGCACGGAGTAGACGACGAAGCCGTCGACGCCCGCGCGGTGCACCGCGGCGACGTCTTCCCGGCCCGGGCTGGCCGGCACCAGGTGCAGGCCGACGCTGGCGTCTTCGCAGGCCAGGGCCAGTCCTTCGAGCACGCCGACGGCGGCGGGGTCGCGGAAGGCGTAGGAGAGGTTCTCGGTGAGCAGCAGCCCGACGGCGCCGGCCCGGCGGGTGCGCAGCGAGCGGGCGACGGGGTCGGGACCGGGGTAGCCGAGGCGCCGGGCGGTCTCGAGGACGCGGCGGCGCAGTTCCGGGGACAGCTGGTCAGGCCGGTTGTAGGCGTTGGACACCGTGGTCCTGGACACACCGAGCTCCGCCGCGAGCGACGCCAGTGTCGCCTGCCTCCGGGTGCGAATAGGACGTCCCATCAGCAAACCGTAACGGTTCAGATCGAATTCATGAAGAGACACCCCGGGTGGTCGATGTCTCGATCCGCATGCACGAAGACGCATACACCAAAACGCGATCGGATGGCCAGGAAGTCATCCGGATGGGGTAAGGTGAATCTGACAACGGTTTCCATTAGCGTTTCAGCGTTCAACCCAGGAGTCCTCGCATGAGTTCCCGCCGCACCAGGAGCGTGTTCGCCGCCGCTTCGGCTCTGTCCGTCCTCGCCCTGGCCGGGTGCTCCGGGGGAACATCCGGTTCCGACGGCGGCGGGCAGTCCGGCGGGTCCGACAAGATCAAGGTCGTCGCTTCGACGGACGTCTGGGGCAGCGTCGCGAGCGCGGTCGGCGGCGACAAGATCGAGGTCAAGTCGATCATCCACGACCCCTCGGCCGACCCGCACTCCTACGAGACGACGGCTGACGACGCGCTGGCGGCGAAGGACGCGAAGCTGCTGCTGTCCAACGGCGGCGGCTACGACGAGTTCTTCGACAAGCTCACCGCTCAAGCCGGCGACGCGAAGAAGCTCGTCGCCTACGACATCGCCGCGACCGGCGACGAGAACGAGCACGTCTGGTACGACCTGCCGGGCGCCGACAAGGTCGCCGACCAGGTCGCGGCCCAGCTCGGGGAGCTGCAGCCCGCGTCGAAGCAGGCGTTCACCGACAACGCGACGGCGTTCAAGGCGAAGGTCGACGCGCTGGAGAAGCGCCTCGGCGAGCTCGGCGCGGCGCACCCGGGCGCGAAGGTCGTCGTCACCGAGCCGGTGGCGCACTACCTGCTCGAGAGCGCGAAGCTGACGGACGCGACGCCGAAGGCCTTCTCGGACGCCGTGGAGAACGACACCGACGTCCCGGCCGGCGCGGTCAGCGAATACAAGCAGCTCATCGCCACCAAGCAGGTCAAGGCGCTGATCAACAACGCCCAGACGGTGACCCCGCTGACCCAGGACGTCGTCGGCCAGGCGAAGGCCGCCGGGATCGGCGTCGTCGACGTGACCGAGACGCTGCCGCAAGGTGTGACGGACTACATTGGCTGGATGACCGGGGAAGTCGAAGCGCTGGCAGGAGCGTTGAAGTAGGCATGGCTCCTGTTTCCGTCTCCGACGACGTACGCCCCGCGGTCCGGGTCCGCGGTGCGGGACTCGCGTTCGGCCCCCGGACCCTCTGGTCGGGGCTGGACCTCGTCGTCGAGCCGGGGGAGTTCCTCGCCGTGCTCGGCCCCAACGGCTCCGGCAAGAGCAGCCTGCTCAAGGCGCTGCTCGGCATGCAGGGCCTGTCGGCGGGCGCGGTCGAGATCGCCGGCGGCCGCCCGGGCGGCGCGAACCGCAAGGTCGGCTACATCCCGCAGCAGCGCGCGATCGACGAGTCGCTGACGCTGCGTGGTGTCGACCTGGTCGGGCTGGGCCTCGACGGCCACCGCTGGGGCCCCGGCCTCTTCGGCATGGCCGCGCGACGTCGCCGGGTTTCCGAAGCCATCGAAGCGGTGGGGGCGACGAGGTACGCGAAGCAGCCGGTCGGACGTCTCTCCGGCGGCGAGCAGCAGCGGCTGCGGGTGGCGCAGGCCCTGGTCGGCGACCCCGAGGTGCTGCTCTGCGACGAGCCGCTGCTGTCACTGGACCTGGCGCACCAGCGCGCGATCAGCGAGCTGATCGACTCGCGACGGCGCACGGCCGGCACCGCCGTGCTGTTCGTGACGCACGAGATCAACCCCGTGCTGCCGTTCGTCGACCGGGTGTTGTACCTGGTCAACGGCTCGTTCCGGATCGGCAAGCCGGACGAGGTCATGACCACCGAGACGCTGTCGGAGCTGTACGGCACCCGCGTCGAGGTGCTCAAGGTGGGCGGGCAGATCCACATCGCCGGCGCGCAGAGCGCGTTGTGCGAGGAAGAGCCGCACCACCACGAACACGACGTCGAAGAACAAGTGGGCTGAGTCTTGGATCTGTTCGACTTCGGCAAGACCTGGGAGCTGATCACCGAGCTCGACGGCGTCCAGACGGCGCTGCTCGCGGCGGCGATCCTCGGCCTGGTGGCGGGGGTGCTGGGCCCGCTGATCGTGATGCGGCGGATGTCGTTCGCGGTGCACGGGACGTCCGAGCTGGCGTTCACCGGCGGCGCGGCGGCCCTGCTGCTCGGCATCGGCGTCGAGTACGGCGCGCTGATCGGCGCGGTGGTCGCGGCCCTGCTGCTGGGCATCCTCGGCGCGCGTGACGCCGACCGCGACTCGGTGATCGGCGTGATCCTGTCGTTCGGGCTGGGTATGGGTGTGCTGTTCCTGTCGTTCTACAAAGGACGGTCCGGGAACAAGTTCGGCATCCTCACCGGCCAGATCATCACGATCGACTCGACGAACCTGACGTTGTTCGTGGTGTCGTCGGTGGTGGTGCTGGCGGTGCTGGCGGTGGTCTACCGGCCGCTGTTGTTCGCTTCGGTGGACCGGAACGTGGCTGTCGCGCGCGGGGTCCCGGTGAAGACGCTGACGGTGGTGTTCGCGCTGCTGGTGGGCGTCTCGACGGCGTTGAGCGTGAAGGTGGTCGGGTCGCTCTTGGTCGTCGCCTTGATGGTGACGCCCGCGGCCGCCGCGGCTCGCGTGACGGCGTCACCGTGGAAGGCGACGGTGCTGTCGGTCGTGTTCGCCGAGGTGTCGGCGATCGGCGGGATCGTGCTGTCGCTGGCCCCGGGGCTGCCGGTGAGCGCGTTCGTGACGGCAATTTCGTTCCTGATCTACGTGGTCTGCCGGATCATCGCCTGGCAGCGGGACAGGCGGACGCGGGTGAGCGCGGTGGAACCGGCGCTCGTCGCGGCGGCCTAACCCAGCATCAGCAGGACCTGCAGCTCCCCGACCAGGAACCCGATCACCCCGCCGACCGCGATCAGCTTCCACTCGTCCTGGCGGAACGCCGGCCGCAGCAGGCCCTCGAACTCCAACGGCGTCAACGCCAGCATGCGTTGCTCGATCATCTTCGCGACGTCCATCGCCTCGGTCAGGTAGCCCTCGGCGTACCGGGCCGTGTCCGGCAGCTGCTCCAGCGCCTTCACCGCCGCCGCGTGCTTCATCTCCTTCAGCCGCGTGCCGCCCACCGCGAACGACAGCGGCATCTGCCTGTCCACCGCCGAGGACACCATCTGCTCCACCATGGCCGCGAGGCGGTCGGCGCGTGGGCCCCGCAGCACCGCGTCCAGGAGGTTCTGGACCGTGAGGACCTCGTTCGCGATCAGCTCGCCGTACTGCCGCGCCACCTCCGCGCGCCGGCGCTGGAACTTGCCCTGGAAGATCACCCGGCCGACGCGGACCGGCTCGCGCGGGACGAAGATCAGCTTGATCGCCAGCCAGTCCGTGCACAGCCCGATCACGCCGCCGAACGCCGGGAGCACCCACGGCTCGCGCGTGAACGCCCACACGATCGTCTGCACCAGGCCGAGCCCGAAGCCGAAGTAGATGCCCATCCGCGCGATGAACGCCATCTCCGGCCGGGACGTCTCGCGGATCAGCCGGACGAGCAGCGCCTTGTCGCGGGTCAGGCGCTGGACCGTCATGTGCTGGACGTCGAGGACCTCGTCGAGGTTCTCGCGGACGTCGTCGAGGAACTCCCGGACCAGCCGCGGCGCCGACGCCTGGACCTGCTTGATCAGCATCTCCTGGGCCAGCGTCGGCATGACCTCCCACAGCCGCGGGTGGTGCTCGGCGAGCACCTCGCGCGCGATGTGGTCGACCGCGCGCAGCAGCGGCTGCTCCAGCTCGCTCGTGATGATCACCGGGTCGATCCGGCCGAAGACCTCGCGCAGGTCCAGCAGGTTCGCGGTCAGCAGCTCGGTCGCCACCGCCGCCATCCGCCCGCCGTGCTTCGGGACGACGCCCTGCCAGCCGAGCAGCGGCGGGATCCCGAGGAAGTCCAGCGGCCGGAACATCATCTCGATGGCGACGCGCTTGGTGACGTACCCGATCAGCGCCGCGACGAACGGCATCGCCGCGTAGAGCGGCCAGTGCAGGGCGAGGTCGTGCAGGACAGCGTCCACCCCGACCTCCCTCGCACACCCGAGAGCGAAACCGTACCGGCTACCCGAGCAGGGCGAGCACCTGCAGTTCTCCGACCAGCCCGCCGATCACCGCGCCGACCGCGATGAGCTTCCACTCGTCCTGCCGGAACGCCGGCCGCAGCAGCTGCTCGAACTCCAGCGCGCTCAGCTTCTTCATCCGGTCGACGATCGTGTTCCGCACGTCGAGCGCGTTGATCGCGTAGTTCTCGGCGTACCGGATCGTCTCCGGGACGCGCTCCGCGGCCTTCGCCGCCGCCGTCTGCTTCATCTCCTGGAACTTCCTCGTCCCGACGGCGATGGCGACGAACGGCTTGACGACGCTCGCCTGCGCGTCGATCGTTTTCTGCACCTCACGCGTGATCATCGCGAACAGCCGGTCGGACTTCGGCCCGCGCAGCACCGCTTCCAGCAGGTTCGGGATGGTGATGATCTCGCGGGCGATCATGTCGCCGTAGTCGGCGGCGACCTGGTCACGGCGCTTCTGGAAGATGCCCTGCCAGGTGTAGAGCCCGAAGAACCGGCGGGGCTCCCGCGGCAGGAAGATCATCTTCAGCGCCAGCCAGTCGGTGAGCCAGCCGATGCCGAGGCCGAACAGCGGCAGCACGACCGGCGACCTCGTCAGCGCCCAGACCACCAGCTGGACGCAGCCGAGGATGAACCCGAACCCGATGCCCGAGCGCGCGATGAACCGCATCTCGGGCCGGGAGATGTCGCGGATCAGCCGGTTGAGCAGCGCCTTGTCGCGGACCAGGTTCGTCACGACCATGTGCTGCAGGTCGAGGACGTCCTCGATGTTGCCGGCGATCTCCCGCATGATCTTGGTGATCGCCTTCGGCGCCTCGGCCTGGACGCGCTTGAGCAGCAGCTGCTGCGCGCCGTTCGGCAGCACCTCCCACAGCCGCGGCTGGTAGGTCTCCATCACCTCGCGGGTGACGTCCTCGACGACCCGCAGCAGCGGCTGCTCGATCTCCTTCGCGACCTGTTCCGGGTCGAGCCGCGCGAAGATCTCCTTGGGGTCGACGAGGTTGGTCGTCAGCACCTCGGTGGCCGTCGCCGCCATCCGCTCGGCGTTCGCCGGCAGCACGCCCTGCCAGCCGAGGAACGGCTTGATCCCGGTGAACTCGAGCGGCCGGAACATCATCTCGATGGCGACGCGCTTGGTGACGTACCCGATCAGCGCCGCGATGAACGGCATGGTGACGTACACCTGCCAGTGCGAGCTGAAGTCCACTCGCGCACGCTATCGGCACTTGATCAGTGCAGCAGGAGCAGCACCTGGAGTTCACCCACCAGCCCGCCGATGACCGCGCCGACGGCGATGAGCTTCCATTCGTCCTGCTTGAAGGCCGGTCGCAGGATGCCTTCGAACTCGAGCGGCGTCAGCTGCTGCATCTTGTCGACGATCGTGTTGCGGACGTCGAGCGCGCCGGTGGCGTAGCTCTCGACGTGCTTCACCGTTTCGGGGAGGTAGGCGATGGCCTTCTCGGCCGCCGCGCGCTTCATCTCCTGGTACTCGCGGCCGCCCATGGTGAGCGCGACCAGCGGCTTGGCGATGCTCGCCTGCGCGTCGATCGTCCGCTGCACCTCGCGGGTGACCAGTGCGAACAGCTTGTCCGCGCGCGGCCCGGTCAGCACGGCCTCCATGACGTTCCGCACGGTGAGCACCTCGTCGGCGATCAGCGCGCCGTAGTCGGCGGCGACCTCCTGACGGCGCTTCTGGAACATGCCCTGCCAGCGGAAGAACCCGAACCCGCGGGGCTCACGCGGGTAGAAGATCATCTTGAGGGCGAGCCAGTCCGTGACGAAGCCCGTGACGAAACCGAAGATCGGCATGATCAGCGGCTCCTTCGTCAGCGCCCAGGCGACGAACTGGACGAGCCCGATCACGAACCCGAACCAGATGCCCGAGCGCGCGATGAACTTGAACTCGGGCGCGGCGACCTCGCGGATCAGCCGGCACGTCAGCGACTTGTCGCGGACCATCGCGCCGATGAGCATGTCGTTGACGTCGAGGACGTCGTCGATGTTGGTCGAGACCTCCCGCAGCAGCCGCTTGACGACCTCGGGGGCTTGCGCGCGGACCTGGTCGACGAGCAGCCGCTGCGCCCGCTCCGGCAGCAGTTCCCACAGCCGCGGCTGGTAGGTCTCCATGACCTCGCGGGTGATGTCTTCGACGGCCTTGAGCAGGGGCGCTTCGAGCTCTTTGAGCATTTCCTCCGGATCGAGCCGGGCGAAGATCTCCTGCGGGTCGACGAGGTTGCGGGTCAGCA
Organism: Amycolatopsis sp. NPDC114504; assembly: GCF_055633595.1. Classification (NCBI taxonomy): domain Bacteria; kingdom Bacillati; phylum Actinomycetota; class Actinomycetes; order Pseudonocardiales; family Pseudonocardiaceae; genus Amycolatopsis; species Amycolatopsis sp. NPDC114504. The sequence goes on along the minus strand of NZ_JBVKDU010000003.1, from coordinate 1,730,698 downwards.
GATCGACGGCGGTCGTGGCCATCCGTCGCGCGTTCGCCGGGATCACGCCCTGCCAGCCGAGGAACGGCCTGATGCCGCGGAACTCGAGGGGCCGGAACATCATCTCGATGGCGACGCGCTTGGTGAGGTAGCCGATCAGGGCGGCGATGAGCGGCATGGTGGCGTACACGTGCCAGTGCTCGCCGATGTCCGCGAGGACGGCCTGTGTGTCCAAAGTGGCCTCCTCGCGTCAACCGCTGGTCAACACCGGTCAGGATGCCATGCGTCACCGGGGGTTCCCAAATTCGTGATGCATCCGTTTGGCGGTACGTCCTGAAGGTCCCTTGCTCATTAAGGTGGCCCGATGGTCGCGCCTGAGAAGCCCCGCTCCACCCCGAAGACCGCCCAGTTCGCCGTCGGTGTCCGCGGCTACAACCAGCGCCAGGTCGACGAACACCTCGCCGGCCTGAGCAAGGACCTGCGCGAGACGTCCCGCAGCCGCGACGAAGCCGTCGCGACGTCGTCGGACCTCTCGAAGGCCCTCGCGTACGCGCAGAAGGAGCTGGCCGAGACGAAGGCCGCCCTGGCCAGGATGAGCTCGAGCCCGTCCGGCGCCGGCGCCATGGCCGAGCGCGTCCGGATGATGATGCAGCTGGCCGAGGAGGAGATCGCGGACCTGCGCGCGGCGGCGGAGGCGGACGCGGCGTCGACCCGCGACCAGGCCGACAAGTACGCGCACGAGACCCGCCGCACGGCCGACAAGCTGGCGAAGGACGCGGAAGAGGAGCGCGCGCGCCTGCGGTCCGAGGCGAAGGGCGAGATCGAGAAGCTGAACGCGGCGGCGGGCGCGAAGAGGGTCGAGCTGGCCGCGGCGGCCGAGCGGTCGCGCAAGGAAGCGGACGCGAAGGCCGAAGCGGCGGCGGCCGAGGCGCGTGCGGAGGCGGACCGCGTCGCGGCGGCGGAGCTGGCCGCGCGGAAGAAGAACTTCGACGAGGAGAACGCCCGGAAGAAGCAGGAGACCGAGGCGGCGCTGGCGTCGGCGAAGGCCCAGCAGGCGACGGCGGACCAGAACCGCAAGCTGGCGCTGGACCTGCGCACGAAGGTCGCCGAGCGGATCGCGGCGACGGACGTGGCGGTCCAGGAGGCCATGCGGTTGCTGGCCCCGGTCGACGAGGCCCCGGCCGGCGCGAACGGCGACCGGAAGCCGGCTCCCGCCCCCGTCGCGAAGGCATCGGCCGCTCCGGCGAAGGCCGCTCCGCCCGCTGCCCCGGCGAAGGCCTGACCTTCCCCCAGACGCCGGCGCCTCCCGGATCTTCGGGAGGCGCCGGGCCAAACTCACACATATCCCCCGGCCGGGGAGGTGGCCGAAGCTCGTGGGTGGCTGGCAGTCTGCATGGCAGCTGCTTGATCACCCACGAGACGGGACCCGCGCATGATCCTCGAGACCGAGCGGGCCGCCGTCTGCGCCTACGCGCGCCGGATGGTCGGGGACGGCCTGGTCGTCGGTACCTCCGGGAACGTCTCCGTGCGGGCCGGGGACTTCGTCGCCGTCACCCCGACCGGCGTGCCCTACTCGAGCATGACCCCGGCCGACGTGGCCGTCGTCGACCTCGGGGGCCAGGTCGTCGACGGCTCGCTCAAGCCGACCAGTGAGCTGCCGGTGCACCTGTCGGTCTACTGGGACGTGCGCGATCCCGACCGGGAGCCCGTCACCGCCGTCGTCCACACGCACGCGCCGCACGCCACCGCCGTGTCGACCCTCGTGCGCGAGGTCCCGCCGATCCACTACATCATCGCCACGATCGGCCCGTCCGTGCGCGTCGCGCGCTACGCCACCTACGGCACGCCCGAGCTCGCGGCGGCCGTCCTCGAGGCGTTGGAGGGGCGCCGCGGCTGCCTGATGGCCAACCACGGCACCCTCACCTACGGCGACGGCCTCGAGGCCGCCTACCACCGGGCCCAGCAGCTCGAGTGGGCTTGCCGGGTGTGGCTGCTCGCGCAGAGCGCCGGCCGGCCGAGCCTGCTGCCGCCACCCGAGGTGGCCAAGGTCGTCGACCGGCTGCGCGGGTACGGCCAGGGTTAGTGCCCGGACTCCGCGCCGACCTCGGCCACGGCCCAGACGACGCACCGGACGCCGGGCTGCTCGGTCGCTCCCTGGGCCAGCATGGCTTCGTGGTAGCGGCGCGCGTTCGCCTCGTCGGCGTACACCTGCACCATGTGGCCGTCGAGCGTCCAGGTCCCGTGCAGGAACCCCGGCGTGCCGACCTTGCTCGACGCCATCAGCGGCACCTGCGCCCGCAGCTCGTCGATCTTCTCCGGCGCGATGTCCCAGACGCCGATGACGGCCCACATCAGGACGCCAGCGCGTCGACGGCGTGGACGGCGTCCAGCAGCTCCGCGACCGTCGGGTCGTCGACCGCCTCCTTGATGCACTGCCACAGCTGGAGGTTCGCCATCGCCCAGCGCGAGTAGGTCGCCGCCGCGTCGGGGTTGTAGAAGTAGTACCCCTCGTCGTGGACGTCGCACTGCTCGCCGACGATCTTGTTCGCCAGCTCGCGCAGGCTCAGGCCGTTCTCGCGCAGGTACCGGTGCGCGAGCACCACCGGCGTCACCGGCAGCGCCTTGAACAGCGTGTCCGCGTCGCTCAGGGCCTGCGCCTCCAGCGAAATGTCGCGGCCGCGGGTGGCCATTTCGGCTTCGTCGACGATTTCGTCGATCCAGTGCGCCACTCGCGACGGGACCTCGCACTCCGCGAGGATCTCCAGCCGCAGGCTCCGGCCCGCCGCCGCGGGCGAGTTGCGGAGCACCAGGTAGTTGACGTCGTGCACCAGCGCCGCGACCTCGACGACGGCGCGGTCGGCGCCGTTGTGCTCCGCGAAACCGGCCGCCTTCGCGCGGACGAAGCTCACGTGGTGCCAGCCGTGGAACTGCAGCCGTTCGGCATAGCGGCGGCATAGCCGGTGAACCCGGTTTTCGACGGCGTCGACGATGACATGGTCGATCGTGCTTTCCTGCGTGCGCATACACCTCTCCGATCCCGGCCGTGGTGTGCAGACGGGTGGAGTAATGGTAAGCGCCGCTGACGCCGGTGTGTAGCTAGATGCGTTCGGCCAATTCCCCCAATCGGACCTCTGCCGGAACGTGACGATGGCCGATTCCCGTGGCGGGATCGAAAGAAAGGCTGAAACTGCTCACCGGACGTGATTTCACGAGGAACGTCATCGTCCCTTCGGCCGCTTGGGGGATCCGGTGGAATTCGTCGGCCAGCATGCGGGCGCAGGAGCCGGCCTGGCACAACGTCCGTCTGCGCCGCCGCACGGACGCGATCAGCCCGGTGCCGGGGTCGAGCGTCGTCTCGTACCTTTCGTGCAGGTAGTCACCGCGGAGAATGGTGGTGCAGAAGTGGTACCTGTGGTTGTGCACGGAATCCGCGTAGCCCTCCCGCCAGTCCTCCTGCGCCTTGTATTCGTGCAGCCAGAAGGAAAACGGGTCGGCCGGCGAATCGAGCAGGCACCAGGCGAAGTGCGTGGTCGTTTCCCGGGACGAGCGCAGCACTTTCGCGGCCTGCGCGGTGGTCAACGTGCGGAGTTGCTCGCGCAGCTCGTCGCGCAGGCCGGGCTGGGCGGCCCACGGCCGGAACCAGCCGTCGACCGCGCGCCAGCCGGCGGCGAGGGGGAACTCGGCCGCACGCAGGCGCATGGCCAGTTCGGACAGGGGGGACAGGCGGGTGAGCAAGGTCAGCTCCCTAGCTCGGCGACTTCGGAGAACTCCGCGCGGAAGGCGTGGAACTTGCTTTCCAGCTCGTGGAACTGCTCCTCGGACAAGGGTGATCCGGTGATCTTTTCGAACAGCGCCAGGAAATCCGTCCGCGTCGTGGCGGACGTGATGCGGAAGTGGCGGCCGGTCCGGGACTGCGAGACGCGCACGAACTCGGCGCGCTCCATGTTGTAGAGGAAGGAACCTTCGGTGAACCGCAGGGTCCGCGGGTACAGCTTCGTGGCGCCGCGGACGTCGCTGTAGAGCGACACCCACACGCTGTCGTCGAACATCTCGAGCCGGTCCAGCGGCGGGTCCGCGACCACGGTGATGTCGACCTGCGCGCAGCGGCTGCGGGCCAGGAAGAGGCCGGCGAGCCCGATCCGGATCTCTTCGTCGAGCCGGGTCTGGATCTGGTCCGAGTCGACGTCGCCGGCTTCGCGGCGCAGCAGGTAGCGGGCGCGCCCGCTGATCGCGCTGGCGTCCCGCGGATCGGCGATGACGGCCCGGAGTTCGCGTTCCGTGCGGGACAGCAACAGGCGCGCGGCCGCGTGCCGGCCGGAGAAGCCGCGGAAGAAGTACTGCCGGGTCGCGTCGAGGTCGGCCATCAGCGCTCGGTTGAACGCGGGATCGGGGTCGGTGGTCGCCTCGAACACGTCGGTGGGGAAGAACTCCTTGTTCAGCGCGCGGTATTCGGAGCTCAGGTCTTCCAGCGCGCGCCTGCTTTCCTCGATCACCGGGGTCACCAGCGCCTTCTGCGAAGCGCTGGCGGTGATCAGCGTGGTGCCGAACCCCACGATCGCGGAGATCAGGGTGCCGGTGCCCAGCGACGTCACCAGGTTCTTCCCGGTGCCGGGGTCCATCAGGCCGGCGAGCCACAGGCTGAGGCCGGCGACGACGACGAGCACCGTGAGGAGCAAGCTCGTCCTGGTCCAGAAGATCTCCTGCAGTGGGGTACGGCGGCGGGATCCGCCCTCCGCGGCCACTTGCTTCACCTCCCTCGAACCACCCGAACGGACGAATGCGTAAAGTGTCTGTTCGAGCGCGGGGAGTCACTTTACGCGCCTGACGGGACGTGCGAAATAAGAAGTTCGGGGGACAAGGCTGACGGACAGACGTCACTCTCGGCAATAATTAACCGGCTTGCCGAGTTTTCCGAAAATCACGGAAAACCTGGGTCAAAGTGCCGCCGGGAGACCGTTTTCGTACCAGCGCGGGCCGGGTTCGGCCGTCATCAGGAAATCCACGACGACCGGTGCGGGCGCCGGATGGATCTCCGGGTGATCGCGTTCGCCGCGTGCGGTGTCCACCGGCCAGGCCAGTTTCTCCTCGTCGAGCGAAAACTCCCCGCGGGCACCCGTCCGGTTGCCGCGGGCGTCGAGACGTGACCACTTGCCGTGCAGGTACACGGCATTCAGCCCGTGCAGCGCGGAGAGCTCCTGGTAGCAGAACCCGGCCGGGATCCCTTGTGCGCGCAGCAAAGCGGCGAGCAGGTGCGCCTTCGCGTGACAGATCCCGACGCGCTCGCGCAGAACGTCCGACGCCCGCCAGGTGACGCGCGGATCCCGTGCGTCGATCACGTGCTCGATCTCGTCCCGGACGAAGAGGAAGGCGGCTTTCGCGCGCTCGAAGGGATCTTCGCCCGCGGGCGCCAGGGTTTTGGCTCGCGCCCGGATCGTGGGGTGCCCGTGATCGACGACGGAGTCGGCCGCGAGGTAGTCACTCAGCCGAACGGACGTGGGCGAGGGAACGGGACTCATCCGGCCATCCTGACAGGTTCGGCCATTAGGGCGAGCACCTTTTCCTCGGCGGCGACGCTCCGCGTTCACCGATTACGGAACGTAGAAGTCGGGTGGGAAGCCGGTCCAGCGCAGTTCGGCGGGCAGGTGGCTCAGGTCGTTGTACGTCAGCAGCGCGGCCGGCCGGTTCGGCGAGTAGCGGATGACGGTCAATCCGGCGTTGGCGTGGTTGAGCGCGAGCCACCGCCACCGGGGCGCGTCCTGCGAGGCGCTCACGAGCCAGCCGACGAGGAAGTTGTGCGTCACGAGCACTTCGAACCGAGTCTCGGTACCGGGCACGGGCCCGGTGAACCGGCGCTCGGCCTCGGCGGCGAGCTCTTCGTCCGCCGGCGGGTGCTGCCGGGCGAAGGCGAGCAGGAGGTCGCCGGACGTCTCGGGCAGCTCCTCGCGCCTCGGCAGGTACGGGACGAAGTCGCCCGCGGCGTCGTCTTCGTGGACCGCGACCCCGGGCAGCTGGGCGGCGATCAGCCGCGCGGTCCCGGTCGCGCGCGGGAGCGGCCCGTGGTGGACGGCGGTGACGGGGACGTCGCGCAGGCGCCGCCCGAGGAGGACAGCCTGGCGCTGCCCGGCTTCGGTGAGCGCGCCGTCGGGCCCCGCCTCGCCGTGGCGGGTGAGGAAGAGGTATCGCGTTGCGAGCACGGAGTCAGCCAATGGGAACGAGCGCGCCTTGCGGGCCTTGGCTGGGCGCGAACTGGGCGACCAGCCGCATCGGCGCGGGATGCGGCGGCAGGATGGTCGAGGCGAACGGGGTGATGGTGTGGTCGTGCCCGCTGTTGGTCTGCAGGTGCACGCTGACGTGCACGTTCCGGTCGGCGGGGATCTCGAAGGAGACGGACCCCCAGGAGACGACGTACTGCCGTCCGTCGATGCCGGCGATCGGGAAGTAGGCGCGGACGGTGTGGCCGAGGTGGGGGATTTCGACGGTGAGCAGCCGCCGGGGACCGACGTGGTGGTCGACGTAGGGGATCACGCCCGGCACCTTGGCGAGGTCGGTCGGCTCGGTCATGCGCTGCCTTTCTGACTGGTCGTCGATCATGGTGCCAGGTCGGCACCAGCCGCGTGTGCGTTCCCTGCCAGTCCGCGGCGCGACGCTCGGCACATGACGATCAAGCTGAAGGCTGGGAGCACGGTCCTGTTCGCGGGCGATTCGATCACTGATCTTTGGCGTCCGCCGGGTGAGGAGCGGTGTGGGTATCCGTTGCTGGTTGCTGGTTCGTGGTGCTTCGAGCATCCTGACCGGCCGGTGCGGTGGGTGAATGCGGGGCATGCTGGTGACAAGGTGATGGATCTTGAGGCTCGGTGGCGGCGGGATGTGCTCGATGTGCGGCCGGATGTCGTTTCGATCCTTGTGGGGGTGAATGACATGGGGTGGCACACGCTGGATCCTCGGGGGCGGGCGATTCCCGTGGAGGAGTTCTCAGCCGGGTATGAGCGGCTTTTGGCGCCGCTCGCCTCGGCGGGGGTCGAGGTGATCCTGGTCGAACCTTTTCTGCTGCCGGTCAAGGGAGTTGTCGAGCGGGTGCTTCATGTGGGTGGGGAAGAACGGGTTGTGGTCATCGATGAGGCTGTGCGGGAGGAGTGGCGTGCTGACTTGGACGTGAAGATCCAGGTGGTTCGGGAGTTGGCTGATGAGTACGGCGCGCATCTTCTTGCCGCGGATCGGACTTTCGCCGAGCTGGGGGAGGCGGAGCGGTGGTCTGAGGATGGGATTCATCCGACTCCGGCTGGGCATGCTGTTCTTGCTGAGGGTTGGCTTCGGCTTGTTGCCTGAGTAACCCATCGACCCGAACGCTCGATTGTTCAACGGCCGTCACACCGCGTCAAGGCGGGAAAGCGTGCCTTGACCCGGTGTGACGGCCGCTGAAGTCGCTGCGTATCGGTTCGGTGGGGTGGTGTGGTTGATGGCCTGCGTTTGGTCTGCTCGCTCGGCTTTTAGAACTGGTAGTACAAGAAGGGGCTGAATGTTCCTGTTGCGATCAGGATTGCCGCGTACAGCAGGCCTACCGTCATCACGCCTATGCGCAGGGCTGTTGCCGGCTTGCTTCGGCTCGACTCCAGCAGTGGGCCTGTTACCGGGTGGGCTGGTAGGAGGAATACCGCCAACGCTGCCAGTAGCAATACCAGCCTCTGGTTTGTGAATGCCTCTGCTACGCCCGCTCCCAGGCCGTCGAAGTCCGGGATCAGCATGTGGCCGATCATTGATAGTGCGTGGCCCAGGTCTGCTGATCTGAAGAACACCCAGCCGAATACCACCAGGAGCATCGTCAATGCCCTGCGCGAGTAGCGCTTCCAGCGCACTGCTGGGTCCAGGTCCAGGCCGAATCGGCGCTCGATCACCAAGAGCGCTCCGTGGTAGCAGCCCCAGATCAGGAATGTCCACTGCGCTCCGTGCCAGAAGCCCGTCAACACGAACACTATGCACAGGTTGCGGTATGTCTGGGCCGCTCCGTTCCTGTTGCCGCCCAGGGGGATGTACACGTAGTCGCGGAACCAACGACTCAGGCTCATGTGCCAGCGGCGCCAGAACTCCGTGATCGTCACCGCTGAGTACGGGCGGGCGAAGTTCTCCGGCAGCCTGAAGCCCAGCATGCGGCCCAGGCCGATTGCCATGTCCGAATAGCCCGAAAAATCGAAGAACAGCTGGAGCGTGTAGCCGATCGCGCCTAACCAAGCCGTTGCGAACGTCATCTGGTCGGGCGGCACCTTGAAACACGCCTCGACCAGGGGGCTCAGCGAGTCGGCGATGATCGTCTTCTTGCACAGGCCCAGTGCGAACCTCGGGAACCCGGCCGCCAGGTCGTCGAGGCGATGGGACCGCAGCTGGGGGAGCTGGTCGGCGATCTCTCGATAACGGACGATCGGGCCCGCCACCAGCTGGGGGAACATCGCGATGTACGCCGCGAACGACACCGGGTTCCGTAGCGCCTGACGCTCGCCGCGGTAGATGTCCACCACGTACGAAATGTGGTGGAACGTGTAGAACGAGATGCCGATCGGCACCACCAGGCTCGCCACCGGCACGCTTCCGCCGAACCAGTGCGCCACCGCCGCGATCTGCTGGGTCGCGAACCCCGCGTACTTCCAGATCAGCAGCACCGTGACGTCGAGCGACACCACCGCGATCAGGATCTTGCGCCGGCGCGCGCCGTTGAGGTCGAACGGGTTCGGTGCCAGCAGCGGGCCGGCCAGGAAGTTGACGATCATGCAGCCGAGCAGCAGGAACACGAACGCGCCCGCGCCGATCGTGTAGAACAGCAGGCTGGCGGTCGCGACGATGCCGTTTCGCCACGTCCGCGGGCACACCAGCACGGCGATGAGCACCGCCGGCATGAAGTACCACAGGAACAGTGGCGAAACGAACGACATCGGGTCCCCTCGAGTTATCCGACGGTGACCTTAACCCGACTGGGTGGTCGTGTCAGACCCGACCGGCGACACGACGCCGTCGCGCCACCTCGGCCAGCAGCACGCCCGCCGCCACCGATGCGTTGAGCGACTCCACGCCCGCCGCCATCGGGATCGACACCGTCGCGTCGCACGTCTCGCGGACCAGGCGGGACAGGCCGCGGCCCTCCGAGCCCAGCACGATCACCAGCGGGTCCGCCGCCAGCGCGAGCTCGTCGATGTCCACCGAACCGTCCGCGTCCAGGCCGACCAGCATCAGGCCGTCGTTCGCCCACGCCTTGAGCTGGCGGGTGAGGTTGGTCGCCACCGCGATCGGCAGCTTCGCCGCCGTGCCGGCGCTCGTCCGCCACGCCACCGCCGTCATGCCCGCGCTGCGCCGCTCCGGCAGCAGCACGCCGTGGGCGCCGAACGCGGCCGCCGAGCGGATCACCGCGCCCAGGTTCCGCGGGTCGGTGACGCCGTCGAGCGCGACGAACAGCGGGATCTCACCCGAGTCGCGGGCCGCCGCCATCAGGTCGTCCGGGTGGGCGTACTCGAACGGCGGGACCTGCAGGCCCAGGCCCTGGTGCACGGCCCGGTTCGTCTTGCGGTCCAGCTCCTCGCGCGGGATCTCCAGGATCGAGATGCCCTTGTCGCCGGCAAGCCGGACGGCGTCGTTCACGCGGTCGTCGATCTCGATGTTCAGCGCGACGTACAACGCCGTCGCCGGGACACCCGCGCGCAGCGCCTCGACCACCGGGTTGCGCCCGGCGATCAGCTCCGGCTTGTCGGCCTTCTTCTGCCGCGCCTGGTCGCGCTTCGTCGCGGCGTTGGCCGAGCGGTAGGCCTTGTGCCCGGGGCGGTCCTCCGCCTTCGGGGTCGGGCCCTTGCCCTCGAGGGCCTTGCGGCGCTGACCGCCCGAGCCGACGACGGCGCCCTTCTTGGTGCCCGTCTTGCGGATCGCGCCCTGGCGCCGCGAGTTGCCTGCCATGGTGAAAGTTTCCTTGCGTTGTTGCCGAGATCAGTCGGACTTGACCGTCCACTGAGGACCATTGGGGGTGTCCTCCACCACGATGCCCGCCTGCTGGAGGCGGTCACGGGCAGCGTCCGCGCGGGCGAAGTCCTTCTCGGCGCGGGCCTGCTGACGTTCGGTCAGCAGCCCTTCGACGATCCGGGACAGTGCCTCTTTGGTGGGCGAGTCGGAACCGCCCGCCTCCGACCAGCGCGCGGACAGCGGGTCGAGGCCGAGCACGTCGGTCATCGCGCGGACGGCCGCGGCGAATTCGAGTGCCTTGGAGGTGTCGCCCGCGTCGAGGGCGGCGTTACCGTCCCGCACCGTGGTGTGGACCACGGCGAACGCCTGCGGGGTGGCCAGGTCGTCGTCGAGCGCGGCGGCGAACTCCGCCGGGACCGTGCCCAGCGTCACCTCGCCCGACTGCGCGGCGCGACGCAGGAACGTCTCGATCCGCCGGTAGCCCTGCGCGGCTTCGGACAGCGCGCCGTCGGAGTACTCGATGGTCGAGCGGTAGTGCGGCTGCACCAGGTAGTAGCGCAGCTCCGGCGCCCGGTAGCGCTCCAGCATCGACGGGATCGACACGGTGTTGCCGAGCGACTTCGACATCTTCTCGCCGGACATGGTCACCCAGGCGTTGTGCAGCCAGAACCGCGCGAAGGCGTCGCCCGCCGCGTTCGACTGGGCGCGCTCGTTCTCGTGGTGCGGGAAGACCAGGTCGATGCCGCCGCCGTGGATGTCGAACTCCGCGCCGAGGTAGGACGTCGCCATCGCCGAGCACTCCAGGTGCCAGCCCGGCCGGCCGGCGCCCCACGGCGTCGGCCACGACGGCTCGCCCGGCTTCGCGCTCTTCCACATGGTGAAGTCGCGCGGGTCGCGCTTGCCGCGCGTCGGCGTCTCGCCCTGCTGGACGTCTTCGAGGACCTGGCCGGACAGCTTGCCGTACTCGTCGAACGACTTGACCGAAAAGTAGACGTCGCCGTCCGCGACGTAGCCGTGGCCGCTCTCGATGAGGCGTTCCATCAGCTCGACCATCTGGGTGACGTGCCCGGTCGCGCGCGGGTTGACCGACGGCGGCAGGCAGCCGAGCCGCTCGTACGCCTCCTCGAAGGCGCGCTCGTGCGTCGCGCCCCACTCCCACCAGGGCCGGCCGGCTTCGGCGGCCTTGGTGAGGATCTTGTCGTCGATGTCCGTGACGTTGCGGACCAGCAGCACGTCGAGTCCACTGTGGACGAGCCAGCGGCGCAGGACGTCGTAGTTCAGGACGCCGCGGACGTGCCCGATGTGCGGAACGCCCTGCACGGTGGCACCACACACGTAGATCGACGCCGTTCCGCTACGGACGGGGTGGAACTCCCGCACGCTCCGGGTCGCTGTGTCGAAAAGGTGAAGGGCCACCCTCAAAGGGTACGGGGTGGGCGTGAGCGAGGTCGCAGGCGGTTAGGCGACGCCGTGGGTGCGCAGGGCCGTGAGCAGGGCGTCCGGCCGCTCCGCGGTGGGCAGCGGGTCGACCAGCGCGAACTCGCAGCCGAGCGCGCGGGCGCCGCCGTCGGCTTCCTCGCTGTCGCCGACCATCAGCGTCTCGGTGGCCGGGACACCGAGGGCCTGGACGGCCTTGCGGAAGATCTCCAGCTCCGGCTTGATGGCGCCGACCTCGAAGGACAGCACGAACTCGTCGACGTAGGCGTCCCACCCGCGCGCGGTGAAGGCCGGCCGGATGTCGAAGGCGATGTTGCTCAGCACGCCCACCTTGAGCCCGGCTTCGGACGCGGCCTTCAGCGCGGCCTCGGTGTCCGGGTACGGCGTCCACTGGCTCGGCGTGATGAGCCGGTTGTAGAGGGCTTCGGCCTGGTCGACGTGCGGGACGCCGGACTTCTTGAGCACCTCGAGGTAGACCTTCCGGTGCAGCCCGGGGTCGCGGTCGCGGTTGTGCCAGGCGTGCACGTGCTCGGCATCCAGCTCGACGACCTGCCCGACGGGCGCGGTCATCCGGCGCATCAGCTCGGCCTGCGCCTCGATGTCGAGCGGCGTGCCCTCGTGGTCGGTCAGTTCGGCGAGCCACGACTCGTCTTGCTCGAGCCGGAAGAGCGTGCCGGAGAAGTCGAACAACACCGCCCTGATCGTCATGGTTTCCAGCCTAACGGGATCGTCAGGCCGAATGCCCTGTGATGTGTTCGGGAACAAGGCGGACGAGCACCCGCACGACCTCCGGCGGCTCGGCCGGGAAGTCCGCGCCGGTGTACTTGTGGGCCAGCTCGTGGTTCAGCTCGGGGCCGCCCTCGACGGTGACCTCGGCGCGACCCCGGATCTCGACGTAGTTCTCGGGGTCGGCCAGGTCGAAGACGGAGAGCGAGACCCGCGGATCGCGCTGGATGTTGCGCTCCTTGCGCCGGCCCTGGACGGTCACGAAGACGACGGTGTCGCCGTCCCGCTTGGCCCAGACGACGGAGCTCTGCGGCGAGCCATCGGCGTTGGTGGTGGCGACGACCGGGTAGTTGCGGCCGTCGAGGAGGGCCTTGGTGGCTTCGTTGAACATGGTCCGGACCCTATTTCACGTTGCCGGCGACCTTCTCGACGTGGAGGCGGACGATCACGCGCTCGGTGCTCTCGTTTTCCGCCGGCGGGTCCTGGGCGAGGTACTTGTGGCTGAGGGTCTTCGGGAGGGTCTTGCCGGGGTCGGGCTCGATGGTGACCCGGCCGCGCAGCTGGGTGTGCCGGTACGGGTTCGCGGCGTCGGTGATGGAGACGCTGACGCGCGGGTCGCGGCGCAGGTTGCGGACCTTCCGGCGGTCCTCGGTCGCGCTGAAGACGAGATCCCCGCCATCGAGCCCGACCCAGACGACGGAGGTCTGTGGCCCGCCATCGGGATCGAGGGTGGCGACGGTGGCGAAGTTCTTCCCGTCGATCAGCGCGCGGACATCGTCCGAGAGGGTGAGGGCCATATCACGCCGAACGGGCCCCGGCGCGGGGCTATTCCGCGGTTCGGGGCCGGGGGCGTGCGGGTCGCAGAAGTAGACCGTCGGCCCAGCTGTGGACAGCCGCCGCCAAGGTGGCTATTCCGCTGCCAGCAGCAGCGCCGTCGCGAAGGCCGCGATCCCCTCGCCCCGCCCGGTCAAACCCAACCCATCCGACGTCGTCCCCGACACGCTCACCGGGCCGCCCACCGCCTCCGACAGCACCTTCTGGGCCTCCTCGCGCCGCTTCCCCACCCGCGGTGCGTTGCCCACGATCTGCACCGACGCGTTGCCCACCCGCCAGCCCGCCGCCTCGACCAGACCTCGGACCTCCACGAGCATGTCCGCCCCGTGCGCGCCGTCCATCCGGGGGTCGCCGGTGCCGAACACCGCGCCCAGGTCCCCCAGCCCCGCCGCCGACAGCAGGGCGTCGCACAGGGCGTGGGCTGCCACGTCGCCGTCCGAGTGGCCCGCGCAACCGTCCACGTCCGGCCACAGCAGGCCCGCCATCCAGCACTCGCGGCCCGCTTCGACCGGGTGGACGTCCACCCCGTTGCCGATCCTCACAGCGTCTCCTCGTTCTTCGGTGCCGCCGCGATCGCCTCGGCCAGTGACAGTTCGAAATCCGTCGTGACGCGCATCGCGTCCGGGTGCCCTTCCACCGTCGCCGCGCCGGTGACGTCCCACGGCTCGGCCGCCCGGAACGCCTCGAGCGTGTAGCCGATCGGGGTCTGGGCCGTGCGCAGCCGCGTGCGGTCCTCCGTGCCGACGATGAACGAGGCGTCGGTCACCTTCACCGTGTCCGCCATCGGCAGCACCGGCACGACGACCGGATTGTCACCGACCGCGTCGATGACAGCACGCACGGTCGCCGCAGGAATGAAGGCTCGCAACGCGTCGTGGAGGAGTACAACTGAGTCACGGGCAAGATCGGGCTCGACGGTGGCGAAAGCCTCCCGGAGCGAGCCGGGCACGACCCGGCACCGGAGACCAGGCTGTTCGAAGACACGGAGGGCCTCCGAAAACAACGAAGCACACCGCTGGGGGGCCGCCACGAGAACCAGATCGATCTCCGGTACTCCGAGCAGCCCCCGCACGGTGTGCGTGAGTAGCGCCTCACCATGGACCGGCGTGAGAGCGAGCTCTCCGTCGGAGGCATGATGTGCGACGGTCACGATCACGACGACGTTCATCGGTTCGCGATCGTAGAGGCACTCACCCGCCCGTCGGGTGAGACGCCCTGGGCTCAAACCGTCGCGGTTTCCAGAACTTCGTCGAGGAGGACTTCAGCCTTGTCCTCGTCGGTGCCCTCCGCGAGCGCGAGCTCGCTGACCAGAATTTGCCGCGCCTTCGCCAACATGCGCTTCTCGCCGGCTGAAAGTCCGCGGTCCTTCTCTCGCCGCCAGAGGTCGCGCACCACTTCGGCCACCTTGTTCACATCGCCGGAGGCGAGCTTCTCGAGGTTGGCCTTGTACCGACGAGACCAGTTCGTTGGTTCCTCGGTGTGCGGAGCACGCAGCACATCGAAGACCTTGTCCAGTCCCTCTTGCCCGACGACATCGCGTACGCCTACGATCTCGGCGTTGTCAGCGGGCACGCGAACCGTGAGATCCCCTTGCGCGACCTTGAGGACGAGGTACTTCTTTTCCTCGCCCTTGATCACGCGGGTCTCGATGGCTTCGATGAGTGCGGCACCGTGGTGCGGGTAGACGACGGTCTCTCCGACCTTGAAAACCATGTGTCCTCTGCCCCTTTCGCTGACTCCATCCTATCACGGTCCGCCAGTGCCCACCTAGCGGGCCGGACTCGTCCTCGCAGGTCAGCGGCCTGAGCGGGGGTTGACAAACGTCCGACCCCCATGCTCACGCAGGTGGCCGGGGCGGGTGTCAACGGGCACAACGAATTCCTTTGTGGACGGTTGATCTTGGGCGCAACGCGGACCGGTTCGGTGCGGGAGATCGCGCCCGGCTAGTCTTCGCGGGGACGAGGCCGTGAAAAGGGAAGGACTGCGACGTGAGGCTGCAGAATCGTCGCGTGCTCGGCGCGGGCGTGCTGGCGCTCGGTGCCGCGCTCGCGCTCGCCGGGTGCGGGGCCGGCCAGATCACCCAGACCGACTCGCAGCAGCCCGCGGTCAACGGCACGTATGGCCAGGTCAAGACCATCGTCCTGCGCGACGTCGCGGTGCAGTACCCGACGTCCGGCCCGGGCTACCCGGCCGGCGCGACCCCGGCGCTGACGCTGACGATCGTGAACCAGGGCTCCCAGGACGACTCGCTCGTCTCGGTGACGACCGAGGACGGCGCGCAGGCGACCGTCGGCGGCTCGAAGACCATCGTCGCCGGGCACTCCCTGGTGATCGGCCCGGACGACGCCGTCGAGTCCACCAACGAGGTGCAGACCACACCGCCGGCTTCGTCTTCGGAAGCGCCGACGGCGACCGGGACCGCGACGGGCACCAGCTCGACCGGCACCAGCTCCACCGGCACCGCGACGTCGTCTTCGTCGGCCGAGGCGCCGTCGACCAGCGCGACGCCGACCGCCGCCCCGGCGACCGTCGGCAAGGGCACCGTGACGCTGCCCGCGCTGAAGCAGCCGCTGTGGCCGGGCCAGACCATCAAGGTCACCTTCGTCTTCCAGAACGCGGGCCCCGTCACCGTCGAGGTGCCCATCGCGGCTCCGGCACACGTCAAGGAGTAGGTCCCCGGTTTTGTCGGTGGTCGCCGATAGCCTCGCGGGGTGAAGAAAGGGACCACCTACCGCTGCGCGAGCTGCGGGTACGAAGCGGCGAAGTGGCTGGGCCGGTGTCCGGAGTGCCAGGAATGGGGCTCGCTCGAGGAACGCGGGGTGCCGGCCAGGCCGGCCATCCAGCGCGTCGCCGCCGGAGCGCCGAGTGCGCCCGCGCGGCCGATCGGCGAGGTCGACGTCGAAGCGGCGCGCGCCCGCCACACCGGGGTTTCGGAGCTCGACCGGGTGCTGGGCGGCGGCCTGGTGCCGGGCGCGGTGGTGCTGCTCGCGGGTGAGCCCGGCGTCGGCAAGTCGACGCTGCTGCTCGAAGTCGCTTACCAGTGGGCGAAGACGGTCGACCGCTCCTTGTACGTCACGGGCGAGGAGTCCGCGGGCCAGGTCCGGCTGCGCGCCGAGCGGACGGGCAACGTCCACGACCGCATGTACCTGGCCGCCGAGAGCGACCTTTCGGCCATCCTCGGGCACATCGACGACGTCAAGCCGGGCGTGCTGATCGTCGACTCGGTGCAGACGATGGCGTCCCCGCAGGTCGACGGCTCACCGGGCGGCGTGACGCAGGTCCGCGCGGTGACGTCCGGGCTGGTCGCGGTGGCGAAGGAGCGCGGGCTGCCGGTGGTGCTGGTGGGCCACGTCACGAAGGACGGTTCGGTGGCCGGCCCGCGCGTGCTGGAGCACCTGGTGGACGTCGTGCTGCAGTTCGAGGGCGACAAGCACTCGACGCTGCGGATGCTGCGCGGCATCAAGAACCGGTTCGGCGCGTCCGACGAGATCGGCTGCTTCGAACTGCAGGAAGAAGGCATCGTCGGGGTGCCGGACCCGTCGGGGCTGTTCATCAGCCGTACGGCGGAGCCGGTGCCGGGCACGGCGATCACGGTGTCGATGGAGGGCAAGCGGCCCATGCTGGGCGAGGTCCAGGCGCTGGTGTCGTCGACGTCGGCGCCCCAGCCACGCCGCGCGGTCAGCGGGCTCGACTCGGCGCGGGTGGCGATGGTCTTGGCGGTGCTGGAGAAGCGCGGCGGCCTCAAGCTCGGCGACAAGGACGTGTACACCGCGACGGTCGGCGGCATGAAGATCACCGAGCCGGGGATCGACCTGGCGCTGGTACTGGCGTTGACGTCCTCGTTCGAAGACGTGGCGCTGTCGCCGCGGCTGGTGTCGGTGGGCGAGGTGGGGCTGGCGGGCGAAATCCGCCGGGTGCCGAGCGTGGGCCGCCGCCTGGCGGAGGCGGCCCGGCTGGGGTTCACGCACGCGCTCGTGCCACCGGACTCCGGCAAGCCGCCGGCCGGGATCCGGGTCCTGGAGGTGGCGAACGTCGCGGACGCGTTGAACGCGGCCAGTCACGCCCGCTGATCACCCCGACGTCCGGGTGATCGCGTAGGAGTACTCCGCGTTCCGGTCACCCCACATCTGCGGTGTCGTCGGGGCCGGCGGGATCTGCGAGGACATCGTGATCGTCGTCTCCGGGATCGAGGCGGAGCTCGGCGGCTTCTGGGACGTGCTCAGCGGGGCGTCGTTCCGGTGGATGATCGCGGAGCTGTCGGTCGCGGCCAGCAGCTGCACCGTCGTGGGGTCGAAGTACAGGCGGTCACCCGTCTCCATCGACACGACGACCGTCGCCGGGCGGCCGTCGGGGGCCTGCGACGGCTTGGTGAAGATCCCGGGCAACGTGCTGATGGCGTCTCGCAGGGCGATCCGGACGTCCTTGCGGAGCAGGCCCAGTGCGAGCACCGAACGAGCCATCGGCAGTGCCTCGATGGACGGCGACGCGGTGGGCCCGCGGAAGTCCCGCGACAGGTCCTTGGTCAGCTGCACAGGGTCCGGCACGAGCGACGCGACGAACGCCGCGTCGGGTACCAGCCAGTTCGTGGGCGGCCGGCCGGGGAAGACACCGGCCGGGCCGTATTCGTCGACGGGTGTCCGGTCGACCTTGAGCTTGGCCTGCGTGTCGGCGTCCGGTCCGTTCACCCCGCCCGTCCACCGCGTGCGGCGGTGCCAGACGCCGGTGGGATCGGCCGGGATCCACAGCTCGACCGACTGCTGGAGCTGCACGGGCACCCCGAAGGTCGTCTGGGAGACCCAGGCGAGCTTCTGCGCGTAGTGGAACTCGCCGGGCGCGAGCGGGCGCTCGGGGTCGGCGAGCTGCGCGGCCGGGTGTGCCGGCTCCGGCGCCGGCGGCCGCAGCGAAACGACGATCCCGAGCCCGCCCACCACCGTGACGACGGCGGCGGCCACCGCGATCCACCGCCAGCTCCTGCGGCGGGGCGGGGCCGGCGGTGTCTCCGTGGTACCCGCCGCGGCCATGAGGGACGCGCGGGCGAAGGTCAGCCCGTCGTCCTCGTCGACGTCGGCGTGCAGGTCCGCCAGCGCCGTGTCGAGTTCGGCGTCGGACCAGATCTTCCGGACGTTGTCTTCACGCAAGGTCCTGCACCTCCTCTTGAGCCGGGGCGTTCGTCCTGAGCCAGCGTCTGATCCGGTGCAGCCGGGACCGCACGGTACCGGGCGGGATGCCGAGCGCTTCCGCGACCTCGGCCGGTTCCAGCCCGGCCCACGACACGAGCAGCAGCGTGTCGCGGTCGGCGGGGCTGAGCTCGGCCAGCGCGCCGGCGAGCTGGGCGGCGCGGACCTGGGCGTCGACCTGCTCGGCGACGCGGCCGTCGTGGCCCGCGTGGCTGGTGTCGCCGGCGCGCGCGAGCCGCGCGGTGGCTTGCAGCCCGCGCATCTCGGACCGCACGTGGTGGCGCAGCAGGTTGGTCGCGATGCCGTAGAGCCACGACCGGGCGGTGCCGAGCTCGGGCCGGTAGCTCTCGCGACGCCGCAACGCGACCAGGAACGTCTCGGCGACGAGGTCGTTCGCCGGTTCGGCGCCGACCCGCCGCGCCAGGTATCGGCGCAACGCGACGGCGTGGGCGTCGAAGAGCCGGCCGAACGCCGGCCCGGGCTCGGCTCCGCCCAGGTCAGGGCGGTCGTGCCCCCAGATCTCCGATCCCTCGTGGATCACCTGCATGCCCCCAGTTGCCCGCAGCCCCCGCGAGCGTTCACGGGGCGAACCTACCTTTGTCGTGATCCATCCGGGGTCGGGTGAGAGACGGCGGGTGAATTCTGCCGGGATCATGCCTCGGTGAGGCGTTGGCCAACCGACGTCACAACTGGGGAAGGACCGTCATGCGCAGATTCCGGCTGGGATTCGTCACGCTCATCGCCGCCATGGGGCTCGTCTCGCTGCCCGCGGTCGCCGAGGCCACCACCGAAGCCGTGCTCAACATCCAGTACCAGGTGCAGGAGACCGGCTACTGGTGTGGCCCGGCCGCCACGCGGATCGCCATCTCCGCGCGGACCGGGAACGTGCCGAGCCAGGGCACCCTCGCGGCGCAGCTCGGCACGACCACCAACGGCACGGACTGGGTCGGTCAGGTCACCGGCGTCCTCAACGCCGACCTCGGCACCTCCTGGTACGAGACCAAGGAGATGCCGAACGACCCGCCGACCCAGGCCCAGCGCGACCTGCTCTGGAACGACATCGTGCTCGACATCAACAACGGGTACGCGATCGTCGCCAACATCGTCGCGCCCGCGAACAACCACCCGCCGGGCTACCCGAACTACACGATCTACCACTACTTCACGGTGATCGGGTACGACAGCTCCGACCGGACCGTCAAGATCGCCGACCCGGCGAACTTCGGCGGGAACCAGCTCTACTGGCTCAGCTTCGACCAGCTCGCGACGCTGATCCCGCCGAAGGGCTACGCCGCCTAAACCGCCAGCAGTCCCCAGTAGACCGCCCAGGGGACGAACACCACGCCGCCGGCGAGCAGGACGCCGAGCCGCGGGGTGCGGCGCCGCCACCACGCCACCGCCGTGCCGATGGCGGCGGCCACCGCGCCCAGCGAAAGGAGCTGCAACGCCAGCCACGGCAACGGACGTCCCGCGACCACCGGGCCCAGCTGCCGGCCCAGGGTGACCTGGATCAGCACGTCCACGACCAGGAAGCCGACCACCGCGAGCAACCCGGTCGCCGCCAGCCAGCGAGCCGGGCGCGCCGCGCCGCGGCCCAGCCCGAAGCCGAACGCCACCAGCAGGAACACCAGAACGGCGAGCTGCAGCCAAGTCGACTCGTACCAGCTCAACGGGGTCAGCTCGAAGCTTTGCCGGTCCTGCGCGGGCGGCGCGTCGGCGCTGGACGCGGCGGGCGGGTGGTTCACCCACGTGCCCACGAGCTCCAGGTACCCAGGCGCGTACCCGGGCAGCTTGTCGTAGCCGTCAGTGGTCCGGCGCAGCTGGTGCTGCGCGTCCGGGAAGACCCGCAACGTGTGGTGCGCCAACGAATCCTGGAAGATCCGGAGGGCTTCTCCCGGCGGCGTCAGGACATCCTTCGCGCCCCACAACCCGAGTACCGGCTGACGCAGGCTCTTCAGCACCGCCACCGAGTCGTGGTGCGCCTCCGGGAACACTTCGCTGTCGACAAGCTGACGCATCATCGTCGACGACGCCATCTTCACCATCGAGCCGTCCATTCCCAAGCGCCGCAACTGGTTCTCGATCGCCCACGCCTGCTGCCGCGCCGGCTCGACGCCGTTGGCGCCGACGGTCACGACAAAAGCGACGTGGTCGGGTGACTTCGACGCCGCCAGTGGCGCGACCCAGCCGCCCTCGCTCACCCCCCAGACACCGACCCGCGCCGGATCGACGTCCGGCCGTGCGCGCAGGACCTCGACCGCCGCCAGCGCGTCGTCCGCGAGTGTCGAGTAGGAGCGCTCGAGCAGTGAGTAATCTTCGGTGCGCTTGTCGTAGATGAGTGTCGCGATGCCTTGCCGTGCAAAGGCTTCCGCCTGTTCGCGGAATTCCTCGCGAGTGTGCGCCCCCGAGCCGTGGATCATCACGATGCCCGGCAGCTTCGTGCCGCCGGGGGGTGCGATGACGGTGCCGTGCAAGGTCACCCGGCCGTTCGTGAAGGTCACCTCGCTGTCCGCGGCCGAAGCCGGTGGTGCCCACGCGGTGACCGCCAGGATCACCCCGGCCAGTAGTAGAGCCCCTCTTCGCATGTGAATCCCCCTGTCATGGTCATTCCCCTGGTTCCGGGAACGCGAGCAGGCGCACGAGCACGCGCCGCGCTTCCGGTGACCGGTCGTCCTCGGCTCGCCAGTACCGGCGGAACAGCTCCATGTAGTCGTTCCAGAACTGGTGCAGCTCTTCGGCGGTGAGCCAAGTGCCACCGCGTGCGTAGAACAGTGCGTCCGGCCAGTCGCCGGGAAGCTCGTCACGCTTTTCCGCGAACCGGTTCAGCTTTTCGAGGTCGTCCTCGAACCCCTGGCGCTGCATGTCGTCGAACAGCACCTGGGACTCGGCGCTCTGCTCACTGCGGCGCGGCCAGCGGATGTCCCGCGGCCGTGTCCGCCACCACCGTTCTTTGCCCCGCGCGAGCTCCGGGACGTCCTCGACGAACCCGAACCGCGCCAGTTCCCGCAGGTGGTAGCTGGTCGCGCCGCTGTTCTCGCCCAAGGCTTGGGCGAGCTTCGTGGCTGTCGCCGGCCCGGCCGACAACACGCCGAGGATCCGGCGGCGCAGCGGGTGCGTGACGGCCTTGAGGGCGTCCGGGTCGAGCTCTTCCGGTGGTGGAGCGCTGGTCATGACGCCACTGTAGCCATGCAAAGGAAATTGTGCAAAGAAATCTGTGCACGTCAGGGCGGGCGGGTGCCAGGGGTGAACTACTCCATTGTGGACGGTCAGGCCGGCGGGCGGCTCACCAGATCGGGTGGTCGCTGAACTTCCGGAGCGTCTGCACCGACGGCCGCACGTAGAACATCCCCGCCAGGAAACCCATGGTGGCGAAGGCGAGCGTGGCGAACGTCGTGAGCAGGTCCGGCGCCCGGAACTGCGGGCTGTCGCGCCACACCCGGAACACGATCGGGACCGCGAACGACCCGAGAGTCAGCACGAGCGTCAGCACGTACGTGAACACGAGCGCGTTGCGGGCCGACGCCGCGCTGGCGACGACCAGGTAGTTGCCGCGCAGGCACCGGCGGCTGCTCAGCACCAGCATGGAGATCGCCAGCACGCCCAGCGGGGGCAGCACCGCCGCGGCTTTTCCGACCAGGGTGTCGGGAAAGGCGTGACCGTGGACGATGCCCTGCAGGAACGTCGTGAGCCCGAACAGCAGCACCATCCCGGCGATCATCGAGCACCCGACGACCACCGAGCCCCAGCGCACCCGGTCGGCGAACCGGGGCGGTAGCGGCACGAACTCGACCTGACCGAACGTCCCCTGCATCCACCACCTCCGAATGCCGTCAAGGCCACCTTACGGGCGACGGACGCCCGCAAGGTGGCCTTGACGGCACTTCAGTACGAAAGGGCTAATTCGCGGCCAGCAAGTTGGCGCACCGGATCAGCCCGATGTGCGAATAGGCCTGCGGATGATTGCCGAGGGACCGTTCCGCGATGGGGTCGTACTGCTCGGGCAGCAGCCCCGTCGGGCCGGCGGCCGCGACGATCTGGTCGAACAGCTCCTGCGCCTCGGTGCGCCGCCCGGTGAGCAGGTACGCCTCGATCAGCCACGCCGCGCAGATGTGGAAGCCGCCCTCGCCGCCCGGGAGGCCGTCGTCGCGGCGGTAACGGTACACAGTGGACCCACTGCGCAGCTCCGCCTCGATCGCGGTCACCGTCTGCTGGAAGCGCTCGTCGGCCGGGTCGATCAGGCCCGTGAGCCCGACGAACAGCGACGCCGCGTCCAGGTCCGTGCCGTCGTAGGCCGTGGTGAAGGCCTGTACCTCGTCGTTCCAGCCGTGCTCGAGGACGTCGTCCTTGATCTCGTCGCGCAGGGTCGGCCAGGCGCCCGGGACGCCCCGGCCGTACTGCTCGCCGAGCTTCACCGCCCGGTCGATGGTCACCCAGCACATGACGCGGGAGTAGACCCGGTGGCGCGGCACGTGCCGCTCCTCCCAGATCCCGTGGTCCGGCTCGTTCCAGCGCCGGGTCACGGCCTCCGCCATCGCGCGGACCATCTGCCAGTCCTCGTCGCGCAGTTCGCCGCGCGCCTCGGCGAGCGTGCCGACCAGCTCGACGACCGGGCCGAAGACGTCCAGCTGCACCTGGTGGTTCGCGAGGTTGCCGACGCGAACCGGGCGAGAACCGGCATAACCGGGCAGGGACTCGATGACCGCTTCGGCGCCGATGACGCCACCCGCGAGGGTGTACAGCGGGTGGAGCCGCTCGGGGCCGGCCAGCGTGGCGAGCACGCCGTGCAGCCACTTGAGGTAGCCCTCGGCCTCTTCGATCGAGCCCAGGTGCGCGAGCTCCCGCACGGTCATCGCGGCGTCGCGGATCCAGCAGTAGCGGTAGTCCCAGTTGCGGACGCCGCCGATCTCCTCCGGCAGCGACGACGTCGCCGCGGCGAGGACGCCGCCGGTGTCGGTGTTGACCAGGCCGCGCAGGGTCAGCGCCGAGCGCAGCACCAGGTCGGTCTGCACCCTCGGCAGCTGGAGCTTGGACGTCCACTCGCTCCAGTAGCGGCCCGCGCGGTCGCGGCGTTCCACTTCGGACAGTTCGTGCTCGCCGAGGTCCGTGGTGCCGCAGCGCAGTTCCAGCACGACGGACTGGGTCGGCGTCGGCTGGACCAGCGCGGTGGCGGTGTCGTGGAGGCCGTCGGAGGTGAGGGTCCACTCGACGCCCGGCGAGTAGAGCACGAACGGCTCCGACGTGCCGAGCACCCGCAGGCCGCCCTCGGTGATCTCCAGCTTGACCGGCACGCCACCGAACTCGGGGCGCGGCGCGAACTTGACGCTCGCCACCGCCTCGCCCGAGATGACGCGGATCAGGTCCGTGCGGTGCTGCGGGCTCTCCGGCTCGAGGTAGTCGGTGACGAGCAGGCGCGACCAGCGCGTCTCGACCGTCATCGTGTTCGGCAGGTAGCGCTGGCCGAGCGGGAGGCCGTTGCGGTGCGGCTTGATGGAGAAGTGGCCCGCGCCTTCGCCGCCGAGCAGGTCCGCGAACACCGCGGGCGCGTCCGGCCCCGGGTGACAGAGCCAGGTCAGCTTGGCGTCCGGCGTGATCAGCGCGACCGAGCGCTCGTTGGCCAGCATCGACAGCCGCTCGATGGGCGGGGCCGACTCGCCGTAGAGCCAGTTGCGCCGCTCCTCCAGCAGGAAGCCGAGGACCAGTGCGACGTCGACGGTGTCCGGCACGCGGAACCCGGCGAGCGTCTCGCCGTCGCCGACCTTGATGCCCAGGTCCGGGCCGGACAGGCGGGCGAAGGCCTTCTCGTCGGTGACGTCGTCGCCGAGGAAGATCGCCGCGGTGGCGCCGACCTGGTGGCGCAGGATGTCGAGCGCGCGTCCCTTGTCCGTCTGGACGACCGCGAGCTCGACCACCTCCTTGCCGTCGGTGGTCGACACGCCCTCCCATGTGGACGGTCCGGAGTGGACGGACGCGAGCACGCGGCGCCCGGCCTCGTGCTCGGCGCGGCGCACGTGCACCGCGATGCTCGCCGGCTTGACCTCCAGCGACACGCCGGGGACGTCCAGCACGAGCTGCTCGAGCTCGGCCTCCAGCCGCCGGTGCAGCTCCCGCGCCTTCTCGTCGAGGGCGTGGATGAAGCCGATGTCGAACTCCGAGCCGTGGCTGCCCACGAGGTTCACCTCGGACGGCAGCCGGGAGAGCGTCGCGAGGTCACGCAGCGCGCGGCCGGAGATGACCGCCGTGGTGGTCTCGTGCAGACCGGCGAGCGATCTGAGGGCCCCGACGGACTCGGGCAGCGGGCGTGCCTCGTCCGGGTTGAGCGTGATGGGTGCCAGCGTGCCGTCGTAGTCGCAAGCGACCAGCAGACGCGGAGTACGGGCGATCTGGACGATCGCGCGCCGCAACTCGGCGGGCAGGGCCTCGGCAGTCAACACTCCTCCTCAGGAGCTCGTGCGTGGTCGTTCGGGCTAATCGACCGCTTCGGCACCCAGAGCCTGTAGGAAAGAGCGCGCCCAACGATCGACATCGTGCGTGAGGACCTGGCGACGCATGGCGCGCATCCGGCGACGGCCCTCAGCCGGGTCGAGCGTAATGGCAGCTACTAAAGCGTCCTTCACCCCGTCCAGGTCGTGGGGGTTGACGAGGAATGCGCTAGAGAGCTCGGCGGCCGCGCCGGCGAACTCGCTCAGCACCAGCGCGCCCCCGAGGTCGTGCCGGGCGGCGACGTACTCCTTGCAGACGAGGTTCATCCCGTCACGCAGCGGCGTCACGACCATGACGTCCGCCGCCGTGAAGAAAGCGGCCAGCTCGGTGCGATCGACCGACTGGTGCAGGTAGTGCACGACCGGGTGGCCGACGCGGGAGAACTCGCCGTTGATCCGCCCGACCATCTGCTCGATCTCGCCGCGCATCCGCTGGTAGTGCTCGACGCGCTCGCGGCTGGGGGTGGCCAGCTGGACGAACGTGACGTCATCCGGCTGCAGCCTGCCCTCGTGCAGCAGCTCGTGCAGCGCTTGCAGCCGCAGGTCGATGCCCTTGGTGTAGTCGAGGCGGTCGACGCCCAGCAGGACGGTCTTGGGGTTGCCGAGGTCGCGCCGCAGCTGCGCGGCCCGCTCCTGGACGCCCTTTGTGCGGGCGAGGGTGTCGAGCCCGGCGGCGTCGATGGAGATGGGGAAGGCGCCGACCCGGACCGTCCGGTCGCCGACCTGCATGGTGCCCGGCCGCGACCGGACGCCGACCGCGCCGCGCGTCGATTCGAGGCCGATCAGCTGGCGGCACAGCCAGAGGAAGTTCTGCGCCCCGCCGGGGCGGTGGAAGCCGACGAGGTCGGCGCCGGTGAGGCCGCGGATGATCGCGGCGCGCCACGGCATCTGCATGAACAGCTCGACCGGCGGGAACGGGATGTGCAGGAAGAAGCCGATGCGCAGGTCCGGTCTGAGCTCGCGCAGCATCGCCGGCACCAGCTGCAGCTGGTAGTCCTGGATCCAGACGGTCGCGCCCTGGGCGGCGACCTCGGCGCTGGCCTTCGCGAACCGCTGGTTCACCTTGACGTAGCTGTTCCACCAGACCCGGTCGAACACCGGGCGCTCGACGACGTCGTGGTAGAGCGGCCAGAGCGTGGCGTTGGAGAAGCCCTCGTAGTAGTCGCGGACCTCGTCCGCGCTCAGCGAGACCGGGTGCAGGACGAGGCCGTCGTCGTCGAACTCCTCCACGTCGACGTCGGGGATGCCCGGCCAGCCGACCCAGGCCCCCTTCCGCGACCGCAGGAACGGCTCGAGGGCGGACACCAGACCGCCCGGGCTGGCCGTCCAGCGGCGCTCGCCGTCGCTGCTGCGTTCGAGGTCGACCGGTAGCCGGTTCGCCACCACGACGAAGTCGGCCTGGTTCCCGTTCTCCTGTTCAGTCACGTCTGATGCTCCTCGCGTCCCGGGTCGCGGCCCCAGAGTGAAACCCTATCGCGTGAGCGATGAACAGCCGGTGACCGTCGGGTTACTCCAAGCGTCGATCGGCGGCTTCGAGCGGACCAGCCATGCGTGGTCCGGCGAACCGTCGCTCGAGCCTGCCCAGGCCGGTCCGTACCGGCTGGGCGAGCCATTCGCCGAGTACCACGCCCGCTGCCAGCGCAAGCCCGATCGCGACGGCCGTCATGAGCGTCGAGATGTTCCCGCCGGGCTCGACCCCGATCTGATACAGACCGCGGTAGGTCGACAGCCCCGGAAGCAGCGGAGTGATCCCGGACACGGCGACCACCAGTGGAGTAACCCCGAGCCGCCGGGCGAGCACACCGCCGCAGAAACCGACGAGCGTCGCGGCGATCGCGGACGAGCTGACGCCGTCCAGCGTGGACAGCATGAGCGTGCCGTAGACGGCGGCGCCGATGGTCCCGGCCGCCGCCGCGACCAGCATCGCGCGCATCTTGGAGTACGAGGCGAGCGCGAAGCAGGCCGAGGCACCGGCGCCGCCGATGATGACCTGCGGCAGGTGCTGCGGCGTCGAGCTGGCGACCTCCGGCAGCGGCGTGAGCGGCAGTTCGAGCAGGACGGCGATCCGCAGGGCCAGCACGACCCCGGCGATCAGCCCGGCCGACATCAGCGCGGTTTCCATGGTGCGGCCGGCGGCGGTGACGTTGTAGCCGGTGATGGCGTCCTGCACCGCCGAGACGGTGGAGAGCCCCGACAGCAGCACGGTGACCGCGGCGGCGACGACGAGCGTCGGCCGGTCGGTCGTGAGGAGGCCGCTGCTCACGATGGCCATCGCCGACAGCGTCGCGAACAGGCCGCCGACCACCTGCTGGAAGAAGAACGGCAGCGAATAGCGGTTGAGCAGCCGGCCGAGCCGGTCGATCCCGGCGCTGATCACGCCCGCGACCAGCGCGACGTCGAGGCCGCCGCCGAGCAGGACGGTGATGAAGACGGCGAGGCCGCCCCAGGCGAGCGTCGCGACCCAGCGCGGGTACGGGTGCTTCGCCGAGGTGATCCGCTCCAGCTCGGTCTGCGCCTGCTCGGCACCGACGTTCCCGCGCACGATCTGCCGGATCAGCTTCTCGGTCTCGGTCAGCCGCGTGTAGTCGAGGCTCCGGCTCCGCACGACGCGCAGCGCCGTGACGGGCGAGAGGTCACTGCCCCGGTGACAGGTGACGGTGATCGAGGTGAAGATGACGTCGACCTCGCAGTGCGGCAGCCCGAGCGCGGCGGCGATGGCGATGATCGTCGCGGTGACGTCGGAGGCGCCGGCGCCGCTCGCCATCTGGACCTCGCCGATGCGCAGGCTCAGGTCGAGGACGAAGTTGACGGTGGCCTCGTCGGGCAGCTGCGGCCCCATGGCCGCGTCGGCGTCGACGGCGGGGAACTCACCGGTGGGTGCTTCGAGGACGTGCCAGGGGCGGCGCTTGAGGAGGTTCGGGCGGTGGGCCCGGGGACGTTGTTCGGGAGGTTCGAGGAGGGGCCATCTGGTCGTGGTGCCCCCGTTGGTGCGCTCGTTGATCTTCAAGATCCACCTCCTCGCTCTACGTCTCTCTCCCGGACCATCGACGCGGGTGTGTCCACTGTTGCAGTGGCGTGCACCACGTTGCTCCATAGTGGCCTGGAGCTGGGGATCATGCCTCTCGGGGAGATCTTCTGGATGGCCCGATACACTGGCTGCGGCGCTTCACGCGCCACGCCGCTATAGCTCAGCTGGTAGAGCATCTGTCTTGTAAACAGAAGGTCAGGGGTTCGAGCCCCCTTGGCGGCTCCGAACGCCCGTGAATTCCGGGCGACCTCATCGACCGGTGCGAAGCGAGCCCGGATCCGATCACGCGGAGTGTCCGGATCGAAATTGTCGATGGCGATCGAGCGCGCCGGTTGTCTCGCTGAAATGTCCGAAGTGCTCACCGGCCGGTGAAATCGATCCCGCTGGTGTGACAGCGTGAGCACCCTTGTCGCGCTCGTCCGGTCGGGTCAGTTCTTGTCATCTCATATTCCAGATCTGGGTCCTACGCTGGGTGAACGGCTACGACGTGTGGAGTAGCCGGCCTAGACCAGAGGCCAAAAGAGTGATGCGAGTCACCCTCTTGGGTGTTGATCGCACCCGTTGTGAGCAAGCGGTCACCTTCTCTACAGTGGCCCGCGTGACTCCGGAGATCGAGTCACGCACTTCCATCGGATTCGGTTCACGAACCGTCACCTTTTTGAACAAGGAGCAGGCCTTGCTTGGAAACGCCATGAGCAGTGGCCGGGTGCGCACTCGCCGCGCCGCGCTCGGGCTCGCCCTCACCGTCGCAGCCGCCACTGCCCTCACCGGCTGCAGCGCGCTCGGCTCGAGCGACTCGAACGCGTCGTCGACCGGCGGCGGCTTGGAAAAGACGAAGATCAAGGTCGCGATCCTGCCCACCGTCGACACCGCTCCGTTGTGGCTCGCCCAGGACGCCGGCTTCTTCAAGGCCGAGGGCCTCGAGGTCGAGGCCGTCATGGCCGCGAGTGGCCAGGCGGCACTGACGAAGGCGGTTTCCGGCGAAACCGACATCGCGATCTCTAGCTACATGCCGTTCTTCGTCGCGAAGAGCACAGGCGCGGCCGACATCCAGCTCGTCGCGGACGCGACCTCGGTCAGCCCGAAGTCCGTCGCGATCGTCACCGCGCCGAACTCGCCGGTGAAGACGGTCAACGACCTCGCCGGCAAGCGGATCGCGATGACCGCCCGCAACACGGCGAGCGACCTGCTGGCCAAGTCGCTGATGAAGGACCACGGCGTCGACATCGAGAAGGTGAACTGGGTCCCGATGCCGTTCCCGAACGTCGCGGCGGCGCTGGCGCAGGGTCAGGTCGACGCGGCCCTGCTGCCCGAGCCGTTCCTCTCGCAGGCCGCCAAGACCGCGGGCGCGATCCCGGTGATCGACGTCAACACCGGCGCGACGCAGGACTTCCCGCTGTCGGGCTACGGCGCGTCCTCGAAGTGGGTGCAGGCGAACCCGAAGACCCTCGCGGCCTTCCAGCGCGCCCTGCAGAAGGCGACCAGCGAGACGAACCGTGACCGGTCCAAGATCGAGCCGCTGCTGGTGAAGTACGCGAAGATCGACGAGGACTCGTCCAAGCTGCTCAGCCTGCCCAGCTTCGGTGCCACGCTGGACGCCCGGCGCCTGCAGCGGGTGCCCGACCTGATGCTCCAGATGGGCGCGATCACGACCAAGGTCGACGCCGCGGCGATGATCGCCCCGCAGGCGACTACCTGATCCACCGCCAAAACGTTCCACGGCCTGGCCGGCTCCCTCTCGCTCCGAGAGGAAGCCGGCCAGGCTTTTTCGTTGCGGGGCTTGGTCAGTAGGGCGACTTCTCCGACGAGACGACCCGGATGTGCACCAGCGTCGGGCGCTTGTCGTCCAGTGCCGCGGTGAGGCCGGGGATCAGGCCGGACGGCTCGGTGATCGTCACGCCCTGGCAGCCCAGGCTCGAGGCCAGCGCGGCGAAGTCGATGCCGCCCAGCGCGGTGCCCGGCAGTTTCGCGACGCCGATCGAGTCGCCGAAGAGGCGGACGGCCGCGTACTCCGTGTTGTCGATGATCACGATGGTGACGGGGAGGTCCTGACGGGCGGCCGTCCACAGTGCCTGGATGCCGTACATGCTGGAGCCGTCCCCGACGACGCCGACGACCTTGCGGTCCGGGCGGGCGAGTGCCGCGCCGACCGCACCCGGGACGCCGTAGCCGAGCGTGCCGCTGGCGATCGTCAAGAAGCCCGTGTCGGTGTGCGTGATCGGCAGGTGGTCGTGCAGGATCCCGCGGTGGCTCGGCGCCTCTTCGACGACGATCGCGTTGTCCGGCAACAGGTCCGCGAGTGTCGAGTAGACGTACTCGCCGGTGAGCGTCTCGCCGGTGGGCTTCGCGGGACGTTCGCGCGGGGCCGGCGCGGGCCGTTCGCTTTGGGGAACGGCGTCGAGCAGGGCGCGGATGCCGAGCTTCGGCGTGGTGCGGATGCCGGTGCCTTCGGCGGCGCGGGCGAGGATCTGCTCGTCGTCGCTGACGATGAACAGCGGCGGCAGCGGAGCGTCTCCCCGTCCGCGGTCGACGTGGTAGGTGAAGGCGGGCGCCCCGAGCACGACGACGAGGTCGTGGGCGGCGAGCTTGTCGGAGATCGCGCCGCGTTCGGGATCGAGGAAGCCTTGGAACAGCGGGTGGTTCTCGGGGAAGGAGCACCGGAACGACATGGGCGCGACGAACACACCGGCGTTCAGCCGTTCGGCGAGCGCGACGGTCTCGACGACGGCCGAGTCCTGGTCGACGGCGCCACCGACGACGATCGCGGGCCGCTCACTCGCTTCGAGCGCGGCCACGAGCTCGTCGACCGCCTCGGGATCCGGTGCGTAGCCACGGATGCGCGGCCGGGAGATGGCGGGGCGTTCGGTGGTGGCGGTCCAGTCATCGGCGGGAACGGACAGGAAGACCGGCCCGGACGGCGCCTGCGTCGCGACGTGGAAAGCCCGGGAGAGCGCGGCCGGGACGTCTTCGGCGGTGGCGGGTTCGATGGACCACTTCACGTACGGCTTGGGGAATTCGGGGGCGTCGACGGCACCGAGGAAGGGTTCGTGCGGAAGGAGAGCGCGACTTTGCTGTCCGGCGATGATGATCAGCGGCGTCCGGTTGCGGTAGGCGGTGTAGAGGCTGCCGAGCCCGTGGCCGACGCCGCCGGCGGAGTGCAGGTTGACGAGAACGGGGTGGCGGGTGGCCTGCGCGTAGGCGTCGGCCATGGCCACGACCGAGGATTCCTGAAGGCCGAGGACGTAGTCGAAGTCGTCGGGCCAGTCGGTGAGGAAGGGGACTTCGGTGGTGCCGGGGTTGCCGAAGACCGTGGTGAGGCCGAGTTCTCGGAGGAGTTCGCGAGTGGCGTCCAGGACCGTGCGCTTGATCATGCCGACAGATTAACGCTTAGTCTTGCGAAGGAAATCCCCCAAAGGGCCGCCGCCGGTCAAGACGCCGTGCGTTATTGCGTTGACTTGCCTCGACGGGGTGAGCGAGGATGCTTTCACACCAAGCGAGTCGAGGAGCCGTCGTGATCTATATGTGGGAACACAAGGGCCCTCCGTCGTGACGTAGCGCGTCATCGTGCTCGCGGAGCCGCCCATCGGGAAACCGGTCAGGGCGGCTTTCTCTTGCGTGCCCGGCGATCCGGTGGAGACGGAGCTGTGGAGCTCCAGCCGGCTGTAACCCGGACGTCCTTGTGGCACAGAGGGTTCGACTCCCTCCTCCACCACTCAACGCGCGCGGTTCGGCAACCAGCAGGGCCTCATGAGCCCCGCCCACGTGGATCGACACCACGGCGCGCGACCACCCTGCCACCGTGCGGAACGCCGGAACTGTCGGTACCCCGGTTTACGCTTCCCCCGAGTCCCGGACCAGGGGAGGAACCATGACCACCACGCACGTACTGGAAACGCCCGAGGCCGACGTCGTCTACGACATCCGCGGGCCCGCTGACAGCTCCGGGCCACCGCTGCTGATGGTCGGGCAACCCATGGACGCGAGCGGGTTCACCACCCTCGCCTCGTACTTCCCCGACCGGACCGTCGTCACCTACGACCCGCGCGGGCTCGGGCGCAGCGTCCGCAAAGACGGGCGGGAAGACCACGTTCCCGCCACCCAAGCGGGTGACCTTCACCGCGTCATCCAGGCTCTCGGCGCCGGCCCGGTCGAGGTGTTCGGGAGCAGCGGGGGCGCCATCGCCTCGCTCGCGCTCGTCACCGCCTATCCCGATGACGTCAGCACCCTCGTCGCGCACGAGCCGCCGCTTGTCGGGGTGTTGCCCGATGCTGCCGCCGCCGAGCGGGCCGGGAAGGCCATGCGGGACGCCTACCTGGCTCGGGGCTTCGGCGCCGGCATGGCCGCCTTCATCACGATGACCTCGTGGAAGGGTGAATTCACCGACGACTACTTCGCGCTGCCCGCGGCGGACCCGGCCCAGTTCGGCATGCCGACCGAAGACGACGGCCGCCGCGACGACCCGTTGCTGTCCGACCGCTCCTTGGCGGTCACGGCTTACCGGCTGGACGTCGACGCGCTGAACGCGGCGCCGACGCGGGTCGTGATCGCGGTGGGCGAAGAGTCCGTCGACGTCATGACCGGACACACCGCGCTCGCCACCGCCGAACGCCTCGGCCAGGAGGCGGTGGTGTTCCCCAGCCACCACGGCGGCTTCCTCGGCGGCGACTACGGCTACGCCGGCCAGCCCGAAGCCTTCGCGCAGAAGCTCCGGGAGGTCCTCGAAACCTGATCCTTCCATCTCGACGACTGACCCAATCAAACAACTAGTTGACAGAGTACGTCGACTGGCTGATTATTGCTGCGTCGGGCTAGGCCGGTGGGGCAAGGGGGGACGTCGTGGAGAAGCACGCGCTCAGGTGGTGGGCACTGGCGGTCGCCGTGCTGGCCGTCCTGGTGGACATGATCGACAACCAGATCGTCGCGGTCGCGCTGCCGACCGTCCAACGTGAGCTCGGCACCGGAGACGCCGCGCTGCAGTGGATTTCGGCCGGATACGCGCTCGGGTTCGCGCTGACGCTGATCACCGGCGGCCGCCTGGGCGACCGCCACGGCACGAAGAAGCTGTTCGTGGCCGGGATGCTCGTGTTCACCGCCGCGTCGCTGGCCGCCGGGCTCGCCGGGCACGTCGGCGTGCTGATCGCCGCGCGCGGGGTGCAGGGCGTCGGGTCCGGGCTGATGGTGCCGCAGGTGCTTTCGTTCATCCACGCGGAGTTCGACGAGCGGGAGCGCCCGAAGGCGATGGCCTGGTACGCGGGCGCGTTCCCGGTCGGCGGGCTCGCCGGACCGCTGCTCGGCGGCGCGCTGACCCAGGCCGACCTGTTCGGTACCGGCTGGCGCGCGATCTTCCTGGTGAACGTGCCCGTCGGCGTGCTCGCGCTGGCCGGGACGGCCGTGACCATGCCGAGCCGGCCCGGGTTCCTCCGGCGCCGACTGGACCTCGGCGGCCTCGCGTTGCTGACCGCGGCGCTCTTCGCCGTGTTCTACCCGCTGGTGCAGGGGCGCGAGCTGGGCTGGCCGGCCTGGTCCATCGGACTGCTGGTCGCCGCGGTCCCGCTGTTCGGCGTTTTCGTGCTGCACCAGCGGATCCAGGCTCGCCGCGGCGGCGAACCGCTGGTCCCGCCGGACCTGGTGAAGCGGCTCGCCGGCAGCCAGGCGGTCCTGTTCTGCGTCAACACCGGGGTCGGCGTCTTCTTCATCCTGACGCTGCACCTGCAGCTGGGCCTCGGGTTCTCGCCGTGGGAGGCGGCGCTGACGTTCGCGCCGTCGACGCTCGGCATCGTCGCGGGCAACGTTCTCGCCATGCGGCTCGCCCCGGCGCTCGGGCGGAAGTTCGCCGCGGGCGCCGTCGCGGTGTTGCTGGTGAGCCTGGTCGCCGTCGCCGTTCTCGTGGTGGAGCAGGGCGCCGCCTTGAGCGGGTGGGCGCTGCTGGTGCCCGTGATCGGTGTCGGACTCGGCATGGGCGCGGTGCTGAACGCGCTGTTCGGCACGGCGATGGCGGAGATCCGGCCGGAGCAGGCCGGCGCGGCGTCCGGCGTCGTGAACACGACCGTCCAGCTCGGCACGGCGACCGGGATCGCGGTGTTCGGCACGGTGTTCTTCGGCCGACTGGACGGCGGGTACGCGTCCGCGACGGCGGGCGCGCTCGCGGTCAGCGCCGGGGTGCTGGTGCTGGCGCTCGCGCTGACGACGGCGCTGCCGGCTCGTCACCCTTCTGTTCCGCAGAGTCAAGCGGTTGGTTGACGTATAGTCGCGGCGTGACCGCCTCGAAGCCTCGCCGTTCGCCGAAACCCCAGGAGCGGCAACGGGATCCGGAGCGCACCCGCCGGCTGATCCTGGAGGCGGCGGGGGCGGAGTTCGCGGCGAAGGGGTACGCGGGCGCGCGGATCGCGTCGATCGCGGGCCGCGCCGGGGTGAACCAGCAGCTGATTTCGTACTACTTCGACGGCAAGGAAGGCCTGTACCGGGCGTTGTCGGAGCAGTGGACCGAGCGGCAGCGCGAGCTCGTCGCACCCGACATGCCGCTGTCGGAGCAGGTGCGGCAGCACGCGCTGGAGGGTGTGACGGGCCGCGACGGGATGCGGCTGGTGGCGTGGTCCGGCCTGGAGTACGAGAGCGCCGAGACGGATCCCGACAACGAGCCGAGGACGCGGCGCCTGGCCGGGACGGTCGAGCAGATCGCGGCCATGAAGGCCGCCGGGAACCTGCCCGAGTGGGTCGACCCGGCCTGCCTGACGGTGCTGCTGATGGCGGCGGCGATGGCGCCGGTGACCCTGCCGCACATCGCCGAGGGGCTGACCGGGGCCGCCCCGGACTCGCCCGACTTCGTGCGGCGGTACGCCGACCAGCTGGCCAAGCTCGTCGAGCACCTGGGGCAGTAGCGGCTCGCGCCGGGCATCAGTGCTCGACGGGCTCGGAGGTGGCGACCGCCGGCCCCTGACCGGGCGTGCTCGCCGGCGCGCTGGGGCCAGCCAGCGCCACACCGGCGACCAGCGCCAGCCCGACGAGGAAAAGCGCGGCGCGGACAAGAGCGGAAAAAGAACAGACGACCATCATGGCAGGCTCCTCGAAATGGGGATTTCGCGTTTTCGCGGAATTCGGGACTGCATCAATGGTGCGCGCCGGAAGTCTGTTGCTACAAGGCGTTTCCGTTGCCCAAGAAGGTCGGAAACGCTGATCACGCGTGGGCGTCGATGGTGAGAATCCGACCGGTAAAAGGCTTGGTTCCTGCTGAACGCGTCAGAAGCCCGACAATGCGCGGGCCTTGGCAACGCGTTCCGCCGGCGCGGCGACTGCAAGGCAGGAATGCCGAATTCGCCCCCGAAGAGGAGACGCCATGAGTGCGGAAGCGCAGTCACCCACCGGCCGGACCGCCGAAGTCCGGCCCTACAGCGAGGGCCGCCGTGTCGGCTACGGACTGCTGTGGACAGCCTGGACCGTCGTCCTGACGATCGGCGGGTTCGTCCTGCTCGGGCACGGCTCGGTCCTCAGCGGGCTCATCGGCCTGGTCCTGGCCGCACTGGCCCTCCGCTACGTCTGGAGAATCTGGACCTGGCAGGCGAAACGGCTCATCTTCTTCGTCGTCTTCTGATCACGCCGCTTCGGCGAGGCGGTTCCGGTATGCGGCCTCGCCGAGCACGGTGGGGTCGAGCGTGACCCGGTATTCGGCGGCCTCCGCCCACCAGCGGGCCGCCGCCTGGCGGTCGCCGCGGCCTGCTGCCGTGTTGCCCAGGCCCGTCAACGCCCGCGCGTGCTCGTACTCGCTGCCCGCGTCGTCTGCCAGCTCGGCCGCTCGGCGATAGCCGCGCTCGGCGTCGTCCCACTGCCCGGCGCGGAAGTGCACCCATGCCTCGCCGTTGACCGACATCGCGCGGTCGACCGGCAGCTGAGCGAGCTCGACGGCCTCGCGTGCGCTGGACAGCGCCTCGGGAAACCGGTCCAACGCCGCCGAAGCGAGGGCGATGCCGCGCAGGGCGATGACCACGTTCCGGGTGCGGCCGGTCCGACGGTAGACGTTCAACACCGTCGTCAGGTCGGTCAACGTCGCTTCGGCTTCGCCGCGGTACAGGCGCGCCCACGCCAGGCTGGACAGTGCGTCGATCGCGCCGCGGTCGTCGAGGGCCTCGGCGAAGCACTCCTGGGCCTGCTGGTGGAATCGGATCGCTTCGTCGACGCGACCCGACTCGATGTGGGCCATGCCCAGGTTGTTGAGGATCATCCCGGTCGCACTCAGGTCGCCGGTCGCTCGCGCGGCCTCGAGCGCGCGCTCGTGCGTCCGGATCCACGGCTCGAACAGCTTCTCCCGGAAGAAGAACGCGCGGAGCACGAAAGCGAGCTGCCAGCAGCGGTCGTGGAACCCGTGCCGGAACGCCGAATCGACGATCTCGGCCAGCGTCGGCCATTGCGCGGCCAGCCAGGCGAGCGCGCCCTCCGCGTCGGTGAACGGAACTTCGGCCGGGGCCGGGAGACCGGTGGCCGGGCGGAACCGGTAGGGCTCCGCGAGTTCGTCGGCCGCGAGCGTCGTCATGAGCGCGTGGTCGACCAGCCGTCCCACGGCGACTTCGCGGTCTGCCGGCTCGACGTCGGGAAGCGCGTGCGTCGAGGCGAACATCCGCATCAGGTCGTGGAGCTCGACGTACCCCCGTTCGTCGCGGACCACCAGGTGCGCGTCGTGCAGGCGGTCCACCAGCCGGTCGGCTTCGCCGGGGCCGAGGCCCGTGAGCGCTTCGACGGCGGCGATCTCCGCGGCGGTCGCGGGGTGGAGGGCGAGCAGGCCGAGCAGCCGCCGCTGGTCGCCGGGCAGGGATTCGTAGGAAACGGTGAACGCCGTCGCGACGCTTCGTTCGCCGTCGTCCAGCGCGGCGAGCCGAGTCTTCTCGTCGGCTAACCGGTCACGCAGTCTGGTCGCCGTCCAGCCGCCGGCGACGAACCGGGCGGCCACGATGCGAATCGCGAGCGGAAGCCGTCCGCAGTGCCGGACGAGCTCGGTCGCGACGCCTTCGTCGTCCGGCGCGTGCTCGCCCGCGACGGACCGCAGGAGCCGCACGGCGTCCTCGGGCGGCAGCACGTCGACCGGGAAGTGCCAGGCGTCGTCGAGCGCGGGGAGCCGCCCGCGGCTGGTCACCAGGATCCGGGAGGACGTCTCACCCGGGACGATCGCGCGGATCTGTTCGGCGGACCGCACGTTGTCCAACACGAGGATCATCCGCCGGTTGCGCAGCTGGTCGCGGACCAGGTTGGCCAGGCCGTCCTCGTCGGCGGGCAGCTGGTCGGCCGAGACGTCGAGCAGCCGCAGCAGCCGGCCGAGGGCTTCGCCGGGCGAAAGCTCGCTCGCGCCCGGGGTGTGCCCGCGGAGGTCGAAGAAGAGGGAACCGTCGGGGAAGGCGCTCTCGACCCGCCGGGCCGCGGCGACGGCCAATGCCGTCTTGCCCGCTCCCGCCATTCCGTGCACCACGCCGACGCGGGCGTCGTCCGGGTCCAGCAGCAGCGCGGAAAGCGCGTCGAGCTCGGTTTCCCGGCCGACGAACCAGCGGCCGCCGTCCGGCAGCCCGGCGATGCCGCCCGCTCTGCGGCGTGCGGGCGATCCCGGTTCCGCGGCGAGGGCGAGCAGTTCTCCCTTGGCGTCGAGTGCTTGGTCGCAGGCCTTGGCCAGCTCCCGGTTCACCCGGGCCTTGCCGTTCTCCACCTTGCTGAGATAGCCCTTGGTGAAATGTACGGCGGTCGCGAGGCCGGTGAGTGACATGCCGACTGACGTCCGTCGACGTTTCAATTCAGCTCCAAATTCCTGCATTGGTCAATCATCCTGTATTGGGGGATCGGGGGGAAGGACGGCCGGCGGCCCGGGCCCGCCGGCCTGTTCCTGGTCAGCCCAGCAGGGAGACCAGCTGGCCGAGCACGATGATGAGGTGCGTGTGCATCGCGTTCACCTTTCCGGATCGAATTGCTTGTTCCGCCGAGGTATTTCGGCGTCACCAGCTTCACCCGGTGAATTCGACGAGAAAAGGCGTTTCCTGTTGCCATTCAGGAGGAAACGGTGCTGACCAGTTCGACCTGCGCTGTTTCCCGGTTACGGAAACAGGCCGGAAACAGGTGACGGCTCCGTGGCGGGAGGCGGACGATGAGTACACTTCCCCGCAGCGACCAGAACGGAGGTGGCGGCTTGGCTCAGGAGGCGGCCGGCGCGAAGATCATCGCTCTCTCAACGGAGCTGAAACTGCTTCGCAAAGGTCTGGGTGTCCAAGCGAAGAACCTGCCCGGTGAGGTCGGCGAAGAACTGCGCGCGGTGTGCGGTGTTCTCGAAGACGACAGCCCGGGAACCGTCCGCGCCAAGGTCGTCGCCCGGCTGCGCGCCCTGATCGAAAAACTGCCCGAATCGCAGCGGAAGACCGCGCGGATCGTGCTGGGCATCGACACCGGCGCGAACGAGCGCTACACCGCGCGCCTCGAACTGCTGGGCAGCGGGGCCGACCGCAACATCCGCACGATGCAGCGTCGCGCCGACGACGTCCTCTACCTCATCGCCGAAGCCGCGTACGAAGCGCCGGCGGCGTTCGGGGGCACGCCGGTGACCAGCCAGGGCCCGTGGCACACGTCGGCGCTGGCCGTCCGGCTGACCCTCGCCGGCGCCGCCGCCGAGGTCTTCGAAACGCGGCAGATCGTCAGCCACGTCGCCGGGCTCGCGGAAATCGAGCACGGGGTCTCCCTCGCGCGCCCGGTCAGCACGACCGGTGAGCCCGACCTCCTCGGCCTCGGCATCGACGTCGTCTCGGGCGGCGAGGTGCATTCCGTGCGCATGGTCTCGTCCACCCGGGTGGCGTTCCGCCTGCGTCCCCCGCGGCCTTTGGACGCCGGTGACCAGCACGAGTTCTTCTTCCGCGTCCGGCTGGAAGAGCTGCCGGCGCCGTTCTACTGCTGCACGCCGGAATTCCCGTGCGAGAGCTTCGAGCTCAATGTCCGGTTCGACCGGAACGAGCCGCCGCAGCGGATCTGGCGCATCGACGGCGACCTCTCCAAGGACGCGGGCGACCCGGTGCCGGCCCGCAAGCCGCTCTTCCTCGACAACGCGGGCGAAGTGCACACCGGTTTCCACGACCTCCAGCCCGCGAGGTCCTACGGGGTGGGCTGGCAGCCGGCCACCTGACCGGCCGTGCGGGGTGCGCGCCATGCTCCTCCTCGCGTGAGCGCCTTCTTCCAGCGTGCCGTATCCGGCCGGGGAAAGCCGCGTCGGAAACACGACAAAAACGCGACGCTTCCGCCCGGGCGCCCGGCAATGGTGACGATCTGGTCAAGCGCGGTGCCGCCGGTAACGTGCTGAGCTGATCCGGCGACTGGGAATGATATCCGCCGTCGATCGGCGGTACCGGAAAACGCAAAGCGCTCTTCCGGGTAACGGAAACCATTCTTCTGCCGACACCGGTGGACGTCGTGAATGCACGCGTCGTCACCGGTGAATTCTCGGCGACCGAGGAGGAAAAATGGGCGTGAGCCTGAGCAAGGGTGGCAACGTTTCGCTGACCAAGGAGGCGCCCGGGCTGAGCGCGGTCACCGTCGGCCTCGGCTGGGACGAGCGGACCACGAGCGGCGAGGAGTTCGACCTCGACGCGAGCGCGATCGCGCTCGGGACCGACGGCAACGCGTTGTCCGAAAAGCACTTCGTCTTCTTCAACAACCTGACCACACCGGACGGTGCGGTGCGGCACACCGGCGACAACCTCACCGGCGGCGGGGACGGCGACGACGAGCAGATCACCGTCGACCTCGCGAACCTGCCGGCCGAGATCGACAAGATCGTGTTCCCGGTTTCCATCTACGAAGCCGAATCCCGCGGCCAGGCCTTCGGGCAGGTGCGCAACGCCTTCATCCGCGTCGTGAACCAGGCCGACAGCGCCGAACTGGCCCGGTACGACCTCTCCGAAGACGCGTCCACGGAGACCGCGATGGTCTTCGGCGAGCTCTACCGCAACGGCGGCGACTGGAAGTTCCGGGCCGTCGGCCAGGGCTACACCTCGGGCCTGGCCGGAATCGCCAAGGACTACGGGATCAACGCCGTCTGACCGGCTCACGGACACGGGAGTGAAATCGTGCTGAAGACATTCGGCGGATCGCTGGCGATCACGGCGGCCGGCCTGCTGCTGGCGTTCTGGTACGGCGGAACGCTCGGGCTCGCCGTCGTCGCCGTGCTCGCGGTGCTGGAGATCTCCCTGTCCTTCGACAACGCCGTCGTGAACGCCGGCGTGCTCGGGCGGATGAACCGGAAGTGGCAGCGGCTGTTCCTGACGGTCGGCATCCTGGTGGCGGTCGTCGGGATGCGGTTGCTGTTCCCGGTCGTGGTGGTGTGCCTGACCGCGAAGCTGTCGCCGGCGGCGGCCTACCACCTCGCGATGGCCGGCGGCGACATCCACACCCCGGGCACGTACGCCTTCGTCCTGCACGAAGCGCACCCGGCCATCGCGGCCTTCGGCGGCGTCTTCCTGCTGATGCTCTTCCTGAACTACATCTTCGAGGAGCGCGAGCTCACCTGGCTGTCGTGGCTCGAACGCCCGCTCGCCCGGATCGGCCGCCTGAAGCAGATCTCGGTGGTCGTCGCGGCCGGCGTGCTCCTGCTGACCGCAGACTTCCTCGCTCCGGCGGGAAAGCCGGTCAGTGTCCTCGTCTCCGGCGCGCTCGGCCTCATCACCTACCTGCTCGTGAGCGGGCTGAGCGAGCTGTTCGAACCGGACGAAGGCGGTGGCCATCCGGCGGCCGTCGCCGGCAAGGGCGCGTTCGTCCTGTTCCTCTACCTCGAGGTGATGGACGCGAGCTTCAGCTTCGACGGCGTCGTCGGCGCGTTCGCGATCACGTCCGACCCGGTCGTCATCGCGATCGGGCTCGGCATCGGCGCCGCCTACATCCGCGCGCTCACGGTGTTCCTCGTCCGCAACGGGACGCTCAACGAATACGCCTACCTCGAACACGGCGCGCAGTGGGCGATCGGCGCGCTCGCCGTGCTCCTGCTCTGCACCATCCGCTACGAGGTGCCCGAGATCGTCACCGGGCTGGTCGGCGTCGGGTTCATCGGCACGGCACTGCTGTCGTCGGTCGTCCGGAACCGGCGGCTGGCCCTCACCCCTTGAGAAAGGACACGAAAATGACTGTGACACTGAGCAAGGGCGAGCGCGTCTCGCTGACCAAGGCCGACGGGCACACGCTCACGCGGGTCCGGATGGGACTCGGCTGGGACGCGATGCGCAAGCGCGGCCTGTTCGGCAGCCGGGCGCAGACCATCGACCTCGACGCGTCGGCGCTGCTCTTCGACGCGGGCGACAAGCTCGTCGACCAGGTCTGGTTCAAGCAGCTGAACAGCACCGACGGCTCGGTGCGCCACACCGGCGACAACCTCACCGGCGAGGGCGAGGGTGACGACGAGTCGATCCGCGTCGACCTCGGCCGGGTCCCCGTGCAGGTCACCACGATC
The DNA here is from genome assembly GCF_055633595.1 of Amycolatopsis sp. NPDC114504. Classification (NCBI taxonomy): domain Bacteria; kingdom Bacillati; phylum Actinomycetota; class Actinomycetes; order Pseudonocardiales; family Pseudonocardiaceae; genus Amycolatopsis; species Amycolatopsis sp. NPDC114504. Next base: position 1,689,655 of record NZ_JBVKDU010000003.1, on the reverse strand, counting down.
GTCTTCACCGTCAACTCCTTCACCGGCCAGGACTTCTCCCAGATCGAGAACGCCTACTGCCGGCTCGTCGACGAGACGAACGAGGGAGAGATCGCCCGCTACGACCTCTCGGGGTCCGGCCGGCACACCGCCCAGATCATGGCGAAGCTGACCCGCGAACCCGGCGGCTGGGCGATGACCGCCATCGGCGCGGCCGCCACCGGCCGGACGTTCCGCGACCTGCTGCCCGCCGTGTCCCGGCACCTCTGACGGCGACCGGCGACCCAGACCCAGAACCAGGAGGTGTTCCGATGTCGGATCTCGAGCTCGGCGGGCCACCGTCGCAGCCGGTCACGCAGCAACCGGCCGGGAGCGGGCTGTTCCTCGCCCCGCCGGCCCCGGTCCGGGTCGTCGAACAGCAGGACGCGGCCGGCGCCGTGCCGATGGACCCCGCGAAACGCGCGGAGCTGCAGCGGAAGGCCCGCGCGTTCGTCGCGGAACTGGCCGAGCTGGACTTCCACTCGCCGGTCTACGCCCAGAAGATCCAGGGCATCACGTCGATGGGCGACCGGGACATGCGGGCGGCGGCGGGGATGTCGAACCGGATGCTCGACCGGCCCGCCGCCAAGCTGCCGGGCAAGGGCGTGCCCCGCGACGACGCGCAGACCCGCGTGTCGGCGACGCTCATCGACCTGCGCTCGACGATCACCGAGCTCGACCCGAACCGGGCCGACCTCAAGGGCGTGCGCCGGCTGCTGAAGTTCCTGCCCGGCGGCGACCGCGTCGACCGGTACTTCGCCAAGTACCAGACCGCGCAGTCGCACATCGACGCCATCATCCGGTCGCTCGACTCCGGCCAGGACGAGCTCCGCAAGGACAACGCGAGCATCGACACGGAGAAGGCCAACCTCTGGACCACGATGGGCAAGCTCACCGAGTACAACGAGCTCGCCGGCGCGCTCGACGCCGAGATCGAGCGGAAGGTCTCGGACCTCCAGGCGCTCGGCCGGACGGAAGAAGCGGACACGCTCAAGTCCGACGCGCTGTTCGGCGTCCGCCAGCGGCGGCAGGACATCCTGACCCAGATGGCGGTCGCCGTGCAGGGGTACATGGCCCTCGACCTGGTGCGCCGCAACAACATCGAGCTCATCAAGGGCGTCGACCGGGCGCAGACGACCACCATCTCGGCGTTGCGCACCGCGGTCATCGTCTCGCAGGCGCTGGCCCGCCAGAAGCTCGTCCTGCAGCAGGTCACGGCCCTCAACGCGACGACGTCGGACCTGATCGAGGCGACGTCGCGCCAGCTCCAGCAGCAGGGCGCGGAGATCAACCAGCAGGCGGCGTCGTCGACGATCGAGATCGGGAAGCTGCAGGCGGCGTTCGACAACGTCTTCGCGACCATGGACGCGCTGGACACGTTCCGGGCGCAGGCGACGGACTCGATGGCGGACACGGTGGCCGCGCTGCAGGGCCAGCTCGACCGCGCCAAGCCGTACCTCGAGCGCACCCGCCGGCACGACGGCACGAGGTGAGCCGATGGCCTGGCTGCGCAGGGAAACCGGGCTCGTCCCGGTGCTCGCCGACGCACCTCCGGACGACACGCCGGAGGCGCTGCGGGCCGAGCTCGCGTCGCTGATCCGGTTCGTCAACGCGCGTTCGGGCCTGCTGCCGCCGTCCGCCGTGGTCACCGCGCGGGAGATCACCGACGTGCTGGCCGAGCTCCTCGGCGACGGCGAGGCGCCGGACATCCACACGCGCGTGGCGATCGCCGGGATCGTGACCGACCACCTGCCGACAACCCTGGAAGCAGTCATCCGGGCCGGCGACACCGCGAACGGATCCCCGCTTGAAGCGCTGCTGGACGAGGCGATCTCGCTGCAGGACGCCGAACGCGGCCGGGCCACGGACGCCTTGCGCACCCAGGAGACGTTCCTCCGCAGCAAGTTCTCGAACTCCGACTTGGACCTGTGATGGCTGCACTCAGACGCGGCTCGAACGTCGAGCTGACCCGCGAAATCCCGGACCTGCCCGGCATCGTCCTCGGCGTCCGGTGGGAGGCGGGCCCGGAACCGGCACTGGCCGACAGCCTGGTCATGGCGGCGATCCTCTGCGACGGCGCGCGGCGCGCCCGTTCGGCCGAGGACTTCGTCTTCTTCAACCAGCTGACCGAACCGAGCCGATCGGTGGCACTGACCGGCGACGACGCCGAGCAGGTGGAAGTCGTGTTCGGCGCGGTGCCCGACGAGGTGTCGCGGATCGTCGCGGTGTTGTACGTCAACGAAGGCAACGGCCTGCGCCGCGGCCTCGGCCGGCTGCGGACGCTGACGGTGCGCGGGCTCGACCCCCGCGACGACCGCGAGCTGGTCCGGTCGGAGAACCTGGCGCCCGCTCTCGACGGCGAGACCGCGCTGGCGCTGGGCGAGGTGTACCGGCACCACGGCGGCTGGAAGTTCAAGGTGCTCGGCGAGGGTTACCGGGCGGGGATCGCGGAGCTGGCCGGGGATTACGGGGTTCTGCGATGACTCTGGATTTCACGGCGCCCGGTGGGGCGGGGGTGCGGGCGGATCTGCCGTTCCTCCTCCGGCGGCGGCGCGGGGTGGTTGCGCCGGGGGTCGGAGGTGCTTCGGTGGACCTTGGGGCCGAATCGGTGGTGGGTGCTTCGTTTGACCTCGATGCCGAGCCGGCGGTGGTGGGCGGCGCTTCGCTGGACCTCGATGCCGAACCGGCGGGGGTCGGCGGCGCCTCGCTCGACCTCGATGCCACACCGGCGCCCCTCTCACGGGAGAGCACCGTCCTCGACAGTGCGTCGCTCGATCTCGCCTCCCGGCCGGCGCCACCGGCCCACCGGACCGGGCGGCCCGGACGGCCCGTCGTGCGGCTCGGTGCCGGCCGGCGGCTGCAGCTCGGGGCGAAGACGCCGGCCGTCACCCTGGATCGTCGGCAAAGTGCCATCGGGCTGCTGACCGTCGAAGCCGTGAGCGGGGCCGCAACACTCGGCTGCGCCTACGAACTGGCCGACGGCCGGTCCGCCTACCTCGGCTCCGGGACGACCGCGTCGCGCACGCCGTTCCTCGCCGTGCGGCGGCGGTCGGTGGCGGCCGATCTGCGGCAGGTCCGGCAGCTCGTGCGGCTCGTCGTGATCGCGGTGTTCCCGCCCGCCGCGGCACCGCCCGGGCTGCTTGTCGTGTCCACTTGGGACGGTTGCCGCATCGAGCTTCCGCTCGGGAAGGCCGGCCGCGTGACCGTGCCGCTCTCCGTCCACAACGTCGGCGGTGAGCTGGTCCTGCGGGCGGAAACGCCGGAAGCGCTCAGCTCACCACGAGCCGCCGTCGAAGCGTTCGGCTTCCGGCGGATCAGCTGGCTGGACGACTTCACCTGCTCCGGAGGTGCGGCTTGACCTACGACATCTTCCTCAGCTTTACCTGGGCGGACAGCGTCGAGGTGATCGCGCTGCAGAACGCCCTCGAAGCCGCCGGCCTGCGGGTCTTCCGGGACAAGGACATCCAGCGGTTCGAGGGCATCACCGAACGGCTCGACGCCGCTCTCGCCGAGTCGAAGGTGCTGCTCGCCTACTACTCGCGGCGGTTCCCGACGCGGTACGCCTGCCAATGGGAACTGACGTCCGCCTTCCTCGCGGCGCAACGCCTCGGCGATCCCCGGCGCCGGGTGCTCGTCGTCAACCCCGAGACCGACGGCAACCACATCGCTCCGGTCGAACTGGAGGACGGCGCCTACGCGTCGTGGCCGCAGAACGATCAGGAACGCGCGGCCACCGTCAAGCGGATCGCCGAGATGGTCCGGGCCGCGGGTACTCCGCTGGGTTCGGCGCGCAACACGGCACCGGTGCTGCCCCGGCTGCTGCGCCCACGGCGGTTCGTCGGCCGGTACCGGCAGCTCTGGGCGATCCACAGCGCCCTGCACGCACGTGAGCTCCCGGCCACCACGCCGCGGACGTCGGCGGCGCTCGCCGTCGTGCGGGGGTTCGCCGGGCTCGGGAAGACCAGCCTGGCCGAGCAGTACGCGTTCCTGTTCCGGGACGCCTTCCCCGGCGGGGTGCGGTGGCTGGGCCTGTTCGGTCAGGACGACCCCGTCGGCGCGCTCGCCCGGTTCCACGAGCACCTCCGCGGGCTCGCGGGGGACCTCGGCGACCTGCCGCCGGACCAGGTTCGCGACGCGGTCGCCCGGCGCGTCGAAGCCGCCGGGGAACCGCAGCTGTGGATCATCGACGACGTCCCGTCGGAGCTGCCGGCCGACGTGCTCGACCAGCTCGTGATGCCGACGTCGTTCGTCCGGACGGTGCTCACCACGCGGTCCGGAAACCCGGACTGGCCCGCTCCCGTCGTCGACCTGACCGGCTTGTCCGCGGACGAAGGTTCCGCGCTGTACACGGAAATCGCCGGGTCGGACGCCCCCGAAGAGCTCGCGGCGGTGCGGCGGCTCGTCGAACGGTGCGGTGGCCACCCGATCGTCCTCACGAGCGTGGTCACCGCGTATCGCGACCGCCGGGGTGCGGTCGGCTTCGCCGAGGCCCTCGACTCCGTTCCGGACACCGCCGCGGACGTCCTGCGGCAGGCGGTCGGCGAGTGCACGCCGACCGCGCGACGGATCCTGCACATCGCGGCCGCGATCTCCCGGGCACCCGTCCCGGCCGACCTGGTGCGACGCGTGCTGCCGGGCGAACCGGTCGCCGACGCGGTCGCCGAGCTCGCCCGGCGCGCGCTGCTGATCCACCTCGGGACCGAGTGGGACATCCACGCCCTGATCCGCGACGCCGCGGGCGTCGACGACGACCTCACGCGCGCGACCGCGGCGGCCGTGCTCGAGCTGACCGAGGACGCCGGACGCCTCCACCGGCACGCCGCGGCGCTCGCCGGGCACGACTGCGTCCCCGCCGGTCAGCGTGCCCGCTTGCTGCGGATCGGGCTGGACTGGTTCCGCGGACGGGGTGACGTCGTGGCCGCGCGGGAAGCGGCCCAGCGGATCCTGGCCGCGGACGCCGGGCCGGCCGACCGCGTCGCCGCGGCCGAGGCGCTGGTCGACGCCGGTGACTTCGAGGAGGCCGTCAAGGTTTGCCGCCCGCTCGTGGACTCCGGGGACGCGTTCCGCGCCCGGCTCACCTGCGCCCGCGCGCTCGACCAGCTGGGGCGGTTCGCGGAAGCGGACCCGATCTGGCCGGACTCGGTGCCGGACGGCGAAGAGCCCGAGGCGCGGGTGCACCTGGCCGTCGCGAAGCGGATGCGCGGACGCTTCCGGGAGGCGCTCGCCTTCATCGAGGTCGACGACCCGGATCCACGGGCCCGGCTCGAACTGGCCCGGTTGCGGATCATCTTCGGTGAGCTCAAGCAAGCGCGGAAGACCGCCGAAGCGATCGTCCACGAGTACGACACGCCGGACCACGAGCGGCATCCGCTGCGGCTGGAGGCGATGGGCGTGCACGCCGAAGCCGAGATGTCGCTGGAGCTCACCGAACTCAAGCTCCGCGACGAGAACTGGGACGCGCTGGAAGCTCAGCTGCGGTCCGCGCGGGACGAGCTGATCGGGTTGCTGGGGAAGGAGAGCCCGCTCGCCTTGGCGGCCGGTGTCCGATGCGCGCGCACGTCGGTCACCCGTGGCCGCCCGAACCGGGCGTTGCGGGAGTTCGCGGAACTGGAAAAGCCGGTGCGGGACGTGTTCCACGAGCACCACCCGCTGCACCACTGGCTGCGCTACTCCACCGCGCAGGCACACGGCCAGCTCAAGCAGTACGACAAGGTCGCCGGCATCCTCCGGCCGCTGCTGGAAAAGCAGCGGGAGTCGATCGGGCCGTTCCACCCGGACACCATGCGGACCCAGCTCGACCTCGGCATCGCGCTCGCGATGACCGGCCACAAGGACGAAGCGGTCCCGCTCGTCGCCGAGGCCGACCGGAGCATCGGCGGCTCCCTCGGCTGGCAGGCCGAACTCCGGAACCGCGCCGGCGTCACCCGGGCGCTCATGAACCTCTCGCCGTTCGCGTGGCGGCTCTTCTCCGGTTTCGACGGACTCTTCGGGAACAAGCCCGAAGACTGAGTTTCTTTTGGAGGTCCCGCAGATGGAAAAGGCGTTGGGCAGCCGGTACCGGCTGGGCGACCAGCTGGGCACGGGTGCGATGGGGCGGGTCTTCGCCGGCTCCGACGAGCAAGGGAAGGCCTACGCCTTCAAGGTGTTGCGCGACGAGCTCGTCGAGGATCCCGAGCTGGTGGCGCGGTTCCTGCAGGAGCGGTCCATCCTGGTCGGGCTGCGGCACCCGAACCTCGTCGGCGTGCACGACCTGGTCGTCGAGGGCGAGACCGTCGCGATCGTGATGGACCTGGTCGGCGGCGGTGATCTCCGGGCCCGGCTGACGGCGGAGAAGTCGTTGCTGCCGGCCGAAGTCGCGCGCATCGGCGCCGGGGTGGCGGCGGCGCTCGCGGCCGTGCACCGGGCCGGCGTCGTGCACCGCGACGTCAAGCCGGAGAACGTCCTGATGGACGGGACCGTGCCGCGCCTGACGGACTTCGGCATCTCGCGGCTGGCGACCGCCACCGACCTGGGCCGCCGGTCGCTGCTGGTCGGGACGCCGCAGTACCTCGCCCCGGAACTGGGCAAGGGCCTCGAAGCGACGCCCGCGTCCGACCTGTACTCGCTCGGCATCCTGTTGTACGAGCTGTGCTGCGGGGTGACGCCGTTCGCCGGGCAGTCGACGTTCGCCGTGATCCGGCTGCACGAGAGCGCGCTTCCGGGCCGCCCCGCCGGCGTGCCCGACCAGCTGTGGGACGTCCTCTCGTGGCTGATGGCGAAGCGACCGTCGGACCGGCCCGACTCCGCCCAGCAGGTCGCGACCATCCTGGACGCGCTTGTGCTGGAGCTGATGAAGGAGCCGCTCGTCCTCCCGCTCGCCACCCCGCCGCCCCCGGTGGCCCTCAACGAGACGGGCCTGGGCACGCAGACCGTGTACGGCACCCCGGCGCCGCCACCCCGCCGTCCCGTCGCGACCGCTTCGCCCAGCATGCCGACAGGAGTGAACGTGTCCCCGCCGAAACGCCGTCGCCGCGGCCGGGTCGTGCTGACCCTGTTCGTCGTGCTCGCCCTGCTGGCGGGCGGCTGGTTCGTCTTCCGGCCGTCGTCGAACGCAGGTCCGGCACCGATCGCGGCGCCGACGACCTCCGCGCCGGCGAGTGTCGCGCCCGCCGTCGATTCGCCTTCGGTGACGACGACGGCGAAACCCAGCGTGATGCCGAACGTCGTGGGCAAGAAGCTCGCGGACGCCCAGGACGTACTGCCCGGTATCCAAGTGACCACAGTGGACAAGATCGACGCGACGGCCGATGACGGCAAGGTGATCGAGCAGGACCCGGCCGCCGGAGCGGCGATCGGCGGAACGGTGAAGCTCACGGTCGCACGCCAGGCCCAGCTGGTCTACCTCGACTCCGTCCGTCCCGCGTCCGGCGACTGGAACAGCAGCGTCCAGAACACCAACATCGCCGGCAAGAACTACCTCCACGCCCTCGGCAGTTCGGTGGAGGTCAGCACCCAAACGCAAGGCGTCGAGTACAACATCGCCAAGGGTTTCCGCCGGTTCACCGCCACGGCGGGCATCGACGACAACGCGGGCGATTCTTCGTTGAAGATGCAGCTGGAGATTTTCGCCGACGGCCGCGAGGTGTTCAACGGGGCGGTGCCGTACGGCAGCCCGGTCCCGATCGACTTGGACATCAGTGGGGTCCTCAGGCTGCGGATCCAGTGGGAGGGCGTGACAGGAAACCGACGGGCTTGCTGCAACGCCAGCTACCTCGTCCTCGGTACCGCGGAGCTGCTGGGCCTGCCCGGCGAAGTGCCGACGTCCCCGACCACGACCGGCTGACCGGCGTGTGGATCGGCAACCGGGTCCGGATCACCATCGGCCGGGCCTCCGACAACGATATCGTGCTGGGCGACCTTCAGGTCTCCCGCCGCCATGCCCGGCTGGAACGCGTCGGCGGGGCGTGGCGGCTGACCGACCTGGGCAGCCGGAACCCGACGCTGGTCAACGGCGTCCCGGTCGCCGGGCGCTCGCCGATCGCCGACGGTGACCGGATCACCGTCGGGGCCACCGATCTCCGCGTCGACGGCGACAACCTCGTCGCGACCGGCGGGGAGCGGACCCGGCTCGTGGCCGACGACGTCGGGTTCGCCGTCGGGGGCCGGTCGCTGCTTTCGGGCGTCTCGCTGGACTTGCGCCCCGGGCAGCTGGTCGCCGTCGTCGGGCCGTCGGGCGCGGGGAAGTCGACGCTGCTCAAGGTGCTCTCGGGCGAGGTCGCGCCGACCAGCGGACGCATCACCTACGACGGCTACGACATGCACCGGCAGCGGTCGGCCGTGGCGCGGCGGGTCGGGGTCGTGCCGCAGGACGACGTCGTCCACACGCGGCTGACCGCCCGGAGTGCCCTGTCCTACGCGGCGAAACTGCGCCTGCCCGACGACACCGGTGCGGCGGCCCGCCGGCGCCGGGTGGCCGAGACGCTCGCCGAAGTCGAGCTGACCGAACACGCGCGCAAGCCGATCCACCGGTTGTCCGGCGGACAGCGCAAGCGCGTGTCGATCGCGCTCGAACTGCTGACCGCGCCGTCGCTGCTGATGCTGGACGAACCGACGTCCGGCCTGGATCCGGCCCTCGACAAGCAGATCATGGGCCGGCTGCGCGAGCTCGCCGACGCCGGGCGGACGGTCGTGGTGGTCACGCACAACGTCACCCACCTCGACGGCTGCGACCTCGTCCTGCTGCTCGCGCCCGGTGGCGTCCCCGTGTTCAGCGGGCGGCCCGCGGAACTGCGGGCGCGGTTCGGCACAGCCGACTGGGCCGACATCTTCCACCGCGTGGTCGCGGGAACCGCGCCGCCGCACCAACCGGCCCCGGTGAGCCCGGCGCCGCCGCCCGAGGCGTCCGCCGGACCGCCGTCGGTGCACGCCGGGCTGGGGCACCAGGTCGGCACGCTCGCCGCGCGGCACCTGCGGCTGATCTTCGCCGATCCCGGGTACGCCCTGTTCCTGCTGCTCGTCCCGGTCGTGCTGGCCGTGCTCGCGTTGGCCGTGCCCGGGCACGAAGGGCTGCGGCGGTCGGTGCCCGAGCATCCGACGGAAGCCGCGCAGATGCTCGTGCTGGTCTTCGTCGGCGCGGCGTTCATGGGCGCGGCGGCGTCGGCGCGGGAAGCCGTCGCCGAGCGGGCGATCTTCCTGCGTGAACGAGCCGTCGGCCTGCGGCCCGGCGCGTACGCGCTCGCGAAGGCGGCTGTCTTCACCCTGGTCGCGGCCGTGCAGTCCGCGGTGCTCGTCGGTGTCGTCACGGCGGTCAAGCCGGGGCCGGTCGACGCCGTCCTGCTGCCCCGGCCGGTCGCTGAGCTCGGGGTCGCGGTCTGGCTCACCGCGCTGGCCTCCTGTCTGCTGAGCCTGCTCGGGTCGGCGCTCGTGCGGTCGCTCGAACAGACGACGCCCGTGCTCGTCGTGACGGTGATGGCTCAGCTCGTGCTCTGCGGGGGGATGATCCCGGTCGCCGGGCGGCCGGTGCTGGCTCAGCTGTCCTGGCTCGCGCCCGCTCGGTGGGGGTATGCCGCCGGGGCCGCCACCGTGGATCTTCCTCAGGCCGGGGCGGCGGATCGGCTGTGGACGCACGACTGGCCGTGGTGGCTGGGCTCGGCCGGTGCGTTGCTGCTCACGGCGGCGGCCTGCACGGCGCTGTTCGCGGTCCGGACGAGGAGGCTGCGCCCGGAGCGGTGAAGCGGCTGAGTGGCGCCCTGCGTGCCATCATCGGGCATGGCCACCCTTCGCGACGCCCGCGAGCCGGAGCTCAACAGCGGGATCCTGCCCGGGAACGTGCGCGCCGATGACTGGATCATGCTCGTCCTCGCCGCCGGGTCGGTCGGGTTGCTCGGGTTCATGGTGCTCAGCCCGCCCGCGCGGGATGTCGGCCTCGTGATCTTCTACGTCGACTGCGGGATCTGCGGGCTCTTCCTGCTCGAGTTCCTCTGGCGGTGGCGGAAACGCCGGTGGGCCAAGAAGTTCCTCGTGCGCAACTGGTACGAGCTGTTCGCCATGATCCCCGTCGCGCACCCGGCGATGGTCGCGCACAAGTTCGTCAGCGTCGTGCTGCTGCTGGTGCGGATCGGGCGGGCCGCGGACCGGGCACTCGGAGAGCAGTTCACCTACCGGCTCGTCGACAAGCTGTCCGAACCGATCGTCAAGGCCATCAAGAAGCCGATCACCATCGCCGTGCTCGACGAGGTCGTCAAGGTGCTGGAAACCGGCAACTACCCCGAAAACCTCGCCAAGTCGCTCGACGCCAACAAGGCCGAGCTGCGGACGATCATCGCCGAGAAGATCGCCCAGGACCCGCAGCTCGGGAAGCTCAAGCGGCTCCCGTTCCACGACGAGATCGTGCGGACGGTCGTCGACACGTCGTTCCGCGTGCTGCTCGAAGTGCTCGTCGACCCTCGGATCGACGACTTCTTCTCCGCCGTCGTGCGCGACAACCGCGAGCAGATCCGCCAAGCCGTGCAGCTCGGGCTCAACGAGGTCGACGACGAGAAGGAGAAGTCCCTTCCGGTGCGCACCCAGCACTCGGCCGCGCTCGAGTACGACCGGCTGCACCCGAAGTCACGGCTGTGAGGCGAGGTACTCGCTGAGCCGGGCGGCCGCGTCGAGCATGGCGACGCCTCGCGCCGTGAGCCGGTCCTGCCAGGTCTTCAGCGCGCCGGCCAGCGACTCGGTGCCGCCCGCGGTGCGGACCTGCTCGATCACCGTCGCGATGTGCTCCAGCGGGTAGCCGCCGCGCCTGAGCAGGTGGGTCAGCTCCGCGTCGCGGATATCGGGCGCGTTAAACACGCGGTAGCCGGTGGCGGGGTCGCGCGACGGCGTCAGGATGCCCGCCCGCTCCCACGCCCGCACGGTCGCCGCGGTGACGCCGAGCCGGTGGGCCAGCTCGCCGATCGACCAGCCGGTCCCGGCCGGCGCCGAGGCCGGCTCGGCGGTCAGGTCGCCGATGGCCTTCCGGACCGTGTTGAGGGTTTCGCGGTCGCGCAGCAGCTGCGCGTGCCCGCGATCGACGAGCGTCAAAGCGCGATCCAGGCTTCCGGAGTGGACGGCGTGCATGATCCCGCCGGCCGTCGCGTGCCCGTACGCCCGGACCGAAGCGAGGAAGGCACGCAGTGCTGCCGCGTGCACCGGGGTGTAGATCCGGTAGCCGCTCTCGGTGCGCGAGGCGCGCGGGAGGAAGCCGTCCTGCTCGTAGTTGCGGACCGCCTGCGTGGAGATGCCGTGCTCGCGCGCGAGGTCAGCAGGTCTCAATGGAGCATTCAAGGATACGATTCAACCACATGGACCTCACGGACTTCACGGCCGAACTGCTCGCGTTCGGCGAGCCGACGCACTTCGAACCGGCCTTCGGGCTGATCCGCAACGATCTGTTCGCCCGGCTCGCCGGGCACGGCTTCCGGTCGATCGCGCTGGAGACCGACCGCGTCGCCGCGCTCGACGGCGAGTTCTCGCACGGCTTCGGTGACGTGGCCGCCAACCGGCAGCTGCTCGAGTGGATCCGCGAGTACAACGAGACCGCCGACGCACCGCTGGCCTTCCACGGCTTCGACGCCCCGACCGAGATGTTCAGCGCGCCCAGCCCGCGCACCTACCTCGAGCACGTCCGCGACCACCTGGGCCTCGACGTCGACATCGCGGCCCTGACCGGGGACGACGAACGCTGGAGCCGCTCGGAAGCGATCCTCGACCCGGCCGCGTCGCCCGGCGCGTCACCCGAGGCCCGCGAGCTGCGGGTCATCGCGGACGACCTGCTCATGGCCCTCGACGCCCGCGTCGAGACCGCGGAGTCGAGCCGCGCGCGGATCCACGCGAACGCCGGGCTCGACCTGCTGCGCTACCACGCGGCGTCGGCGCTGCCCGGGGACCGGGACACGCGGATCGCCCGCCTCGCCAGCGCCCGGGCGGTCATCATGGCCCGGAACCTCCTGGACATCCACGGTTCGGCGCCCGGCCGGACCCTGGTGTTCGCGCACAATGCCCACCTGGGGTCCGGCGCGGGGGCGATCGTCGCGTCGCGGCTCGGCGACCGGTACGCCTTCGTCGCCGGCAGCCTCGGCCACAGCGAAGCCCTCGGCCTCGGCGAGCCGGCCGCGGACACCTACGAAGGACGTCTGCAGCGCGAGACCGAGACGTGGAAGCTGACCACCGAGATCCCGGCCGGTCGCACCCGGGATGACAACGACTACCGGTACGCGCCGCTCACCCCGGAGGTGCTCGAGAACGCCGACGCGATCCTGCACGTCGCTTGAGAAACACAGCGGCCCCCGCACCGGGGTCGGGTCCGGTGCGGGGGCCGCTGGTTCACCCGGTTACGGGTAGCTGACCACGTTCACCGGCACCGTGCCCGTGGGCGTCACGGCCCCGGTGTCGTTGATGACGTGCGTGATCGTGCCGCGGTAGTTGAGCGACACCGACAGCAGGCTGTGGAACTTGACGCCGCTGGTGTTCGGCACCTCGAACGCGTGGTAGCTGGACACCGCCGGGTTCGTGTCGAAGAAGCAGTAGCTCCCGAGACCCCACGCCTCATGGGACGTCACGTTCGACGCGACCTTGTAGGCGGCGTACCCCGCGACACCCGATGGAGCGTTCCACGACGCCTGGTTCGGCACGTCGTAGGGCATCTCGTTCTGGAAGAAGATCGTCCTCCCGCCTTGGCCGTTCCAGATCACCTGGTACTTCTGGTAGTGCTCGACGAACAGGCCGGTGGCCAGCACGTTCGCGCCGTTCACCACGAGCCCCGTATCGGCCGTGTTCGTGTTCCAGCCGTACGTGCCCGCGTTGCCGTGGTCGGCGCGCCACGCCCAGATGTGGTCGATGATCGTGTTGGCGCTGTTGACGATCAGGCTGTTCGTCGCCTTGCCCGCGATCGCGCCGCCGATCCGGAAGAACACGTCCTGGACCGTCGTCGGGTTCGAAGCGTGCGACGCCGACGAGCCGGACTGGCCGACCGTCAGCAGTGCCTGCGAGTTCGTCGTGCCCGCGTCGAAGAGCAGGCCCTTGAGCCGCACGCCGTCCACATCGGACACCTGCATCGCGTTGACGCCGTTGTCCGGCACCAGCGTCGGGTAGCCGATACCGAGGATGGTGGTACCGGCCTTGGTCACGTTGAGCGTCTGGTTGAGGTGGTAGACGCCGGGCGTGAAGAACAGGTTGCAGCCCGCGGCGAGCGCGTTGTTGATCGACGAGGCCGTGTCACCGGACTTGACGACGTAGAACTGGCTCATCGGCGCCGACGTGCCGGGGGTGCTGCCGTTCGCCCAGCTCGGGCCGGACGCGTTGGTGCGCAGGGAAGGCAGGAACACGCGGTACTTGCCGGTGCCGTCGAGATAGAGGTAAGGCACGTCGCGCGAGACCGGGGTCGTCGAGAGGGTGGTCTCGGGCGGGTTCGGGAAGGTGTTCGCCGGCGCGCCGCTGGTGCCGGAGAAGACCATGTTCCAGACGCCGCCGTTCCAGCTGCCGAGCTGCGAGTCGCGGGTGTACCACTGCTGCTGCGACACCGACGCGGCCTGGCCGGCCACCTTCGTGTCGGCGATGTAGCCGCCGCTGGCGAAGCCGTAGCTCGCCGGGTACAGCTGCAGCCCGCCGCGGACGTCCATCCGGCGGAACGGCGCGGCCTGCGCGACCGCCCAGCGCTCCTGGCCACCGGACGGGTTGACCGCCATGTTCTCCGCCGAGCGCCAGAAGTTCTGCAGCGCGACGCCGTTGTCGGAGGCGTTGAAGGCGTCGACCGTGACGTCGCCGTTGATCAGCACGTCACCGGGGTTCTGGCCGAGGCCGGCGACCGAGGTGTAGAAGCCGACGTTGTCGTGCACGTTGTTGTACGTGCCCGGCTTGAACAGGTGGGCGACGCGCCGGTCCGCCATCTGCGCGGTCAGCGTGTCCTTCTGGTTGTTGAAGTCGGTGTCGAGCTGCGCCTGGATCGTCGCCGCGGACATGCCCGGGTCGAAGATCCGGACGTTCGAGCCGAAGTTCGGCGTGTCCGACTGGGTCGGGCAGCCGGCCTGGGTGCCGATCGTGTAGCTCGCGCTGGACACGGGGGACGTCGTCGAACCGGACTTGAGCGCGATCGCGTTGACCGTGCGGGAGTTCGGGACGCTGATCGGTCCGCTGTAGAGCGTCGAGGACGCGGTCGGCGTCGAGCCGTCGACGGTGTACCGGATGGTCGCGCCGGAGGTGGCGCTGCTGATGGTCACCGTCTGGGCGCTGGAGTACGTGCCGCCGGGCGGGCTGAACGTCGGCGCCGCGACCGTCGTCGTGCTGCCGCCGACGGTGTAGGTGAAGTGCGGGGTGTCGTACTGCGGCCCGCTCTTCTCGTAGGTGAACCAGTAGTCGAGCGTGTTCCCGGTGCTCAGGCCGTTGACGGTGGTCCGCCAGGTGCCGGAGCCGTTGACCATCCGCACGTTCTGCTGGCCGACGCCCGGGACGCCGGTGTAGTGGACGTCCACGTACACCGCGGGGGTCGTCGGGGTGAAGTCGATCTGCAGCTGCGTCGAGCTGAGCTGGGTGACGCTCTGGGTGTAGTCGTCGGCCGCGAGGGCGGCGGGGGCGCTGAGCCCGGCCGCCACCAGCAGTGCCGAGGCGACGAGCGCGAACCTCGGGCCGCGTCGTCGAAGCTTGTTCAGGGTCCGGTTCACGCCGTGACACCTCCGCCGTTGGGGATCCACGAGCATTCGTTGTGAGTCACAACAAATTAGCTCCCGGTGAGTGGTGCTTCGATCTCTTTTTGGTAACACTTGTCTGGACCAATGTCTCGTCAGGGTGAGTGGGTTCGTGACCATTCGTCCGATTGGCGGTGCGGTGGGCGAATGACTGAACCGAGAAACATCCATCGAGCGGGTGACCACGAACGAGTGACATGCGACGATCCCGTGCCACACCTCGTCCCCTACCGAGGAGTAGGCAATGGCGCCTCCACGGTTGCTCCGGTCCCTCGTCGTCCTCTCCCTGATCACGGCCCCGCTGACGGTGGCCACCTCGACCGCCGAAGCCACGCCGCTGCAGAGCGGCGGTGTCGTGAACTTCGGCTGTGCCACGTCCGGCAAGATGCACTGCCTCGGCAAGGCGATCCGCTCGCCGAAGGGCAACGGCCCGCTGGTCACGTCCACCCCGGTCGGCTACGGGCCGGCGGAGATCCAGGCCGCGTACAACCTCGGCGGCCTGCACTCGAACGGCCGCACGGTGGCCATCGTCGACGCCCAGGACGCGCCCACCGCGGAGGCCGACCTGGCCAAGTTCCGGTCCGCCCGCGGGCTTTCCGCGTGCACGACGGCCAACGGCTGCTTCAAGAAGGTCAACCAGAACGGCGCGGCGAGCCCGCTGCCGGCGCCCGACTACGGCTGGGCCGAGGAGATCAGCCTCGACCTCGACGCGGTGTCGGCGACCTGCCCGGACTGCAAGATCCTGCTGGTGGAGGCCAACTCCCCGGACACCGACCCGCTGATGACCGCGGTCGACACGGCCGCGGCGACGCCCGGCGTGGTGGCGATCTCCAACAGCTACGGCGGCACCGAGGACTCGACGGTCCTCGCCGCGGACGCGCACCTGAACCACCCCGGCATCGCGGTCACGGCGTCGTCCGGTGACTCCGGCTACGGCGTCAGCTGGCCGGCGTCGTCGCCGTACGTCACGGCGGTGGGCGGCACGACGTTGAAGAAGTCCACGAGCACCACGCGCGGCTGGACCGAGACGACGTGGAAGGGCAGCGGCAGCGGTTGTTCGGCGCTGGAGGCGAAACCCGCGTGGCAGCACGACACCGCGTGTGCGAAGAGGACGGTCGCGGACGTCTCGGCGGTCGCGGACCCGGCCACCGGGCTCGGGGTCTACGACACGTACAACAGCTGCGGCAGCTCGTCGTTCTGCGACCTGCTGCTGTCCCTGGGTCTCGCGCAGGGCGCGGACGGCTGGGTCCAGGTCGGCGGCACGAGCCTGTCGTCGCCGGTGATCGCGAGCGTGTACGCGCTGGCGGGCACCGCGGTGACGTCGGGGTCGTACCCGTACGCCCACACCGGCGGGCTGTACGACGTGACGTCGGGTTCGAACGGCAGCTGCGGCGGGACCTACCTCTGCACGGCGGGTGCCGGCTACGACGGGCCGACCGGCCTGGGCACGCCCAACGGGACCTCAGGGTTCTGACCGCCGGAGCGGCTCGCCGAGCGCTACGGTCAGCTCGGCGTCGATCCGCGTGAGGAGCTCACCCCACACGCAGACGGTTTCTTCCCATGGGTGCCCGAAAGTGCCCAGGCGGAGGTCCCGCGTGAGGTAGATGTGGTAGTCCCCGTCCGGGAAGACGGCGCCGGGCCAGCGCGGCCCGGCGCCGTCGACCCTGGCCGGGTCGAAGCGGTACCCCGCGTGGTGCCAGTCGAGCCAGTACAGCTCTTCGCCGACGGCACGCAGTCCCTTGTGGACGACGTCGGACAGGGCGTCCAGCTGCGCGTCGCCGAGGTCGCCGACGTGCCAGGTCGCCGAACCCGCCGGTTCGGTGATGCCGGGGAACGCCCTCGTGTCGGGCCGGAAGGCGAACTTTTCGTGGAAGCGGGCCCAGATCTCGTCGTGCTCCGGCTCGGAGAACAGCCGGCGGACCGGCCGGGTCCGCGCGGGCTCGCCGGGGGACGGCAAGCGGTACCGGGTGACGGTGGTGGTCTCGCGCATCCCGGCCGCCTCGAAGGCTTCGCGCAGTTCGCCGTCGGCTTCCGCGAGCAGCGACCGCACGCCCGGATGGGCCTCGCCGACGCGGGGCATCGCCCGCCAGTCGTGGCCGGCGACCGTCGCCGCGAAGCCGGGGTCGGTGATCCCGCCGACGACCATGCGGTCACCGATTTCTTCGAGCCACGCGGCCCGATCGCCGTCGAGGACGACCTCGGACGACCGGTCCAGGTGGGCCGCGTCGGCGAGGAACTCGGCGTACGGACGGCGGTGCGGGCCGGTCTCGGCGGCCAGTTCGGAGACGCGCTGGTGCGCGGGCCAGTCGTGGCCGATTCGGGGAAGCGGGGTGGTGTCGGTCCCGATCGGACAGACGAGCAACGCGCGTTCCGGCTCCGCCGTGAAACCCGCGACGAGCAGGGCTTCGGCGAGCCGCGGGTCGCCGTACACCGGCCACTCCACCGGCTCGTTCCGGCGCGCGAACGCCTCGACCTGCCGCGCGACGAGCGCGTCGAGGTCGCCGTCCGGCAGCGGCTCGTGGCTCACCTCGCCGTGGGTGCCGTAGTGCGTCCGGACGATCGGCCCGTCCCGCTCGATCACCGCGCCCACCGGCGGGAGCCGGGGCAACTCGTTCAGCATGCTGTCCATTTTCCACGGACGGGTGACCTTCGTGTACGGGCTCTCGGTGCGGGGTAAGGATCACTGCATGCTGGACACCGAAGTCCTGTCACGGACACCTCCGCGGGCGCTCGATGTCGTCACTCCGCTCGGTGATGTGCGGTTCGCCGTCCGGGTCGGTGGGTGGGACGTGCCCGCGAGACCCGAACACACCTGGGGCCTCGACTCGGGTGCACGGCTGTGCCGGTGGCGGCACCGGTCCGTCCGGCTCGACGTGCTCTCCGGGACCACCGCCCCCGAGCAGTCCGGTGTCACCCGGGAGACCACGATCTTCCGCGTCCTGGCCCGGGAAACGCTCAGCGAGTTCGCCGTCCAGGCGGAGCTGGACGCACCACCCGAGGACGTCCAGGCCGGCGATGGCACCTTCACCGTCGAGACCGCCGACGCCGTCGTGAGCGTCGGCGGTCCCGATGCCGAAAAGCTGCTTCGCTGTTCCCGGGACGGGCAGCACGTGCCGCCCTACTGGTCGAGGCAGCTCGCCGATGCCGTCGAGGCCGATGGTGCGCGGCTCACCTGGCAGCTGCCCGGGGTCGAGCGAGGGGACTACGCCGAGCTGTGGGTCTCCGTCGCCTGGAGTGCGGCGGGCGGGGACCCGGGCCGTGCCGTCGACGTCGACCCGGCCCGGGTGCTGAGGGAGCTAACCCAGTGAAATCCGGTCCAGGTCCGGAGCGCCCGCGCGGTCGTTGCCGATCCGGATCGTATTGGCGCCCGCGTTCAGCGTCACCGGGACCGACGTGGTGTACGGCGTGCTGTTGCCGACGCCGCTGACCTTCACCTCCACCGGCGCGCCGCCGTTCACCGACACGAAGTACGACCGGTCGCCGTTCACGGTGAAGTCGAGGTAGAGCGTGTACTGCCCGGCCGCGGCGACCGTCACCGCCGGGAACGTCACCGCCGCCCCCGCGCCGCCGCCGATGTTGCGCACCTTCTGCCCGCCCGAGCACGGTGAGCAGCTCGTGACGCCGGCGTCGCCGATGTCGTTGGCCGAGTCCTCCGCCTCGCGCATGAACACGCGGTCGGCCGGGCGCTGCTTCACCTGCACCGGCTTGCTCACCGTCTTCGCGCGGCCGAGTGTCGTGAACGACGCCGTCACCGGGATGGTCACGTCCTGGGCGGCCGGGGCCGTCACCGTCCACGATCCACTCAGGACCTGACCGAGCCGCAGGTGCGACGCGGTCACGGGGGCACCCTCGAGCGTCCAGCCCGCCGGGACGACCGGGGCCAGCGAGACCTGGTCGAGCGGATCGTCGACGTCGAGCCGCAGGGAGGCGGTGACCTTCAGCGCTTGCTGACCCGGCGAAACCCATTGCACACCAGCGGGTTCCACGGTCAAGGTCGTCTTGGGCGTGTACGACTCGGGTGGCAGCGGTGCCACCGCGATCCGGTCGAGACCCACGGTCCCGGACACCTTGATCGTGTTGGCGCCGGCGTTCAGCGGCACGGCGATCGCCGCCGGAGCGCTGACGGTGATCGGCGCGGCGCCGTTCACGCTCACCGCGAGCGTGCCCGGCCCGGTCGTGTCGAGCTGCAGCCGGGACGGACCCGAAGCCTGGACGCCGCGGAAGGTGACCGCGCCGCGGTCGAGCCCGGTGACCGCGGCCGTGCCCGAGCACGCCTCGCACCACACCGGCGACGCCTTGCCCTCGAAGCCGTTGCGCCACGACTCCGCCTCCAGCGGCACCTCGCCGCGGGGGTCGGGGTAGCCGTAGGCGACGTCGATCTCGTCGAGCGCGAGCTGGTGGAAGAACGGCTTGGCCTGCGGGCCGGACCACGTGTTCAGCACCTCGAGCTTGAGGTACCGCGCGTGCACCTCGCCGACGTCGACGAACTGCACGCCGCGGGTGCTCGGCAGGGCGCCGGTGCGGACCGGCGTGCCCCAGTTGGTCCCGTCGTCACTGGCGTAGACGCGGTAGTCCTTGATCCGCGCGGAGTCCTCGGCGCGCCCGAAGGACTCGCGCGCGGCCGTCGGCGACGACTCGCGCTCGTGCACCGCCAGGTACGCCGTCGAGCGCTTCTTGCCCAGGTCGAGTGTCACCGACACCGGCTGCTGCCCACCCGCGTCCCAGTAGTTCAGGTAGCTGCCGTCGACGAGGTTCGCCGCGGGGTGTCCGGGCGCCGAGGCCGACGCGGTCGCCTTGATCGTGCTCTTGTCGTAGAAGTACTGCTGACCGGCAGTGTCCACTTTGAACACCGTGTCGTAGGTGTCCCAGTCCTTGATGTCCAGAATGGACAGATAGCCGCCGGACTGGGCGAACTTCATCGGCTTGCCGGTGCGCACGTCGGACACTCCAGTGACGCGGTAACCGTTGTCGCGCAGGCGGACCAGGTTCGTCGACGGCCGCGTGACGACGTGCACGTACTGCGTCTTCGCGCCGGGTTTGACGGTGATCACGCCGTGCGCGCCGTCGTTCCAGAAGCCGGGTTGCATGCCGCCGTACATGTATCCGCCGCCTTCGGTGCCCTGCAGCGACTCCTTGATCGGCTGCGTCCAGGACGCCATGAAGGTGTTGAACGCCTCCTGCTGTGGCGGGAACTTCCCGTTCAGCATGGCGGTTTCGGCCATCAGTGACTTGATCGACGAGCCCGCGTTCGTGATGTAGCGGCCGGTGGAGAGCCGGACGTCGACGGCCTGGTCGCCGCCGCTGTACCACCAGTCGCCGTTGGTCGGCAGCTTGTAGTCGGCCTCGGTGAGCCGCGGCATCGGCGTGTAGATCGCCTGCGGGTAGTCGTACGACGGCGTCATGCCGGTCTTCTGCTCGTTGCTGACCGTGTCCATGATGGGCGTGTCCTCGTTGTTGTTGCTCAGCAACCAGGACGGCCGCTTCTCGCGGATGTGCTCGTAGAGCCCGTGCTGCTCCCAGTACTCGTTGTCGTTGTCGATCCAGAACCCGGCGAGGTCGGAGTAGCGGTCCATGACCTCGTCGAACAGGTCGTAGCTGAACTCGCCGAAGCCCGGACGCGTCGTCAGGTCGACGGGGTGCCCCTTGTACGCCGAGTAGGCGGCCGAGTCGAGCGACTCGTGGCCGGTTTCGTTGTGCCACTGGGGGTCGTCGGTCATGTAGAGCATCACGCGGACGCCCTTGGCCTTGCCGGCGGCGATCAGCTCGCCGAGGAAGTCGCGCTGCGTCGAGCAGCTGCCGGGGACCTTCGACGGCCACGGCCGCGCGTAGCCCAGCCGGCTGTGGAAGGTGGTGAGGACGACGTAGGACGCGCCGAGCTTCGTCGCCTCGTCGATCCAGTAGTCCGGCGTCCAGCCGCCGGCGGTGACGTCGTGCTCCCAGGCGGCGCAGTCGGTGTGCCGCGGCGCGGTGAACATCCCCCAGTGCAGGAACAGCCCGGCCGTCGACGCCCGCAGCCAGTCCTGGCGCGGGTTGAACAGTTCGGCGTTCGCGGGGGTGACCAGACTCGCCAGCAGCACGATGACCGCGGCGAGGCAGGCTCGGACTCTCATGGCCACTCCTTCGTCGGAGAGATCCGATGATTATGCGGTCATATATCGTACGTCAAGGGTGGATACCGCTCAGCGGTACCCAGTCGTCCGATCTGTCACAATCCTCCGGCGCGATACGTCAAGGTGGTGACGTACGCGAAAGGACGACCCGTGAACGACGATCTGCTGGCCGAGAGCTTCGAGACCCACCGCGACCACCTGCGGTCCGTCGCCTACCGGATGCTGGGTTCGCTGACCGAGGCCGAGGACGCCGTCCAGGAGTCGTGGCTGCGGCTGAGCCGGAGCGACTCGGCCGCCGTTGAGAACCTGGGTGGCTGGCTGACCACGGTCGTCGGCCGCGTCTGCCTCGACATGCTGCGTTCGCGCAAGGCCCGGCGCGAGGAGCCGTGGGACGTCCTGGTGCCCGACCCGATCATCAGTCGCGACGACGTCGGCCCCGAGCACCAGGCGCTGATGGCGGACTCGGTCGGGCTCGCGCTGCTGGTCGTGCTCGACACGCTCACGCCGGGCGAGCGGCTGGCGTTCGTGCTGCGGGACATGTTCGCGATGCCGTTCGAGGAGATCGCGCCGATCGTCGGCCGGTCCGAAGCGGCGACCCGGCAGCTGGCGAGCCGGGCCCGGCGGCGGGTCCAAGGCGCCCCGGTGGCGCCGGACCCGGACCTGGCCCGGCAGCGCGAAGTCGTCGACGCCTTCCTGGCGGCGGCCCGCGGCGGTGACTTCGACGCGCTGGTCTCGGTCCTCGACCCGGAGGTCGTGCTGCGCGCCGACCGCGGTGCGACGGGCGGCTCGGTCGAGGTGCGCGGCCCGGCGGCGGTGGCGAACCAGGCGCTGACGTTCTCCCGCCTCGGCGCGGGCGGCGGCACGGTCCGCCGGGCGCTGGTCAACGGCGCGGCGGGCGTGGTCGGCACCCGCGACGGGCGGCCGTTCTCGGTGCTGGGCTTCACGGTCGCCGGCGGGCGCATCGTGGAGATCGACATCCTCGCGGATCCGGCGCGGCTCGAGCGGCTCGACCTGGCGGTGCTGGACTGAGGCTGTCGTGAGTGGGAAACAGTGTTCTAACCAACCGTCACCTGACGACCTACCGTGGTCGCATGGCCCACTCACACCAGGTTAACGCAGGTCAGGACGGCCGACAGTCGATCTTGGACTCCTCGCCCGGCTGTCCCGCAACCAGGCTGGGAAGCTGGAGAAGTGCGAGACTCAGCACGCCGACAACCGCGACGTGATCACGCGGTTGGGGTTCGACTCGTTCACGGTCGCGTCGTCACACGGTCGGTATGACCTGTCGGACTACAACGACCGGTTCCAGTTGCGGCAGGAAGTGGCGCACAATCAGCGCAACTCCGATGAGGCGTCGCAGCGGATCTCCCGTCGGTTCGACGTGCTGCGACGGAAGGGCATTCCGCACCACCAAGGACGCACGTTCGGGTTTCCCGGTCTGGACCGGACCGTCTCCCGGGAAGCGGCGTTGGATAAGGACGGCAAGGACACCCGGGCGCAGGTTCCGGCGGCGCTGGTGGAGCGGGAGCGAGCCGCGTTGCGCGCGGGAACGTCGGCGGTGCTGGCCGGGGTGTCACAGCGCCAGTTGTGCGCCGAGTGGAATGCGGCCGGGTTGCGCACGACCACCGGGGGCGAGTGGGTACCGGCGAAGGTCAAAAGCGCTGCTGTTGCGGCCGCGCAATGCGGGGTTGATCGAGCACGACGGCGCGATCGTCGGGCACATGCCGGGCGATCCGATCGTCGATCCGGGCGAGTTTGAGCGGTTGCGCGCGTTGTTTGCCGGGGGGACGCGGGGGCGGCGGCCGGGGCTGTCCTACGTCGGGTCGGGTATCGCGACGTGCCCGGGGTGCGGCAAGAAGCTGTCCGGGCGTCCGCACGTCGGGGAGTACCCGGACGGGACCCGGCGGCGGCAGTACGCGTGCACGAAGGCACGCGGCGGGTGCGGGAAGGTCGCTGCTGATGTGCGGTCGGTGGACCGGGAGATTCGGGGAATGGTGATCGCCCGGATGTCGGACAAGACCCATGCGGCGGCGATCAAGGCCGTCCGGGCGCGGATCTCCGACCGGCTCGCGCAGGTTGACCGGGAGATCGCCGAGTGTGAGGCGCGGCAGGAAGCGATCGCGGCGAAGTGGGGCGCGCGGAAGATGACCGATAAGGCGTTCGACCGGGCAAACGAGCCGCTGGTCGCCGATCTGGCGCGGTTGGAGGCCGAGCGGGAGTAGTTGGCTGGGGGAAACCCGGAAGGCCCCACAGAGGCGATGAGCCGTGAGGAAGCGGCCGAGAAGTGGGACGCCGCCGACATCGGCGAAAAACGCGCGATGCTCGCCGATGCGCTTGGCCGGGACACGCTCTACGTGGACCCCTCTGATCGGACGGGGTTCCGCACGTTCAACCCGAAACGCGTTCGCGTCGAGCCCAACCAGCCGACACGACCGCGCTACCTACCATGACCTGATCGGGGACGGGTCGCCTTCGCCAATTGCCGATCTTACCCTATACCACTTCGCCCATGTGAAATATTTGCCACCAACGCCCCTGGACATCATGTGAGCCTAAATCAATAATCAATGTCCCGTCGTTGTGATCCACATACATGAAGTTACTGCCATTAAGTGTGGACCAAGAAACCCTCGCATCGTCTAGTGCAACTCCCCTAAAGTCCACTTCAGTCAGGTCTGATTCATCGATTTCTGCATGTCGAAGGTTTGCATCTATCAAGGATGCGCATACAAGGCTTGTCCGTGTGAGATGTGCATTCATGAGAATTGCACCCATAAGGTTTGCCCCGTCAAGGTTTGCATACGAGAGGTCAACGCCCTCAAGATGTACGCCTTCCAGGTCGGTATCAGCCAGCTGAACGCCCCTTAGGTCTACAAAAGAACCATTATCGTTCGTCTGATTTCGTCGGCCGAGCACCTTCAATGCAGCCTGAACATCAGAACTCAAGGGGGCACCTTTCGAGTAGCCGGGAATCTTACACTCGTCGCGTCGTCCGGAATCTAGATCCGCTTTTGGCAAGCTGTCGCGCACGAAGGTCGAAAGCCGCTCCACTACCACGGACTGATGTTGAGGCTGGTCGCGAGCAAGTTGCTCAAGCACGTAGATTCCGCCCACCCTATTCTCCAAATGTTCAGACCCAACCATTCCAACTTGCGAGTTTGCCGCCGAAAAACGGTCGTAGAACCGGTTTTCTTCGGAGGCTGACTGCGAATTAACTTCGAGCACCATGCCGCCAACCAGGGTCAGACAGGTGATTCCAGTAGTTACAACCGACCACCTAAACTGCCCATCAGGATTTTGTTTTGATCTTTCCACGGTAGAGCCCGGTTGAATAACTAAGCCGCGAATTCCGGATACCGAAGACCAAGATTTAATTGATTTTACACACCCTTTCGCTTCCGCTGTCCCCCGTCGCCGGGCGACCGATCCGAGAATAGTGCCTACAGTCAGGCCAACGACTGCCAGTAACACCCACCACCACGATGCCCACCAACGTGTAACGGCGAGCCAGCCCGGCCACCAATGGCTCCAAGTTCCGACAATCACGGCCAGAACCGAAATCGACATCGCGCCGTGTGCAGATCGGCGAATATGGGCAGATTTTAAGCGCGTCATTAAAGTATGCTACACCCTACATCGATCATTTGTCATGAAATGCGTGGATCTCTGATCTATCAATGATCGGAAAGCGGTGCAGAAACCAAACTTGCTCACTGACGCACTCTGCCGGGACACTACTCTACGTAGACCCGTCCTACCGGTCCGGCTTCCGTGCGTTCAACCCGAACGTGTCCGAGTCGGCCACCGCAGGCCGCCCCGCACGGCTTCCTATTGACAACATCCAGCAAGGGGGAGACCCAACGGTCGGGGTAGCACGGATCTCCAAGCAGCCGGCGGCCCTCGTCGGCTAATCTGAAGGTTCTTGCGTTTGTCGCCTAGCCGAGGGGAAATTAGCTGTGCCAAATAATACACCTTGGTGGTTTACCCTCACCTCGGTTGCGCTCACTGGCGCACTCACGCTGGTCACGTCATGGCTAGTGGCCCACCATACAAATAGGAAGACCAACGAGCGGCTAAACCTTGAGATCGAACACAAATCTGATCTCGAACGCAGAAAGTTACTCTATGACGCACGTCAGGAACTCTACTTAGAGATTTTCAGGAGCCTGCACGCGATCCACGATATGGTCGCCGTTGTCGAACTTTCCGAAGATCAGGAAAACGCGATAACTGCCCTCATTCAGACATTTCGGAAGATCCCCGAACTGAGCGTTTCGGCGGCACTAATCGCATCGGTAGAAGTTACAGGCGTGCTCGAAGAAATATCCAGTGACATTCTTACTTTTCTCAAGATGGTGAATCACGTATTTCATTCGAGAAATGAAGTGCGCGCAGACGAGATATGGCACGTGGCGATTGATGTAGACAAGCATGGGAAACTGCTGCACCTCATGCGAAGAGATCTGGGTTCAGAAGGAAGAGATTTCGACGCGAAGAGGTCTAGTTATGGAGGAGGTTAGTGCTCCTCGTGCGCTCTCACCGTCACGCATCGCAGTGACCTAAGCTGGGCAAGAGTAGGCGACGACGAGCGGATCAACCTGGGCGAACGGTAGATTCGGGGTGTAAATCAGTGAACGTGCAAGCGGCGATCATCAGCGCTATAACTGCCGCAACAATTACCTTGGTAATGGACGTGCTGCTTCGACCCTATCTTGAGGTGCGAAAGGATCGAATTGTCTCGGCAGCGCGAGATAAGCGCGATCTTATTGTCAGTCTTGATATAAGTGCTTCGCATATCACTAGCTCGGCCACCATCGATGGGCCGAGTCAGATTCAACTTCGCGAGGATATCGATACATGCACAAAACATTTGGCGTTGATTGCCAGAATTCGCTGCCGTGGCAAGACTCGCAAGGTCTGTCACGACGCGATATATTCTGTTCGCTCGACCCTGATCGTAACGCTGGAAACGATCGAAAGTGGTGAGCACATAACAGAGATAAAGGAAAATCGCGACGCGATAGCGGGTGTCGCGCGGAAACTCCTCCGAAGTCAATATTCAGAATTATTTCTCATTATGATCTGCGTGAAATGGTTGCTATTGGTTCCTTCGTTCAAAATCCGTGCTACTCATGCACATCATCGAGAGCTGAAAAGGGTGATGGATGGGCATAAAGAGAGGATCCGGCTTATGGCAAATCCTAATGGGAATTCTGTCGTGTGAGGAGTCATGTTTGATTGGCGACCTAACCGACGACAGTGGCTTATCACCCTGATAAAGCCAACGTTGTCAGTTGTACGCGCGGCGGGGGCTTAGGTCAGCTCAGCACGAGCGGTAGCCAACGATCAGGTTCCCTTGCCCCCGTTGCTGCGCGAGCGTCAACCACCCGATCTGTGGCCCGGGGTTCGCGTGCGGCGTGTCGTCGGTCATTCCGCTGAAATCCAGGTGGCACGCGTCCACCGACAACGTGCCGTCCGGGTTGGACCGGGACGCCTGCCCGGAGAGGTAGAGGTTGTTCACGTAGTCGCCCGCCGCCGTGACCTCTGCGGCCATCGCGCGGATAGCGGCCGGGCAGTTAGGCACGTGCCGGGCGTCGGCGAGTTGGTGCCCGGCGGCGGGCGCGAAGACGAAACACGCGTCGGCGATCGCGTCTGGTGTCGGGCGTGCGATCCGTTCCGCCAGAAAGTCGACCATGCTCGCCGGGCTCCGGGGCAAGATCCGGGCCACGGCCTCATCGTGGGCCTGATTCAGTTCCTGTTGTGTTTGGCGGGCGTGGCGGGCGGAGTCCACTTCCAGCATTACCCATCCCGCCGCGACCATCAACACCCCCAGCGTCAGCGCTCCCAACGTTTGCCAGCGCCGCACCCGTAGCCGCAACATCACCAGCGCAGCCACTCCGGCACCGATCACCGCGACCCCAGCCAGCAGCACCCACCACCACGGGTCCACATATTACGTCAGCGTGGCTAGCAATCTCACACACGGCGTCGGTAGCGGCCAATTGGCCCAGGTGGACCCTCCGCGGGCGTGCTGGGCGCCTCGTTGCCCATTAAGGATAGCCAGTCAGCTTTGATCGAGTTTTTCGGCAATCACCTTGCCCTTGAAAGTCAGCGCCTCGGCCCTGGCTGAGTCGTATTGCCAGCTCAAGGATGCCGCAAGCGCTCCGGTTGCAATCAGCAGAGCTTCCGCAGTATTCAATGCGACGGTCTCTGCATGGTCGCCTTCATTTATCTGCGTACTTGCCTCTAGAGTTTCCGCGTCTTTGTTTCCAGTCATATGCATCGCACCCGCAAACCCGTCGCCACGAGCAAGTAATTCCGTATATCGCAAGGGCTCCTCGCTCTCTCTGAAGTAGCCCGATTCGGTGAGCGGAGGGGCCGTGCTCGGTATCTCAAAGCCTTCTTCTCTTGCGAGTTCTTGCGCTTTCCGTTCAAGTTCGGCGACCGCCTCCATGTTGCCGGCAATCTGGGCAAAATGTCCGACGGCATCTAGTCGCAATCGCAACGCAACTCCGTCAGGGTTTTGCTTATCGCCAGAGATTGCAAACGGCTCGCACCGAGGAAGATTGACCGAAGGAGGATTGCCGCTTCGATGGGGCGTCGATCTTTAACTAGCAGTTCGATCGACTCCGCCAGGGAAATACTCTCGATGAAAATTGCGACCGCCTGCTCCTTGCGTGCAGAGAACCCTCGAGTCTGACCGGCTTGGAAAGTTTCTGAAGCGAAGGCGAGGGTTGCTCTTAGTAAATTGAGCGCATCGTCTAGATGTGTTTTTTCCGTGGGCGACACCTGCGACAATGTCAGTGTCGTTATAGTTTCTAGCGCAGGGCGTCCCGGCTCGACTCGCCCTCGAAGCTCGAAGCCAGTTCCTGTAAAAGTGTAAGAAGGTGAACACTGTGCGGTGTACTTTTCGTTTAGTGAGAGTTTGAACGCTCCGCCTTCACGCTTAAATGAATCGACGCGCGAGTGCCAAGTGAGCATCGGGTATTCGAGATTCTCTGGCGCTGGATCGCTTCCGTCGCCTTCGAATCGCCCTCGGATGACCTTGCGAATCGATTCAACATCTTTAGGGTGACGTTCGTATAGCTCAGGAAAATCTTCCGGCGTAACCCCAACTATGCGGAGTATTGCACGGCGCACATAGTTAAAAGTGCGAGCGGTCACCGCTATTGCTCTTGCGTGAACCTCGTCGAGTGTCAGAAAGCCATGCTCCATGCCGTCACTGGCATATCTCGCTTCTCGATAGACTTCTTTGTCGCCGTCGAATATGACATCGCGTCTTGCCCAAACATCAAGGGGATGCTTCCACTTGTCAGCTACTGATGTATCAATGCCATTTCTGGCTGCAAGTTCAATCTCCGTTAGCTGATACTTGCTACAGTGAGAGCGAATTATGGATTTGGTCAATGTTTCTGCGGCCATATACAGAAAAGATAGTGCTAGAGCTTCTTCACTCAGCCTCCAGCGTGCGAGCGCTTGGCAATACTTGTAGATTGCTGATCCCATTCGTGCATCCGGAGATGAATCCTGTTGTGTTGGGAAGAACTGTTGAAGCTCGTGCACGTCCACGATGCGTCCCTCGCGTATTCCTCCACTTTCGTCCGGGATGAACACTTCTAAGAACTCACGCGACGTAGACTCAGGTGTTGCATCATAGATGATGTGCACTTCGGGCGTACCCGAGGCAATGTTCGCGACGAAAGATGCAATGTGGGCAAGGTGAATTGCGAGGCGTTCGAATTGCTTACCGGCGTGATCCAACGTTGAGACTGGGCCGCGTACGTCAATCCACAGCTCACGAGGTGTGGGACTTTCATGCCCCTCATCAACCCAGCGGGTTCGGGCCTGAACTCGCACCGGGCCGCTGCATTCAGGTACTCCGATAACCCATGCCTCGAAGACGTCTTCAGGCTTAAAGCGAACCGGCGATACTGTACGAAACACTGCAGCGTAGATCTTTGGGTCTCGCCTATTAGGTGGTCACCCTCTGGTGTGTCTGGAGGCTTCATGTGTCGATGCTCCACCGTGCGACCGTGATTGCCAACTAGATTGCCGCATCATGCGTGGGTGAGTCGCCCAGCTTTCTGCGTCGATCTAGCACCGCTACCTTGGGTAGCTCCGAAGGCGGCTCAACCGGGGGCGTTGTACAACACCCCCGGTTGAGCGAGCGAGTTCGACAGTCAAGGACACCTGCTCGACGTGAGACGTGTCGACCCAGGTTCCTCAGGTCACAGGTAGGTAGTCAAAAAGTAATTGGCTCTAACCCTGTTTCCCACTCACGATCGCGCCGGTCTCGTCGGTGACCAGGGCGATGGTGTCGGCCGTGTCGAAGTGCAGGTGGTGCCGGCGGTCGTCCGCGTAGCGGCGGACCGTGCCCGCCACCACGGCCACCAGCTCGCCGTCCTCGACCGCGTACAGGTCGTCCGGGGTCAGGACCTCGTGGATGCGCGTGCCGTTGGTGATCAGCGTGCGGACCCGGCGGCCGCTGTGGTCGTAGCCGTACAGCGCGTTGACGCCGTCGTCGCCGTGGACCCCGCGCAGCCGGCCGAACGCGTCGCGGATCTCGCTGCCCGCCCGCGGTTCCCCCGGCTCCCGCGCCACGACCTCGTGCAGCAGGCCGCCCGGGCCCGTGATGACGTGCACCGGGGCGAAGAGCTCGCTGACGCCGTTCGCGTGGTGCACCGCGGTGCGGCGGCCGTTCAGGTCGTACTGGACGGAGTCGATGAAACCGGGCACGCTCACCAGCCGCCCGACCTCGTCGTACTGGTGGTGGACGGTCAGCCGCCCGTCGCCGGCGTCGGGGTAGACCACTTCGGACAGTCGCCCGTCCGCGCGGCGCACGACGTCCAGCCGGTACTCGACGGCCACGTGCGCCGGCCGCCAGCGCCGCTCGACCGGGTGGCCAAGCGCGTCGTAGCCGAACAGCGTCACGCCGGATTCGTCGGCGACGCGCACCAGCCGTCCGCAGCTGTGCGGCCCCGCTTCGAGCGGCACCGGGAGCCCACCGTCGTGGTAGGTGAACGTCGTGACCGGGGTGCCGCCCGGGTCGTCGACCAGCACCGCCACCACGCGGTCGGCCGCGTCGTGCACGCGGTACACCGTGTGGCCGCCCGCCGTCCGCGTCTCGACCGGGTTGCCGGCGGCGTCCCGCGCGTGCACCGCGCCCTCGGCGTCCCGCAGCTCCCGCCCGAGCAGGTCCCGCACACCGTGAGGGTGCTCTTCAGGGCTTTCGCCGTTCAGCGGACGGCCCAGCGCGTCGTAGCGGAATTCTTCGTGAGCGACCGGACGCTCGCCGTCGCGGAAGGCCCGGCTCGTGCGGCACACCAGGCCGCGCGCGCAGTACTCGTGGTGCTCGTCGACGACGTCGCCGAGCAGCTCGGCGTGCCGGCGCTGCAGCAGCCGGCCCGCGCCGTCGCGCAGCTCCGCCGTCACGAGCACCTCCGCCTCGCCGGACACCGCCCGCTGCTCGGTGGTGACCCGCGCCCCGTCGTAGCGGTACCGGACGGTCGGCAGGTCCGCCGAGTCGCCCGGCCGCACCACGGTTTCGGGACGCCCCAGGGGATCGAGCGTCACCGTGGTCACCGCGCCCGCCGGGTCGACCACCTCGCACACGCGCGCCGTGCGGACGTCGTACCGCGTCGACGTCACGTTCCCGAGCGGGTCCGAGACGACCTCGGGGAAGCACCGGTCGGCGGAGTAGCGCACCTCGTGGGTGTGGCCGTGCGGGCCGGTCGTCGTGGTGCGCAGCCCGGCGACCGTGTCGAGCCGCCCGTGGAACGTCGTCGTCCACCAGCCGTCCTCGCCGGGCCGCCGGTGGTAGCCGTGGTGGCGGAAGTCCGGCGGGTGCGAGCCGTAGACGTCGGCGACGAGCGCGTCGGTGAGCACCAGCTCCTCCCGCGCGGTGAGCAGGCCGTGGGACCCGGCGCTGCCGTCGGGCCGCTCGTCGTAGCGGAACACCTTGTCGGACCGCACTTTCCCGCCGCCGTCCAGCTCGCGCACGCGGGCGGGCAGCGCGATGAACCGGCGCTCGGGGGCGGTCGCGTACGTCGTGCGCGTCTCGCGGACGGCCGGTTCGCGGCCGGGCCGCTTGGTCGTCTCGACCTCCCGCACGGGGTTGCCGGCGGCGTCGAAGGCCGTCTCCGTCGTGGTGACCGAGACCGGCCGCTCCCGGCGCTCGAAGACGGTCGCGACCGAACGCGTCCACTGAGGACGGCGAGCGTGCTCCACCCGGCGGTACGGCCGATCCTCTTCGTCGGAGCCGTCGAGTCCGTAGATCTCTTCCTTGTCCAGCAGGCCGCCGTCGCCGAACCAGCGCACGGTCCGCAGCGTGGGCGTGTACTCGTCGCCGAGCTCGTCCTGGACGACGCGGCCGAAGCCGGCGGTCCGGCTGTCGTGGTACTCGAACTCGGTCACGCCGGCCTGCCCGGTGACCGTTTCGCGCCGCGTGACGCGCCGGACGACCGGAACCGTCTCGACGGTCGCGTACTCGACCGACGTGCGCAGCCCGATCCCGTTGTCGATCTCGCTCAGCCGCCCGGTGCGCGGCAGGCCGGCGGCCTCCAGGGAGAAGTACGGCACGGCGTCGTCGAGCAGCAGCACACTGCCGCCGGTCCGCGCTTTCGCGGCGCGCTGGACCCGCTGGGGGGCCGGCGGTTCCGTGCGGGCGTAGGCCAGCCGCAGCATCGGCGCGGCCGCCTCGGCGCCGTGCGCGTCGAACCCGGTGAGCGCGACCGACGTCAGCAGGGACGCGCCGGTGAAGTCGTCTTCGTCGTAGCCGAAGCGCCAGCGCCGGACGAGCGGCCGCGCGTCCGCGGGCACCCGCAGGTCGACCCGGGCGCACCGCAGCGCCGTCGTCACGAGGGTGCCGCTGCGGCCCCAGCGCAGGACGTCCGGCCGCGGCTCGTACGTGAAGTCCACTTCGTACGGTCCGTAGGACACCCGCGCGAGGTACGCCTGCCCGGTGTGGTGCGCCCAGTCGAACGCCACGGCGTTGCCGAACGCGTCCTCGGTCCGTTCGAGGTACCAGGCGGAACCGGCGGCCCGGCCGCCGTCGGTCGTGCCGAGGACGTGCCGGACCCCCGACCGGGTGGTCAGCACGAAGCCGTCGCCCCGGCGGGCGAGCCGGCCCTCGTCACCGGCGCGCGCGTGGCCGCCGGCCAGCCGGACGTGCGGCAGCGGCAGCGCGAACCCGCCGCCGAAGGCGCCGTTCGGCGCGCCGGTCGTGTACCGCAGCACCAGCGCGGGCGCGACGCCGCCGGGACCCGGTGGCAGGTCGAGCGGCACGGCGAAGCTGCCCCCGCCGGTCGCGGGTTCCGGCGTGAACACACCGCCCAGCCCCCGCGCCGGCGCGGGCCGGCTTGCCTCCTGCGCGCTCACCCGGAGCGGAACCATGCTGATCTCCCCGACTCGATCCGTTCGATCCGTGACCTACGGACGGCCAAGTGGGTGAGGTGGTCCCGCCAGATACGTCGTCACCCGTTTGCCGTCGTCGTTACCCATTCGTGATGTCCGTGTCGTATCCCGGTGGCGGCTCACCGGTCTTTCCCGGGTGCCATCAGTGATCAATGGCGGAGGGTGGACCCGATGGTCGTCAAGTTCGTGCGAGACGAGACCGCGGCAGCGGCAGCAGCGGCGGAGGACGCGAGCACGCTCAACGAGCTCCCGACCCCGCCCAGGCAGCTGCTCGACCGGCACGGCGCGCGGGTGCTCGACCCGGCGACGGCGGTCGTCGCCGCCGGGCAGCCGGTCCCGCGCACCACCGTCTACCGGCCGGGCACCTTCCTGCTCCCCAACCGGTACCTGCGCGACCAGGAGAGCCTGGGCGCGATCAACCGCGTGCTCGCCCGCATCGGCATCTACGCCGTGCCGGCCGACCGCGGTGACGACAGCAAGGGCTACGGCCGCGCCCGCCAGCTCGACGACCTGCCCGTCCGCGCCCTGCTGCAGGTCCGCGAGGACTCCGACCCCGTCGTCGTCGACTGCTGGAAGGCGCTGCAGCTGCTGCGGTCGGCCGCTTCGGGGGAGAAGCCCGAGATCGACCCGGAGATCGTCCGGAACGTCTCCGTCGAGCACCTGCTCTTCACCTCGCCGGTGTTCGGCGGGGTGCCGTGGGAGACCAGCGGCCTCGGCGGCACGCCGTGGGAGACCAGCGGGTTCGGCGCGGGCAGCTCGTACGGGCGCACCCACGGCGCCAACCGGATCCCGGTGACGCTCGCCGCGGACCCGCCCTACCGCAGCAAGAAGCCCGCGCACCGGCGCCCGGTCGTCGCCGTGCTCGACACCGGCATCGGCCCGCACCGCTGGTTCGGGATGGCCGACCGCAGCGGCCCGCCGCCCGCCGGCTCCGGCCTCACCGTCGCCCCCGGCATCCAGGCCGCGATCCTGCAGGCCGAGCAGGACTCCGGCACCACGCTGCCGACCCAGTTCCTCGAGGACTACTGGGACGCGCCGACGACCGGCCAGCCGCTGATCGGCGACGTCGACACCGACACCGGGCACGGCCTGTTCATCGCCGGCATCATCCGGCAGGCCTGCCCCGAAGCCGACACGCTCGCGATCCGCGTCGTGCACAGCGACGGCGTCGCGTACGAGGCCGACGTGCTGCTGGCGCTGCACCTGCTCGC
The DNA here is from genome assembly GCF_055633595.1 of Amycolatopsis sp. NPDC114504. NCBI lineage: Bacteria > Bacillati > Actinomycetota > Actinomycetes > Pseudonocardiales > Pseudonocardiaceae > Amycolatopsis > Amycolatopsis sp. NPDC114504. The sequence goes on along the minus strand of NZ_JBVKDU010000003.1, from coordinate 1,656,220 downwards.
CGACCGCGTCCGGAACGCGCAGGCGAACAACCGGCCCCAGGACATGGTCGACGTCGTCTCGATCTCGATGGGCTACTACGTCGAAGACCCGGCCGACGTCGCCTTCACCGGCCAGTTCGGCGCGGCCATCGCCGACCTGCTCGGCCTGGGCGTGCTCGTCGTCGCGGCCGCGGGCAACGACGCCACCACCCGCCGCTTCTACCCGGCGGCCTTCGCCGACCAGCCGCTCGGCACCGGCTGCGGCCCGCAGGTGATCAGCGTCGGCGCGCTCAACCCCGACGTCGGCACCAGCAAGGCGCTGTTCTCCAACGAAGGCCCGTGGGTGAAGTGCTGGGCGACCGGCGCCGGCGTCGTCAGCACGTACCCGACCGACGTCCGCGGCAGCGCGGCCGCCGACCACGAGCTGCCCGGCCGCAACTCCTTCGACCCGGACGACTACAGCGCCGGCTTCGCGGTCTGGGACGGGACGTCGTTCGCCGCGCCGCTCGCCGCCGCGGAGATCGCCAAGGCCCTGTTCCAGTCCGGCGATCTGGCCACGGTCGACCGCGACACCGTCGTCAAGCGCGCTTGGACCGCGCTGGGCTCGCTGTGACCGTGGCCAAGACCGACCACAGCCGGGTAGCGGCACTGTTCGACGCCGCGCGGGAGGGCGACCGCGCGGCGCTGGACGAACTGGTTTCCCTGCTCACGCCGCTGCTCTGGCAGGTCGCGCGTGATCAGGGTCTGGACGCCGATCAGGCCGCCGACGTCGTGCAGACGACGTGGCTGCGCCTGCTCGGCTCCTTCGCGGAGATCCGCTCGCCGGTCGCGCTGACCGGCTGGCTGATCACCGTGACGAAGCGGGAGGCCTGGCGGGCTGGGGAAAAACGCCAGGTCGAGCGGCCGCTGCCGGAGCTTCCGGAGCGGCTGTCCGAAGCGTCACCGGCACCCGAGGAGGGGGTGCTGCGCGACGACCAGCGCGCTCGTTTGTGGCGTGCGGTCGACACCTTGCCCGAACGCTGCCGCAGCCTGCTGCGGATCGTGGCGTTCGTGCACCGGCCGGACTACGCCGAAGTGGGCGCCCGGCTGGGAATGCCGAGGGGGAGTATCGGCCCGACAAGGGGACGTTGCCTCGCGCGCCTGCGCGAGCAGCTACTCGCCAACGGCGAAGGAGATTGGCTGTGACCACCGTCGAACCACCCGGCGCGAACGAGCCCTTGGACGAGCTCGACTTCCGGCTGCTGACCGGATTGCGCGAGCTGTGGGAAGACGCCGACCCGATGCCCGCCACGCTGGTGGAGCAGATCCGCTTCGCGATCCAGCTGGAGGACGTCGACCTCGAAGTGATGCGCATCCGGGAACAGGAGGGGATGCCCGTCGCGCGCAGTGCGGCGGAGCAGGGGCGGCTCATCACGTTCGACAGCGAAAGCTTGACGATCATGGTGAACGTGAGCCCCGAGCCCAGCGGGACGATGCGCCTGGACGGCTGGCTGACCCCGCCGGCCGAGCACCCGATCGAGGTCCGCACCGCGAACGGCCCCCTGACGACCACATCGGACTCGGAGGGGCGGTTCGCGGTGAGCGCGGTACCGCACGGGATGGTGCAGGTGCTGGTGCGGACCGCGGGCCGGTCGAGGACGGTGAGCACGCCGGCGATCGAACTCTGACGGCGGCGGGGTTCGGTTGTTGGCGGGTCGCGGCTTCGCTGCGCGAGGGGCGCCGGCCGGTTCGTGCTGGTCTCGGTTCGGCGAGTGCGAGCGGCTGCGGCGGTGTCGGCGGCGAGCGGCCGCCGGTGCTCTTGGGCCCGGCGGCCCGCACCTCGGCCGGTCGGGGTGGTGAGCACGGCCATCGCGTCGCGGGCCTCGGTCCGGTTGCGGCGCGGGGCTTGGCGGCGGCGAGCGACCACACGGCGATCGAACTCTGAGTCTTCCGCGGCTGGTCGTGAGTGAGAAACAGGGTTAGAACACTGTTTCTCACTCACGACCAGCCGCGGCAGTCTGCCCATCCGGCGAGAACTCCCGGACCACCCGAGCCCGGAGGTACGATCCGGGACGTCCTTCTCGGCCGAGGAGGACGGCCCCGGCCGGAAGGGCAGCTTGTGGTCGCGTCGCCGAGGGCGGAAGACCGGGTGCGCGACCTGCATCGGCGTGCGGTCGCGGCGACCAACAACGGCCAGCCCGTGGTCGGCGGCCGCCTGATCCGGTCCGCCGCACGGCTTCTCGGGCTGCCGGCCACGCGACCGCCGCCGGAATGGCCGTCCTGGCCCGACCTCGCCACGCGCGTGCTCGGCACGTACGCCGCCGTCGAAACCGCGCTGGGCAACAGCACCCGCGGGCTCGCGCTGCTCGACGAAGCCGACGTCCTCGTGTCCGACGCCGGGCGCGGGATCCTGCGTCAGCAACGGGGTCTCGTCTTCATCCTGATCGGCCGGATGGACGAAGCCCTCACGTGCTTCGACGAAGCGATCCCCCTGCTGCGGCAGGCCGGCGAGTTCGTCGTGCTCGCGCGGACGCTGCTCAACCGCGCGATGCTGCACCAGTACGCGGGGCGCGTCCGGCTCGCGCTCGCCGATCTCGACCAGTGCGAGCAGATCGGTGCCGGCCAGCCCGAAGAAGACGGCCTGGCCCGGATCTTCGCCAAGGCCGCGCACGGGCGCGGGCAGGCCCGCGTGCTCACCGGCGACATCCCGGGCGCGCTGCGGGACTTCGACGCGGCGAGCGGGTTCTACGCCGAACAGAGCGTCGGGATGCTGCCGGTGCTGGCCGTCGACAAGGCCCGCGCGCTGCTCGCGGGCGGGCTGCCGCAGGAGGCCGCCGCCGAGCTCGACGCCGCGCTGGAACTGTTCCCGCGGCTGCGGATGAACCAGGAACACGCCGAAGCCGAGCTGACCCGCGCCCTGGCCGCGCTGGCGAGCGGCGAGCCGTCGACCGCGCGGAGCTGGGCCGGCCGCGCCGAACGCCGCTTTCGCCGCCGGGGCAACGAAACCTGGGCGGCGGTCGCGCAGCTGACCGTGCTGCGCGCGGACTTCGCGGCCGGACGGCGGATCGCCCGCGTCGCCACCGAAGCGACCGCGCTGGCCGGCCGGCTCACCGGGCTGGGCCTGCGCAACGACGCCGAAATCGCCGCGCTCCTGGCCGCCCGCGCGCGCATCGTCCTGGGCGACCTCGACGGCGCCCGCGCGGGCATCGCCGCGCGCGACCGCCGGGCCGCGCCGCTGGAGAACCGCCTGGTGCGGCGGCTCGCACTGGCCGAGCTCGGCGCCGCGAGCGGCGACCGGCGCATCACCTTCGCGAACGCGCGAGCCGGATTGACGCAGCTGGAGCGCCACCGCGGCCGGTTCGGCAGCATCGACCTGCAGACCGCGACGACGTCGCTGGGCAAGGAGCTCGCCGACGCCGGCCTCGCCGCCGCGCTGGCCCAGCGCTCGCCCGGCGTCGTCTTCCGGTGGCTCGACCGCTCGCGCGCGCAGGCGTTCCGCTTCCGGCCGGTGCGCCCGCCCGCGCACCCCGAGACCGTCGACGCCGTCGCCGAGCTGCGGTACCTCTCGATGCAGATCCGCGCGGGCGAGCTGTCCGGGAAGCCGGACACCCAGGCCGTGAAGCGTTGTGCCGCACTGGAACGCGAGATCCGCGCCAAGGGCTGGCAGGCCGAGGGCACCGACGTCGACCACCCGGAAGCGAAGCTGCGCGAGGTCGGCGACGAGCTCGCGGAGACCGGCAGCGCGATGGTCTGCTTCCTCGCCGACCACGGCGCGTTGTGCGCGCAGGTGATCGCGAACCACCGGGTGGCGCTGATCGAACTCGGCCCGGCGTCGGCCGTCGCCGAACCGGTCGCGCGGCTGCACAGTGACCTCGACGCGTTGTGCGGGCGTCAGCTGCCGCCGCAGCTCGACCAGGTCATCCGCCGTTCGGTGCGCACGCAGGTCACCGCGCTGGACGGGATCCTGCTGGCACCGCTGGCTTCCCGGCTCGGCGACCTCGACGTCGTCGTCGTGCCGACGGGTGCGCTTTCGGCGATTCCGTGGGGCCTGCTGCCGACGTTGCGCGGGCGTCCGGTGACGGTCACGCCGTCGTCGTCGGCCTGGCTCGACGCGGGCCGCCGTCCGCGCCGGGCGGCCGGGGCGCCGCTGCTGGTGGCCGGCTCGGACCTGACCCACGCCGAGGACGAGGTTTCGCTGCTGGCGCCGTTCTACCCGGAGGCCGAGGTGCTGACGGGCGCGGACGCGACGGTCTCGGCGACGCTCAAGGCGTTCGACGGCTGCCGCCTCGCGCACTTCGCCGCCCACGGCCACCACGAACAGGAGAACGTGCTGTTCTCCCGGCTGAACCTGGCCGACGGGCCGCTGATGGCCTACGACGTCCAGCAGCTTTCGACGGCGCCCGAGCAGGTGGTGCTGTCTTCGTGCGACGTCGGCCAGGCGGTGGTCCGCGACGGCGACGAGGTCCTCGGCTTCACGGCGGCGCTGCTCTACGGCGGGAGCCGGACGGTCGTCTCGAGCGTGGCGCGGGTCGACGACCGCACGGCCGGCGGCGTGATGCTGGCCTACCACCGGGCGCTCTCGGCGGGCACGCCCCCTGCGCGTGCCCTGGCCGACGCGGCCCAGGCGGAACCGCTGATGCCGTTCGTCTGCTTCGGCCGAAGCTGACATCTGTTTTGACGTCTGGCCCCCGGCGGGGTTGCTTTCGGGTGATCGACCCCATCGCGGCGCATCCCCGGGCGGCCCCCGGGCATCTCTCACTGTGAGTCCAGTTGATCACGGAACGAGGGAGGATGACCATGAAGCGAACTGTCACCGCGCTGATCGTCGGGGGTCTGGCGGCCGGCGGGCTGGTCCTGGCGGCCGGGGCCGCGAACGCCATGCCGAGCGACACGCCGTGCGGGGCGTCGGACGTCCACGTGACCGTGGCGCCCGACCCGTCGAACGCCGCCGGCCACGAGGCCTACGTCCTCACCTACACCGCGGCTTCGCCGACGACGAACTGCAAGCTCGAAGGCGCGCCGACCGCGTTGACCTTCATCGCCGGCGGGCAGCGGCTGCCGGTCACCGCGACCACGGACGGAAGTGAGTCCGTGCCGGTGAACCTGCGCGAGGGGCACCCGGCCGTGTCGCGGATCGTGCAGCGCTCGGCGGCCGCGCCTTCTTCGCCGACGTTCGTGACGTTCGACCTGCCGACCGGCCCGTTCGGCCAGCCGGTGAGCGTCGAATGGCCCGCCGGGGCGCCGCTGAAGGGCGACACGGTGCAGGTCACGCCGGTCAGCAGCTGAGCTTTTCCGACACAGGGAGGAATGTCATGAAGCGCATCTTGATGGGGATCGGCACGGTGGCGGGGGCCTTCGCGCTGGCGGCGTGCGGTAGTTCGACGTCGGCGAGCCCGGCTCCGGCTGGAGGCAATGCGCCGGCTCAGGCTCCGGCCGCGGCGCAGGGGGCGTCCGGTGGCGGGGTGGCCACGGCGTCGACGAGCACGCCGCGCTGCACCACGGCGGACCTGGAGGTCCTGCTGGGCAAGCCGGCCGAGAAGAACGACGCGCCGGGCCAGTTCGACATCCCGCTGACCTACCGCAACACCACGGACCACACGTGCGGCTTGTACGGCGTACCGGGCGTCGACCTGGTCGGCCCCGACGACGCGACGTTCGGCCCGGTCTACCACCTGCCGCGCGTCGACAACGGCGTGAAGTACAACGAGGTGACCGCGGGGACGACGGCGTCGGCGACGATCACGGTCGTGAAGCCGGCCGCCGGTGAGCCCGCGTGGACGCCGGCGAAGCTGAACACGATCCCGCCGGGCTCCACCACGGCGCTGACGGCGAAGTGGCCGTCGGACCTGCCGGTGCTTCGCCAGGACGCGGCGACCCACCCGGGTTCCTACGTGAACGGCATCCTGGCCGATCCGGCCTAACGGCCCAGTCCGTCACTCGATCGGGTGAAGCGGGGAGCCACGCGTCATTCCGGGCGTGTGGCTCCCTCTTTCTCGGTGCGGCGGTAACCGGCCGGCACGCCCCCCGACTGGCCGGTTACCGCTGCGGCCTTTCTACGCACGGTGGAGCAGCACGACGGAGTCCGTCTCGTCGACGCGCCGGTAGCCCGTGCTCTTCAGCCCTTCCAGAGCGAGCGCCTTCGTGGCCAGCGTCGTCGGCCAGGACTGCTCCGGCTTCGCCACCACCACCCACTCCGGCCGCTGCTTCGTCACGCCGTCGAAGAACAGGACCGTGCAGCGGGACGTCAGCCGCGGGGCCAGCCGGTTCGACGCCAGCACCGTCGCGCCGTCGGGGATCCGCGCCAGCACCGTGTCGATGCCGGCCCGCTGCGACGGCGTCCAGACGCCGTCCGTCAGGTGCGCCGCCTGCAGGCCCAGCGAAGCCAGCCCGGCCACCAGCGCGCACGCCGGGAGCAGCCGGGCGAGCCGCCGGGCGCCGCGGACGCCCGCGAGGAACACGATCGGCATCAGGACCGCGCTGTAGTGGTAGCCCATGCCCCAGTAGCGGTCGTTCGCCGAGACCAGCCGCCAGAGCAGCGTCGGCACCGCCAGCAGCAGCACCGGCGATCGCAGCGCGGTGAACGCCGTCGGCACCACCAGGGCCAGCAGCATCGACACCTTGACGATCGACCCGCCGAAGGGGTTGAGGCCGCCGCTGTGCGCGTAGGCGCCGGCCGGGTTCAACGCCGGCAGCACGACCGTCACCAGCAGCGCCGACGTCGCCACGCCGAAGACGACCACCGCCCAGCCGAGCCGTCGCTGCCGGTTGAGCACCAGGACCACGCCCACCGCGGCGAGCGTCAGCGGCAGGTCCTCCTTGACCAGCACCAGCGGCAGCGCGCACCACACCGCCGCCCGCCACCGTTCGCGCAGCAGGTGTTCCGCGGCGAACGCCACCATCGGGACGGCGAAGCAGACCTCGTGGAAGTCGAAGTTCACCGCGGACAGCAGCCCCCACGACAGCACGTACCCCACGGCCACGACCGCACCGCGGCGAGCGCCCAGCACGCGAACCGCGCAGCGCGTCACGGGCACCGCGGACAGCGCGAACAGGAAGGCCTGCGCGACCAGCAGGCACGCCGGCGACGGCCAGAGCAGGTAGAACGGCGCGAGCAGCGCCAGGATCGGGTGGAAGTGGTCGCCGAGCGTCGGGTAGTCCGCGCCGAGCAGGTCCGACACCGGCCAGTGCCCGTGCGCGTAGGACCGCACCGCCTGTTCGAAGATCCCCAGGTCGAACCCGCTCGCGTCGAACGTCCGGAGCCGCTGCAGCGACCAGGCGGCATACCCGGCGAAGGCGACCGCGGCGACGACGTAGGGGATCGCGCGGGTGTCGCGCGTGCGCGCCGGAGCCGGCGCGAGGTCGATCAGCATGGCGGGATGCTCTTGAGGCCACGCTGAGCCGGAGCTTAAGAGAGCTGAAGACGTCTTCAGGCAAGCGGAAGACGCAGCTCCAGCCGCGCGCCGGACTCGCCGTCGGCGACGCGCAGGGTGCCGCCGTGCGCCCGCGCGATCTCCGCGGCGATCGCCAGGCCGAGCCCGGAGCCGCCGTCGTCTTCGCGGGCGCGGTCCTCGTCCAGCCGCACGAACCGGTCGAAGACGCGCTCCCGCTGCTCGGGCGGGATGCCGGGCCCGTCGTCCTCGACCGTCAGCACGCTCTGGCCGCCGGACGCGGTGAGCGTGATCGTCACGCGGCTCTTCGCGTGGCGCTCGGCGTTGTCGACGAGGTTGCGCAGCACGCGCTCGAGCCGTCCGGCGTGGCCGCGCACCACCGGCGACGCTTCGAGGTGCAGTTCGACGCCGTCATGCGGGACCCGCGCGGCGACGTGTTCGGACACCAGGTCCGCCAGCGCCACCGGCTCGGTACCGGCCGGCTGGTCCGCGTCCAGCTTGCTGAGCAGCAGCAGGTCCGCGGCCAGCGTCTCCATCCGCGTCACGTCGAGCACGGCGTTTTCGCAGCTGCGGCGCCAGTCCAGCCGGTCGGGGTGGGCGAGCTGCACCTCGAGCTGGGTGCGCAGCGACGCCAGCGGCGTGCGCAGCTCGTGCGACGCGTCCGCGGTGAACTGGCTCTGCCGCCGCACCGAACGGTCGAGCCGGGCCAGCATCTCGTTCATCGTCACGGCGAGCTCGGTGATCTCGTCGCCGGAGTCCGGGACCGGGACGCGGCGGCCGAGGTCGCCCGCGCGCACGCCGTCGACCTCGGCGCGGATGCCGCCCACCGCGCGCAGCGACCGTCGCACGGCGAACCACGCGACGCCGCCGACGAGCAGCGCGGCCGCGGGCACCCCGCCCCACAGGATCCGCTGGGCGGTGGCGACGGTTTCGAGACCGACGGGGTCGATCGGCACCGACGCCCGGACGAAGTGCTTGTCGTCGAGGGTCCCGGACTGCGACACGACGGTGTTCTCGCCGCCGAAGGGCCAGCCGAGCACGCAGTCCGTTCCGTAGACCACGGCCTGCCCGACGTTCGTGCGCGGGGCGTCCGGGCAGCTGTCGGACTTGTCGGGGCTGATCCAGTAGCCGCTGTAGTCGAGCTGCTTGGCGACGTCGACGGGCTTGACCCCGGCGTCGAGCAGCCCGGCGACCGCACCGGCCTTTTCGCTGGCGAGCTGGTTCGCGGAGCTTTCCAGGCCGCTGCGCAGTGCCTCGACGAACCAGTAGGAACCGAGGCCGAGGACGAGCGCCGAAGCGAGCGCGGCGAAGAGGGCGACCCGCCACCGGGTCGACCGGGGCAGGAGCCGGATCATGCCCAGAAGATAACCGCACCTTCGGAGACCCGGGACGCCGTCCGGGCTCCTACCGTCGATAGCCGTGACCATCGCACCTTCGCAGTGGCAGGCGGTGCGCGCCGCGCTGCCGGAGACCGGCGCCCGGTTCGCGGACCTGCTGACGGGCGTGCGGGATGCGCACGCGACGTCGCTCGGCGAGTGGACGATCGCCGAAACGGCGTCGCACGTCGGGATGATCGCGCTGATGTACACGTCGATGATCCGCGGCGACGGCGGTCCGCTGCCCCTGCCGGGCCTCGCCGAGCGGATCGACACGGCCAGCGTGGACACGATCTCGCGGATGAACGCGCTCGCGCTCGAGCTGTACCCGGAACGCGATCCCGGCCGGCTGGCCGAGCGGTTGCGCGCGGACATCGCCGAGGTGCTTCTGGTCAGCGCGGACGCCGACCCCGAGAAGCCGGTGTGGTGGCTGGGCGGCTCGCGCGTGCCGGTGGCCGGCTTGCTCGCGCACCTGGTCAACGAGATGCTGCTGCACGGCCTCGACATCGCCCGCGCGATCGGGCGGCCGTGGCCGATCCCCGCGTCGCACGAGGCGTTGTTCCTGGAGCTGTTCCTGTTCGGCATGGTGCGCAACGACATGGGCCGCCTGCTCGACGACGCGACGCCGTCCTCGCGCCGGATCGCGGTCGAGTTCCGGTCGGCTTCGACGGCACCCGCGGTGCTGGCGTTGCAGCACGGCTCGCTCCGGCTGGAGGCCCCGGACGGCCGCGCCGACGTGCGGCTGACGTTCGACCCGGCGGTGCTGGTGCCGATGATGTTCGGCCGGATCTCCCGCCATCGGGCCGTGTTGGGTGGCGGGGTCCGGATCAGCGGGCCGCGGCCGTGGCGGCTGCCCGCGTTCCTGCGGACCGTGCGGATGCCCTAGCGGTCAGTTCGCCGACCAGCCGTCGCCCCACTCGGCGTCGCGCGCTGCGCGGTAGCGCGGGCCCTGCTTCTTCGAGACGGCGACGCCGGGCTTGAGCCCGTCCGACGACGTGCAGAGGTCGAGCGCGACCCAGCCCTTGTGCTTCTTCGGGTGCCGGATGATCCGCGCGTCCGGCCGTTCCGGCGCGGACCGCGACGCGACGACGTAGGCGAACTTCTCGTCCTCGAAGCCGAGCGTCCCCGCCTTGAGCCGCCGGTGCAGGCCCGACCGCGGCAGCCGCGCGGAGAAGTGGCACCAGTCCTCGCCGGGCACGATCGGGCAGGCGGCGTCGTGCGGGCACGGCGCCACGACGTGCAAGCCGAGGCCGATGAGCTGCGCGCGGGCGGCGCGGATCCGTTCGTAGCCCGCGGGGGTGCCGGGTTCGATGAGCGCGACGGTTCCCGCTTTGGCGGCCAGCCAGCGCACGACGTCGTCGCGGGTGGCGTCCGGCAGTTCGCCGAGGACGTAGGACAGCGTGACGAGGTCGGCTTCCGGCGCGGGCGCGGCCGGGTCGACGAAGCCGCGTCGCCACTCGGCGCCCCGGACGGCGGCGTTCCGGGCACCCGCGGCCAGCCGCTTGCCGAGCCCGATGGCCCCGGCGACCTGCTCGAGAACCGTGCACTTCGCCAGCGACGGCCAGACGGCGGCGGCCGCCCACACGGCGGCACCGGTGCCACCACCGACGTCGACCTGCGTCCGCGGCTCGAAGCCAGGCACGCGCGAAGCGGCTTCGGCGAGCACAGCGTGTACGGCGGCATAGGTGGCAGGCATGCGGTAGCCGGCGTACGCGGCGACGTCGGCTTCGGAGCTGAGGATGGGCGAGGTAGCCGCGTCACCCTGGCGGTAGCGCGTGCTGAGCCGGTCGACGGACTGCGCGAGCCGCGGCACGGGGTGCCGGGCCAGCTCGTCGTCGAGCGCGGAGGAGAGGTCGTCGGGGAGTACCGCCACGGCTGACGATTCTCCCCTGTCCGATTTGCCCCGCGGAAGCCGCCCTGAGCTGCTAGTTTTCCGTCGCGAAAGATTTCTGGCGGAAGCTGTCGATCCGGGACCCCGCCGTTCGACGCGTAGGCAGACCGAGCGAGAGGAGACCGCGATGCGGTTCATGGTGATCGTCAAGACGAACGAGGCCACCGATGGCAAGGCCCCCAGCGCCGAGCTGCTGGCCGAGATGGGGAAGTTCAACGAGGAGATGGTCAAGGCCGGCATCCTGCTGGCCGGCGAGGGCCTCGCGCCGAGTGCGGAAGGCGCCCGGGTCGTCTTCGACGGCAAGGAGACCCCGAAGGTCGTCGACGGCCCGTTCACCGAGTCGAAGGAGCTCGTCGGCGGCTTCTGGATCCTGCAGGTCCGCGACCGTGACGAGGCGATCGAGTGGATCAAGCGGATGCCGAACCCCGAGGGCGAGGCCGGCGAGGTCGAGATCCGGCGCGTCGCGGAGGCGTCCGACTTCGAGAACATGACGCCCGAGGTCGAAGAGCTGGAAGGCCGGCTGCGCGCGCAGAGCGCGCGGAAGGCGTGACGCGATGCGGTTCATGGTGATGGTGAAGGCCAGCCCCGAATCCGAGGCGGCCGGGTTCCAGCCCAGCGCCGTCGCGCTCGCCGAGATGTCGAAGTTCAACGAGCGGCTGCTGAACGAGGGCCGGATCGTCATCGCCGAGGGCCTCACGTCGAGTGCGGAAGGCGTGCGCGTCGTCTTCGAAGGCGACACCGAGCCGAAGGTCATCGACGGTCCCTTCGCGGAGACGAAGGAGCTCGTCGCCGGGTTCTGGGTGCTGAACGGCGAGTCGCTCGAGGAGGTCGTCGAGCTGATGCGGCAGGCGCCGAATCCCGAGGAGCAGGGCGGCGTGATCGAGATCCGCACGATCAGCGGCTAGTGGGTTGCACCGCGCCGGATCACCCTGTCTGATGGCCGGGTGACGGTTGCGGACGCCCGAAGCACGGTCGAGACGGTGTGGCGGATCGAGTCGCCGCGGCTCATCGCGGGTCTGGCCCGCATGGCCCGCGGCGACGTCGGCCTCGCGGAGGAGCTGGCGCAGGACGCCCTGGTCGCGGCGCTGGAGCAGTGGCCGGAGTCCGGCGTGCCGCGCAACCCCGGCGCGTGGCTGATGACCATCGCCAAGCGGCGCGCGGTCGACCAGTTCCGCCGCAACGAGCGGTACGCGGAGAAGCTCGAAGAGGTCGGGCGCGACCAGCAGCTCGGCGAGGGCGTCCTGCCCGACTTCGACGCGGCCCTCGACGACCACATCGAGGACGACCTGCTGCGCCTGCTGTTCGTCGCCTGCCACCCGGTGCTGAACACGCAGGCCCGCGTCGCGCTGACGCTGCGGATGCTCGGCGGGCTGACCACGGACGAGATCGCGCGCGCCTTCCTGGTCAGCGAGTCGACGATCGCGCAGCGGATCGTCCGGGCGAAGAAGGCCCTCGCGGCGGCGAAGGTCCCGTTCGAGGTGCCGGAGGGCGACGAACGCGTCGCGCGGCTGTCGTCCGTGCTCGAGGTCATCTACCTGGTGTTCAACGAGGGCTATTCGGCCACCCGCGGCGACGACTGGATGCGCCCGGCTCTCTGCGAGGAGGCGATGCGCCTCGGCCGCGTCCTCGCCGGGCTGATCCCGGGCGAGTCCGAGGTGCACGGCCTGGTCGCGCTGATGGAGCTGCAGTCGTCGCGCTCGAAGGCCCGCACCGGCCCGAACGGCGAGCCGGTGCTCCTGCTGGAGCAGGACCGCGCCCGCTGGGACCGCCTGCTGATCCAGCACGGCCTGGCGGCACTGACCCTGTCGGAACAGATCGCCGAGGGTGCGTACGGCCCGTATTCGGCCCAGGCGGCGATCGCGGCGTGCCACGCCCGCGCCCGCACGGCGGACGAGACGGACTGGACGCGCATCGCGGCGTTGTACGAGGGCCTCGGAAAGCTCCAGCCGTCCCCGGTGATCGAGCTGAACCGCGGGGTGGCGGTGTCGATGGCCCGGGGCCCGGCGGCGGGTCTGGAGGTGGTCGACGCGGTGGCCGACGAGCCGGCGTTGAAGGACTACCACCTGCTCCCGAGCGTCCGCGGCGACCTGCTGGAGAAGCTGGGCCGGCTGGCGGAGGCGGAGCAGGAGTTCAGAAGGGCGGCGGAGATGACGGAGAACGCCCGCGAGCGAGCGCTGCTCTTGGACCGCGCGACGGCGGTGGGGCGCTGACACGGTGCTCGCCTCGCTGCTGCCCGGCTTCCGGGACGTCCGCAGTGCGCTGGTGGCGGGCTACATGTGGTTCTGCGCCGGCTGGCTCCTGATCGGCCATTACCACCCGCCGCAGGCTGGGTTGCTGGGGAAACCGGCGCTGGAGCTGCTGGAGCTGTTCGGCACGGGCGGCCGGCTCGTCGCGATCAGCGTGCTGTGCCTGCTGATCGGCGAGGTCACCGGCAGCCTCGTCGCGGCGACCTTCGGCCGGCTGAGCCATGCCTACCTGCTCCGGCTCACCGCGGCGGACCTCGACCACCTGCCGGGTGGCCCGCTGGCCGTGTTCCGGCCGGTGAGCGGCCGGACCGTCGAGCGCATCCGCGGCCGGATCCGGCAGGAGCACCGGCAGCGCCAGGAGCAGCTGAGCTCCGACGCCACGCCGCGCGGCATCAACCCGCACGAGGTGGACCGCATCGCGATCGAGGCGGTGCGCGAGGTCCTGCACGTGTCCCCGCGGCTGATCGTCGCGAAGCCCGAACTGTTCGCCGAGTACAGCCGGTTCAAGGCGGAGAGCGAATTCCGCGATGCCATCCTCTTGCCGCTCCCGGTGCTCGCCGTGGCGGTGTGCGTGAACCTGACCGCACCGGCGTGGCTCGAAGCGATCGCCGTCGCGCTGGTCCTGCTGGCCGACGGTTATTTGTTCGCGCAGTCGCGCAAGCGGTTCCGCCAGGCGCACAGCCTGATCGGGCACAGTGTCGCGGACGGGACGATCGACTCCGCGGCGATGAGCGACTAGCGGTCCCGCCAAGCCATCGGTGACAGCGTCAACGCCGCTTCCGCGATCTTCTTCGCGGTCTCCGTCGTGAGGCCCTTCGTCGCCGACCCGATCCACTCGTCGACCCGCTGAACCCCGATGTCCCGGTACTCCAGCGCCTGCAGCAGCATCTCCAGCTTGTCGGCATCCTTGGCGCACAACGCCTCGGCCGACGAGCGGGTCTCGTATTCGTCGACCGCGTCGCGCACCAGCTCGCGGGACCGCGCGGGCAAGGCGGCCGTCTGGTCGGCCGTGATCTCCCGCGGCTCCGGCTTCTTCAGGTAGTCCACCGCCGTCAGCGGAAGATCACCCGTCCGGGTCTCCTGCGTGTCGTGCCACAGCGCCAGGAACGCCGCCCGCTCCGGCGACGCTCCCTCCTCCGTCGCGATCAACGCCGCGAGCTGGGCCGCCCGCAGGCTGTGCTCGCCGACCGACTCCGGGTCGCGCACCCCCGCGTGCCACCAGCCCGACCGGCGGACGCGCTTCAGCAGGCCCAGCTCGTACCCGAAGGACGCCAGCGACTCACTCATGCGCCCCAGCCTAGGGCGACGGGATCATCGCCGTCAGGATCGTCGCCTGCAGCAGGGAGATCACGCCGACCACCCCGGTCAGCAGCAGCGACCACAGGAACGTCTGGCGCAGCAGCGACCCCTCCTTGCCGCTCTGCCCGATCGCCGTCGCGCCGATCGACAGGTTCTGCGGCGAGATCATCTTGCCCATCACGCCACCCGACGTGTTCGTCGCGCCCGCCAGGATCGGGTTCAGGTTCAGCTGCTGGGCCGAGATCACCTGCATCGGGCCGAACAGGCTGTTCGTCGACGCGTCCGAGCCCGTCAGGAACACGCCCAGCCAGCCGATGTACGCCGAGAACAGCGGGAAGACCGCGCCCGTCGTCGCCAGCGCCAGGCCCAGCGTCTGCGTCGCGCCCGAGTAGTTCATGACGAACGCGATCGCCAGGATCATGAAGATCGTCGCGAGCGCCCAGCGCATCTGGAACAGCGTCTGCCGGTACGTCTTGACCAGCAGCCCCGCCCGGCCACCCATCGCGAAGCCGGCGATGACCGCCGCGACCAGGGCGACCGTTCCGGGCGAGAACAGGAAGTCCACCGTGAACGTCGCCGCGTACGGCGCGTTCTTCGCGGTGATCGGCGGGTGCTGGACGACGTGGTTGTGCAGCCCCGGCCAGGCGAAGATCCAGTCCGCCTTGTGCAGCAGCTTCGTCAGGTCGAGCCAGGTGGGCAGGTTCTTGAAGATCGTGCCGATCCGCGACAGGAAGATGGCGAGGATCAGGATGATGTAGGGCATCCACGCGTAGAGCGCGCCGCGTTCGGACTGCGCCGCGCCCAGACTCTTGACAGCGCTTTCTTCGCCGTCGAAACGCCAGACCGTCGCGGGCTGCCAGAACCGCGTCAGTATCCACAGCGCGGCCATCGCGGTGAGCGCGGCGAGGACGTCGACCAGACTGGCGCTGATGTAGTTGGACGCGACGAACTGCATGGCCGCGAACGCGAGCCCGGCGGTCAGCACCGCCGGCCACACCTCGAGCATGCGCTTCCAGCCGGCGAGCACGACGACCAGGAACGCCGGGATGATCAGCGCGAGCACCGGCACCTGACGGCCGACCGCCGCCGAGAACAGTTCGGTCGCCTGGTCCTGCTTGAGGTGCATGATCGGCGCGGTCAGCCGGCCGAGCACGATCAGCGGGTTGCCGAGCCCGCCGAACGCGACCGGCGCGGTGTTCGCCAGGAGCGCCAGCACGACGGCCTTCACCGGCGGGAACCCGAGCGCGGCCATCATCGCCGCGGTGATCGCGATCGGCGACCCGCCGCCCGCGACGCCTTCGAGGAGCGCGCCGAAGCCGAACGCGATGAGCAGCGCCTGCAGCCGCCGGTCTTCGCTGAACCCGGCGAGCACGCGCTTGATGGCGTCGAACCGGCCGGTGGCGACGGTGACGTTGTGGAAGTACACGGCGTGGAAGGCGATCCAGGCCACCGACCACACGCCGAACACGACGCCCATCGCCGCGGAGTCGAACGCCAGCGCGGCCGGCATCCGGTACAGCAGCAGGGCGACGCCGAGCGCGGTGACCAGCGCGAGGGCGGCGGACAGGTGCGCGGACAGGCGGACGACGCCGAGCGCGACCAGCAGCACGATGATCGGGAGCGCGGCGAGCAGCGCGGAGACCCACAGTCCGCCCGCCGGCTGGTAGTCCTGGAGCCAGGTCATCCCCGCTGCCCCCGGACGTATCCGAGCCGCAGCGACAGGGCGGCGGCGGTCCCGGCGACGGAGGCACCGAGCTCGTCGAGGCGGCGCAGTACGCGCGGCGCCGGCCCGGCGATGGAGATGGCGGCGATCGGCCGCCCGGAGTGATCGCGCACGGCGGCGGCGACGCACCCGACGTCGGGCTCGTTCTCGACCTCGTCGACCGCCCAGCCGCGACGGCTGGTCCGCGCGAGGTCGTCGAGCAGCCGGAGCGGATCGTTGATCGTCTTGAGCGTGAGGGAGTCGAGCTTCATCCGCCGGACACGCTCGGCCCGATCGGCTTCGGGCAGCGCGGCGAGCCAGGCTTTCCCGAGCGAGGTGGCGTGCTGCGGCCGTCGCGTGCCGAGCCGGCAGGCGAGGGTGACGGCGCTGGCACTGCGTTCGGTCGCGACGTAGACCATGGTGTCGTTGTCGGGAACGGCGAGGTAGGTGGTCTCCCCGGACCGTTCGGCGAGCGACGCGAGGTACCGGGGCGCACACCGGTGCAGATCGGTGGCGGCCATGGCCCGGGCCCCGAGTTCGACGAGCCGCGTGCCGAGCCTGACCCGCCCGGTGACCTGGTCGGCTTCGAGGTATTCGAGGCTCTTCAGGGTGCCGACGATGCGGTAGGCGGCACTGCGGGAAAGCCCCAGTTGCCGCGCGATCGCATTGGTGGAAATCTCCTGGTGCCGACCCACGTGCTCGAGCACCGCGAGCCCGCGTTCGAGAGTTCCGCTGTTCTCCAGTACGCGCTCCGGTCCCACGATGCCCTCCGTTGGACGTTCCCGTTTCCGCTCAGCGGTACGCATTTCCGCTGGGTGGGGTTGGACGGTAACACCTCCGATGTATGTGGGGAAGATCTTGAAACGTCTCACAAGAATGCGGTTAGTTGCGCAGGCTAATTGGTACAACCTCCGATGGTTAAGTTCCCTACCTATGGCGGTTGTGGAGGCGTGGAAGGGGTTGTTCGACAAGTTCGACGGTGGGTGGTTCATATCCGTGAATGGGCCGTGAAGGGAGTAGAGGAGTTGTCCCCAGGGTGGCCGTAATGTGGACAAACCGGCTCGGGTGGTGGCTTTTCGCGTTTTTCGTCGGTGGGGGTCGATACGCTGGAACAGGGACGCCCCCCAGGGACGGGCGGGGGCTGTGTCGGCGGGGGCTGTGTCGGCGGGGGCTGTGTCGGCGGGGGCTGTGTCGGCGGGGGCTGTGTCGGCGGGGGCTGTGTCGGCGGGGGCTGTGTACGAAATCGTTCACGACATTCAGGCGGCTAACTCCGCGCGCTGCCTTCCGTGCGCCGAGCGGTGGTGTCGCCCATGACTCATTCGCGACCTCACCCGACCTGCCCACCGGCCCGCCGGTGATCGAGCGAGCCGGGACTGCGACTTCGCCGGCGCCTGCCGGCCGCAGCGAACCCGGCCAGGGAGGCCCAGCCAGGGAGGACCGAGCAGCACCGGCCGAGACCCGGGTCACGGACTCAGCGAAATCACAGCGCCTCCCGAGCACCATCCACCCGGTGACCGCCCGAAGCCCCCTCCGTACCCGCGCGTCCGTGACCGCCGGGCGGGTCTCCGCCTGGCTCTCCCGGCGGGCCGGCCTCGGCAAAGGCGGTGTCATCGGTGGCCGCGTCACCCTTGCCCTCGATCCGAAAGCCCTGCGGCGGCTCGGCCGGGACCGCACCGTCGTTCTCGTCACCGGCACCAACGGCAAAACCACGACCGCCCTGATGATCACCCGGGCCCTCGAAGCGCTCGCCGAAGTCGCCGCCAACAGCGACGGGGCCAACATGCCCGACGGCGTCCTCGCCGCCCTGGCCGCGCGCCCCGACGCCCCCTACGCCGTTCTCGAAGTCGACGAGACCTACCTGCCCTGGGTCGCCGACCAGCTGGAACCCGCGGTGCTCGTCCTGCTCAACCTCAGCCGCGACCAGCTCGACCGCGTCGGCGAGGTTCGTTCCACCGAACGAGATCTGCGCAAAGCGATCGAGAACCACCCCGGAACCACGATTGTCGCCAATGGTGACGACGTTCTCGTCACCTCCGCGGCGAGCGTGGCCGCGAAACCCGTGTGGGTCGGCGCCGGCCGTCGCTGGACCGGGGACTCGACCGCCTGCCCGCGCTGCGACGGCCCGATCACCCACACCAAACACCACTGGAGCTGCGCCTGCGGCCTCGCCCGCCCCGAGCCCACCTGGACCCTCGACGGCGATCTCGTCGACACCCCCGGCGGTCGTCAAGTCGACCTGGACCTGCGGCTTCCCGGGGACGCGAACCGATCCAACGCCGCCTTCGCGCTCGCCGCCGCGCACCGGCTCGGTGTTCCGCCGCACACCGCCGCCGCTCGGCTGCGGACCATCACCGACATCGGCGGCCGCTACCGGACGATCCGCCGGTCGCGGCACTCCGTGCGGCTGATGCTGGCCAAGAACCCGGCCGGCTGGGTCGAAACGCTGCGGGTGCTGGACGAGGACACCCCCGTCGTCGTCGCGGTCAACGCCCAGGAGGCCGACGGCCGAGACCTGTCGTGGCTCTGGGACGTGCACTTCGAACGGCTGCGCGGCCGCCAGGTCGTCGTCACCGGCGAGCGCGGGGCCGACCTCGCCGTCCGGCTCTGCTACGCCGAGGTCGCGCACTGGGCCGAACCCGACCCGGTCGCCGCGATCGACGCGCTGCCGCCCGGTGGCGTCGAGCTCGTCGCCAACTACACCGCGTTCCGCGACCTCGTCGGCAGGCTGCCTGGTGCGTGACTCGATCGTCCACATCGGACTCCTGCTGCCCGAGGTGCTCGGCACCTACGGCGACACCGGCAACGCGCAGGTCCTCTGCCAGCGGCTGCGCTGGCGCGGGCTCGACGCCGAGGTCGTGCCGGTCGGGCTCGGCGAGCCGGTTCCGTCCACTTTGGACCTCTACCTGCTCGGCGGCGGCGAGGACGGCGCACAGGCGCTGGCCGCGGCCCACCTGCGGAAGTACCGGCGGGCGCTGACGCCGCAGGCGGTGGTCTTCGGCGTCTGCGCGGGCCTGCAGGTGCTCGGCACCCGCTTCCGCGGCCTCGACGGCGTCGACCACGACGGTCTCGGCCTGCTCGACGTCGTCACCGAGCCCGGCGAACGCCGCGCGGTCTCCGAACTGGTCGCGACGTCCTCGGAAATCCTCGGCGGAGCGCCGCTCACCGGGTTCGAGAACCACCTCGGCGTCAGCAAGCTCGGCGCCGACAGCGAACCGCTCGGGCACGTCGTGCGCGGGACCGGCAACGGCGACGGCACCGAAGGGGCGGTGACCGACCGGATCGTCGGCACCTACCTGCACGGCCCGGCGCTCGCCCGCAACCCCGTGCTGGCCGACCTGCTGCTGACCTGGACGGCCGGGCACCCGCTGCCGGCTCTCGAACTGCCCGAGGTCGACCGTCTGCGCGTGGAGCGGCTCACCGCCACGCGCCGTCGGCGGACGTCGTGACGGCGGCCGTCCGTGGTTACGCTGAGTTCGTGAAACTGGGCAGGGTGATCGCCGCGACCGGCGTCCGGATGCGGACCACGGCGGTGGCCGTCTTCGCGCTCGCGCTGGCCATCGCGGCCGCGCTCGCCGTCGTCGTGGTGCTGCTCGAAGAGTCGCTCGACCGCAGCGTGACCGAGAGTGCCCGCAGCACCGGCCGCCAGGTCGCCATCCAGCTCGTCCGCGAAGGCGCGCGCGACCTCAGCGCGTCCGACGTCGCCAGCACCGGCGACACCGAGGCCGTCACCCAGGTGCTCAACGCGCGCGGCGTGCCGATCGCGAGCGACCCGGCGATCGTCGGGCACCCGCCGCTGACCACCGCGCGTCCCACCGTCGGCCACGAAAGCATCGAGACCCTCCCGCTCGGGCTCAACGGCGACAGCGACGACTACCGCGTCGTGTCGCAGCAGGTCAACGGGCCGGGCGGGCCGTACACGGTGATTTCGGCGCGGTCGCTGGAACCCGTGACCGAGGCGTCGACGCGGCTGACGCTGCTGCTCGGGCTGATCTCGATCCCGTTGCTGGCGATCGCCGGGCTCGCGGTCTACCGCGCGGTCGGCTCGGCGCTGCGGCCGGTCGAGCGGATGCGCCGGACCGTCGCCGAGATCTCGACGCGCGACCTCGCCGCCCGCGTCCCGCTGCCGCCGGGCGGCGACGAGGTGCACCGGCTGGCCGTGACGCTCAACGAGATGCTCGGCAGGCTCGCGTCGGCGCAGGCGGCGCAACGCCGGTTCGTCGCGGACGCCAGCCACGAGCTGCGCTCGCCGCTGTCCACGATCAGCACCGCGCTCGACGTCTCCGGGCGGCACCCGGAAAGCACCGAGGACCTGGTGCCGGTGATCGCCCGGGAAGCCGCGCGGCTGCGCGAGCTCGTCGACGACCTGCTCGTGCTCGCCCGCACCGACGACACGACCGACCGGCCGTCGCGCACGGAGGTCGACCTCGACGACATCGTCCGCGCCGAAGCCGAGCGGGTCCGCGGCGAATGCGCGCTGGACGTCGAGGTCCGGGCCGGGCCGGCGAAGGTGCGCGGCAGCGAGGCCCAGCTGCGGCGGGCGGTGCGGAACCTGGTCGACAACGCCCGCGGGCACGCGCGCTCGCGCATCCGCGTCGTCAGCTCGGTGCGCGGCGACCTCGCCGTCGTCGAGGTGAGCGACGACGGCCCCGGCGTCGGGGAAGCCGACCGCGAGCGGATCTTCGAGCGGTTCGTCCGCCTCGACGCGTCGCGGCAGCGCGGGCACGGCGGCACCGGGCTGGGCCTGCCGATCGTGGCGGGCATCGCGGCGCGCCACGGCGGCCGGGCGCGCTACAGCGAGCCGGCCGAGCCGGGCGCGCGGTTCGTGCTCGAGCTGCCGGTGCTCGAACTGCCGGAGGAGGAGTAGTGCGCCTGCTGATCGTGGAGGACGAGCGCGAGTTCGCGGAGACGCTGCGGCGCGGCCTGGTCGCCGAGGGGTTCACCGTCGACGTCGCGCACACCGGACGCGAGGGGCTCTGGCGGGCCACCGAGCAGGAGTACGACGTCGTCGTGCTCGACATCATGCTGCCCGAGCTGTCCGGCTACGAGGTGCTCAAACGCCTGCGCGCGGCCGAGAACTGGACGCCGGTGCTGATGCTCACCGCGAAGGACGGCGAGTACGACGAAGCCGACGCGTTCGACCTCGGCGCCGACGACTACCTGTCGAAGCCGTTCTCCTTCGTCGTCCTCATCGCCCGGCTGCGGGCGCTGCTGCGCCGCGGCGCGCCGGCCCGTCCCGCCGTGCTGGAGGCGGGCGACCTGCGGCTCGACCCCTCCGCGCGCACCGTCCACAGAGGACAGCAGCGGATCGAGCTGACCGCGCGCGAGTTCGGGTTGCTGGAGTTCCTGCTGCGCCGGCCGGGGACCGCGCTGACGAAGAACGAGATACTGAGCCACGTCTGGGACGCGCACTACGACGGCGACGAGAACGTCGTCGAGGTCTACATCGGGTACCTGCGGCGCAAGATCGACGTCCCGTTCGGCACCCGCACCATCGAGACCGTCCGGGGCGTCGGCTACCGGCTGGTAGACGTTACTCGATCGTGATATACCGGGCGGAATCCGGGAATTGGTTCCGCTGGGCGTTCGGCAGTGGTCCGTTTGCCGCCGCCGGTTGCCGCAGAGAGCCCATTCGTTACCGCGAACCGGTGAAAAATACCGTGTCCTAGCTCATCTGCGGGTGGTTGTGCCCGTTGCTACGGTGGGCACCCACCCGAGATCAGGAAAGCGATGACGGAATCGCAGCAACCGTTCCCTGCCTACGATAACACCGTTCAAGAAGACTCCGAGAAATCCGTTTCCCGGCTTCGCGCCGCCGACGCCATTCGCGAAGGGACGGCCCAGTTCGGCGTGGTCACGGGGCTGACCCCGCACGCCGTGACCGGGCTCCGGACCCGCGCCGACGGCGGCTGGTCGGTGCTCGTCGACGTCGTCGAGCTGGCCCGGATCCCGGATTCCACCAGCGTGATGGCCACCTACCGGGTGGACCTCGACGCCGCCGGCGAGCTCGCCGCCTGTGAGCGGCTCCGGCGGTTCACGCGGGGCGCCACCGATTCCTGAAAGGAAGAGTGACACTTGGCCGCTTCGTCCGATTCATTGGCGGACATTCTGGAACGCGTGCTCGACAAGGGTGTCGTGATAGCCGGTGACATCGGCGTCAGCGTTGTCGACGTCGAATTGCTGACCCTGCGGATCCGGCTGTTCATCGCCTCGGCCCAGACCGCCCGGGAAATGGGCATGGACTGGTGGACCGGCGACCCGTTCTTCTCGCCGAACGCCCACCGTGAAGAGCTGGCTGCCCGCGTTTCCGAACTGGAGGCGCGGCTGCCCGCGCCGATCGGGACGGGAGAGCCGCGGTGAGCGACTGGCTGTCCGCGTACGCGATCACCCGCAACCGTCCGGCCACTTTGGACATCGGGCCGCCGCGCCTGATCGGCTACCGGGACCTCGGCGTGGTCGTCTCGGAGGCGGAGCCGGCGCGCTTCGACCGCATCGACACGCTCGACCCGGTCGACGGCGCGCTCGCCGAACTGGCCCGCGAGCACGACGCGGTGGTGCGCGCGGTGTTCCGGCACGAACCCGTGCTGCCGCTGCGGTTCGGCACGGTCCTCGACGGCGAAGACGCCGTCCGCCGGCTGCTGGCGGCCGCCTACGACCAGGCCCGCGACTGCCTCGATGAGGTGGCCGGGCACCGGGAGTGGGGCGTCCGCGTGCGGCACGCCGAACCGGCGACGACCACGCGGCCGGACGCCGCGGGCCTGACCGGCACGCAGTACCTCGTCCGCCGCCGGGAACGGTTGAAAGCGGTCCAGCGCGCCCGCGAGGACATCGTCGGAGCGGCCGGACGGCTCGAAGGCGCGCTGCGCCGGCACGCCGCCGACAGCATCGGGCGGGCCCTGCCGCACGGCGTGCTGGTCAACACCGCCTACCTGGTCGAAACCGGCCGGGAAGCCGCGTTCCACGCCGAGTTCGAGTGGTTCGCCCGCGAGCTGCGCACGGCGGGCGCGACCGTGGAGACCTCCGGCCCGTGGCCGCCGTACTCCTTCACCGACATCGAGCTCGGGGTGACGGCCGATGGCTGACGCCGCGGTGGAAGCCGTCGCCGACCTGCTCGACCGGGTCGTGCACCGGGGCGCCGTCGTGACCGGCGACGTGATCATCTCGCTCGCCGGCATCGACCTGGTGCGGCTCGACCTGCGGTTGCTGCTGCTCGGGCTCGAAGGGTGAGCGGGCCCGTCCGGATCCCCGCCGACGCGGGCCGCGGGCTCGGCCACCTGGTCGTCACCGTGCTCGACATCCTCCGCGAAGTGCTCGAACGCCAGGCGCTGCGGCGGATGGAAACGCTCACCGACGACCAGGTCGAAGACCTCGGCCAGGCCCTGATCGCGCTGGAGCTCCGGTTCGCCGAGATCCGCGCGGCCCTCGACGAAACCATGGAAGGACCGAGTTGACCAGACCGGGACAGACCGGCGGCGGCCTCGCCGACACGCTCGACATCCTGCTCGACAAGGGACTCGTGATCGACGCTTCGGTGCGGGTGTCGGTGATCGGGATCGAGCTGCTGGCGATCGAGGCGCGGATCGTGATCGCCAGCGTCGACACCTACATCCGGTACCTCGAAGCGATGCAGCGGCTGCAGAACACGCCCGTGCCCGGGCAGATCTCCCAGGGACTCGGCCAGACGACCGGGCTGATCCCGCCCCCGCCGCCGACCCCCGCCGTGGCGGTGCCGGTGGAACCGGTGATCCCGGTCGAACAGCCGTGACGCTGCAGCTCTACGGCGTCGTGCGCGCCGGGCACGCGCGGGCGCCGCGGACGGTGTGCTGGGAGGACCTGGCCATGGTCGTCGGCGAACCCGAGCCGGACCCCGCGGTGCACCTGGCGGTGGTGTCCGCGCTCGTCGAGGGCGGGCCGGTGCTGCCGGTCCGGTTCGGCACCGTGGCCGACGACGAGGACGCCGTCCGGGAGGAGGTGCTGGCCCCGGCCGCCGACACCTACCGCGCCGACCTCGACCGGCTCGACGGCCTGGCCGAGGTGCACGTCTGCCTGCGGTTCACCGAACCCGACTCCGCCTGGCGCGCGGCCCGCTCCGACGTGCTGCTGAGCGAGGTCGCCGAACGCGCCCGCGACTCGGTGTCGCTGCCGGCGGGCGAGTCCGCCGACGAGCGGTGGGCGTTCCTGGTCGGGATGGGCGACCTGCTCGTCGTCCGCGACGCGGTCACCGGCCTGGCCCGCGGCGGCGGTGTCCAGGCCGACTGGGTCGGGCCGCTGCCCGCGTACAGCTTTCTGGAGCGGCGGACGTGCTCACGGTGGACCTGGTGAGCGACGGCCGAACAGTCGTTGAACACTCTTTTCGGTACTGGCCGCCGTGGCTCGCGGTCGGCGATCCTGGCAGCGTGGCCACCAGTGAAGTCGCGGCGCTCCCGCGTGCGTTCGGCGGGCCCGGCTCGGGGCCGGGCCAGTTCCGCGCGCCGTCCGGCATCGCCGTCGACGTGCGCGGCCGGGTGTGGGTGGCGGACACGGGCAACGACCGCGTGCAGGCGTTCACCCACGACGGCGCCCTGGTGCGCGTGCTGTCCGGGCGGCTCAAGGCACCGGAAGGGGTCGCGGTCGACGCGGCGGGCAACGTCTACGTCGCCGACACCGGCAACCGCCGCGTGGTGCAGTTCTCGTGGTGGGGCGGGTTCGTGCGCGAGTTCGGCGGGCTGGACCGGCCACGCGGGCTGACGCTGGACCCGGTCGGCCGGCTGCTGGTCGACGACACCGGCCGCGTGGCCCGCTTCGACACCCGAACGGGCGCGGCCCTGACCGACACGACCGAGCCGATCAGCGCACCGAGGCACATGGCCGACGACGGGCTGGGCGGGGTTTGGGTGGCCGAGACCGGGAACCACCGCATCGTCCACTTCGGAGCGTCGGCCTAGGTGTTGTCGGCCGGCAGCGGCAGCAGGCGATCCCAGTGGAGCCGGACCGCCGACGCAGTAGCCGGGCCGGATTCCGAAGCCGTCGGGGTACATCAGCACCCTGGGGTGCGGCCCGCCCTCGCCGGGGAAGGCGGCGAATGCGTCGGCCTCGCCGTGCCCGGTGGGGATTCGCAGCGTCTCGGTGAGGAACGTCGTCCCGTCTAGTTCTTCGAGATCGCGGCCGTCGCGCGGACCACGGCGGTGCAGCGGTTCTC
The DNA here is from genome assembly GCF_055633595.1 of Amycolatopsis sp. NPDC114504. Classification (NCBI taxonomy): domain Bacteria; kingdom Bacillati; phylum Actinomycetota; class Actinomycetes; order Pseudonocardiales; family Pseudonocardiaceae; genus Amycolatopsis; species Amycolatopsis sp. NPDC114504. The sequence goes on along the minus strand of NZ_JBVKDU010000003.1, from coordinate 1,631,185 downwards.
GACGTACTCGAGCCCGCCCTCTTCGGCGATGCGGCGTGCCTCGGCCGAGACGATGCCCTGCTGCAACCACAACGCCTTCGCGCCGATCTCCACGGCTTCACGCGCGATGCCCGGCGCTTCAGGAGACGGCCGGAAGACGTCGACGACGTCGACCGGCTCCGGGATGTCCTTCAGTGACCGGTAGACCTTCTCGCCGAGCAGCTCGGTCGCGGTCGGGTGGACCGGGATGATCCGGAAGCCGTGCGCCTGCAGGACCGCCGGTACGCCGTGCGCCGCCTTGGCCGGGTCGCGGCTCAGGCCGACGACGGCAATCGTCTTGGCGCCCTCGAGGATTTCCGCTGGGTTCATACCGATGGAACGCGCGGCGGGCGTCAAAGCTTCCAGAGCCGCAGGCCGCGGACGCGGTACACGGGCCAGATCACATGCCACGGCTTGCGGTGGGCGAAGGTCGCGGCACACGTCAGGATGTTGCGGGCGGACGTCGTCGTGACTTCGTGGCGGTCCGGCCAGACCTCGCCCTTGGCGCCGACCGCGATGCGGAACACCGTCAGCAGGCCGCGGCCCTGGAGGTCGTACTTCGCGCCGGTGTCGCCGGAGCCGGGTGCGAGCTCGGCGATCTCGGCGCCGAACGCGCGGGCCGCCTGCGGTGCGACCTCCGCGGGCACCACGCCGACACTGCGCGTGATCGCCTTGCCGTGCAGGCGCCGCGCGTACCGGTGCAGCAGTGAGCGTTCCCACCACGGGAGCAGCCGGTGGTGCGCCAGCAGCGTGGCGCACTCGCCGTGCCCGATCGCGAAGATGCTCGTGAGCTCGTCGTAGGCGCCGTTGGTCATCGGCTCGTTCAGGTGCAGCCGGACCTCGAACCGCGTGCGCGCGGTGAGCTCGTCGAGCAGCTCGCGGTGATCGAGGCGCGCCTTCGCGCGGGAGAGCGACCAGTCGGACATCGGACCTCCAGGCGTCGCGCACAGGCTAAACGGCGCGCGGCGCCGGGAACACGGTTTCAGCCGATCTTCTCGCCGTACATTTCGCCGAGCGGGTCGGAGATCAGCTCGACGCGGGCACCGTCCGGATCGGACAGGTAGATGGAGGTCTTGCTCTCCAGCAGGTACTTCACGCCGGCTTCGTCGAGCTTGTCCTTGATCGCGCTCCACCGTTCGGGCGTGACGGAGAGGGCCAGGTGGTGCAGTCCACCGAGGACTTCCGCGTACGGGCCGAGGTCCAGACCGGGCAGGTCGAAGAAGGCGACGGCGTTGCCGTTGCCGACGTCGAAGAAGAAGTGGCTCGAGCCGGGGTAGTCGCGGTTCTCGATCAGCTCGGTGAGCGGGAAGCCCAGGATGTCCTGGTAGAACCCGATGGTCCGCTCGACGTCGCTGGAGATCAGCGCGGTGTGGTGGATGCCGCGCCCGTTCGTCGCCGGGCGTTCGGCGGCGGGGTGCAGGTGGCGCTCGCGCAGCTCGTCACGGATCTCGGCGAGCTTGGCGACCTCGGCCTGGGTCGGTGCCATGTCCCTCACGTCCCTTCCTGGTGGTGCCTCGAACGGTACGCCCAGATTGTCTCGCGCGCAAGAGGTTACCTGGCGAGAGTTCCGTTGGGTGGAACGTCGAGGCTTGTGCCCGGGGTGCCCCCAAGGCAGAGTCGCCGGAGTGGACGTCAGCAAGGTGCAGGAGGCCGCCGCCGTACTGGCGCGGGCCTACGCGACGCGTGAGCCGGTCGAGCCGTTGATCAAGACCTACCCGGACGCGGAGGTCGAGGACGCGTACCGGATCCAACAGGAGCAGGTGCGCCACTGGGTCGAGGGCGGCGACGCGGTCCGCGGGCACAAGGTCGGGCTCGCGTCCGCCGCGATGCAGCGGCAGATGGGTGTCGACCAGCCCGACTACGGGCACCTCACCGGCAGCATGTTCCACCTCGAGCACCAGGCGATCCCGACGTCGGCGTTCCTGCAGCCGCGGATCGAACCGGAGATCGCGTTCGTGCTCGGCTCGGCGCTGCGCGGTCCCGGCGTCACGGTCGCCGACGCGGTGCGGGCGGTCGACTTCGTGCTGCCGTCGCTGGAGATCGTCGACTCGCGGATCCAGGACTGGAAGATTTCGCTGTTCGACACGATCGCCGACAACGCGTCGTCCGGCGGGGTGGTGCTGGGCAGCAGCCCGACGGCGCTGGGTTCCGTGGACCTGCGGCTGGCCGGTTGTGTGCTCTACCAGAACGGCGCGGTGGCGGCGACGGGCGCGGGCGGCGCGGTGCTCGGCTCGCCGCTGAACTCGCTGGTGTGGCTGGCGAACACGGTGGGGCCGCTGGGCGTCACGCTGGAACCCGGGCACGTCGTGCTGCCGGGGTCGATGACCCGGGCGATCCCGGTGTCGCCGGGCGACACGATCGTCGCGACCATCGCCGGCCTCGGCAGCGTTACCGCCGTCTTCGCCCCTGCTTCGGAGGAATCGTGAACGTGCGTGAGGCGGCCGCGGCGCTGCTGGGGACGGTTTCGGAGCGGGCACCGCTTTCGGAGGAGTGGCCCGGGCTGGACGTCGACACGGCGTACGCGATCCAGGACGAGGCCCTGCGGCTGCGGCGGGCCCGCGGCGAGACGCTGGTCGGGCTGAAGCTGGGCCTGACGTCCCGGGCGAAGCAGCAGCGGATGGGCATCGACTCGCCGTTGCTGGCCTGGCTGACGGACGCGATGGTCCTGCCGGCGGGCGTCCCCGTGCCCTCGCTGATCCACCCGCGGGCCGAGCCGGAGCTGGTCTTCGTGATGCGGGATCGCTTGGTCGGCCCCGGTGTCACGGCGGCGACGGCGCTGGCCGCGGTCGACCGCGTGTACGGCGGCATCGAGGTCATCGACAGCCGCTACACCGACTACCGCTTCACGCTCCCGGACGCCGTGGCCGACAACGGCTCGTCGGCGTACTTCAGCGTGGGCCCGGTCGGCCTGCCGCCCGCGTCCCTCGACCTTTCGCTGGAAGCGGCGCTGCTGGAGGTCGACGGCCAGATCGTCGACACGGCGACGGGCGCGGCGGTCCAGGGCCACCCGGCGGAGGCACTGGCCCTGGCAGCGAACGCCCTGGGCGCGCGGGGCCTGGCCCTGGAGCCGGGCTGGCTGGTCCTGACCGGCGGCATGACGGACGCGGTCCCGGTCCGCCCCGGCTCCCGCGTCGCGGCCCACTTCTCCCACCTGGGCTCGATCACGCTCGCCGGCTGACCCGTGTCGACCCCCCGATCACGCGTGATGCCCCTTCAATCACGCGTGATGCCCGCTCAATCACGCGTGTGCGCCACTTCCGCACGGTCGGCGAGGCGCGTGATGCCCCGGATCACCCGCGGCCAGACCGCGCGGGGCAGGTCGTGGCCCATGCCCGGGACGATGTCGAGGTCCGCGCCCGGGATCGCGCGGGCCGTCGCTCGGCCACCGGACACGTTGACCAGCGGGTCTCGGGCGCCGTGCACCACCAAGGCCGGCACTCGCACCCTGCGCAGCCGGGGCGCGCGATCGCGTTCGGCCATGATCGCGGCGAGCTGGCGCACCGTGCCGCCCGGGTGGACGCCGCGGTCGAACGTGCGCTCCGCACGGTCCCGCATGCGTGCCTCGTCGAACGGGTAGCCCGGCGAGCCGATCAGCCGGAACGTCCGCACGAGCAGCTCGACGTAGTCCGCGCGGTTGCGCGGCGGTGGGCTGAGCAGCATCGACATCGCCTTGCCGCTCGGCCGGCCGACCAGCCGGCCGCCGGTGCTGGACATGATCGACGTCAGCGACAGCACCCGCTCGGGGTGCCGGATGGCCAGGGTCTGCGCGATCATCCCGCCCATCGACGCGCCCACGACGTGCGCGGCCGGGACGCCCAGCACGTCCAGCAGGCCCGCGGCGTCGGCGGCCATGTCCGCGAGCGAGTACGGCGCGCTGTGCAGCAGGTACGCCTGCGCGAGGTTGGCCCGGCCCCGCATCCGGCTCGACCGCCCGGCGTCCCGGTTGTCGAACCGGATGACGTAAAACCCTTGCGCGGCCAGGGTTTCGCAGAACTTCTCGTCCCACCAGATCATCGGCGCGCCGAGCCCCATGACGAGCAGCAGCGGCCGGTCGCCCGCGTCTCCGAAGGTCTCGTGGCACAGCTCGACGCCGCCGACCGCCGCGACGCGCTCCGCCATCAGGCCTCCCGGGTGTGCTCGGCGGCCAGCTTGGTGAGCTCGGCCAGCGCGTCGTGCAGGTGGTCGATCAGGTCCCAGACGTCCGGGATCAGCTCGCGGCAGGCGACGAACCCGAAGTCCAGCTTGCCGTCGTAGGACATCACGGTGATGTTCAGCCCGCCACTCGCGTCGGTGATCGCGGACACCGGGTAGTTCGCGAGCAGCCGCGCGCCCGCGAGGTACAGCGGGCTCTGCGACCCGGGGACGTTCGACACGACGAGGTTCACGACCGGCGCGGTGGCCCCGAGGAAGAGCATGGTGGCGCGGGCGGCGAGCCCGCCGAGCGCGGCCGGGAGCATCCCGCTGAAGTCGACCAGCCACGACGCCGGCAGCGGCTGGTACCGCTGCTTCGCGGCGACCATCGCCGTGGTGACCTCGGCCAGCCGCGCGGCGGGGTCGGCGAGGTGCGTCGGCAGCGGCGCGAGCATGACCGACACCTGGTTGCCGGCGTCCTTGGCCTGCTCGGGCGTCCGCACCGAAAGGGGGACGAGCGTGACGAGCGGCTGGTCGGGCAGGGCGTCGTGGTCGACGAGCCACCGGCGCATCACGCTCGCGCACAACGCCATCACGACGTCGTTGACCGTGACGCCGAAGACGTTCTTGACGTGCTTGACCTCGTCGAGGGGCAGCGAGCCGTACGCGAAGCGGCGGTGGGGGCTGATCGGCCCGTTGAACGGCGTGTCCGGCGCGACGAGCCGCGGCCGGTCGGCTTCGTGGCGGCCGGAGCCCTGACGGGTGACGCGGTTGAGCACGCTGCCGGCCTTCGCGAGCAGCCCGACGCTGGGGTAGCGGCCGAGGCCGGGGACCTCGTCGAGGTGCTGCAGCAGTTTCGGCACCTGCAGCGCGGCTTTGACGGGGTGCAGCACGAGCTTCTTCGTCCCGTTGAGCGCGAGCGCGACCGGCGTGGGGATGGGCTCCTTCTGCGGTTTCTTCGGCGGTTCGACCGGCCTCGGCTCAGCGGTGGTGTCCATGAGCACGCCGATGAGCTCGGCCCCGGAGACGCCGTCGATCGCGCTGTGGTGGACCTTCGTGTAGACGGCGACGTTGCCGTCCTGCAGGCCGTGGACCAGGTAGGCCTCCCAGAGCGGCCGCCGCCGGTCGAGCGGCCGCGCGGTGAGGCGGGCGATCTGCTCGGCGAGCTGCCGCTCGTCGCCCGGCGCGGGGAGGGCGATCTCCCGGACGTGGTACTCGAGGTCGAACTCGGGATCGTCGATCCAGTACGGGTGGTCGAGCCCGAGCGGCACGGGCAGCAGCCGCCAGCGGAGCGGCTTGGCGAGGTGCAGCCGCGAGCCGATGAGCTCACGCAGGTCGTCGAGGGTGAGTTCGCCGCCTGGCGCGGTCGAGGGGTCGAGGATCGAGAGACCACCGACGTGCCCGGTCGTGGTGGTCGACTCGGCGTTGAGGAACTGCACGTCCAGGGGGGTGAGCTGACGCATCGTGCCTCCACGGGCTGGGCAGGTCAGTGTGCCTCGCGAGGTGGCGAGGGTAAATCCGCTGCCCGGGTGCGCGTGCCGCGAGGAACGGGAACGTCGGTGCCGTTGCGGTAGGCGCGGGCCTGGATTTCGTACAGCTCGTGGTAGACCCCGCCCTCGCGGATCAGTTCTTCGTGGGTGCCCTGCTCGATCAGCCTTCCCTTTTCCAGCACCAGGATCCGGTCCGCCGAACGGATGTTGGCCAGCCGGTGGGTCACCAGGACCGTCGTGCGGCGGCCGTCGTGGGACGTGCTCGCGTGCTGGAGACCCGCGAACACCCGGGCCTCCGCGCGGGCGTCCAGTGCCGCCGTGGGTTCGTCGGCCACCAGGACCGACGCGTCGCGGTAGATGCCCCGGGCGATGCCCATGCGCTGCCACTGGCCGCCGGACAGGTCGTGGCCCTCGTCGAACTTCTTCGACAGCATCGTTTTCTCCTTGGCGGGCAACGACTCGATCACCTCGTCCGCGCCCGAGTAGTCCACCGCCTCACGCCACGCCCGGCCGTCCGGGTCCGGGCGCCCGAGGCGGCCGACCGTGATGTTGTTCGCCGCCGTCATCGGCCACTCCGCCGGTTCCTGCGCGATCACCGCGATGTTCCCGTGGACCGACGCCGGGTCGGCGTGCGCGAGGTCGACGTCGTCCCAGCGCACCACGCCTTCGTCCGGTGGGTAGAGCCCGGTCAGCAGCTTGCCGAGGGTGGTCTTGCCCGAGCCGTTCTCGCCGACGAGCGCGACCACCTCGCCGCGCCGGATCGTCAGCGAGATGTCCCGCAGCGCCGGGCTCTTCCGGCCCGGGTAGGTGAACGTGACGTTCTCCAGCCGGATCTCGGCCGGGTCGGCGGGCGCGGACAGCGCCGTCGGCGGCGGCTGCAGCTTGACCGACTCCACCAGCAGCTGGTTGTAGAAGCCGATGTAGAACGAGTCCTCGTACAGCGAGTTGACCGCGCGCATGGTGTTGGACAGCGCCGTCGACGCCGTGCGCATCGCCAGCACCGCCGTGCCGGCCAGCGCCAGCTCCATCCCGCCGGAGTAGAGCAGCCAGCCGAGCACCAGGTACGCGACGGCGGTGCCGAACCCGGCCGCCGCCCGGCCGGTGGTCCGCACCAGGTTGCTCCGGTGCGCGAGCCGCACCTCTTCGCGCGTCAAGCTGCGCGAGATGCGCCGGTACTCGCCGAGCAACGGCTCCTGCAACGTCAGCGCGTGCCGCTCGAGGGCCATCGACCGCCAGGTGGCGACCTCCTCGACGACCGACTTGCGGATGTTGCGCCCGACCGTGTCGATGAAGTGCCGGTAGTTCAGCTTCGCGATGCGCGCGGCGGCGAAGCCGTCGGCCGCCGCGGCGAGCAGCAGCACCGGGGCCAGCCACGGGTTGAGCAGGCCCGCGGTGAGCATCGCCGCCGCGAGCGAGATCGCCGACGACGTCAGGTCGGCCACCCGGCGCAGGCTCGTCTCGATCGCCCGGACGCCGAACCGCGCGCCCTGCCGCGCCAGCTCCCGGAAGTCCGCGTCCTCGAACGCGATCAGCCCGACGCGCACGACCGCCGCCGTCACCGCGTCGTCCGCCGCCGCGGTGACACGCGGCCGCAGCGCCCCCTCGACGGCCGCGACGGCGGCGTCGAGCAACGCGCGCGCCGCGTACGAACCGGTGACGATCGCGATCGCCGGCAACGACTGCAGCACGCGGTCCGGCGTCGGGCCCTGTTCGAGCAGGGCGGTGAAGACGTTCGCGGTCGCGAGCAGCCCGAACGCCGTGACGCAGCCCGAGACGACGTGCACGAAGCCGGCCAGCAGCGTCAGCCGTGACGACGTCCGCCAGGCCAGCCGCAGCACGACGGCGACCGCGGCCGGCAACGCGCGCACGGCCTGGCCGAACCCGGCGTCGGCCACGCGTTCGTCGACGCGCGCCCACTCGGGCATCTTCAGGTTCTCGACCCCGATCAACGGGGGCGGTTCCGTGGTGTCCTGGGGTGTTCCGGCGGGTCTGCGCACGCCTCCATCTCTACTCCGGGGGTCCGACAATTCCGGCCGTCCGCGGGTCGGCGGGCTCCCGCTGGGCGGGTGCCGGCGCTAGGCCGTTCGGGTGAAAGTAATCGTTTTCCCTGGGCCTTCGAGAGCATCGGGGACACACTCGCTGGACGGCCTGAAAACGAGCAACACAGAATAACTAATATCTGTTGTGTAATTGACCGATCGCCGGATAGCCCGCGTCGGCAGGTCCGCGAATGTGGTGGCACAGACCGGAAACAGGCGACGCCCTCATGCCAAGGGGGGAGGGGCGTCGCCTGTTTCCTCCTGCCCGTTTTCCCGGGTGTACCGCGCGCGCAGAAAAGGGCTGAATTCGCGGTCTTCGCCCATCTTGACGTCGATTTCGTGGGTCAGGGTGTCACCGTCCGGGGTGAGCCGGTGCCGGGCGACCCCGCGCGCGGTCTTCTTGTCCAGGACGAGCGTGCCGCCGCTCCAGTCGCCGCGGGCGGGTGACTCGGGCGGGAAACCGTAGCTGTCGAAGCCGTACCAGAGCGTTTCGCCGGTCTGCGGGTCGACGGTGAAGACGTTGTGCCCCAGGAACTCCGAGCCGTCTTCGCGGTGCTGGCGGTAGTGCTGGACCAGCGCGAAGCCGTTGAGCGCCAGGCGGTATTCGCAGCCGGCGCGCGCGGTCGACGCGGGCGCCCACGGCGACGCGGCGAGGTCTTCGGTGCCGGTCCAGTCGCCGGTGAACGCCTTCAGGGCGGCGTGCGCGGGGCCGAGGGTGGGCATGTCCATGGGGCGTCTCCATTTCGACAGGTGCCTGTCGATGTGCGAGACTAGCACGCATGTGGTCCCTCCGAGCCGAGACGTTCACCCGGGTGATCGACGCGGTCTTCGCGTGCAACGGCTGCTTGCTGGCGGCGGGTGACGCGCTGACGGGGCCGGTCGGGCTGACGGCGGCGCAGTGGCAGGTGCTCGGCTTCCTCGAGGACGGCCCGGCGACCGCCGCGGAGGTGGCGCGCCGCCGCGGGCTGCGGCGCCAGAGCGTGCAGGAGACGGTGAACCGCTTGCTGCGCAACGGAATGCTCGATCGCCTGCCGAACCCGGCCGATGCGCGGGCGCCGCTGTTGTCGGTGACGCGGCGGGCGAAGGAGGCGTTGCGCGAGCTGGGGGTGGCGCAGGTCGACTGGGCGGAGGACGTCGCGCGATCGGTGTCCCAGGAAGACCTGGAGACGACGCTGCGGACGTTGCGGCGGCTGCGCGAGGTCGTGGCCCAGCCGCGGTTGCGTTGAGGGTTACTTCGCCGCGCCGGGGCCGGGGAGCACGTCGATGTCGCGGGCGTGCATCGACTCGCCGCAGTGGGTGCAGCGCAGGTCGACGGTGGTGATTTCGCCGCACGCGTGGTGCCGGTAGAGCACCGGCGGGCCGGCCTCACCCGCGAGCCACTTGTCGCCCCAGCGGGTCATGGCCATGAGCATGTCGACGAGCTCGGTGCCCTGTTCGGTCAGGACGTACTCGTAGCGCGGCCGCCGGTCGTACGGCCGCCGTTCGACGATGCCCTGGTCGGCGAGGTGGTTCAGGCGTTCGGTCAGGACCTTGCGCGAGATGCCGAGGTCGGCCTGGATCTGTTCGAACCGGCTGATGCCGACCCACACGTCCCGCAGGATCAGGGGTGACCAGGGTTCGCCGATGACGTCGAGCGTGCGCGCGATGGAGCACGCGGCCAGTTCGCTGAAGTTCGTGCGCTGCATGAGACCACTTTAGCATTCAGGGTTCCCTCAGGGAACTCTGACTGCTACGGTCATGAAGTCTCCTCAAGGAACTCCGAAAGGATCGCGACGATGAGCAAGGTCTTCGCCGCCCACGCGGTGTCGGTGGACGGGTACATCACCGGCCGCGACGCCGGCCCCGGGCACGGTCTCGGTGACGGTGGAACGCTTTTCGACTGGTACACCGACGGCGACACGCGGAGCCGGGTGTTCGACTTCTTCACCCTCAGCGAGCCGAGCGCCCGCGTCTTCGACGACCTGGCCGGCCGCGTCGGCGCGATCGTGGCGGGTCGCAACACCTACGAGGACTCGGACCACTTCGGCGGCGGCAGCCCGCACCCGGACGCCCCGCTCTTCCTCGTCAGCCACCGGCCCGCGCCGGAGCTGACCGAGCGTCAGACCCTGTTCGGCGACGTCAAGGAGGCCATCGAGGCCGCCCGCGAGGCCGCGGGCGGCAAGGACGTCGGCCTCATGGGTGGCGGCGTCCTGACGTCGGCGCTGGCGGCGGGCCTGGTCGACGAGGTCGTCCTCCACCAGGTGCCGGTCCTGCTCGGCGGCGGCCGGTCGTTCTTCCAGGAGCTGCCTTCGCACGTACGGTTGCGGCTCATCGAAGCCGTCGCCGCGCCCGGTGTCACCCACCTCCACTACGCGATCGCCTAAAGGAGAAAGCCATGATCGACGCCACCATCCGCCGCATCCTCGAGACCGCCGTCGTGGGTCACCTCGCCACCGTCCTGCCCGACGGCGCCCCGCACTCGATCCCGCTCTGGGTCGACCCCGAGGGCGAGTACATCGCGATCATGACGGGCCCGGACTCGCGCAAGGCCAAGAACCTTCAGCGCGACCCGCGGGTCGCGCTGTCCCTGACGCCGGTCGACAACCCGTTCGAGCCGGTGATCATCCGCGGCCGCGTGGCGGAGTGGGTCGACGGCGACGCGGGCTGGGCGATCGTCGACCGGATCGCGACCAAGTACATCGGGCAGCCGTACCCGCGGGAGCAGGAGCGGGTCGTGGCGCTGATCGAGGTCGAGCGGCAGAGCGTGGGCATGGGCTGATTTGTAGGCCGAGCGTCAGTCCGGCTTGATGCCCAGCAGCGTCAGGAACGTGCGGAACCCGGCCGGCATGTCGACCTTCTCCGGGTCGAGGAGCCACTGCAGCTGCAAGCCGTCCAGGACCGCGATCGCAATCGGTGCCAGCTGCTCCGGGGTCGCGCCCGGCGGCAGCTCGTCACGGTGGCGTTCGAGCATCTGGGTCATGCCCGCGCGCACCCGCTCGTAGCGGTCGTGGAAGTACTCGCGCGCCGGGTGGTCCTCCGTGACGCTGTCCGCCGACAGCACCGTGTACGTCTGGACGATCCCCGGCCGGGTCGTGTTGTAGTCGACCAGCTCGGCCAGCTGGTTGACCGTCATCGACGACTCGTCGCCCTGCGGGGCGTGCCCGAAGTGCAGCAGGTCCCACTCGTCGCGGGTCTCCAGCACCGCCGCCAGCAGGTCTTCCTTCGTGGGGAAGTAGTGCATCAGCCCCTGCTGGGTCAGCCCGACGCGTTCGGCGACCGCGGCCAGCGAAGTGCCGCGATAGCCGCGTTCGGCGATCACTTCGAACGCCGCTCGGACGATGCTCGCTCGGCGGTCGGCGCCCCTGGCCCGGGTCATGATCCCGAGCCTACGGGACAAGCTGTCACGGAACCATAACGTTCACTACCCATCGCCAGGTAGAGTACGGGTCCATGAGCTTCGACGTCGACGCGCTGCTGGCCGAGCTCGACCTGGACACCAAGGCGAGCCTGCTCGCCGGCCAGGACGTCTGGAGCCTGCCCGCGCTCCCGCGGGTCGGGCTCCGGTCCCTGGTGCTCTCGGACGGCCCGGTCGGCGTCCGCGGAGTCCGGTGGAGCCCGGACGACCCCTCGGTGACGCTCCCCAGCCCGACGGCCCTCGCCGCGAGCTGGGACCCGCGCTTGGCCGTGCGCGCCGGCCGGCTGCTCGCGCAGGAGGCTCGCCGCAAGGGCGTGCACGTCCTGCTCGCCCCGACGGTCAACCTCCAGCGCTCGCCCCTGGGCGGCCGCCACTTCGAGTCCTACTCGGAAGATCCCCTCCTCACCGGGATGATCGGCGCCGGCTACGTCACCGGCGTGCAGGACGGCGGGGTCGCCGTCACGGTCAAGCACTTCGTCGCCAACGACTTCGAGACCGAGCGCTTCACCGCCGACGTCCACGTCGGCGAGCGCGCGCTGCGCGAGCTCTACCTCGCGCCGTTCGAACTCATCGTCCGGCGGGCGAAGCCGTGGGGGATCATGGCCGCCTACAACAGCGTCAACGGCACCACGATGACCCAGCACGCCGAGCTGCTCCACGGCGTGCTGCGCGACGAATGGGGTTTCGACGGCTTCGTGGTCTCCGACTGGCTGGCCGCGCGCGACACCGTCGCCTCCGCCAACGGCGGCCTCGACGTCGCGATGCCCGGCCCCCGCACGGTTTTCGGGGAACAGCTCGCGGAAGCCGTGCGCGGCGGCGAAGTCGACGAAGACGTCGTCGACGAGATGGTGCGCCGCGTGCTCCTGCTGGCCCACCGGACCGGCGCGCTCGGCGACAGCCCCGCCGCCAAACAGTCCACTATGGACGGCGATGCGATCGCGCGCGAGGTCGCGCACCGGTCGTTCGTGTTGCTCAGCAACGAAACCGGCCTGCTGCCCCTGCGCGAACCGCAGAGCATCGCCCTGATCGGCGCGCTGGCCGAGGACCCCAAGATCCTCGGCGGCGGCAGTGCCACCGTGTTCCCCGACCACATCGTCTCCCCTCTCGACGGCCTCCGGAAGGCCGTTCCCCCGGGCACCGACCTGGCTTTCGCCATCGGTGCCGATCCGCGAACGACGCTACCGCCGGCCACCGACAATTTCCGGCTCCGCGCGACCGCCAAAGCCGCGGACGGCACCCGATTGGCTGAATTTCCGCTCAGGGAAGCCAAAATCAACTGGATCGGCGAGCTGCCGAGAGGGCTCGACCTCGCCACGCTCGCGTCGGTCGAGATCGAAGGCACCTACCTGCCGGAACGAACCGGGACGCACACCTTCGCCGTCACCGGCCCCGGCGACCTCCGCCTCGCCGTCGCCGGGCAGACCCTCTTCGACGGCGTCAACCTGCCCGAAGGCGGTGACGTCTTCACGTCGATCATGCAGGTCATCGAGCAGCGCCGGGAGATCGAGCTGACGGCGGGCGAGCTCGTCGACGTGAGCCTGACGTACTGGATCCCGTCGGAGATGGCGGAGTTCGCCCGCGGCACCTTCGCCTGGGTCACCTTCGCGCTCGGTCACCGCGGCCCGGTCCTCGACCCGGACGCCGCCCTCGACGAAGCCGTTGCCCTGGCCGGAAAGTCGGACGTCGCGATCGTCGTGGTCGGCACCACCGCCGAGGTCGAGAGCGAGGGCTTCGACCGGACTTCCCTGGCACTGCCGGGAAGGCAGGACGAACTGGTCGCCAGGGTCGCGAAGGCCAACCCCAACACCGTGGTCGTCGTCAACGCCGGCTCCCCGGTGGAACTGCCGTGGCGCGCCGACGTCGCCGCGGTGCTGCTCACGTGGTTCCCCGGCCAGGCTGGCGGCGACGCGCTCGCCGACGTCCTCCTCGGCCTCGAGGAACCCGGCGGCCGCTTGCCGACGACGTGGCCCGCGAAGCTCGAAGACGCCCCGGTCACCGACGTGACGCCGGAAGAAGGCGTTCTCGAGTACGGCGAAGGCGTGTACATCGGGTACAGCGCCTACGCCAAGACGGAGACGCAACCCGCGTACTGGTTCGGCCACGGCCTGGGCTACACGACCTGGGTCTACGAAGAGCTCGACGTCTACCCGGACGACGAAGGCGGCGCACGCGTCCGGGTCCGCATCCGCAACTCGGGGACGCGCAAGGGCCGTGAAGTCGTGCAGCTCTACCTGGCCCCGACCGAGCGCGGCGACCGGCCGCCCCGCTGGCTGGCCGGCTTCGCGAGCGTCGAAGCGGGACCCGGCGAGTCCGTCGAGACCGACGTCGTCATCACGCCGAGGTCCGTCGAAGTCTGGCGGGACGGCTGGCAGCACATCGCCGGCGAGTACGTCCTGGAGGCTTCGCACTCCTACGCGCAGCCCCGGCTGAGCACGCGGGTCGTCCTCCAGAAAATACGTTGACGCCCGCCGCGGGAGCCCCTAACTTCAGCCGCGCACCCCGGAACGAGCGAAAGGGAGGTGGGTCCGATGATCACGCAACCGATCACGCGCTCCCACCTCGCCTCGAGGGTGCCGGGTTTCTGACCGGGAGCGCGTACTCCCGGAAGGACTTCCATGACCGATCTGGTCGTGCGCCCGCTCGAAGCGGGCGAAGAATCACTGTTCACCTCCCTGCCCGACCGCGGCCTCGTCGGCCGCAAGCTGTTCGGCAACGACTTCGCCGAGATGGCGGCCAAGGGCGAATACCGGCCCGAGTGGGTCTGGGTCGCGCTGCGCGACGACGTCGTCGTGGCGCGGGCCGCGTGGTGGGGCACGCCCAAGGACGAGGAACCGATCGCGCTCGACTGGTTCGACTTCACCGACTTCGACGCGGGCGTCGAGCTGCTGAAGAGGGTCCCGCTGCGCGCGGAGTACGCCTTGACCACGCCGCCCGGCTGGCAGGACGACCCGGACGTCGCGCACGAGGTCACCATCCGCGTGGAGGCGGCCGAGAAGGCGGGCTACCGCAAGCTCGTCGAGCGCTACCGGTTCTGCTGGACGCCGGAAAACGGCCTGCCGGCGCGGACCGGCCGGCTCGTCTTCCGGCCCGAGCCGGACGACGACGTGATCCTCGACGTCTTCAAGAAGGTGCACGTCGGCAGCCTCGACGCGCACGTCCGGAAGACGGTCGAGGAGCACGGGCTCGACGCGGCCGCGCGCGAGGACCTCGACATCATGCTGTGGATGCCGGCGCCGCGGGACTGGTGGCGGCTGGCGTACACGCCCGAGGGTGAGCTGGCCGGGTTCGTCCTGCCGAGCCGCAACGCCTACGACCCCGTGGTCGGGTACGTCGCCGTCGTGCCGGAGCAGCGCGGTCACGGTTACGCGTACGACCTGGTGGTCGAGGCTACGCACGACCTCATCGGGTATGGCGCGGAAAAGATCGTCGCGGGCACCGACGTCGGCAACATCCCGATGGCCAAGGCCTTCGCCAAGGCCGGCTACCCGGTGACGCAGCACCGCATCGATCTGGTGTGACCCCCGCGGCGGCCGCGTCTTGCCCGGCGCGGCCGCCGCGCGGTACCGTCGCTAGAGCGATCTATCAAATCGGCAAGGGGGCCCGAGATGGACGTTCTGCAGGGCAAGGGGCTGGCGAAGCTCCGCGTGATCCTCGGTTTTTCGCTGGTCAGCACGACAATCCACTACGCGCACAACGCCATCCGCGTCGCCGATTACCCGCAGCTGCCCGGCGTCCCGGCCACGGTGGCGGGGATCGTCGTCGCCTTCGGCTGGGTGCTGTTCACGACGTTCGGCTGGCTCGGCTACCGCGCGTACGTGCAAAGGCGCTATCCGCGGGCGCTGGCGTTCCTGCTGGTCTATTCGCTGGCCGGGATGATCACGCTCGGCCACTTCCTGACCGGCGTACCGCAGATCCCCGGGTTCTTCTTCGCGACGATCTTCACGGATGCCGCAGCGGGGCTCGCGCTCTGGGCTTTCCTCACCTGGGCGTGGGCGACACTCAACCGGGTGACCTCGCGAGATCAAGTTTCTACACAACATTGACGTTCGTCGGAACTATGTAGACACTCGGATGAGTGACCACCACCACACCGGTGACCTTCGACCGCCGTCCGGACGAGTACCGCCACTGGCGCCTCCAGCTCGACGGGGAGGTGGCGTGGCTGGAAATGGACGTCGACGAGCAAGGCGGGCTCGTCCCGGGCTACGAGCTCAAGCTCAACTCCTACGACCTCGGGGTCGACATCGAGCTGTACGACGCCACGCAGCGGCTGCGGTTCGAGCACCCCGAGGTCCGCGTGGTGGTGGTGACCAGCGCGAAGGACAAGGTCTTCTGCGCCGGCGCGAACATCCGGATGCTCGCGGCGTCCGAGCACCACTGGAAGGTGAACTTCTGCAAGTTCACCAACGAGACCCGCAACGGCATGGAGGACGCCACCGCGCACTCCGGCCAGACCTACGTCGCGGCGGTGAACGGCACGTGCGCCGGCGGCGGCTACGAGATCGCTCTGGCCTGCGACAAGATCCTCCTGATCGACGACAACTCCTCGACCGTGGCGCTGCCCGAGGTGCCGCTGCTCGGCGTGCTGCCCGGTACCGGCGGGCTCACCCGGGTCGTCGACAAGCGGCGGGTGCGCCGGGACCTCGCCGACGTCTTCGCGACCCGCTCCGACGGCGTCAAGGGGAAGACCGCGGTCGACTGGCGGCTGGTCGACGAACTGGTGCCGCGCCAGGGGTTCCGTGACGCCGTGGCGAAGCGGGCCCGCGAGATCGCGCGCGAGTCCGACCGGACCGGCGAGGGTGGCATCGAGCTGACCCCGCTCGAACATCGCTATGTCGACACGGACGTGACCAAGGACCAGGTCACCATCACCGTCAAGGGCCCCGAAAACGACCCCGGTGACCTGCACGAAGAAGGCGCGAACGGCTGGTTCCTCGCCATGACCCGCGAGCTGGACGACGCCATCCTCCGGCTGCGCACCAACGAGGTCGAAGCCGGCACGTGGATCCTGAAGACCGTCGGCGACCCGGAGAAGGTGCTCGCGCACGAACAGGCCGTACTGGGCGCGAAGGACTGGCTGGGCAACGAGATCACGCAGTACTTCAAGCGCACGCTCAAGCGCCTCGACGTCACCAGCCGCACGCTGATCGCGCTGATCGAGCCCGGCAGCTGCTTCGCCGGCTCGCTCCTGGAACTCGCGCTCGCCGCCGACCGCCAGTACATCCTGGACGGGCCGCCGATCGACGACGAAGATTCCGACGAACGAGCGACGATCAGGCTCAGCGAAGCCAACTTCGGCCCGTTCCCGATGGGCAACGGCCTGACCCGGCTGCAGACGCGCTTCTACGGCGACGAGGACCACCTCGCGTGGCTCGCGCGCGAAAAGAACCACGAGCTGAGCGCGGCCGAAGCCGTCGAACTCGGCCTGGTCACCGACGCCCCGGACGACCTCGACTGGGAGGACGAGATCCGGATCGCCCTCGAAGGCCGCGCGTCGCTCTCCCCGGACGCGCTCACCGGCATGGAGGCCAACCACCGGTTCGTCGGTCCCGAGACCGTCGAGACCAAGATCTTCGGCCGCTTGGCGGCTTGGCAGAACTGGATTTTCACCCGGCCGAACGCATCCGGGCCGGACGGCGCGCTGCGCCGATACGGTACGGGTCAGAAGGCCGTCTTCGACAGGAAGCGGGTCTAGCGCAGATGCCCGAGAAGATCGACTACGACGCCAAGATCCCCAACAACGTCAACCTCTCGGAGGACCGGCGGCTCCAGCGCGCGCTGGAGGGCTGGCAGCCGAAGTTCATGCACTGGTGGGGCGAGATGGGCCCGACGCTGGAGACCCAGGGCGTCTACCTGCGCACCGCGGTCAGCGTCGGCCGGGAGGGGTGGGCGCACTTCGACCACGTCAACGTCCCGGACTACCGGTGGGGCATCTTCCTCGCCGAGCGCGACCCGGACCGGCGGATCGCCTTCGGGGAGCACAAGGGCGAAGAGGTCTGGCAGCAGGTGCCCGGCGAGTACCGCGCCGACCTGCAGCGGCTGATCGTCATCCAGGGCGACACCGAACCGGCGTCCGTCGAGCAGCAGAAGCTCCTCGGGCTCACCGCGCCGAGCCTCTACGACCTGCGGAACCTGTTCCAGGTCAACGTCGAAGAGGGCCGGCACCTGTGGGCGATGGTGTACCTGCTGCACGCGTACTTCGGCCGCGAGGGCCGTGACGAGGCCGAAGGGCTGCTGCTGCGCAACTCCGGCAGCCCCGACGCACCCCGCATCCTCGGCGCGTTCAACGAGGAGACCGCCGACTGGCTGGCCTTCTACATGTTCACCTACTTCACCGACCGCGACGGGAAGTACCAGCTCGGCACGCTCAAGGAGTCCTCCTTCGACCCGCTCTCGCGCACCTGCGAGTTCATGCTGAAGGAGGAGGCGCACCACATGATGGTCGGCACCACCGGCGTCGACCGCGTGGTGATCCGCAGCGCCGAGCTGATCCGCGAGCACGACACGCTCGACATCGGCCCGCACGGCGGGATCCCGCTGACCCTGATCCAGAAGTACATCAACTTCCACTACACCGTCTCGCTCGACCTGTTCGGCAGCGAGACCTCGACCAACGCGGCGAACTACTACACCGCCGGGCTCAAGGGCCGCTGGCAGGAGACGCGCCGCAAGGACGACCACAAGCTCACCGACGACGCCCGCACGCTGGAGAAACCGGCCGGCGACGGCACCTGGACGGCGGAGGAGATGCAGGCGATCCTGCTGCTGAACCTCGACCTGCGCAGCGAGTACGTGGCCGACTGCCAGACCGGCGTGAAACGCTGGAACAAGATCCTCGCCGACGCCGGGATCGACTTCACGTTCCGCTTGCCGCACCCTGGCTTCAACCGCGAAGTCGGCATAAACTCCGGCCACCACGTCACTCCCGACGGCACCATCGTCGACGAGGCGACCTGGCAGGCGGGCAAGAGCAAGTGGCTGCCCACCACCGAGGACCTGACGTTCGTCCGCTCGCTGATGCACCCGGTGTACGAGCGGGGGAAGATCGCGAGCTGGGTGGCCCCGCCGCGGCAGGGCATCAACGGGAAGCCCTTCGACTACGAGTACGTCTACCTCACGTAGGAGGTCTGGGTGGCGACAGGGTTCAATGCCGCGGAGTACCTGCTTTCGGCCGGGCGCCCGGACGCGACCGCGGTCGTGTCGCCCCGCCGCACGCTCACCTACGCCGAGCTGGCGGCCGAGTCGCGCCGGGTCGCGGGCGGGCTCGTCGAGCTCGGTGTGCGGCCCGAAGAGCGCGTCATGTTCTGCATGGTCGACGACGTCGAGCTGCTCACCGGCATCCTCGGCGCGATGCTGGCCGGCGCGGTCGCCGTTCCGGTGTCGACGATGGTCACCGGGCTCGAGCTGGGCAAGATGCTGGCCGACTCGCGGGCGCGCCTGCTGTGCGTGTCCGGCGAGTTCGCCGAGCAGGCCGTGACCGCGCTCGGGTTCGCGCCGGAGGTCACCGACGTCCTGCTCGACCGGTCGGACGGCGCGGGGTTCGGCGTCCGGACGCACGAGTGGTCGTCGCTGGCCGGCTCGTTCCGAAGTGGACAGACGTGGGAGGACTCGCCCGCGTTGTGGCTGTACACGTCCGGGACGACGGGACAGCCGAAGGGCGCGATGCACCGGCACGCGAGCATCCGCGCGGTGTGCGAGACGTACGCGCGCGGGGTGCTCGAGACGACGCCGGCGGACCGGTTCCTGTCGGTCCCGAAGCTCTTCTTCGCCTACGGGCTGGGGAATTCGTGCTTCTTCCCGCTCGGGGCGGGCGGGACGGCGCTGCTCGAGCCCTCGCGTCCGACGCCGGCGTTGTTCGCCAGACGCGTCCGCGAAGAGCGGCCTTCGCTGTTCTTCGCCGTTCCGACGTTCTACGCGGCGTTGCTCGCGAGCGACGTCCCGGATGACTCGTTTTCCTCGGTGCGGCAGGCGGTTTCGGCCGGCGAGCCGCTGCCCGCGTCCCTGTTCGAACGGTTCCGGGCCCGCTTCGGGCTGGAGATCCTCGACGGCATCGGGTCCACCGAGGCGCTGCACATCTTCCTGTCGAACCAGCCCGGGTCGGTGCGGCCGGGCAGCACCGGCGTCCCGGTGCCCGGGTACTCCGTGCAGATCCGCGACGAGGCGGGCGCGGTGATCGACGCCGTCGGCAAGCCGGGCGAGCTGTTCGTGGCCGGGCCGTCGACGGCGACCGGCTACTGGGCGCGGTACGACGCGACGAAGCTCGTCTTCCAGGGCGAATGGCTGCGGACCGGCGACAGCTACGTCCGGAACGAGGACGGCACCTATTCGTGCCTGGGCCGGTTCGGGGACATGCTGAAGGCGGGCGGGATCTGGGTGTCGCCGTCCGAAGTGGAGGAACGGCTGCGGCAGCACCCGGCGGTGGCCGAGGTCGCGGTCGTCGCGGCACCGGACGCCGACGGGCTCGACAAGCCGGTGGCGTGCGTCGTCGCCGCTCCCGGGGTTACGGTGGACCCGGACGAGCTGATCGAGTTCTGCCGCGAAGGTCTCGCGGCGTTCAAGCGTCCGCGAGGAGTGGTCGAACTGGCGGAACTGCCGAAGACGGCGACGGGCAAGATCCGCCGGAACGTGATCCGTGAGCAGGTCCGCGACGTCCTGCGGGTGGTGCCCAGCACGTGATCGACGGGCACTTCGTGGTGGACGCGCACGTCCACACCCCGCGGCTGCCGACGCTCAAGCCTGCCTGGACGCAGTGGGCGCACGACTTCGCGGGTTCGTACCCGTGGCGTTCGGTGTACTCCTCGGACGGTGCGGTGATCCCGTCGGCGATGGACGAGCTGATGGAGTCCGAGGGCGTCGACCGGGTGCTGCTGTTCTGCGAGTACAGCCCGCGGGCGACCGGGATTCAGCCGATCGAGGACAACTTGCCTTTGGTGGCGCACAACCCCACGCGGTTCCGGCTGGTCGCGAACGTCAATCCGTATCTGCACCACCCACCGGCGTCGGAGGTGGCACGGCAGCTGGACCTGGGCGCGGTGGCGTTGAAGATCCACCCGGTGCACGGGGCGTTCTCTCCGGCGGACAAGGAGCTGTACCCGGTCTACGCGCTCTGCGCCGAACGTGGGGTGCCGGTGATCCTCCATTCGGGAACGTCGAGCTTTCCGGGCTCTCGCACCAGTTTCGGGAACCCCGAGCTGATGTCCGATGTGGTCGAGGACTTCCCGTCGCTGCAGTTCGTCTTCGCCCACGGTGGTCGCGGGTGGTGGTACGACGTCGCGGCTTTCCTCGCACTGGCGCGCGAGAACGTCTGGCTGGACCTCGCCGGGTTGCCGCCGAAGAAGCTGCCGGAGTACTACCAGCGGTTCGACCTCGCCCGGCTGGCCGGGAAGTTCGTGTTCGGGACGGACTGGCCCGGGGTGCCTTCGGTGGCGGCCAACGTGCGGAAGCTGGCCGGGCTCGGCCTGCCCGAGGACGTCTTGACCGGCGTCCTCGGGGGCAACGCGGTGAAGCTGATGCCGGGCCTAGCCTAGGACCTCGTGCAGGCAGAGCACGTTGCCTTCGGAGTCGGTGAACCAGGCGGCCCGCTCGTTACCCAGCTCCGCGATGTGGTCGACCGTCTTCAGTCCCTCCACGTCGAAGTCCTGGAAGCGCACCCCGCGGCCCTCCAAGGCTCTGATCTCGGTCGAAAGATCCGAGACTTCGAAGCTCAACGCCGTGTTCTCGCTCTGCGCTCCGGCCGGCATGGTCCGGAGCCCGATGGCCCCCGCACCCGCCGCGAAGTACAGCGTTCCGTCTTCGCCCTTCCCCGTCTGCTTCAGGCCCAGGGAGTCCGCGTAGAAGTGGCCGGCGCGTTCGCTGTCGGTCACCGGGAGCATGGTCGTGATGGTCGATTCGGTCAGCATGGTTTCCATGGTGCGCCGCGACGCGCACCGCTGTGACCTCGACTTTTTCAACCTCAGGCGTTGAACGCGCGGAGTGTTCGCATCGCTTCCGCGAGTGCCGGCGCGTCGTCACCCAGCGGGGTCAGCACGATGCGGCGCAGGATCTCCGCCGCCGTGGTCCTGGCCTTGTTCGCCATGTCCAGGCCGTGGTCGGTCAGCGCCGCGAACGTGACGCGGCGGTCGTCCGGGCTCGGGACACGGCAGATCAGGTCCGCCGCCACCAGGCGGTCGGCCACCTTCGTGAAGCCGCCGCTGGAGAGCGCCGCCTCCGTGGCCAGCTTGGTCATCGGCATCCGGTGGTCGGGCGAGCGGACCAGGCGCAGCAGGATGTCGAACGACGCGGGTGCGAGGCCGAGGCGGTCGGCGATCTCGCCCATCAGCTTGTCCTGCGTGGCCAGGTAGCCCTCGATGACCAGGCCCCACCACGTGACGATCTCATCGTCGTCGGTCTTCGGATCCACCGGCTCAGCCTACCGGAAAGTCTGTACGGAATATATCTTGCTCGCAAGAGGTTCTGCGGTTACCTTGAAACCAGGAGGCAACCATGGCGATCAAGACGTCCGGCCTGCACCACGTCACCGCGATCGGCGGCGACCCGCAGCGCAACGCCGACTTCTACCTGCGGACCCTGGGCCTGCGGCTGGTGAAGACCACCGTGAACTTCGACGACCCGGGCACCTACCACCTCTACTACGGCGACAGCGCCGGCAAGCCGGGCTCGCTGATGACCTTCTTCCCGTGGCCGGACGCGCCGAGCGGCCGTCACGGCACCGGTCAGGCGACGACCACGTCGTTCTCGATCCCCGAATCCTCCCTCGGCTGGTGGAAGCAGCACTTCGCGGCGAACGGCGTCGAGACCGGCGAAGTCCGCAACGCCGACAACGAAGACACGCTCACCTTCCGTGATCCCGACGGCCTGAAGCTCGCCCTCGTCGCGCACCCGCAGGGCGACCCGCGCGACCCGTGGGACACCGAGCTGGTCCCGGCCGAGCACGCGGTCCGCGGCCTGCACTCGGTGACGCTGTCGGTGAACAAGGAGGACGCCACCGCCGGCATGCTCACCGACGGCCTCGGCCTCAGCTTCGCCACCCAGGACAGCAATCGTTTGCGGTTCGCCGCCGGCGAGGGTGGCCCGGGCGCGCTGGTCGACGTCCTCGTGACGCCGGACGCGCCGCGCGGCCTGGTCGCCGCGGGCACCGTGCACCACGTCGCCTGGCGCGCGCCCGACGAAGAGACGCAGAAGACCTGGCGCGAAGAGCTCGTCGACCAGGGCGTGCACGTGACGTCCATCCTGGACCGCCAGTACTTCCGCTCGATCTACTTCCGCGAGCCGGGCGGCACGCTGCTGGAGGTCGCGACCGACGAACCCGGCTTCGCCATCGACGAGCCGCTGCTGGAACTCGGTCGCGCGCTCAAGCTGCCGCCGTGGCTCGAGCCGCGCCGCGACGAGATCCAGCACATGCTGCCCAAGCTCAACCTCCCCGCCGAGAACAACCCGGAGCTGTCATGACGCTGGCGCACAAGTACGTCGAAGGGGTGCCGGACGCGCCGCTGCTGCTCCTGCTGCACGGCACCGGCGGCAGCCCCGACGACCTGCTCGGCCTGGCACGCGAGCTGAGCCCGGACTCCGCCGTGCTGGCCCCGGCCGGCCCGGTGTCCGAGTACGGCGCCGCGCGCTGGTTCCGGCGGCTGGCCGAGGGCGTGTTCGACCACGAAGACGTCGTCAAGCGCGCGAACGAGCTCGCCGACTTCGTCCTCGAAGCCCGCGAGAAGTACGGGCTGGGTGACCGGCGGCTCGTCGCCGTCGGCTTCTCCAACGGCGCCAACATCGCGGCCGCGGTGACGCTGCTGCGGCCGGAGGTCGTCCGCGAAGCCGCACTGTTCGCGGCGATGTCGCCGGTGCCGGAGCCGCCGTCGCACGACCTGTCCGGCTCCCGCGTCTTCCTGGCGAACGGCGAACACGACCCGATGGCGCCCCTGGCGTCCACGGAGGAGCTGATCGGGCTGCTGCGGGAGCGCGGGGCCGACATCGTCACGCAGCGCCACCCCGGCGGGCACCAGATCACGGTGGACGGCGTCCGCGCGGCCGCGAAGTGGATCGCGCCCTGACGTTTGTACGGAGCGTATATCGGCTCGCCCTACGATCGGGCGATGACTAACGAGGCACTACAGCGTGCTACGAAACTGCTGGACGGCGTCATCCTCGCCGACGGGCACAACGACCTGCCGTGGGAGCTGCGGCAGCACGGCGGCCCGAACCCGGTCGAGGCGGCCGCGTCGCTCGACCTGACCGTCCGGCAGCCTGCCCTGCACACCGACTTCCCGAAGCTCGCCGACGGGAAGCTCGGGATGCAGTTCTGGTCGGTGTACGTGCCCTGCGAGTTCGAAGGCCACAGCGCCGTGACCGCGGTCCTCGAGCAGATCGAGGTCGTCCACCAGCTGGCCGAGCGCTACCCCGGCCGGCTCCGGCTGGTCGACACCGCGGACGAGGCCGAAGCCGCGTTCGCCGACGGCCGGATCGCGTCGCTGCTGGGTGCCGAGGGCGGGCACAGCATCGCCGAGTCGCTCGGCGTGCTGCGGATCCTGCGCCGCCTGGGCGTCCGGTACATGACGCTGACGCACAACTTCAACACCACCTGGGCCGACTCGGGCACCGACGAGCCCGAGCACGGCGGGCTCACCGAGTTCGGCCGCGACGTCGTGCGCGAGATGAACAAGATCGGGATGATGGTCGACCTCTCGCACGTCGCGCCGTCGACGATGCGGGCGGCGATCGAGGTCAGCTCGGCGCCGGTGATCTTCAGCCACTCCTCCTGCCTCGCGGTGAACGACCACCCGCGCAACATCCCCGACGACGTCCTCGCGCAGCTGCCCGGCAACGGCGGCGTCGCGATGACCACGTTCGTGCCGGCGTTCATCTCGCCGAAGGTCACCGCGTGGGACCACGAGCTGAAGGCCGCGATGGAGGCCGCCGGCAAGGAGTACCGGAACCTGGCCCAGCGCGGCGAGTTCGTGAAGGAGTGGGACGGCCCGGTCAAGCCGAAGGCCACCGTCGACGACGTCGTCGCGCACGTCGAGCACGCCCGCGAGGTCGCCGGGATCGACCACATCGGCCTCGGCGGCGACTACGACGGTGTCGGCACGCTGCCGGAGGGGCTGGAGGACACGTCCAAGTACCCGGTGTTGTTCGCCGCGCTGCTCGAACGCGGGTGGAGTGACGAGGACTGCGCGAAGCTGGCCGGGAAGAACACGCTCCGCGTACTCCGGGAGGTCGACGGCTTCGCCCGTTAGGGGGTTTGGCTCAGCGCTCCCCGCGTCCCGGACGGACACTGGTCACATGACGCACGCGCGCGGGGGCGCGGCCGACCGCCCCACCGGCCCGACACACCACGACCTGCCCGGGAACGAGGTGCCCGAGGGCGCCCTCGAGCCCGCCGAACTGCGCGCCGGCGACGTCCGGCCCGGCGCCGAGGAGGTCACGCCGGTGCGCCCGGCCCCGGCCCGGACCGGCGCGGCCACCAAGAAGCGCTCCCGGCCGACGCGGATCAGCGGCACCTGGGTCGCGGTCATCGCCGGGCTGGTGGTGCTGGTGGTGCTGCTGGTCTTCATCCTGCAGAACCTCGACCCGGCAACGGTGCACTTCTTCGGCGCCGAGGGCAGCCTGCCACTGGCGATCGCCATGCTGTTCTCAGCCATCGGCGGCGCGGTACTGGTCGCCCTGATCGGCGGGGCCCGGATCCTGCAGCTGCGGAAGCAGGCCCGTCGCCGCTGACGGCTAGACGATGATCGAGGTCATCGTCAGGACCCGCGCGCAAACGTTTTCGTCGCCCGAAGCCCGCACCCGGCCGAGGTCGGGTGCGTTCCGGGTGCAGAGCCGCCAGAACGTGTCCAGGTCCGTCGTCACGGTGGCCAGCGGGGTGCGGGACGGCGGTGCGCCGCGGTCGAGCGTCCAGCCGTCGCGCTCGCGGCGGGCGTACCACCTGCCGGCGCCGGTGACCGTGTAGCCGACCTGCTTGCCGACGCGCGCGTCGACGCGCGCGTCGACGTCGCGCAGGGTGTGCGGCAGTGCGCGGACGAACGTGTCGGCGATCGGCTCGGCGTACTCGGCCTCCAGCGGCGTGTGCTCCAGCGCTTCGCGGATCTGCACGTGGTGGACCCAGAACTCCGAATAGTCGCGGGCCGCGTCGAGCCAGCGCGGCGCCGGCTCGTCGCCCGCCCAGCTCACCGGTTCGTCGAGCACGTCGAGGTCCAGCTTCGCCCAGTACTCGGTCGTCTGGCCCATGAACTCGTACATCATCGTGAGCAGCACGTCCGTCGAGAGACGGCGGCACGCGACGACCCATTCTTCGTTGATCCGGTCGATGAACCGGGGGAACGCCTCACCCGGGCGGGGGGCTTCGGAGGCGTGCCCGTCGCGGCCGCGGGACAGCCGGCCGACCTTGTCGCCGAGCAGGTGGGCGGCGATGTCCTTGACCGTCCAGCCCGCGCACATCGTCGGACGCTCCCAGTCCTCGGGGGTCAGCGCGCCGAGCAGCGTCATCAGCGCCTGTTCTTCTTTGGAGAAGTACGGGAGGACGTCGATCGGCGGGCCCCAGCGCGTCGGACTCATGTGGGCATCCAAACACCTCCATCCGGCCTACCCGCAGGTAGCATCAGCCCGGAAGCAGAGGGGAGTGGGCTCGTGAACGCAGAGCGACCGAACGGCCGGGGCACCGGGGACGAGGTGGCCGACCTGGCGCGGCGCGCCGGGCAGCTGGCCGGCTGGGCCGCGCGCACCGGGTTCGCGCTGGGCCGCAAGCTCCCCGGCGTCGAGACCGCCGAACGCGGGGTGCGGCAGGTCGAGCGGCAGCTGCTGGCCGAGCTGCGCCGCCGTCTCGACGAGGTCGACGACCCGTACCACGCGGCCCTGACGGCGGCGTCCGCGATGAACCGCCCGGCGGTGCCCGGCAAGGTCGAAGCCACCGTCACCATCGTGCCCGCGCGCGACAACCACGCCGAGCCGCTGCGCGCCGCGATGGCCGAGCTGCTCAACCACTCCATCGGCTTCGGCCGCGAGCGGGCGCGCGAGTACTTCTACGCGATCATCCTGCGTCAGCTGACCCCGGACGAGGCCCGCATCCTGTCCGCGCTGTCGGACGGCTCGCCGTTCCCGGTGATCGACGTCGTCGAGCGCACCGGCCTCGGCGGCAGCGGGCGCGTCGCGCTGCGCAACGCCTCGACGGTCGGCAAGGCGGCCGGGGTGTCGCTGCCCGACCAGGTGCCCGGGTACGTCACGCGGCTGATCGGGCTGGGGCTGGTCGACCTCGACGAAGAGGTGCCGTCGCTGGAGACGCAGTACGAGATCCTGCTGACCGACGAGACCGTGCGCGACGCGGAGAAGCACGTCAAACGCGCGAAGTACGTCCGGCGGACGATCCACGTCTCGCGCCTGGGGGCGCAGTTCTGGCAAGCCTGCGACCCGAGCTTCGGCTGACCGGGGATGGGGTCGTTCCTCGCCGGCATCGTCGCCGACTTCGCGCAGCACTGGCCCCTCTACGTCTCGATCCCGATCGTCGCCGCGCTGATCGGCTACGGCACCAAGCTCGTCGCGATCCGGATGATGTTCCAGCCGGTGGAGTTCATCGGGATCAAGCCGTTCCTCGGCTGGCAGGGCATCGTGCCCAAGCGCGCGGCGCGGATGGCGAGCATCGCCTGCGACACGATGACCGAGCAGCTGATCAAACCCGCCGAGGTCGTCGCGCGGCTGGACGCGTCCCGGATCGCCCAGGAGATCGAGAAACCGCTGCTCGCGGGCGTCGAGGACATCGTGCGCGAGGTGGCCGGGCACTACCAGCCGGGGCTGTGGGAGTCGCTGCCGGTGCGGGTCCAGCGGCTGGTGATCGAGCGCGTCCAGCACGAGTCGCCGCGGATGGTCGCGGCCGTGCTCGACCTGATCAAGTCCGATGTGGACAGTGTGTTCGACCTCAAGGGCATGGTCGTCACCAGCCTGGTCAAGGACAAGCGGCTGCTGAACCGGATCTTCCAGGAGGCGGGCGCGAAGGAGTTCAAGTTCATCGCCCGCTCCGGCCTGGTCTTCGGCGGCGCGATCGGCGTGATCCAGATGGTCGCGTGGGTGCTGTTCAAGTTCCCGCTGATCATGCCGCTGTTCGGCCTGTTCACCGGCTGGTTCACCGACTGGCTGGCACTGCGGATGATCTTCTACCCGATCGAGCCGCGCAAGTACTTCGGCGTCACGTGGCAGGGGCTGTTCCTCAAACGGCGCGCGGAGGTCGCGGAGGCGTACGGCTCGTTGATCGCCCAGGAGATCATCACGCCGCACAACGTCATCGAGGCGATCCTCCACGGCCCGCTGTCGGACCGGGTGCTGGCGTTGATCCAGCGTCAGCTCGACCGCGAGCTCGGCAGCGTCGCGAGGCCGTTGCTGGTCTTCGCGGTGGGCAGCCGGAAGTACCAGGACGTGAAGCTGGCGATCGCGGAGCAGATCATGAACCGCCTCCCGGAGACGATGCGGTACATCGAGGACTACGCGACCGACGCGATGGACATCCGCAACGTCCTGGTGTCGAAGATGAAGGAGCTCTCCCCGCACGAGTTCGAGCGGCTGCTCCGGCCGGCCTTCGAGCAGGACGAGTGGATCCTGATCGCGACGGGCGCGGTGCTGGGCTTCGCGGTCGGTGAGGGGCAGGTGCTCTTGCTGGAGCACCTCGCGGCCTGACGGCGGAACAACTCCACCCGAACGGCCGTACACCCGGACGTATCCCTGCGCTCACCTTGCGCCTCTACTCTGCGTCAGTACGACGACGGGCGGGGGAGCCCATGCCTCAATCAGCCGAACCGTGGCCGCAGGAGATCCGGCTGGCCATGACCATGGTGGGCGGTGCCAGCCTCGCCATCTGGATGGGCGGGGTCGCCACCGAGACGTCGCAGCTGCTGCGCGAGTCGCGAGGGGACGCCGAACCCGGGCTCTACCGCCGGCTGCTCGACCTCCTGCGCGCGTCGGTGTCGATCGACGTGCTCACCGGGACCAGTGCCGGTGGGGTCAACGCCGCCTGTCTCGGCCTGG
This sequence comes from Amycolatopsis sp. NPDC114504, assembly GCF_055633595.1. Taxonomy (NCBI): domain Bacteria; kingdom Bacillati; phylum Actinomycetota; class Actinomycetes; order Pseudonocardiales; family Pseudonocardiaceae; genus Amycolatopsis; species Amycolatopsis sp. NPDC114504. The sequence continues at coordinate 1,603,112 of NZ_JBVKDU010000003.1, read as the reverse complement.
CCGAGGCCTTCGGCTCCACCCCGCAAGTACTGCGGGACACCTGGATCGAGATCGGCTCGCTCGAGAACCTCGTCCGCGACCCGGCCGAGGCGCAGCCGCGGTCGATCCTCGACGGGGACCGCGTGCTGCTCGGCGACTTCGAACGCGCGCTGCACCGGATCAGCGACGCCGGGGCCGCGCCCGCCGAGCCGCCGGACGTCACCGTGCTGCTCACCGGGACCATGATCGACGGCGAGACCACCCGGTTCGACGACGCGCTCGGGAACCTCGTGCGGGACACCGAACATCGCATGCTCTTCCGCTTCGACGGTCCACTGTGGACGCAAGGCGTGCAGGGCCCGCTGGCGCTCGCCGCGCGTTCGACCGCGTCGTTCCCGGGGGCCTTCGAGCTGTCGCGGATGCCGATCGGCCCGGACGGCGTCGACGAGCTGCACCCCGACATGACCGCCTACACCGACCTGACCCGCTCGCACTGGCTCACCGACGGCGGTGTGCTGCTCAACAAGCCGCTGCGGCCGGCGCTGCGGGAGATCTTCGAACGTCCGTCGCACGCGGACGTCCGGCGCCTGCTGCTCTACGTCGTGCCGACCGGCGAGCGGGAGGCGACCGAGATCGCCTGCGACGCGGCGAACCCGCCGTTGCTGTCGAACGCGATGAGCAAGGTCGTCTCGACGGTGATGAGCCAGTCGATCAGCGCCGAGCTGGAGGACCTGACCCGGCACAACGACGCCGTCGTCCGGACGCGCGACACCCGCGTCTCGCTGGCGGCGCTGGGCCTGCGCGGTGGCCCGGAATGCCTGGTGGACAAGGGAATCGCCACTTCGTACCTGGAGCGGCGGACGGCCGAGGACGCGGCCGAGCTGGTCCGTGTCGCCACCCGCCGGTATGCGCTGTCCGATGTGGACACCGAGGATCGGGAGTGGGCCTCGGGGATGTCGCAGCAGCTGCGCGCGGTCGCCGTGGCCGGGCTGAGCAGCGGCATCCCGCCGGAGCCGCCGTCGGCGAGCATGACCGTCGCGGACCTCGTCGCGTACCGCACGAGCGCGCTCGACGACGCCGTGGCGACCGGGCTGCAGCTGATCAACGCCGGGTTCAAGCTCGGCCCCGATCCCACGCAGGCGAAGGAGCTCAACAACGCGCGGGCCGGGCTGCACGCGGCGCGGAAGACCTCCGCCCGGGGCGTGCGGCTCGCGCAGTGGGTCGCCGCGCACGACGAACCCGGCGCGAGCAGCACGCTCGACGCCTGGATCCGCGAGCTCGCCGGGGAGTGGGCCGGGCTGGGCCGCTCGGACGACGTCGCGCAGGCCTGGCCCATGGTCGTGACGGCGTTGCGGGCCGCGACGCCGGCGTTGCGCGCCCTGAGCGGCGAGACGCCCGGCACGGTCAAGACGCTGCTCGACTGGCTGGATCTGCCCGGCGGTGGCGACGACGTCGTCCAGGCCCGGTTGCTCGGCCTGCACGTCGCGACGCGGGGGCTGCTCGCGCAGGCGCCGTCGGTCGACCAGCGGGTCGAGCTCGTGCAGGTCAGCGCCGATTCGCGGACGCTGCTGGACCTCAAGCGACGCCGGTCGGCGGACAAGCTGACCGGGTTGCAGGCCGACTACTTCGGCGCGTTCTACAAGTCTTCGTGGCGCGCCAGCGACTGGATGTGGGGCCGCGTCGACGGCGTCGGCTGGCTGGTGCAGTGCCTGCTCGACCCGCGACGGCTGGAAACCCTGCGTGAGCTCGTCGGGGCGGAAGCCTTCCGCGACGAACTGGTCACCGCGCTGAAGCCGGCGTGGCGGGTGCCCGACCGCGACGACAACGCCGAGCCCGCCGAGATCGGGGAGCTGACCGGCCAGCTCGACGCCGAGCTGGCGTTCCTCGGGCTGGACTCGGCGCTGAACGCCGTGGACTTCGCCACCGAGCGGCCGGTCAGCATGCCCGTGACGGCGATGGTGCTGGCCCGCGCGCGCCAGGCGGAGATCGCCGCGGAGGAGCTGCCGGTCGTCGCGACGCGGGCGGCCGCCGACGTCAAGGTGAGCGGGTGCAGCGGGAAGGCGTCGGCCGGGTTCCGCACGCGGGCCGCGCAGCCGATCGCCGACGCGGCCGCCGCCCAGCGCGTGTTCCAGGCGTGCCAGGTGTCGGCGGAGAAGCTCGCGGGCGAGCAGGGCACGGCGCAGCTCACGCGCACGCTGGTCAAGCTCGGCGCCGCGACGGTCAACGCGGGGACGGTCGCGTTCCGGCTGCCCGGCGGCTGGCCGAAGACGGTCGCGGGCATCCTGCGGACGGTGGCCCGGAGCACGGCGAAGGTCACGCAGAGCGCGTCCAAGCTGGGCACGCCGGGCTCGCTGGCGGCGGGCGTGCTGGCGCTGCTGGCCGGCCTGGTCATCGGCGACAGCGGCGGCGCGATCCTGCAGTGGATCGGCCTCCCGGTGCTGGCGGGCGCGGTCATCTACCTCGCGACGGCGTTGCTGACCATGGGCCGCACCGCGCGCCGGCTGTTCGCGGCCCTGGGCGTGCTGGTCGTGGCGGCGCTGCTGCTGGCGTCGTTCCTGCCCCCGCTCGCGCAGCCGTTCTTCGGCTGGCTGGGCAGCGTGGTGGCCGGCTGGCGGCGCGGCGAAGGCGCGGTGTGGTGGCTCGTGGTGTCCGGGCTGCTGGTCCTGCCGGCCGTCGTGATGCCGGTGAGCGGGATCTGGCGCCGGCTGCGGCACCGGCGCGGCGCCTGATCCGGACGATCCACCGTCGCGGGGGCCGCTGAGTGGGAGACGTCCGGTCAAGGGCGCCGCTCGTGCGGACTCGTGCGGAATACGGCCCGTCGCCTTGCGATCACGGGCTCGAAGGTTCAGGGTGCGGGTAGGTCGCGAACCACGGGTGCGCGACCCAGCCGCGCGTATGCCCCGGGACCGTCCACTTCAAACAGGTTTGTGGGACTCCTCACCGGGTACCCCGCGTCGCCCCAGGTCATTGCGGGGTCGGTGAGCTGCGTCGCTGGCAGGTCGAAAATTCTCTGTTACGTTTCCTGAGTATGTCCGTAACGCACTTGATCGAATCGCCGACCAAGGCGGACGGCGCGGAGCTGTGGCGAATCGCGCGCGATTCCGCCAAGCTCGATCTCAACTCGCCGTACGCATACATGCTGTGGTGCCGCGATTTCGCCGAGACTTCGGTGGTCGCGCGTGAAGACGGCAAGGCGGTCGGATTCGTGACCGGCTACCGCCGGCCGCAGGAACCCGGTGTCGGGTTCGTCTGGCAGGTCGCGGTCGACGCGTCGCAGCGGGGAAAGGGCCTGGCCGGCACGCTGCTGGATGCGCTGTACACGCGGCTCGTCGCCGACGGGGTGCGTTACCTCGAGACCACCATCACCCCGGACAACGAAGCGTCCATCCGGCTGTTCACCTCCTTCGCGAAGCGCTGGGAGGCGCCGGTGGAAACCACGGTGCTGTTCGCCGGTGCGGATTTCCCCGGCGACGGTGAACACCTACCGGAAGAGCTTTACCGCATCGGTCCGCTCACGGCACGCAAAGATCCGGGCGAGTAGGAGAAAAGAAACGTCATGAGCATCTTCGAAGAGCTCGAATCCGAGGTCCGCAGCTACAGCCGCGGCTGGCCGGTCGTGTTCGACCGCGCCCAGGGCAGCCATCTCTACGACGAGAGCGGGAAGTCCTACCTGGACTTCTTCGCCGGAGCGGGCGCGCTGAATTACGGGCACAACAACCCGCGGCTCAAGCAGGCGCTGATCGACTACATCCAGCGTGACGGCGTCACCCACGCGCTCGACATGTTCACCGTGGCGAAGCGCGACTTCCTGCAGACCTTCCGCGACAAGATCCTCGACCCGCGCAACCTGAACCACAAGGTCGTGTTCCCGGGTCCGGGTGGCGCGAACGCGGTCGAGGCGGCGCTGAAGCTGGCGCGGAAGGTGACCGGCAAGGAGTCGGTCATCAACTTCACCAACGCCTTCCACGGCATGACGCTGGGCGCGTTGTCGGTCACCGGCAACTCGATGAAGCGCGGCGGCGCCGGCGTCCCGCTGGTGCACGCCACCCCGATGCCGTACGACGCGTACTTTGACGGCGCGATGCCGGACTTCCTCTACTTCGAGAAGCTCCTCGAAGACTCCGGCAGCGGGCTCAACGAGCCGGCCGCGGTGATCGTCGAGGGCGTGCAGGGCGAGGGCGGCATCAACGCCGCGCGCCTGGAGTGGCTGAAGGGTCTCGACGACCTCTGCAAGCGCCACAACATCCTGCTGATCCTCGACGACGTCCAGATGGGCTGCGGCCGCACCGGCCCGTTCTTCAGCTTCGAGGAAGCCGGGATCACGCCGGACATCATCTGCCTGTCGAAGTCCATCAGCGGCTACGGCCTGCCGATGGCGCTGACGCTGATCAAGCCGGAGCTCGACGTCTGGGAGCCGGGTGAGCACAACGGCACCTTCCGCGGCATCAGCCCCGCGTTCGTCACCGCGACCGAGGCGATCAACGCCTACTGGAGCGACGACGAGCTCGAGAAGTCGACCAAGGCGAAGGGCGAGCGCATCGCCGCCGCCTTCTCCGGCATCGTCGAGGCCTACCCGGACGCGAACCTGGCCGCCAAGGGCCGCGGCCTCGCGCGTGGCCTGGAGTTCGAGAACGGCGACCTGGCCGGCCGGGTCTGCGCCGAGGCGTTCGCGCGCGGCCTGCTGATGGAAACCTCCGGCCCCGACGGCGAAGTCATGAAGCTCCTGCCGCCGCTCACCCTGACCGACGACGAACTGACCCAGGGCCTCTCGATCATCGACGAATCGATCAAGGCCGTCCTCAAGAAGTAAAGGAGTACGACGTGCTCGTCCGCACCCTCGACGACGTCACCGACACCGACGCCGACATCAAGACCCCGAACTGGCGCAGCAAGCGCATCATCCTGGCCAAGGAGGGCGTCGGCTTCTCGGTGCACGAGACCACGCTGTACGCGGGAACTGTCAACGACTTCTGGTACGCGAACCACGTCGAAGCCGTGTTCATCACCTCCGGTGAGGGCGAGATCGAAGACCTCGCCACCGGCAAGGTGTACGAGCTCAAGCCCGGGACGCTGTACCTGCTCAACGACCACGACAAGCACCAGGTCCGGCCGCGGACCGAGATCAAGTGCGTGTGCGTGTTCAACCCTCCGGTGACCGGCCGCGAGGTGCACGACGAGAACGGCGTGTACCCGCTGGTCGTCGAGGAAGCGTAAGAGCAGCGAGGAAACAGGAGGCGAAGCCGTGACGCTGACGGACACCCGGGTCGACGACGGTTACCCGACCCGGATCACCGGTACGCCGGCCCACCTGCCGCGCGTGCACCCCACGGTGTGGGGCACCGAAGCCGACGGTCCGATCGACGCCGCCACGCTGGCGAACCACGAGACCAACGGCTACACCGTGGTCGACGACCTGCTCTCCGTCGGGGAGGTCCAGGCGTACTGGCAGGAGCTGGTGCGGCTGTCCTCCGACAAGGAGCTCGCCCGGGACGAACGCGTGATCAGCGAGGCGCGCACCGGTGAGGTCCGGTCGATCTTCGACGTCCACGAGATCTCGGGCCTGATCGCCGAGCTGGTGCGCGACCCGCGCGTGCTGGACCGGGCCCGGCAGCTGCTCGGTTCCGACGTGTACGTGCACCAGAGCCGCGTCAACTACATGCCGGGGTTCAAGGGCACGGGCTTCTACTGGCACTCGGACTTCGAAACCTGGCACGCGGAGGACGGCATGCCGTCGCCGCGCGCGGTCAGCTGCTCCATCGCGCTCACGGACAACTACCCGTTCAACGGCGGCCTGATGATCATGCCGGGCTCGCACCGGACGTTCGTCCAGTGCGCCGGCGAGACGCCGGACGACAACTACAAGGCGTCGCTCAAGGACCAGCGGGTGGGCGTGCCGAGCGAGGACGACATCACGAAGATGGCGGCCGAGCACGGCATCGACCAGTTCACCGGCCAGGCCGGCTCGGCCCTGTGGTTCGACTCGAACATCATGCACGGCTCGGGCAACAACATCACCCCGTACCCGCGCTCGAACATCTTCCTGGTGTTCAACAGCGTGGAGAACGCGTTGCAGGAGCCGTTCGCGGCGAGCACACCGCGGCCCGCGTTCATCGCCGGCCGCGACTCGACCCCGATCTCGCGCTAGGTCACAACCCACCGGTGACGGACTCGGTGCGCTTTGTTACCGTGTCGCCACCGTGCGAGCGTGTGGCCCGCGCGACAGACGTCTTCGCGGACGATCGGCGGGTGCTTCGCTCGGGGTGAGCTCACCCGCCCGGTCGCCTTCGAAGACGACGGGTGGACCGCGCCCCCTGGCGGCCCAGCCGGGAGTTTTACGACGACCCCGTACCAGCGGATCGGGACCGCTGGTACGGGGTCGTCTCACGTCCGGGGTGACGCTCCGCCGGTGGATGTCGCACCCCGTCCCACTCGGCGCTGCGGAATCCGCAGAACGGCCAAAACTCCTGGTACCGGCCCCCTTCGACAACCCGTCACCACGGTAGGTTGATTTCGCGCGAGGGAGACCCCCGGGGAGGTGGGCGCGAGCATGGCCGAATGCCGGTTCCAGCTGCTCGGGCCCGTCCAGCTCTTCGACGGCGACGTCGCCGTCCCGATCGGCGGCCCCGGCGTCCGCGGGCTGCTCGCCCTGCTCGCGCTCAAGCCGGGCAAGGTCGTCGGGCTCGACGAGATCATCGACGCGCTCTGGGGCCACGACCCGCCCGCCACCGCCCGGACCATCGTCCACGGCAACGTCTCCCACCTGCGGCGGATCCTGCGGGACATCGACGGCCCGAGCATCCTGACCACCCCGCCGGGCTACCGGCTGGACGTCGACCCCGACCGGATCGACGTCCACCGGGCGCGCACCCTGCTCGACACCGCGTCGCCGGCCACCCCGGAAGTCGCCGCCGCGCTGCTCGCCGAGGCGCTCGCGCTCTGGCAGGGCCCGGCGCTCGGCGGCGTGCCCGACTCGTTGCGGGCGCCCGAGCTGGAGGACCTCCGCCTGGCCGTGCACGGTGCCCGCGTCGACGCCGACCTCGACCTCGGCCGGCACGCCGAGCTGATCGTCGAGCTGAGCCCGATCGTCCGCGCCGATCCCCTCGCCGAGCGGACCGCCGGCCAGCTCATGCGGGCGCTCTACCACGCCGGGCGCCGCGGGGACGCGCTCGAGCTGTACCGGACCGTCTCGCGCGCCACCCTCCGCACCCTGGGCGTCGAACCCGGCGCCGAGCTGCGCTGGCTGCACGAGCGCGTGCTCAACGACGACCTCCCGGCGCGCGGCTCCGCCGCCACCCCGGCCACGGCCGCCGAGCCGGGCAAGCCGATCTCGCAGCTGCCCGCCGCGGTGCCGAGCCTGGCCGGGCGCGCCGACGAGCTGGCCTGGCTCGACAGCTTGGTCACCCGCGCCGAGGCCGGCGAGACGACGATCGCGATCGTCACCGGGACCGCCGGGGTCGGCAAGAGCAGCCTCGTCGTGTGGTGGGCGCACCGCGTCGCGGCGCGGTTCCCGGACGGCGTCCTGTTCGCGTCACTGCGCGGTTTCGACCCGCACCACCCGCCGCTGGAACCGGCCGAGCTGCTGACGCAGTTCCTGCTCGGCCTCGGCGTCGAGACAGCCAAGATCCCCGAGCTGCTGCACGAACGCGTCGCGCTCTACCGGTCGCTGATCGCCGGGCGCCGGATGCTCGTGCTGCTCGACGACGCCCGCACCGCCGAGCAGGTGCGCCCGCTGCTGCCGCCGAGCGCGCGGACGATGACGGTGGTGACCAGCCGGTCGCGCCTCGACGGGCTCGCCGTGTCGAACGCGGCCAAGCAGCGCGTGCTCGGCACGCTCGCACCCGAGGACGCCGTCCGGCTCATCGAAGAGCTCGCCGGCCCGGCCGGGCACAACCACACGCTCGCCCGGCTCTGCGGCTACCTCCCGCTCGCCCTGCGGATCGCCGGCGCGCGGCTCTCGGCGAGTCCGCAACGGACCGCGGAGGAGCTCGTCGACGAGCTCGGCAACGAGCGGACGCGGCTGGCCGGGCTGCAGGTCGACGGCGCCGACGACGGCGTGCGCGCCGCGTTCGACGTCTCCTTCCGCGGCCTGCCGGGCGAGATCGCCGAGACGTTCCTGCAGCTCGGCGCGGTGCCCGGGGTGATGGTCGGCCCGCACCTGATGGCCGCGGTGGCGCAGATCCCGGTCGTCGAGGCCCGGCGGCGGCTGCGCGCGCTGGCCGCGCACAACCTGATCGCCGAGACCGCGCGGGACGTCTTCGCCCCGCACGACCTCGTCTGGCTCTACCTGCGCGAGCTCGCGGAACAGGAGCTCGGCGAGAAGGAGCGCGACGAGACGGTCGGCTGGACGGTCCGCTACTACCAGGCGGTGGCCGATCGGGCGCGGCGCCGGCTGGGCCACGTCGCCGACCCGCTCGACTTCACCGGCGTGCTCGCCGACGAGGCGATGCCGCCGCTGGACGGCTTCGCCGCGGCGCAGGACTGGTTCGCGACCGAGTGGCCGAACCTGCTCGCGGCCCTCGACGCCGCGTACGCCGCGGGCCGCTACGACGACGTCTGGCGGCTGGCGCGGATCGGGCACGGCTACCGCGTCGCGTGCCCGCTGCTGGACGAGTGGTCGCGGATGGCCGACCTCGGCGTCGCCGCCGCCGAAGCCGCGGGCGACGTCGCCGGGCAGTGCTGGCTGCGGCTCGCGCGGTGCGAGATCGCGCTGACGTTCGACCTGCCGGGCTTCGGCCTGGCCGACGCCGAGCGGGCGCTGGAGCTGTCCGCCGGGCAGGCGGACGAGCGGCTGGTCACCTCGGTCGACCTGCACCTCGGCCGCGCCCTGAGCCGGCGCGGCGAGCACGAGAAGGCCATCGACCGGCTGGCCAAGGCGATCGCGGAGGCTTCGGACGTCACTTTGCGAGGCCAGGCGCTGGGCAGCTGCGCGCAGGCGGAGAAGCGCGCGGGCCGTCTGCCCGACGCGATCGCCCACCAGCTCGCGGGGCTGGCGATCGACCGCTCGCTCGGCGACGACCACCGCGTGGTCGTCTCGCTGGACAAGCTGGCCGAGCTCAGCCTGCGGGCGGGCGACCTGGAGGCCGCGGAGCGGTACGTCTGGGAGGCGATCGACCTCGCGATCAGCCGGGAGTTCGCGGCCCGCGAGGGCGCGCTGCGGCTGACGCTGGGCCGGGTGCTGCGGGCTCGCGGTGATCTCGACGGCGCGCGGGAGCAGCTGGCGTTGTCGGTGCGCATTTACGAGCGGGTGCACCCGAAGCTGGTCGGTGAGGTCCGGACCGAGCTCGCCGAACTGCAGTGAAGATTTCGCGTGACAACTTTCCGGCGGTGATCCACATTCATGGAGATAAATGCCGGTTGCGAATGGATCACGACCCGGCTTCCCGGGTCGATCCTTAGTGGATTCTTAGTGGCCCCGGGCGGCGTCCGCGTAGGTTCGGCAGTGCCGGCTGAGCCCTAGGGGAGGGGCAGGCTGAGACGCCGGCGCCGGGCCCCGTGCGGGAAAACCCCGCCGGGGCCGGGAGCCGCCAGGAGCGGCTCGTGACGGCCCGGCCGGCCGACTTGGGGGTAGGCCGGCCGGTCGTCAGGCTCCCGGTCGTCGCAGGTCAGCTCACGTTCGCCGTGCAGAGCGCGATCGTCGTCCCGCTGTTTTCCGCGACCTTCTTGCCGTCGACCAGAATGGCGCAGCTGATTTCGTTGTTGAGCTGTGAATTGCGGGTGTCGGCGGTCAGCGTCAACAGGTACGAACCATTGTTGTAGGACGCCGCGCCCTCCCACGCGTCGGTGCTGGCCGGCGCGTTCTCCGTCCGCTGGTCCGACAGGCTGCCGAAACGCACGGTCGCGCCGCCGGCGGAGGTCACCTGGAACGTCACGGTGTGCTTGTCCCCGGCCGCCGCGGGCAGGTGCAGCCCGGACTCGCCACCGCCGAGGAAGGTCGAGTACGCCAGCATCCCGCCCGTCGAGAGCAGCGCGGCGACCGAGACCGCGGTGGCGGTGATCGCCAGCCCGCGATCGCCCGCCGTCCCCTTCTTGACCTGGGTCAGCCCGACGACCGCCAAGACCAGCCCGATCGCGCCCAGCGGCCACGCGACGAACCCGATGTCCGGGACGAAAGCGACGACCAGGGCGGCCACGCCGAGCACGAGACTCACGATCGCGAGGATGTTCCGCCCCGGCTTCGCGTTCGCTTGACGACGCTCCGTGGCCGTCACCGGTGGCGCGGGCCGTCCGTGGCGCGCGGCGGTCGGCGGCGGGTACTGCGGGTCGGTCATCATGCGGACCCCTTCGGGTGGGAGTGCGACGACGTTAACCCATAAGAGTGCCCACGAACGAAATTGTTACATTCTGGAAAAAGTCATTGTCCCACCATTTCGCGGCAGGTGTCGGTATTTCCTGACAACGTGCGCAGGGTGTGGCCGGGTGATCAATGGGAAGAATATCGGAGTTCCCACTGTTTCCCTGGCCGGGCGGCCTACGACGACCGTCGGTTCCGGTGTTCAAGACGAAAGTCGCAAGCCGGACTTCTCAGTCGAAAAGGCTCACTTCGGGAGTGATTTCGAGGAGCTCGAAAACGGGACGGCCGCGGCGACCGTCGATCGTCGTCGTGCGCACGACGCGCAGCCGGGCGGTCACCGGGCGGTCGAGGTTCTCCTTGATCTCGTCGAGCAGGTCCGGCGCCACGGCGCCCTGGATCGTCCCGCCCGACTCGCGGTCGAGGTAGAAGATCCGGCGGCGGGTGCGGACGCCGTCGAGCCGCCCGCGCACCGTCTCGTAGCCGACCTCCTCGCGCGACTCACGGAGGCTGCCCTGCAGGATCCGGGCCTGCTCGGTGGTCATGCTGCGGGTGACCTGCTCGCCCGACGTCGGCGTCAGCGCCATCCCGATGCCGGCGTTCTTCGCGACGGCGTTGACGATGTCGCTCACGGCGTTGCGGACGGTGTCGCGCTGCAGCAGCACGGCGTCGAGCGCGCCGTCGTCCGAGCCGTTGGCCGGCAGGAAGTCGCACAGCTCCTTGACCGCGCGCTCGGACAGCGTCTCGATGCCGTCGACGATCAGCGCGTCGTCGACGGCGTCGAGCTCGGGGAAGCCCAGGAAGATCGCGTTGCCCGCCTGGCCGCGCTGGATCAGCGGCGCCTTGTCGCGATCGGCCTGCTGGACGATCGTGACCTCGCCGGACGGGTTCCGGATGATGTGCCCGATCTTGGCCGTCGCGTCCTGCAGCGCGCGGCTGATGTCGGAGAAGGTGTAGGCGTCGATGCTCTGCTCGCCGATCACCGAGACGTGCAGCAGCGGCGAGCGGGACGTTCGTTCGAACTTGGCGTTCGCCGCCATCGCCGAGGCGCGCGCGAGGTCGTCGAGCCACGTGCCGCCGGGGATCTCGTCGGCGATGCGCCGGAACTCGTTCCTCACCAGATCATCTCCGGGTAGCCCCTGCCGCCTTCGGCCCAGACCTCGGCCCAGACGTCTTCGTCGCCGGGACGGCACAGGAAGCCGTCCAGCATCCCGCCGACCGGCTGGACCTGGTCGAGGTACATCGCGGGCTGCCCGACGATCACGCCGCGCAGCGTGAGCAGGCCGTACAGCGCGGACCGGCCGGCGTCGTCGAGCCGCTTGAGCGCGCCCCACTCGTCCGGGATGAGGACGACGTCGAGGCCGCGCGGCGGGTGGGCGGTCCGGGTGATCAGCTCGCCGCCGACCCAGGCGCGGCCGGTCGGCATGATCCGCCGGGCGACGCCGAGGTAGCTGTTGAGCGCGCTGAAGAGGATCTCGCGCTCGTTCTGGTGCGGGGCGTCGAAGACCAGGCGTTCGTAGACGTCGGCGAGGTCGCAGGCGTGGCGGCCCGGCGGCAGAACCTGCTGGGGCGTCCAATGGGGGAGCGTCACGCCACCCCCTCCTCGGCCTCGCTCACAGTGCGTAGCCGAACTTACCAGGATGGGTGTCAGCCACCGCGCCCAGGCTGGTGTGGCCACTGCGGGGTGACCTCGTCGGCTTCCGGCCAGGCGGGTTCCTCTTCGGTCGGCCAGTCCTCGGCCTGCGCGCCGCGCTGCGGGGGCAGCGGCAGCCGGCCTTCGCGGTGGCCCGCGGGCTCCGGTTCTTCGTCGTCCTGGACGGGTTCGTGCCGGTCGCTCTCGGGCTGCATCCAGGCCGCGGGGATGAACTGCGTCTGCTCGGTGGCGAGCGGCTCGGGCTCGTCGTAGGCGTCCACGAACTCGGGCTCGGGTTCAGGCTGGGGCCGGGGCCGGCGGGTGCGGAGGAGGAGCCACGAGGTGAGCGCGCCGAGGGCGAAGGCGATGATCAGCCACAGCCAGATCTGCCCGAACAGCCACACCATCCGCCATCACCCCTTAAACGACCGTGATCTCGACGCGCCGGTCTTCATCGCCGCCGCCGGCGGGGCGGGTGTCGCCCAGCCCCCGGAAGGTCACGCGTTTGGCTGTCAGCCCGTTGGTGGTGAGGATCCGCGTGACGGCTCTGGCACGGTCCCGGGAAAGCTTCAGCGAGCCGCTCGCGCTGCCGGACCCGCGGGCGGCGTGGCCGGTGACGCGGTACCGGAAGGTGTCCGGCGACTTGGCGAGGGCGACCGCGACGGTGCGGGCGGCCTGTTCGCCTTCGGGGGTGAGCCGGGCGGTGTCCGGCACGAAGGTGATCGGCGCCTCGGCGAGCATCCGGTCGATCTCGGCCTGCACCCCGGCCTTGTCGGTGGGCGGCGGCGGAGCGGTGGCGCTGGTGGTCGGCGGCGGGCTGCTGGTGGGCGGCGGCGCGCTGGTGGTGGCCGGGTTCGGGTTCGGGGCCACGGGGGTGACGTCGCCCTGCAGCTGGGCCGCCCGCACGCCATCGACGTTCTGGACGACTTCGAGGGCTTTGAGCGCTTGATCGGGGGCGAAGCCGGTGAGGGTGGCATCCCGGCCGTCGAAGGTGACGTTGCCCTTGGTCAGCCCGGCGTTGGCGAGCGCGGCCTGGGCGTCGGCGGTGAGCTCACGCTGGATGCTCCCGCCTTGCGCCCAGGTGACGACCCCCGCCAGCAGCGCGGTGACCAGCACCGCGATCGGGACCACGAGGATCCAGCGACGTCCACCGGACATAAGGGGACTGTAAGCCGGGTGGAGCGGGTTGGCGAGCCGGAGAAGGGGTGGTGGTCCACAAGTTGTCCCCAGGTAAGTCGACATGTGGACAACTGGCCGTGCTGTGATCGGCCGGGCACTGGCGGTCGTGAGTGAGAAACAGTGTTCTAACCCTGTTTCTCACTCACGACCCGTCTCAGCTGGCCTGCTGCCGCGCCTGGGCGTTGTCCGGTACCTCGAGGACGTCCATCGGCAGCAGCGGTGCGAGCTGGGGCCGCTTCGGCGACAGCCCGTCCCCCATCGACTGGCCTCGCAGCTGCCTGCGGATCCACGGCAGCAGGTACAGCTTCGTCCACGTCAGGTCCGACCGCCGCGAGTCGATCCAGCGGTTCGGGACCGCTTCCGGGGGCCACGGCTCGCTCCAGTCGCCCGCCGTCGGGACCCCCAGGACCTCCGCCGACTTCATCGCTATGCGGCGGTGGGCCTCCGGTGAGAAGTGCAGCCGGTCGTCGCTCCACGCGCGGCGGTCGTGCAGCGGCTCCATCGTCCACAGGTCGACCATGCGGGCGCCGTGGCGCTCCGCGATCGCCCACAGGTGGGCGTTGTAGATGCCCACCTTGCCGCGCAAAACCGACATCACGGACAACACCTTCGTGTCCGGGCCGTTGAAGATGAGCACCGGGATGCCCGCCGCGCGCAGCTTGGCCACGCCCTCCTCGAGCCGGGCCGCCACCGCGTCGACGTCCGCCCCCGGGACGATGATGTCGTTGCCGCCCGCGCACAGCGTGACCAGGTCGGGCTTCAGTTCCAGCGCGATCGGGAGCTGCTCGTCCATGATCTCGTCGAGCATCTTGCCCCGGAGGGACAAGTTGGCGTACTGGAAGCCGCTTCGCCCCCCGGCCAAGATCTCCGCGAGCCGGTCGGCCCAGCCGCGGAACGAGCCGTCCGGCAGCTCGTCGTTGAGCCCCTCGGTGAAGCTGTCCCCGATCGCCACATAGCTGTCGAATCCGTACACGCTGGGTCCCCTTCCCGTCCTGCGACCGACTCCCCGACATGTAGTTGTACACCCCAACTAACCATCCGGGCCCCACCGGTGTTCAGCCTGCGGTAACAGTGTCTTATCTTGTCGGCCTTCTCCGCCTCTCTATTACGTAGTTTTCACCTACCGCATGCCGTGAGACCGCACACTCGAAGGCAATCACCAGACTCTTGTGGCGTAAATCTCCCTGCCGGCAGCCTCCGCGGCGCCATCCGGCACGCTGGACACGTGTCCGCAGAACCCCGTGAGTCGCTCGCGCAGATCCTCGGTGGCCGCCGGGGTGCGCTGGACGCCAGTATCCCGCCCGCCGGCTTCGTCGTCGGCTGGCTCGCGGCCGGGCAGTCCATCGCCTGGGGCGCCGGCGTCGCCATCGCGGTCGCCGTGGCCCTCGGGATCTTCCGGATGGTCCGCGGCGGGAAGATCCGCGCGCTGGTCGTCAGCCTGGCCGCCGTCGTCGCCGCCGCGCTGATCGCCCTGCACACCGGCCGTGCCCAGGACTTCTTCCTCCTGCAGCTGATGTCCAATGTGGCCAGCGCGCTGCTCTGGGCGGCCAGCATCGTGATCCGCTGGCCGCTGCTCGGCGTCGTCGTCGGCCTGGTGCTCGGCCAGAAGACGCGCTGGCGGCGCGACCCCGTGCTGCTGAAGGCCTACTCGCGCGCCAGCTGGGTGTGGGTGTTCGGCCAGTACGTGCTGCGGGTGGTCGTCTACGGCCTGCTGTGGTGGTCCGGCCAGGTGATCGCGCTCGGCGTGGCCCGCACGGTGCTGTCGTGGCCGCTCGTCGCGCTGACCGTGGCGGTGAGTGGCTGGGTGCTCTACCGGGCGTTGCCCCCGGAGCATCCCGGCCTGCGACTGGCCCCCGAAACCGGCCCGGACGACGTACCCGGGGCATAAGGCGGCCCCCGGCGAGGGGGGAGGGTCCGGGGGCCAGGGACTACGTTACCCGGCCGACGGGGGTCGAGTCGACGTTTTGGCGTCTTCGCGTCGCGTTTTACTCAATTTTTTAGGGAAATACTGGTCTAACCACCCCTTCGCCGAAAGCGTCCACGGCCGCGAGCCAGGCCGCCCCCAGCACCCCATCCGAGCTGGTCAGCACCTCGAGCCCGGCCAGTCCGCGGCGCACGAGAGCGCCGACCGGGCTGGTTCCGGTGAGTACCGAACCCACGAGCACGACCGGGGTCGACTCGCCGGGCTCGCGCGCGGCGAGGGCGTTCGAGACCAGAAGCTCGGCCGCTCGGGTGACGATTTCGCCCGCCGCGGGCTCGCCCGCGGCGTGCGCGGCGCTCACCAAAGGGGCGAATCGGGCGAGCCGGACCGGCGCCTCGGCGTTGGCGGTCGTGATCAACGCGCGTGCCGCGGCGAGCCGCTCCGCGTCGGTCCGTACGTCCAAACCGGACGGTCCGAGTGCCTCGGTGAGCACCGCCGACGGGAGCCCGTCGAGGGACAGGCCGCGCCCGAGAGCCTCCAAAGTGGATCGGACGGCTTCGCGGCCGAGCCAGAACGCGGAGCCTTCGTCGCCGAGCAGCCAGCCGTAGCCGCCCGCCGTGCCGGCCAGCCGGCGCTTGCGGATCCGGCCCGCGATGGAACCGGTCCCGGCGACGAGCACGGTCCCGTCCGGCGCCGACGTCGCGGACGCGTACGCCACTTCGGCGTCGGCCACCACCCGCACGCCGGTGAGCCCTATCCGCGCCCACGCCGCGTCGAACACCGCCGCCACGCGCACGTCGCTGAGCTTGCTGACCCCGGCCATGCCGACGACGCACGCCCGCACGTCGCGCGGGTCGTGCGTCCCCAGCGCTTCGGCGATCGCGTCGGCGATGCGGCCCGCGGCGACCTCGGGCGCGTGCGCGTTGGGGTTGGCGCCGTCGCCGCGCCCGGTGCCGAGCACGACGCCGGCGGCGTCGACCAGTGCGGCCCTGGTCGACGTGCCGCCGGCGTCGACGCCGATCGCGAAGGTCACCTGGTCTTGGTCACCTTCAGCAGGCCGCGCGGGCTGTCCGGGTCGCCGCCGCGGGCGAGCGACAGGCCGAGCGCGATCCGCTGGATGGGCAGGATCTCCAGGATCGGCGCGAGCTCCTCCACCGTCGGCGCGACGTCGATGCGCAGCGCCGCCGGCACCTCCGAGGCGGCCGAACCGACGGCGAGGACGTCCGCGCCGCGCTTGCCGACGGCCTCGAGGACCTCGTGCATCGCCTGGCCGCCCTGTCCCTTGCTGGTCACCGCGAGCACGGCGGTCTCGCCGTCCACCGCCGCGACCGGGCCGTGCAGCAGGTCCGCGCCGCTGTACGCGCGGGCGGCGAGGTAGCTGGTCTCGGCCAGCTTCAGCGAGCCCTCCAGCGCCGACGCGTACGAGTAGCCGCGGCCGGTGGTGAGGACGCGGTCCACGAAGCGGTACCGGTCGACCGCGCGCTGGACGCCCTCGGCCGCACCGTCGAGGGTCTGCTGCGCCAGCTCGCCGATCTTCTCGGCGTCGGCCGCCTTGCCGCCGCGCACCGCGTCGATCAGGAGGTAGAGCGCCATCAGCGTCGCCGAGTACGTCTTGGTCGCGGCGACGGCCTTCTCGAGACCGGCGCCGATGTCGACGCCCAGTTCGGACGCCGCCCGCAGCGGCGAGTCCGGGGTGTTGGTGACGGACACCGTCAGCGCGCCCTGGCGCCGCGCCGTTTCGGTGACCTCGATCAGGTCAGGCGAACCACCGCTCTGGCTGACCGTGACGAACAGCACGTCCCGCAGATCGGGCCGCGCGCCGTACAGCGTCGCCGTGGACGGGGAGACAAGACCAGCCGGAAGGCCGAGCAGTACCTCGATCAGGTACTTCGCATACAACGCTGCGTGGTCACTCGATCCACGCGCGGCGAGCAAAGCGAAGCGCGGGGGCCGTTGTGAGATCTTTTCCGCCACCTCGGCGATTTCCGCCTGACGCCCCACCAGTCCGGCCAGGACGTCCGGTTGCTGGGCGATCTCCGCGGCCATGTGCTCGCCGGGCCGTTGTTCGGTCATCATTTTCCTCTCCACCTCCGGCATTATGTACCGGACTCAGGCGGCGTCGGTCAGGTCTAGACCAATCTTAGTGGGGCGGCGCGTTTGGGGAAAAGGGTACGTTTCTTCTGGGGACGTGGCGCGCAATGAGGGAAGACATAGGGAGTCGGGCATGTTGGAGACCACCACCACGGGCGAGGCGAGTGCCGTCGCCGGGATGCGCGGGCAGCGCGAGCCCAAGTACTGGGCGCTGAAACAGCACCTCCTCGACCTCCTGGACGTGCTGCCGCCCGGGTCGCCGATCCCGACCGAACGCGCGCTCGCCGGGGAGTTCACGGTTTCCCGCACCACCGTGCGCCAGGCGCTGGCGGACCTCACCGCCGAGGGCCGCCTGCACCGTGTGCAGGGCAAAGGCACCTTCGCGGCCGAGCCGAAGCTCGCGCAGCGGCTGCAGTTGTCCTCTTACACCGAGGACATGCGGCGCCAAGGCCTGAAGCCGTCTTCGAAGCTGCTGGAGCTCGAGGAGCTCCCGGCCGAGGGCGATCTCGCGAAACTGCTCGGAATCCGTACTGGTGCGAAAATTCTTCGCCTTCGACGGCTTCGACTGGCGGACTCGCAGCCGATGGCGCTGGAGACTTCGCACCTGCCGGCCGGCCGATTCCGCGGGCTGCGCAAGCACGTCTCGGCGGGCGGTTCGTTGTACGCCGTTCTGCGCGAGTACTACGGCGTGGAACTCGAACGCGCGGAGGAGTCGATCGAGACGTCGCTCGCCGGTCCGGAAGAGGCGGAGATGCTCGGCGCCGACGTCGGCATGCCGGTGCTCCGGCTGACCCGGCACTCGTTCGCCACGGACGGCAAGCCGGTCGAGTACGCCCGCTCGGTCTACCGCGGCGACCGGTACAAGTTCGTCACGACGCTGATGCCCTGACCCGGTGTTGACGGCGATCACCGCGCAAGGTGGAGTTGCGGGGTGACTGCCACCGAAGACACCGGGATCCGATGGGGGACGCACGCCGCCCGCGGCGTGCTCGCCACCACGATCCTCGGCTCGGGCATGGCGATGCTCGACGGCACCATCGTCAACGTCGCCCTGCCCCGCATCGGCGCCGAGCTGAACGCCTCCGTCGCCGGGCTCCAATGGATCCTCGACGGCTACCTGCTGGCGCTCGCCGCGCTCATCCTGGTCGCCGGCTCGCTCGGCGACCGCTACGGCCGGCGCCGCGTGTACCTCATCGGCGTCGTCTGGTTCGGCGTCGCCTCCGGGCTGTGCGCCGCCGCCGTGTCCACCGAGATGCTGGTCGCGATGCGGATCCTGCAGGGCATCGGCGGCGCGCTGCTGACGCCGGGGTCGCTCGCGATCCTCCAGTCGTCCTTCGCGCACGACGCCCGCGCCCGCGCGATCGGCGCCTGGTCCGGGCTCGGCGGCATCGCCGCGGCCGCCGGACCACTGCTCGGCGGTTTCCTCGTCCAGGTCTGGTCGTGGCGGCTCGCGTTCCTCATCAACGTCCCGATCGCGGTCGTCGTCGTGCTGATGGCCCGGAAGTTCGTCCCCGAGTCCCGCGACCCGGAGGCGACCGGGCACCCGGACTTCGGCGCCGCGGCGCTCGGCGCGCTCGGCCTCGCCGGGATCACCGGCGCGCTGGTGGAGGCGCCGGGACGCGGCATCGGTGACCCGATCGTGCTGGTCGCGGGCCTGCTGGGGATCGCCGGGCTGACCGCGTTCGTCGTCGTCCAGCACCGCTCGCGCGAGCCGCTGGTGCCGCCGTCGCTGTTCCGCGACCGGACGTTCACCCTGGCCAACGTGCTGACCTTCGCCATGTACGCGGCGCTCGGCGGCGTGATGATGCTGCTGGTGATGCAGCTGCAGGTGTCGCTGCACTACTCGCCGACGGCGTCCGGCCTGGCCGGGCTGCCGCTCACGGTGGTCATGCTGCTGCTGTCGGGCCGGTCGGGCGCGCTGGCGCAGCGGATCGGGCCGCGCGCGCAGCTGGTGGTCGGCCCGATCGTCGTCGGCATCGGGATGCTGCTGATGCTGCGCATTGCGCCCGGCGCGTCCTACCTCGGCGCGGTGCTGCCGGCGGTCGTCGTGTTCGGGCTCGGCCTGGCGACGGTGGTGGCCCCGGTGACCGCGACGGTGCTCGCCGCGGCCCCGGACCGCTTCGCCGGCGTCGCGTCCGGGGTCAACAACGCCATCGCGCGGTCCGGCGGGCTCTTGGCGGTGGCGGTGCTGCCGGCGGCGGCCGGGCTGACCGGCGAGGCGTACGCCGACCCGGTGGCGCTCACCGCGGGGTGGCGGATGGCGCTGGTGATCTGCGCGGCGCTGGCGATCGCCGGCGGGCTGATCGCGCTGGGCATCCACAACGGCGTCCTCGCGCCCCCGACTCCTCCGCCCCCGGCCGCCGACGAGTCTCCGCACCTGGGCGAGTGCTACCACTGCGGTGTCGAGGGCCCGCCGACGCACGTCCGCGGCGGCGGGACCCCGGTCGCCGGTTCCTAGCCCGCGAGGATCTCCGCGAACATCGCCGGGTCGGCGTTGCCGCCCGAGACGACGGCGACCGTGCGTCCGGCCGGCAGCTCTTCGGCGTGGAACAGGTACGCCGCCGTCGCCACCGCGCCGCTGGGCTCGGCGACCAGCCGGGCCTTGCGGGCGAGCGTGCGCATGGTCTCGCGGATCTCGTCCTCGGAGACCGTGACCATGGCGTCGACGACCTCCTTCAGGTGTGCGAAGGTCAGCTCCGACGGCTGCGCGCGCAGGCCGTCGGCGATCGTCCGGGCGCGGTCCGCCTGCGGCCAGTCGACCTGACGGCCCAGGCGCAGCCCCTCGGTCGTGTCGCCGGCCAGCGCCGGCTCGACGCCGATGACCTTCGCGTGCGGGGCGCGGGCCCTGATGGCGGTGCCGACGCCGGACGCCAGCCCGCCGCCGCTGACCGGCACCAGCACGACCTCGACGTCGGGGAGGTCCTCGGCGATCTCGAGGCCCGTCGTGCCCTGTCCGGCGATGATCGCCGCGTCGTCGAAGGGCGGGACGAGGGTCAGCCCGCGTTCGGCGGCCAGTTCGTGCGCTTTGGCCTCGTGCTCGCCGATCGGCACCTCGATCACCTCGGCGCCGTACGCGCGGGTGGCCTCGACCTTGATCCGCGGCGCGATGTCCGGCACGACGATCACCGCGGGCACGCCGTACTGCTGCGCGGCGTAAGCGACGGCTTGCGCGTGGTTGCCGCTCGAGTAAGCGATGACGCCACGGGAGCGCTGCAGCTCGTCGAGGGAACCGATCGCGTTGAACGCGCCGCGCACCTTGAACGCGCCGACCGGTTGCAGGCTTTCGGGTTTGAGCCACAGGGTTCCGCGGGGGTCCCACGTCTGGAGCAGCAGGGGCGTGCGCACGGCGACACCCTGGACGCGCTTCGCCGCGGCCTCGATGTCTGAGATCGTCACCAGTTCCATGTGCCGAGTATGTCAAGAAAGTGTTCGATCCGGAGTGTCTATTGTGGACAGACGGAGTGGTCCTCCTCACGTCACGGCAACGCGGGGAGTTCCTCGCGCGCCTTAGACGTTGGACAGGGGAGAAGACTTACTACCGGATCGGGATCATGAGCAAGGAGAACGCAGCGGCTTCCGAAGCGAAGGAAGAGAAGTCAGGCCTGCGGATCGCGCAGGTGATGGCAGCGGCACTGGCGGCGGTGACGGCGGCACTGCTGGGATCGACGCTCGGCGTGGCGGGGACCGTCGTGGGCGCGGGCGTGGCGAGTGTGATCACGACGGTCGGCGGCGAGGTGTACCTGCGCTCGCTGCAGCGCACGCGCGCGGCGGCGGCGAGGGCCCGGCAGCTGGCGACGTCGGGGATCCGCCGGCGCGGCGGGACCGGTTCCGAGGTCGAGCTGGCCGAGCAGCCGACGGTGCGGCTTCCGCGGCCGGAGTCACCGCCCGAGGAAGAGCCTTCGCGGCTGCGGAAGCTGCGCTGGCCGTTGATCATCGGCACGAGCGTGGTGGCGTTCGCGGTGGCGATCCTGGCGATCGTCGGCGTCGAGGCGGCGACGGGCGGCAAGGTGGCGGCGGGCACGGGCTCGAGCATCGGCAAGATCTTCGGCGGCGGATCGGGCACCACGGACCCGACCCCGTCGACAACGCCGTCGACCTCGACGAACGACACCCAGGACTCGCCGACGAACACGCCGTCGACGACCACGGAGACGACCACCCCGCCGACGACGTCGTCGCAGTCCCCGACGACCACCCCGACGACCCCGAGCACAACGGCCCAGCAGCCGACGACCTCGGCCCCGCCGACCAGCCAGGGCGCGGCGACCACCCCGACCCCGTAGGTCAGGGGAGGCGGGCCCGCAGCTCTCGCGCGGCGGCTTCGGGGTCCTCGGCCTCGGTGATGGCCCGGACGACGACGATCCGCGACGCCCCGGCTTCCAGAACCTCCGGGAGCCGCGGGCCGTCGATCCCGCCGATCGCGAACCAAGGGCGCGAGGGAGCCGAAGCCGCGGTCGCGCGGACCAGGTCCAGCCCCGGCGCGGTACGCCCGGGCTTCGTCGGCGTGGGCCAGCACGGGCCCGTGCAGAAGTAGTCCACGCCCGACTCCACAGCGGCAGCCGAAGCCTGCGAAACGGAGTGCGTCGAGCGGCCGATGACCACCTCGTCGCCCAGGATGCGGCGGGCCAGCGGGACCGGGATGTCGTCCTGGCCCAGGTGGAGCACGTCCGCGCCGACCGCCAGTGCCACGTCCGCGCGGTCGTTCACCGACAGCAGCGCTCCGTGGCGCGCGCACGCCTCGGCCAGCACCTCCAGCGCCGCGATCTCGGCCGCGGCCTCGAGCGGAGAGCCGCCGGTCTTGTCGCGCAGCTGGATGATGTCGACGCCGCCGGCCAGCGCCGCGTCGGCGAACGCGGCCAGGTCGCCGCGGGCTGTGCGGGCGTCCGTGCACAGGTACAGGCGCGCGGCGTCGAGGCGGGCGCGGATCTTGTCACCGGAGAGGGCGGGCATAGCGGCGACCGTACCTCGGCGGTTGATAATCCGACCAAAGCAGGCCGGCCGTCGAGCGGCAAGTGTCGTTGCCGCGAAAGTCATCCGGCCGTGGCTGCGGTTGGATTATCAACCAACGGCACAGTAGGGTGAGGGAGTCCGCACGGGAGCCCGAGGGACGGGCTGAGAGGGAGCTGCCGCTCCGACCGTGGAACCTGATCCGGGTCATGCCGGCGCAGGGAGCGTGATTCCCATGACGAACACCCTGGCCGTCGTCGGTGGCGGCGTCATCGGCCTGTCCGCGGCCTGGCGCGCGGCGAGCACCGGCCACGAAGTCACCCTCTACGACCCCGAGCCCGTCCGCGGCGGCGCGTCCTGGCTGGCCGGCGGCATGCTCGCCCCGGTCACCGAGGCCTGGCCGGGCGAGGAGGACGTCCTCACGCTCGGCGAAGCCTCTTTACGGCGCTGGCCCGGCTTCGCGAGCGACCTCGCGCAGGAGGGCGTCGACCCCGGACTCGCCGAGCACGGGACGCTCGTCGTCGCGTTCGACAGCGCCGACGCCGGGCACCTCGACATCCTCGCCGCCCACCTGCACTCGCTCGGCCGCGCGGCCGAACGGCTCACCAGCCGGGAGACCAAGCGGCTCGAACCCGGGGTCGGGTCCGTCCGAAGTGGACTCCACGTGCTCGGCGACCTGGCCGTGGACAACCGGAAACTGCTCCACGCCCTGTACGCGGCCTGCGTCAACCACAAAGTCCGGTTCGTCCGCGAGCGCGTCGAACGGATCCCGGACGCCGACGCCGTCGTGCTCGCCGCGGGTGCCTGGACCGGGCGGCTGCACCCGCAGCTCGCCGACGCCGTCCGCCCGCTCAAGGGCGAGATCCTGCGCCTGAAACCGCGCCGCGGCTGCCTGCCGCCGCCGTCGCGCACCGTGCGGGCCGTCGTCGAGGGGCGCCCGATCTACCTCGTCCCGCGCGGCGACCAGGAGCTTGTGCTCGGCGCGACGCAGTACGAAGCGGGCTTCGACCGGGCCGTCACCGCGCGCGGCGTCCGCGAGCTGATCGAGGGCGCCGAGCGCGTCTTCCCCGCGATCACCGAGTACGAGCTCGTCGAGACCGCCGCGGGCCTGCGGGCCGGCAGTCGGGACGTGCTGCCGTACGTCGGTGTCCTGGACGACGGCGTCTTCGCCGCCACCGGGCACCACCGCAACGGCTTGCTGATGGCCCCCGTGACCGCGGACGCCGTCCTCGCCTGGCTCGAGGGTGAGAAGCCGCCCGAAGGCGTCGAAGCGGCTTCGCCCGCCCGCCTGCACCAAAAGGAGCACGTGTGATGGAGATCAAGCTCAACGGGACGTGGACGGAGTTCCCGGACGGCGCGACCGTCGCCGACGTCCTCGACGCGTCGGGCGGCCAGCGGCCCGGCATCGCCGTCGCGGTCGACGGCGTCGTCGTCCGCCGCGGCGACTGGGCGGCCACCGCCGTGCCCAAGGGCGCGGCACTCGACGTGCTCACCGCGGTCCAGGGAGGCTGAAATGGACGAAGAACCGCTGGTCATCGGCACGCACAAGCTGTCGTCGAGGCTGATCATCGGCACCGGCGGCGCGGCGAACCTCGCCGTGCTCGAACGCGCGCTGGTCGCGTCCGGCACCGAGCTGACCACCGTCGCCATGCGCCGCGCCGACGCCGAGGGCGGCTCCGGCGTCCTCGAACTGCTGAAGAGGCTCGGCATCGAGCTGCTGCCGAACACCGCGGGCTGCCGCACGGCCGCCGAAGCCGTGCTCACCGCGCAGCTGGCGCGCGAGGCGCTCGGTACCGATCTCATCAAGCTCGAGGTGCACGCCGACGACCGGACGCTGCTCCCGGACCCGATCGAAACCCTCGACGCCGCCGAACGGCTGGCCGCCGACGGGTTCACCGTGTTCGCCTACACGAACGACGATCCGGTGCTCGCGCTGCGCCTCGAAGAGGCCGGCTGCGCCGCGGTGATGCCGCTGGGCGCGCCGATCGGCACCGGCCTCGGCATCCGGAATCCGCACAACATCGAGCTGATCGTTTCGCGGGCGGGCGTCCCGGTGATCCTGGACGCCGGAATCGGCACGGCGTCCGACGCGACGCTGGCGATGGAGCTCGGCTGCGACGCCGTCCTGCTGTCCACCGCCGTCACCCGGGCGACGGACCCCGAACGGATGGCCGCGGCGATGCGCTCGGCCGTCGTCGCCGGTCACCTGGCCCGCAGCGCCGGGCGCGTGCCGCAGCGGTTCTGGGCGCAGGCATCGAGTCCACCCCGGTGAACACGGGTGCCTTAACGCCGAACGTGCACCGCGAACCCGTAAGGTTGTCGGCACTTTCCGGCGCACCCGCGGCGGGGCAAGGGCAGAAGGAGCCAGCCGTGACCAGCACCTCCGTCCAGGACGTCTCGGGCAGGTTGTACCTCGCCGTCGGCAGGCTGTCCCGGTCACTGCGGCAGGCCGGGGTACCCGGCCCGGGCCACGGCGCCATCTCGGCCCTCGCGACGCTGGTGATCTCCGGTCAGCTGCGTCTCGGCGACCTCGCCGCGAAGGAGGGCGTCGCCGCGGCGACCATGTCGCGGATCATCGCGTCGCTCGTCGAGGCGGGCTACGTCAGCCGCGAGTCCGACCCGGTCGACCGCCGCGCGTGGCTGGCGAAGGCGACCGAGGAGGGCGAGCGGCTCGTCTCCGGCGTCCGGTCGACGCGGGTGCAGGAGCTGAACCGACGTCTCGACCGCCTGACGCCCGAGCACCGCGAAGCCCTGACGACGGCGCTCCCGGCGCTCGAGGCGCTGATCGCGGACGAGGACCGCTAAGCCGCTTCCCGCCGCAGCTCGGCGAGCTCGGCCCGCAGGGCGCGCAGCTCGTCGAGGATCTCCTGGTTCGCGGCCGCCTGGGTTTCGGCCTGCTTCGCCTCTTCCTCGCGGATGTCCTGGCGCAGCTCGTCCTCCATGCCGCTGACGACCACGGCGATGAACAGGTTCAGCACCGCGAAGCTCGACACCAGGATGTAGACGACGAAGAAGATCCAGGCCATCGGCGCCTGGACCATGATCTCCTTCGCGATGTCCGGCCACGCCTCACCGGTCATCACCTGGAACAGCGTGAACAGCGACGTGCCGAGGTCACCGAAGTTCTCCGGCGAGATGACGCCGAACAGCTTGGTCGCCATAACGCCGGCGACGAAGATGATCAGCGCGAGCAGCGCGGCGATCGACGCCATGCCGGGGATCGCCGCGAGCAGCCCGGAGACGACCTTGCGCATCGACGGCACGACCGAGATCAGCCGCAGCACCCGGAGCACGCGCAGGGATCGCAGGACGGCGAACGGCCCGGTCGCCGGGATCACCGCGATGCCGACGACCAGCAGGTCGAAGACGTTCCAGTTGTCGCGGAAGAACGCGCCGCGGTAGGCGTAGAACTTCGCGAGCAGCTCGGCGACGAAGATGCCCAGCGCGATGTGGTCGAGGACGTGCAGGAGCGTCCCGTAGCCGTTCATCAGGGACGTCGACGTCTCCATGCCGAGCGTGGTCGCGTTGAACACGATCACGGCGATGATGAAGTTCTGGAAGCGGCGGTCCTCGAGGACCTTCGCCACCCGCTCGCGCCCGGTCAAGGCCGCCCCCTGCTCAGTTCAAGGATGAGTAAACGCAGGGATGGTAACCGGGCGGGTGCTCAGCGCTCTTCGGGTGCCAGCCGCCAGAAGGCCGAGACGGGTCCGACCTTGGCGCCCATCGGGTAGGCGTGCTCGACGGCGTGGGAGACGAACCACTTGCCGTACCGCGCCGCCTCGACCACCGGCATGCCCTTGGCCAGGCCCGCCGTGAGCGCCGACGCCATCGTGTCGCCCGCGCCGTGGGTGTGCGGCGTCGGATACCGCTCGCCCGGCAGCTCCACGAACGTCGAGCCGTCGAAGAGCAGGTCGACGCATTCGGGGTCGGACTGCAGGTGACCGCTCTTGACCAGGACGTACTTCGGGCCCATCCGCTGGAGCACCACGGCCGCGGTGTGCATGCCCTCGCGGTCCTTCACGGTCATGCCGGTCAGGAGGCGGACCTCGTCCAGGTTCGGGGTCAGCACCGTCGCGCGCGGCAGCAGCTCGTCGCGCAGGGCGTGCAGGCCGGCGTCGTCGAACAGCGGGTGGCCGTGCATCGACGCCGCGACCGGGTCGACGACGAACGGGATCTTCTCGTCGCGGCCGATCCCGGCCTTGTCGCACGCGGCCGCGACGGCGTTGATGATCTCCGCGGACGCCAGCATACCGGTCTTGGCCGCCCCGACGCCCATGTCCGCCGCGACGGCCTCGATCTGCCCGGCCACGATGTGCGGCGGCAGGTCGGCGCGGTCGTGCACACCCAGGGTGTTCTGCACCGTGACGGCGGTGACCGCGACCAGGCCGTGCACGCCGCAGGTCAGGAAGGTGCGCAGGTCCGCCTGGAGCCCGGCGGCACCGCCGGAGTCCGACCCGGCGATGGTCAACGCCGTGGGAGGGCTCGTCGTCATGGTGGTTTCCCGACTTCTGGTCTAGGCCAATCGGCCTCTTTTGCTTCATCAACAGTCAACCACGGTGAGACATTGTGAACGTTACTCACGTTCGAAGGAGCCTGGATGAAGCTCTTCTCGGTGGTCCTCCTCGCGGCAGCGCTCACGTTCTCGGGAGCGACTGCTGCCAACGCGGACAGCCCAAAGCTCTCCCATGTCACGACGGTCGGCGTGCACAACACGTACGACCCGGCGGCCTACGGCTATCTGGCCCAGGCGCTCGACGCCGGGTCGTCGCTGATCGAGCTCGACGTCTGGCCGGACTTCTTCACCCACGAGTGGAAGGTCAGCCACTCGAACCCGTTGGGGAACAACAACAACTGCGTCGCGGCCACGTCGGCGTCGCAGCTGTACACCGGCGGCAAGAACAAGAACCTCGAGTACTGCCTCGACGACATCCGGATCTGGCTGGCCGCCCACCCCGGGCACACGCCGATCACGCTCAAGCTCGAGATGAAGACGGGCTTCTCGGACAACACCGGCATGGGCCCGGACGAGCTGGACGCGACGTTCCGCTCGCACCTCGGCAGCGTCGCGTTCCGCCCGGCCGAGCTGCTCGGGAGCTACGCCACGCTCGACGACGCGTCCAAAGCGGACAACTGGCCGTCCGTGGACGCGTTGCGGGGCCGCGTGATCACCGAGATCATCCCCGGCACGGTCGAGGAGCAGAACCCGACCGACACGCTCAAGACGGACGTCGAGTACGCGCGCTACCTGGTCGGGCTCAAGAACGCCGGCAAGCTCGGCGACGCGAACATCTTCCCGACCGTCCACGGCGCGGCCGGCGGTGACCCGCGGGACAAGTACACCGCCGACCTCAAGCCGTGGTTCGTCGTGTTCGACGGCGACGCGAACGCGTGGGTGACGCAGACCGGGCCGTGGTGGTACGACGCCAACCACTACTACGTCGTGATGACCGACGGGCAGAACGTCGCGCCGGCGATCGACGCGCACAACCCGACGGTCGAGCAGGCCAACCAGCGCGTCGCCGACCTGGCGAAGCAGCACGCGTCGGTGATCACGTCGGACTGGACCGGGCTCACGACGGTGCTGCCGCAGGTGCTCGCCCGGGGTTAGACGGTCAGCACGAGCTTGCCGGCCACCCGGCCGGACTCACCCAGCTCGTGCGCCTTGGCGGCGTCTTCCAGCGGGAAGGTCTGCTCGACGCGGACCTTCAGCTGACCGGCCTCGATCAGCTCGACGAGGCCGGTCAGCCCGCCGCGGTCCGGCTCCACGAGGATCCGCTCGGTGCGGACATTGCGCTCGGCGGCTTTTCGGGCAACCTGGTCGGCGACGCCGCTGGGCACGCCGATCAGCAGGCCGCCCTCCTTGATCGCGGGGAGCCAGCGCAGATCGCTGTCCTCGCCGACGAGTCCGAAGTAGACGTCCACATCGGACGTGGTGGCTTGCGCGTCGTGGTAGTCGATCGGCTCGTCGACACCGAGTTCGCGCAGGAAGTCGTGCTTGCCGGCGCTGGCCGTGCCGATGACGTGCGCGCCGCGTGCCTTGGCGATCTGCACGGCGAGGTGGCCGACCCCGCCCGCGGCGGCGTCGACGAAGACGCGCTGTCCCTTGTGGACATCGGCGACGTCGACGAGACCCTGCCAGGCGGTGAGCCCGGCCAGCGGCAGCGCGGCGGCCTCGGCGAACGACAGTCCGGCCGGCTTGCGCACGAAGTGCCGCGAGGGCGCGGTGACGTACTCGGCGTAGGCGTTGCCCGGGCGCGGGAACCACGGCATGCCGAGGACTTCGTCGCCTTCCCGGACACCGGTGGCACCGAAGCCGACCTCCTCGACGACGCCGGCGACGTCCCACCCGACGGTGAACGGTGGCTCGCCGAGGAACCCACCGCCGGCGCGCACCTTCCAGTCGACGGGGTTGATGCCCGCGGCCTTCACCCGCACCAGGACCTCCGTCGGCCCGGGTTCCGGGCGCGGTGCTTCGGTGACGCGGAGCACCTCCGGTCCGCCGAGGGTCTCCTGGGTCACGACGCGCATCTCTGCTCTCCTTCTTCCTGGGTGTCCCCCTATACTCGGAGCGTTCGTCACTTTTCGCCAGAAGGCACTTGTTCGTAAAGTAGGTACCTCGTGGAAACTACCTGTGACCAGGACGGACCCTGGGACGTCTACCTCCGCAGCTGTCCCTGCCGGGACGTGCTGGATCTGCTGGCCAACAAGTGGACGGCCCTGATGCTGGGCGCACTGGCCCGCGGCCCGCACCGCTTCGGCGAGCTGCGCCGCGCGGTCGACGGAATCAGCCAGAAGATGCTGACCCAGAACCTCCGCCAACTGGAGCGCGACGGCTTCCTGACGCGCACGGTGTACCCGACAACGCCCCCGACGGTGGAGTACGCACTGACGGAGATGGGCGCGGAGGTGGGGGCGCACCTGGTGGCGCTGAGCACGTGGTCGCAGGCGAACTTCGACCGCATCCGCTCGTCACGCGAGGAGTACGACGGCCGGGAGCTGCAGCCGGTCCGTTAGCCGCTGAGTTCGGCCAGGCCGGCGACCGGTGTTTAGCGGTCCAGCACCCAGAACGGCGACACCGGCCCGACACCCGCACCGAGCGGGTAAGACTCGGCGACGCAGCGCTCGATGAACTTCTTCCCCGCTGCCACCGCGTCCGGCACCGAAGCGCCCTTCGCCAGTGACGCCGTGATCGCCGAGGCCATCGTGTCGCCGCCGCCGTGGGTGTTCTCCGTCTTGAACCGCGGGCCGCTCAACGAGATGAACGACTTTCCGTCCGACAGCAGGTCCACGCACTCGGACGTCCCCTGCATGTGGCCGCCCTTGACGAGGACCCACTGCGAGCCGAACTCCAGCAGTGCCTCCGCCGCCGCGTGCTGGGAAGCCTCGTCGGAAACCGAGATGCCGGTCAAGAGCCCGACTTCGTCCAGGTTCGGCGTGATCAGCGTCGCGCGCGGGAACAGCTCTGTGCGGATCGCCTCCAGGGCGTCCTCCCGGAGCAGCGCGTGGCCGGTCATCGACGCTGCCACCGGGTCGACCACCAAGGGGAAGTCCATCCCCAGCTCATCCAGGGTCTTCGCGACCGCGCGGATGATCTCCGCCGTCGCGAGCATGCCCGTCTTCGCCGCGTTCACGCCCATGTCGGACGCCACCGCCTTGATCTGTGCGGTGACGACGTCGGCCGGGATCTCGGTGAAACCCTGGACGCCCAGGGAGTTCTGCACGGTCACCGCGGTCAGTGCGACGAGCCCGTGTACGCCGTTGGCGAAGAACGTCCGCAGGTCCGCCTGGATGCCCGCACCACCGCCGGAGTCGGATCCGGCGATGGTGAGGGCGGTGGGCGGTGTCACGGCTGCACCACGGGCAGGTAGACCTTGCCGCCGGACTCGGTGAACTCCGCCGACTTCGACGCCATGCCGGCCTCGATCGCCTCCACTGTGGACAGACCGTGCTCCTCGGCGTACTTGCGGACGTCCTGCGTGATCCGCATCGAACAGAACTTCGGCCCGCACATCGAGCAGAAGTGCGCGGTCTTGGCCGGCTCGGCGGGCAGTGTCTCGTCGTGGAACGCGCGCGCGGTGTCCGGGTCGAGCGACAGGTTGAACTGGTCGTTCCAGCGGAACTCGAAGCGCGCCTTCGACAGCTCGTCGTCCCACTCCTGGGCGTACTGGTGGCCCTTGGCGAGATCCGCGGCGTGCGCGGCGATCTTGTACGTGATCACGCCGGTCTTGACGTCGTCGCGGTTCGGCAGGCCGAGGTGCTCCTTCGGTGTGACGTAACACAGCATCGCCGTGCCGTACCAGCCGATCTGCGCCGCGCCGATGGCCGACGTGATGTGGTCGTACGCCGGCGCGATGTCCGTCGCGAGTGGACCGAGGGTGTAGAACGGCGCTTCACCGCAAAGCTTTTCCTCGAGCTCGACGTTCTCCTTGATCTTGTGCATCGGCACGTGGCCGGGGCCCTCGATCATCACCTGGACGTCGTGCGAACGCGCGATGTGCGTCAGCTCGCCGAGGGTCTCCAGCTCGGCGAACTGGGCGCGGTCGTTGGCGTCGGCGATCGAGCCGGGGCGCAGGCCGTCGCCGAGGGAGAACGTGACGTCGTACTGCCGGAGGATCTCGCAGAGCTCCTCGAAGTGCGTGTACAAAAAGGACTCTTGGTGGTGCGCGAGGCACCACGCGGCCATGATCGACCCGCCGCGGCTGACGATGCCGGTAACGCGCCGCGCGGTCAG
Organism: Amycolatopsis sp. NPDC114504; assembly: GCF_055633595.1. Taxonomy (NCBI): domain Bacteria; kingdom Bacillati; phylum Actinomycetota; class Actinomycetes; order Pseudonocardiales; family Pseudonocardiaceae; genus Amycolatopsis; species Amycolatopsis sp. NPDC114504. Next base: position 1,572,343 of record NZ_JBVKDU010000003.1, on the reverse strand, counting down.
CGGGATGTAGCGCAGCAGCACGCCGGCGTGCACGGTGACGTAGTCGACACCCTGTTCGCACTGCTCGATGATGGTGTCGCGGTAGACCTCCCACGACAGCTTTTCCGGTTCCCCGTCGACCTTTTCCAGCGCCTGGTAGATCGGCACGGTGCCGACCGGGACCGGCGAGTTGCGGATGATCCACTCCCGCGTCTCGTGGATCCGCTTGCCCGTCGAAAGGTCCATGATCGTGTCGGCGCCCCAGCGTGTCGCCCACACCATCTTGTCGACCTCTTCCTCGACCGACGACCAGACGGCCGAGTTGCCCATGTTGGCGTTGATCTTCACCAGGAAGTTCTTGCCGATGATCGTCGGTTCGGACTCGGGGTGCCTGCGGTTGACCGGGATCACCGCGCGGCCGCTCGCGACCTCGGCGCGCACGAACTCCGCGGAAACCCGTTCGCGGGCGGCGACGTACTCCATCTCCCGCGTGATGACACCCTGTTTGGCCCAGCCGAGCTGGGTGTTGTGCTCACGCCCGTCGGCCCAGCCGGCGCGCAGCCGGTGCAGTCCACTGTGGACGTCGATCTCGGCTTCGGGGTCGGTGTACGGGCCGGAAGTGTCGTAGACGTCGAAGTGTTCGCCGTTCGAGAGGTCGATCCGGCGTGCGGGAACACGCAGGCCGGATTCGGTCTGGTGATACACCTTGTGTGAACCGGTGATCGGGCCGGTGGTGACGGAGACGTCCTTGTTTTCGAGCGTCGTCAACGACTTTCACTCCCTACGCCGGCATTACCCGGTCAGGTTCATGCGGTCGGTGACGCCTGCGAAACGCAAGTCACCCTCTCAGCCCGCCATGGCGCGAGCTCCCGCGTTGGTGTTGTGCCACCGACCATGCCACGCCGGAGCGCGATACTCAAGTCACCCGACCAACTCGGCCGGAGTGGCGTACACGTCGACCATGGCTCCGTTGCGCAGCACGGTGATCGGCAGTGCGGTGCCGATCACTTCCGCGAACAGCTGCCGCTGGATGCCCTGGGCGTCCGAGACGCGGGTGCGGCCGACGGTCAGCACGAGGTCGCCCGCCTTGAGGCCCGCGCGGTCGGCGGGACCGCCGGAGACGACCTCGTGGACCCTCAGCCCGGCGCTCTGCCCGGTGCGCTCGGCGATGTCGTCCGGCAGCGGCGCCGGGACCCCGACGACGCCGAGGTACGCGCGCCGCACCCGGCCTTCGACGACGAGAGTGTCGATGATCCGCCGCGTCGTCGCGTTGATCGGCACGGCGAGCCCGAGCCCGATGCCGGCGACGGCGGTGTTGATGCCGACGACGCGGCCGGTGGAGTCGGCGAGCGCGCCGCCGGAGTTGCCCGGGTTGAGCGCGGCGTCGGTCTGGATGACGTCTTCGATCACGCGCCCCGCGCGGCCGTGGCGCACCGGCAGTGCCCGGCCGAGTGCGCTGACGACACCCGCGGTGACGGTGCCGGAGAAGCCGAGCGGGCTCCCGATGGCCACGACGAGCTGCCCGACGACGAGCTGGTCGGCGTCGCCCAGCTGAGCGGCCGACGGCGTCTCGCCGCGTGCCCGCAGCACCGCGAGATCGGACAGCGGGTCGGCGCCGACGACGTCGAACGGCACTTCGCTGCCGTCGGCGAAGGTCGCGACGCCTTTTCGGTTGCCGTCGACGACGTGCGCGTTGGTCAGCAGGTGGCCATCGGCGGCGAAGACGACGGCCGAGCCGCTGCCGCGCGCGAGCTGAACCCCGGCGACGTGCGGGGTGACGGTCTTGGCGACCGTGCTGACCGCCCGCGAGTAGGCGTCCATCGCGTCTTCCATGAGCACCTCGATTACACCGTTGCAGGTACTACAAGTCTGCGCCGGAAAGCGCCCGAAGTCCGTTCGCTGCTGGAGAACCGGCCGGGCGGACCAGTGACGGTCAGTGGTTCACCGGATCGGACCATGCGCCGGTGAAGGATCGGCGAGACACTTCCAGGCGCTTCTGTAACGGTGCAGAAGTGACTTTCTGTGGGGTTGATATGCGAAAACTCATGTTCGGCGCCCTCGCCGGGCTGCTGGTCACCGGCCTGATCCCGGGGATCGCGGCGGCCGCGGGAGAGGCTCCCGGCGCTCCTGGGACCCATCCCAGCTGGCTGCCCGCGAACAAGACCGGCTTCGGCACGGCTCACGACCGGTCCAGCAACGTCTGGTTCACGCTCCAGGGCGGCCAGATGTCCGAGGTCTACTACCCGGACCTGTCGACGCCGAGCGTCCGGTCGATGAACTTCGTCGTCACGGACGGCCGTAGCTTCGCCGACCTCGACTACGCCGAGAAGGCGCAGCAGGTGCGGCGGACCGACGACGACAGCCTGACCTACGAGCAGACGATCACCGACGACCAGCACCGCTGGCGGCTGCGCAAGACCTACGTCACCGACCCGGCCGCCACGACCGTGCTGGTGGACGTCGACTTCCAGTCGCTCACCGGGCGCCCGTACCAGCTCTACGCGGTCGCCGACCCGGACCTGACCAACGACGGCTCCGACGACTCGGCCGCGCGCAAGGGCGACGCCGTCACCGCGCAGGACGCGACGAACGCCGCCGCGCTGACCGCCAAGCCCGCGTTCACGAAGACGAGCGTCGGCTACGCGGGCTCGTCCGACGGCAACACGCAGCTCACGAAGACCTTCAAGCTGGCGCAGTACGACACCGCCGCCAAGGGCAACGTCCTGCTGACCGGGCAGACGAGCGCCGACGGCGTCCGGAACCGGCACGTCACCCTCGCCCTAGGCATGGGCGCGAAGGCCGCCGACGCGCTCGGCAGCGCGCAGGCGTCGCAGCGACGCGGCGTCCGCGACATCACCCGCGCGTACGACCGCGGCTGGGAACAGTACCTGCGCGGCGTCAGCAAGCCGCCGTCGTCGCTGAAGACCGACGCCGAGCGTGACCTCTACAAGGCGTCGATGCTGACGCTCGCCGCGAGCGAGGACAAGCACCACCCGGGCGCCTTCATCGCGTCGCCGAGCATGCCGTGGCGCTTCGGGAACAACGACCCGGAGTGGTCGCCGTCCGGCACCTACCACCTGGTCTGGCCGCGTGACCTCTACCAGATCGCGACCGGCCTGGCCGCCGGCGGCGACACGGCCGCCGCGAACCGCTCGGTGTCGTACATGTTCGGCACCCAGCAGCAGGCCGACGGGCACATGCCGCAGAACAGCCGGGTCGACGGCGTGCCGTACTGGACGTCGATCCAGCTCGACGAAACCGCTTTCCCGATCGTGCTGGCCCAGCAGCTCGGCCGCAACGACCTGTGGCCCGGCGTCCGGAAGGCCGCCGACTTCATCCTCGGGTACGTGGGCCCGAACGGGCAGCGGGCGCCGTACACCCAGCAGGAGCGCTGGGAGGAGCAGGACGGCTGGTCCCCGTCGACCATCGCGTCGGTGATCGCCGGGCTCGTCTGCGCCGCGGACATCGCTTCGCACAACGGAGCTCCGGCGGACGCCGCCCGGTACCTCGCGGCGGCCGACAAGATGAAGGCCGACCTGCCGAAGCAGACGATCACCACGAACGGGCCGCTGTCGAAGGACCCGTACTTCGTCCGGCTGACCAAGGACGCGAACGCCAACGCCGGGACGACGTACAACCTCGGCAACTCGAGCGTCACGATGGACCAGCGCGCGGTCACCGACGCGGGCTTCCTCGACCTGGTCCGGCTCGGCATCTACCGCGCGGACGACCCGGTGGTTCGCAACAGCATCAAGGTGACGGACAAGGACATCGCGTTCACGACGCCGACCGGCCAGTTCTGGCACCGCTACACCAAGGACGGCTACGGCGAGCAGGCCGACGGTTCGCCGTGGGACTACACGTTCCCGGCCGAGAGCCGCACGACGTTCGGCCGGCTGTGGCCGCTGCTGGCCGGCGAGCGCGGCGAGTACGAGCTGACGCTCGGCGACCCGGCGTCGGCCGCGCGGCGGCTGCGTGACCTCGGCCGGGTGAGCAGCTCGGCGGAGACCATGCCGGAGCAGGTGTGGGACGAGAACGCGCCGTCGGGGCAGCCGGGCTTCGCGACGGGCACGCCGAACAACTCGGCGACCCCGCTGGCCTGGACGCACGCCCAGTACGTCCGGCTCGCGCAGGACGTCAAGGCGGGCTCGACGCTGGAGACGCCGAAGGTGGTGCGCTGCCACTTCCTCGGCTGCTGAAACCCGTCGTGAGTGAGAAACAGTGTTCTAACCCTGTTTCTCACTCACGACCGGGGGGCGGGTCAGAGGACGGCGCCGTCGTCCTCGGGGGTCTTCGGCGGCAGCCACGAGTTGCCCGGGACGCCCCACTTGTTGGACTTCAGCATCTTCTTCGCCGCGCGCGCGTGCCGGCCGACCAGGCGGTCGAGGTAGATGAAGCCGTCGAGGTGGTCGGTCTCGTGCTGCAGGCAGCGCGCGAAGTAGCCGGTGCCCTCGACCTCGATCGGGTTGCCCTCGACGTCGAAGCCGGTCACCTTCGCCCACGTCGCGCGGCCCGTCGGGTACGACTCGCCGGGCGCGGACAGGCAGCCCTCCCAGTCGTCGTCCGGGTCCGGCATGGTCTCCGGGATCTCCGACGTCTCGAGCTTGGGGTTCACGACGAGGCCCTTGTGCCGGACGCCCTCGTCGTCCGGGCAGTCGTACACGAACACCCGCAGGTCGAGGCCGATCTGGTTGGCCGCGAGACCGACTCCTTCGGCGGCGTACATCGTCTCGAACATGTCGTCGGTGAGCGTGCGCAGCTTCTCGTCGAACTCGGTGATCTCCCGAGTCGGCTGGTGCAGCACGGGTTCGCCGGCGATCACGATGGGGTGGATGGTCACGACCACGCAGTTTAGTCGGACCCCTCTGGTAGACCTGCATCAGACCGTGACGCGCCGACGCGGATGCCCACGTCGGCGTGCGCTTCCGTGGTTGAATGGCGCCCGCGGAAGAGCTAGGTCTGATTCGCCATACGCCCGATTGAGAGGGACTCGGATGGACGCCGCGGAGTCGATGGCTGAGCCGCAGCCGTCGCCGCCGAAGCCCGTGCCCGGCCTGACCGAACGCGAGGTCGAGATCCTCGTCTTCGAGCGCCAGTGGTGGCGACATGCCGGGGCGAAGGAGAACGCCATCCGCGAACGCTTCGATTTGTCCGCGACGCGCTACTACCAGCTGCTCAACAAGCTGCTGGAGAAGCCGGAAGCGATCGAAGCCGACCCGATGCTGGTGAAGCGGCTGCGCAAGACGCGCGCCGCCCGCCAGCGCAAGCGTGGCGCCCGGCGACTGGGGATCGAGCTGAAATGAGTGTGTTTTCGGGAATGTCCCGGCCGATGAAGGCCGCGGGCGTCGTCCTGATCGGGGTGGCCATCATCGCCGCGGTCATCGGCGGCGTGTCCGCGTTGAGTGGTGACGGGTCGAACGAAGCCGGGCCGAGCGGCACGCCCAGCTCACCGGGCAGCTCCACCGGGTCGCAGCCGCCGCCGGGGTCGACCTCGACGACGCCGCCGTCCTCGACTTCGACGAACCCGACGTCGCCCACCCCGCCGTCGCCGACCACGCCGACGCCGGGCCAGCCGACGTCCGGCCAGCCGGGCCAGCCCGGTGACCACCAGGCGGGCAACAAGTGGGTGACCGTCCGGGTGTTCAACAACTCGACGATCAAGGGCCTGGCGGACCGCGCGGCGGAGGACTTCCGCGGGAGCGGCTGGACCATCAACGAGGTCAGCAACTACTCGCAGGGCACCATCCCGACGACGACGGCGTTCTACCGCCCGGGCACCGACGAGGAAGCCGCGGCCAAACAGCTCGCGCAGGAGTTCGGGATCAAGGCGGAGCCGCGCTTCCCGGGGATCGAGGGCGCGAGCCCGGGCGTGATAGTGATCGTGACGAAGGAATACCAGGCCGGCCACAAGGGCAGCTGAGCTTGGGAGAGCGGCCGTCACCCCAGGGGTGACGGCCGCTTTTTCATTCGCCGACCTGGGTTTTCGCGTACGCCTCGAGTGCCGCGAGCTGGGCCGGGTCGAGGCTCGGCCGGACCGTCTTGCGCGCCGCGTCCAGGTGCGCCGCCGTGACTTCGCGGGCCTCCAGTGACTCGCGCATCGCCGTCAGCGCCGCCTCGCGGATGAGCGCCGCGCAGTCGGCGGCCGAGTAACCGTCCAGAGTGGACGCGACCTCGGCGAGGTCGACGTCGGCGGCCAGCGGCGTGTTCTTCGAGCTGGCCACCAGGATCGCGGTCCGAGCTTCGGCGTCCGGCGGCGGCACGTAGACGCGGCGCTCCAGCCGGCCCGGCCGCAGCAGCGCGGGGTCGACCAGCTCCGGCCGGTTCGTCGCGCCCAGGACGACGACCTCGCGCATCGGCTCGACTCCGTCGAGCTCGGTCAGCAGCGCCGCGACCACGCGGTCGGCGACGCCCGAGTCCGACGACTGGCCGCGGCGCGGGGCCAGCGCGTCGATCTCGTCGAGGAAGATCAGCGACGGCGCGGCCTCGGCGGCCCGGCGGAACAGCTCCCGCACCGCGCGCTCCGACTCGCCGACCCACTTGTCCATCAGCTCGGCGCCCTTGACCGCGAAGACGTTCAGCGCGCCGGTGCCGGCCAGCGCCCGCACCAGGAACGTCTTGCCGCCGCCGGGCGGGCCGTAGAGCAGCACGCCGCGCGGCGGCTCGACGCCGAGGCGGGCGAACGAGTCCGGGTACCGCAGCGGCCAGAGCACCGCCTCGGTGAGCGACTGCTTGACGTCGACCATGTTGCCGACGTCGTCCAGGGTCAGGCCGCCGGTGGCCAGGTTGTCCGAAGTGGACATCGAGACCGGGCGGACGGTGGCCAGCGCATCGAGGAGGTCCTGCTGCGAGATCCGCGGCTCGTCGGCCTCCCGCTGGCGCAGGGCCGCGCGCAGGGCCGCGTCCCGCCGGAGGGCGATCAGGTCGGCGGCGACGAACCCCGGAGTGCGCTCGGCCAGGACGCCGCAGTCGATGCCCGTGTCGAGCGGGACGTCGCGGAGGAGGACGTTCAGCAGCTCGCGACGGGTTTTCGCGTCCGGCAGGGCGAGGCCGAGCTCGCGGTCCAGCAGGTCGGCGGCGCGCAGCCGTGGGTCGGCGGACTCCGCGCGGGCCGTCGTCGCGACGACGGCGAAGCGTTCGCGCCGCAGCGCCGTCCGCAGCTCCTCCAGCACGACGGTGGCGACCGGCGGCGGGGTGGCCGCGGGCAGCAGCGCGTCGACGTCGGTGAGCAGCAGGACCGTGGGCCCCTCCGCCGCGCGGATGGCCTCGCGCAGGCGCGCGACCGCGACGTTCGGGTCCAGGACCGCGAGGTTCGGCGCGGCCACCTGCACCACGCGGATGTCGGACTCGCTCGCGACGGAGTGGACGAGCGTCGCCTTGCCGACGCCCTCGGGGCCGGACAGCAGGACGCCGAGGTGGGCGGGCGCGCCCAGCCGGGCCAGCAGCTCGGGCCGGTGGAACGCCAGGTCGAACCACTCGGCGAGCTTGCGCGCGGTCGCTTCGGCACCGATGAGGTCGGCCAGCGGCACGACCGGCTCGACGGCCTCCGCGAGCACCACCTCGTCTTCGACGATCTCCGCGTCGATCCACTCCTCGGCCGCGGTGACGGCGGAGGTACGCACGAGCGCGGTCGCCGTCCGGGGCGCGGCGGGCTCGGGCGCGGGGCGTGCGCCGTCGCGCCAGACGACCACAGTGGACGGTCCGACCGCGACGGGGCCGGCCGGCTCGGTCGCGGTGACGGTGAGCAGCTCGTTCGTCCAGGTCGCGCCGATCGCCCGGGACAGCTGGCCGCGCAGGCCGGCCGGGTCGGACCCCGGCGTCGGCGCGAGGTCCTGCGGCAGCAGCGAAACGGCGTCGCCGACGGTGAGCACCTTGCCGATCAGGGCGAGCCGCAGCATGTGCGGGCTGACTGAGACGCTGGCCAGCCGCGACCCGGCGACGGTGACCGTCTTGGCCCCGGCGACGTCGGCGGGCGCGACCACGATCTCGGCGCCCTCGGTGACGCCGAGGTTCGACATGGTGACGTCGTCGGTGAGGACGATGCCGGGCACGTCGGCCTCGTCGGTGGGCGCGGCGAGGGCGGCGCTGACCCGGGCCCCGGTGAGGTGCACGGCGTCCCAGGCCCGCAGGCCGAGCGCGTCGAGGACTTCGGGGTGCAGCCGGACGACGCCGCGGCGCGTGTCCAGCGCGGACGGCGTGTGCCGGACGGTCAGCGTGATCTGCGGGTGGCTCACGCCGTTCACCCTAGCGATCCGGCGGCCGTCCAGGAGCCGAGAACCCGTGTCGTCTCCCCGATCACGCGTGTCGACCGCCTGATCACGCGTGATGCCCCTTCAATCACGCGTGATGCCCCGCTGATCACGCGTGAAGCCCCTCGGATCACGCGTGATCGCCGTACCGGCCCGGTCGGCTCGCGTGACCAGGAGGGCATCTCGCGTGATTGGGGAGGCATCACGTGTGATTGGGAGGGCATCACGCGTGATTGGCGGGTCGACACGGCTACTTGCGGCGGAGGCCGATCTGGCGCCAGGAGCGGCGGCGCTGGCCGTTGCCGTTCTGGGAGGTTTCGCGGGGGGTGCGCATCGGCTCGCCGGTGCGGGGGAGGCGGACCGCGCGCATCGCCGCGCCCGCCACCCGGCGGCGCAGCGGGCGCCGCAGGCCCAGGCGGCGCGGGGAGGCCCGGCGGATCGCGCGGCGCTCGCGCGGCGGGACCGTCCAGGCCTCGGGGTGCGCGGCCAGCCAGCGGTGCCGGTAGACCGAGTACGGGATGTGCGCCAGGTACAGGATCATCGCCGCGATCAGCGCGACCAGCGGGAACTGGATGATCGCGGCGGCCAGCAGCGCGACGCCGAGCAGCAGCGGCGCGATCGCCTTGGCCGGGGCCTTGACCGTCTTCAGCGACAGCGTCGGGATGCGGCTGATCAGCAGCGCGGCGATGGCGACCGTCCACGCCCACACGACGTACTGCGAGGACCACCAGCCCTCGCCCCACTGCAGCCACGCCACCAGCGGCAGCATCGCCAGCAGGCCGCCCGCCGGCGCCGGGACGCCGACGAAGAACTCGCTCGCGTACGCCGGCTGCTCGGTGTCGTCCAGCAGCGTGTTGAAGCGGGCCAGCCGCAGGATCATGCAGACGGCGAAGATCAGCGACGCCACCCAGCCGATCCGGTCCGCGCCGGTCTGCCACACGTAGATGACCAGCGCCGGCGCCACGCCGAACGAGATGCCGTCGGACAGCGAGTCCAGCTCGGCGCCCATCTTCGACGTCGCGTCGAGCAGGCGGGCGATCCGGCCGTCCAGGCTGTCGAGCACCGCCGCGATGCCGATCGAGGCGATCGCCATGGCGAAGTTCTTGGTCAGCGCGAACTGCACGGCCGACAGGCCCGCGCACAGGGCGAGCACGGTGATGGCGTTCGGGAGCAGCCGGACGCCCGGGGTGGTCACGCGGACCATCGATCAGCCTTCCGAAAGGGACGCAGGCAGTGCGGGGAGCTCCGCGATCACCGTCTCGCCGCCGACCGTGCGCTGGCCCTTGGCGACCAGCACGCGCGAACCCGGCGGGAGGTAGAGGTCGACCCGCGAGCCGAAGCGGATGATGCCGTACGTCGAGGCGGCGCCGACCTTGTCGCCCTCGCGGATCTCGCAGAGGATGCGGCGCGCGACCAGCCCGGCGATCTGCACGACGACGAGCTCGTGGCCGTCTTCGGTGCGCATCAGCACGGAGTTGCGTTCGTTGTCGTCGCTGGCCTTGTCCAGGTCGGCGGAGAGGAACTTGCCCGGCCGGTAGGCGACGCGCTCGATCACGCCGTTCGCCGGCACGCGCTGGACGTGCACGTCGAACACCGAGAGGAACACCGACACGCGCATCCGCGGCTCGGCCGGCAGGCCCAGCTCGGCGGGCGGGACGGCTTCCTCGATCAGCGACACGAGACCGTCGGCCGAGGCGAGCGCGACGCCGTCACGCGGCGGCGGGACCCGCTTCGGCTCGCGGAAGAACGCGGCCATCGCCACGGTCGTCAGCGCGCCGAGGACGCCCAGGCGCTTGGAGAACCGGCGGGCGACCAGCGTCGCGGCCACGCCGCCCGCCACGAACGGGCGACCGGCCGGGTGCATCGGCGGCAGCGTCTCGCGGGCGAGCTGAAGGGCGTGGGCGACGGGATTGCCGGCGGGTTCCGGCCGGGTGCCGCTCATGGTCGGGTCCCCTGGTTTCGTGTCGGAAGGACGCGTCGGCGCCGGGGTCCGGCGGCCGCGTACGGGCGCCCCCACGCTACCGCTGCCCCAGGTGAGGGTCGGCGCGCGCCCCTGGTCGGCTCCCTCGTGAGGGTGTCCCCGCAGCGGGTGGGAGCGGCCACATCCCGGTAACACAAGGTCGAATTCGACGACAACACTGAGTAGTCGACGCCGTTCGGGGCGCTGCCGAGAGACCTTGTGAGGGGACGATGACCGATCACCGCGATACCGCCGAAGCTCGTCTCGACGAGCTCCTGGGCGCGTGGTGCCGGGAGATCGACGAGGTGCCGGTGCCGCGGCTGGTGGACCCGGTGCGCGCCGTCGACGTCGTCATCGAGGCGAAGAAGCGCGGCCGGGTGCCTGCGCCCCCCGACGGCGCAGGCACCCGGCCACCGGGCGATGCGCGTGAGGAAGCATTTTAACGTCCGGAACGGCACCGCTCGGGATTCGTCCGGCAAAAGTTACGAATGGTCGCTCGGTCGACGGCCGAGACCGTTCACGAGCCGCAGGATCGCCAGCAGCACGACGGCACCGAGGATGGCCACGCCGAAGCTGGGGAAGTCGAAGTCGAACGTCTTGGACTGGCCGGTCGCGAGCCGGTAGACCAGCCCGCCGAGCGCCGCGCCGACCACGCCGACGAGCACGCTGACCAGGCAGCCTTGCCGGCGCCGGTCCCGGCCGCCGACGACGAGGTTCCCCGCCCAGCCGACGATCGCCCCGAAGATCACCCATGCGACGAAACCCATGGCGCGAGCTTACCCGGGTGGTTGTACAAGAGTCATTGCACAACATCTCTTGTACAACTACTCTTGTGCTTCATGAGCGACGACGTCCGGGAGATCCGGGATTCGAAGGTGCTGGCGGCGGTTTCGCACCCGCTGCGACGACGGCTGATGGAACTGCTCCACCTGGACGGCCCGGCGACGGCGTCGATGCTGGCGGGCAAGACCGACCAGGCGGTGGGCAACATCAGCCACCACATGAAGGTGCTGGCCGCGGCCAAGCTGGTCGAAGTGGCCCCCGAGCTGGCCCGTGACCAGCGGGAACGCTGGTGGAAGCGGACAGCGAAGACGCTGCGGTGGGCCGCGGCCGACTTCCCCGACGACCCGGTCGCGGAGGCCGCCGAGGTGCTGACCCTCGACCACCAGATGGCGGTCGCGCGCGAGTGGCTCGCGACGCGCGAGACCTACCCGCCGGAGTGGCGGGGCGTGGCGTTCAGCACGGACACCTGGATGCGCCTGTCCGCCGCCGAGCTCGAAGAGCTGAACGAGCGGGTCCTGCTGCTGCTGGCCGAGTTCGAGGACCGCACCGAACCCGGTGACGGCGTCGAGCGCCGTCCGGTCTTCTTCGTCGCGCGGACTTCGCTGGGCAAGCCGTGAAGGGGCTCTGGGGGAACAGGGACTTCCGGCTGCTCTGGACCGGCGAGACCACGAGCATGCTCGGCAGCATGGTCGCGAGCACGGCGTTGCCGCTGGTCGCGGTGCTGACGCTGCAGGCGAGCACCTTCGGAGTCGGCGTGCTGACCGCGGCCGCGTGGCTGCCGTGGCTGGTGGTCGGCCTGCCCGCCGGCGCGTGGGTCGACCGGCTGCCGAAGCGGCCGGTGATGCTGGTCTGCAACACGGTGTCGATGCTCGTGTTCGGCAGTGTCCCGGTCGCGGCCGCCTTCGGTGCGCTGACCATGCCGTACCTGCTCGGCGCGGCCCTGCTCGGCGGCGCCGCCAAGGTCTTCTTCAGCCTCGCCTACCGCGCGTACCTGCCGGCGCTGGTCGGCCAGGACGAGCTCCTCGGCGCCAACGCCAAGATCCAGGGCAGCGAGTCCGCGACGCAGGTCGCCGGGCCGGGCCTGGCCGGGCTGCTGGCGCAGGCGTTCGGCCCGGTCAGCGGAATCTTCGCGGACGCGGTCAGCTTCGGGATCTCCGTGCTGTGCGTGCGGGCGATCCGGGTGCGCGAGACCGTCGTCCCGGCCGAGCGCACGCCGTTGCGCAGCCAGATCGCCGAAGGACTGCGGTTCGTCGCCGGCGACCGGTACCTGCGGTCGATGATGGCCTTCGCCGCCGCCTCGAACCTCGCGCTCACCGGGTACACGTCGATCCAGATCGTCTTCCTGTCCCGCACGCTCGGCGCGGGGCCCGGCCTCGTCGGCCTGGTCCTGGCCCTGGCCGCGACGGGCGGGGTGCTCGGCGCGGCACTGGCCGGCCGGCTCGGCGCGCGCTTCGGCGCCGCGAGGGCGTTCCTGCTCTGCGAAGCCTTCGCGGCGCCGATGATGCTGCTCGGCCCGCTCGCCGGTCCGGGCCCCGGCCTGGTGCTGTTCGTGCTCGCGGACTTCGGCGTCTGCGCGGGTGTCGTCGCTTCGAACGTGCTGACCGCGACGTTCCGGCAGCGCTACTGCCCGCCCGAGCTGTTCGGCCGGATCACCTCGAGCGCGTCTCTCGTCGCCTACGGCACGATCCCGCTGGCCGGGGTGCTCGGCGGCGCGCTCGGCGAGGTGATCGGCGTCCGCGAGACGCTCTGGGTCGCGTCCGTGCTGCTGATCGCCGCGCTGCCGCTGCTCGCGCCGTACCGGAAGCTGCGCGACTTCCCGGTCAGAGCAGCAGGACGTCCACTTCCTCGCCTTCCGCAGCCGATGTGACGTCCTCCGGCAGCACGATCAGGCAGTTGGCCTGCGTGAACGCGGCCAGCAGGTGCGAACCGGGGCCGCCGCGGGGCCCGACGACCCCGGTGACCTCCCGGTCGGACGGCGTGAACACGCCCCGGCGGTACTGACGGCGTCCGCCCGGCGACGACATCGCCTCGGTCAGCCGGGCCCGGACGCGGCGGCGCGAGACGTCGGTGTGCCCCAGCGCCGTCAGCAGCGCCGGGCGCAGGAACGCCTCGAACGACACGAGGACGCTGACGGGGTTGCCGGGCAGGGTCACCACCGGCACGCCCTGCCAGCGGCCGCAGCCCTGCGGCCCGCCCGGCTGCATCGCGATCTTCGCGAACTCGACGCCCTGGCCGGTCAGCGCGTCCTTCACCACTTCGTACGCGCCCGCGCTGACCCCGCCGGAGGTGACCAGCAGGTCGGCGTCGGCCAGCTTCGGCTCGATGACCTTGCGGAACTCCTCGACGTCGTCGACGACACTGCGGACCACTTCGACCTCGCAGCCGAGCTCGCGGACCGCCGCGGCGAGCATCACGCTGTTGGACTCGTAGATCTGGCCGTGCCGCAGCGGCGCCGGCGCGTCGATCAGCTCGGTGCCGGTCGAGGCGATCAGCACCCGCAGCGGCCGGTGCACCCGCACCTCGGCGAGCCCGACGGCGGCCGCCAGGCCCAGCTGCGAGTGGCCGAGGACGGTCCCGGCGTGCAGCGCGATGGTGCCTTCGAGGACGTCCTCGCCGGAGTGCCGGATGTGCGCGCCTTCCGTGGCCGCGGCGGAGATCGTCACGGTCTCGGTGCCGCCGTCGGTGTCCTCGACCATCACGACGGCGTCCGCGCCGGGCGGCAGCGGGGCGCCGGTCATGATCCGGTGCGCCGTGCCCGGTTCGAGGGTTCCGACGTCGACGCGGCCCGCCGGGATGTCGTCGGCGACCGGCAGGGTCACCGGCGTCCGCGAGACGTCGGCGGCGCGGACCGCGTAGCCGTCCATCGCCGAGTTGTCGAAGGGCGGGAGGGAAACGCCGGCCCGCACGTCCTCGACGAGGACGAGGCCGGCCGCGTCGGCCAGGGGCAGGGCGGTGGCGGGAGAGGTGCCCAGGAGCGCGGCAACCCGGTCGCGGTAGTCGTCGACGGAGATCACCGGACCATCCTCCACCCCTGTGAAGGGCATGCAAGACTCTCGTCGTTCGAGAGCACGCCACAGGGGAGCACGCATGCAGGTCCAGGTCCGTCAACAGCCCTCGTTCGCCGTCGCCAGGATGATGCTGGCGCCGGGCGAGCCGTGCCAGGTGGAGTCCGGCGCGATGATGGCCACCAGCTACGGCGTCCAGGTCCAGTCCCAGTCGCAGGGCGGGATCATGAAGGGCCTCGGCCGCGCGTTCCTCTCCGGCGAGTCCTTCTTCATCTCCACCTTCACCGCGCCGCAGAACGGCGGCTGGGTCGACGTCGCGGCCAACCTGCCCGGCGACATCCAGGTGATCCCGCTCGACGGCCGGACCGGCTGGGCCGTCACCCGCGGCTGCTGGCTCGCGTCGTCGCACGGCGTGCAGACCGAGACCAAGTGGGGCGGGATGAAGAACCTGATGGGCGGCGAAGGCGGGTTCCTGACGCACGCCACCGGCCAGGGCCAGCTGCTCGTCGCCTGCTACGGCGCGGTCGAGACCATCACCCTGCAGCAGGGCGAGATGGTCACCGTCGACACCGGGCACGTCGTCGCGTACGCCGACACCGTGCAGTACCAGATCCGGAAGGTCGCGACGGGCATCATCCAGTCCATGAAGAGCGGCGAAGGCCTCGTGTTCGACTTCGTCGGTCCCGGCCAGATCATGACGCAGACGCGCAACCCGTCCGCGCTGGTCAGCTGGATCATCTCGCACGTCCCGTCCCGCTGATGCGCGTCCAGACCCGGCACACCCCCGGGTTCGGCGTCGCCCGCGTCCTGCTCGACCCGGGCGAGTCGGTGCAGGCCGCGGCCGAGACGCTGCTCGCCAGCCGCTTCGGCGTCACCGAGGCGGCGGCGGGCCGCGGCGGCGTCCGCGCGGGCAAGGCCACGGCGGTCGTCTACACCGCGCCTTCGGACGGCGGCTGGATCGACTTCGCGCCGCTGCGCCCCGGCGACGTCTACCCGCTCGACCTGGGCGGCGGCACGGGCTGGTCGGTGCACCGCGACGCCGTGCTCGTGCGGCCGTCGTCGGTCCGGCACGACCCGAACTGGACGCCGTTGCAGCAGCTTTTCGGCGCCGACTCGGGGTTCCTCGAGCACTACAGCGGAACCGGCCCGCTCGTGCTGGCCGCGCCCGGCCCGGTGGACGCCTTCGAGCTCGGCAAGGGCGAGCTGGTCACGGTCCGGCCGGACTACCTGCTCGCCTACCCCGACACCGTGCAGTGCCGGTTGCGGGCGCTCGATCCCGGCGGACCGCAGTCGCTGCGCACGGGGGAAGGGCTCGCGGTCGACTTCGCGGGTCCCGGGACGGTGCTCGTGCAGGCGCGCAACAGTCGCCTTTCCCGCGCGTGATCTTCAGACGAATTGCCCATTGCCGAGGGGAATAATTCCGGTAGCGTGATTGACACTTCCGCCGCTGGCATCCGCTCGGGCCAGCGGATCCTTTGTGCTGAGGGAGGGCGCCGTGGCTGTCGGCACCGTCAAATGGTTCAACTCGGAAAAGGGCTACGGGTTCATCGAATCCACCGAAGGACCGGACGTGTTCGTTCACTATTCGGCCATTCAGGCCGACGGATTCCGCACTTTGGACGAAGGAGACCGCGTCGAGTTCGAAGTCCAGTCCGGGCGCGACGGTCGCAGCCAGGCAGCCGACGTACGCAAGGTGTCGTAACGACCTCCATCACCCGATTGGCGAACCCCCGGCAGGCTCGGAACCAGGGACGTTAGGCTGCCGGGCGTGACAGGCGATGTGTCGGGGGACCTCACCGGTCGCCGGCTGGGCAACTACCGCATCGACGGGGTGCTCGGCAAGGGCGGCATGAGTGTGACCTACAAGGCCACCGACGTGCGGCTCGGCCGGAAGGTGGCGCTGAAGGTCATCGGTGACCACCTCGGGGCCGACGCCGAGTTCCGCGAGCGGTTCGTCGACGAGGCGCGCAACACGTCTGCGATCGACCACGCCAACGTCGTGCCGCTGTACGACTTCGGCGAGCTCGACGGCATGCTCTACATCGCCATGCGCATGGTCGACGGCGGCGATCTCGCCGACCTGATCGCGGCCGGCCCGATCGCGCCCGCGCGCACCCTGACGATGCTCGACCAGGTCGCGGACGCCCTCGACACCCTGCACAACCGTGGTCTGGTCCACCTCGACGTCAAGCCGGCCAACGTGCTCGTGACGAAGAAGGAGACCTCGCGCGAGCACGTGTACGTCGCCGACTTCGGGCTGACGCGCCGCGGCGCGACGGGACACCGGACGCGCGGCGGCGACTTCCTCGGCTCGCCGACGTACGCGGCGCCCGAGCACCTGCGCGGCGAGCCGCTGGACGGGCGCACCGACCAGTACGCCCTGACTTGCGTGCTGTACGCGTGCCTGACGGGGAGCCCGCCGTTCAAGGGCGACGTGCCGACCGTGATCAAGGGTCACCTCAACGGCGAACCGCCGGCGATCTCCCGCGCCGTCGCGCTGCCGCCGGCGATCGACGAGGTCATCCGGAAGGGGATGGCGAAGAGCCCCGCGGACCGCTACCCCAGCTGCGTCGAGCTGATCGCGGCCGCCCGCCGCGCGCTCGGCGCCCAGGCGGCGTCCGACACCCCACCGGGCCCACCCGGGTCCAATTCGGGTGGAATCCCCGCGCCGCAGCGCCCCGGTCAGGTACAACAGGGGCCGCACCAGAACAGCGCACCGCAGGGAGAGGGGGCCCCCGTGCATCCGTACGGAGGACAGCAGCAGCCCGGCTACGGCCAGCAGCCCGGGCCGCAGGGGCCACCCCAGGGCATGCCGCCGCAAGGCATGCCGCCCCAGGGAATGCCACCCCAGGGAATGCCGCCGCAGGGCCCGCCGCCCGGTTACGGCTACCCCCAGCAGGGCCCGCCCCCGGGCTACGGCTACCCGCAGCAGCCGGGCATGCCTCCGCAGGGCATGCCCCCGCAGGGGTACGGCCCGCCGGGCGACCCGATGCGGCTGCGCCCGCCGATGCCCGCGAGCGGCGCGGGCGCGTTCCACCAGCCGAAGAGCAGCGGCAAGAAGTGGATCTTCATCGTGCTGGGCCTGGTCGTCGTGGCCGGCCTGGTGGTCGGCGCGATCTTCCTGTTCAGCGACGGTGGCAGCGGCGGCGGTGGCACGACGACCGCCCCGAACATCCCCGTCGGCCCGGGCGACTCGCAGACCAACCCGACGTCGTCGCTGAACGCCCCGCCGACGTCGATCTCCATCAAGCCCGGCAACTGACCCCCGCTTGATCGTGCCGCGCTGAGCTGGCCTTCTTGCACTCTCCCCCGCAGAGTGCTAAACACGGAGTTGGCACTCGACGCCGTCGAGTGCCAAAGGTCGGGACGGTGAGGCTGGCCCCCACCCGGGTCCAGTCGTCCGTCGCGGGCACCGAGCCTGGCCGAGGAAAAGAGTCCTGCTGCCGCCGCTGCAACGCAAGACAGCGCGGCGGTGGCGCCCAATACCGGAGGACCACACCGCAATGGCCAAACTGATCGCGTTCGACGAGGACGCCCGCCGCGGTCTCGAGCGTGGCTTGAACATCCTCGCCGAAGCCGTCAAGGTGACCCTCGGCCCGCGGGGCCGGAACGTCGTGCTCGAAAAGAAGTGGGGCGCGCCGACCATCACCAACGATGGTGTCTCCATCGCCAAGGAGATCGAGCTCGAGGACCCGTGGGAGAAGATCGGGGCCGAGCTCGTCAAGGAAGTTGCCAAGAAGACCGACGACGTCGCGGGTGACGGCACCACCACCGCCACCGTGCTCGCCCAGGCCCTGGTCAAGGAAGGCCTGCGCAACGTCGCGGCCGGAGCCGACCCGATCAGCCTGAAGCGCGGCATCGAGGCGGCCGTCGAGGCCATCACCGAGCAGCTCCACAAGGCCGCCGTCCAGATCGAGACCAAGGAGCAGATCGCTGCTACCGCCTCGATCTCGGCCGCTGACCGCACCATCGGCGAGCTGATCGCCGAGGCGCTGGACAAGGTCGGCAAGGAAGGCGTCGTCACCGTCGAGGAGAGCAACACCTTCGGTCTCGAGCTCGAGCTCACCGAGGGCATGCGCTTCGACAAGGGCTACATCTCGGGCTACTTCGTGACGGACCCGGAGCGTCAGGAAGCCGAGCTGGAGGACCCCTACATCCTCCTCTTCGGTTCCAAGATCTCCACCGTCAAGGACGTCCTGCCGCTGCTGGAGAAGGTCATCCAGTCCGGCAAGCCGCTGCTGATCATCGCCGAGGACGTCGAGGGCGAGGCCCTGGCCACCCTCATCGTCAACAAGATGCGCGGCACCTTCAAGTCCGTCGCCGTCAAGGCCCCGGGCTTCGGTGACCGCCGCAAGGCGATCCTGCAGGACATCGCGATCCTGACCGGTGGTCAGGTCATCAGCGAGGACGTCGGCCTCAAGCTGGAGAACGCCGACCTGTCGCTGCTGGGCAAGGCGCGCAAGGCCGTCATCACCAAGGACGAGACGACCATCGTCGAGGGTGCGGGCGACGCCGACCAGATCCAGGGTCGCGTCAACCAGATCCGCGCCGAGATCGACAACTCGGACTCGGACTACGACCGTGAGAAGCTGCAGGAGCGGCTCGCGAAGCTGGCCGGCGGCGTGGCCGTCATCAAGGCCGGCGCCGCGACCGAGGTCGAGCTGAAGGAGCGCAAGCACCGCATCGAGGATGCCGTGCGCAACGCCAAGGCCGCCGTCGAAGAGGGCATCGTCGCCGGTGGTGGCGTCGCTCTCATCCAGGCTGCCGAGGCTGCCTTCGCCGGTCTGAAGCTCGAGGGCGACGAGGCCACTGGTGCCAACATCGTCAAGGTGGCCGTCGAGGCCCCGCTCAAGCAGATCGCGATCAACGCCGGCCTCGAAGGCGGCGTCGTGGTGGAGAAGGTCAAGGGCCTGCCGCAGGGTCACGGCCTCAACGCCGCCACGGGTGTCTACGAGGACCTGCTCGCCGCCGGCGTGCCGGACCCGACGAAGGTCACCCGCTCCGCGCTGCAGAACGCCGCTTCCATCGCGGCGCTGTTCCTGACCACCGAGGCCGTCGTGGCGGACAAGCCGGAGAAGGCTTCGGCCGCTCCCGCCGACCCGTCCGGTGGCATGGGTGGCATGGACTTCTGATCCACGCGCTTTCCGGGAAAGCCCGGTCCGCTTCGGCGGGCCGGGCTTTCTTCATGGCCGGGTGAAGAACCAGACCGCGAAGGCGCCGACGATGACGACGCCCAGCGCGAGCACCCCGAGGCCCCCGAGCCAGGCAGTGCTCGCTTCTTCCGCCTCCATCGCGACGACGATCGCACCGATTCCGGTGAGCAGGACCCAGATCGCGAATCCGGCGGCGGTGTACAGGACGGTCTTCGTGACGCTCGTGCTGCCGGTGTCGTTGAAGGCGAGCGCGAAGAAGGCGGCGAACGCGGTCAGGCCCAGTCCCGCGATCAGGTAGAGCCCACCCAGGACCCCGACCACGATCTTGGCGGCCTGCCTGCTTCCTTGATCCACGACCGCGAACCCTAACCCCTCGTACGGGGTTCACGGTGTCCTTTTGGGCCGGTCGGCCCACGGCACTACGCCGAACGGCCCGGACGTCCCCTTGGCGTCCGGGCCGTTCATCGGTGCACCCCCCGATCATCCGGCGGGCGCCGGCTCCCCCTGCGAGCCGGCGCCCGCCCGGGTTCAGGAGCCTTCTTCGGGCGTCAGGATCGCGGCGGCGACGTAGACCGGGATCGCGACGCCGACCGACAGGAACACGGCGGCGACCATGCCGATGCGCAGCACGCTGGCGTCGATGCCGAGGTAGGTGGCCCAGCCACCGCAGACGCCGGTGAGCATCTTGTCGCTGGTGCTGCGGCGGAGCTTCTTGGTGGTTTCGGGGGTGTACACGCTGTTCGTCATGGCTCAATACTGACTTCCGGAGACCCCCGCCCACATCGGGAACGGCCCGGACCCCGACCCTGAACTCGTCCTCGGGGAAAACCATGTGCTCGCGAGGGTGCGGGCCTACGACAGGGCGCGCACTCGCTCGAGCCGGGCTTCCCACGCCGCCCGCACTTCGGCTGACGCCTGATACGCGTCTGTCGGCTCCGGAGCCTGGCGCGGCACCGGCAGGTAACCGTCCACAGGGGACAGTGGCGCCGCACAGACATCGCCTTCCAGCAACGAAATCGTCCCCAGTCCACAAGCGAACTCCAGCTCCGGGAGCGCGCCGGCCAGTGCCAGGCCCGCGGCCAGGCCGACGCTCGTCTCCACCGCCGACGACACCACGCACGGCAGCCCGCACGCCTCCGCGACCTCCAGCGCCCGGCGTACGCCGCCCAGTGGGGCCACCTTCAGCACCGCGATGTCCGCCGCCCCCGCGACCGCCACCTTCAGCGGGTCCTCGGCGCGGCGGATCGACTCGTCGGCCGCGATGCGGACCGAGACCCGACGGCGGACCGCCGCCAGGTCCTCGATCGTCGGGCACGGCTGCTCCGCGTACTCCAGGCCGCCGGCCGCCTTGTCGAGGTCCGTGATCGCGCGGACCGCCGTGTCGACGTCCCAGGCCATGTTCGCGTCGACGCGCACCGCGCCGGCCGGGCCGAGCGCGTCGCGGACCGCCGCCACCCGCTCGCAGTCGTCCGCCGGCGACGAACGCGGGTCCGCCACCTTCACCTTCGCCGTCCGGCAGCCGGAAGCGCGGACCAGTTCGTACGCCTTCTCCGGGCCGACGACCGGCACCGTCGTGTTCACCTCGACCCGGTCGCGGACCGGCGCCGGCCAGCCCGTCTCGCTCGCTTCGAGCGCCGCGTGCAGCCAGGGGACGCTCTCGGCGTCCGAGTAGTCGGCGAACGGGCAGAACTCGCCCCAGCCCGCCGGGCCGGGCAGCAGGACGCCTTCCCGGACCGTGATGCCGCGGAAGCGATTGCGCAGGGGGATCGCGTAAACCTTCATCGTCGCCGATCATGCCATCCCCGACTTTGGCAAACGGGTGCCGAACAGCGCGTTTCCGGCCAGAATGACTCCGTGGTCCTCGACTTCCGCGTGCTGGGTCCGGCCGAGGTCACGGCAGACGGCCACCCGGTGCCGCTCGGGGGCAGCCGGCCGCTGATCGTCTTGGCCGGGCTTTTGCTGCGCGCGAACCGGGTCGTGCCGGTCGACGAGCTCGGCCGCTGGCTCTGGGACGACGACCGCCGCCGCTCCAAGGGCGCGCTCCAGACGTACGTGCTGCGCCTGCGCCGCGCCCTCGGCGACCAGGTCGCGATCCGCACCGAGAGCGGCGGCTACCTGATCGAGCTCGAAGACGACCTGCTGGACCTCTCCCGGTTTCGCGCCCTCGCGATCCGGGGCAAGGCCGCGATGGACCGCGGCGAAAGCCGTCGAGCGGCCGCGCACTTCGCCGAGTCTCTCGGGCAGTGGCGTGGGGCGGCGCTGCTCAACGTCGAGTCGGACGCGCTGCACCGCGACGAGGCCGGGCAACTGGCCGAAGAACGGCTGCGCGTCCGCGAGCAGTGGGCGGACGCCCTGCTCGACGTCGGCGAGTACGGCACCGTCATTCCCGAGCTGGCCCGGCTGACCAGGGAGAACCCGCTTCGGGAGCGGCTGCACGAGCAGCTGATGGTCGCGCTGTACCGGTCGGGCCGGCAGGCCGAGGCGCTCGACGTCCACCGCCGGATCAGCACCGTGCTGGCCGAGGAGCTGGGCCTCGACCCCGGGCCGTCGCTGCAGCGCACCCGCCAGGCGATCCTCACCGGCGCCGACAACGGTCACGCGCCGCCGCGGTACCGGCTCGGCGTCGAACCGCAGGTGCCGCACCAGCTGCCCGCCGACCTGCGGGCCTTCTCCGGGCGCGAGTGCGACCTCAAGGCGTTGCACGCGCTGCTGCCGGAGGCGATCGACGCCGACACGTCGACGCCGATCGCGTCCGTCGAGGGCATGGGTGGCATCGGCAAGACGACCCTGGCCGTGCACTTCGCGCACGAGATCGCCGACCGGTTTCCCGGCGGGCAGGTCTACCTCAACCTGCGCGGCTACGGGCCCGGCGAGCCGGTCGAGCCGTCCGCGGCGCTGGAGGCGATGCTCACCGCGCTGGGCGTGCCGTGCGACCAGATCCCGGGCGACCTCGACGGCCGCGCGGCGAGCTGGCGGACGCACAGCGCGGGACGGCGGCTGCTCGTCCTGCTCGACAACGCCAACCGCACCGAGCAGGTGCGGCCGCTGCTGCCCGGGCCGGGCTGCCTGGTCGTGATCACGAGCCGCTGGCAGCTGCGCGCGCTGGTCGCGACGCACGGCGCGCGGCGGATCGCGCTGGAGGAGCTCGGCGAGGAGGACGCCGTCGAGCTGCTCGCGTCGGCGATCGGCCTCGATCGGGTGGCGCGCGACCCCGGCGCGACCGAGCGGTTCGTGCGCCACTGCGGCGGGCTGCCGCTGGCGATCCGGATCCTCGCCGTGCGGGCGGCGCAGTTCCCCGACCTGGCGCTCGACGAGTTCATCGACTCGCTCGAGGCCGACCTGCTCGGCTCGTTCGACCTCGCCGACGGCGAGGGGACGAACATCCGTTCGGTGTTTTCGTATTCCTACCAGGCGCTGGAGCCGCGGGCGGCGCGGTTGCTGCGGCTGCTCGGGCTGCCCACCGGCGTCGACTTCACGGTGCCGGCGGCGGCTGCGGTCGCCGGGCTGGACGTCGCGGCGACGCGGCCGATGCTGGAAACCCTCGCCGCCGCGCACCTGCTCGCCCAGCCGCGGCCGGGCCGCTACCAGTTCCACGACCTCATCCGGGCGTACGCGGGCGAAGTCGCTTCGCAGGTCGACTCGGCTTCGCAGCGCGACGCGGCGTTGGACCGGCTGCTGGACTGGTACCTGGCGTCGGCGCTGAACGCGTCACGGCGGATGCGGCCGGAGCGGTACTACCGGCTGCTGGACCTCGACGACCCGCCCGGCGGCCTGACCTTCGCGTCGTACCACGACGCGCTGGACTGGTTCGGCGAGGAAGCCGGCAACCTGATCGCCGCGGTGCACCTGGCGCGGCGCCGGCGTGACGACGTCTGCTGGAAGCTGGCGTGGCTGCTGCAGAGCTACTTCGTGACGCGCTCGCGGCTCGACGAGTGGCGTTCGGTGTTCGCGGTGGCGCTCGAAGCCGCGAAGGCCGGCGGCCACCGGCCGGGCGAGGCGGGCATCCTGAGCGGGCTCGGCGTCGTCAACGGCGTCGCGCGGCAGTACGACGAGTCGCGGCGGTTCCTGGAGCAGGTGCTGGCGATCCAGCGCGAGCTCGGCGCACGGGAGGGCGAGGCGCGGGCGCAGTACAACCTGGCGATGGCGGCGCACAACCTCGACGACTACGCCTGGGCGTACGAACACGGCATGCAGGCGCTGGAGATCGTCCGCGAGCTGGGGTTGGGGGCGTTCGAGGCGAGTGTGCTGCGGGCGCTGGGCGACATCTGCACGTCGATGGGCGACCACGAGCAGGCGTTGCGGCTGGCCGACGCGGCGCTGGCGGTGCTCGGCCCGGACGGCGAGCCGGTGGACACGCGGTTCACCCAGCACACGCGCGGGCTCGCGCTGGTCGGGCTGGGCCGGGTCGACGAGGGGATCGCGTGCATCCGCGCCTCGGTTTCGATGTTCTTCGAGATGGGCGAGCAGTACGAGGCGGCGGACGTGCTGGCTCAGCTGGGCACGATCCACCTGCGCTACGGCGATCGGGCGGTGGCCAGGGAGTGCTGGGTCCGCTCGGTCCGGCTGCTGACGGAAATCGGCCACCCGGACGCGGACGACGTCCGGGCGAAGCTGGCGGCCCTGGTCGGCGCCGCGAGCTGACGCGGGGGTGTGTGCGGCGGACCGCCCGCGTGCCGACCCCCAGTGACAGCACGCAAGCCGGTCCGCCCGCGTGGTTACTCAAGCCGATGGCGCTCACTGTCCACTCACTGTCTTGTTCGGTGAAGCGATGCCGAGCAGTTCGGCGAGGGTCTCGGCGTTGCGGGGGGCCTCGACCTTGACGTCGTTGTCGAAGTAGACGTGGACGTCCCGCTTCCCGCCGTCGTGCCAGGTCCGGATCTTGTCGGCCCAGCCTCGGAGGGCCTCGTCGGAGTAGCCGCTGACGTAGAGCTCCTTGTCGCCGTGGAGGCGGACGTAGGTGAAG
Organism: Amycolatopsis sp. NPDC114504; assembly: GCF_055633595.1. NCBI lineage: Bacteria > Bacillati > Actinomycetota > Actinomycetes > Pseudonocardiales > Pseudonocardiaceae > Amycolatopsis > Amycolatopsis sp. NPDC114504. Next base: position 1,548,254 of record NZ_JBVKDU010000003.1, on the reverse strand, counting down.
TCGGCGGTCTGGTCTTCGAGGAACGGCCACCGGCCGGCGGTGTCGGCTACGACCAGGGCGATCCCGTGTTTTCGCAGTAGTTCCTTCGCCGCGGGTTCGGCGAAGGACGGGTGGCGGACTTCGAGGGCGTGCCGCAACGGTTTGCGCGGCCCGGCTTCGAGGTGGGGTGTGCCTTTCAGCTTGTCGTCGTGGTTCTTGGCGAGTTCTGCCGCGTCGGTCGTCGTGCGGGGGAGGAGGGCGAAGAAGTTCGCGAGGCGGTCGGGGTCGAACGTCAGCCGGGGTGGGAGCTGCCAGAGGAATGGGCCCAGTTTCGCTCCGAGGGCGAGGACTCCGGAGGCGTAGAAGTTCGCCAGTGCTGTCTCCACGTCCCGGAGTTGCTTCATGTGGGTGATGAAGCGGCCGCCTTTGACCGCGAAGAGGAAGTCGGCTGGGGTCTCGTCGAACCACGCTCGGTATCGCTCGGGGCGTTGGAGTGAGTAGAAGGAGCCGTTGATCTCCACGGTGTTCATTCGGTGGGACAGGTGCTCGAGCTCTCGCCGCTGGGGGAGTCCGTGGGGGTAGAACACGTCGCGCCATGGCGGGTAGCGCCAGCCCGATGTGCCTATGCGGATTTCGGCGATTGTTCTCACCGCCTTTCCGCGGGGGGTGGTTCCCGGTCTACGGGGTGGCCAAACTCGGCTGTGTGGGTGGTGCCCGGACAGGTGGGCTGTGGGGTGGGACAGGTGACCTGATCTTGGGGACGGGCGTCTTATGGGGCCCTTGAGGTGTTTGCTCATGGTTTTGGGTTGTCGCTTTTGTCCTCGCCGGACGGGCAGGCTTCTGGGATGGCCTGGGGGTTGCTTTTGTCGTTGGGTTTGTTTTGGGGTCGCTGGGTGGTCATCCCGTCGCCTGATTGAGGCCTATCACTTCGAGCCAGGCCCGCAAGGTTGCGCTGTTGTCCTGCCTTGGTGGGGTGGTTGCGGGCCTGGCTCGAAGTGATTTGACGGCCTCAGGCGACGGGATGACCTCCCAGCTCTTTTTTCGGTCTTCGGTTTGTTTGTTTGCTGGCGGTTGGTGGTGGGCTGGTTCCGGTGGTCTCAGTTCGCTGGTGGCCGTCTGCGGCTCCGGCCCCCTGCGGCCAGCCGCTTCGCGGCCGCCCGCGCTGCGGCCCTGCCAGCCCGGCCCCGCTTCCCCGCCCAGCGCCCAGGCCCTCAGGGCCCCGGCCTGCCAGCTGTCCTGCGGCCCTCCGCCGCTCGGGCCGGAGGGTCGCCGCCCGGCAGCTCCGATCCCCCCACCCCGGCCCTCCACCCCCGACTCAAGCCCAGGAGAACCGCCACACCCTCGACTGCACCAACCCCGACGCGTACTCCCTCAAGTTCCCCGGCTGCCCCGCGAAGGTCGGCAGGCTGAACGCCCGGTGCTCTGCCGCCACCGTCAATGCCCTCGCCTGGTTCCTCGGTGGGGCCGATACCGACAGCTCCAGCGTGTCGAACCCCAGCACCACCAGCGTTGCCCCGAAACGGTCCTCCCAGCTGCGCAACACCGCCGACAGCTCGGCCACCTGGTCCGTGCACTTGATCATGCCCGTCCAGCCCAGCAGGGCCGGGATGTCCGCCGGGCGCTCGGTCTGGACCAGGCCCAGCCTGTGTGGGGCGCGCGCCGACAGGATCGAGCCCGTGTTGCCCGCCTCGGCCAATGGGTCCGACCTTCGGGGGCTTCGCTTCGCCAGGCCCGGGAACCGGGCGCCGAATGGGCGGAGGCATGCGCCGTCGCAGCAGGATGTGTCCCACCAGCGGCTCAATGCTCCCGCCGGGTCTGCCGACCCCACCCGGTGGCCTGCCGGGGCCAGGCGGCCTCGGTCGTCGATCCAGTCTTCGCCGTTGGCCGCGAAACGCTGGTCGTGGGGGATCAGCACCGGCCACAACCCCGACCGCTCGAACTCGGCCACACAGCCCAGGTAGCGCTCGGGCCGGGTCAGGGGCAGGTCGGACACCCACAGCCGGCCGTGCCACGAGCCCGGTGGCAGGGTCTGGACCGGCGGTGCGGGCGTACCGGGGCGGAGCGGTGCGATCGTCATGGACGTCCCCTCGAACTTGTGTTCGGCTACTGCACCTCGAACAGTAGTTCGAGGGTCCGACAATTTCCAGCGATCCGGCCGCTCATCCGTTCGAGTGAATCCGCAAACGTGCAGGTCAGAGCGTTGCTGATACTCGTGTGACACAAGGTGTTGCTGAGACACGCCGTTGGGCCGAAGGGGTGGCCGGGCACGACGAGACGAACCCGACAGACCGGTCACCGGTGCGGATCTTGCCTGGGCGGTGATCGATTGCCAGGCTCGTCCAGGACGAACGGGCAGCGGAGAGGGTGCATGGAGTTCCACGTGCTGGGGCAGGTCGAGGTGGCGGTCGGCGGCCGGGTCATCGGCCTCGGCGGCCCGAAACCGCGCACCCTGCTCGCGCTGCTGGCCGTGCACGCCGGGCACGTCGTCCCGCTCGAGCAGGTGATCGACGCGATCTGGGGCGAGGATCCACCGGACCGGGCCCGCGCCACCGTCTACACCTACGTCTCGGCCCTCCGGCGGGCGCTGGCGGGCAGTGGCGACCCCGACGTGATCGCGCGCAGCGGGGGTGGCTACCGGCTGGCCGTCGACCTCGACCAGGTCGACCTGCACGCCTTCAACCACGACCTGTCGGCCGGCCGCCGCGCGCGGGCCGCCGGGGAACCGGACCGCGCGGTCGCCCTCATCCGGCATGCCCTCGCCGCGTGGCGGGGGACCGCGCTGGGCGGCACGCAGGGCCGGTGGGCGGACAACGAACGCGCCCGGCTGGACGAACTGCGCGTCGCCGCGCTGGAAGACTGCGTCGACGTCGAACTCGAGACCGGCGAAGGGGATTCCCTCGTCCCGGAACTGACCGCGGCCGTCGCCGCACACCCGCTGCGGGAACGTCTGCGCGCCCAGCTCATGCTCGCGCTGCACCAGAGCGGCCGCCGGGCGGATGCGCTCGCCTGTTACCAGGACGGCCGGGCGGCGCTCCTCGGTGAGCTGGGCCTGGAACCTGGCCCGGTGCTGCAGGCCGCGCACGAGCGCGTCCTTCGCGACGAACACGAACGGCGGTCTGGCCGCTCGCGGCGGGAGACCCAGCGGGTCCCGAGCCAGCTCCCCTTCGACATCGCCGACTTCACCGGACGCGCGCGCGAAGTCGCGGAGCTGACCCGGGCGCTGGCCGAACCGGACGCCGGGTCGCGGCTGTGCGCCGTCTACGGCAAACCCGGTGCGGGCAAGAGCACCGTCGCCGCGCACGTCGCGCACCGCGTGCGCGAGCACTTCCCCGACGGCCAGCTCTACGCCTCGCTGCGCGGCGTGCAGGTCGTCCGCGCCGACCCGGCCGAGGTGCTGGCCGGGTTCCTGCGCGCGCTCGGCGTGCCGGACCAGGACTGCCCGGCGCGCCTCGAGGAGCGCGCCCAGCTCTACCGCACGATGCTCGCCGACCGGCGCATCCTCGTCGTCCTCGACGACGCGTCCGACGAACGCCAGATCCGCCCGCTGCTGCCCGGCGGCCACACCTGCGCCGCGCTGGTGACCAGCCGGGAACGCCTCGGCGCGGTCGGCGGCGCCACCCACCTGCACCTGCCCGTCCTGGACGAGGCGGAAGCGCTGGAGCTGCTGAGCCGGGTCGCCGGCGGCACGCGGGTGGCGGAGGAGCCCGAAGCCGCCCGCGAGCTGGTGCGCCTGTGCGGCAACCTGCCGCTCGCCGTGCGCATCGCCGGGGCCCGGCTCGCCGCCCGGCCTCAGTGGCCGGTCGGCAAGCTCACCGAACGCCTTCGCGTGCAGCACCGCATCCTGGAGGAGCTCACCCTCGGCGACCTGGAGGTACGCGGCAGTCTCGCCCTCAGCTACGACGACCTGGGCGAACGGGAACGCACCGCGTTGCGCCGGCTCGGACTGCTCGACGTCTCCTCGTTCGGCGCGTGGGTCGCCGCGCCGCTGCTCGACTGCGCTGCTCACGAGGCGGAGGAAGCCGTCGAACGGCTCGTCGACGCCCAGCTGCTCGACCTGTCCACAGTGGACGACGGCGGTGCGGCGCGCTACCAGATCCACGACCTGACGCGCGCTTTCGCCCGCGAACGCGGGGAGGCCGAGGAGTCCGCGGCCGACGTCAAGGCGGTCACCGCGCGGGCCGCCGAGTGCTGGCTCGAGCTGGTCGAGCTCGCGGGCCGCCGGGCGCCGCACGTCCCCGCGGAGGCGGGTGCGCTGGTCCGGTACCTCGACCCGGCGCGGATCGACGAGATCCTGACCGACCCCGAGGCGTGGTTCGACGCCGAGCAGACCGGCCTCGTCGGCGTGGTCGAGCGCGTCAGCGGGCTGGACCTCACCGACGTCGCCACCCGGCTGGCCGCGGCGCTGTGCTCGTCGGTGTTCGCCGTGCGCAACCTGTTCGGCCAGTGGTGGCGCACGCACAACGCGGCGCTCGCGGCCGCGCGGCGGACCGGTGACCGCACCGGGGAGGCCAGGCTGCTGTCGGGCCTGGGCTGGCTGCGCTACGAGCAGGACCGCTTCGACGAGTCGATCGCCTACCACGAGCAGGCCCTCGCCGCGTACGAGCTCGGCGGCGACCGGCACGGGCAGGCCGTCAGCCGCCTCGACCTCAGCACCGTGCAGTGCGAGTACGGCCAGTTCGCCCAGGCGCGGCACTCCCTCGACCTCGTCCTGCCCGTGCTGCGGGAGCTGGGCGAGGAACAGGCGGAGGTCGAGGCGCTGCACGGGCTCGGCCGCGTCCTCACCGAACAGGGCGAGCTGGCCGACGCGCTCGTCGCCGCCGAAGCCGCGGTCGCGGGGTACGCGGACGCGACCAGCCGGGCGGTCGCCCTGCGCTCGCTGAGCCTCGTGCACCGCGCCGCCGGACGGCTCGGCGAAGCGGCCCGCTACAGCCAAGAGGCGGTGGACCTGCTGCGCGGCGCCGACGACCCGCTGATGTCCGCGTACGCCGTGCAGGCGCTCGTCAAGGTCCGCATCCGCCAGGGACGCGGTGACGAGGTGCGCGACGCCATGCTCGCGTGCCTCACCACGTGCCACGAGATGCAGGACGGCTTCGGCCAGGGCCTGATGCTGCGCACCCTCGGCGAGCTCGAGCTGGCCGCCGGGCGGTTCCCCGAAGCGCGCGCCCACCTCGAACGGTCGGTCCAGTGGTGGGACGCGCTCGTGCTGCCGGTCTGGCGGGCCCGTGCCCTGCGCGATCTCGCCACGACGCTCGACGCCCTCGGCGAGACCGCGGGCGCCGAAGCGGCGTGGACGGAGGCCGAGGGCCTCTTCCGGCTGCACGGCAGCCGGGAGGCTCAGGAGCCACGCCGGCTCGCGACTGCCGTCCGCCCGGTCGGCAGCTGAAGAACGGCTTTCAGGTTTCTTTGACCCCGCCGGGAGAGGCTCGTCCCGTCCCCGAAGGAGAACAGGGGACGGTGCGGATTTCCCATGGTGAAGAAGGGATCGACCATGTCTTCGGTCAGGACCACGGTGACCACCGCGGCGCTCGTCGCGGGCCTCGCGATCGGCGGGCTGCAGGCGACGGCGTCGGCCGGGGAGCTGCCGCCGGGCGCTCAGCGCATCGGCGTGCTGGCCGACGGCAAGCTGCTCGTGAAGGAGGGAAACCTCTACGACTCCTGGGTTCCCGAGATGGACGGGGTGCGGAAGTTCGAGATCGCGGGTGACCGGATCGGCGTGCTGACCACGGACTCGCGGCTCTTCGTCAAGGAAGGCAACCTCTGGACGAGCTGGGTCGAGGAAGCGGGCGGCGTCCGCGACTTCCGGCTCGCCGGCAACCGGATCGGCGTGGTGCGCGACGACACGACGGTCGCGGTGAAGGACGGCGCGCTGGACGCGCCCTGGGTGGAGGAGACCAGCGGCGTCAAGGACCTCGAGCTGACCCCGACCCGCGTCGGCGTCGTGTTCGAGAACGGCCTGGCGACCGTCAAGGAGGGTGACCTCTACGCGCCGTGGGTGGACCAGATGGGCTCGGTCGCCGACCTCGAGCTCTCCGCCGACCGGGTCGGCGTCCTGCGCACCGACGGAACCGTGGCGGTCAAGGAGTCGAACCTGTGGTCCTCCTGGGTCGAAGAGGTCTCCGGGGTCAAGCAGCTGGAGCTGTCCGGCAGCCGCATCGGGGTCGTGCTCGGCAACGGGCTCGCGACCGTCAAGGAGGGAAACCTCTACGCGGGCTGGGTGAACCAGCTCCCGGGCGCCGCCAACCTCCAGATCGCCGGTGACCGCATCGGCGTGCTGCGCACCGACGGCAGCGTCACCGTCAAGGACGGCGGCCTCTACGGGACGTGGGTCGAGCAGACCGGCGGCGTCCAGCAGCTGGCCCTCGCCGCCGCCGGCGCGCCTTCGACGGGTGGCCAGGTGTCGCTGGCCGACATCACCGCCGTCTACGGCTCCACCTACGCCACGGACACCGTCGCGGCCGGGCTGCCGAGCCTCAACGCCGAGATGACGGCCGGGGGCATCACGACGCCGAGCCGCAAGGCCGCGCTGCTCGCCACGCTCAAGCACGAGAGCGGTTTCCGCTACAACGCGGGCGAAGCCGGGAACTCCGAGCTGTACCGGGGACGCGGTTTCATCCAGCTGACCAACGACTTCAACTACCGGTCCGCGGGCACCGCGCTCGGCTACGACCTCCTGGGCAACCCGGACGCCGCCGCGTCGCTCGACTGGAGCGCCAAGATCGCGCGCTGGTACTGGAGCTCCCACAACATCAACGCGGCCGCGGACAACTACGACATGGGCGCGGTGGGCCGCGCGATCGGCTACTCCTACGCCATCGACCCGGCCGAGTCGCTCAACCGGTGCGCGGACTACAAGAAAGCGCTCGCCTACTTCAACGGCGGCTCGCTCCCCGTCGCCGACGGCGCCATCGACTGCACCCGCTGATTCCCCTCAAGGAGAACGCCATGTCGCTCAAACGCGTCACCACGACCGTCCTCGCCGCCACCGTCCTCGCACTGCTGGGCGCCGTCCCGGCCCACGCGGACACGCGCACCGACGTCCGCGACCTCGCCGCGGCCAACCTGCACAAGCAGACCTGCAGCACCAACAGCCTCGGCGGTACCGGGTTCATGGACAGCTGCCGGATGCAGTGGGCGTGGTGCGCCGACTTCGTCAGATGGGTGTGGGGCAACCGCAACCTCGACGTCGACCGGCTCACCGCCGCGGCCGGCAGCTTCTACCTGTACGGCCAGCAGAAGGGCACGCTGCACACCGACTCCGGCTACGTCCCGCAGGTGGGTGACGCGGTCGTCTTCAACTACCAGGGCAACGGGTACGCCGACCACGTCGGGATGGTCGACACGGTCAACGCCGACGGCACGATCCGCACGATCAACGGCAACTGGGGCTCCGGCGGCCCCGGCACCACCAGCGTCGAGTTCGGGTCCGGGCCCGGCCGGGTCGGCCAGTACCTCGCCGGCCAGCAGATCTCCGCGTTCGTCAGCCCGGTCGGGCTGTCCGAGCCGCAGAAGCCCGTGACCGCGCGTCTCGGCGTGCGGTTCGGGGACAGCTCGGTGCAGGTGAAGGAAGGCAACCTCTTCGAGGGCTGGACGAACGTGTACGGCGGCGGCGCGGTCAAGTCCGAAGTGCACGGTGACATGGTCGGCGTGCTCACGGGCAACGGCGACCTGTTCGTCAAGCAGGGCAACCTGTACCAGCAGTGGGTCCACCAGGCGAGCGGCGTCAAGGACTTCGCGCTCGAGTCGGCGGCGGGCCGCATCGCCGTGCTGCGCACCGACGGCACCGTCGCGGTGAAGGAGGGCGGCCTGCAGGGCGGCTGGGTCGAGGAGACCAACAACGCCAAGGAAGTCGAGCTGTCGGGCGACTACATCGCCGTCGTCGACAACAACGGCAAGGTGTTCGCCAAGCAGGGCAACCTGTACGCGGGCTGGGTCGACGAGCTGCCCGGCGCGGCCGACGTCGAGGTGGACGCGAGCACCGGCCGGCTCGCGGTCGTGCGCACCGACGGCTCGCTGACGGTCAAGGAAGGCGGCCTCTACGGCGCCTGGGTCGAGCAGACGTCCGGGGTGAAGCAGGTCGACCTGTCCGGCGACTACCTCGGGGTGGTCTTCACCGACGGCCTCGCCTCGGTCAAGCAGGGCAACCTGTACGCGGGCTGGATCAACCAGCTTTCGGGCGCGGCCGAGATCGAGGTCGACGCCCCCACCGGCCGGGTGGGCGTGCTGCGCGCGGACGGCTCGCTGACGGTGAAGGACGGCGGCCCGTACGGCACGTGGGTCGAGCAGACCGGTGGGGTGAGCGGCTTCCAGCTCACGAACTACTGATCCACGCGGAAGTGCGGGCCACGTCGAGGGGGCGTGGCCCGCACTGCCGTGTCGGGATCAGGGCGCCGGGTGCCACGGGACGGCGCGGCCGGTGAAGGCCGCCAGCCGGTCGAGGACCGGCGCGTGCTCCGCCACCGGCCGCGGTTCGGCGAACCGGCTGCCCCGCTGCTGCGCGGGCAGCTGGGCCCGGGTGAACGAAAGCGTCCGCTCGGCCAGGTCCGCCGGCACGTCCGCCGCCGATCCCGTGGCCTGCACGAGGTCCCAGCAGTGGGTGAGCAGGTCGGCGATCCGCCACCGGACCCGTTCCCCACCGGTCGTGGTGCCCACCGGCGTCGTCTGGACGCGGTCGAGGACGTCCGGCACCGAAGCGGCGGCCAGCAGCGCCGCGGACGACCGGCGGAACGCCCCGGCCGGGTCGGCGCCGAGGTGGTCGACGTCGCGGGAGGGCGGCGGCTGCTCGGCGAACATCGCGGTGAGCACGAGGTCCATGCCGACCAGGTGGCCCGTCAGGTCCCGCACGGTCCACTCGTCGCACGGGGTCGGCGCCGTCCACTGCCCGGGCTCGACCCGGTCGAGCAGCGCACCCGTGGCGGTGGACGCCAGCGCGAGGTCGTCGAGCAGGGCCATCAGAGCGGCCGGAGCAGGTCGTCCGCGTCGACGATGTGGTACGCGTACCCCTGCTCCGCGAGGAACCGCTGGCGGTGCGCCGCGTACTCCGTGTCGACCGTGTCGCGCGAGACGATCGAGTAGAAGTGCGCCTGGCGGCCGTCACCCTTCGGCCGCAGGAGCCGGCCGAGGCGCTGGGCCTCCTCCTGGCGGGAACCGAACGTCCCGGAGATCTGGATCGCCACCGACGCCTCGGGCAGGTCGATCGAGAAGTTCGCGACCTTCGACACCACCAGCGTCTTGATCTCGCCCCGCCGGAACTTGTCGAACAGCTCCTCGCGCTCCTTGTTGCGGGTCGCGCCCTGGATCACCGGGGCGTCGAGCTCGTCGCCGAGCATCTCCAGCTGGTCGAGGTACGCGCCGATCACCAGCGTCGGCTCGCCGGCGTGCTTCTCCACGATGGACTTGATCACCGGGGTCTTCGTCTGCGCCGTCGCCGCCAGCTTGTACCGCTCGTCGGCCTCGGCCGTGGCGTACCCCAGGCGCTCCGCGTCGGTCAGCGTCACGCGGACCTCGGTGCACTCCGCCGGCGCGATCCAGCCCTGCGCCTCGATGTCGCGCCACGGCACGTCGTAGCGCTTCGGCCCGATCAGCGAGAAGACGTCGCCCTCGCGGCCGTCCTCGCGCACCAGCGTCGCGGTCAGGCCGAGGCGACGGCGGGACTGCAGGTCCGCCGTCATCCGGAACACCGGCGCCGGCAGCAGGTGGACCTCGTCGTAGACGACCAGGCCCCAGTCGCGCGAGTCGAACAGCTCCAGGTGCCGGTACTCGCCCTTGGTCTTGCGGGTGACCACCTGGTACGTCGCGATGGTGACCGGCCGGACTTCCTTCTTCTCGCCGGAGTACTCGCCGATCTCCTCTTCGGTCAGCGACGTCCGCGCGATCAGTTCGCGCTTCCACTGCCGCCCGGCGACCGTATTCGTCACCAGGATCAGCGTCGTGGCCTGCGCCTTCGCCATCGCCGCCGCGCCGACCAGCGTCTTGCCCGCGCCGCACGGCAGCACGATGACACCGGACCCGCCCGCCCAGAACGCGTCCGCGGCCATCCGCTGGTAGTCGCGCAGGTGCCAGTCCTTCTCGTCGAGCGCGATCGGGTGCGCCTCACCGTCGACGTACCCGGCGAGGTCCTCGGCCGGCCAGCCGACCTTCAGCAGCGCCTGCTTCAGCCGCCCGCGCTCGGACGGGTGCACGATGACCGTGTCGTCGTCGATCCGGGCGCCGAGCATCGGGCTGATCTTCTTGTTGCGGGAGACCTCGGTCAGCACCGCGCGGTCGGTGGTCGACATGACGAGGCCGTGCGCCGGGTGGTTGGCGATCTGCAGCCGGCCGAACCGGCCCATCACGTCGACGACGTCGATCAGCAGTGGCTGCGGCACCGGGAAGCGCGAGTACGTCGTCAGCGCGTCGACGACCTGCTCGGCGTCGTGGCCGGCGGCACGCGCGTTCCACAAGGCCAGGGGGGTGATGCGGTAGGTGTGGACGTGCTCCGGGGCGCGTTCGAGCTCGGCGAACGGCGCGATCGCGACGCGCGCGTCACCGGCCTGGGGGTGGTCGACCTCCAGGAGCACGGTCTTGTCGGACTGGACGATCAGCGGGCCATCAGTCACAACTACTGTTATACGTGGCTCGCTCCGGCCCGCTCCCGTCGCGGGTCGCCGGTGGGACGATTTGCCGAGGGGATCACTGGAGGGCACGTTGACCACACCACCGTTCGACGACAACCCGTTCCGGTCGCCGGACCACGCGACGGCGCCCCCGCCGATGCCGCCGCCGGTGCCCGGCCGGCAGCCGATCCCGCACTGGTTCACGACGAAGGTGAAGATCACGCTCGCCGCGTGCGTCGTCCTGGCGCTGGCCCTGGGTTCGCTGGGCGCGATGACCATCTACTGGGCCGACCGCAGCGGCCCGCCGGGCGAGGGCGACTGCCTGTACCTGACCCGCGAGACCGGCGGCTCGCTCGCCTACCACCGCGTCGGCTGCGGGACGGACAGCGCGACCTACAAGGTCGACGACAGCTACACCGGGACGTTCCGCTGCGGCTCCGGCGACTACGTGCGGTTCCAGATCACCGGGACCGCCGCGACCGCCCGGCGCACGCTCTGCCTGGCGCTGAACGTCAGCACCGGCGAGTGCCTGCGCGACGTCGACGACCAGGCCACGATCGGCAAGGTGAGCTGCAACGACCCGGCGGCCAAGGAACGCGCCGAGGTCATCACCGGCTACCGCGGCGAGGAGAGCTGCCCGGACGCCGACCAGGTGCTGAGCTACCCGGGCCCGCCGCGCCGGACCGTGTGCCTGGCGCCGCCGGGCGAGAACATCTAGCCGAACCAGCGGACCAGGTCGGCGGGGTCGGTGGCGTAGCCGTCGGGGCGGATCAGCAGGAGCCGGCCGCGGTACTCGTCGTCGGAGGTGGCCGCGCGGACGACGTCGACCTGCCCGCGGAAGCCGGGCGGCGTGGCGTGGTCGCCGAGGTCGAGGAGCAGCCCGCGGCCGTCGTGCAGCAGCGCCGAAAGCCGCGTCGGGCCGTCCGCCGTCGTCAGGTCGAGGTCGGGGACGCGGTCCGGGTGGCCCAGCCCGGAGAGCAGCCCGCTGAAGTAGCGGTTGCCGTCCGGCGTCCGCATGAGGTCCACGACGATCTCGCGCAGCGCCTCGACGTTCTCGTCGCGGTCAGGCGTCGTGAAGACGCGCTGAGCCGCCGTGTGCCGCAGGACGCGCGCCGCGGCCGGGTGGCGTTCGTCGTGGTAGCTGTCGAGCAGCCCGGACGGTGCCGTGCCGCGGACCGTCGCGGCCAGCTTCCAGCCGAGGTTCATCGCGTCCTGGACGCCGAGGTTGAGCCCCTGGCCGCCGAGCGGCGGGTGGATGTGCGCGGCGTCGCCGGCGAACAGGACCCGGCCGTGCCGGTAGCGCTCCAGCTGCCGCGTCGCGTCGTTGAAGCGCGAAGCGCCGTACACCTCGCCCAAGCGCGTCTCGGCGCCGTACAGGGCTGTCAGCGCTTCGGTCACTTCGGCGTCCGACACCGGCGCGTCGCGGCCTGGCTGCTTCGTCGTAGAGCCGAACACGAAGCGGTGAGCGCCGTCGCCGAGCGGGGTGAGCATCGACCAGTGGCCGTTCGCCTGCCGCGTCACCTGGCTGAAGTGCGCGGCGCGAGCCGGGACGAGCTCGGACGCGGCGGCGAGCCGGATGTGGGCGAGCGTGGCGACGTAGGTCTCGGTGCGGCCGGGGAACGGCACCCCGAGCAGCCGCCGGACGGTGCTGTGCGCGCCGTCGCAGGCCACCAGCCAGCGGGCCCGGCGGCCATCGACGGTGACGCCGTCCGCGTCGGTGTCGACGGTGGTCACCTCGTGGCTGCGCTCGATGACGGCACCGTGCTTCACGGCGTGTTCGGCCAGCATCGCCTCGACGTCGTCCTGCGTGCGGTTGAGGACCCGGGGGTGTCGGGTCCGCCAGACGCTGTGGTCGAGCGCGACCGGCAGACCGGCGAAGTGCCCGCTGGGGCCGTCGAGCTCCGGGCCGGTGTCCAGGCCGCGCAGGTCGAGCAGTTCCGCGGTGCGGGGCTGGAGGCCGACGGGCCGCGGCAGGCCAGGGCCCTCGCGGCGTTCGAGGACGGTCACGTCGACGCTGGAGAGGGCGAGTTCGGCGGCGAGCATCAGTCCGGTCGGGCCGGCTCCGGCGATCAGGACGTCGGTCATCACGCACTCCTCAAGTAGACTGAGTGCAAAAGTAGACCAAGTGCAAGTTTGGTGACAGCTAATAACTGTTCTGGTCGGGGAGCAGCGACTGGACGTCGAGGCGGTCCGCGAGCTGGCCCGAGTTGTGCATCAGGTCCGCGACGCGCTGCAGGCGGATTCCGTTGAGCGACGCCGGGTACGAGCCGAGGGAGATCAGGGCTGCTGTGGTCGTGTCGATGTCCGAGAACTTCGGGAGGGCGTCGCGGACGATGGCCGGGTCGGTCGCGCTCTGCTGGGCCGCTCCCAGTCCTGTGCGGAATGCCGCCAGTGTCCGGGGGTTGGCCTGGGCGAACGGCTTGGCCGACGCGTACGCCGACAGCGGGAAGTCGAGCGTCGCGCCGCGGGCGCCGTCGGCGAGGATGTGGGCGCCGAGGTCCTTCTCGGCGCGGGTGATGTACGGCTCGATCATCAGGGCCGCGTCGACGTCGCCCGCCTGCAGGGACTGCGGCATCCCGTCGAACGTCACCTGCTTGAACTTGATCTTCGCCACGTCGACGCCCGCCGTGCCGAGCACCGAGCGGGCGGCCAGCGCGCCGACGTCGTCGAGCATGTTCACCGCGATCTCGGGCGCCTTCTTCGACGTCGGCACGGTGTAGTCGGAGCCGGGCAGGGTGACCAGCGCCATCGTGTTGGGGCCGGACGTGTACGCCTCGCCCTGCAGTTGCAGGGTCGTCCCGCCGGCCGCCGCGCGGAACATCGCGACGTCGGAGGTGAAGGTGACGTCGAGGTCACCGGCGGTGACCTTGGCCAGTCCGTCTTCGCCGCCGAGCTCGACGAGCTGCACGTTCAGGCCCGTGGCGCCGAACTTCCCGGCCGCGACGGCGATCCGAAGCGGGGCCGTGTCGATGGCGTTGCCCACACCCACGCGCAGGGTGGTCCGTTCCAATGGCGGCGGAGTGGCGGTCGCGCCGGAAGAGAACACGCTGCACCCCGCGGTCGCCAGAAGCGCCGCTACCAGCGGAATCGTCCGTCCGCGTCTGATCATGAACCTTCACCTACCGCGAGAATCTGGTTCTCGTGCTGGATCGTATGGTCCGCGCCCCATACGATCGCGGGCAGGGCCGTATCGCGCCAGCGCGGCTTTCGGATCTTCATCGAGCGGGCTACCGTTCAGTAGGTTCGAGTGTCGTCAGGTACGCGGGTTCCCGCCCGCGGTGGAAGAGGAAACCAGGTGACCCGTCGCGATCAGCGTCCCCCCAAGGGCGACGCGGCGGATCCACGTCCGGCCGGTGGCCGGTGGCGGCTCCGGAACTGGCGTCTCGGCACGAAGCTCTTCGCCGTCCTCCTCATCCCCGCGCTCGCGGTGATCGCCCTCGTCGGCCTGCGGATCAGCTCGGACCTGCGCGACGCCCGGCAGCTCGCGGAGTTCGCCACCCGCGGCCGCGTGGACAGCACGGTCGCCGAAGCCCTGCACGAGCTGCAGCGCGAACGCGACCTCACCGTCCGGTTCGTCGCCCAGGACCGCCAGGGCGACACCGCCGACCTCACCGGTCAGCGCAAACGCGTCGACCAGGCGATCGGCACGTTCGAACGGACCCTCGCCGACAGTAAACCCCGGCTCGACGCCAAGGCGGCGGAAAGCCTGCAACAGACCGATGACAGGTTGCGCGTCCTCGGCGGTCTTCGCTTCTCCGCGGAGCACTCGGCGTTCCCGGCCGACGCCGTGCTGCGCTCCTACAGCGAGCTGATCTCCGGTCTGCTCGACATCAGCGACTCGGCCGCCGCCGACGTCTCGGACCCGGAGCTCGCGCGGCTGCGCCTGGCCGGCAACGCGCTGGCCCGGATCAAGGACCAGATGTCGGTCAAGCGCGCGGTGCTGGCCGAGGCGCTCGCCGCGGGCAGCCTCAACCGCGACCGCACGCGCGCGCTGCTCGGTGCCGAAGCCGAGCTCGCCGCCGCGCGCAACGACTACCGCACCTTCGCGACGCCCGAGCAGCAGCGGATGTTCGACGACACGGTGATCGGCCTGGTCGTCGACATCGGCAACGACATGGTGGAGTCCGCGCTCACCCGCACCGAGAACGGCCAGAACCTCAACGGCCTCGACGCGAACCAGTGGGACGTCTCGGCGACGCACACGGTGAACCTCGCCCACCAGGTGCAGCAGGCGCTGCTGGTCCAGTTGCAGCAACGCACGGATGCCCTGGCGGCGCAGGCCCGCGCGGCCGCGATCTGGGACGGCGGCGTCGTGCTCGGCGTCCTGCTCGTCGCGGGCGTGCTGTCGGTCGTCATCGCGCGGTCCCTGTTGCGCCCCTTGCGGATCCTGCGCCGGACCGCACTCGAAGTCGCCGAGCACCGGCTGCCCGCGGCCGTGCAGAACTTGCTCACCGACCCCGAGCCCGCGCCGGAGAACCTGCGGAAACGGCTCGCCGTCGCCCCGGTCCCGGTGTTCACGCGCGAAGAGCTCGGCCAGGTGGCGCGCGCGTTCGACGCGGTGCACGGGGAAGCCGTCCGGCTGGCGGGCGAGCAGGCGATGCTGCGCGAGAACGTCAACGCGATGTTCGTCAACCTCTCGCAGCGCAGCCAGGACCTGGTCGAGCGGCAGCTGTCGGTGCTCGACCGGATGGAGGCCGACGAGCAGGACCCGGACACCCTCGCCGGGCTCTTCGAGCTCGACCACCTGGCGACGCGGATGCGGCGCAACAGCGAAAACCTGCTGGTCCTGTCCGGACAGGACTCGGCGCGCGAGGACGCCGGCGCGGTCGCGGCCGACGAGATCGTCGGCGCCGCGCTCTCGGAGGTCGAGCACTACCAGCGCATCGAGCTCGGCCCGGCGCCGCAGGTCGCGGTCCGCGGCGAGGCCGTCAACGACCTCGTGCACGTCGTCTCGGAGCTGCTGGAGAACGCGACGCGCTACTCCGGCAACACGACCGTCACCGTCGCGAGCGCCGAAACCCACGACGGTGACTGGCAGATCGAGATCATCGACCACGGCGCCGGCATGCCGCAGGCCGAGATCGACCGCACCAACGCGCGGCTGGCGAACCCGCCGGACGTCGACGTCGAGGTGTCCCGCCGGATGGGCCTGTTCGTGGTCGCGACGCTGGCCACACGCCACCGCATCGACGTCAGCCTGAGCGCGGGCCGGGACGGCGGGCTGATCGCGACCGTGCTGGTGCCGGCCGGCCTGATCGTCGAGCTGCCGCCGATGCCGGGGCCGCCGCCGCCCTCCGCCGAGCCCGCCGCGGCCCCCGAGCCGGAGCTGCTGGCCCCGCTGGCCCCGCTCACGCCGCCGGAACCCGAGCCCGAGCCGGAGCCGGAAGAGCTGACGCCGCCGTCGATCGAGGCGGGCCCGCCTCGCCGCGCCCCGGTGGTGGCCCGGGACCACAGCCCGGAGTGGCCGACCACGGACGACGACTCGCACCTGGACCTCGACGCCCCGACCGAGCGGATGCCGGCCTACCGCGACGTCCTGTCGCGCTGGTTCGACGCGTCCGCGGCGCCCGGGGCGGCCGCACCCGAGACGCCGCGGCGGCCGGTGGAACCGCTCCCGGTGGCGCAGGAACCCCGGCCCGTCCAGCCCGAGCCGCGGCACGCGCTGTCCGCGGGCCCGCCACCGCCGCCACCACCCCCGCCTCCGCCGCCGCCCCCGCTGCCGGCGCCCGAGCCGAACCCGGACGACGAGGACACCGAGCCGCGGCTGACGCCCGTCGCGCCGCCGGCCGCGATCGAACCCGACTACGAGTGGCCCACACCGGCCGAGCTGGAGCAGGAGGACGGCGCCGAGGACACCTGGCCGTTCCTGAAGGCCGCCGATTCGGCGGCGAGCCCCGGAGCGGTGCCGGAGCAGCGGCCGATACTCTCTCTTTCCCCGGAAGCGGTGCGCGAGCGGATGACGAGCCTTCAAGGCGGCTTCCGGCGAGGGCGGCACGCGAGGGGAGACGACACCCGGAACCAGTGAAACGGATGAGGCATGAGCTCGAAGACGCCCCTGCTGGAAGTGATCGCGCTGGACGCGGCGGACGCCGAAGGCGCGCAGGCGGGCGGGGCCGACCGCCTCGAACTGGTGACGGACATGGCTCAGGACGGCCTGACGCCGTCGATCGAGACGCTGCGTGACGTGCTTTCGGCGACCGACCTCCCGGTGCGGGTCATGCTGCGGGACAACGGTTCGTTCGCCATCGGCGACCTCGAGGGGCTGCGTGCCGACACCGCCCGGCTGATCGACGCGGGTGCGCGCGAGTTCGTCTTCGGGTTCCTCAACATCGACAGCGAGATCGACCTGGACGCCTGTGAGGCGCTCATCAAGGAGGTCGACGGTCTGCCGTGGACGTTCCACCGCGCCATCGACCGCACGCGGGACCCGTTGCGCGCCTACGACCAGCTGGCCGAGCTGGGCTGTGACACGGTCCTCGCGGCCGGGCACCCGAACGGGGTAGGCAGTGGGCTTTCCGTGCTGCAGCGGCTCGCGCAGCGCGACAGCGGACCGGACCTGCTCGTCGGCGGCGGCCTGCGCGCGCAGCAGGTGCACCTCTTGCGCGCGGGCGGGGTACGCGGGTTCCATGTCGGGAGTGCGGTCCGGCCCGGCGGCTGGCAGGCTCCCGTGGACGCCGAATCGGTGCGCACCTGGGTCGAACTCGTGAAATCCTGATCGACTTCCGGAATTCCTCGGAACATCGGCGGGATAAAACGATTTCCGCCGATGTTTTCGGGTGCGGGTAATCACCTCCTTTACGGTGAAATTGCATTCGGCTCGTGCAGGAGCCGAGCCGGCGCCGCGCGTGCGGCTGCACGCGCATTTCGGGATATGACCTGGTTGGTGGCTGATTTCGGGGCGATCGGCTGGCTACGGTGGTCCGGCATTTCACGATCCGGGCGATCATCAGGAATCGATCTGCAGTGCGGGAGGCGGCGCCGTGTGCGCGCGTATTCAGTTCGAGAACTCGTGGCGTGGACAGCAGGAAACCAGGACTTCGACCATGCGGTGGATTTCTGTCGCGCGGCAGCGGTTGATTCTCCGCGGCTGTCGCCCGACTGTGTCCGGACCGAGCCGGAAGGCCGGATCGTGACCGGCGCGCTACCGCGTCAACGCGGAACCGGACCCTCCGAAGACGAGTTCGTGAAACTGGGGCTCGGCGGCTCGCTCGCCCTCACGGGCCTGCTGGCCGCCGTCAAGATCGCGGAAACCGCCACGGGAGTGGTGCTGACCGCCGCCGGGGTGCTGCCCGGCGCCAGTCCTTCGAAGGAGCAGGCTCCGGCCTGGCCCGGCGGGGAATGAACGGGGGTCGCCCATCAGCGGCCCTCTACGGACGGAGGGCTGCCATGGACGGCAGTGCAGGGCGGGATGACCGGCGTGGCGCACGCGTGGGTCTCGCCGACGTGCGGCGGCTCGAGGACGTCGTCGCCGAGCTCAGGGGCCTGGACTACCGCTACGGCGGCGGTGCCTGCCGGGTGGCGGTCGAGTCGCGGCTGCCCGCGGCCGTCGCGCTGCTGGAAGGCGTGACCAAGACCGTCGTGCTGGGGAGGCTCTGCACCGCCGTCGCGGACCTGTACAACCTGGCCGGCTGGACGAACTTCGACCAGGACCGCCCCGCCGCCGCGCTGGCCGCGTTCAAGCGGGCGCTGGAGCTGGCCGTCGAAGCCGGGAACGACGACCTCCAGGCCAACATCCGGTACCGCACCGGGCGGCTGCACCTGCACTACGGCGCCGTCGACGCCGCGCTGGCGGAGTTCGCGCTGGGCCGGGAGGCGGCGTTGCTGGCGCACTCCAAGCTCGCGCAGGCGCTCCTGTCGGCCAACCAGGCGTGGGCGCACGCCAAGAAGGCCGACGTCACCGAGGCGCTGACCTACCTGCGGCGCGCCCGCCGGGAGTTCGCGGAGGCCGAGGGGCGCGACCCCTCACCGTGGGACGCGTTCTTCGGGCCCACCGACATGGCGGCGATGGTCGGCACGGTGCACGGCGAGCTGGCGCAGATGGTCGACATCCGGCACGGCCGCGACGGCATCCCCGCGCTCACCGACGCGATCGCCGGGTACGGCGGGGGCATGACGCGCAGCCGCTCGCTCACGTTGATCTGGCTCGCCACCGTGCACGCGCTGGACGGCGACCTCGACGTCGCCGCGGCCGTCGGCGAGGAGGCGATCCGGCTGGCGGTCGCGCTGCGGTCACCGCGGACGCGGCAGCGGCTGCACTCGCTGTCGGCGGCGGCCGGCCGGTTTTCCGGCAATGCGGACGCAAGGGAGATCGTCGACCGGATCGACGATCTCGGGCATTCCGGACGATAATCGAATGTCCATGGCGAGGTAAACCACCCGGAAAATGAAAATGGGAACCGCGAAAGGGTAGACAAAAGTAGGTTCCTCGGCGCGTCGGCGGCTTCTTATGCTTCTCGGCAACCTGCGGCGACCATTCCGCGCAGGCCCGGTCCCCACCGCCGAGAGGAAATCCTCCCATGCGCTTGCGCAAGCTCGTCGCGGCCGCCGTGCCGCTGCCGGCGTTGCTCGGCCTCGCCGTGGTCGTCCCCGCCGCCGCGGCGACGGAACCCCTGGTCACCCTGGCCGACAGTGCCGCTCCACTCGTCAGCAGCGCCCGCACCGGCGACGTCGCGGGCGGGCAGCGGATCACCGCGGCCCTCTCCCTTAAACTGCACAACCAGCAGGCGCTGGAAAAGTTCCTCGCCGACGTGCAGAACCCCGCTTCTCCGCAATACCACCGCTTTCTGACGCCTGAACAGTTCAATGCGCAGTACGGTCCGACCCAGGCCGACGTCGGCAAGGCCGTCTCATTCCTCGAGAAATCGGGCGTCACCGGGATCGAGGTTTCCGGAAACCGTCAGGCCATCACGTTCACCGGCTCGGCCGCGCAGCTCGAATCGGCGTTCCACACCCGGATCGGGACCTACCACGACCAGTCGTCCGGCCGGGACTTCTTCGCCAACGACGCCGCGCCGACCGTGCCGGCGGACGTCTCGAGCGTCGTCGGCAACGTCGTCGGCCTCGACAACCACGCGCTGCGGACGCACGCGCAGGCCGTCGCGAAGCCCAACGTCGTCAAGGCGGTGACCCCACCGGTCCTCAAGACCGCTTACGGCACCAGCGGTCTCTCGGCGACCGGCAGCGGCGTGAAGGTCGGCTTCGTCGAGTTCGACGGCTACCAGAAGTCCAACATCACCAAGTACGACAGCACGTACGGCCTCTCGGCGGGCTCGGTGACCACGGTCCCGGTCAGCGGCGCGAACTACGACTCGTCGCCGGGCGACGGCCAGATCGAGGTCGAGCTCGACATCGAGGTCGTGCACGCGCTGGCGGCCGCGGCGAACGACTACGTCTACGAGGCGCCGAACAGCAACGCCGGCGAGCTGGCGATGTACCAGAAGATCGCGTCGGACCACACGGTCAACGTCGTCTCGATCTCTTGGGGCGCTTGCGAATCCGCGGAAGGATCGAGCGCGGCGAAGAGCGTCAGCAACGCGATCGCGACCGGCACCGCGGAGGGCATCTCGTACTTCGCGGCGGCGGGCGACGACGGCACGACCGACTGCTACCGCCAGACGGGTTCGACGGCGAAGGCCGTGGACTTCCCGGCGTCCAGCCCGAACGTGACGGGCGTCGGCGGCACGCAGCTGACGGTGACGTCGGCGAACGCGTACAGCAGCGAGAAGGCGTGGAACGACGGCGCGTCCAACGGCTCGACGGGCGGCGGCATCTCGACGGTGTTCACGGCGCCGTCGTGGCAGTCCTCGCAGAGCACGACCTACCGCAAGGTCCCGGACGTCTCGGCCGACGCGGCGAGCGGCTCGGGCTACTACATCTACACGGCCGGTTCGTGGGAGACGGTGTGGGGCACGTCGGGTGCGGCCCCGCTGTGGGCGGCGTTCGCGACGCTGCAGAACCAGGTCCACGGCGGCGGCCTGGGCAACCTGAACCCGAAGTTCTACTCGATCGGCAACGGGTCCTCGTACGGCACGGGCTTCCACGACGTGACGACGGGCAACAACACCCTGCACGGGACGACCGGTTTCACCGCCGGGACCGGGTACGACCAGGTGACGGGCTGGGGCTCCTTCAAGGGGAGCGGCTTGTCCGGCCTGATCGGCTGAGTTCTCCCGGGGCCGCCGGTGCCGTGCTCGTCACGGTTCCGGCGGCCCTTTGGGGGCTTTCCTTCGCAAGACTAAGCATTAGGCTGAGCGGATGAACAAGCGCACGGTCCTGGACGCCAGCCGCGACCTCCTCCGCGAACTCGGCCTCACCACGGTGTTCGGCAACCCCGGCACCACCGAGGTCCCCTTCCTCACCGACTGGCCGGACGACTTCTACTACATCCTCGGCCTGCAGGAGTCCTCCGTCGTGGCGATGGCCGACGCCTACGCCCAGGCGACGCGTCAGGCCGTGCTGGTCAACCTGCACTCCGCGGGCGGGGTCGGGCACGGGCTCGGCAGCCTCTTCACCGCCTACCGCAACCGGACGCCGCTGATCATCCTCGCCGGGCAGCAGAACCGCGCGCTCCTGCCGCACGATCCCTTCCTGGGGGCGATGGACGCGCCGGAGTTCCCCAAGCCGTACGTGAAGTGGTCCATCGAACCGGCCACCGCCGAAGACGTCCCGGCCGCGCTGTCGCGGGCTTATCACGTCGCGACGCAGGCGCCGTCCGGGCCGGTGTTCGTGTCCGTCCCGGCCGACGACTGGACCGTCACCACCGAGCGTCCCCACATCTCCCGGCCCCGCATCCGCGGCTACGCAGCGGATCCCGAAGCGATCGACGAGCTCGCCGCCGCGCTCGAGGCCGCCGAACGGCCGGCGATCGTCGTCGGGGGAGCCGTCGACCAGGACGGTGCCGTCGTGGAGACCGTCGCGCTGGCCGAGCGCCTCAACGCCGGCGTGTACGCCGCGCCGATGTCGTTCCGCTGCTCGTTCCCGGAGAACCACCGGCTGTTCCAGGGTTTCCTCGACCCCGAACGCGGCGCCGTCTCCGACAAGCTGGCCGCCCACGACCTCGTCGTCGTGCTCGGCGCCCCGGCCTTCACCTACCACGTCGACCGCGGCCGCGACGCGGCTCCGTTGCCGCCGCTGTTCATCGTCAGCGACGACGAGCAGATCCTCGCGCGCGCGTTCGAGGGCACCGGCATCCGGGCGACGCCGAAGCTCGGCATCCGCGCCCTGCTCAACGCGGTCAGCAAGAGCACGCGGCCCGCACCGGCGCCGATCGAGCGGCCCGCGAAGCCCAGCGGCGAGAAGCTGACCGCCGAGTACGTCTACTCGACGCTGTCGGACCTGTTGCCGGACAAAGCGATCGTCGTCGAGGAGGCACCGAGCCACCGCGGGATCCTGCACGACCACCTGCCGATCACCTCGACCGACACGGGGTTCCTGACGATCGCGAGCGGCACCCTCGGCTACGGCGTCCCGGGCACGGTCGGCGCGGCGCTCGCCTGCCCGGACCGCAAGGTCGTCGGCGTGGTCGGCGACGGGTCCAGTATGTACGGCATCCAGGCACTGTGGACGGCCGCGCGCCAGGAGCTCCCGCTGACGATCGTGATCATGGACAACAGCGAGTACGCGGCGGTCCGCATTCTCGGCGAGACGATCGGCGGCGAGAAGCTCCCGGGCACGGAGCTGGGCGGCATCGACTTCGCGGCGCTGGCGTCGAGCATGGGCTGCCAGAGCGTGACGATCACCGAGGCGGCCGGCCTGGTCCCGGGCCTGACGGCCGCCCTGGACGACAAGCGCCCGACGTTGGTGCACATCCGGGTGACCCCGTCGGACCGGACGCTCTACTGACTTGTCGACAACCGAAGAGCTGAGAGAGGCGGTGACCCGGCTGATCGGCTGCCGGGTCACCGAGTTCTCCCGGACAGTGAACATCGCCATCGTGGGCTTCCGAGGCGAGGACGTCGAAAAGCGCCTCCACGCGCAGTGCCCGTTCCGCGTGACGTACCGCGAGCAGATCCTGTTCGGCTCGGTCGACATGAGCTACCGGGACACCGGGGACGCGGAGACGGCGTTCGACGAGTACCGGACGAAGTACGACCGCCAGGCCCGCCAGCTGACCGGGATGGTCACGGAGCACGAGTGCTTCGTCGAGTCGGCGGCACTGGGACGAGCGGGGATGCTGTCGCTCGAGCTCAGCGGCCCCATCGTGATCGAGGTCTTCCCGGCGTGCGCGGGCCGCGACGTCGAGCAGTGGCGCCTGTTCGACTGGCACACCGACCGGCACGTCGTCTTCCCCGACTCCGCGGACCGCTAGCCGAAGGGCCCTTCCTCCCGTCATCCGGGAGGAAGGGCCCTTCGATCTGTCCACAGTGGACCGGTCAGCTCCCGGTCTTCGACCGCGTCCCGGTCTTGGCCCGCTCGGCCAGCTCCCACTCGGCGGCGTCCGACGCGGCCACGACCGCGTCCGCCGGGGTGCCGCCCTGCAGGAGCCGCGCCACCTCTCCGCGTAGCGTCACGAACTCCGCCGACTCGCGCGTCGTGATCTGGTTGCGCTCGGACGGCAGTCCGACGCGAAGGTCCGCCACGATCGATGCCGGCGACTTCGACAGCACCAGCACCCGGTCGGACAGGTAGACGCTCTCGTCGATGTCGTGCGTGACGACCAGGATCGTGGTGCCCTGCTCGCGCTGCACCCGCCGGGTCAGGTCTTCGAGCTCGAACCGGGTCTGCGCGTCGACCGACGCGAACGGCTCGTCCATCAGCAGCAACGACGGGCGGCTGGCCAGCGCGCGGGCGATCGACACCCGCTGCTGCATGCCGCCCGACAGCTGCCACGGGAACTTCCCGCCCACCGTGGACAACCCGACCTGCTCCAGCGCCTCGGCCGCGCGCGAACGCCGTTCCGCGCGGGAGATCTTCCGCCAGCGCAACGGGAACTCGACGTTCTTCTGCACCGAGAGCCACGGGAACAGCGACCGGCTGTAGTCCTGGAACACGACGGCGAGGTCGTCCGGCACGCCGGAGACGCGGTCGCCGTGCAGGCTCACCGTGCCGTCGGTCGGCGGGGTCAGCCCGGCGACGCAGCGCAGCAGCGTCGACTTCCCGCAGCCCGACGGGCCGACGATGCTGGCCAGCTGCCCGGCCTCGACGGTGAACGACAGGTCGTTCACCGCGGTGTGCGCCTTGGGGCCGCTGCCGTAACGGTGGCTGAGGCCGGACACTTCGAGCATGGTTGACATGGGAGAGGCCTTTCCAGCGTCAGTCGCGGCCGAGGCGGGTCGGCTGCCAGGCCAGCACCCGTCGTTCCGCGGCCAGGAAGATCGTGTTGAAGACGTAGCCGAGGATGCCGAGCAGCACCAGCCACGACCACATGGTCGGGAAGTCGAAGTCCTGCTGGGCGTTCATCAGCGAGCGCCCGATGCCGTTGTACGCGCCGACCAGCTCGGAGACGACCATCAGCAGCAGCGAGATCGACAGGCTCACCCGCAGCCCGGCGAAGATCTTCGGCGCCGCCGCGGGCAGCACCACCATCGTGATCCAGTACCGCTTGGGCGTGCGGAAGGAACGCGACGTCTCGACCTTCACCTGGTCGACCGAGCGGACCCCGTCGACCGCGTTGAGCAGCACCGGCCACACCGCGCCGAAGATGATCGAGCCGATCTGCATCCCCGAGCTCAGCCCGAACAGCACCGCGAACACCGGGATCAGCGCGGGCGGCGGGATCGAGCGGAAGAACGCGAACAGCGGGCCGACGTAGTCCATGCCCCGCGCGGACCGGCCGACCAGCACGCCGAGCGCGATGCCGACGATCGCGGCCAGCGCCCAGCCGCCGAGCATCCGGCCGAGGCTGGGGAACACGTTGTCGAACACCGCGTCGGTGAGGAACAGGTGTGACGCGGGCCCGGTGAACCACAGTTTCGCGGCCGCGACCGCGATCTCCGTCGGTGGCGGGAAGAACTTGCTGCCGCCCGCGCGGGCGGCGAACTCCCAGACGACCACGAGGACCGCGAAGAGCAGCCAGTTGCGGGCGACGGTGGCGGCGCCGCGCGCGGCCCGCCTGCCCACCCGGCCGGAAAGAGTCGCCGTGCTCACGCGATCGCCTCCCGGTCGATGCTGCTCCAGCGGAACAGCCGCTTGCCCAGCTGTTCGAGGCCTTCGTTGATCAGGTAACCCAGCACCCCGGCCACCACGGTACCGGCCAGCACCAGGTCGAACCGGGTCGAACCGGTGCTGGCGACGAGGATGAAGTTGCCGAGCCCGAGTTCGGAGCCGGCCAGGAACTCCACGCTGACGACCGCGATGAGCGCGATCGTCGCCGACAGCCGGAGGCCGGTGAAGATGAACGGCGCGGTCTGCGGCAGCGCGACCGACGACAGGATCCGGAACCGGCTGGTCCCGCACGCCCGCGCGGTCTCCATCAGCACCGGGTCGATCTCGCCCATGCCGTAGATCGTGTTGAACATGATCGGCCACAGCGAGGCGTACACCGCGAGGGAGATCTTCGCGTCGGGGCCGGAGCCGATCACCAGCAGCACCAGCGGCACCAGCGCGGTGACCGGGATCGGGCGGAGGAACTCGACGATCGCGGCGGTGGCGGTGCGCAGCACCGGGACACTGCCCAGCAGCAGCCCGGCCGGCACGCCGACGGCGATCGCGATGAGGACGGCGATCAGCCAGGCGAGCATCGTCGCGACGACGTCGCGGATGAAGTCGGGGTCACCGAGCAGCTCCCCGACGCTGACCAGGACGACGCTCGGCGGCGGGATGAACGTCTTGCTGACCAGGCCGACCTGGACCACGAGCTCCCAGAGCAGGAGGAAACAGACCAGGCCGGTCAGCCCACGAAGCAGTTTCTTCACGTCAGTTGGTCGCCTGCGGAGCGATCATCGCCGCGGCGTCGACCTTGCTGGTGATGACACCCATCTGCAGCAGCAGGTCGGGCACCCGCTGCAGGCGCCGGGCGTCCAAAGTGGACCCGTAGCCCGGCAGGGTCAGCAGCTTGGCCGTGTCCTGGTCGATCTTCGCGTACTTGATCAGCAGCGGCTCGACCTTCGCGCGGTCGTTGATCGCCTCGACGGTCGCCTTCTTCATGGCGCGCTGGAAAGCCGCGAGGGTCTTCGGGTTCGACTGCACCCACTTCGTCGTCGCGCCGTAGCCGGTCAGCGGGAAGTCCTGGGTGGCGCCGGTGTTGATGTCGATGACCGGCGTCGCGCCGGCGATCTTCGCCGCCTGCGAGAGCTGCGGCTCCGGCATGTAGGCCGCGTCGACCTGGCCCTGCTGCAGTGCCGCCGCCATGTTCGGGAGCGGGATCGGCACCCAGTTGACGCCGTTGTAGTCGACGCCGTGGTCCTTCATCACCGACTTGGTGAGGATGTCGGACGCGGTGTTCTTGGCGGTGATCGCGATGCGCTTGCCCGCCAGGTCGTTCACGGTCTTCACCGGGGAGTTCGGCACGGTGACGATCGCGTTGCTCTTGGCGTTCACCGAAGTGCCGTCGGCGACCAGTTGCACGTCCGCGGCGCCAGTGCTCTTGGCGACGAAGAACGGCGTGTAGGTCGAAAGGGCGATGTCCGCTTCACCGGAGATCGCCTTCGTCATCGACGCCTGCCCGCTCGGTGCGATGACCTGCTCGACCTCGAGCCCTTCGGCCTTGAAGTAGCCACTGTCCTGGGCCAGCCAGAACGGCGCCAGGTCGGTGGTCGGCAGGATCGAGACCTTGATCTTCGTCTTTTCCAAGCCGCCCCCGGCCGACGTCGCGTTCGAGTCGTCCGAGCCGAGCGCGCTGCAGCCCGTGAGGGCAGTCGCGGCCGCGACGGTGAGGGCGAGCCCGAGCGCGGCGCGGCGAGTGCGAACCCGGCCACTGCTCATGGCGTTTCCAAGCAAGGCCTGCTCCTAGCGTGAACATCGACGTTTGGTGGACCGGATCCCGGGTAAGTGTGTAACTCACTTTCGGGGGTACGCGGGTCACTGTAGAGAAGGTGACAGCTCGCTCACAACGGGTGGGATCAATCCCCACCGGAGTGGTGCAAGTCACTCTTTCGGCCTCTGGTCTAGACCCGCTGCTCCACTCGCCGTAGCTGTTCACCCAGCGTAGGGCCCAGTTCCAGATTAAGAGATCACCAGCTGTGCGCCGACTGAGCGAACGCTGTGCAACATCGTGCACGAAGCGTCGGGAGGGTTACATCTTCTCCGGGCGTTCGCTACCCTCTGCACCTGCGGGGAGGTATCAACCTCCGATGTAGTGAGAGAGAGTGCCTGGATGGCCGATCAAGTCGATCCCCGGTTTACCAGGGCACGCTGTGCTTTTCCTGAGAGAATCTCCCCCGCGGAGACCACTGCTTCGCCGGGCTCAGCCGCCGTACAAGCAGGCTAGGCCGGACCAACAGACCAATGCAGGACCAGCGCAGGGACCGGACCGTGATGCTCGAGCTGAACCGATTCCGCCCGACCGGGCGGGGTTCAGGGACCCCCAGGGCCGACACTGAAGACGATCTTTTCACCCGTACGGGTAGCGTCTCGCGCTGGGCTCCTGCCGATCGGCCGATGAGCCGGAAGGCCGGGAGCGTGCTGACGAGTGGCTGAGGAGAACACGATGCGCCCTGGCGGGCGCTGGGCCGACCAGGGTTTCACGAGCACGAACGATGATGGTGGTGCGGCGGTGCCGAACGAAGACGCCGCGGGGGTAGGAGGGACCCCCGCGCAGTCGCCCGGAGATGCTCCGGGCCGGAAGGCCGGGCTGTTCTCCGGCATGCGCGACTGGAGGGTGCGGTCCAAGCTGGCCGCGATCCTCCTGATCCCGACTCTGACCGCGCTCGTGCTCGGCACGTTGCGCGTGGTCGACGACGCTCAACAGGCTGCCGAGTTCCAGCAGACCGCCGACCAGGTCGCGTTCGCGGTCAAGGTCACCACGGTCGTGCACGAGCTGCAGAACGAGCGGTCGCTGGCGGTGGCGCGGATCTCGTCCGCGAACCCGTTGCTGCAGACCGGGCTCGACTCGCAGATCGCCAAGGTCGACCGCGAGGTCACCAACCTGCGCAACGCGGCGTCGACCCTCAGCTACGACGACGACGCGACCAAGGACCGCTACGCACGCGGTATCCAGCGCCTCGACGCCCTGCGGCCGCTGCGAGCGGCGTTCAACACCGCGAACGGCCTGCCCGACATCACGGTGATGACCGCCTACTCCGGCATCCTCGACGCGCTGATCGAGCTCGGCCGCGAGGTGACCACCTCGGTCACCGACCGGGACGTGCTGCGGCTCGGCACGAGCACGCAGGCGATCAGCGAGGCCAAGGAGTTCACCACCCGCTCCGACGCCGAGCTGCAGATCGCCGCGTTCCGCGGGAGCTTCCCCGGTGACCTCCTGGACCAGACGCGTGCGTCGGCCTCCAGTGCGGACGCCTCGGTTTCGGCCTTCCTCGCGAACGCCGACGACGACCAGCGCCAGCTCTACAACGACACCTACTCCGGCCCGGAGGTCGACGACCGCCGCCGGATCCAGACCGCGGCGTTCTCCTTCGCCCAGCTGGGTGCGGCGCCGAGCATCGACACGACGGCGCTCGGCAAGGACAGCACCGTGTCGGCGGACAAGCTGCACGCGGTCGAGTCGAACCTGCTGGCCCAGCTCAAGACCCGCGCCGACGACCTCGCCACGGCGGCGGTCAACTCGGCCTGGGTCGGCGGTGCCGTGGTGCTCGCCGCGCTGGCCGCCGCGATCGCGCTGATGCTCCTCGTCGCCCGCCTGATGCTGCGCCCGCTGCGGGTGCTGCGGAAGAGCGCGCTGGACGTCGCGTACACCCGGCTGCCCGAGACCGTGCAGGCGATCCTCGACGACCCGGACCCGGTCGGCGCCTCGAAGCGGGCCGTCCAGCCGGTGCCCGTCACCTCTCGCGACGAGATCGGCGAGGTCGCGCGGTCGTTCGACATCGTTCACGAGCAGGCGGTCAAGATGGCCGCCGAGCAGGCGCTCCTGCGCGAGAACGTCAACGGCATCTTCGTGAACCTCTCCCGGCGGTCGCAGCGGCTGGTGGAACGCCAGCTCGGCGTCATCGACCGCCTCGAGGCCGACGAGCAGGACCCGGACCACTTGGCGAGCCTGTTCGAGCTCGACCACCTGGCCACCCGGCTGCGGCGCAACGGTGAGTCCCTGCTGGTGCTCTCCGGCGCCGGCCTGGCGAAGTCCGTGCCCAAGCCGGTGCCCGCCGCCGACGTCATCGGCGCCGCGGTGTCCGAGATCGAGCAGTACGCCCGGATCGAGGTCGGCATCGTGCCCGACGTCGCGGTCCAGGGCCTGGCGATCCACGACCTCGTGCACGTCCTCGCGGAGCTGCTCGACAACGCGACCTACTTCTCCGAGCCGGAGACGAAGGTCATCGTGCGTGCCGTGGTGACCCGCCGGAAGGCGCTGGCCATCCAGGTCACCGACCACGGTGTCGGCATGAGCGACGAGCGGCTGGCCGAGGTCAACGGCCGGCTCGCCGAGCCGCCGGACCTGGACGTGTCGGTGACCCGCCGGATGGGTCTGTACGTGGTCTCACGGCTGGCCAAGCGGCACGGCATCGAGGTCCGGCTGCGCGAGAACGAGGACATCGAGGGTGGCGTGATCGCCCGCGTCGTCGTCCCGGCCGAGCTGCTCACGCACCTCCGCCCGGGCATGGCGCGGCAGACCCCGCTGCCGCCGAACCGGTCCGAGACGTCGATGTCGATGCCGAGCATCCCGATCCCGGCCGCGCGGTCGGACTTCGACCAGACGTCGGCGCACACGCCGATCCCGCCGTCGGCTCCGCCGCCCCCGCCTCCGCCGGTGCACGAACCGGTGGCGAACCAGGGCGGCCTGGTCCCACTCGACCAGCCGATCAGCCTGGACGACCTGGTCAGCGGCGGTCGCGCGGCGGGCCCGTTCCTGTCGCCCGAGCTGCCGAAGCCCGAGACGCCGGCCTGGCCGACCGCCGAAGACCTGGCCCCGCTGACGCCGTCGACGAACGGCGAAGGTGCCAGCTCGAGGGCGCACGACACGCAGTTCGCGCCGCTGGTGCTGCCGAAGCGCGAGCCGAAGTACGTCCCACCGGAGGAGTCGTCGCCACAGCCCCCGTCACGCGCGGAGGAGGTCGGTTCGTCGGCTCTCGAGGACGATGTACCCACCCGGCGGCTGCCCATTTACCAGTCGGTGCTGTCACGCTGGTTCAGTGAGGGCGACGACTCCACCGGCGACCCGGTTGCGCCGCAGAGCGAGGGTGAAGACCCGAACCTGCCGCCGCTCACCGGCACCGCCGAACCGGTCGCGGAGCGGACGGTCATCGCCGAACCGGTCACCCGGCGTCACGAGCGCGAACCGGCGGAAGCCCGGCACCCGGAACAGGTGGACGAGCTGCTGCCGACCGCGGCGACCCGGCACCCGCTCCTCCCGCCCGACGACGGCTGGCACAGTGCCTCCGACGACGGCTGGAGCAAGGCGCAGTCGCTGCTCGAGGCCAAGAACGAGGAGATCACCACGGCCGGGCTGCCCAAACGCGTCCCGAACGCCTACCTGGTGCCGGGGTCGATCAACAGTCCTTCGGCCGACGCGCCGGCGCAGAACAACTTCGCGGACAACACCGCGGGCATGCCCGGAACGGGTGCGATCACCCGCTCGGCGTCCGCGGCGCGGAGCAGGATGGCAAGCTTCCAGCGGGGCTACACCTCGGGACGGCACGCTTTGAAGGAGCTCCCGGCCGAAGATCAGCTGGAAAGCAGCAGGGTTCCGGGGCGTGGCAACACCACAGACAGCAGTGAGGAGTGAAAGTGACACGGGCGGGTGCAATGCAGCCGGGTGGCTCCGCGCAGCCGAACGGCCAAGCGCATGCCAAGACGAACAATGCCGGCAGC
Organism: Amycolatopsis sp. NPDC114504; assembly: GCF_055633595.1. NCBI lineage: Bacteria > Bacillati > Actinomycetota > Actinomycetes > Pseudonocardiales > Pseudonocardiaceae > Amycolatopsis > Amycolatopsis sp. NPDC114504. The sequence goes on along the minus strand of NZ_JBVKDU010000003.1, from coordinate 1,517,826 downwards.
TTCGCTTGGTTGATCACGGATTTCGTGCACCGGGTGCCCGGCGCGGCCCACGCGGTCGTGGTGTCGGCCGACGGCCTGCTCCTGGCGGCTTCGCGAGGCTTGCCGAAGGACCGGGCGGACCAGCTGGCCGCGGTGGCGTCGGGGCTCACGAGCCTCGCGCGTGGCGCGGCCAAGGTGTTCGAAGGTGGCACGGTCGCGCAGACCGTGGTCGAGATGGCCAACGGCTTCCTCTTCCTCATGCAGGTTTCCGACGGTTCGTGCCTGGCGGTGCTCGGTTCGCCGGAGAGCGACATCGGCTTGGTCGTCTACGAGATGACCCTGCTGGTGGAACGGGTCGGTCAGCAGCTGACTCCGGAGATGCGGGCCCAGCTGCAGGGCTCGGCAGTCCGCCGCTGAGGACCCGGGAACCGAGGAGAGAGCCGTGGATGACGGGCGCTTGAGGGGCGATGGCCGGCTCGGTGACGACTTCTCCGGCGGGTGGTCCGAGCAATCGGACGACGGCCGGGAGGACTGGCAGTCGTTCCGGGAACGGGTCGACCGCGAATGGCGGTCACGCCGGGTGCAGGCGTCCGACAACGACCCCGTGCGAGAACCCCCGAACTGGCTGACCGACAGCAACGCCGGTCAGGAACCGATCCGGCCGATCCAGCCCGGTAGCGGCGAATACCGCGACCGGCTGCTGGGCGGTCCGGGAGCGGAGCTGTTCGGCGGGTCGAGCGGGCCTTTGTACGACGCGCACGACTTCGCCGCGTACAGCAACGGACGCGACCGCGACTACTCGCAGGGGCTGGACTCCGGCGAGTTCGCGGCGGCGCTGCCGCGGCAGGCCAACCAGGAGTACGTCGACGAGCCGGCGGCGACCGAGATGGAGACGTCGGGCCTGGTCCGGCCGTACTTCCGGACCCGGGGCCGCACGAAGGCGACGCTCGACCTGGCGATCGAGGCGCTGATCTCGACCAGCGACCAGGGCCGGATGCTCGACCGGGTCCGGGTGCCCGAGCACCGGTCGATCTGCGACCTGTGCCTCGACACGAGGTCGGTGGCCGAAGTGGCCGCGCTGCTGCGGCTGCCGCTCGGCGTGGTGCGGGTGTTGATTGGTGACGTGGCGGGCCTCGGGCTGGTGCTGGTGCACTCCAGCAGCCCGACCGTGGGCGACCGCCCGAGTATCGAGTTCATGGAAAGGGTGCTCAGTGGGCTTCGGAGAATTTGACTCCGACGCGAACGCGCCGCAGGTGACGGGTCCGACCTCGTCGGCCAAGATCGTGGTCGCCGGCGGGTTCGGTTCGGGGAAGACAACAATGGTCGGGGCGATCTCCGAGATCGACCCGCTGACCACCGAGGCCATGATGACCGAGGCCAGCGTCGGACACGACGACACCTCGGCGACGCCCAACAAGACCACCACCACCGTGGCGATGGACTTCGGGCGCATCTCGCTGGACTCGGACCTGGTGCTGTACGTCTTCGGCACCCCTGGTCAGCATCGGTTCTGGTTCATGTGGGACGACCTCGCGGTCGGTGCCATCGGGGCGGTCGTGCTGGTGGACACGCGGCGGCTCGCCGACGCGTTCCCGTCGATCGACTTCTTCGAGAACCGGAAGCTGCCCTACGTTGTGGCCATCAACTGCTTCGACCGGCTTCTGCACCACCAGATCGAGGACGTGCGGCACGCGCTCACCATCGCGCCGTCGGTCCCGATCATGGCGTGCGACGCGCGTGAGCGCGACTCCGCCAAGCAGGTGCTGATCTCCGTCGTCCAGCACGCGATCGCGCACGATTCGGCTTTGCGCGCGGGCTGAGGGTATGGCTCCTCGAACCGGATGCGGCCGTTGGAGTGAACTCCACGCGCTTCACCCACTTCGGGGAGCCTTGCCGCCGTCCGGAGGACGGAACGGTCGCCGCGATTGGGTAACGTCGAAGATGACGTCGCCCGCCCGGGCCGCCGTCCACCGGGCTGACCTGCGCGGACACCCCGCCACCGCGGGCCGCGGAGTGAGCTCCGCCCGCACCGTCCGGACCGGGTCGGTGCGGAGCGCGGTCGCGCGCACACGTAGGGTGCGCGGCGACCGGCCGGTGGTCGACTCGACACCACCGGCGGGGCGAATACGCTGGACCGTGGTGTCGCCGACCGGCCGTGCCGGCCACTCCGGGGTGCGGCGTGCGGCGCCGCACGAGCGAGGAGGGGCAGTAGTGACGGCTTCCGGCCAGCAGGGCACATTCGGCTGGATCATCACGGACTTCGTACGCCGGGTGCCCGGCGCCGCGCACGCTGTTCTGGTGTCCGCCGACGGGCTGCTCCTGGCGCCGTCCGAAGGGCTGCCCCAGGAGCGCGCCGAACAGCTGTCCGCCGTCGCGTCCGGGCTGATCAGCCTGACGCACGGGGCCGCACGCTGCTTCGAAGCGGGCGGCGTCAACCAGACCGTGGTGGAGATGGAGCGCGGCTACCTGTTCCTGATGTCCGTTTCGGACGGTTCGTCGCTGGCGGTGCTGGCCGCGCCGACGTGCGACATCGGCACGGTCGCGTACGAGATGACCCTGCTCGTCGAGCGGGTCGGCCAGCAGATCACCCCTGAGCTGCGCGCGCAGCTCCAGGGCGGCGTGCGTGGGTAGGGCGAGATGAGGATTTCGGGATTCGACGATCCGGACTCCAGCGGCTGGGACGCACTGCACCGCGGCACCGAGCGCGAGGGTTTCGATTCGCCCAGCAAGTTCGACATGTCGACGCTGTCGACGATCATGCCCAAGCGCAAGCCGGCGCGGCCGCAGCCGGATCCGCAGGGCTACACCGACGAGGACACCCGCGAGTGGGGTTCGTCGTCGGCCGACTTCGACGAGGGCTACGAAGACGGTTACGACCCCGCCGAGCCGGAGTGGCAGGACGAGGAGACCTACGAGCCGGAGCCCCCGCCGCTCGAACCGGCGTGGACGCCCCCGCGCGGCGCGCGTCCGCCGGCCCCGCCTCGCCAGCAGGCCCCGCCCCGCCCGCCGGCACCTCCGGCCCCCCGGCACCCGGCGCCGAGACCGCCGGTGTCCAGACCTCAGGCGGCGCCCCCGCCTTCGTGGGCCCCGCCGATCGACCCGCGGACCGGCTGGACGCCCCCGCCGGACCCGGAAACCCGCTGGATCCCCCAGCCGGAGCCGTGGCAGGAACCGGCCCGCGTCCTGAGCCCGCCGCCGGTCGCCCCGGTGCGTTCCCGGGTGCGCCCGTACACGCGCACCGGCGGTCGCACGCGCTCCGACCACAACCTGGCGCTCGAGGCACTGGTCTCGACGTCCGACGACGGGCGCCGGTACCGCGGCGTCCGGTCGGTCGAGCACCGCCGGATCTGCGACCTGTGCCTGGACACGCGCTCGGTGGCCGAGATCGCGGCCCACCTGCGGCTGCCGCTGGGCGTGGTGAAGGTGCTGGTCGGCGACATGGCCGACATCGGTCTGGTGCTGATCCACCAGACCGAGCTGATCCTCGGGGACCGCTCGTCCCGCGAGTTCATGGAACGCGTCCTGGCCGGCCTGCGGGCGCTCTAGTCCCCGGCGGACGGGGCCGAGGTGGTCCCCGGCCCCGCGCGTCGTCAGGCCTGGGGCCAGGTGAGATCGAGCGCCAGGGTGTTGCCGGGGCCGGGCACGGCCGCGTTGACGAAAGCCGTCGCCGACCCGCAGTTCGCGAAGTCGCCGATGGTGTACGTCGAGGTCAGGTGGCCGCCCTTGTCGAGCTGCCAGTCGGTCGACGTCAGTTCGGTGGTGACCGGCTCGGCGGTCCCGCAGGCCGCGCCGACGTCGTGGGGCGAGCCGTTGACGGTCACGTCCGAGACCGTCACCGGCCACTTCGCGGTGGCGGTGAACCCGCCGAAGGCCTGCCCGGTGACGGCGCCGGGGCCCAGGGTGAGCTTGCCGCTGACGGTTCCCACGCCCGGCACGGCCCGGGTGATCGTCACCGGCGGCAGCGTGACCGTGCCGTAGAACGTGTACGGGCCGATGTCCGTGTACAGCTCGGCGATCCCCGGTCCGAGGGTGACGTCGGCGTCCGGCTTGGCCACGTGGGTGGTGCCGTTGACGTCGTACTTCGTGTAGACGGGCGGTCCGATCGCCTCAGCCGCCCCGGCGAACCCGACCCCGCCGACGATCGTGGCCGCGGCCAGCGCGGTCACGCGCGTTCCCCACTTCATGGTCCCTCCCTGGTTCCCGAAGATCCGGAGAACCAGGCTTACCACGTGGTCAGGCGTTCCGTCGGTGATTCACCGAATCCCGCGACTACTCCTCGACCAGCGCGGCCGAGGTGATCCGGTGCAGCGAGTACCGCTGGTTGTCGTCGCCTTCGAGGATCCCGCCGCCGACGCGCACGGGCCGCACGACCCGCTGGCTGGCGGTGCCGCGTGAGTCGACGAACCCGATCCAGACCTCACGGCGTTCCAGCGTCGCCCGCGACAGCAGCTCCAGCGTCGCCGACGTGTCCGCGCCGCCGCCGACCGGCGCCCGCACCGCGGATCCCCGGCGTCGCGCGGACGCGGCGTCGCCCGCCCGCAGGTTCGAGACGATCCGGGTCGCCTGGTCGGACGTCAGCACCGCCTGCTCACCGGGGCTCCGGCGAGCGGCCCTGGCCTTCGCCGGCAGCCGGCGTCCGCCCGGCCGGATGTCGACGACCCGGCCGTCCGGGCCTTCCGCCGCCGGCGCGAACCCGGCCGCGCGCAGGCCGGCGAGGACCTCGTGCAGCGGATCCGGGCTGATCACGACCGTCGGCGCGATCAGGCGGAGGTCGTGCTCCGCCGCGACCGGGTGGGCCAGCACCTCCGCCAGCAACGCTTCGTCGTCACACCGCAAGAACGACGCCGCGACGCCGCCGCGCAGCCGGCCGTGCCGCCGGGCGACGTCGTCGACCAGGTAGCTCAGCGACTGCGGGACCGGCGTCGCGGACTTCTTCTTGAACAGCGCGTGCAGCTCGTCCGCGGTCCGGCCGGTGTCCAGCGCGCGCCGGACGGAGGTCTCGGTGATCCGGTAGACCGTCGCGTGGCCGGCCGACTCGACGTTCGCCACGGCGTTCATCTCCGCCGCCAGCTCCGGTTCCAGGGGGCCCGGCGCGACGACCGTCAGGTCGGCCTGCAGCAGCACGTGGTCCACCGGCGCGGGCAGCGCGTCCATGATCGCCTCGACGGCACCCGGCCGGTCTTCGGCGAGCAGCGCCCGCGTCGCCGTCGTGAGGCCGCCTAGCCCGACGATCCCCAGCGCGGACGCCTCGGCCATGGTCCAGCGGACGGTCTCGTCCCGCAGCCGCCCGCCGCGCCGCGGGGCCCGCCAGGCCAGCACCGCGACGAGCTCGTCCACGCTCTTCACCCCGGCGCCCGGGGGCAGGTCGGCCAGCGCGGCCAGCACCCGCCGCCGCGCGACCGGCGCCAGCGGGCGGCGCAGCTCCTCCGAAAGCGGCGCGATCGGCTTGTCCTTGGCGTCACGCCCGCCGGCCATCCCCGGCAGCCGCGGCAGCTCCAGCCACGCCTGGGCCAGCGTCATCCAGCGCTGCGCGGTCGGCGACGCGAGCCACGAATCGGTCAGGGTCGTCGGCACCCACTCGGGCACGGTCGACTCGCTGTCCGCGACGAGCCCGGCGCCCACGGCCAGCTCGGCCAGCAGGATCGCCTGCGTCTCGTCGATGTCGAGGTCTTTGGCCAGCTTCTTCAGCTCGCGCACGCCGAGGCCGCCCGACTTGAGCACCGGCGGCGGCGCCGCGGACCACGAGCGCAGCAGGGATTCGGTGTGGCGCAGGAACTCCATCGCCTCACCGGCCGCAGCTTCGTCCAAAGTGGACGACCGGTGCGGGTGCACCGGCAGCTCGGGCTCGGTGAGCGCGCCCGGGGCGAAGACCCCGCCCCGGACCGCGACGCCGAGCTCGCGCGGCAGCTCGACGGTCTGGTCGTCGCGCCGCAGCAGCAGCCCGCGGGCCAGCAGCTTCTGCACCGGTGTCCCGGCCTTCTCGAGCGTCAGGTCGAGCCCCGCGTCGCGGGTGCGGCCGATCGGCGGGCCCGCGGCGAGGGCGCTCAGCACGCCACGCTCGTCGTCGGACAGCTCGGCGAGCCGCGCCGCGAGGTCCTCACCGGCGAGCGACGGCGACGACGCGCCCAGCCCCGCCGGGAACGGCCCGAGCGCCTCCCGGACCGCGGGCGGCACGCGCAGCGCGTCGTCCGGGCCCCAGGCCAGCACCCGGGCGCGCAGCCGGGCCAGCGGGACGGCGATGTCGGTGCCGACGAGGCCCTCGACCTCGGCGACCGGCACCGGATCGCGGTCCGCGCCGGCCAGCAGGCACGCTTCGAGCACGGCCAGGGTGACGGTGTCGAGGTCTTCGCAGGCGCGCGCGACGGAGCCCGGCGTGCCGGCGCGGGTGGCCAGCACCGTGCTGTCGGAGGGCGGCGGCGTGGACAGGTCGCGCCGCGTGCGGAGCAGCTCTTCGAGAGCGGCGTCCGACTCCGCGCGCAGCCAGTCCGCCAAGGAGGTCGCGGGCATAGAAGGCCAGGGTACCGGGCGGTTGAGACAGGTCGCCCGGGCTCAGGCAGACTGTCTCCCGAGAGCATGAACACGGCTGTGGAGGACGTTGTGGCCAAGGGCGAGAAGAAGAGCAAGGGCATCGACCCGACCTGGCCGGGCGAGGCCGGTGAGCACCCGGTGACCGAGCTGTCGTCGGACCGCCAGGGGTCGCTGTCACCGTTCGGCGACATCACCTTCCCCCTCGACTCGGTGCCCTACGTGCACCCGGAGACCGAGATCAACCGCTAGAGCTGTTGTTACTGGTCAGTACCGGTATCGGGGCCTCGTGAGGGCGGTCACGGGAGTAGGTTTTCTCCCGTCCCACCCGACCTTTCCCATGCGGGGGTAAGCGCCATGCCGGTTCCCGGTCCCGGATATTCGATCACCGTCCGGGTCGAGGCCCCGGCTTCGTCCAGCGCGGCCGGTGACCTCACCACGGCCGTCGGGCGCGTCGGCGGCGTCCTGACCGCGTTCGACGTCGTCGAGTCCCACTCCGACTCCATCGTGGTCGACATCAGCGCCAACGCGCTGTCGGAGAACCACGCGAACGACATCACCCAGACGCTCGACTCGCTGCCCGGCGTCAAGGTCCGCAAGGTCTCGGACCGGACGTTCCTGATCCACCTCGGCGGCAAGATCGAGGTCACGCCCAAGGTCGCGCTCCGCAACCGTGACGACCTCTCCCGCGCCTACACGCCCGGTGTCGCCCGCGTCTGCCAGGCGATCGCGGCGAACCCCGAAGACGCGCGCCGGCTGACCATCAAGCGCAACACCGTCGCCGTGCTCACCGACGGCTCGGCCGTGCTCGGCCTGGGCAACATCGGCCCGGCCGCCGCGCTGCCGGTGATGGAGGGCAAGGCGGCGCTGTTCAAGAAGTTCGCCGACGTCGACGCCTGGCCGGTCTGCCTGGACACCCAGGACACCGAAGAGATCATCCTGATCGCGAAGGCGCTGGCCCCGGTGTACGCGGGGATCAACCTCGAGGACATCGCCGCGCCGCGCTGCTTCGAGATCGAGAAGCGGCTGCGCGAGCAGCTGGACATCCCGGTGTTCCACGACGACCAGCACGGCACCGCGATCGTGGTCGTCGCCGCGCTACGCAACGCCCTGCGCGTGGTCAAGAAGAACATCGAGGACTGCAAGATCGTGGTCAGCGGCGTCGGCGCGGCCGGCTCGGCGATCATCCGGCTGCTGCTGCGCAAGAACCCGGGCGACATCGTCGCGGCGGACATCGACGGCATCGTCCACTCCGCGCGCGGCAACCTCGACGACAACCTCGCGTGGATCGCGTCGCACACCAACAAGGAGCAGGTCAGCGGCACCCTGCACGAGGCGCTGGTCGACGCGGACGTGTTCATCGGCGTCTCGGCGCCCAACCTGTTCGGCGCCGAGCAGGTCGCGACCATGAAGTCCGACGCCGTGGTCTTCGCGCTGGCCAACCCGGACCCGGAGATCGACCCGCTGGAAGCGCAGCAGCACGCCGCCGTCGTCGCGACCGGCCGCAGCGACTTCCCGAACCAGATCAACAACGTGCTGGCGTTCCCGGGCGTCTTCCGCGGCCTGCTCGACGCGCACGCGAACAACATCGACGACAACATGCTGCTCGCCGCGGCCGACGCGATCGCCGACGTCGTCGACAACGGCAAGCTCAACGCGTCGTTCATCGTGCCGAGCGTGTTCGACAGCGCCGTGGCACCGGCGGTCGCCGAAGCCGTGCGGAAGGCCGTGCGCGCCGAGCGCTGAGTCGTCCGTCCGGCGGAAGCCGAGGACACCGAAGTCCCCCTACGCTGAGTTTTCGGCTCGCGTGGGGGGAGTTCGGAATGCGCAGGATCATGCTGGCGGCCGTCGCGGTGACCGTCGCGCCGGGGGTGGCCTCGGCGGCGCCGGACGCGGTGGCTTGGGGAGCGTGCCCGCCGGACGTCACGGCGCCGGGGTTGCGGTGCGCGACGCTCGAAGTCCCGCTGGACTACCGGAAGCCGGACGGGACGAAGATCCAGGTCGCGATCTCGCGCCTGGCGAGCACGAACCCGGCCAAGCGCCGCGGCGTGCTGCTGACCAACCCGGGCGGCCCCGGTGGGCCCGGGCTCGACCTGCCGGCGGCGCTGGCGCAGCTCGGGTGGCCGACGAGCGTCCTGGACACCTACGACGTCATCGGGTTCGACCCGCGCGGTGTCGGCCACAGCACGCCGGTGACGTGCGACCTGACGCCGGCGCAGCTGCGGAGCAACGTCCCGCCGTACGCGCTCGGCCCGGCGGACGTCGCGGCGCAGGCGGAGTACGCGAAGGGCGTCGCGCGGCAGTGCGGGGCGTCGCGGACGGCGTCGATGCTGCCGTACATCACGACCGCGAACACCGCCCGTGACATGGACCGGATCCGCGCGGCGCTGGGCGAGCCGAAGCTGTCGTACTACGGCGTTTCCTACGGCACGTACCTCGGCGCGGTGTACACGACGCTGTTCCCGCAACGCAGCGATCGGATCGTGCTGGACAGCAACCTGGCGCCGGGCGGCCTGGACGTCACGGCGTCGCGCTTGCTGGCCCAGGGCTTCGACGACCGCTTCCCGGACTTCGCGGCCTTCGCCGTCGCGCACCCGGAGTACGACCTCGGCCGGACGCCGTCGGAGGTGAAGGCGAAGTACTTCGACCTCGCGCGGCGGCTGGACGCCCAGCCGAACTCCCAAGGCGTCGACGGAAAGCTGTTCCGCCAGATCACGTTCGGGATGCTCTACTACGACGCGACCCTGCCGTACCTGGCGTCGGCGTGGCACGCGCTCGACACCGGGGCGCCGATTTCGCAGCCGCCGGGCGGCACGGTCCCCGACGTCGAGAACCTGCTGTCGAGCCAGCTGCACGTGGTGTGCGGCGACGCGAACTGGCCGGAATCGGTGTGGACGTACCAGAAGAACGTGGCGACCGACCGCATCCGCCACCCGATGTTCGGCGCGGCGGCGGCCAACATCTGGCCGTGCGCGTTCTGGCCGTCGGAGCCGGTGGAGCCCCCGGTGCGCATCGGCGACCGCGGCCCGTCGGACATCCTGATGCTGCAGAACCTGCGTGACCCGGCGACGCCGTTGACGGGAGCGCTCCGGCTGCGGCAGGCGTTCGGTGACCGGGTCCGGCTGGTGACGGCCGACCAGGGCGGCCACGGAACGTATCTGTTCGGCGGCAACACCTGCGCGAACAACGCGGCGACGGCGTTCCTGGCGACGGGAGTGCGGCCGCAGCGGGACCTGGCGTGCGCGGCCGAGCCGGCGACGGCACCGGCGGCGGCGATGGCGGTGTTGCCAATCCAGGCGTTCTGAGCCCGGGTTCTTCGCGCGCCGCCATCGGGGCCGCCGATGAACGCCGGCCGGGCCGGTGGCGCCGTCACCCTTCGCCGCTCCCGGAAGTAGCCTCGGCGTGTGAGTGAACTCAGCCACGTCGACGAAACCGGCGCCGCCCGGATGGTCGACGTCTCCGGCAAGACCGCCACCGCGCGCACCGCGCTCGCGGCCGGCACCGTGCGGACCACCGCCGAGGTGCTCCGGCTGCTGGCCACCGACGGTCTGCCCAAGGGCGACGCGCTCGCCACCGCCCGCATCGCCGGGATCATGGGCGCCAAGCGGGTGCCCGAGCTGATCCCGCTGTGCCACCAGATCGCGCTGTCCGGGGTCAAGGTCGAGTTCACCCTCGGCGAGGCCGAGGTCGGCATCCGCGCGACGGCGAAGACCACCGACGTCACCGGCGTCGAGATGGAAGCGCTGACGGCGGTCGCGGTGGCCGGGCTTACCCTGCACGACATGATCAAGGCCGTCGACCCGGCGGCGACGCTGGACGACGTCCGCCTGCTCCGCAAGGACGGCGGCAAGACCGGGACCTGGGAGCGGCCGTGAAGCGCACCGCACGTGTGATCGTGGCGTCCAACCGCGCCGCGAAGGGCGTCTACGAGGACAAGACGGGCCCGGTGATCGTCGCCTGGCTGGCCGGGCGCGAGTACGACGTGCCGGCGCCGGTCGTCGTCGAGGACGGCGACCCGGTGGGCGTCGCGCTGCGGGCCGCGCTGGCCGACGGCGTCGCCGTGGTGCTCACCACCGGCGGCACCGGTATCTCGCCGACGGACCGCACCCCGGACGTCACCCGCGCGCTCCTGGACCACGAGCTGCCGGGCGTCGCGGACGCGATCCGCGCGGCCGGGCTGCCCAAGGTGCCCACAGCGGTCCTCTCGCGCGGTGTGGCGGGGGTGGCGGGGAGGACCCTCGTGGTGAACCTTCCGGGCTCCAGCGGCGGCGTGAGGGACGGTTTGGGCGTACTCGACGGCATCTTGGACCACGCGGTCGACCAGCTGGCCGGCGGCGACCACCCGCGTCCGGCCGCGACGGCGCCTTCGGTGACAACCGGAGCTTCGCTCCGGGCCGGGGGCTCCGCCACCCGGACCCCCGAAGAGCCTGTGGTGCGCGTCGCGCGGGCGCTGGTGACCGAGGAGACGCTGTCGGTCGAGGAGCACGCCCGCCTGGTCGAGGACGACGCGGCGGGCGCGGTGGTGACGTTCGCCGGGGTGGTCCGCGACCACGACGGCGGCAAGGGCGTCCGGGACCTGACGTACGAGGGCCACCCGAGCGCGAGCGAGGTGATCGCGGAGGTGGTCGCGGACCTGGCGACGCGCTGGGCCGGCGTCCGGGCGGTTGCGGTGAGCCACCGAGTCGGTCACCTGACGATCGGCGACGTGGCGCTGGCGTGCGCGGTGGCGGCCGAGCACCGCGGCCAGGCGTTCTCGGCGTGTTCGGACCTGGTGGACGAGGTCAAGGCCCGGCTGCCGGTCTGGAAGCACCAGCACTTCACCGACGGCACGGACGAGTGGGTCAACTCGCCGTGATCCGGAAGACGGCGACGCGCTCGGCAGCCGCGGCGAACTCGTCTTCACTCCCGCTGCCGACGAGGCCCAGCCGGACGAACATCGGCACCCCGTGCGGAACCTCGCGCGGGAAGGCACGCATGACCGCGGCGCTGACCTCGGGATCGGTGACCTCGTCGAGTGCCACGGCCTGGGTCCGGCGTCCGTGGGCGAGCTCGCCCCGGCCGGCCGCGCGGACGTTGCGCGCCCAATCGCCCTGGGGAACGCCGGCGACGACGTAGCGCCGGCCGTCGACGGTCAGCGGCGAGACCGGGGTGGGCCGCGGCGCGCCCGAGCGGCGACCGGGGACGGTCAGGACGTGGATGGTGCCGAGGCGCAGCCCCAGCCGCGTCAGCAGCCGGACGAACCGGTTGGCGGGGCGGAGCCAGCGAGGCAGGGCTGGGCGGGTCACCACGGCACAATCCTTTCGACTATCGAAATATATGCCGTCACGGTAGACTCTTTCGAGTGTCGAAGCAATCTCTGGTCACCGAAGCGACCCAGGCCGCGGCAGCCTCCGGCGCGGCGAACGACGTGGTGGACGAAGCCGCGGCGTCGGCGTTCGGCGTGAACCGGACCGACCTGCGGATCATCGGCCTGATCGCGGCCGCGGGAAGCCTGACGGCGGGCGGGCTGGCCACGCGGGCGGACCTGAGCCCGGCGGCGACGACAACGGCGATCCAGCGGCTGACGCACGCGGGGCACCTGACCCGCCGGACGGCGACGGACGATCGCCGCCGGGCGGTGGTGGAGCTGACCCCGGAGGCGGCGACGCTGCTGGAGGAGATCTACGCGCCGATCGAGCGTGCGGGCCGGGAGATTCTGGAGGACTACTCGGCGGAGCAGCTGGCGCTCGTGGTCGAGGTGCTGCGCCGGGGCGAGCGAATGCAGCTGAGGGAGGCGGAGAGGATCCGCGCGCTCTGAGAGGCATTCCGCAGGCTCAGCGGTGCTCGGCAGAACCGCCGGGCTCGCGCGCTGAGGGTGGGAAACGCACAAGCCCTCCACCGCCCGGGGGATTGGCGGTGGAGGGCTCGTGGTGTCACGGCACGAGGCCGGACCTACGCATCACTGCGCGATCGTCACTTGGTGGCGATCTTCTGCCCGACGAGGATCATGTCCGCGTTCGGGATGTACTTCGCGTTCAGGTCCTGCAGCTTCTTGTAGCCGCCATCGACGTTGAACTGCTTGGCGATCTTCGACAGGGTGTCGCCCGCCACGACGGTGTAGTCACCGGCCGGGTTCGAGCTGGACACACCGGTCGCCGCCGGAGCCGCCGCCTGCTTCGGGGCGGTGCTCTTCTTCGGCGTGGTCGACTTCTTGGTGGTGCTGGTCGACTTGTGGGTGGTCGCGGCCTTGGGAGCGGTCGAGCCGCCACCCTTCTTGCCGCAAACCGGCCACGCGCCGATGCCCTGGCCCTGCAGGACGCGCTCGGCGACGGCGATCTGCTGCTCGCGCGAAGCGTTCGCCGCGCTGCCGGTGCCGCCGTAGGCCTTCCACGTGCTCTGCGAGAACTGCAGGCCGCCGTAGTAGCCGTTGCCGGTGTTGGTGTTCCAGTTGCCGCTGCTCTCACACTGCGCGACGGCGTCCCAGTTGGTCGCCGACGCGGGGGTCGCGGCGATAGCGAGGGGCGCGCCGACCGCAATGCCCGCGATGGCGACGCGAGCGACGGTGCGGGTGGCAGCGGACATCTTGCGGTGCTTGCCTCGGTAAGACATCTGAATGCTTCTCGCTCCCTGCGCCTACGAGCCTGTGCTGAGGGTCAGGATCGGGGTCCTGGCGCCGGCCGTCTCAGACCGGCAGACGAGTCCGACGCACGGCGCGTCGTCTTCGTCCCCTCGTCCCTGTCCGGAAATGCTTTCGCTCGGGGTATGGGTCCGGGGATCCGTTGGACAGGGCTAGGCGCTACGGATTCCCGGTGTTGCGTGACTGGTCGGGGCCAGCCGATTAGCGACGGTACGTAACGAGAGCCGTGATCGGAAATTATTCGGGCCGTGACCTACGTCACAGTAACAGCACGCAACCGCTGTCGATGTGGGTGTTTGCGCAGGTCAGCTGGCCGTTATCTGGCCGTTTCCTTGTCGAGATAAAACACGGATCGTGAGGCTTGCATCACGTGTTTTGCGTAGCGAATGGACCATTCGCGACGTCGTCTTGGGGATTGAAGCGCGCATCTTATGACGACGCATCGGACGGCGCCAGACTTGACAACCACGCCCCACGTGCCCCTTGAGTCACAGCAGTCCCACCCCTTCGTGGGGTTTGAAGTCGCACCTGGAGCGACTCCGGCCGGTGCCGGGGCCGAGTCGGGGCAACGCACCGCGACGGACCAGGCGAAACACGTCACCGGATCGCGTGGCGGCGGGACGGGATCAGCTTCTCGCGAACATCCGGAACCGGCGACGCGCCACGCCGGAGGGCCGCGAACGGCTTCGCCGAGCGGTCGGCTGCCGTACTCGAACGGCAGCCCGCATATAGAGAGGACGAACTCACGTACTCAGCCGGACGGCACGCGTACCCAGGAGGACGACACGCGTACCTGGCCGGACGACACACGTGATCGAGAGGTCAACACGCGTGTCTGGGGGGTCGACACGCGTGATTGAGAGGTCGACTCGCGTGAACAGGGGGTCGACACGGGCGAACCGGGGCACCTACCGCCGTGTCGACCCTTCAATCACGCGTGTCGACTCCTGGATCACGCGTGTCGACCCTCAGAGCACGGCGGGTCAGCCGCCGGCGAAGGGCGGGAGGACGTCCAGCTCGGCGCCGTCCCGCAGGGGGCGGGTGAGATCCCGCACCGCGAAGCCGTCGAGCAGGTAGCTGGCGGCGTCCAGGACCCGCGGCAGGGCGGCCGGGTGGAGGCGGCGCAGCTCGGCCACGGCGTCGCCGACGGACGCGCCGGCCGTCAGCTGCACCTTCTCCTCTTCTTCTCCCGCCGCGGCCCGCGCCGAAGCGAAGTACCGCACCACGATGGTCAGAGTCGACATCTCAGCCGCCGATCGCGCTCATCGGCCGGATCGGCTGCGCGAACCCGGCGTCGTTGATCTCGTGTCCCGCGAGCTTGCCCCACATCGTCGCGCGCCAGGCGTCGGCAATCTCTTCATCGCGCGCGCCCGCGCGCGCGAGGGAGCGCAAGTCCGTCTCGTCGTTGCTGAAGAGGCAGGAGCGCACCGCGCCGTCCGCGGTCAGCCGCGTCCGCTCGCACGCCGCGCAGAACGGCCGGGTCACCGACGCGATCACGCCGACGTCGCCGGGTCCGCCGTCGACCAGCCAGCGCTCGGCCGGCGCGCCGCCCCGGGCCACCGGGAACGGCGTCAGCTCGAACGCTTCGCCCAGCTTCTCCAGGATCTCGGCGGCGGTGATCATCTCGCCGCGGTTCCAGCCGTGCTGGGCGTCCAGCGGCATCTGCTCGATGAACCGCAGGTGGTAGCCCTCGGCGAGGCAGAACTTCAGCAGCGGCACGGCTTCGGTCTCGTTGAGCCCGCGGATCAGCACGGCGTTGACCTTCACCGGCGTCATCCCGGCGTCCCGCGCGGCCGCGAGGCCCGCGACGACGTGCGAGAGCCGGTCGCGCCGGGTGATCGTCTTGAACGTCTCGGGGTCGATGGTGTCGAGCGAGACGTTGATCCGGTTCAGCCCCGCCGCCGCGAGGCCGGCCGCGCGCTTGGCGAGGCCGATCCCGTTGGTGGTCATGGACAGCCGGGGCCGCGGCGACAGGGCCGTGACCCGCCCGATGATGTCCTCGAGGCCCGGCCGCAGCAGCGGTTCGCCGCCGGTGAGCCGGATGTCGGTGACGCCCAGCTGCTCGACGGCGATCCGCATCAGCCGGACCAGCTCGTCGTCGGACAGGACTTGGTCGCCCGGCATCCAGTCGAGGCCCTCCGCGGGCATGCAGTAGGTGCACCGGAGATTGCACCGATCCGTCAGGGAAACCCGCAGATCGGTGGCCACCCGGCCGAACGTGTCGATGAGTCGGGTGTTCTCGGGCCGGGGCACGCGAGATGAGCCTCGTGTACCGGGGACGCGAGGAAACCCGAGATCCACTGCTGTCATTACGCACAGGGTAGCTCCGGAACGGGGGAACTCACCGTGCCCAGTAGGATACTTTGCAGAGTAAGTGGTTCAGTTGCCGAACTAACGAGGGCCCGTGACGGAAAAGACTTACCCGGTCACCGATGAGGAGCTGTTCCGCTTCGCGGAATTGGGTCGCCAGGGCAGCACGTTCACCGTCCTCCGGCACGCCAGGATCGCCGAGCGGATGGGCCTGTCCGGGACCGACCACAAGACGTTCGACCTGGTCATCCAATCGGGCGGACCGTTGACCGCGGGCCGGATCGCCGAGCTGACGGGCCTGTCGACCGGCGCTGTGACCGGGGTCATCGACCGGCTGGAGAAGGTCGGCCTGGTCCGCCGGGTCCGCGATCCGGAGGACCGCCGCAAGGTCCTCGTCGAGGTCGTGCCCGGCGCCGAGCAGCGCTTCGCGCCGCTCTTCCAGTCGGCCTTCGACAACCTTCGTGAGACGCTCGCGCAGTTCTCCCCGGCCGAGCGAAAAGCCATCGAGCGTTATCAGAATGTCATCCTCGAACAGCTGCGCATCGAGATCCTGCACAATTCACGCCCCGCGTAGCTTTTCCTCAACTGCGGAGATAATGTCTGCGGCATGCCGCAATTTCGGTTGTCCGAGGCCGCGCGCCTGCTCGGAGTCAGTGACGACACCGTCCGGAGGTGGGTGCGCGCGGGGCAGCTGACCGCGACCGACGACGCCGCCGGCCGCAAGGTCGTCGACGGCGCCCAGCTGGCGGGGTTCGCCCGGGACCAGGCCTCCGGCCCCGAAGATCCCTCCACCGTCGGCCGCTCCGCCCGCAACAGGTTCGTCGGGCTGGTCACCGAGGTCATCGCCGACAAGGTGATGGCCCAGGTGGAACTGCAGTGCGGGGCGCACCGGGTGGTGTCCCTGATGAGTACCGAAGCCGTCCGTGAGCTGGGCCTGCGCCCGGGGGTGCTCGCGGTCGCGGTGGTCAAGGCCACCACTGTTGTCGTGGAAACACCGGAAGGAAGTCGATGAAGAAGCTCGCTCTGGCTGTCGCGGCCGTCGCCCTGTTCGCGGGCGCGTGCAGCAGCTCGGACCAGCCCAGCACGCAGTCCGGCGGGTCGTCGGCCAGCGCTCCCGCGCCGAAGGGCAGCGGCGACGCCGGGACCGGCACGCTCACCGTGTTCGCCGCCGCGTCCCTCACCGAGTCGTTCACCGCGCTCGGCAAGGAGTTCGAAGCCAAGCACCCCGGCGTCACCGTGAAGTTCAGCTTCGCGGGTTCGTCCGGTTTGGTCCAGCAGCTGACCAACGGCGCGAAGGCCGACGTCTTCGCCTCGGCCGACCAGGCCAACATGGACAAAGCGGTCCAGGGCGGCGTGATCGACGGCCAGCCGACGGTCTTCGCCACCAACAAGCTCGCCATCGCGGTCGCCCCGGGCAACCCCAAGGGGATCAAGACGTTCGCCGACCTGAACAAGGCCGGCCTGACCGTGATCACCTGCGCTCCGCAGGTGCCGTGCGGCTCGGCGACCAAGAAGGTGGAGACCGCCACCGGCGTCACACTCAAGCCGAAGAGCGAAGAGCAGGACGTCAAGCAGGTGCTGAACAAGGTCCAGTCCGGTGACGCGGACGCGGGCCTGGTCTACGTGACCGACGCCACCTCGGCCGCGGGCAAGGTCGACAAGGTCGACTTCCCCGAGGCGAGCGGCGCGATCAACAACTACCCGATCGCCGTGGTCAAGGGCGGGCAGTCCGCGCTGGCCAAGGAGTTCGACGACTTCGTCCTCGGCGCCGAGGGCAAGACCGAGCTGAGCAAGGTCGGGTTCGGCCCTGCGCAGTAAGCGTCTCTCGAGCGGCCGGCCGGGATCCGTCCCGGCCGGCCGTTCGCGCGTCCCGTGGGTGCTCGCGATCCCGGCCACGCTGGCGCTGGCGCTCGTCGTGCTGCCGGTGGTCGGCCTGCTGGTGCGCTCGGACCTGACGCGGCTGCCGTCGCTGATCGTGTCGCCGTCGTCGTGGCACGCACTGCGGCTGTCGCTGATCACGGCCGGTTTGTCCACTTTGGCCTGTGTGCTGCTCGGCGTGCCGCTGGCCGTCGTCCTCGCGCGGGCCCGGTTCCGCGGCGTCCGGCTGCTGCGCTCGATCGTGTTGCTGCCGCTGGTGCTGCCGCCGGTCGTCGGCGGCCTCGCCCTCCTTTACCTGCTCGGCCGCAAGGGCTTCCTCGGCATGCTGATCACCACGCTGACCGGGGAGTCGGTGCCGTTCACGACGACCGCGGTGGTGATCGCGCAGACGTTCGTCGCGATGCCGTTCCTCGTGGTCAGCCTCGAAGGCGCGCTGCGCGGGGCCGGTGACCGCTACGAGCAGGTCGCCGCGACGCTCGGCGCGCGCCCGTGGACCGTCTTCCGGCGCGTCACGCTGCCGCTGCTGCTGCCCGCGCTCGGCTCCGGCGTCGTCCTGAGCTTCGCCCGCGCGCTCGGCGAGTTCGGCGCGACGATCACCTTCGCCGGCAGCCTCGAAGACGTCACGCGCACGCTGCCGCTCGAGGTCTACACGCAGGCCGAAGTGGACATCGACAGCGCCGTCGCGCTCTCCCTGCTGCTCATCGTCGTGGCGGTCCTGGTCATCGCCGTCGCGCGCCCGCGCTCGTGGGAAGGCGGCCTGCGGTGAGCCTGACCGCCCGGATCGAGGCCGTCCGCGGCTCGTTCTCGCTGGACGTCGACCTCGACGTGCCCACCGGGACGGTGCTCGCGCTGCTCGGCCCGAACGGCTCGGGCAAGTCGACCGTGCTGGGCTGCTTGTCCGGGTTGATCACGCCGACGTCGGCGGAGATCACCGTCTCCGGGCGGGCGCTGGCCGGCGTGGCGCCGCACCGCCGGGGGATCGGCCTGCTGTCCCAGGACGCGCTGCTCTTCCCGCACCTGTCCGCGGCCGAAAACGTCGCTTTCTCGCCGCGGTCGACCGGCGCCGGCCGCCGCGCCGCGCGGGAGCGTGCCTTCTACTGGCTGGCCGAAGTGGACGCCGTCGCGCTCGCCGACCGGCGGCCCGGGCAGCTGTCCGGCGGCCAGGCCCAGCGCGTCGCGATCGCCAGGGCGCTCGCCGCCGAGCCGGACCTGCTGCTGCTCGACGAGCCGTTCGCCGCCCTCGACGTCGACGCCGCCCCGGCGATCCGAGGGCTGCTGCGGCGCGTGCTCAAGACCGGGCCGACGACCGTGCTCGTCACGCACGACCCGCTCGACGCGCTCGCGCTCGCCGACCACGTCGCGGTGCTGAACGACGGCCGGATCGTCGAACGCGGACCGACCCGTGAAGTGCTTTCCGCCCCGCGGACGGCGTTCACCGCGCGGATCGCCGGGCTCAACCTCGTCGCCGGCACCGCGGTCGCCGACGGCCTGCGGACGGCGTCCGGCTCGATCGTCAGCGGGATCCCGGCGGCCGACGTGGTGCCGGGGGAGCCCGCGGTGGCGGTGTTCCCGCCGAACGCGGTCGCGGTCTACCCGCACGACGGCGACCACCGCGGCAGCCCCCGCAACACGGCCGACGCCGTCGTCTCGGCCCTGGAACCGCACGGCCCGGTGATCCGCGTCCGCGCCGAGAGCGACAGCTGGGCGCACGGCCTGACCGCCGACCTGACGCCGGCCGCCGTGGCCGAGCTCGCGCTGGAGCCCGGCTCGGCGGTGACGCTGTCGGTGAAGGCCGCGACCGTGGCGGTGCACCCGGCCGCGGCCTCCTAGCCGACGGGGTCAGCCGTCGTGGTGGTGGCCGCCGCCCGGGTGGACGTGGAACTTCGCCACCTCCGGCGGGTGCACGACGAACGGCCGCATCATGCCTTCGTCCTCGTGGTCGAGGATGTGGCAGTGGTACATGAACTCGCCGGTGCCGCCGCCGAACTGCCCGGCGACGCTTACCCACTGGCCCGGGTTCACGATGATCGTGTCCTTCCAGCCCTCCTCGTACTTCTCCAGCGGGACGTCGGTGAACCCGCTGATCGGCGCGGTCGTCCGCTCGGAAGCCTGGTCGAACGTCGTGGTGAAGCTCCGCCGGAACAGCGCCTGGAACTCCGTCAGGTGGATGTGGACCGGGTGCGCCGGGCCGCCGTTCGCGACGTGCACGATGTTCCACACCGCCCACCGGTCGTGGTCGATGAAGATGCCGGTGGTGTCGTCGAAGAGGCGCCCGATCATCCGGAACGTCTTCAGCCCGCCGGCCGGGTCCTGGACCTGGATGATCCCCTCGCCGCCAGGGTCGGCCTCGACCTGTTCGAGGTCCCACATCTCCGGGTGGCCGTCCTTGTTGAGCAGCAGCGCGATCCAGACGTGGTCGTGGTCCTCCGGCAGCGTCGAGCCGTGCACCAGCCGGGTGTAGGACGTCGAGACCTTCTCCGGCAGCGTGAAGGAGTCGTGCTTCGCGCGGCCGTCGACGCGGAACTCCATCACGTCCGGCTCGATGCCGCCCAGCCGCGGGTCGGCGTTGCGCAGCTTGAGCTTCTGCCCCTTGAAGCGGCTGAAGTCGATCAGCACGTCGAAGCGCTCGGCCGGGGCGACGGTCAGGCCGTTGGCCGGCAGCTTCGCCGGCGCGGGCAGCAGGCCGCCGTCGGTGCCGATCAGGCGGACGGCGTCGTTGACCGGGTTGTTGTTCTCGTCGACCAGGTTCAGCGTGAAGAACCGCGAGTTGGCCGCGTTGAGCAGCCGGAAGCGGTACCACTTCGCGTCGACGTCCAGGTGCGGCCAGATCACGCCGTTGACCAGTGTGAAGGGCCCGGAGAACGGGATCATCGGGCCGTTCGGGACGTACGGGAACTTGAACAGCAGCTGCCCGGTGAGCGCGCCGGTCGCGTCGGTGTCGAGGTTGCGGTCGGTGAGGATCAGCGGGAGCTCGCGGTCGCCGTGGGGCAGGTCGAGCGCGTCCTCCTCGTCGTCGCGGATCAGGTACATCCCGGCCAGGCCCGTGTGGACGTTGAAGCGCGTGATCGCCATGGCGTGGTCGTGGTACCAGAGCGGCATCGCCTGCTGCCGGTTCTGGTACTCGGCCAGCTGCGACGTGCCCTTGAGACCGGCGTTGTGCGCCCAGCCGTCGTTGCCCGCGTTGGTGCGCGCGCCGTGCAGGTGCACGACGGTCCACGCCGGCAGGTCGGCGACGCCCTCGACGACCGAGTAGCCGGGCTTGGCCAGCTCGCTGCCCGGGCGGCTGGTCGGCGCGTCCGTCACCGGGCCCTGAACGGCGACCAACGGGAACTCGCCGTCGATTTCGTTCGACCACGAAATCCGCAGCTGCTTGCCGCTGCGCACTTCGATCGTCGGACCCGGGAAATGACCCGCATACGTCCACAACGTACTTTCGGGCAATTGCGAGTGCAGCCGCTGGTGCTTGACCACCATCGGCACGGTGATCGTTTCCCGGCTCCGGGGCCGGAGCACCGGCGGAATCGGCAGTGGGTCGAGGAACTTGGTGAGTCCCCAGTTCGGCCCGGTGATGGCGTCGGCCGTGGCCGGCCGCTCGATGATTTCGGTCATCCGATTTCCCCCTCCATGTCCGGGGGCAGGACGAATTGCGCCCCGGCGATTACGCCGGTGACGTCGAAAAGAATTCCCCCGAACCCCCTCGGTGGCCGGGCACGCGACTCCCCTCGCGATACCGGCAATTCCCACTGTAGCCTTTTTCGTCGTGGACCGCAGGTGCCTCGCGCGCGTGATAGGTTCCGCGCATGAACGAACGCCGGTGGACGTATCTCTCCGACATGGACGGCGTCCTGGTCAAGGAGGAGCACCTCGTCCCCGGGGCCGACGAGTTCCTCGCCGAGCTGAAGGCGAACGGCATCGACTTCCTGGTGCTGACCAACAACTCGATCTACACCCCGCGCGACCTGCGGGCCCGGCTCGAGCGCACCGGGCTCGACATCCCGGAGGAGTCGATCTGGACGTCGGCGCTGGCGACCGCGAAGTTCCTCTCGTCGCAGCGGCCGAACGGCTCGGCGTACGTCATCGGCGAAGCGGGCCTCACGACGGCGCTGCACGAGGTCGGCTACGTGCTGACCGAGCGCGACCCGGACTACGTCGTGCTGGGCGAGACCCGCACGTACAGCTTCAGCGCGATCACCCGCGCGATCCGGCTGATCGAAGGCGGCGCGAAGTTCATCGCGACCAACCCCGACGCGACCGGCCCGAGCGTCGAGGGCTCGATGCCCGCCACGGGGTCCGTCGCGGCGCTGATCGAGAAGGCCACCGGGCGCTCGCCGTACTACGTCGGCAAGCCGAACCCGCTGATGATGCGCTCGGCGTTGCGCCGGTTGGGCGCGCACTCGGAGTCGACGCTGATGATCGGCGACCGGATGGACACCGACGTGCACTCGGGCATCGAGGCCGGGCTGCAGACCATCCTGGTGCTCACCGGCATATCCACCCGGGAGTCGGCCGAACGCTATCCGTATCGGCCCACCCTGGTGCTCGACTCCGTCGCCGACCTGATCGGGCGAACCGGCGACCCGTTCGGCGAAGGCTGACGGTGGGCCGGGTGGCCGGAGGGCTTATCGTCACCGGATGAGCAAGTCCACGTACGTAGTGGGCGACGTGCACGGCCACCGTGACGAACTGGCCGACGCACTACGCGCCGAAGGCCTGGTCGACGACGAAGACAACTGGTCGGGGGAAGAAGACCAGCTGTGGTTCCTCGGTGACTTCGTCGACCGCGGCCCGGACGGCGTCGGCGCGATCGACCTGGTCATGCGGCTGGAGGAGCAGGCCGCCGGGGCCGGCGGCCAGGTGCAGACGCTGCTGGGCAACCACGAGATCCTGGCACTGGGGATGTACCACTTCGGCGACGAGCCGGTGCCGTCCGACTTCGGCCCGCGCAGCTTCGCCCGCAGCTGGGAGATCAACGGCGGCCTCCTGTCGGACCAGGACCGGCTGACGCCCGAGCACATCGAGTGGCTGGCGGCCCGCCCGCTGGCGGCGGTGGCGGCCGATCACCTGCTGCTGCACTCCGACACGCTGGAGTACCTCGACTGGGGGTCGACGGTCACCGAGATCAACGAGGCGGCGGCCGAGATCCTGACCGGCTCGGACATCGAGGCGTGGTGGGACGTGTGGCGTCGCATGACGACGCGTTACGCGTTCCGCGGCCCGGACGGCGAGGAGAACGCCCAGAAGCTGATGGACGCGCTGGGCGGGTCCCGGATCGTGCACGGGCACAGCGTCATCGCCGACCAGCTCGGGATCCACCCGACGCAGATCGAGGGTCCGTTCCTGTACGCGGGCGGGAAGGCGCTGGGCGTCGACGGCGGCTTGTTCGTCGGCGGGCCGTGCCTGGTGGTCGAGCTGCCGTACGAGCCGGAGTCCTAGGCGATCTCGACGATCTCCTTGCCGAGCGGCATCAGGGACACCGGGATCATCTTGAAGTTCGCCACGCCCAGCGGGATGCCGATGATCGTGATGCACAGCGCGATGCCAGTGAACACGTGCCCGATGGCCAGCCAGAGCCCGGCGAAGAGGAACCAGATGACGTTGCCGAGGAAGGACGCGGCGCCCGCGTCGCGGCGGTCCACCACCGTGCGGCCGAACGGCCACAGCGCGTAGTTCGCGATCCGGAACGACGCGAGCCCGAACGGGATCGTGACGATCAGGACGCAGCAGATCACGCCCGCGAGCAGGTAGCCCAGTGCCATCCAGAAGCCGCACAGGACGAGCCAGATGATGTTCAGCAGCGTGCGCATCAGACGTGCAGCCCCCCAGTCACGATGGTGACAGCCTGGCCGGCGAGGTGGACGCGGTCGCCGTCCTGACGGGTCCGGACGATCCCGCCGCGTGCGGAGATCTGGTGTCCGGTCAGTTCTGTTTTCTGGAGTTTCTCGGACCAGTACGGCGACAGGATGCAGTGCGCCGAGCCGGTGACCGGGTCTTCGTCGATGCCGACGCCGGGGGCGAAGAAGCGGCTGACGTAGTCGTCGCCTCGCGCGGTGACCAGCAGGCGTCCGGTCCAGGTCGCCTTGAGCTTCGCGAGGTCGGGTTCGAGGTTTTTGACCGTTTCGGCGTCTTTGAGGACGGCGAAGAGGTTCTCGACGCCGCGTCCGACGTACTCGATCTCGACCCCCGGGAGGATCCCGGACAGATCGTCGTCGGTCGGGGTCGGTGGATCGGAGGGGAAGTCCAGCTCGACCCAGCCGCCGTCGGCCTTGGCGCGCAGCTCGCCGCTTTTGGTGGTGTAGGTCTGCTCGCCGCCGAGGACGTGCGTGACGGCGACGGTGGCGTGCCCGCACAGGGCGACCTCGACCGCGGGGGTGAACCAGCGAAGCGACTTGGGGCCTTTTTCCGTCGTGACGACGAAGGCCGTTTCGGCGTGCTTCATCTCAGCGGCGACGGCTTGCATCCAGGCGGGGTCGGCGGGTTCGTCCAGGAGGACGACCCCGGCGGAGTTCCCGGCGAAGGCCCGGTCGGTGAAGGCGTCGACGACGAAGAAGCGCATGCTCCCAATGTAGCCCGTGACCTGGGTATGTTGATCTTTTATCAGGGAGATTCAGGGGTTGTCCCTTACGACTCCCCGATGGTGGGCTTGACGATCTTTTCCCCGTCCGGCCCGCGTTCGGGCTTGAGGTCGAAGACATCCTCGTCGACGGTGTACTTGTTCTTGTGCTCTTTGTCGTCTTCCTTCTTCTTGCCGGCCGCGCCGGCCCCACCCGCTGAGGTTCCACCTTTGCCCTTCGCGGCCGCAGCGGCGGTGGCCCCGCGTTCGAGCCGCTCACCGGGCGCTTTCCCACCGGTCTTGGCATTCTCACCGGCGGTTTCCTTCGGGCCACCGGTGTAGCCACCCCCGGAGACGCGCGATCCGGCGAACCCGCTCCCGGCCCGTCCGACGCCGGACTTGCCACGGGTGATGTCGCCGCTGCCGGTCCCGCCGCCGCCGGCCGTTCCGGGCATGGCGAGGCCGTCCGGGGTCATCCTGGGGAAGGCGCTCGGAGCGGGACCGCCGCGGAGGCCGGGGTTGCCGCCCCCGCCGAAGTTCCCGGTGCCACTGGTGACCCCGGGCTGCACGAAGTTAGGCGGCGGAGTCGTACCGGGCGGGGTAGTGCTGGTGCCGCCTCCGGGGACGAAGCTGCCGCTCGTCCCGCCGGGGCCGGTGGTCGTCCCGCCGCCGATGGTGGGGGTGCCGGTGAAGCTAGTGCTGCTGGTGCCGTGGAAGCCGGAGACGGAGGTGGAGTCGTTCCCGCCAAGCTGCGGAGGCGGTGCGTAGGTTGGCTGGGAGCTGGCGGTTTCGTGGTAGGTGCCGTCGAGGTTTTGAAGCACCTGGACGGCTTGCTGGTGGGCGGCGTCGGCTTGTTGTTGTTTGGCTTGGATGCCGGACATGGTGCCGCTCATGCCGACTAGGTCGCCGTTGTTGTACTGCTGTTTGGCCTTGTCGAGCTCGGCTTGCTGGTTGAAGCCGGTGGGCTCGGGCATGTTGGTCTTGGCGTAATGGGCGGCCGCGGATTGCTGGGAGTAGTGGTTCGACGCCAGCTGCATCGCGTTGCCGGTTTGTTCGGTATGGCCGGCTGTGGTTTGGAAGAAGCCGTTCGCCTGGTCTGCTGCCGGGCCCTGCCAAGAGCCGCCTGATGCGGTCGCGGCGTCGCGGAACTGGTTGGAGGCGTCGGCGAGCCAGTTGCCGTAGACGTTCGCTACGCGGCTGCGGTCGTTGAGGTCCTCGAGGTCCAGGTTCTTGTGGACCATGTCATAGAGCACTTCGTGCGGCTGGTTCGCGTAGTTCTCGTCGGGCGACGGAGCGCCGCCTCGCAGGGTTTGCCCCTCCTGCAAGAGCTTTCCCTGGGCCACCGAATAGTCCGAAGCGGCCTGCTGGGTGACGCGCTGGCCGTCGGCGCCGTGACCTTGGGTCTTCCGGGCGGTTTCCGCGTAGTAGTCACCCTCGGACTGGCGATGCTGCGCCCGGTGCGGCTGACTCATGGCTGGACTCCGTATCAGTTCTTCGGCAGCAGGGGTTCGATCTTCTCCGCGAATCCTTCGACGAGCTTGCAGGCGTTTGCCGTGTCCGATCCCGAGGTCACCAGAACGAAGGCACGGGACGACGGTTTCACTTCCAGCCAGACGCCGCACTGTCCGGGCGATTGGCGAGGTTCACGCACTTCGACCGCCGCGCGTTCGTGGACTTTCCCCTCGCTTGCCTGGCTCGGGTTGCTGACGTTGTTCCTGTAGTCGCGACCGGGTTGGAGCGAAAGCGCCACGTCAATCGGGCTCACGTCGCCGGACCTCGGTTTGTTCGCGGCGCAGCTTTCCTTCGCGTCGGCGACCGTCGGGATCGCCGCCGGAAATCCCTCACTCGCAAGCGCTTGGTCCAAGAGCGAGCACGGATTCAGGGAGGCGAAGGGATTGTCCGGATCGCCCGACGAAGGGGCGGTGCTGGGTGTATCCGTTGCGCTGACCGCCGAACTCGGGTTCGCCTGACCGCCGACCTGGTTGGTGCAAGCAGCCACGGCCAGCGCTGTGAAAGCGACGGCGGCCAGAATGGACGGGATGCGTTGAGAGATCACTGACCCTGCAGATTCTTGTTCAGCTCGGTGAACGCCACGGCGTGGGCGCTTTCGGTCTCACGGTAGTTCTTCCGCGCGATCACCATCGCCTCACGCGCGTCCTCGACCCCACGCTTCATGAGCAGGAGATTGGGGATCAACGCCTGCGGGTCGCCGTTGATCGTCGTCGCGTTGAACCGGGCTACGGCCTGCGCGTAAGCGCTGCTTCCCATGCGGGCAGCGTCAGCGATGATTTCCACGTCACGGAGCATCTTGTCGTAGCCGTCGATGAAGAAGTCGCAGGCTTTGATATAGGCCTGGAAGCCCTCTTCGTTCACCGCGAACTGGCCACCCTCGGCGAGAGCCTTCAGGTGACTGCCACCCGTGCTGACCTGCTTGGCCGCGTCGGAATCGGCAGGTCCGTCGAGCAGCCCGGACAGGAAGTTCGACCCCGCATCACCCTCACCGGCCGGGGGCGTGAAAGACCCCGGCGCGCCGAACTGTGATCCGCCCATGATGCCCTCCCCGTCGTCCGGCACCACCCTGCGTGGTCCTCCGCACTGTACTAGTGACGAACCGGCCGCGTCAGTGGTTCCGGCCACGCTCCAGGAGCCACGTTCGCAGGTGAGAACCATCCGATGGGGTGAACGTCACCCGGGTTTGGCCGCCGGGTAGGGCCTCGCTGAACATCAGGAACCGGCCGCCCGCGTTGTCGACGAATGTCACCGTTCCCACCGGGTGCAAGGACGAACTGCGGACCGACAGCTCGAACGTCCCGTACCGGTGCAGGGGCCAGGATGAGAACTCCGTCGCCGCGTCCGCGTCGCGGCGGTTGCCCGGCTCGATGAAGCTCAGCTCCGCCAGCGGGACCGGGCGGTACGCCGGGAGCATGCCGACCACCAGGTCGGCCAGCCGGTCCGGGCGGGACTGCGCGAACAGGATCTCTTCGCCCACCAGCTCCGAAAACACCCCCAGGCCGTGGCCGATGGCCGCGCGGTAGAACACCTGGCGGCCCTCCTCCACCGCGCGGACGATGATCAGCACGTCCGGCTGGGTCCACGCCCGGAGCGTCTGCTCGACCTCGATGTCCAGTTTGTCCGGACCCGCCAAACCCCGCGCTCGCATCGACTCCCACGAGAGAGCCGCGATGCGCTCGTTCTCCGACAACGTGCGGCCGGGGCTGCGGATCTCGAAGGGGTGCCAGTTCGCCGGAAGACCGGTACGCCGGACCGCCGCGTCGACCTCAGCCAGGCCCAGTGAAAATTCCTCCGGCACGTCCCCGAGCGTAGCGGAACGGCCACCCCGCGCTCAGATGTCGAGCTGCCGCACACCCGTCTCGCGCAACACCACCCGGCCGGCCGTCGCCCGTTTGCGCAACCGGACGATTTCGTGTGGCTGCAACCCGATCGCGACGCCGAACGCCTCCACGTCCGGGAACCCGCCCTGCCGCTGACGCAGCTCGAGCGCCTTGGCCACCTGCTCCGGCGAGAGCAGCCGCGCCAGCTCCGGCCCGGAAGCTGCGTTGACGTCCACCAACGGAACAGACACAGCAACAGCAGGCGGCGGCGCCAGCGGAGCCACATCGGCCGGCACGTAAGCCTCGATGACGTCGTTCTGCCGCAGGTCCCGGAACGCCAGCCCGACGGTGAACGCCCGCACCCCGCCGTTCGTCCGCACCGCCACCCCGTCCCGGGCCAGCGAAAGGATCCGCAGATCCGACGCGATGACCGTGCTCTGCTCGTTGAACGTCGTCCCCACCGGCCGCAGCACCCGCGCCCGCGTGCCCACCGTGAACACCGCGCCCCGCCCCTCCGGGATCTCGACCGCGGCCACCACCGAACCGTTGCCCAGGTCGTTCAGGCCGTGCACGACCGCGACGCCTTCTCGCAGCTCCAAGTGGTCGTGCGAAGGCTCGTGGAACGCCGTCAGCGCGTCGCCCGCCATCGGCGGCACGTCGCACTGGAAGCCGAGCAGCACCGTGCCCCGCTGCCCGGCCGGCAGCTCTTCGACGGAGCCCGCGGGACCGAACAACCCGAGCACCCGCATCGGCTGGCCGCCGCGCGACAAAGCCGTCAACGCGCCGAAGCGCAGCACACCCTCCCGGACGAGCACCTGCACGTGGAACCCGGTCAGCTGGTCGTACGCCGGCGCGACCACCTGCGCCAGACCCTCCTGACGGCTCAAGTCGGGCCCGACGGTGTCATCGGTGTACAGCTCCAGCGCGTCGCCCTTCACGAGGTCATGCCGTCCCACCGCGACGAACACGTCCTTGAGGAACCCGGCGTCGGTCACCGGCTCGACGTCGCTCGAGAAGAACTTCTTCCGCACCATGATCCCGAGACACAGGTTGTCCGCCAGGATCCGGTCGGCGCGCTTCAGCCGCGCGCGGGCGCCGCGGACCGCGCGCCCGAGACTTACCTGGCCACCGGGCAGCTCCCCGAGGCCGGGCAGGGTGACGGAGTCGTTGAGCGCCTTGCCGAACTCGATCAGCCCGACCCTGACCTCGGTCACGACGTGGCGGCCAGCGTGACGCTGATCGACTGGTCGGCGTTGACGCGCTCGGACTCGACGACCATCCCGTTCGACGCCGCCCGCTGCTTCAGCCGCGCGAGCACCGCCTGCTGCACCTGCGCGGCGTACGCCTCGTCGACCGACAGCACGAGCCGCTGGGCTTCGGCTTCGGCGAGCCCTGGGCCGTCGACGTGCGCCATCTGGACGCCGTCGGGGCCGTAGACGAACGTGATCCGCCGCCCTTCCCACGCGGCCACGACGGAGTTGCCGTCGTCGGTGACCTGCGCCCGCAGCCCGGTCAGCGCGCGGGCCAGCAGGTCGCGGTGGCGCATCCGCGTCCGCACGGTGACCACGCCGGCCTGCGTGTGCGCCGCGATCGTGGCGGCGTTGAGCTGGGCCAGCGCCTCACTGCGCAGCTTGAGCGTGACGCTCATCGGTGATCCCCTTCGAGCAGCGCTTCGAGTACTTCGGTGGTGGCGAACCCGTTCAGCTCGATCGCGCCGTCCGGGGCGATCGTCAGTTCCAGGCGGTTCGGGGTGGTGAAGATCGACTCGTCGTAGCGGTCGGTGAGGAAGTGGAACCGCTGGTTCACCGACCCGACCCACGGCCGTGACGGCTCCGGCCGGTCGGCCAGGAAAGGCCCGTCCACCAGCAGATCCGTTGAGTCCAGGAGCTTCGACGGCGGCAGGTCCTCGAGAACGTGCCCGGTGAACGTCATCACCGAGAGCCCTTCCGCGCGCACAGCGGCCGCGAAGAGCCCCAGCGGCTCCGGCTGGTCGAACGGCTCGCCGCCGAGCAGCGTGACGCCCTCGATCCCGGGAATCGCCAGGACGCGCGAAACCAGGTCCGGCCACGGCAGGAGAGTGCCGCCGCGGGTCGTCCACGTCTGCGGGTTGAAACAGCCGGGGCAGCGCACCGAACAGCCCTGCGTCCACACCGCGCACCGCAGTCCCGGGCCCTCGGCCGCGGTGACGTCGACGATCCGGTGGAGGTTCAGGAGTTCCATTGCGACTGCTGCTGCGACGCGGTGTTCTCGTCGGAAGCCGAGGTCCGCCGGTAGTCCTCCGTGAACTCGGACGTCACGGTCTCCGCGCCGAGCAGGTCCTCCAGCATGGGGATGTAGTCGAGGCATTTGGACCCGGTCACGCCGTGCGTCTCGGCGCTGATCGAGCCGTCCTTGCCGATGGTGACGGTCACGCGGTGCGTCATACGTCGATCGTCCTTCCCCTCGGGGACTCCGGCGGCGGTGGTGGTGCGACGGGAGCCTCGACGACGTCGTCGGAAGTGTCCGTCGCCGCGACGGCCCGGGTCTCGGCCCAGTTCCGGATGGCCAGGATCTCGTCGGCCTGGGTGACCGACAGCGGCACGGTGGACTTCACCGCGCGCACGAGGTCGTCGCGGCGCAGCGGCCGCTTCTCGGCGAACGCGTCGACCAGGCCGGCCAGCACGGCCTGCTCGATCTCGGCGCCGCTGTAGCCCGCGCTGACGTCGGCGAGCTCGGTGAACAGCGCGTCGTCCATCCGCAGCTCGCTCGCCACGAAGTCGTCGGTGACGCGCCGGCGCAGGTGGATCCGCCAGATCGCGACGCGCTCGGGCCCCGAAGGCAGGTCTACGAAGAAGATCTCGTCGAAGCGGCCCTTGCGCAGGAACTCCGGCGGCAGCGAGCCGACCTGGTTCGCGGTGGCCATCACGAACACCGGCGCGGTCTTCTCCTGCATCCACGACAGGAACGTGCCGAACACGCGGCGCGCGGTGCCGCCGTCGCCACCGCCGCCCGCGCCCGCGAGGCCCTTCTCGATCTCGTCGACCCACAGCACGCACGGCGCGATGCCCTCCGCGGTGCGGATGACCGTGCGGATGTTCTTCTCGCTCGAACCCACGAGCCCGGCGAAGACGCGGCCCAGGTCCAGCCGCAGCAGCGGCAGCCGCCACATGTTCGCGACGCACACCGCGGACAGGCTCTTGCCGCAGCCGGGGACGCCGGTGAGCAGCAGGCCCTTCGGCGCGGCGAGGTTGTACGCCGACGCCGCGGGCGTCCAGGTGCCGGTGCGCTTGGTGAGCCACCGCTTGAGCCGGTCGAGGCCGCCGACGGCGTCGAAGCTCGTCTCCGCCGGGACGATGTCGAGCATCCCGGACCGGCGGACGGCCTGGCGCTTCTCGGCGAGGATCAGCTCCAGGTCGCTGGGGTCGAGGCCGCCGCCTTCGACGAGCGCCCTGGCGAACGCGTTCTCGGCCTCGGGGAGCGTCAGCCCGCGCGCGGCGGCGACGATCATGTCCCGGTCGTCGCGGTCGATGCTGATCCGGACGTTCTGCCGGTGCGCGGCGACCATGCCGTCGAGCAGCTCGCCGATCTGGCGCCGGTCGGGCAGCGGGAAGTCGACGACGGTGGCGTCGTGCTCCAGCTCCGGCGGCACGGGCAGCGACGGCGACACGAGGATCAGGCTGAGCGGCACGGGCCGGGTCTTGAACGCGGCGGCGAGCTCCCGCAACCGGCGCACGACCTCGGGATCGGGCCGGTGCCCGCCCTCGGAGACGAGCTGCGGGTGCAGGTCGGCGAAGACGAAGACGGCGGGCTCACCCCAGCCGTAGACGCGTTCGAGCGCGGCCGACGCGGCGCGGGTGTCGCTGATCGGCGGGCCGCCGGCGGGAGCGAGCCCGGTGGTGGACGACCAGACGTACACGCGGCGCGGCGTGCGCAGCCGTTGCTGGTCTTCGGCGACCGCGCGGATCTCCCGCAGCACCCGCTGCTCTTCGTGCGTTTCGACGACCAGCAGCGGGTAGCGCGCCTGCAGCAACTGGGTCAGCTCGTCGCGGAACCCGGCCATCGGTCGCCCCCTCGAAGTCCGTTCGGACACTACCAACTCACGCGCCGACGACGAGGACCTCGTAGGTGGGGCTGGTGGGCGGGTAGCCGCTGAAGATGTGGGAGTTGACGACGGCGAGGTGGTTGCCGACCTTGATCGCCGAGACCGGCTGGTCGAACAGCGGGTCGGTGATCGTGCCGGCCGCGGTGCCGTGGCTCAGGTCGCCGTCGAGGCGCCACCGGGTGATCTTGTCGTCGAGCTGCACCGCCCAGAGCCGGTGCCCTTCCAGCACCAGGCTGACGACGCTGGGTGCGGTGACCCCCGCGATCTCCGTGCTGACCCCGGTGCGCGGGTCGATCTTGAACACCTTGCCGGGCGTCGTGGCGGCCACGAGCAGGGTGTCGCCGGACGGCGTCGCGATGATGTCGTTCATGAAGAAGTTCCCGGGTGAGCCGCCCGCGCCCGGTCCGCTCAGCGGCAGGGTGCGCGGCGTGCCGAGCCGGCCGCCCAGGTTCGGCACGAAGAACAGCTGCGGGTGGTAGGAATCGGTGAACCAGGCGCCGTACGGGGTCACCACCACGTCGTTGACGTACGACGTCTGCGGGTCGCCGAAGGTGAAGTCCGCGACCTTCGCCTTGGTGCGGACGTTGTAGACGTAGGCCTTGCCGCCGTTCCCGCCGGCGACGAACAGCAGGTCGTGGCGCCGGTCCAGGTCCACCCCGGCCGCCGTCGCCCCGGGCGGCGCCTCGATGAAGCGCTCGGCCGTTCCTCGCTTGAGGTCCTCGCGGAAGATGGTGCCGGCGACGAGGTCGCCGGTGTAGTAGGTGCCGCCACCGGCGGCGGTGATGCCCTCGGCGGAGGCGGCGCCGGGCAGCACGATCACCCGCGTCGCCGCCGACGCCGGCGCGGCCACCGCCAGCGTGAGCAGCAGGGTCGCCGCGGGCAGAGCCAGGATTCTTCGCATCGGTTCCTCCCCAGTCGTCGCTGCCGGGCATCTTCCCACCGAACTGGCTCCCGGGTGCCGCGGTTCTTAGACTCGGCGGCAGTCACAGCCGACTTCAGGAGGCACCATGCCTGACGCGCCCGCCCTGCCGAGCTACGCCTCGGGGATTTCCGAGGTTCCGCTGCTCGGGGACACCATCGGTGACAACTTCGATCGGACGGTGGCCGCGTTCGGGGAGCGGGATGCCCTGGTCGACCGGACAGCCGGCCGCCGGTGGACCTACCGGGAGCTGGCCGCCGAGGTGAACGCGCTGGCGCTGGGTCTCGTCGCGCAGGGCATCGGGAAGGGCGACCGGGTCGGGATCTGGTCGCCGAACCGGGCGGAATGGACGTTCCTCCAGTACGCGACGGCGAAGATCGGCGCGATCCTCGTCAACATCAACCCCGCCTACCGGTCGCACGAGCTGGAGTACGTGCTCAACCAGGCCGGCGTGAAACTGCTCGTCGCCTCCGACAAGTTCAAGACCTCCGACTACCCCGCGATGGTCGAGGAGGTGCGCGAGAAGTGCGCCGCGCTGGACCACGTCGTGATCCTCGGCGGCGAGAGCTGGCAGGCGCTGGTGGACGCCGGCTGGCAGGGCGATCCGGCGGCCTTGGCCGAGAAGCAGGCCGCCCTCTCCGCCGACGACCCGATCAACATCCAGTACACCTCGGGCACGACCGGCTTCCCCAAGGGCGCCACGCTCAGCCACCACAACATCCTGAACAACGGCTACTTCGTCGGCGAGCTCTGCAACTACACCGAGCAGGACAAGGTGTGCATCCCGGTGCCCTTCTACCACTGCTTCGGCATGGTGATGGGCAACCTCGCGTGCACCAGCCACGGCTCCTGCATGGTCATCCCGGCGCCCGCGTTCGACCCTCGCGCCACGCTGGAGGCGGTCGCCGAAGAGCAGTGCACGTCGCTCTACGGCGTGCCGACCATGTTCATCGCCGAGCTGAACCACCCGGACTTCGCGAGCTTCGACCTGTCGTCGCTGCGGACCGGGATCATGGCGGGCTCGCCGTGCCCGGTCGAGGTGATGAAGCAGGTAATCGACCGGATGGGCATGAGCGAGGTGTCGATCTGCTACGGCATGACCGAGACTTCGCCGGTGTCGACGCAGACGCGTTCGGACGACTCGATCGAGCGCCGCGTCTCGACGGTCGGGCGGGTCGGGCCGCACCTGGAGAGCAAGGTCGTCGACCCGGAGACCGGGCTGACCGTGCCACGCGGCGTGCCGGGTGAGCTGTGCACGCGCGGGTATTCGGTGATGCTCGGGTACTGGGAGCAGCCGGACAAGACGGCCGAGGCGATCGACGCGGCCCGCTGGATGCACACCGGCGACCTGGCGGTCATGGACGCCGACGGGTACGTCAACATCACCGGCCGCATCAAGGACATGGTCATCCGCGGCGGCGAAAACCTGTACCCGCGCGAGATCGAGGAGTTCCTCTACACGCACCCGGACATCCTGGACGCGCAGGTCATCGGCGTCCCGGACGAGAAGTACGGCGAAGAGCTGATGGCGTGGGTCCGGATGCGCGAGGGCGCGACGCCGTTGACCGCGGAGAAGGTGCGCGAGTTCTGCGAAGGCAAGCTGGCGCGCTACAAGGTCCCGCGGTACGTGCACGTCGTCGAGGAGTTCCCGATGACGGTGACCGGCAAGGTCCGCAAGGTCGAGATGCGCGAGAAGTCGATTTCCCTGCTGGGGCTGGAGAAGGCGGCCTCGACCAAGCACGCCTGACGGCGGGTGGGGGCCGCGAAAGCCGGCCCCCACCAGCCGGTCGTCAGGAAACGGCCGCCGCCGCCTCGGCGATCGCCTTCGCGTCTTCCTCGCCGAACGTGTCCTCGAGGTGCTCCGGCGAGTAGTCCAGGTCGATCTGCTCCACCGGCATCCCGCGGGCCGACTCGATGGCGCCCAGGCGGCGCTGGGCGCGGTCCGCCGCGTACTGGATGATCTCCTCCGGGTCGTTGTCGAAGGGGACTTCCTCGAACTGGTCCTGCACCCACTGGATCATGCTGAGCGCGTGCGGCAGCAGCTCGCCCATCCGCTGCTGGACGGCGTCCCACAGCGAGTCGTCCGCGGCGACGTGGCGACGGCACGTGAACGTCCCCCAGGCCATGTGGCGGCGCTCGTCGTCGCCGATGCGGCGGACCAGCTCCTGCATGCCCGGCAGGATGTCGTTCTGCGTGCAGATCAGCTGCCACGAGTAGTAGCCCGTCAGCGCGAGGCTGCCTTCGATCACGTGGTTGTACGTCACGCTCGCGCGGATCTGGTTGAGCGGGCTGGGATCGTCCTCCAGCGCCCGCAGCGACTGCGGTAGTTCTTCGTAGAACAGCTTGCGGTAGTGGGGGTTCTCGGCGACGTACGGGTGGAGGTCCTCGGTCAGCCCGACCGCGTCCATCCAGCGCCGGAACACTTCCGTGTGCTTGGCTTCCTCGAAGCAGAACTGCGTCAGGTACATCTCGTCGCCGAAGCGGCCGGTCGCCGACATCGCGCGCATGAACGGCTGGATGTCCTCGGTGACGGCCTCTTCGCCGGCGATGAACTGCGCGACCAGGTACGTCGTGCTGCGTTTCTGCTCGTCGTTGAGGCTGTCCCAGCCTTCGCGTTCGCGGCTGAAGTCGATGTCGGCCGGGTTCCAGAACTTCTTGTTGCCCTTGGCGAACAGGCGCAGCGGGAACGAGTCCCAGTTCAGGCCGCCCTTGCGCAGCGAGGAGAAGCCGGTCCGCAGCTCGGAGAGGGTGTCGGTCATCGTTTCACTCCATTGTGGACGAATTGGCGGATGGTGGGAGCCAGCACGGCGGTGACGGAGTCGGCGGCCTCGGTCGCCGAATGCGTGGGAAGCACCAGGTGCGAAAGGGAAAGCCGCACCACGGTCTCCGCGAGCAGCGCCGCGGATTCGGCCGAGAGGCCCGGTTCGAACTCCCGGTACTGCTCGGCGGCCAGTTCGGCGGCCGCGCTGAGGATCGGCTCGCCCTTGGTCGTGAGCAGCGGCAGCAGGTCCTCGCCGGCTTCGGTGCCGAGCGCCGCCGCGACCAGGCGGTTCTCCCGCGCGTGCTCGATCGTGTAGACGACGGCGTGGTGGATGCCCGCCAGGAGCCCGTCCGCCGTTTCGAACCGCTGCCGGATCCCGTCGAGGAACTCCGACGCGGTGCGCAGCGCCACCGCCTGGGTCAGCGCCGCCTTGTTGCCGAACTCGTTGTAGACGGTCTGCCTGCTCACCCCGGCTTTGGCCGCCACGTCGGCCATCCGCAGCCCCGCGTAGCCGGCCTCGGGCAGGAGGTCCGCGGCGGCGTCGAGCAGGGCTTCCCGGAGGGACGCCTTCGTCCGGTCAGTGAAGCTGGTCACACCCTCACCTTGACACAGATCGCCCGACTGTCAAGACGCTGTACATGATCGGTTGATGTGTAAATCTGTCGGTGGTGGCGGCTAACGTGTCGGGTGAATCGAACCAGCGGCGCGAAGCGCCTCCGTTGAGGGTGGTGGTGGGGGCATGGATGGAATCACGGTGGGGTTCGACCTCGACATGACACTGATCGACGCGCGGCCGGGCATGGCCGCGGCGATGAACGCGCTCGGTGCCGAATCCGGCCTGCCGCTGGACGGTGACGCGTTCGCGGCCAACCTCGGCCCGCCGCTCGACGACATCCTGCGCGGCTTCGAGGCGCCCGAGGAACGCATCCCCGGCCTCGTCGACCGGTTCCGCGCGCTGTACCCGGACATGGTCGTGCCGAGCACGGTCGCGCTGCCGGGCGCGGTCGAGTCGCTGCGCGCGGTGCGGGCCGCGGGCGGGCGCACGCTGGTCGTCACCGGCAAGTACGGGCCCAACGCGCAGCTGCACGTCGACGCGCTCGGCCTGGACGTCGACGAGGTCGTCGGCGAGCTGTGGTCGACACAGAAAGCCGAAGCGCTTCTCGCGCACGACGCGCGCGTGTATGTCGGAGATCACGCCGGCGACATCCGCGGCGCGCTGGCCGCCAAGGCGATCGCGGTCGGCGTCACGACGGGTCCGTGCGATCGCACGCTCCTGCTGAGCGAGGGCGCCGAAGTGGTGTTCGACTCGCTGACGGAGTTCCCGGACTGGTTCGAGCGGACCTTCGCGGGGAGCGTGGTGCCCTAGCTCTTTTTCTTGCCCCTGGCCTCGAAGACCAGCGCGATCAGACCGAGCAGCAGGCCCAGCGGGGTGACGACACCGGCGCCGACGGACAGCCAGATCGGCAGGTTCTCCAGACCGGCGGCGAACATGATGAACACGGTGAGCACGGCCAGCATGCCGATGCCGAACAAGCCGATGCCGAGGCGCATCAGGAACGGTTTGCCGGGGGTGGCCACGCCTGCCTCCTTCGTCGCGGTCTTCATGACGCAGAGCGTATCCGCCGGTATCGATCCGACCGGAAGCAGGCCGACCCCTCAGCGGTAAGAAACCGCTGGTGCGAGCGCCATCGGCCGTGGCCGAAGTCGGATCGGTACCGAACGGCAGAGTATCGACTTCTCCCCAGGGCATGTGGCGAGATACCCTTTCAGGAGCGCGCCCTGGGTACGCCCCCGGGCGCGTTCGTCGTGAGCGGGACAGCAGAAGGATTGGTGAGGGAAGTGCCGACCGGCAAGGTCAAGTGGTACGACGCGGAGAAGGGCTTCGGGTTCGTCACGCAGGATGACGGTGGCGCCGACGTCTACATTCGCAAGGCCGCGCTGCCGCAGGGCGTCGAGGGGCTCAAGGCCGGGCAGCGGCTCGAGTTCGGCGTCGCCGACGGCCGTCGCGGGCCGCAGGCGCTCTCCGTCCGGCTGCTCGACGCGCCGCCGTCCGTCGTCGAGGCGCGCCGTCGCCCGGCCGAGGAGCTGCACGGCCTGATCGAGGACATGATCAAGCTGCTCGAGCTGAAGGTGCAGCCGGACCTGCGGCGCAACCGCTACCCGGACCGCAAGCACACCAAGCAGATCGGCGAGATCATGCGCGCGGTGGCCAGGGACATCGACCCCTAGGCCTCGAGCCGCAGGCCCCACACGTCACTGGGCAGCAGGCCCGACTCGCCGGTGCTCGAGTTCAGCACGGCCGTGTACTTCTGCACGTCGACCGCCGAGATGCGGTCGGCGGGCGTCGGCGGCGTGACGGTGTAGGCGTAGCGGTCCAGTGACGTGAACGGGATCGGGTCGCTCTGCTTGTACTCGCCCTGCGGGGTGACGTACTCGTAGACGATCTGCCACGGCGCGTCCGCGACCTCGCCGGGCACCGAGATCTGCACGGGCTTGCCCGGGCGGACCTTCAGCGTCTGCGTGTCGCCCTTGGCGCTGCACGGCTGCGCGAGCTGCTGGGAGTAGTCGCACGAGAGCACCGGCGCGGTGTTGATCGTGTGGCCGTCGGCGTAGAAGGTGACCTCGGCCGGGCCGGGCGCCGAGCACCCGGCCACCGCGAACCCACCGGCCGCAAGCAGGGCCACCACCCGGGAACGTCGCATGTGCGCAGAGCCTACCGGCGGGCCGACCGGTCCCTGGGCAGGCCCTGGGCCGGGAAGCTGCCGGTCGGCTCGGGGCGCAGCGGCCGGTCGCCGCCGAGGCCCGGCACGAGCGAGCCGCCGCGGCGCACCAGGTACGTCTGGGTCGTCCCGACCGCCAGCAGCACGGTGATCACGAGGAAGCCGATCCAGTACGTCGGCGGCAGCAGCAGGCCGACCGCGCCGCCCATGCACCAGGCCAGCTGCAGCACGGTTTCCGAGCGGCCGAACGCCGACGCGCGCGACTCCTCGGGCAGGTCGGTCTGGATGACGGCGTCGAGGCTGATCTTCGCCAGCGCGCTGGCCGTCGCGCCGACCAGGCCGACGATCGCGGCCGTGGCCAGGCCGGGCAGGATCGTCGCGACCAGCGCGGCCAGCACGCAGCCCGCCACGCACCCGACGATCACCTGGTCGGGGTTGCCGAAGTGCAGGCGCGAGCCCAGCGCGTTGCCGAGGAACCCGCCGGCCCCCGCCGCGGCGCCGATCACGCCGAGCAGCAGCAGCTGCATGAACGGCGTCTGCCCGCTGCCTTCGGTCTGGGCCTTCACCGCGAACGCGGCGAACATCATGAGGAAACCGGTGAGCACGCGCACCGAGCCGTTGCCCCACAGCGCGACGACGATCTGGCG
Source organism: Amycolatopsis sp. NPDC114504 (assembly GCF_055633595.1). NCBI lineage: Bacteria > Bacillati > Actinomycetota > Actinomycetes > Pseudonocardiales > Pseudonocardiaceae > Amycolatopsis > Amycolatopsis sp. NPDC114504. Next base: position 1,479,508 of record NZ_JBVKDU010000003.1, on the reverse strand, counting down.
GCCCATCGGCTGGCGCCGCTTCTTCTCCGTCGGGTGCGCCGAGAGCGACGTCGGCACCTCGCCCTCGGTCGCCTCGACCCAGGCCGGGATCCGCATCGACTGCACGGCGGCCGCGACGCAGATCAACGCCGTGAACCACAGTGCGCCCGCCGAGCCGGAGATCGCGTTGATGCCGCTGGCCACCGCGCCGAACGCGCCCGCGGCCACCAGGCCGAACGTCGTCAGCCGGGCGTTGGTCTTGGAGAGCGTGATCTCCGAGGGCAGCACCCGGGGCGTCACCGCGGCCTTGAGCACGGTGAACGACTTCGAGAGCACCATCATCCCGAGCGCGGCGGGGTAGAGCAGCCAGTCGTCGAAGTGCAGCGCCATCACGACGGCCATCAGTCCCTGGCCGATCGACGACGCGCACATCGCCAGCCGCCGGCCCCGCTGCACCTTGTCGAGCGCGGGGCCGATCACCGGCGCGACCAGCGCGAACGGCGCGATCGTGATCAGCAGGTAGAGCGCGACCTTGCCCTTGCTCTCCCCGCTGGTGGCGGCGAAGAACAGGGTGTTGGCCAGCGCGATCGCCATGGCCGCGTCGCTGGCGTAGTTCAGCATCACGGCGTAGGTCAGCGAGGTGAGGCCCGACTTCTCGGCGCCGTCGGCCTTCGTCGCGCGCTGGAAGGCGCCGACGGCCTGGCCGGTCAGCTGCCGGCTGCGCATCGCCGCGACCCGCGTCACGGTGATCTTCTTCGGCAGCTTCGGCGTGCCGCCCGGGGTCAGCGGTTCCTCCCGCGGGGGCAGGGGCTCCGGCTCGGGCGGCCGCGGTTCGCCCGCGTAGCCGCCGGTGTCGTAGTGCTCGTACTCACCGCTGCCGGGACGGCGTTCGCCCTGGTAGAAGCCGGGCTGCTCGCGGCGCACCGGTTCGGTGCGGTTCGGGTCGTACGGCCGGGCGCCGCGCGGGGGCGGCGGTGGCCGCTGTCCCATCGGCGCGGCGGCGGTCGGGGCTTCGTTCGCGTTCGGCACGGGGTCGCCGTAGTAACCGCCGCGCGGGGGAGGCGGAGGCGGCGGGACGGGCCGTTCGACGCGGGTGGGCGGCGGCGCGCTCCGGTGCTCGACGCGGGTGTGCTCGGCCCGGGTGGGGGCGGCGGCCTCCCGCCACGGCTTGGCCTGCGCGGCGCCCGGCTCCGGCGTCCAGCGTCGCTTCGACTTCCGGCCGCGCGGCTGCGAGCCGGAGCCGTCGGAGCGGGAGCCGAAGAGTGCCACGTTCTCAATCCTGCCTTACCGGGGGTCGGTTCCGCCTGCTCATCCGTGCTTTACGCGTTTCTCGGGACGAACCTCACCCGGAACGTGACCTGCCACTGCTTGCCGGTGAGGAGGAACTCGTCCGTCCCGGGCACGGCGGCGATACCGTTGAGCACGTCTTCCGCGCCGGTTATGTTCAGCTGCGCGCGCAGCTGACCTGCGTCGATCGTCCCGGTGACGTGTCCGGTGGCGGCGTCGACGCGCAGGATGGTGTCGGTGTGCCAAACGTTTGCGTAGACGTCGCCGCCGACGCACTCGAGTTCGTTGAGCTGATCGCGTCCGACGTCGACACCGCCGGTGACGGCGAAGGTCTTCGGGTCGCGGAAGGTCAGCCGGGACGAGCCGTTACTCATGACCAGCCGGCCGTCAGCCTGGTGGCAGAGCCCCCAGCCTTCGCCGTCGTATTTGACCCGGCGCAGCTCGGCGAGGGTCGTCGAGTCACGTTCGATGGCGAAGCCGTCCTGCCAGGTGAGCTGCCAGAGCGTCGGGCCGAGGACGGTGACGCCCTCGCCGAAGAGGGGCGCGGGGAGGGTGGCTGTGACTTTCGGCGGCCCGCCGGCCGGGCCCGCGGTGAGCGTCGACCGCCCTTCGAGGCCGGTGCTCTCGTAGAGGGTGTCGCCGGCGAACTCGAGGCCTTCGGTGAAGGCGGCGGGGTCGTGCGGCAGGGTCGAGACCACCTCGACGGTCAGCTGTTCGGGGCTCGTGTCCTGGCCGGGGGCACTGGCGCAGCCGCCCAGCGCGGCGGCCACCAGCAGCGTGGTGATGATCGGCGTGCGCACATGAACAGCCTGGCACGGGCGCCGAGGATGCGTGCGGCACAATTGGCCACATGACGCTGCTGCTGACCCTCGATGACGGTTCCGTGCAGCGCAAGCTCGCCGATGCGGTGGAGTTCGCGCGCGCGGCAGTGCTCGACGAAACGCCCGGGGAGCAGATCGGCGCTCATGTGGGTGTTTCCCATGAGGACGCGGTCACGGCGAGTCACCTGTTCGAGGCCCAGGTGCCCGGCCACCGCGGCTGGCGCTGGTGCGTGACGGTCGCCTTGGCGGGCGACGACGAGCCGGTGACGGTCAGCGAAGTCGTGTTGGTACCGGGCCCGTCGGCGCTGGTCGCGCCGGCGTGGGTGCCGTGGGAGCGCCGGGTGCGCGCGGGCGACCTGGGCGTCGGCGACATCTTCCCGACGGACGAGAACGACCCCCGCCTGGCCCCGGCGTACCTCCAGTCGGACGACCCGGCGGTGGAGGAGGTTTCCCGCGACGTGGGCCTGGGAAGGGTCCACGTGCTGTCCCGTTTCGGCCGCACGGACGCGGCGGCCCGCTGGCACGGCGGCGAGTTCGGCCCCCGCTCGGACATGGCGCGCAGCGCGCCGGACGTGTGCGGGACGTGCGGGTTCTTCGTACCGTTGGCGGGCTCGCTGCGCGGAGTGTTCGGAGTGTGCAGCAACGACATCTCCCCGGCGGACGGCCACGTGGTGGACGTGGAGTACGGGTGCGGAGCGCACTCGGAGGTCGAGGTCGAGGTGACGTCCTCGATCCCGGTGGCGGAGCTGGTGTACGACGACTCGCTGTTGGACTTCACGCCGTCGGAGGTGGCGGAGGCTGCAGCGGCGGAGCCGGAGACGGCGGTCGCGGAGGCGGACGTGTCGCCGGCGGAGGTGGAGCCGGAGGTTATCGGGGTGGCGGTGGCTGGGTCTGAGGCTGCCGGTGTGGTCGCGGAGCCGGCGGTGGTTGAGGCTGCCGACGTGGTTGGCGAGCCGGTTGCAGCCGATGCGGCGCAGGCTGAGGCTGCCGGTGCGGTTGCGGAGCCGGCGGTGGCTGAGCCCGAGGCGGCTGAGCCGAGTGCGGTCGCGGAGCCGGTTGCAGCCGATGCCGAGCCGGCGCAGGTTGAGGCTGCCGGTGTGGTTGCGGAGCCAGTGGTGGTTCAGCCGGAGGCGGCCGGATCTGAGGCGGCCGATGTGGTTGCCGAGCCGGCGGTGGTTGAGCCCGCGGCAGCTGGGTCTGAGGCGGCCGACGTGGTTGCCGAGCCGGTCGCCGCTGAGGCCGAAGCGGCTGAGCAGAATGCGGTTGCGGAGACGGTTGCGGCTGGTGTCGAGCCGGCGCAGGTTGAGGCTGCCGGTGTGGCTACGGAGCCCGAGGCAGCTGAGCAGAGTGCGGCCGATGCCGGATCGGCGCAGGTCGATGCGGCCGCTGTGGTTGCCGAAGCGGTTGCGACCGAGCCTGGCTCGGCGCAGGAGCAACCTGCCGAGCCGGTCGTCGCCGAGCCCGAGGTGGCCGGCGTGACTGCTGAGCCGGTGGTGACTCAGCCCGAGGCGGCCGATGTGGTTGCCGAGCCGGTTGTGACCGAAGGTGAAGCGCCCGACGTGGCGGAAGCCGAGCCCGCCGGGGCGGCTGATGTGGCTGCCGGTGCGGTGGACTCCCAGCAGACCGACGCGACGGTTCCCGAGACCGAGCACGCCGATGCCGCGGAGGCGGCTGGTGTGGTTGCCGAGCAGGGGCCGGCTGAGGCGGCCGCCGAGCCGCTGGTTGCCGAGGTGGCTCCCGTCGAGGCCGAGCCAGCTCAGGCTGAGGTCACCGATGCGGTTGTTGAGGCCGCCGAGGCGGAGGCCGCTCAGGACGAGGTTTCTGCGAGCCGGGACACCGCGCCGGTCGATGAGTTGCCTGCCGCTGCTCTCACCGACAATGTGGTCACCGAGACCGCCCCCGTCGACGATGTGCAGGCTGATGGTGAGCAGCGGCGCCTCTGAGCCGCACGGGGCCGATCCCTTCGGCACCGCGCGGCTTCGGGACTCCACCCTGCGTGCCTGGCAGGACTCGCCCACTCGGCTGCTCGAGGACACCAACGTCGAGCAGGACCTGCGCGTTGGGGCCTACCGGGATCGGCTCTTCGTCGAGCTTGCCCAGAATGCCGCCGATGCCGCCATGGCCGTCGGGCGGCCTGGGCGGGTTCGGGTGTCCCTTGTGGACCGGGAACTCAGGTTCGCCAACACCGGCGCTCCGCTTGACGCTCGTGGCGTTGCTTCCCTTGCCTCGCTGCGGGCGTCCGGCAAAACCGGGGACACTGTCGGGCGCTTCGGTGTCGGGTTCGCCGCCGTTCGCACCGTTTCCGACGCCCCCAGCGTCGTCTCCACGACCGGTGGCGTCGCCTTCTCCGCCCAGGAAACCCGTGCTGCCGCCAACATCGACGGTGACGTTCCCGTCCTGCGGCTGCCTTGGCCGGTCGAAACCAGCCCGCCGGATGGCTTCGACACCGAAGTCCGGTTGCCGCTCCGGGATGACGTCGATGGACGGGCTCTTCTCGATCAGCTTGGCGAAGACATCGGGGACCTGCTTCTCGCTCTGCCGTGGCTGGCCGAGGCCGATGTGGACGGTCGCGTTTGGACGCGAACTTCCGACGGCGACTTCGTCGATATCCGGGGCCCGCAAAAGGAAACCCGGTGGCTGACTCAGCGTGGTGACGTCGTCTGGGCGGTGCCGGTCGACTCCGAGGGTGTCCCGAAGCCGCTGGACGAAGATGTTCTGCACGCGCCCACCCCGACTGACGACGGGCTCTCGCTGCCCGCCAGGCTGCTCGCCTCCTTGCCTGTCGAGCCTTCGCGCCGCCGGGCTTTGCCGGGGGCTGAGCTGAACAAAGCCCTCGAGAATGCCGCCGCAGAGTATGTCCAGCTGGTCAGGTTGCTGCCGGCGGAACAGCGGTTCGCTCTCGTTCCTGTGCCGGGGTTTCCCAAGTCCACTGTGGATGCGAAGCTGCGCGACGAAGTGATCGCCAGTCTCAGTGCCGAGCCTTGGCTGTCCACTCAGGACGGTGGTGAAGTCGCCGGGCGGCAGGCCAAGGTGCTCGACGTCGATGTCCCCGGTTTGCCCGAGCTGATCGCTGACGTCGTTCCCGGACTGCTCAAAGGCGCCGCGCCGGCCAGTGTGCTGAAAGCCGTTGCCGTGCAAGTCATCAGCATCGAAGAAGTTCTCGAGACGCTGACCGGCGTCGCCAGGGAGCCGAGCTGGTGGCACGACGTCTACGCGGCGCTCGGCCGGGCTGTCGAGTCGCACGCTCTCGCGAGTGAACGGCTGGACGGGCTGCCGGTTCCCCTTTCCGACGGCCGGACGCTGCCCGGTGCGCGGGGTTGCCTGCTCGTCGAGGGTTCGGCCGAACTGCTCGAACTTCTGTCCGATGTGGACATTCCGGGGCTGCGGCTGGTGCACCCCGCCGCGTCGCACCCGTTGCTGGAACGCTTGGGTGCCAAGCAAGCCGACGCTCGTGAGCTGCTCAACGCCGACCAGCTGCGAGATGCCGTCGAACGCAGCGTCGAAGACGTCAAGTCCGGATTGGACGGTACGACGCTCGCGGGCGCCGTCCTCCGGCTGGTCGCCGACTGCGGGGACGACGCCCCGCGGTGGGTCGGGGCCCTCGCCCTGCCCGCCACCGACACCTGGCGGCGGGCCGACGAACTCGTGCTTCCGGCGTCGCCGCTGCTGGACGTCTTCGATGAAGAAGTCTTCGACGAGGACGGTGCGCTCGACGTCCTCGACGAGGACTTCGCCGAAGACTGGCCTGATGACACGCTCAAGGCCGCCGGTGTCCTCGACTCGTTCGCGCTGGTCACCGACGACGAGCCGCACGAACCCGACCACGACCTGCCGGACGAGGAAGCCTGGTGGGACTCGCTCCCCGCGCCGCCGTCGACGCTCGTCGCCATTCGGGACCTCGATCTCGTCGGCGATGACGCCTGGCCCGCCGCGCTCAAGCTGCTCGCCGCGCGTCCGGAAACGTTGCACGCCCTGCGTGTGCCGAACGGGCACGCGGCCTGGTGGATCGCGCAGTACGCCGTGCTCGGCGGGCTCGCCCCGAGCGAGTGGCGCCTGCCCGGCGCCGACCTCGCCGGGCTTTACGACGAGGTTCCCGAGCTTGGCCTGAGTGAGGATCTGCTCAAGACCGCCGGGGTGCGGACCGACCTGATGCTGTCCAGTGTGGACGAAGCCGAGGACGTCCTGAAGCGGCTCGCCGATCCGGATCGGACGATCTCGGCCGGACTGGCCACGCGCGCTTACGACGCCGTCGTCGAGTCCGGGTTCGGGCCCCGGCCGCCGGAAGCGGTCCGGGCCGCCGATGGGTCCGTTGTGGACGGTGCGCTGGTTCTCGACGTGCCTTGGGTCGCCGGGGCGCTGGAACCCGACCAGTACGTCGTCGCGCCCGAGGAGCCGGAACGCCTCGCGGACCTGCTCGACCTTCCGCTGGCCAGTACCGAAGAAGCCGCGGTGACCAGCGAAGGCGAGTACGCGTCCTGGGCCGAGCTGCCCGCGCTGAAGCTCGTCGCCGACCAGCTCGGCATCCGGCTGCCCGCGGGCGGCGTCCTGGTGCACGACCCGCTGACCGTGTCGATCCAGGGTGGTGTCCACGACGTCCAGTGGTGGTCCGACGGCCGGCTGCACGCGCCCGACACGTCCGAGGGCCTGGCCCGCGCGTTCGCCTGGGCGGCCGAGCGCTGGCCCGACCGGCACCTCATCACCGCACTGCTCGACGACCCGTCACCGCGGACGCTGCTGGCGTAAGCGCGAACAGCGTAAGCGCGGACAGAGCGGACAGTCTCAGAGCCGCTGCGCCGACTTCGAACCCCGGCGGGCGGCGGCGCGCTGCCAGCCGATGATCGCCAGGCCGATGAACCCGAGCACGAACCCGGAGAGCGCTGTCTCCACCCACAGCCCCGAAGTCGTGAAGAAGAGCACCACCAGCGCGACAGCCCAGATCGAAGTGCCTACGATCACCACCGGCGTCAGGTCGGTCAGCTTCTTGGGCAGCTCCGGCGTGTGCCGCAACGAGCCCGTAACCTCCGGTGGATTGATCGGTTCACTCACGTGGTGAAGGCTACTCCGCAGCAGCGACAGAATGGGCAGGCCAATGGCGGAGCAGGAGACGACCCGCACCGGGACGTCCACACTGGACCGGTTCTTCAAGATCACCGAACGGGGGTCGACCGTCCCGCGCGAGCTGCGCGGCGGACTGGTCACCTTCGTCACGATGGCCTACATCGTGGTGCTGAACCCGCTGATCATCGGCAGTTTCTCGGCCGGTGACGCGGGCGCGCACAAGGACCTCCTCGGCGGCATCCTGCCCGTTTCGCAGGTCGCCGCCGTGACGGCGCTCGTCGCCGGCGTGATGACCATCCTGATGGGGCTGGTCGCGAACTACCCGTTCGCCATCGCCACCGGCCTGGGCATCAACAGCCTGGTCGCGGTCACCATCGCCCCGCAGATGACCTGGCCCGAAGCGATGGGCCTGGTCGTCATCGAGGGCGTCATCATCGTCGCGCTCGTGCTCACCGGGTTCCGCACCGCGGTGTTCCGGGCGGTGCCGGCGTCGCTGAAGTCCGCGATCGCCGTCGGCATCGGCGTGTTCATCTGCCTGATCGGCCTGGTCGACGCGGGGTTCGTGCGCCGGCTGCCGGACGACGCCCACACCACCGTCCCGGTCGGCCTGGGCATCAACGGCTCGATCGCCTCCTGGCCGACCGCGGTGTTCGTCGTCGGCCTGCTGATCACCGGCGTCCTGGTCGTGCGCAAGGTCAAGGGCGCGATCCTCATCGGCGTGCTGTCCTCGACCGTGCTGGCCATCGTCGTCGAGGCGATCGTCAAGGCCGGGCCGTCGCAGGGCACGAACCCGAAGGGCTGGAACCTCGGCTACCCGGCGCTGCCGGACCAGGTCGTCGGCCTGCCGAACCTCTCGCTGGTCGGTGACGTCTCGTTCGGCGCCTGGACGCGGCTGCCGATCATCACCGTCTGCCTGCTGGTGTTCACGCTGGTCCTGGCCGACTTCTTCGACGCGATGGGCACCATGACCGGCCTCGCGAAGGAGGCCGACCTGCTGCCGAAGGACGGGCAGCTGCCCAACGTCGGCAAGGCGCTGTTCGTCGAGGGTCTCGCGGGCGCGGCCGGCGGCTTCGGTTCGGCCAGCTCGAACACGGTGTTCGTCGAATCGGCGGCCGGCATCGCCGAGGGCGCGCGGACGGGCCTGGCGAACATCGTCACCGGCGTGCTTTTCATCGCCGCGATGTTCCTGACGCCGCTCTACCAGGTCGTGCCGGTCGAGGCGGCCGCGCCGGCGCTGGTCGTCGTCGGCGCGATGCTGATGGCGCAGGTCCGCGACATCGACTTCACCGACTACTCGATCGCGCTGCCCGCGTTCCTGACGATCGTCGTCATGCCGTTCACGTACTCGATCGCCAACGGCATCGGCGCCGGCTTCGTCAGCTACGTCGTGATCCGCGCGGCGACCGGCAAGGCGCGCCAGGTGCACCCGCTGATGTGGGTGATCGCGGTGGCGTTCGTCGCGTACTTCGCGGTCGGGCCGCTCCAGGCGGCGTTCAGCTGATCAGCCCGGGGCACTGACGTGCATCGCGGCGTCCAGCACGCCGCGGTTGCTGTCGAACTCCTCGGGTGGCGCCTCGTAGCGGATGGTGACGAGGCTGTCGCCCGCGCCGAGGCCGATGACGGTGACCCGTTCCGGATAGCTGCCGTCACGGAGGTAGGTGTAGTCCCATTTCGCCGCGTCCCCGTTCCCGAAGTCGCCGGCCGCCACGGGCGTGACGACCGAGCCGTCTCGGTGCGCCTTCGCGGCCAGGGCCTGGAGTCCGCTCAGCGCGTCCTCCTGCGTGATCGGCACCTTGTCGGTCTCCAGCAGGAGGTGGCCGCTGCGGTAGCTCGCGCGGTCGTTCTCGTGGGTGACGGTCCAGCCCGAGGGGACCGGGATCTGGATCGACCAGCCGCGTCCGCCGGCGACGTCGGGGAAGTTGTAGGCCTCCATCGACTGCTGGGTGATGTACGGCGTTGTCGTCGTCGTCGGCGCGGGCGGCGGTGGGGCGGCCGCCGGAGCGTCTTCGCCGCCCCAGAACTGCGCCGCCACGATCGCCACGGCGGCCGCGCCGACCACGGCCGAGCCCACCAGCTTCTTGTTCATCGAACCCCCAGTCTCCGAGGAGAGGACGCCTGGGGGTCGCGGGGGTTGCGGTGGAGATCACCCGTGCGGGCGAAGTTTCGTAAGGTATGCTAACTATATGTCCGGCGACACGCACGAACGCTCCTTGGCGAGCCGTCTGCGTCTCGCGGTGGTCCGGCTCAACCGCCGGCTGCGGGCACAGCGCGTCGGGGACGACCTCACGCTGACTCAGGTCGCCGCGCTGTCCACCCTGCACAAGTGCGGTGCGCTGACCCCGGGTCAGCTCGCCGCGAAGGAAGGCGTCCAGCCGCCCTCGATGACGAGGGTGATCGCCGCGCTCGAGGAGATGAAGTTCGTCGAGCGGCGCCCGCACCCGACCGATGGCCGGCAGGCCATCGTCGAGCTGTCCGCGAGCGGACTGGCCTACGTGCAGCGGGCCATCTCCGTGCGGGAGGCGTGGCTGGACAGGCAGCTGGCGGAACTCGGCGACGAAGAGCGCGAAGTGCTCTCGAAAGCCGCCGAAATCATAGACAGGATGGCGGGGAACTAACCACGGTGACGGCCACGGGTAGCGAAATCACACGTTCCATCGAGACCACTGCTACCCGGGACACGGCACCACCGCCGTCCGCCTCGCCACCATCCCCTTCGAAGCGCGGCAGCATGTTCGCGTCGCTGCGGATCCGCAACTACCGGCTGTTCTTCACCGGCCAGGTCATCTCGAACATCGGCACCTGGATGCAGCGCATCGCCCAGGACTGGCTGGTGTTCACCCTCAGCGGCAACAACCCGATCGCCCTCGGCATCGCGGTGGCGCTGCAGTTCGCGCCGACGCTGTTCCTCTCGCTGTGGGCCGGCGTCCTCGCCGACCGCGTCGACAAGCGGCGGCTGCTGATCTGGATCCAGGCCGCGGCGTGTTCGCAGGCCGTGGTGCTCGGCGTCCTCGACATCACCGGGCTCGTGGCGCTGTGGCAGGTCTACGTCCTGTGCTTCACGCTCGGCATCACCGCGTCGCTCGAAGTGCCGACGCGGCAGTCGTTCGTCGCCGAGATGGTCGGCCGGGACCAGATCGCCAACGCGGTCGCGCTGAACTCGTCGATCTTCAACATGGCGCGGATCGTCGGACCGGCGATCGCCGGGTTCGCGATCACGTGGATCGGGACCGGCTGGTTGTTCATCGCGAACGCGGTCAGCACGGTCGCGGTGATCGCCGGGCTGATCCTGATGAACCCGGACAAGCTGTTCCGCGTCGCCGCGGTGCCGCGTGAGAAGGGGCAGCTGGCCGAGGGCCTGCGGTACGTCCGGCGGCGCTCGGACCTGATGACGGTGATGGTGCTGGTGCTGTTCGTCAGCACGTTCGGCATCACCTACTTCAGCTCGCTCCCGATCGTCGCGGCGAACGTCTTCCACACCGCGGCCGACGGCTACGGGCTGCTCTCGACACTGGTCGCGGTCGGCACGTTCACCGGCGCGATCATGTCGGCCCGCCGCGGGACGAAGGGCCGGCCGCGGGTGCGGCTGATGCTGGTGTCGGCGTTCTTCCTCGGCGTGTTCGAGCTGATCACGGCGTTCATGCCGACTTACCTGACGTTCGGCCTCGGCCTGATCCCGCTCGGCTTCGCCACGATGACGTTCCTCAACACGGCGAACGCGCTGGTGCAGACCTCGGTCAGCCCCGAGATGCGCGGCCGCGTGATGGGGCTGTACGTGCTGGTGCTCATCGGCGGCAACCCGATCGGCGGCCCGATGGTGGGGTGGATGGCGCAGGCGTTCGGCGGGCGGTCTCCCTTCTACATCGGCGGCGCGGTTTCGGCGCTGGCCGCGGTGGTCTGTGCGGTCGTGCTGATCCGGCGCGGTGGGGTTTCCTGGCCGGTGCAGCGGGGGTTCGGGCTCCGGGTGCTCAAGCGGGCGAAGGTCTAGCGGCCGAGGAGCGGTGGCACCACCTTCTCCGCGAGCTTCCGGATCCCCGGCGTGGTCCGGTCGAGGTCGTACAGCCTTACCACGAGGGTCTGCTGGGAACCGTCGACGAGCTGGACTTCGATGACGCCGCCCGGCTCGCTCACGTCCGCCGGGCGGCCCGCGAAGCTGTCGCCGAAGGTCTTCGTCGTGCTGTCCGCGCTGTACGAGAGCTCGGCTTCGACTCCATTGCTCTTGTGCTTGCACGTGCCCGGCCAGGCGGGCTCGACTTGGTCGAGAGGGACCGCCAGACCCCGGGCCAGCTGGGTGCAGAGCTGCCGCATGATCACCGGATAGGCGGCATCGGCGATACCCGTGCCGGGGATCGGGGCCATCTCAGGTGGGTGCAGCCGCTCCGCCTCGTTCGGCAGTGACGGGCCCGGAGTGGTGATCGCCGCGACCATCGCGGTGCCCAGCTCCTCCGCCATCCCCCGGAAATCACGTTCGTCGCGGCCGCTCGCCTTGCTCGCGACCCGGAGCTGGAGTTCGGGTGCCGCCCACTCGTCGTCGATGTCGGCGAGCCGGACGTTCAGCATCGCGTCGAAGGCGGGGCTGACGGGGCTCTTGGCCATCGTGCCCCGGTGCCCGGCGACCGTGACTTCGGCCGGTTCGACTCCGGGGGCCGGAACCCGGTCCCAGGTGTTCGCGCTGACGTCCAGGTCGGCGGTGACCACGTGGCAGGCCCCGGACGACACCTCGCGCAGGACCGGGCCGCCCAGCACCCTGCGCCAGGTCTCTTCCGGGACGGCGTTGCAGAGCACCTGCCCCGAGCTCCTGAACGGCAGCGTCGCGGCCAGCTCGCCGGTCGGCATCGGGACCGGCCGGAGCGCCTCGCCCTGCGCCGTCGGCCAGACGGGTGGCAGTGCCCTCGGCGCCTCCTCCGGCGCATCGCGGTTCAGGAACCAGGCCAGCCCGAACAGCAGTGAGAAGACCGCCGTCAGCGAGACGGCGATCAGCACGGTGCGGTCTTTCTTCATCCCCCTCATGTTCACGGCGTAACCGTATCGGCACGCACCGACAGAAAAGGGCGCTCAGCTCACCCGGACGAGTGAGATCCGGGTCTCGCGAGCGGACCTCTTGTCTGAGAGGTGAGGTTAGGCTAACCTCATACATGTCCGCTTCGTGGTGGGAGCGGCAGTCAGTTCGGGAACGGACGGAGCCCCGGCCCTGGGAACCCCAGGCCGGGGCTTCGTTCACTTCACGGCAGTGTCGGGCTGAGCGCGCCGCTCGTCAAGGGACTCTCACCCGGTGGCGTGGGCAGTCGCGTCAGCGGGAGGCCGAAGTAGACCCGGTACGCCATGCGGATCGCGGCTTCCGTCGGCAGCGCGACCTCGTGCCGGACGCCTTCGACCGTCTCGATCAGCCGGTCGCCCGACAGCGTCACCCGGCCCTGGGACGTCGGGCGGGAGCACGTCAGGGACTTCGTGAAGTGGGACTCCGGGGACGTCGCCTGCCACCACGCCATCGGGACGAAGTCCGAGAGCGGCCGCGGACGGCGCTCCAGCCGGTACTGGGGCTTGCCGTCCTGCACGACGTCGATGTCGCCGTGGGGTGCGTCCAGGAGCAGGAACTCGCCGTCCGGATCGGACTGGGCGTCCACGCCGGACAGTCGCAGCGGGTGCCGGGAGAACCGGCCGAAACCGACGTCGACCAGCCACGGCTCGTCGAGCTCGACGATGATCGCCGCGTGGTCCAGGGGCGGGCCGAGGGTGCCGTCCGGGCGGAAGACCTGGGCCGCGTGCAGGGAAGCGGCGAACCCGAGTTCGCGCAGCAGTGCCGCGAAGAGGCCGTTGAGCTCGTAGCAGAAGCCGCCCCGCCGGCGTGCCACGATCTTGTCCGCCAAGGCTTCTTCGTCCAGCACGACGGGCTCGCCGAGGTGGATGCTCAGGTTCTCGAACGGGACCGTGGCCAGGTGGTGTTCCTGCAGCCGGCGCAGGGTGGCCAGGTCGGCCGCCGCGGGCCACGCGACACCGAGGCGGGCCAGATACGCGTCAACGTCCATGGGTTCACTCTCACACCTCGACCGCACTCGAGGTCAAGCGATTTCACCCGGTGACGAAAAACGGGGCCCTCCCGTGAAGGAGAGCCCCGTTGCCGGAAGAACTCAGCCGAGCAGCAGGCCGTTGCCGCCGGCGACGGCGTTGTCGAAGCGCTTGGAAATCTCGGCCCAGTTGTAGATGTTCCACAGGGCCTCGACGTACTTCGGCTTGACGTTCTTGTAGTCCAGGTAGAACGCGTGCTCCCAGACGTCGACCAGCAGGATCGGCACGGTCGGCAGGACCAGGTTGTTGTGGTGGTCGCGCAGCTGCTGGGTGATCAGCGTCTTGCCGATCGGGTCCCAGGAGAGCGCGGCCCAGCCGTTGCCCTGGATCGTCGTCGCGACGGCGGTGAACTGCGCCTTGAACTTGTCGAAGGAGCCGAACGCCTCGTCGATCGCGGCCGCGAGCTCGCCGGTCGGCTTGTCGCCGCCTTCGGGCGACAGGATCTTCCACCAGACGACGTGGTTCGCGTGGCCGGCGAGGTGGAAGGCCAGCGTGGTCTGCAGGCCGACGATGTCGCCGAAGTTGCCGGCGTCACGGGCTTCCGCGATCTTGTCGAGCGTGTCGTTCGCGCCCTTGACGTAGGTCGCGTGGTGCTTGCTGTGGTGCAGCTCGTTGATCTCGCCGGAGATGTGGGGCGCCAGGGCGCTGTAGTCGTAGTCGAGATCGGGGAGCTCGTAGCGGGCCATTGGCCCTCCTTCTGTCTTCGACACAAGTTTCCGGTATCGAACCTAGTAGCACACCGCCCTCCGCGGCGAGCGGGGGCGCGTGGGTCGTCACTGCGTGGGACGACCGGCTCGATAGTGGCGTACCCGAGGGTCCGCCACCCGAAACCGAGCCTGCTACCTGGACCTAACTGGAGGTCAACGACCTGTGACGACGATCATTCAGGCGCGGTACTCGTCCAGCCGCGAGGCCAGCTCCTCGAACACCGCGACGTTGCATTCGAACGCCACCAGCGTCTCGTCGATCACCCGCGCGCGCTCGGCCTCGTCCCACGGCGCGCTGTCCAGCTTCGCGCGGTACCGGTCGCGGAAGCGGGGCGCGCTGCCGATCCCGTCGAAGTGGTAGAAGAGCGTGCCCGCCTCGGCGACGTCGTACGTCTTCTCCAGCAGCCGGCGGATCGCCTGGCCGCCCGCGATGTCGCCCAGGTAGCGCGTGTAGTGGTGCGCCACGTACCCGCCCGCCCACGAAGACGCTTCGCCGACGCGCGCGACGTACGCCTGCGTCGAGGCCAGCGGTGCGATCGCCGTGCGCCAGTCCGGGCCGACCAGGTGGGCGAGGTCACGCTCGAGGTGGGGCAGCCGTCGCAGCTCGTCGAACACGAACTCGCTGCCGATCGGGTGACCGGCCATGCGGTCGCTGGCCGCCTCGATCGCGCTGTAGATGAAGTAGTACTGGATCGCCAGCTGCGTGTAGCCCTCCTGCGTCAGCTCACCGCCGAGCAGGGCGCGCATGTACGTCGAGTAGTTCGCCTTTTCGTGCACCTGGAGCGTCGACGCGCGCAGGGTCGCCGAGAACGGGCGAGCGTCCGTGGTCACCGACATGGGGCAGCCTCCCGGCGATCGATCTGACACGCTGTCAGAAAGATCGTAGGGCATTTCTCCGGCTTAGGCTACCCTAAATCGCAGCTCCGACCGCTCGGAGCACGAATCGCACCGCGGCCTCGACGACGTCTCCCAGCTGCTCGGGGGGCCCGTCGACCAGCGTCCGGTTGCCCAGTGCCGCGGTGATCATCGGGATCAGGACGTCCGGGTCCTCGGCCGGCCAGCGTCCGAGGTCGACGCCGCCGGCCAGGATCGCGCGCAGCCGGTCGGTGATCGGGTCGGCGTGCGCGCTGATCCGCCGGTACGCCGCGGGTGCCAGCGCCGACGCGAGCGCCGTGCCCGGCGGCATGTGGTACTCGGCCAGCACGCGCAGCTGCAGCCGGACGAACGTGGCGAGCTGCTCGACCGGGTCCGCGTGGGCCTCGACGGCTTCGGTCAGCCGCGTGACGTACCGCGCGGCTTCGTCCTCGACGAACGCGACGAGCAGGCTTTCCTTGTCGGGGAAGTGGTTGTACAGCGCGGTCCGGCCCACCCCGGCCGCCGAGGCGACCCCGGCGAGCGTGATCGCGTCGAAGCCGCGTTCGTACAGCTGGGCGCGCAGGACTTCGAAGACCCGCGTGCGGACCTCGCGCCGGTGGGCTTCGAGCGACTCACCGAGAATCTTCGGCATCGGCTCAGGCTAGCGCTCAATCACCCAGCTGCCAGGTGTGCACCGGCTCGCCGGACTCCGACAGCTCCAGGTAGCGCCCGAGCATCCGGGTCAGCGCCGTCTCGCGGTCGAGCCCGCGTTCCTGCGCGCGCAGGACGTAGTCGCGCTGCCAGGTCGCTCCGGTCCGCCGTGCGAGGCACCGGCGCTCGATGATGCCGAGGTAGCGCTCGCGGGCCTCGTCGGAGACGTCGGAGCGGCGCAGCCCCTCGTGGGCGAGCGGCAGCAGCACGCGCAGCGCCAGCTCGTCCGGCGGGATCCAGCCGATGCCCGGCCAGTACAGCTGCGCCTCGAAGCCGCGCCGCGCGCCGGCGTACAGGTTTTCCTCCGCGGCCTGGAAGGACATCTGGCTCCACACCGGGCGTTCCGCCTCGGCGAGCGCGCGCTGGGCGCCGTAGAAGAACGCCGCGTTCGCGACGGTGTCGACGACCGTGGGCCCGGCCGGCAGCACCCGGTTCTCGATCCGCAGGTGCGGCAGGCCGTCGACGACGTCGTACACCGGGCGGTTCCAGCGCCAGATGGTGCCGTTGTGCATGCGCAGCTCGGTGAGCTTCGGCGCTTGGCCGGCGTCGAGCGCCTCGATCGGGTCTTCGACGTCGGTTTCCGGGAGCAGGCCGGGGAAGTAGCGGACGTTCTCCTCGAACAGGTCGAAGATCGACGTGATCCAGCGCTCGCCGAACCACACCCGCGGCCGCACGCCCTGGTTCTTCAGCTCCTCCGGCCGGGTGTCGGTCGCCTGCAGGAACAGTGGGATGCGCGTCTCGTGCCAGAGCGCCTTCCCCAGCAGGAACGGCGAATTCGACGCGAGCGCGATCTGCAGCCCGGCCAGGCACTGTGCCGCGTTCCAGTGCGCCGCGAACTCTTCCGGCGCGACCTGGAGGTGCAGCTGCACGCTGGTGCAGGCGGCCTCCGGCAGGATCGACTCCGCGTAGCTGCGCA
Source organism: Amycolatopsis sp. NPDC114504 (assembly GCF_055633595.1). Classification (NCBI taxonomy): domain Bacteria; kingdom Bacillati; phylum Actinomycetota; class Actinomycetes; order Pseudonocardiales; family Pseudonocardiaceae; genus Amycolatopsis; species Amycolatopsis sp. NPDC114504. The sequence goes on along the minus strand of NZ_JBVKDU010000003.1, from coordinate 1,463,111 downwards.
GCCGCTCGGGCGGGTGGCCCGCCAGCGGCGCGCCTTCCATCGCGAGCACCGTGCGCTCGCCGCGCGCGGCGAAGATCTGGTCGTTCAGCGTGGCGTACCGGGTCTTGTTGGTGAGCCACTTCTGGTCGAAGTGCTCGTGCTTCAACGTCGGCAGGATGCCGATCATCGCGAGCGACGACCCGGTGTCACGGGCCTTCGACGCCGCGGTCGCGAGGTACGCGCGAAGGTCGTCTTCGAGCTGGAGGGCCGAATCGCCGGCCAGCGGCCGCGGCGGCACGTTCAGCTCGATGTTGTGCTGGCCCAGCTCGGTGGTGAACGACGGGTCGTCGAGCGCCTCCAGCACGGCGGTGTTCGTCATCGACGGGCGCAGCTCGCGGTCGACCAGGTTCAGCTCGACCTCGAGGCCGATGTTCTTGCGGGGGAAGGAAAAACTGCCGTCGGTGAGCATGCGGGCCAGCGTGTCCAGGCATCGCTGCACCTTGCGGCGGTACCGTCCCCGGTCGAGCGTGTTGAACGGTTGAGCCGCGAGGTCCATCCCCATGACCATCCCTGCTTTTCGTCGGCGTGGAACTAGGACGTGTTTCAGGTCCCGGCGGACAACCGTTACACAGCCGATGCAACCGGGCTAGCGGCCAAACTGGTGCTCTCTGTCACGGGGGGTTAACCGAAAGCAAAATACCCCCGTTCGTACCACCCCCGGCTCGACGTTCGGACCAGTGAAGCGCCTGGCAAGCGGATGACAGACTGGACGGATGGGCCTGATCCACATCGCCGAAAGCGGCGACCCCAGGGTCGACGATTTCCGGCACCTGTCCACAGCGGACCGGCGCCCGGACCGCCCGGGCGGCAAGGGACTCGTCATCGCCGAAGGCACCGTCGTGGTGTCCCGGCTGCTGGCGTCCCGGTACCCGGTGCGGGCGCTGCTGGGCGTCGAACGGCGGTTCGCCGAGCTGGCCGACGACCTCGCCGGGCTCGACGTGCCCCGGTACGCCGCTTCCGCGGAGACGATGGCCGACGTCGTCGGCTTCCACCTCAACCGCGGGATCCTCGCCGTCGCGGACCGGCCGGCGCCGCTGACGGTTTCCGAAGTCGTCGCGGACGCCGGCACGATCGCCGTCCTCGAAGGGGTGGGGGACCACGAAAACCTCGGCTCGCTCTTCCGCAACGCGGCCGCGCTCGGCGTCGGCGGGGTGCTGCTCGGGCCCGGCTGTTCCGACCCGCTGTACCGGCGCAGCGTGCGCGTGTCGATGGGACACGTCCTGCGCGTGCCCTTCGGGTACCTGACGGACTGGCCGGGCGGGCTCGACGACCTGAAGGCGCGCGGGTTCGCCGTCGCCGCGTGCACACCGCGGCCGGGCTCGGTCCCGCTGCGCGAACTGCGGGCGCACGCGCCCGGCCGGGTGGCGCTGCTGTTCGGCGCGGAAGGTCCCGGACTGACCGAAACGGCGTTGGCGGCGGCTGATCACGCGATCCGGATACCCATGCCGGCCGGAGTCGACTCGCTCAACATCGCGACGGCCGCCGCCGTGGCCTTCTACGAACTCGCCCGGGCCGACTAAGGTTTCGATTCGAGGCGAAACCGGCGCGAAAGGACACCATGGAGCTGCGGATCCGCGGTGAGCGCGCGGTGCTCGCCGGACCCGGTGGGGAGCAGGCGCGCGAGGTCGACCCGCACAAGCTCGCGATCGGCTCGGACCTCGCGCAGGCCCTGCACGAATGGGCGCGCGTCGCGTCCGCGGTTTCCGCCGACTCCGGGGCCGAAGCGGGCGCGGTCGTCTCGCAGCGCGGCCGTCAGCTGGCCGGCCGGCTCGCCTCGGTGATGGGCACGACCGTGCGGTTCGTGGACCCGGTGACCGGCGCCGACACGGTCGTCGAACCGCCGCCGCGGCCCGAGGCGCGCGGCCACCGGCTCGTCCGGACGGTGCTCGGCCCGTCGGGCCCGCCCGGGGAGCCGACGCCGTGGCTGACCGGCCTGACCGTCTCGGCGTTCATCGCGGCCGTCGTCGTGGTGGCCATGCTGGCACTGGCCTCGACGCTGGCCCGCGAGACCAGCGGCTGGCTGGCGCTGGTGGCGTCGGTCGTCGTGACGGCCGGGATCACGCCGTCGCTGTGGCTGATCCGCCGCACCCCGATCCTGCGCTGGGCCGCGTACGGCGCGGCGGGCGGCGTCGTGATCGCGTGGGTCGGCGTGCTGGTGATCGCCTTCTAGCGGTACCGGACGTAGGTGACGAGCGTGCCCTGGGCGCGCGTCGCGGTCTGGGAGCGGAAGGCGTAGCCGTGGTAGCCGGCGATCCGGGCGACGAGCTCGGGGGAGACGTCGAACTGGCCGGTGAAGAAGCTGACGCTGGGCCGCCCGGTGAACTCCCCGGCCAGCCACCCGACGCGCGTGGACCGGGGGAAGACCCGCAGCACCCACAGCAGCGGGGGCACGCCGAGCACCGTGAGGCTGAACCCGATGGCCGAGAGGTGGGTGTCGCCGGTGATCGCGGCCGTCACGACGCTGCCGCCGAGGCACAGCACGACCCACACCGCCGGGGCGACGAAGCCGGCCAGCGACATCCGGAACCGCCGCGGGGCCGGCGGGGCCGCCGAGGGACGGCGCAGCAGCAGGATCAGGTCGGTGGGGTCGGTGAACTCCGCGACGGGCGAGAAGCCCTCCTCGCCGGCGACCGCGGCGATCCGGGCCGGCGGCAGCTTCGCGTGCCGGACGCTCACCCACAGCTCGGCCCGGCCGTCGAGGTGGTTGCGCAGCCACTGCTCCCGGTCCGGAGCGCCGGCCGGTGGCTCGAAGCGCGGCGGGGTGAGGAGGGCGTGCGGCGTGCCGAACACCAGGCCGGGACGGCACTTCACGAAGAGGTGCGACGTCTCGTTGCGCCCGGTGATGACCGGGCCGCCGTAGAAGTAGCCGTACCGCGAGGCGACTTCGGCGAGCAGCTCCGTGGACAGCGAGACCGGGTAGGGGACGGCGGCTCGCGGCCGTCCGTCGAACTGCGCGTCCAGCCAGGGAAGGCGCGGGGAGCGGCCGGCGACGACGCGCGTCGCCACCGAGCCGATGACCATCGCCAGCAGAGCGCCGGAGATCAGCAGCAACGGCCCGAGCGCCCACCGCGTCAGCTGTCCCCAGACGACCGCGGTGAGCATCGAGGCGGCGAACAGGGTGCCCAGTGCGAACCAGACGTGCTGCCGGGTGATCCGCCACGCGGTGCGCGGCCGCAGCTCCTCCTCGGGCAGGCCGGTGCGGCGCAGCAGCAAGAGCCGGTCCGTGGGGTCGGAAGCCTCGGCCACCACGGCCATCCCGGCGGCCGCCGCGACGTCGCCGACGTCCGCCCGGCTCAGCCGCAGCCTGCGCAGGCTCGCCCAGAACTGGTCCTGCCCGGCCAGCAGCTTCCCGAGCCGGCGGCGGCCGGCGGCTGTGCCCGGGCCGCGGTCGAAGTGCGGCGGGAACCAGCCGGGTGCGAACTCGAACCGCAGCGTGCCGGACTGGTCGGGCGGGGTCTCGCGGTACCGGCGGGCGGCCGCGACCTGCCGGACGACGGCGGGCTCGAGCGCCCACAGCAGCGGCGAGACCTCGACCACCGGCGCGCCGGAGAACGCCCCGAACTTCAGCTCGCCCTGGCGGAGCAGCCAGGCCTGCTCGCCGGGCGACGTCGTCGCCGTCACCACCGGACATCACGCTGCATGACCGATTCCTCCCTCAGCGTGACATCGTAACCTGGCGGCATGCGGCAGCTGGACGCTTTGCGGAAGTTGTGCCTGGCCCTGCCCGAAGCGACCGAGCGGCTCAGCCACGGGTCGCCGGCGTGGTTCGTGCGCGGCAAGAAGACGTTCGTCATGTTCGCCGACGACCACCACGGCGACGGCAGGCTCGCCTTCTGGTGCCCGGCGCCGCCCGGCGCGCAGGAAGAGCTGGTGCGCACCGAGCCGGGGCGCTTCTTCCGGCCGGCGTACGTCGGGCACCGCGGCTGGCTGGGCGTGCGGCTGGACGTCGACGTCGACTGGGGCGAGATCGACCGGATCGTCCGCGAGGCCTACCGGCAGGTGGCCCCGAAGACGCTCGCGGCGCAGGTGGAGCAGGCCTAGCCGCGCTGCGAGCGGACCCCGAGGAGCACGTCCTCCCAGGACGGCACGATCGGGTGGTTCTTCTTGGCCTTCGGCCGCGGCTGGTCGGTCGCGGTGTCCTCTTCGGGATCGGCCGGGACGCGGGGGATCTCGCGGGTGTCGTCGTCCGGGTCCGGCTCGGCGGCCGGCAGCTCGGCGTGGTCCTGCGGCGGCACCGAGTCCAGCGTCGGCTGGAACTCCGCGTCGCGGGCCGGGTCGAGGGCGCGGACCGTGCGGGGCGCGCGGTAGGCGTTCGGGTCGAGCAGGACCTCGGCGTTCTCGTCGAGCGCCACGACCGTGCCGCCGTGCGCCCCGGGTGCGAACGCCCAGTGCGCGCGGTTGTCCGACCGCCCGGCCTTCCAGCTCAGCACGACGACCCAGCGGCCGTCGTCGCCCTTCCAGGCGTCCCAGGTGGCCTTCGAGTAGTCGTGCCCGCGGACGCCGAAGCCGTACGCGACGACCTCGCCGAGCGTCTGCACGTCGGGGCCGTCTTCACGGACCGGGTGCGCGCTCTGCGCGAGCTCGGCGGTCCGGGACCGCTCGAGGAGCACGGGGTAGGCGTAGCGCTCGACGCGCTGCTCCGAAATCCCGGCGCCGCTCGCGACTTGCTGGACTGATTCGCCGGCGCGGATTCGCGCCTGGATCTCGCGTGGCCGCATCTGGCTCTCCAACTCGATTTCGATCTGGCCGAGGCGGGTGATGTCTCCCCGCGCCGCCGCGCGCAGTCTCTCATCGGCCGGGAGGAGGAAGCGCGTACCGCTCGCCGAGTCTTCGCACACGATGGACTTACCGTCCTCGTGCAACCCGACTACCCGAAGCGTGCGCATTGTTCGCCTTCCCCGATGCTTCACCGTTGTGGGTGCCCACGTTAGAACGGCGCGTCGGCTTGACGTGCGAGGCGCGCCGAGTCCATGCAGAACTGCCCACTGTTCAATTCGCGACGTCCGCATCATGGATCACCCAGGTCAGCGGCCGCCGGGTGACACGCCGGACACGGTCAGTCACGATCGAGTGGATCACGACGGCGGCAGGCGGACCAGCACCGTCAGACCGCCGCGACGGCCCGGCTGAGCCTCCGCGTACCCGCCGTGCGCCTGGGCCACCGACCGCACGATCGACAACCCGAGCCCCGCGTTGCGCGTGTCGCCGGTCCGCTCCGAACCGACCCGGCGGAACGGCTCGAACAACGTCGGGACGGCTTCGGGCGGCACCACCGGTCCCGAGTTCCGGACCTCCAGCGCCGGGTCGCCGCGGGCCTCGACGTACACCCAGCCGCCCGACGCGTTGTACGTGATCGCGTTGACCAGCAGGTTCGTCACCAGGCGCTCGAGCAGCACCGGGTCGCCCGCGACCACGCGGGGCCGCAGCCGCGTCTCCACCTTCACCCCCGCCGCGGCCGCCTGGGCGGACGTCGCCCGGACCACCGAGGCCACCACGTCGTCGAGCCGGACCGGGGCGCGCGCGGTGAGGCCGCGGTCGCTGCGGGCCAGGACCAGCAGGCCCTCGATCATCCGCTCGCTGCGCTCGTTCGTGTGCAGCAGGTGCGTGCCGAGCTTCCGCAGCTCAGGCGTCACTTCGGGGTCGGCCATCGCCACCTCGACCAGCGTCCGCTGCACCGCCAGGGGCGTCCGCAGCTCGTGCGACGCGTTCGCGACGAACCGCTTCTGGCTGTCGAACGACTCCGCGAGCCGGTCGAGCATGCCGTCGAACGTGTCCGCCAGCTCCTTCAGCTCGTCGGGCGGCCCCTTCAGGTTGATCCGCCGGTCGAGCTTGCCCGCCTCCAGCCGCCGCGCCGTCGACGTGATGTCGTGCAGCGGCCGCAGCGCGCGGCCCGCCATCAGCCAGCCGAACAGCACGGCCAGCGCCGCCGTCGCCACCAGCGCGATCGCCGAGCCGACGACCAGCGTGGACAGCGTCGAGGAGCGGTATTCGTCGAGTGAGCCGCTGACCAGCCGCATCGCGACGCCGGCCGCGGGCACCGTCTGCGCCGGGACGCCGTAGGTCAGGTCGGCCGAGCCGACCGTCGACAAGGCGACCCGGGCCGGGTCCGGCAGCGTGCTCTGCACCAGCAGGTAGTTGATCACCACGAGCACCAGCCCGGCGAGCAGGAACAGCGCGCCGTACCAGGCGGTGAGCTTCGCGCGGACCGAGAAGCCGTTCACGGCGTGCCGAACCGGTAGCCGGCGCCCGGCACGGTTCCGATCACCGGCGGGTCGCCGAGCTTCCGGCGCAACGTCATCACCGCGACGCGCACCGCGTTCGTGAACGGGTCCGCGTGCTCGTCCCACGCCTTCTCCAGCAGGTCCTCGGCGCTGACCACCGCGCCCTCGGCCCGCATGAGCACCTCGAGCACGGCGAACTCCTTCGGCGAGAGCAGCAGGAACCGGCCGTCGCGGGCGGCCTGGTGACGCGGCAGGTCGAGCACGACGCCGTCGCGTTCCAGCACCGGCGGCAACGCGGGCCGCGCGCGCCGCGAAAGCGCCTGCACCCGGGCGACCAGCTCGGCGAACGCGAACGGCTTCGTCAGGTAGTCGTCGGCGCCGAGGCCCAGGCCCGCGACGCGGTCGGTGACGTCGGCGGCCGCGGTCAGCATCAGCACGCGGGCCTCGCCGCCCGCCCGGACCACCGCCGCGCACACGGCATCGCCGTGCACCTTCGGCAGGTCGCGGTCGAGGACCACGACGTCGTAGCCGTGCACGCCGACCCGCTCCAGGGCCTGCTCGCCGTCGTAACAGACGTCGACGGCCATCGAAAACCGCCGCAACCCCTCCGCCACGGAGTCGGCCAGCAGCCGTTCGTCCTCCACCACCAGCACCCGCACCCGCCCAGTCTGCGCAGGAGGGCCATAAGGACCGCATAAGCGACGTCGCTTAGCGCGCCCGAATCCCCCGATCCGTAGACCTGGCACCCAAGCGAAGGAGAGAGGAGCGAGCCATGCGGACACGGATCGTCGTCGCGGCGCTCGGGGCGGCCCTGCTGCTCGGGGGCTGCGGCGCGAAGGGGGACGACGGCGACAAGGTCGCCTCGATCTCGACCCCGCCGAAGTCGGGCGGACCCACGGCCGCCGACAACAGCGGCAAGAGCGACGAAGACAAGATGCGCGACTTCGCCAAGTGCATGCGCGAGCACGGCGTCGACATGCCCGACCCCAAACCGGCGGGCGACGGCGGCGGCATGGCCATCACCCTGGGCGGCGACGGCGCCGACGCGTCGAAGATCGAAGCCGCGCAGAAGGCGTGCAAGAGCCTCATGCCCAACGGCGGCGAGATGAAGCCGCCGAGCGCCGAAGAGCTCGACAAGATGCGCAAGGACGCGAAATGCATGCGTGACCACGGCATCGACATGCCGGACCCCGACCCGAGCGGCAAGGGCATGACCCGGGCCGGGAGCGTCGGCGACGACCAGAAGAAGTTCGAAGAGGCCGCCAAGGCGTGCGGGCTCGGCTTCGCCTCCAGCGGCCGTGCGGAGGCCGGGAAGTGAATGAGGTGACCCACCTGAAACCGCGCCGCCGCGGCCGGACGCGCTGGTTCATCGCCGGTGCGGTCCTCGTCGTGGTGCTCGGCACCAGCTCCGTCGTGATCCTGACGCGCGTCTCGGACGCGACGACCGTCAAGGAGGCCACGCCGCCCGCGGTCGAGACCGCCGAGGTCGTCAAGACCGACCTCAGCGAGGAGGAAGAAGCCGACGGCACCCTCGGCTACGGCGACGAGGAGACCGTCCAGGGCCGCAAGCCCGGCACGATCACGTCGCTGCCCGCCGCCGGCGCCACGATCACCCGGTGCAAGCCGGTGTACGGAGTGGACGCGAAGCCGGTGCCGCTCTTCTACGGCACGCTGCCGTTCTACCGCGACCTCGCCACCGGCGCGGACGACGGTGCCGACGTCAAACAGCTCGAAGAGAACCTCAAGGCGTGCGGTTTCGGCGGCTTCGGCACGCCGGACAAGAAGTTCACCTCGGCGACAGCGGCCGCGCTGAAGAAGTGGCAGAAGTCGCTGGGGCTGGAGCAGACCGGCGCGTTCGGCCAGGGCGACGTCGTGCTCGCGGCGGGCGAGGTCCGCGTTTCGGCGCTGTCGGCCAAGCCTGGTTCGCCGGCCCAGGGCGAGGTGCTCAAGACGACCGGGACCGTCCGTTCGGTGCAGGTGAAGCTCGACGCGGCGAAGCAGGGTCTCGCGGAGCAAGGCGCGAAGGCGTCGGTGACCATCAACGGGAAGACGACGCAGGGCACGATCACCGACGTCGGGCGGTCCGCCGTCGAGGGCAAGGACGCGGCGGGGCAGGACGACGGCAAGCCCAAGATCACCGTGGCCGTGAAGCTGGACGATCCGGCGGCGGGCGGCCCCCTCGACTCGTCCCCGGCGACCGTCCGGTTCACCAAGGACGTCCACCAGGGCGTCCTCGCGGTCCCGGTCGGCGCGCTGCTCGCGCTCGCCGAAGGCGGCTACGCGGTGGAGGTCGACGAGAACGGCCAGCGCCGGCTCGTCGCCGTCCAAACGGGACTGTTCAGCGGTGGCAAGGTCGAGGTCACCGGCGCCGGCCTGAGCGCGGGCATGCGGGTGGTGACGACGTCGTGACGCCCGTGCTGCGCGTCCACGAGGTCACGCGCACCTACCCCGGCGGGGTCGCCGCGCTCGACGGCGTCTCGCTGGCCCTCGAACCGGGCGAGATGGTGGCGATCGTCGGGCCGTCGGGATCCGGCAAGTCCACGCTGCTGCACCTGATGGGCACGCTCGACCGGCCGTCGTCGGGCCGCGTCGAGCTGCACGGCCACGACGTCGCCGTGCTCCCGGACCGCAAGGTCTCCGCGCTGCGCTCGCGCTGGATCGGGTTCGTGTTCCAGCAGTTCTTCCTCGACGAAGGGATGAGTGCGGTGGACAACGTGTGCACCGGGCTGCTCTACGCCGGGGTGCCGCGGCGACGGCGTCGCGAGCGGGCACTGGCGGCGCTCGACCGCGTCAAGCTGGGGCACCGGGCGTGGCACCGGCCCGGTGAGCTCTCGGGCGGGGAACGCCAGCGCGTCGCGATCGCCAGGGCGGTCGTCAACGAGCCGTCGATCCTGCTGGCCGACGAGCCGACCGGCAACCTCGACACCGGCACCGGCGCGTCGGTGCTCGCGCTGCTCGGCGAGCTGTCCACCGGCGGCACCACGATCGTCGTGATCACCCACGACCGCGAGATCGCCGGGGGCATGCCGCGCCGGATCGAGCTGCTCGACGGGCACCTGCGCCTCGACACCGGTCTGGTGGGGGCGCGATGACCCTCGTGACGCTGCCGGAACCGGCCCGGCTCAAGCCGCCGGACGTCGTCGCGCTCGGTGCGCACGGCATGCGCACCCGGCCCGTGCGCGCGGTGCTTTCCGCGCTGGGCATCGCGATCGGCGTCGCGGCGATGGTCGCGGTGCTGGCGATCCCGGCGTCCGGCGCGCAGGCCCTGCACGACCGGCTGGCCGCGCTCGGCACGAACCTGCTCACGGCCGGGCCGGGGCAGACGCTGTTCGGGAAGGACGCCGTGCTGCCCGATGACGCCGTCCCGATGGCCAAGCGGATCGGGCCGGTGCAGGCGGCCAGCGGCACCGGGAACACGTCGGCCAGCGTGCGGCGCAGCGACAAGATCGCGCCGGACGACACCTCCGGGCTCGCCGTGTACGCGGCGAAGCCGGACCTGCTGGGCGTGCTCGGCGGGAAGGTCCGGGCCGGTGCGTTCCTCGCGGCGGGGAACCAGGACTACCCGGTGACGGTGCTCGGTTCGCAGGCCGCGGCCCGGCTCGGGATCGACCACATCGACCCGGCCCGCCCGCCGCAGGTGCTGATCGGGACGCAGTGGTTCACCGTGGTCGGGATCCTCTCGCCGATGCCGCTGGCCCCGGAGGTCGAACGGTCGGTGCTGGTCGGCTGGGACGTCGCGAAGCGGCTGCTCGGGTTCGACGGCCATCCGTCCACTGTGTACGTCCGGGCGCAGGAGTCCCAAGTGGACGGTGTCCGATCGGTGCTGGGCGCGACGCTGAACCCGCAGGCGCCCAACGAGGTCGAGGTGCGCCGGCCGTCGGACGCGCTGGCCGCGCAGAAGCTGACGGACACGACCTACAGCGCGCTGTTCCTGGGGCTCGGCGGGGTCGCGCTGCTGGTCGGCGGGGTCGGGGTGGCCAACACGATGGTCATCTCGGTGCTGGAACGGCGGCGCGAGATCGGCCTGCGCCGCGCGCTCGGGGCGACGAAACGCCAGATCCGCGGGCAGTTCCTGGCCGAGTCGGTGCTGCTGTCCGGGCTCGGCGGGCTCGCGGGGGTGCTGGTCGGGGTGCTGGTGACGGCGGGCTACGCGCTGAGCCAGGGCTGGCCGGCGGTGCTGCCGTGGGCGACGCTGCTCGGCGGCGTCGGGGTGGCGGCACTGGTGGGGGCGATCGCGGGGGCCTACCCGGCGATGCGGGCCGCCCGGCTGGCGCCGACGCAGGCGCTGGCCTGACGCGCTTTCCCGGGGAACGTGCACTTCCCCGGGAAAGCGGGGCCTCGCGGTACCTCCGAGGATGCGCAGTGGGAAGAGCGCACGCTGGGAGATTCGCGGCCGCCGTCCGGCGGGTTGAATGAGCCGCACCAGCGATTAGGGGGCGGCCGTGGTGCGGGTCGAGGCGAACCGGCGTGACTTCCTCCGCTGGCTGGCGGTCGCCGGGGCGGGGCTCGCCGCCGCGGGCATCGCGCCCGCCCTGTTCGCCCAGGAAGCCGCCGCGGCCGGCTCGGACGTCGTCGTGGTGCTCGGGGCCACCGTCGTCGACGGCACCGACGCCCGGCCCGCCCCGGACGCGGCGGTCGTGCTGGTCGGCGACCGGATCGCCTGGTCCGGTCCCGCCGCGGACCTGCCGCCCCTGGCCGGCGTCCGGGTCGTCGACGGCCGGGGCCGCTACCTCGTGCCCGGGCTCTGGGACCTGCACACGCACGGCCTCGACTACGAGGCGATCTTCCCGCCGCTGTACCTGGCCAACGGCGTCACCGGGATCCGCGAGATGTGGGGCTACACGGAGAACCGCGCGGCGCGCGACAAGATCGTCCGCGGCGAGCTGGCCGGACCCCGGGTGGTCATGGGCAGCTCGATCGTCGACGGCCCGGTGTCGATGCTCGGGCCACCCGTGACGCGGGTGACGACGGCCGCGGAGGCCCGCGCGGCCGTCCGGACCGCGGAGGCCGAGGGCGCGGACTTCGTCAAGGTGTACTCGTACCTGGGCGCGGAGGCGTTCGCGGCGCTCGCCGCCGAGTGCCGCCGCGCCGGGCTGCCGTTCGCCGGGCACTGGCCGTACCGGGTCTCGCAACCGGCGGCGAGCGACGCGGGCCAGCACAGCTTCGAGCACCTCTTCGGCGTCCCGGTGTACACGTCGGCGCACCGGGACGAGCTCCTCGCGACGCTCGCGGCGACGCCGTTCGACCCGGCGAACCCGCGCGCGTTCTTCACCATGGCCCGTGACCTGGACCGGCGGGCGACGGAGGCGTACAGCCCGTGGCGGGCCCGGGAGTTCTTCGGCGGGCTCGTCCGCAACGGGACCCGGCTGACCCCGACGATGGTCGTGAACAAGGTGATGTGCTCGCCCGCGGACACGTTCGCGCACGACCCGCGGCTGAAGTACGTGCCAGGCGCCGTGCGGGACCTCTGGGCCGAGCTGGTGCGGACGCGCACGCCGGTCACGCCGGGGGAGATCGCGGAGCAGGACGCCTACTTCAACGCGCAGGTGGAGCTGGTCGGCGCGGCGCACCGGGCGGGTGTCGGCCTGCTCGGCGGCACGGACTGCCTCAACCCGTACGTCTTCCCGGGCTTCAGCCTGCACGACGAGCTCGCGTACCTGGTCGAGGCGGGGTTGTCGCCCCACCGGGCGCTGCAGGTGGTGACCCGCGACGCGGCGGCGTTCACCGGCCACGGCGCCACGGCGGGCACGATCACCCCGGGCAAGGTGGCCGACCTGGTGCTCCTCGACGCGAACCCGCTGGCCGACATCCGCGCGGTCGGCCGGATCGACACGGTGGTCGCGGCGGGGCGGGTGTTCGACCGCGCGACGCTGGACCGCATGCTCGCCGGCGTCGAGGCGGCGGCCGGTGCCACCGCGAACGCCAGGTCAACGCGGTTGCCGGTGCACAGCTGCTGCTGAGCGCCCGGTAATCTCGGCCGGTCGAAGACCTGGGTTCGAGGGGGCGCGTTGACTGGGCGGAAGCTGGCGTGGGCGCTCGCGGCGCTCGAAGTCGTCGCCGTTGTGCTCGTGCTCCTCCTCAAGCGGTTCGACGGCCTGGACCTGGAGGTCTACCTCGGCGGGGCGAAGGCGCTGGCCGAGCAGGGCTCGCCGTACGACGCCTGGGTGCCGACCACCCACCAGATCCTGCTGCCGTTCACCTACACGCCGTTCGCCGCGGCCGTGTTCCTGCCCGGCACGCTGCTGCCCTTCGCCACGACGATGAAGCTGCTCAGCATCGCTTCGATCGTCGCGACCGGCGTCGTCGCCTACCTCTACGTCGCGACGCTCAACGGCTCGCTCACCGACCCGTCGAAGGTCAACGGCCGGGCGGTGGCCGCCCTCGTCGCCATCGGCGCGCAGCTCGCCGGGGCCCTGCTCGAGCCGGTGCGCTCGACGCTCGGCTTCGGCCAGATCAACGCGCTGCTCATGGTCCTGGTCGTCCTGGACGTCCTGCTCCCCGGCGACCGCCGGCGGACGAAGGGCCTGCTCATCGGCGTCGCCGCGGCGATCAAGCTGACGCCCGCGGTGTTCGTCGTCTACTTCCTGTTCCGCCGCGACTTCAAGTCGGCCGCGCGGGTCGTCGCCGGGTTCGTCGCGGCCGGGGCGCTGCTGTGGCTGGTCCGGCCGTCGGCGTCCTTCACCTACTGGACGAAGCTGGTCTTCGACGCGGGCCGCATCGGCGGCGTCGACTACGTCGGCAACCAGTCGCTGCACGGCCTGACCGTGCGCGCCGGCTGGCCGGAGTTCGCCTGGGTGCTGGCCGCGCTGGTGGTGATGGCCCTGGTCGCGGTGATCGTCGCGCGCGCCGAGCCGGTGCTCGGGCTGACCGCCTGTGCGCTCGGCGGTCTGCTCGTGTCGCCGATCTCGTGGACCCACCACTGGACGTGGTGCGTGCCGATCCTCGTCCTCGCCGGGTGGTACGCGTGGCGCTTCGGCCGGGCGATCCGGTGGACGGCGGCCGCGGTCGTCGTGGCCGGGCTGGCGTTGTTCATCTGGGGCCCGATGTGGTTCGCGCCGCGCCCGGCGCCGTCGGTGGGCTGGTGGCTGGCGACGGAGTCCTACGCGCTGTACGGCCTCGCGCTGCTGGTCCTGGCCGCGTTCGCCGCCCGCCGCCTGAGCACGGAAAAGGGGACCTCCGCCACCGAAGCGGCGAAGGTCCCCTCGAAGGAACCTCAGGTCAGCTGAGCCGCTCGACGACGTACTCGATGCTCTGCGTGAGCTTCGTGACGTCGTCCGGGTCGATGGCCGGGAACAGGCCGACGCGCAGCTGGTTGCGGCCCAGCTTGCGGTACGGCTCGGTGTCGACGATCCCGTTGGCGCGCAGCACCTTCGCCACCGCGGCGGCGTCGACCTCGTCGGCGAAGTCCACCGTGCCGACGACCTGCGAGCGCAGCTCCGGGTCCTTCACGAACGGCGTGGTGTAGCTCGTCTTCTCGGCCCACTCGTACAGCCGCGAGGACGAGTCCTTCGTGCGCGCGGTCGTCCACTCGAGGCCGCCCTGGCCGTTCATCCACTCGATCTGCTCGGCGAGCAGGAACAGCGTCGCGACGGCCGGGGTGTTGTAGGTCTGGTCCTTGCGGGAGTTGTCCAGCGCGGTGGTCAGCGACAGGAACTCGGGGATCCAGCGGTCGCCGCCGCCGATCTCGCCGATGCGCTCGACCGCGGCCGGCGAGGCCAGCGCGATCCACAGGCCGCCGTCCGCGGCGAACGACTTCTGCGGCGCGAAGTAGTAGACGTCGAAGTCCTCGGCCTTGACCGGGAGACCGCCGGCGCCGGACGTCGCGTCGATCGCGACGAGGGCGTCACCACTGCCTTCGGGACGGCGCACCGGGACGGCCACACCGGTGGACGTCTCGTTGTGCGCCCAGCCGACCAGGTCCGCGCCGGCTTCGTAGGCGATGTCCGGCGCGGAGCCCGCGTCGGCCTTGACGACGATCGGGTCGGCCAGGAACGGCGCGCCCTTGGTGACACTGGCGAACTTCGAGGAGAACTCGCCGTAGGTGAAGTGCTGCGAGCGCTCGCGGACCAGGCCGAACGCGGCGGCGTCCCAGAACGCCGTGGTGCCGCCGTTGCCGAGGATCACCTCGTAGCCCTCGGGCAGGGAGAACAGCTCGGACAGGCCGGTCCGGACGCGCCCGACGAGGGACTTGACCGGCTTCTGCCGGTGCGACGTGCCGAGGTAGGTGGAGCCGGACTCCGCCAGGGCGCTCAGCTGCTCGGCGCGGACCTTCGACGGTCCGCAGCCGAAGCGGCCGTCGGCCGGCTTGAGGTCTGCGGGGATGGTCAACTCAGCGTCGGTCATGTGGCCAGTCTCTCAGGTCGGGATGCGGCTGGTGATGGCGGTTCGCCAGTGTCCGCTATGTGGGACAAGGGGTGTTCGGGGCGTCGCGGTGCCCCCGCCCGACTCTAGGCGGCCGCGCCGACCGGCGGCGAAAACTCGCTGTCCGGCCCGCCCGGCCGCTCGGTAGCTTCACCGCGGACGAGAGGGAGGCAGTGGTGGAGGCGGAGGAGCGGTGGCGGCCGCGGTGGTGGCTGTGCTGGAACCTGGGCGCGCTCGCGGTCGTGCACCTGGTCGCGAACGGCGGCTGGACGTCGACGACCACGGTGGCCCTGCCGATCGCACTGGCCGTGACCCTGGTGCTCGTGTTCGTCCGGCGGCTGCCGTGGTGGCTCACGGGTGAGCTGCCCGCGGGGCGCCGGGTGCTCGTCGTGGCCGGTGTCGCGGGCCTGCTCCTGCTGGACGCCGTGGTCGTGGCCGCGCTGGTGGTGCACCCGCCGCACGGCGCCGACGTCGTCAACGCCGCGGTGTTCGCCGCGATCTTCCTGGGCGGGTCGGTGTTCGGCCTGTCCCGGCTCGTGCCGAAGCGGCCGTTGACGCGGCGCGCGGCACTGCGAGTGCGGTTGTGGCTCGTCACGGCGGCGGTGTGGGCGGCGGGCGCGTTCGTGCTCGCGCTCGAGGTCGCGGCCATCGTCCTGGTCGGCGGCTGGCTGCCGTGGTTCGTCCCGGTGGCCGGCGGCGTGGCCGTGCTCGCGCTCGCCGGCCGGCGAGCGGACCTCGCCGGACCGGCGCGGTGCCTCGCGAGCGACACCTGGACGCCGGTCGCGGCCGCGTCGGCCGACGTGCGCCCCGGCGAGCCGGTGGACGGCTGGGCGGTGCTGCCGGGCGACGTGCGGATCCGGTTCCACCTGCCCGTCGCGCCGCCCGACGTCGCCGCCGAGCTGGCGGAACGGCGGCGGCTCTGGCTGGCCGGCTGGCCGTCGGAGTACCTCGTCGCGGGCCTTCCGGACGGTGGCAGTTACGCCGTCGGGGTCATCGGGCACCGTCGCCGTGGGGGTAAAAACACGGTTACCCGGCCGGCGGACCCCTGGTTGGCTCATCGGTCATGAAAACTGTGCAGCAGAGCTTCCCGGCGCCGCCCGAGGCGCTGTGGAACGCGCTTCCCGCCGGGGTCGCGGCGATCGGCGGGCAGGGCCCGTTCTACGACTCGCAGCGCGGGTTCGTGTCGTTCCGGACCGGGATGAGCCTGCTGAGCTGGGGCCAGGAGATCACCGCGACCGTGGCGCCGGCCTCCGGCGGCTCGGTGCTCACGGTCATGACGAACCTCAAGTTCGGCCTCTTCGACTGGGGCGAGGGCAAGCGCATCGCCACCCGGTTCGCCTCCGCCGTCGCCTTCTCGGCCGGCACCGCCGCGCAGGCCTAGGGCCCCGCTCACCACCACCCTGGGGGTGTGAGCGGGGCCCGGCACGTCACCGCCAGCCGTCGACGCCGCCCGGCACCGGCGCGGCCGGGTCGTACGGCGTGCGGGTGAAGATGAACGTCGCGAGGTCGAGGTGCGTGGCGACGCCGCCGGAGTCTCGGCCCACTTCGAGCGTCTCGCCGGCGTAGTAGCCGTCGAGGCCGACGTAGGTGTCGCGGCCGGTCGCGCGGAAGCGGGAGCTGCGCCCGGCGCCCTCGGCCGGCGCGAGCAGGAGCAGCCCGTCACCCTGGATCCGCAGGTGGTACGGCGTCGGGCCCCAGTGCCAGAGCCCGGTGAGGGCGAGCAGCGCGGGGTCGACGGCCGACGGCTGCCACTCGGCGGGCAGCCGCGGCTCCCGCTCGTCGGTCATCGTGATCAGGTCCAGGCAGAGCTGCGTGATGCCGACACCGGACGTCGAGTTCGTGAGCACGAGCGCGCCGGTCTGGGCGACCGGGTCGACCAGCGTGACGGCGAGGAAGCCGGGCATCGAGCCGGTGTGCCCGGCCAGCCGGCGGCCCTGGTAGCGCACGAGCATCAGGCCGAGGCCGAAGCCGGTCGTCCAGACGTCGGTGTCGTCGACGGTGACCATGGTCCGCATCTGCTCGATGGTCTCCGGCGCGAGCACACCGCCGCCGTGGCCGCCGAGGAACGCCGTCCAGCGGGCGAGGTCGGTGGCGGTGGACCACAGCTGCCCGGCGGGCGCCATCGCGCCGGCGTCGGGGCTCGGCTCCGGCAGGAGGACGTCGGCGAAGGGGTGCACGGCGAAGCCGTCGGCGTGCGCGCCGACCGGGTGCGGGGTGGTGCGGGTCATCCCGAGCGGGCCGAGGACCTCCTCGTCGAGCACAGAGAGCCAGTTCTTGCCGCGGTGGCGCGAGATGAGCTCGCCGAGCACGCCGTAGCCGACGTTCGAGTAGTGGAACCGCGCGCCCGGCCGGTGCTTGGTCGCGCCGTCGGCGAGGCTGCCGGCGAGCGCGTCCCAGTCGGCACCGGGGGTGCGCTCCCACCAGAGCCCGGGCGACTCCGACGTCAGGCCGGAGGTGTGCGACAGCAGCTGGGCGACGGTGGCGGCGCCGAAGGGCGTGCCCGGGACGTGCTGCTCGAGGGCGTCGTTGAGGTCGAGCAGGCCTTCGTCGCGCAGCCGCATGACGGCGGTGGCGACGAGGGTCTTGGTGATCGACCCCAGCCGGTACTGGGTGTCGGTGCCGGGCGGCCGGTCCCCGACGCGCCCGCGGCTCCCGGACCAGACGATCTCGCCGTCCCGCACGACAGCGGCGACGAGCGAGGGAGCGCGGCAGGCCGCCTGCTCGTGGGCGATCCGGCGGAGCAGGGCGTGTTCGGTCGACTCAAGCATGAGAGGCATTCTGCCGCGCTCCGGCCGGCGGGGCAGGCCTCTTGGCCAGACCTCACACCCACCCGCGTGAGCCGAGAGGCATCACGCGTGTCCGGAGAGGCATCACGCGTGTCTGAAGAGGCATCACGCGTGATTGGAGGGGCATCGCGGCTGATGCCCCTGGGATCACGCGTGATGCCCGCTCAATCACGCGTGATGCCCCTCGGGACACGCGTGATGCCCGTTGGATCACGGTCAGGTGAGGAGGTTTCGGGACATTGCTGTTGTTACTGCGGCGGTGCGGTCTGAGACGCCGAGCTTGCCGAACACTCGCAGGAGGTGCGTTTTGACCGTTGCCTCGCTGATGTGCAGCGCGCGGCCGATGTCGGCGTTCGTGCCGCCCTTCGCGACCAGGCGGAGGACCTCCACCTCGCGGGCCGACAGCGACTGCGGCTCCGGGTTGCGGACTCGGTTGACCAGCTTCCCGGCCACCGACGGCGCCAGCACCGTCTCCCCGCGCGACGCCGCGCGGATCGCGTTCGCCAGCTCCGTGCGGGACGCGTCCTTCAGCAGGTAACCCGACGCCCCCGCCTCGACCGCGCGCAGGATGTCGGCGTCCGTTTCGTACGTCGTCAGCACGACGATCCGGCGGCCCGGCTGCTCGCGCAGGATCCGCTTCGTCGCGCCGACGCCGTCGAGCCCCGGCATGCGCAGGTCCATCAGCACGACGTCCGGTAGCGCGACGCGGTCGAGCGCGACGGCTTCGTCGCCCGAGCCCGCTTCGCCGACCACCGTCAGGTCGGGTTCGGCTTCGAGCATCCCGCGGAGGCCTTCGCGGACGACGGGGTGGTCGTCGACGAGCATGATGCGGATCAAGCCGGCACCTCCAGGGTGAGTTCGGTGCCGCGCGGGCCACTTCGGACGCTCAGTCTGCCACCCACCTGCTCGGCGCGGGACCGCATGCCGCGCAGGCCGAAGCCGTTGACGCCGTCGGGGTCGAAGCCGGTGCCGTCGTCACGGACGGACAGCCGCACCGCGTCGTCCACAACGGACAGCCGGACCGACACCGACGACGCCGCCGCGTGCCGCCGGACGTTGTTCAGCGCCTCCTGGGCGCCCCGCAGCAGGACCACTTCGCCCGCCATGCCGATCGCCGGGAGCGCACCGTCCACTTCGTACTCGACCGACACGCCCGTCTCGTCGGCGAGCCGGTCGGCCTGCCGCCGGACGGCGTCCACGAGGGACCCGGACGCGAGGTCGGCCGGCGCCAGCGCGGCGACCATCGTGCGGGCCTCGGCCAGGTTCTCCCGCGCCGTGCGGGCGGCCAGCTCGACGTGCCGCCGCGCCGCCGCCGGGTCGGTGTCCAGTTCGGACTCGATGGCCTCGGCGAGCGTGACGATGCTGGTGAAGCCCTGGGCCAGCGTGTCGTGGATCTCGCGGGCGAGACGTTCGCGTTCGGCCGCCGTGCCCGCCTCGCGGGAGAGCCGGGCGACCTCGGCTTGGCTCGCTTCGAGCTGGTCGATGAGGTCCGCCCGCGCCCGGCTCTCCTCGATGACGTGGAGGATGAACTTGCCGGACAGGATCCCGAACACGACGAGGATCGCGGTCATCGGCAGCAGGATGTGCAGCGCCGGGCCCCGCAGCCCGTCCGCGGCGATCGCCGAGAGCGGGCTCAGCAGGATCACCAGCGTGGTGAACACCGCGGCCGGCCGGAACTCGAGCGTCGAGAACAGCAGCGGGCACACCATGAACAGGATGAAGCTGGCCGTCGTGTTGGCGAACATCGCGACCGCGACCAGCGCCACCACCACGAGGGCCAGCGTCCACCGCTGCTTCAGGTGCCCGTCGTCGCGCACCACCCGCCGTCCCCACAGCAGGTAGGTCAGGGCGAGCGCGGTGAGCGCCCCGACCGCGACGACGCTGCGGACCGGATCGGTTTCGTCCAGCAGCACCAGCGTCGTCGTGGCCAGGTAGGCGACCGCGAAGAGGATCTCCCAGAGCCAGTTGAACCGGTCCCAGGCGTCCTTCACTTCGTGTCGGTCCACCGGAAGCTCAGCCGCGCCAGCACCGCGCCCACCACGCACCAGATCCCCAGCACCAGCGCCACCCGCGGGAGTTCCCATGACCCAGCCATCTCCATTCCGACCGCGCCGTCCGGGAGGAACACCGACCGGAAGCCCTGGCAGATCCACTTCAGCGGGAAGAACGACGCGATGTCAACCATGATCTTCGGCAGGTTCGTGATCGGCGTGACGAACACGCCGGAGATGAACTGCAGCACCAGGTACAGCATCTGCACGACGGCGACCGCGCCGGTGGTGGACTTCGCGAGCGAGCTGAGCGCGATCCCGAGCAGCGTGCACGAAACGATCCCCAGCGCGAACACCCACAGCAGCGTCAGCCACTTCTCCGGCTCGGTCGGCAGCTTCAGCCCGAAGAGCAGCACGGCGACCGCGGCCATCAGCACGGTCTGCGCCAGGCTGGACACCGCGACCAGCACCATCTTGCCGATGAAGTAGGACGACGAAGGCATCGGCGTGCCGCGAAGGCGTTTGAGCGCACCGGTTTCCCGGTCGGCCGAGACACCGGTCGCGATGCTGTTGAACGACGTCGAGACGATGCCGGAGCCGATCATCCCGGCCGCCAGCAGCTGCCCGGACGTGACGCCGGCGAGTGCCGTCGGACCGTCCAGGATGGACCCGAGCAGGATCATCAGGACGGCGGGCAAGGAGAAGGTGAAAACCACCTGTTCCTTGTGCCGGAAGAACTGCCGCAGCTCGGTGCCGCCGCGCGCTAAGCCCAGCGACAACGGGCCGGGGAGGGCGAGCGTGGTCATGCCTTGTCTCCGATCAGGTCCAGGTAGATGTCCTCCAGGCTCGGCCGGGTCACGGTCAGTCCGGCGAGCTCTCTACCCCCAGCAGAGAGCTCGTTCACGAGCTTGGTCGGGTATGCGGTGCGCTCGACGTGCTCACCGCGGTCGTCGGTCCACCGCACGGTGGCCTCGGCGGCGGCGCGGCCACCCAGGTTCTGCGGGGTGTCCTGCGCGACGATCTCGCCGCGCGCGATCACCGCGACGCGGTCGGCGAGCGCTTCGGCCTCGTCGAGGTAGTGGGTGGTGAGCAGGATGGTGGTGCCCTCGGCGGCGAGGTCGCTGATCAGCTTCCAGAACTGCCGCCGCGCTTCCGGGTCGAAGCCGGTCGTCGGCTCGTCGAGGAAGAGCAGCTCGGGCCGCCCGATGATGCCGAGCGCGACGTCGACGCGGCGACGCTGCCCGCCCGACAGCGACTTGACCCGCGACGTGGCCTTCTCGGCGAGCCCGACCTTCTCGATGACCTCGTCGGGGTCGCGCGGGTCGGGGTAGTACTTCGCGAAGTGCCGCACGGTCTCGGCGACGCTCAGCTCGGCGGCGTCGTTGGCGGTCTGCAGGACGATCCCGAGGCGCGAGCGCCAGGCGCGGCCGGCCTTGCCGGGGTCCTCGCCGAGGACGCTGACCTCGCCGGCGGTCCGCTGCCGGTGGCCTTCGAGGATCTCGACGGTCGTGGTCTTCCCGGCGCCGTTCGGGCCGAGCAGGGAGAACACCTCGCCCCGGGCGATGTCCAGGTCGATCCCGGCCACCGCGAGGTGACCGGGGTACTGCTTGCGCAGGCCGCGCACGCTCACTGCTGTGGTCATGGAAGAAGCTTGCTCGCTCGCGGCGGCCCGCGGGAGCGACACTCAGCTGAATCCGGCTGTCCACCGATCGGTGGACAGAGTCGTCAGCCGGGCCCGTTGGTTTCCCGTGGAACCACGAAAACGCTGTCATACAAGCAAAAACGCGACGGATGCATGAACGACATCCGGCCACCAGCCGCCGCGCGGGTGAATCGCACTGTTGACAAGTTGTCTAACATGACAGAATGTCTCACAAGTGGGTGACCGCCAGCGACGGTGTCCGCCTCTCGGTCCACATCGAAGGCCGCGAAGACGGGCCCACGGTCGTGCTCGTGCACGGCTATCCCGACAACAGCTCGATGTGGGGTGGCGTGGCCGCCGAGCTGGGCGCGAAACACCGCGTCGTCACCTACGACGTCCGCGGGGCCGGGCAGTCGGACAAGCCGCCGGGACGCGCGTCCTACCGGCTGGACCAGCTGGCCGACGACCTCCGGGCCGTCGTCGACGAGGTGCGGCCGCACGGCAAGGTCCACCTCCTCGCCCACGACTGGGGCTCGATCCAGACCTGGCACGCCGTCACCGGCGACGCCCTGCGCGGGCGGGTCGCGTCCTACACGTCGATCTCCGGCCCGAGCCTCGACCACGCCGGCGCGTGGTTCCGCGCCCAGGTCACGCGCCCGACGCCGAAGCGGCTCAAGAACGCGCTGAGCCAGTTCCTGCACTCCTGGTACATCCTCGCGTTCCAGATCCCGCTCGTCCCGCAGCTGCTCTGGCGCACCGGCCTGCTGGGCGCGCAGATCCAGCGCATGGAGCCCGACGCCGCGAAGCCGGACAAGAGCGACGGCATCCACGGCCTCGAGCTCTACCGCGCCAACATGTTCACCCGGCTGTCCCGGCCCGCGCCGCGCGCCGCCGACGTCCCGGTGCAGGTCCTGGCCCCGACCGGCGACGCCTACGTCACGACACCGCTGCAGACCGAGGTCACGCGCTGGGTGCCGGACCTGCGGATCCGCCCGGTCGTCGGGACGCACTGGGTGACCCGTGCCAAGCCGAAGGTGGTCGCGGGGGCGGCCGCCGAGCTGATCGAGTACGTCGAAACCGGCGTCGAGAGCCGCGCCCTGCGCCAGGCGCGCGTGGGCACCGGCCGGTTCGAGCACAAGCTGGTCGTCGTCACCGGCGCCGGCAGCGGGATCGGCCGCGCCACCGCGCTCGCCTTCGCCGCCGAGGGTGCCGATGTCGTCATCACCGACATCGACCCGGCGGCGGCCACCGAAACCCTGAAGCTCCTGGAAGACCACGGGGTTGCGGAGTACACAGTGGACTCCAGCGACGGTCCCGCCGTGCACCGGTTCGCCGAGGACGTCCGCGCGCACCACGGCGTCCCGGACATCGTGGTCAACAACGCCGGCATCGGCATGTCCGGCCCGTTCCTCGACACGTCCGTCGAGGACTGGGAACGCGTCATCGACGTCAACCTCTGGGGCGTGATCCACGGCTGCCGCGCCTTCGCGCCGATGCTCGCCGAACGCGCCCAGGGCGGCCAGATCGTCAACCTCGCTTCGGCCGCCGCCTACCTGCCGTCGAAGATCCTGACCGCCTACGCGACGACGAAGTCCGCGGTGCTGACGTTGAGCGTCTGCCTGCGGGCCGAGCTGGCCGAGCACCACATCGGTGTCACGGCGGTGTGCCCGGGCATCGTGAAGACGAACATCACGAACACCACGCGTTTCGTCGGGGTGTCCGAAGAGGAGCAGCGACGGCGTCAGCAGCAGAGCTCGAAGCTCTACGCCCGGCGCGGGTTCGGCCCGGAAGGCGTCGCGAAGGACATCCTGCGCGCCGTGGAGAGGAACACCGCCATCGCACCGTCCACACCGGAGGCCAAGGCCGCGCTGGTCCTTTCGCGACTGACGCCCGGACTGCTGCGCCAGGCGGCGAAGCTGGACCTGACGCCGTGAGCCGGCCGCGGCGGATGTCGCCGCAGGCGCGCCGCGACGACCTGATCCGCGCCGCGCTCGACCTGTTCGGCTCGCGGGCGCCGGAGCTGGTCACGGTGGACGACATCGTCGCGCGGGCCGAGGTGTCGCGGCCGTTGTTCTACCGGTACTTCTCCAGCCTGCGCGAGCTGCAGGTCGAGGCACTGCGGACGGTCACCGACGGGCTCATCGACGGACTGGCCGGGCTGGAGGAGGGTCCGCCGGAGACCCGGCTGCGGGCCGCTGTCCGCGGCCTGGTCGACGTCGCCGACCACTACCGCGCGGGGTACATCGCCCTGCTGCGCAGTGGTTCGGTGATCGCGACGTCCGAAACGGACGCGGCGATCGACGAGGTCCGCAACCGCGCGGTGGCCCTGATCCTGGACGCGCTCGACGTCAGGGATCCCTCGCCGTTGCTCTCCCTCACGCTGCGCTGCTGGACCGCGGTGGTGGAGGGGGCACTGCTGAGCTGGCTGCAGGAGCGCAGCGTCGCGCGTGACGACCTCGACAGCTGGCTGGTCGACCAGCTCACCGCCATGCTCGAGGCCACCGCGAAGCACGAACCGGCCGGTCCCGTGAAGGCACCGGCCGGCTCGTAGCGGGGTCAGTGCTTGGTGACCAGTTCCCAGCCTTCGACGTCCTCGGGCGTGCGCGGCGCGGGGCCGACGTACTTGGCCGAGGGCCGCACCAGGCGTCCGGTGCGCTTCTGCTCCAGGATGTGCGCGGCCCAGCCGGCGGTGCGCGCCGAGCTGAACATCGCGGGCATCATGTGCGGCGGGACCTGCGCGAAGTCCAGGATGACCGCGGCCCAGAACTCGACGTTCGTCTCGATCGGGTGGTCCGGACGCCGCTCGCGCAGCTCCGCCAGCGCGGCCTGCTCCAGCGCCGCGGCCGCCTCGAAGCGGGCCGCCCCGAGCTCCTGGCAGGTGCGGCGCAGCACGCGCGCCCGGGGGTCCTCGGCCCGGTAGACGCGGTGGCCGAAGCCCATCAGGCGTTCCTTGCGGTCGAGGATGCCCTTGACCAGGCCCGCCGGGTCGCCGGTGCGCTCGACCTCTTCGATCATCGGCAGCACGCGCGCCGGGGCACCGCCGTGCAGCGGGCCCGACATCGCGCCGATGGCGCCCGACATGGCCGCCGCGACGTCGGCGCCGGTGGACGCGATGACGCGGGCGGTGAAGGTCGACGCGTTGAGGCCGTGCTCGGCGGCCGACACCCAGTACGCGTCCAGCGCCCGGACGTGCGCCGGGTCGGGCTCGCCGCGCCAGCGGACGAGGAACCGCTCGGTGATCGAGTGGGCCTCGTCGACGCGGGTCTGCGGCACGGCGGGCTGGCCGACGCCACGCGCCGACTGGGCGACGTAGGACAGGGCCATCACCGAGGCGCGGGCCAGCTGCTCACGGGCCTCTTCGTCGGTGATGTCGAGCAGCGGGCGGTAGCCCCAGATCGGCGCGAGCATGGCCAGCGCGGCCTGGACGTCCACCCGGACGTCACCGGTGTGCACCGGCAGCGGGAACGGCTCGGCGGGCGGGAGGCCGTGGCCGAACCGGCCGTCCACGAGGAGGCCCCATACGTCACCGAAGGTCACCTTTCCGGCGAGGTCCTCGATGTCGACGCCGCGGTAGCGCAGCGCACCGCCGTCCCGGTCGGGTTCGGCGATCTCGGTGTGGAAGGCGATGACGCCTTCCAGACCCGGTCGGAAGCCGTCGTCGGGTTCGCCGGACGGCTGTGGCTTGGTGATCGTGGAGGTAGTCACTGTTTCGCGGGACCTTTCGGTGCGCTTTTTTCCCCGTCTTGGTGTGGTGCTCGCGCGGACGGAATAGCGCGGGAAAGCGCGCACCATCGCACGGATGGATAGACCTTGCTCCCTCGATCGCCGGGGGGCAATCGAAAGAAGCGGTGGTTTCGGTCACGATTACGAGAACGATTCAGTCACCGAGGCCGTCCGACCGGAGAATTTTCACCACGCAGTGTGACGAAGGCCAGGTTAAAGGTATGTTTCCGAACCAGGCAGCGCCGTGGTCCGGGTGATAAACCTGAGCGATGCACCTCAGTCCGCAGGAGCGCGACAAGCTGCTCGTCCACGTGGCGGCCGACGTCGCGCGGAAGCGGCTGGACCGCGGCGTCCGGCTGAACTACCCGGAAGCGGTCGCGCTGATCACCGACCACGTCCTCGAAGGGGCCCGCGACGGGCGCACGGTCAGTGAGCTCGTGGCCAGCGGCCGGACCGTGCTGAGCCGGGCGCAGGTGCTCGACGGTGTCCCCGAAATGGTCGACTCCGTGCAGGTCGAAGCCACCTTCCCGGACGGCACCAAGCTCGTCACCGTGCACGACCCGATCGTCTGAGGAGGGCCGGATGCACCCAGGTGAGATCATCCCCGGCGACGAACCGGTCGAGCTGAACCCCGGCCGCCCGCGCGTCCGGCTGCTCGTGCGCAACCTCGGCGACCGGCCGGTGCAGGTCGGCTCGCACTACCACTTCGCCGCGGTGAACCCCGGTCTGGAATTCGACCGCGACGCCGCCCGCGGTCACCGGCTCGACGTCCCGGCCGGCACGTCGGTGCGGTTCGAACCGGGCGTCGAACGCGAGGTCGATCTTGTTCCGCTCGCCGGCGCGCGCCGCGTTCCGGGCCTGCGGTCCGAATTCTCGGGAGAGTTCTGAAATGCCGCAGATCGACCGCGAGCGCTACGCCGAGCTGTTCGGCCCGACCACCGGCGACCGGATCCGGCTCGCCGACACCGACCTGCTGATCGAGGTCACCGAAGACCGTTCGATGGGCCCCGGCGGCTCGGGCGACGAAGTGCTCTTCGGCGGCGGCAAGGTCATCCGCGAGTCGATGGGGCAGGGAATGGCGACCCGGGCCGAGGGTGCGCCCGACCTGGTCATCACCGGCGCCGTCATCCTCGACCACTGGGGCATCGTCAAGGCCGACGTCGGCGTGCGCGACGGCCGGATCGTCGGCATCGGCAAGGCCGGCAACCCGGACACGATGGACGGCGTCGACCCGGCCCTGGTCATCGGGCCGTCGACGGAGGTCCTGGCCGGCAACGGCAAGATCCTCACCGCCGGCGGCATCGACTGCCACGTCCACTTCATCTGCCCGCAGCTCGTCGACACGGCGCTGGCCGCGGGACTGACCACTTTGGTCGGTGGCGGCACCGGGCCCAACGAGGGCACCAAGGCCACGACCGTCACGCCCGGCGCGTGGAACCTCGGCCGGATGCTGTCCGCCATGGACGGTTACCCGGTCAACGTCCTGTTGCTG
This sequence comes from Amycolatopsis sp. NPDC114504, assembly GCF_055633595.1. NCBI lineage: Bacteria > Bacillati > Actinomycetota > Actinomycetes > Pseudonocardiales > Pseudonocardiaceae > Amycolatopsis > Amycolatopsis sp. NPDC114504. Next base: position 1,436,856 of record NZ_JBVKDU010000003.1, on the reverse strand, counting down.
GGCAAGGGAAACACGGTCCGGCACGAGGCCCTGCGCGAGCAGTTGGCAGCCGGTGCGGGTGGCTTCAAGCTGCACGAGGACTGGGGCACGACCCCGGCCGCCATCGACGCGTGCCTGACGGTCGCCGACGAGTCCGGCGTCCAGGTCGCGATCCACACGGACACGCTGAACGAGGCGGGCTTCCTGGAGTCCACTGTGGACGCCATCGGCGGCCGCTCGATCAACGCGTACCACACCGAAGGCGCCGGCGGCGGGCACGCGCCGGACATCATCGAAGTGGTCTCGCTGCCGAACATCCTGCCGTCGTCGACCAACCCGACCCGGCCGCACACGGCCAACACCCTCGACGAGCACCTCGACATGCTGGTGGTCTGCCACCACCTCAACCCGTCGGTGCCCGAGGACCTCGCCTTCGCCGAGAGCCGGATCCGGCCGTCGACGATCGCCGCCGAGGACGTGCTGCACGACCTGGGCGCCATCTCGATGATGAGCTCGGACTCGCAGGCGATGGGCCGGATCGGCGAGGTGATCATCCGGACCTGGCAGACCGCGCACGTGATGAAACGCCGTCGCGGCGCGCTGCCCGGCGACGGCGCGGCGGACAACCTGCGCGCGCGTCGCTACGTCGCCAAGTACACGATCAACCCGGCCATCGCGCACGGGATGGAGACCGAGATCGGCTCGGTCGAGGTCGGGAAGCTCGCCGACCTGGTGCTGTGGGAGCCGAAGTTCTTCGGTGTCCGGCCGCACGTAGTCCTGAAGGGCGGCTTTCCGGCGTGGGCGGCGATGGGTGACGCGAACGCGTCCATCCCGACGCCGCAGCCGGTCATGGCGCGGCCGATGTTCGGCGCGAACATCGGTGCGGCGCTGAGCCTGCACTTCGTCGCGCCGTCCGCTTTGGACAGTGGCCTGCGCGAGACGTTCGGCATCACGCGGCCGCTCGTCGCCGTGTCGAACACGCGCGCGCGGACGAAGGCGGACATGGTGCTCAACGACGCCACGCCGGATGTGCGCGTCGAGCCGGACAGCTTCGCGGTGCACGTCGACGGCGAGCTGATCGAGCCGCAGCCGGTGACGGAGTTGCCGATGGCCCAACGCTACTTCCTGTTCTGATGGACCTTTCGGCGCTGATCCTCGCGGACTCCCGCTTCCCCGGCGGCGGGCACGTCCACAGTGGCGGGCTGGAAGAGGTCGTCTCCCGGCGGTTGGTGACGTCCGTGCGTGATCTGCCGGGATTCCTTTCCGGACGGTTGCGCACGGCGGGCTGCCTCGCCGCCGTTTTCGCCGCTGCTTCGGCGCACGCGGCCGTCGCCGGCGGGAGCTGGTCGCTTTTGGACGGTGAGCTCGACGCGCGAACTCCGTCGCTCGCGCAGCGCGAGGCTTCCCGGGCGCAGGGACGCGGCACCGCGCGGGCCGGGCGGATCGCTTGGCCGTCACCCGTGCTGGACGCCTTGCTGAGCGAAACCCCGCGTCCGCACCACCCGATCGTGCTGGGCGCTTTGGTCGGCATCGCGGGCGGCTCGCCGTACGACGCCGCGATGGCCGTCGCGTACCTGTCGGTGAGCGGGCCGGCGAGCGCCGTGGTGCGGCTGCTGGGGCTGGATCCCTTCGCTGTCAACGCCGTTGTCGCGCGGCTCGACCTCCGCTCGGTGGCGGAGGAGGCGGCGGCCGTGGCGGGGGACGATCCGGCGTCGCTGCCGTCGCCGGGCTCGCCCGCGTTGGATTTATTCGCCGAGGCGCACGCCCGGCACCACCAGGAAGAGGTGCGTCTCTTTGCCAGCTGAAGGCCACGGCCACGGGCACGTCCACGAGGTCAACTTCGACCCGACGGCCGCCGAACCCGACCACTACGACGCGGCGCCCACCGCGGGGCGCGCGTACCGGATCGGCATCGGCGGCCCGGTCGGCTCGGGCAAGACGGCGCTCACCGCGGCGCTGTGCCGCGCGCTCGGCGACGAGGTGAACCTCGCGGTCGTCACGAACGACATCTACACGACCGAGGACGCGGACTTCCTGCGTCGCGCGGGAGTCCTGGACCCGGCCCGGATCGAAGCGGTGCAGACGGGCGCGTGCCCGCACACCGCCATCCGCGACGACATCACCGCGAACCTCGATGCGGTCGAGCGCCTGGAGGAGAAGTTCCCGGGGCTGGACCTGGTGATCATCGAAAGCGGCGGCGACAACCTCACGGCGGTGTTCAGCCGCGGGCTGGCCGACAGCCAGATCTTCGTGGTCGACGTCGCGGGCGGCGACAAGGTGCCGCGCAAGGGCGGCCCCGGGGTCACGACGGCGGACCTGCTGGTGATCAACAAGATCGACATCGCGCACCTGGTGAATGCGGACATGGCCGTGATGACGTCGGACGCGCACCGGATGCGCGGCGAGCTGCCGGTCATCACGCAGTCCCTTGTGGACACTCCGGACGCCCCCGATGTCGCCGCCTGGGTCCGTTCCCTGCTGTGAAGGCCCACGCCCGGCTGACGGCGTGCTTCGACGGCACGCGCACGGTGCTGCGCGAGCTGCGGTCGATGGCGCCGTTGACGTTGTTCCCCCGCCGGGGCCGCGGCTCGACGGCGGTGGTGCACCTGGTCAACTCGGCGACCTCGCCGCTGGGCGGGGACGAGTTGCTGCTTTCGATCCACGTCGGCCCCGGCGCGTCCCTGCGCCTTTCCGGAGTGGCGGCGACCCTTGCCCTGCCCGGTCTGCACGGCGAGGGGTCGACGTCCACGGTTTCCGTGGTCGTCGAGGAGGGTGGCTCGCTGGAGTACCTGCCGGAGCCGACCGTGATCACGGCGCGGGCCAGGCACGCGGCGGTGTTCCGGGCTTCCCTCGCCGCTGACGCCCACCTGCACACGCGGGAGGTGCTGGTGCTGGGCCGGGCCGGGGAACGCCCGGGCTCGCTGACGACGTCGTCGCAGGTCACGCGGGGTTCCGTGCCGGTGCTGCGGCAGACGCTGACCGTCGGAGATCCGGGGCTGGACACGAGTTTGGCGGTGCTCGCGAGCCGCCGGGTCCTGGCGACGGACCTGGTGGTGGGTGGCCCGGACCTCCCGGCGGCCTCGGGCGAATGGTGGTCCCGCACCCCTCTCGCCGCGGGCGGGACGCTCACGACATCACTGGCGCCCGACGCGGTCACGGCGTTGAAGGGGCTTGTGGAAAGCTGATCCGCTCACCGGAGAAGACCCCCTGCGGCTTCTCCGGCGAGCGGATCACCGCACCCCAGAGCCTTTGGTAATCACAATTTTCACAAAGTAGTCATGCGGGTAGGATCTGGCAATCCCTCAGAAGGAGGAGAGAACCGGTGGCTCGCACGTACGGCGGCGTCGCACCCGAGCAGCGCCGCGCCGACCGTCGGGCGCGTCTGCTCACGGCCGGCCTCGAGCTCTTCACCTCCACGGGCTTCCGGCACACCAAGATCACCGACATGTGCGCCCGCGCCGGCGTGTCGACGCGGAACTTCTACGAGGAGTTCACCGGCAAGGAGGACGTGCTCCGCACCCTCCACGACCAGATCAACAGCCTGGCGCTCGCGCACGTCTCCGCCGAGCTCGACAAGGTCGCCGACGCCGACGCGCTCACCCGCATCTCGACGTTGCTGGACGTCTTCATCGCCACGGTCACCGCGGATCCCCGGATGCCGCGCCTGACCTACGTCGAGGCCGTCGGCGTCAGCGCCGAGCTGGAGGCGCAGCACCAGGTGTGGGTCGACCGCTGGGCGAACTTCATCGCCGCCGAGGCGAGCCGCGCCGCCGAGCACGGTGTCGTGCCGGTGCGGGACTACCGGCTGACGGCGATCGCGCTGGTCGGCGCGGGCACCGGGCTGCTGCGCGAATGGCAGGCGCACGACCCGCCGCTGCCGGTCGAAGAGGTGGGCGCGGAGTTCCGCGCGATGATGCTGGCGGCCATCATGCGGCCGGAAAAGATCTTGGAAATTCCAGGCAACCGCAGTGCCCCTTCCGACGTGGAAGAGTCGAGCCGGGCGGGGGCACAGGGGGGAACCCGGCGAACGTGACGGCCCGGTACCTGCGGCGGACGCAGGTACCGGGCCGTCACGGACATTACGCCTGGCGGGGCGTCGGCAAGCCCAGCGAAACCGGGCCCGTCGTGCGGCACACGTCGTGGCAGGTGCTGTCGAGCGTGCAGCACAGCGAGCAGATCGGGCCGTCCTGCTTCGCGCAGTCGGCGACGTCCGGCAGCTCGTACGGGTCGCCGCAGACCGAGCAGACGTGCGTCGCCCGCAGGTCGGCGTCGACGTCCGGCCCGGCGACCGTGTTCGGCCGGACCAGGTAGTACTTCCCGCGGGTCGCCACGGCGAGCGTCGGCACCAGGACGATCGCGATGACCAGCGCGAGCAGCGGGCTGAACGCGGCGAGGAACGGGCCGAACGCGCCGAAGTAGGCCGCGATCGACACCGCCGACGCGACGACCATCGAGCCGAACCCCACCGGGTTGATCTTGTGCAGGTAGGCCCGCTTGAACTCGATGTAGCGCGGCGAAAGCCCGAGCGGCTTCGCGATCACCAGGTCGGCGCAGACCGCGCCGATCCACGCGATCGCGACGTTCGAGTAGAAGCCGAGGATCTTGTTCAGGAAGCCGAACGCGCCGAACTCCATCAGCGCGAGCGCGATCCCGCAGTTCACGAGCACGTACCAGACGCGGCCGGGGTGCTTGTGGAGCACGCGGGAGAAGAAGTTCGCGAACGACAGCGAGCCGGAGTAGGCGTTCGTCGTGTTGATCTTGATCTGCGAGACGACGACGAACAGCGCGGCGAACGTCAGCGCCACCGGGCCGAGCGCCGGCTTCACCGCTTCGAGGTACGGCGCGATCGGCTCGAGCGCGGCCGTCTTGCCGACGACGCCGAGCGCGAGGAACGCCAGCAGCGCGCCCCCGATCTGCTTCGCTGCCCCGAGGATCACCCAGCCGGGCCCGGCGGCGAGGACCGCGGCCCACCACGACCGCTTGTTCTCCGCCGTCTTCTCCGGCATGAACCGCAGGTAGTCGGCCTGTTCGCCGATCTGCCCGATCAGCGAGAGCGCGACGCCCATGCCGAGGCCGAACCCGATCGCGGAGAACCCGGACCCGGCGCCCTCGGTACCTCCGAAACGGGCGAACTCGGCGAACTTGCCCGGCTCGCGGACCAGCACGACCACGAACGGCAGCACCAGCCCGGCGATCCACAGCGGCTGCGTCCAGGTCTGCATCTTCGCGACCGCGCCCATCCCGTAGAGCGCGAAGGGCAGCACGATCAGCGTCGCCAGCAGGTAGCCGATCGGCAACGGGATGCCGAGGGCCAGCTCGAACGCCTGCCCCATGATCGAGCCTTCGAGCGAGAAGAAGATGACGGTGAAGCTCGCGTACACGAGCGACGTCAGCGTCGACCCGAAGTAGCCGAAGCCGGCGCCGCGGGTCAGCAGGTCCATGTCCACGCCGGACTTCGCGCAGGCAGCCGCGATGGGCACGCCGGTCGTGAAGATGACGACGGCGGCGGCGAGGATCGCGAGGATCCCGGACGTGAAGCCGTAGGAGAGGACGATGCTGGCGCCGATCGCGAAGTCGGCGAGGTAGGCGATGCCGCCCAGCGCCGTCGTCGCGACCACGAAAGGTGACCATTTCCGGAACGAATGGGCGGCGAAGCGCAGTGAGTAGTCCTCGCGGTTTTCGTTGGCCGCGAGCGGGGCGTACCGGCGTTTCGGGGGAGCGGTTTCTTCGGCGTTGGACAGGATCTCGGTCATGCCTGCCTCCGGAGTGGTGGGGAACGGGCCGAAGGTAGAGCCGTGCTGTATCGATCCTGGTCCGGTGGGTGACGCGCGGGTTACGGCTTGTTGTCCAGCAGTTACGTCACGGTCGTGTCGGGTGTCACCGTTCAGTGGGTTCCGCCGCAGCTCGGAAGGCCCTAACGTGCCTAGGGCCGAAGTCGACTGATGCCCCGACCGGGCGTGGAGGTTTGGCGATGACGCCGAGGATCGAGCACCAGGTGGAAGACGCCGTAGTACGCCTGCCCGGGATGCGGGTCGCGTACGACGGTGCGGCGTTCGACGAGTCCGCGCTGGCGGCCACGTGGACCGACCAGTTGCAGGGGTGGCTGAACCAGGCCGTCGCGGCCGGGATCGCCGAGCCGAACGCGATGGTGCTGGCGACGGCGGACGCCGAAGGCCGCCCGTCCTCCCGCACGGTCCTGTGCAAGGGCCTCGACGACCGTGGCGTGGTGTTCTACACGAACTACACGTCGGAGAAGAGCCACGACCTGACCGCGACGCGCTACGCGTCGGTGACGTTCCCCTGGTACGCGCTGCACCGCCAGGTCCACGTCCGCGGCGAGGTCGAGAAGGTCGGCGTCAAGGAGACGGCGGAGTACTGGGCCCAGCGGCCCCGCGGTTCGCAGCTCGGCGCGTGGGCGTCCCCGCAGTCCCGGGTGGTCGACGGACGCCGGGCGCTGGACAACGCGCTGAGCGGGATCGAGCGCCGGTTCGCCGACGTCGAGCAGATCCCGGCCCCGCCCCACTGGGGCGGCTGGCGCATCCGGCCCGACCTGGTCGAGTTCTGGCAGGGGCGCGAGGACCGCATGCACGATCGGCTCCGGTTCGTCCGCAACGACGACGGCTGGAACATCGAGCGCGTCGCGCCGTAACCGCTTTCCGAAGGTGGCCCCTTGCCTCGGCAGGGGGCCACGTTCGCAGGCGACGGAAATCACGCGACCCGAGATAGTTAGCCGAGCTAAACTCGTCCGTTGTGACCTCTGAGCCTGAGACCTTGCCACCCCGTCCGGGTGGTGTTCGCAAGCTCCTCGGCCGCATCATCGTCGATACCCGGCCGCTGAAGATCCCGGCCTTCCGGCGGCTCTGGCTGTCCACTGTGGTCACCGCCGTCGGTACGCAGCTGACCGCCGTCGCCGTGCCGAAGCAGGTCTTCGACCTCACCGGGTCCTCCGCCTACGTCGGCCTCACCGGGCTCGTCGCCCTCGTGCCGCTGCTGATCTTCGGGCTCTGGGGCGGGGCCGTCGCCGATGCCGTCGACCGGCGGAAGCTGCTCGTCGTCACCAACGTCCTCGTCGCGATCACCTCCGCGCTGCTGTGGCTGCAGGCCTTCCTGAACTTCGGCTCGGTGTGGCTCGTCCTCGCCCTGCTGGCCGTCAACCAAGCCCTCTTCGCGATCAACATGCCCACGCGCGGTGCCGTCGTCGCACGGCTCGTGCCGGGCGAGTTGCTGCCGTCGGCCAACGCGCTGAGCTCGACGATGTCGACCTTCGGCGCCGTCTTCGGCCCGCTGCTCGCCGGTGCGCTCATCCCGGTCCTCGGCCTCTCGACGCTCTACCTGATCGACGTCGTCGCCCTCACGATCACGCTGCTCGCGGTCTGGCGGCTGCCGGCGCTCCCGCCGCTGAACGGCCCGTCGCGGCGCGCGGGCGTCAGCGACGTCATCGAAGGGTTCCGGTACCTCGCGACGAAGAAGGTGCTGCTGGCCTCGTTCGTCGCCGACATCATCGCGATGGTCTTCGGGATGCCCCGCGCGCTGATCCCGGAAATGGCCGAACGCACGTTCGGCGATCCACCCGGCGGCGGCCCGGCGCTGGGCTGGCTCTACGCCGCCCTGCCCGCGGGAGCGATGCTGATCGGCCTGTTCTCCGGCTGGCTGACGCGCATCCACCGCCAGGGCGTCGCGGTCGTCGTCGCGATCTGCGCCTGGGGTGCGGCGGTGGCGGCGTTCGGGCTCGCGCACTCCCTGTGGCTCGCGGTCGTCTTCATGGCGCTGGCCGGCGCCGCCGACATGGTCAGCGCGGTCTACCGGATGGCGATCCTGCAGGTCGCGACCACCGACGAGATGCGCGGCCGGCTCCAAGGCGTGTTCACGGTCGTGGTCGCCGGCGGCCCGCGGATCGCCGACCTGGTCCACGGCTGGGGCGCGGCCGCGTTCGGCACGGCGGCCGCGGCGAGCGTCGGCGGCCTGCTGGTGATCGTGTCGGTCTGCGCGTCGATGTTCCTGCTCCCGGCGTTCTGGCGGTACCGGGCGCCGACCGCGTAGGCCGTTCGGGCTAGGGTGCCGGGCATGCGTACCCTCGCCGTCGTTTTGGTCGCTTTTGCCGCTTTGACCGCCTGCTCGTCGGGCGACGAACCGTCGAAGGCGCCGTCGTCGTCGGCCGCGCCCAAGCCGAGCTCGAGCGCCAGCGCGAACCCGGCCGCCGCGGCGGCGCTGGACCCGTGCAAGCTGCTGCCCGCGGCCGCCGTGTCGAAGGCGCTGTTCCTGGACAACCTCCAGGCGGTGGCCGGCCCGGTCCAGGACACCACGGCCAACGGCGGCAAGGCCCGCAGCTGCGAGTACCAGCTGAACGGCAAGGCCGCGGGCGCGCTCGCGGTGACCCGCTACGAAGGCCGCCAGGGCAAGCCCGCCGAGATGGTCGCCTCGATCAAGAAGGGCAAGCCGGGCGCGAAGGACGTCGCCGGCTTCCCGGACGGCGCCGTCTACTACGTCGACGAGCAGAAGACGGCCACCCTCGCCTCGGCGGAGCTGGTCGCGGGCACGCCCGTGCTGGTCAACTACACCGGCCCGGCGAAGATGACGCCGGAGCAGATCGCGCCGCTGGTCAAGCAGGCTCTCGACGCCAGCTGATCACGCCCAGCCGACGAGCCGCCGCTCCGACAGCGTCCCGGTGGGCTTCAGCTGACCGAGCGCGGGCTGCGCGATCGCGCCCGGCGTGACCGGCGACTGGAACCACTCGTCCTGGTCGGTCTGGAACAGCACGGTGGTCTTGTCCGGGGCCGCCGCGGTCTTGGCGATCATCGGCTCGGACCGGTCGACGAGCTTGGTCGGCCGCGGCGTTCCGCCGGCGAGCGACAGGCGCATCAGGACGCCGTGCTCGTCCGAGCCGGTGACGGCGGACATCAGCACGGTCGTCGCGTCGAGCGCCGTGACGAACTGGTAGACGGCGCCGGGTTCTTCGTAGAAGGCGTAGGCGATCGCGCCCGCCGAGTCGGTCAGGTACGTCAGGCCCTCGCCGGCGTGCCGGGCGTCCTTCCAGGTCAGCACCTCGCCCCGCGGTCCGATCGCCCAGTCCTCCACGTGCGGGTCGGAGCTGCTGTTCGGCACGATCGTGGCTTCCACGACCGGCGGCCCGAGCTGCCGGTAGTCGACGGAGTACACCGCCTTGTCGTCGTCGAAGTACAGCTTCGACCCGGCCGGCCCGAACCGCGGGTTCCGGAACCTGGCGGGCTTCTCGCTCATCGACCGCTCCGGTTCCGGCGCGGTGCCGGTGCGTTCGTACCGCCGGTCGTCGGCGTTGAGCTTGAACACGTCGACGCCGTCGTCGGTTTCGAGCGTCGCGTACCGACCGTCGGGCGAGATGAGGTCCAGCTTGGTGGCCGGCCCGTCGAACCGGTTCAGCGAGCTGTCGTACCCGGGCAGCGACAAGGTCGTCTTCGCCGCGCCGGTGGCGGGATCGGCGAAGACGACGTCGTCGAGGCCGGTCTGCGTCGAATGCTGCAGCAGGACGACCCCGGAGAGGTCGAGCGGTGGCGCTTCCGGCGCCGCGGCGGCGGCCGGTGCGGGCGGGGTGCCGCTCCCGCACGCCGTGACCAGCACCGCGACCGCCCCGGTCAAGGCCGCACTCCACCACTTCTTCGTCACCGCTGAGCCTCCTTCGTCGCGGCTCAGATGCGACGGGAGATCATCCGGTTCCCTCAGCGGCGCAGGGCGGCCAGCTCGACCGGGCTGTGCGCCGAGAACACCGTGACCTCGTCCGGGTGCTCGCGGGCCAGCTCGTGCAGCCGCGCCAGGTTCTCCAGACGGGCCTTGCGCTCGGTCTGGACGAGGTTCTGGAACGCCGTCATGCCGGGCGGGCAGTGCGGCGCGACGTGATCCAGCTGCCCGTGGAAGAAGTACGCGTCGCCCGCGTGCAGTAACCAGCCGTCGCCCGTGTCGACCGCGACGCCCGTGTGGCCGCGCGTGTGGCCCGTGAGCGGGACCAGCAGGATCTCTTCCGGCAGGCCCTTGAGCGACCGGACCGCCTCGAAGCCGAACCACGGCTCGCCCAGCTCGTCGTAGGTGCTCCACAGCGGGCGGTGGGCGAACTGCGCCGCGCGGTAGCGGTTCTTCTCGGCCGCGTTCGACGGCGACGTCGCGGCCCGGTGCTCCTCGGAACGGACGTGGACGACGGCGTTCGGGAAGTCGGCCAGCCCGCCCGCGTGGTCGACGTCGAGGTGCGTCGCGATGATGTGCCGGACGTCGGCCGGGTCGAGCCCCAGCGCCTTGATCTGCGCGACGGCCGTCTCGGCGGTTTCGAGCCGGGCACCGACCATCGCCATGAACGGCCGGCCCAGCCACTCGCCGGGGCGGGCCACGGCCTGGCTGCCGAACCCGGTGTCGACCAGCACCAGGCTGTCGCCGGTCTCGACCAGCAGGCAGTGCGCGACCAGCTCGGCCCGCCGGAGCAGGCCGGGCTCGCCGTCGAGCAGCTTGCCGCCCGCCGGGCGCATCGATCCGCAGTTCAGGTGGTGCACCTTCATACCCTGCTCCTGGAGCTCAGCCGGAGGAACTCGGTCTCGTCGTGCGCGGCGAAGACGGTCACCTCACCGCCGTGCTCCTGAACAAGCTGGCGCAGGCGGCCGTGATTGTCCAGCCGGGCGCCCTTCACCGTCTCCATGTGGCCCTCGAACCACTTCAGGCCGGGCGGGCAGTGCGGGGCGGCCTCGACCTGCCCGTGGAAGAAGTACGAGTCGCCGGCGTTGAGCAGCCAGCCGTCGCCCGTGTCGACGGCGACCCCGGCGTGGCCGCGCGTGTGGCCGGAGAGCGGGATGAGCAGGATCTCCGGCGGCAGGCCGTCGAGCTGCCGGACGGCGTCGAAGCCGAACCACGGTTCTCCGGCGTCCGCATAGGACGTCCACTGTGGACCGTGCGCGAACTGGATCGTGCGGTAGCGCCCGCGTTCGGCGGCGTCGCGCGGCTCCTGGAACGCCCGCAGCTCTTCGGCGTAGACGTGCACGCGGGCCCACGGGAAGTCGATGAGCCCGCCGGCGTGGTCGAGGTCGAGGTGGGTCAGCACGATGTCGCGGACGTCGGCCGGGTCGAAGCCGAGCGCGCGGATCTGGGCGATCGCGGTCTGCGCGGGATCTTCGACCGGGTTGGACTGGCGGACGAAACCCGCGCCCAGCCAGGCGTTCCGGTCCACGGCGGCCGGCGTGCCCATGCCGGTCTCGACGAGCACGAGACCCGTATCCGTCTCGAGCAGCAGGCAGTGGCAGACCATGGTGGCGCGCCGGAACAGGCCTGGCTTGCCGTCGATCAGGCCGCCGCCGAGGGGGCGCATGGTGCCGCAGTTCAGGTGGTGGACGCGCATCAGGAGAACTCCCTCTCGAGGGTGGCGTGCAGGTGGGTGGCGACGGCGCGCAGCGGCGCGAGGTCGCGGCGGGTGCGGGCCAGCAGCAGCCCGCCTTCGATCGCGGCGAGCACGATGGTCGCCAGCTCGTCCGCGCGTTCCGCGGAAAGCTGTTGTCCCGCAAGGTAGTCACGAAGGATCTCGTGCCACGACGAATAGCCGTCGGCGCAGGCTTCGCGGATCGGCTCGCTCTCCGCGGCGGCGTCGAGCGCGACTGTCGCGAGTGGACACCCGCGCTGGAAGTCCGACTCGGTCAGGAAGGCCGCCAGCGCGTCGACGGTCCAGTCGACCGCGGTCGGCGCGTCGGGCGCGTCCCGCAGGACCGCTTCGAGCATCGCGCCGGTGCGCTCGCTCGAAAGCCGGACGGCTTCGGCGGCGAGCTGCTCCTTGCCGCCGGGGAAGTGGAAGTAGAGCGACCCCTTCGGCGCACCCCCGGCCGTGGTCAGCTGGGTGAGGCCGGTGGCGTGGTAGCCCTGCGAGTGGAACAGGTCGGCGGCGGTGTCGAGCATCCGCTGCCGCGTGTCGGTGCGACGGACCATGGCGCCGACTGTAGCTCAAACTATGACGACCGGTCTAGTGAGTATGAGCCTCGGTAAGGTCGTCGCATGGGCAACCCGACCGGTCAGCAGTTCGAGATCACCCGCGGCAACGCGCGCGCTGTCGTCACCGAGATCGGCGCGGGGCTGCGCGCGTTCGAGGTCGGCGGAGTGCCGTACGTCGAGGAGTTCCCCGAAGACGCGAAGCCGCCGAAGGGTGCCGGGCAGGTGCTGCTGCCCTGGCCGAACCGGACCAAGGGCGGCAAGTGGACGTTCCAGGGTGAAGAGCAGCAGCTCGAGATCACCGAGGAGGCGCGCGGCAACGCGATCCACGGCCTGACCCGCCACCTCGAGTGGGAGCTGCTGGAGCACGCCGAGTCGTCGATCACGATGGCCGTCGACGTCGAGGCGCGGCCGGGCTGGCCGGTGCCGCTGCGCGCGACCGTCACCTACGAGGTCGCGCCGCGGGAGCTGACCATCACCCACGAGATCCGCAACGAGGGTGAGCAGCCGATCGGCGTCGGCGTCGGGACGCACCCGTACTTCCGGATCGGCGACGTCCCGACCGACGAGCTGACCCTCACGCTGCCCGCGAGCCGCGTCCGGCCGTACCGGGGCGACGAGCAGATGCCGTACGCGCCGGAGCAGGACGTCGAGGGCACGGAGTACGACTTCCGTGCCGGCCGGGTGCTGGCGGGCGTCGACCTGGACACGGCGTTCGGGAGCCTCTCGGCGGCTTCGGATGGTCAGCACCACTTCGTGCTGTCCCACGGGGAGCAGCAGCTGGTCGTCTGGACCGGCCCCGACTTCCACTGGGCGCAGGTGTTCACCCCGGACGACCTGGTCGGCCGCGGCCGCGCGGTGGCGATCGAGCCGATGACCTGCCCGGCGGACGCGCTCAACACGGGCACGGACCTGATCGAGCTCGAGCCGGCGACGTCGTGGTCGGGCAGCTGGGGCATCCGAGTCGGGTGAAGCGGCTGGGAGTCGCCGACGCGGGCGAAGTGCTGACGCTGCAGCGAGCGGCGTACATCACCGAAGCCCGCGCACACGACGACTGGGATTTGCCGCCGCTGCTGGAGACTTTGGACGAGACGCGGGCGGCGCTTTCGTCGTGTCTGTCCTGGGGCATCCGGGAGAACGACCGGTTGGTGGCGTCGGTCCGTCTCACGGTCGAGGGGAACGTGGGGATGATCGGCAGGCTGGTCGTGGCCCCCGACCGCCAGGGAGCGGGCCTCGGCGGCGGGTTGCTGACCGCGGCGGAGTCGGCCGCGCCGGCGTCGGTGACCGTGTTCCGCTTGTTCACGGGCTCGAAGAGCGTGGGGCCGCTGCGTCTGTACGCGAAGCACGGCTACCGCGAGACCCACCGCACGCCGGAGAACAACCACGAGCTGGTGCACTTGGAGAAGGCCCGTGTGGAGGAGCCCGGCACAGTTCGTTAGCGTGGCGAACTATGGCGAAGGCAATTGTCGGGGGCCATGTCGTCCCCATCGACGGTGATCCCATCGAAGGCGGCACGGTCCTGATCGACGACGGCAAGATCGTCGCGGTCGGCGCCGAGGCGGATGTCGACATCCCGGAGGACGCCGAACTGGTCGACGCGGCGGGCACCTGGGTGCTGCCCGGCTTCATCGACGCCCACGCGCACCTCGGCGTGCACGAGGAGGGCGAGGGCTGGGCCGGCAACGACACCAACGAGATGACCGACCCGAACGGCGCCCGCTTCCGCGCCATCGACGGCATCGACCCGTACGACTCCGGCTTTGACGACGCCCTGTCCGGCGGCGTCACGAGCGTCGTCATCAAGCCGGGGTCGGGCAACCCCATCGGCGGCCAGACGATCGGCGTCAAGACCTGGGGCCGCAGCATCCTCGACATGGTCTTCGCGGAGCACGTGAGCGTGAAGAGCGCGCTCGGCGAGAACCCGAAGCGCGTGTACGGCGAGAAGAAGCAGACGCCGTCGACCCGGCTGGGCGTCGCCGCGATCCTGCGCGAGGCGTTCACGAACACCCGCAACTACCAGGCGAAGCGCGCGCACGCGGAGTCCGAGGGCAAGCCGCACGAGGTCGACCTGACGATGGAGACGCTGTCGAAGGTCCTCGACGGCGAGCTGTACTGGGACCAGCACGTCCACCGCGCGGACGACATCGTGACAGCGATCCGGCTGGCCGACGAGTTCGGCTACAAGCTGGTGGTCAACCACGGCACCGAGGGCCACCTGATCGCGGACCTGCTGGCCGAGCGCGACATCCCGGTCATCCTGGGGCCGCTGTTCACCACGAAGTCCAAGGTGGAGGTGCGCAACCGGACCCTGCGTTCGGCCGGCATCCTGACGCGGGCGGGGGTGAAGATCGCGATCACGACGGACCACCCGGTGATCCCGATCAACTTCCTGGTCTACCAGGCGGCCCTGTCGGTCAAGGACGGCCTCGACCCGGTGACGGCGCTGCGCTCGCTCACGATCAACCCGGCGTCGATGCTGGGGCTCGACGGTCAGATCGGCTCGCTGAAGCCCGGCCTGGACGCGGACGTCGTGCTGTGGAGCGGTGATCCGCTCGATGTGATGAACCGTGCTCTGCGCGTGTTCGTCCGGGGCGACGAGGTGTTCCACTTCGACGAGACTCTCGGCGAGGGCGTGTCGAAGGACCGCCGCTACCGCGAGTCCCGCTGAGTTTCGGACGGCACGCCGGTAACCGGGCGGTTCCGGCGTGCTGTCCGATCAGCCGAGCAGCGCGTCCAGGTCGATCTCGACCGGGAACGGGACGTCGGCGATGAAGGTCCCGGTGACGGCGGCGGTGCCCTGGTGGCCGGCGTACGCGGTCAGCGAGACCGGCTCGGTGATGTCGACGATCCAGTAGTGCGGAATGCCGGCGTCGGCGTACTCGTCGCGCTTGACCCGGTAGTCGGTGCGCTTCGAGCCCGGCGCCACGATCTCGGCCACGACGAGCACTTCGTCGGCGCGCAGCAGGCCGCCGGTCCTGGCGAGCGCCGCCCGGCCGAAGACCAGCAGATCCGGCCGTCGGGAGAACCCGGGTTCGCCCGTGGGGACCAGGCACAGGTCGAGGTCGGTGGCCACGGCGAACGCGAGCCCGCGCGGCAGCTGCCGTTCGACCTGCCCGGCCAGCAGGCACACCGCCATGTCGTGCGCCCGGCCGGAACCGGGGCAGGTCACGACGCGGCCCTCGGTCAGCTCGGTGAAGCCGGAGCCGGTTTCCCCGAGTGCCGCGTACTCCTCGATGGTCAGCAGATGGCCGGGCATCGCCCCACCGTATCCGTCGCGAGCGGGGGACAGTCCCCGCTCGATCGGGGCTAAGCCTTCTTCAGCTCCCGGGCGATGACCACCCGCTGGATCTGGTTCGTGCCCTCGAAGATCTGCGGCACCTTCGCCTCCCGCATGTACCGCTCCACCGGGAAGTCCCGCGTGTACCCGGCCCCGCCGAGGACCTGCACCGCGTCGGTCGTCACCTTCATCGCGCCGTCCGTCGCCACCAGCTTCGCGATCGACGCCTGCCGCTGGAACGGCAGTCCGCGGTCACGCCGCCGGGCCGCCTCCAGGTAGGTCGCCCGCGAAGACTCCACGGTCGCCGCCATGTCGGCCAGGAGGAACTCGACCCCCTGGAAGTCGATGATCGAGCGGCCGAACTGCGACCGGCCCTTCGCGTACGCCACCGCCTCGTCCAGCGCCGCCTGCGCCAGGCCCACCGCGCACGCCGCGATGCCGAGCCGGCCCGAGCTCAGCGACGACAGCGCGATCCGCAGTCCGTCACCGGGCGTGCCCAGCAGCCGGGACGCGGGCACCCGGGCGCCGTCGAAGATCAGCTGGGCCGTGGGGGAGCCCGTCAGGCCCATCTTGCGTTCGCGCGGGGCCGCCGACAGGCCGTCGGTCGCGGAAGGAACCAGCAGGCAGGAGATCTCGTCCGGGCCCGTCCGGACCATCGTCGTGTAGAAGTCCGCCACCCCCGCGTGCGTGATCCACGCCTTGGTGCCGTTGACGACGTAGTCCGTGCCGTCGAGACGCGCGCGTGTCGACAAAGCGGCCGCGTCCGAGCCCGCCTGGGTCTCCGACAGTGCGTACGCGCCCAAGAGCGAGCCTTCGAGCATCTCCGGCAGCCACTCGCCGCGCTGCTCGTCCGTGCCGTACTCCGACAGCGCGTAGCAGGACATCGTGTGCACCGACAGCCCGACGCCGACGGTCATCCACGCCGTCGCGATCTCCTCCAGGACCTGCAGGTAGACCTCGTACGACACCTCGCCGCCGCCCCAGCGCTCGGCGTACGGCAGGCCCAGCAGGCCCGATTTGCCGAGCAGGCGGAACTGCTCGCGCGGGAACTGCTCGGCCTCCTCGGCCGCCGCCGCGCGGGGCGCCAGCTCGTCACGGGCGATCTCCCTGGCCAGCGCGACCAGGTCCTCGGCGTCCGAATCCGGCAGCAGGCGTTCGGCGGGCATCGGTGTCCTCCAAAGCGGTACTGAAAACAGTACTGTGGGCCCGCTTAGAGTACAGTACGACGGGCCTGGGGTGGCCGGAAGACGTAGGAGATAGTGAGCCGATGCCCCCCGAACCCCGCCGCAGGCCGACCGCGCGGCAGCGCGCCCTGCTCGGTGACCTCGAGGCGCTCTTCCTCGCGGAGGGGTTCGCCGACTTCACCCTCGACGACCTCGCCGGCCGTCTGCGCTGTTCGAAGTCGACGCTCTACGCGCTCGCGCCGAGCAAGGAGCAGCTCGCCGTCAAGGTCGTCACGCACTTCTTCCGGGGTGCCGGCGAGCGGATCGAGGAGCGGATCGGCGGGATCGACGACGCCCGCAAGCTCATCGGGGAGTACCTGGCCGGCGTCGCCGAGCACCTGAACCGGGCGTCGCCGTCGTTCATGCGCGACCTCGCCGAGTTCGCCCCGGCCCGCGAGGCCTACCAGGTCAACAGCCGGTTCGCCGCCCAGCGGCTGCGGCAGTTCATCGACCGGGGCGTCGCCGACGGCGTCTTCCGCGACGTCCACGCCCGGCTCGTGGCCGAGATGACCGGGCTGATCATCGAGGGCATCCAGACCGGCGTGCTCGGTCAGCGGATCGACGTCTCGGACGCCGAAGCGTTCACCGCCCTGGGTGAACTGCTCCTCGGTGGGCTGAACAAATAGCGGACAGGAATTGTCAGCCTGAACTCCACTAAACTCCCGGCGTGATCGTCGTAGGCGGAGAAGCTCTGGTCGACCTGGTTCCCGGCGACCCCTTGGATTCCACTGTGGACGGTGGGCTGCGCGCGCTGCTGCCGCGGCTCGGCGGCGGGCCGTACAACGTCGCGCTGGCGGCCGGCCGCCTCGGCGTGCCGACGGCCTTCCTCTCGCGCGTGTCCACGGACCGCTTCGGTGCCGCGATGGTCGAGCGCCTGCACGCTTCGGACGTCGACACGTCGCTGCTGCAGCGCGGCGAGGAGCCGACGACGCTCGCCGTCGTCGCGCTCGACGCGAAGGGCGCCGCGCACTACACGTTCTACGTCGAGGGCACGGCCGACCGGCTCGTCGCCGACCCGGGACCGCTGCCGGACGCCGTGACCGCGCTCTCCCTCGGCACCCTCGGGATGGTCCTCGAGCCCGGCGCGTCGGCGTACGAGGCGATGCTGCGGCGCGAGGCCGCCCGCGGCGTCCTGACCGTCCTCGACCCCAACATCCGCGAAGCGCTCATCACCGACCCGGCCGCCTACCGCGCCCGGTTCCGGTCCTGGCTGCCGGACGTCCGGCTGCTCAAGATCTCCGACGACGACGCCGCGTGGCTCACCGAAGGCGCCGACCCGGTCGCCGCCGCGAAGACGTGGATCGAGTCCGGTGTGGACGCCGTGGTGCTCACCCGGGGCGCCGACGGCGTCGCGGTGATCACCGCCGCAGGTGAGCTGGCCCACGTGCCGTCGCGGAAGGTCACCGTGGTCGACACCATCGGCGCCGGCGACACCGTCCAGGGTGCGCTGCTGGCCTGGCTGCAGACCCGCGAGGTCACCGACCTGGCCTCTCTCGACGCGGAGGCGTGGCGCGAGGCGCTCGAATTCGCGGCGAAGGCGGCTTCCATCACGGTTTCGCGGAGCGGGGCGGAGCCGCCGACATCCGCCGATATGGCGTCCAGCGTGTGAACCTGGTCCCAAAGGGGGCCCCATGAGCAACGCCACCGCTGCGCGAACACACGTTTCTCGACTAGCGTAGAGGGGCATTCTTCATACCCCAGCGGGGCGGTGTGCAGCGAGGCGCCAGTGTTTCCTCGCGTGAACACTTGGCTACCTGTGGAACCCGCAGGCGCCGCCGGCCCGTGCCGAAACGTGAGAGGGACTTGCATGTCCGACGCGACGACTGCGGGGCAGTCCGGCGGCGAAACCGCGAAGCTGACCCTGCCGAGTGGCGAGCACGAGTTCAAGATCGTCCACCCGGTCGAGGGCGCGCCCGGGATCGAGCTGGGGAAGCTGCTGGCGCAGACGGGGTACATCACCTACGACCCGGGTTTCGTCAACACCGGTGCCGCGTCGTCCGCCATCGCCTACATCGACGGTGACGCCGGGATCCTCCGTTACCGCGGTTACCCGATCGAGCAGCTGGCCGAGAAGTCGACCTTCGTCGAGGTCTCCTACCTGCTGATCTACGGCGAGCTGCCGACCCAGGCCCAGCTGGCCGACTTCACCGAGAAGATCCAGCGGCACACGCTGCTGCACGAAGACCTGAAGGCGTTCTTCAGCGGCTTCCCGCGGGACGCGCACCCGATGCCGGTCCTGTCCAGCGCGGTGTCGGCGCTGTCGACCTTCTACCAGGACTCGCTCGACCCGTTCGACGAGCCGAACGTCGAGCTGTCGACCATCCGCCTGCTCGCCAAGGTCCCGACCCTGGCGGCCTACGCGTACAAGAAGTCCGTCGGCCAGCCGCTGCTGTACCCGGACAACTCGCTCGGCCTGGTCGAGAACTTCCTGCGGATGACGTTCGGCTTCCCGGCCGAGCCGTACGAGGTGGACCCGGACGTCGCGAAGGCGCTCGACCTGCTGTTCATCCTGCACGCCGACCACGAGCAGAACTGCTCAACCTCGACCGTGCGCCTGGTCGGCTCGTCCGAGGCGAACCTGTTCGCGTCGATCTCGGCCGGCATCAACGCGCTGTTCGGCCCGCTGCACGGCGGTGCGAACGCCGCGGTGCTCGACATGCTCGAGGGCATCAAGAACGACGGCGGCGACGTCGCCAAGTTCGTCGAGCGGGTGAAGAACAAGGAAAAGGGCGTGAAGCTGATGGGCTTCGGGCACCGGGTGTACAAGAACTACGACCCGCGCGCGAAGATCATCAAGAACACCGCGGACGAGATCCTCGGCAAGCTGAAGGGCGGCGACCAGCTGCTCGACATCGCCAAGAAGCTCGAAGAGACCGCGCTTTCGGACGACTACTTCGTTTCGCGCAAGCTGTACCCGAACGTGGACTTCTACACCGGCCTGATCTACCGGGCGCTGGGCTTCCCGACGAAGTTCTTCACGGTGCTGTTCGCGCTCGGCCGCCTGCCGGGCTGGATCGCGCACTGGCGCGAGATGATCAACGACCCGGCCACCAAGATCGGCCGCCCGCGGCAGATCTACACCGGCCACGCGTCGCGGGACTACACCCCGATGTCGGAGCGCTGATCCGCTCACCCTGGTAAACGCCCCGTTGTGCACCCGCACGACGGGGCGTTTATCGTTGCCCGTCGTGACCAAAGAAGCACCCGTCGTCCTGTGGTTCCGCCGCGACCTGCGGCTGGGCGACCACGCCGCCCTGCTGGAAGCCTCGAAGCACAGCAAGCACGTCCTCGCGCTGTACGTCCTCGACGAGGCGCTGCTGAAGCCGGGCGGGGCGCCGCGGGAGGCGTTCCTCTACGGGTGCCTGGAGAAGCTGGACGAGCAGCTCGGCGGCCGGCTGATGCTGGTGCGCGGCGAACCGGCGGCCGAGGTCGTGAAGGCCGCGAAGAAGATCGGCGCCGCGGCGGTGCACGTCAGCACGGACACCGGGCCCTACGGCCGGCGCCGGGACGCCGAAGTCGCGAAGGCGTTGGCGGACAACAACATCGACTGGGTCGAGACGGGCTCGTCGTACGCCGTGACACCCGGCCGCGTCACCAAGCCGGACGGCGACCCGTACCGCGTCTTCACGCCGTTCTTCCGCGCCTGGACCGCACACGGCTGGCACTCTCCCGCCGACACCGGACCGTCCCTTGTGGACTGGGTCGAACCGCCGCGCTCGCTGAAGATCCCCAAGCCGCCCAAGGTTTCCGCGACGCTGCCCGAGCCGGGTGAGCAGGCCGCGCTGGACGCCTGGCACGCGTTCCTCGACGACGGCATCGAGACCTACGACTCCGATCGTGACCGCCCGGACCGCGAAGGCACCACGCGGCTTTCGCCGTACCTGCGCTGGGGCTGCGTCCACCCGCGGACGCTGCTGGCCGACCTGGCGGGTGACGACCGCGTAGGCGCGAAGTCGCTGCGGAGCGAGTTCTGCTGGCGCGAGTTCCACGCCGACGTCCTGTGGCACCGCCCGGAAACCGCGCGCAAGAACTACGACAAGCGGTTCGACGGGATGAAGCACGACGACGACCGCGAGGCCTTCGAGCGGTGGTGCGCCGGCAAGACCGGCTACCCGATCGTCGACGCCGGGATGCGGCAGCTGCTGGCCGAGGGCTGGATCCACAACCGCGTGCGGATGGTCGTCGCGAGCTTCCTGGTGAAGGACCTGCACCTGCCGTGGTGGGTCGGCGCGCGGCACTTCATGAAGCACCTCGTGGACGGCGACCTCGCCTCGAACCAGCTGAACTGGCAGTGGGTCGCCGGCTCCGGCACGGACGCGGCGCCGTACTTCCGGATCTTCAACCCGACGACGCAGGGCGAGAAGTTCGACCCGAACGGCGACTACGTCCGCAAGTACGTACCGGAGCTGCGGCCGGTCGGGGGCAAGGCCGTGCACAAGCTGAAGGAGCGTCCGAAGGAGTACCCGGAGCCCATGGTCGACCACGCCCACGAACGCCAGGTGTCCTTGGAGCGGTACGGAAAGATCACTTCGTAGCGTCTAGGATCAGCTTCGCGCCGTCGGTGCGGATCGAGGCGGCGACGGCTTTCGCTCGCGCGGTGGCTTCCAGCGCCGTCTCGAGCGCGGCCGACAGGGATTCGACGGTCGGGGTGGCCCAGTGCCCGGATCGCTTCGACGGCGACCTGCGCACCACTCGGCGTCGTGCTGCCGAAACCCGCGTACACGGGTGGTTCGCCCGCGTTCAGGAACGCTTCCAGCTCGGCGGGCAGCGGGCGGTCGCCGAGTACGAAGTCGAGGACGCGGCCCACCGGCGGCAGGCCGTGCGCCGCCCGCTGGGTGTCGAGCGCGGACTTGAACAGGCCGTCGATGTTCCGCGCTTCCAGGTCCCACAACGCCCGGTTGCCGGTCTCCGGCGGGAGCGACATGCCCGCGTGCGTCAGCCGCGGCGGGTGGTGCGGCGTCGGCAGGGTGAGCTGCTGGAACGTCGCGTACAGCCCCGCAGCTCGGCCACCGACCGCGCGCCGGCCACGGCGGGCACCAGGCCGGTCGCCACCACCGCGTCGCACCCCGTCGGCACCCCCGGCGATCAGCTCGGCCGCGCGCTCGGGAATGCCCTTCGCGGTGGGCGGCTTCGCCGCGGTCACCAACGGCCGCACGGCCTGGCCGACCGGCACCATCTCCACCCCGGCGCCCGCCAGCCGCCGCGCGAACTCCTCGTCGGGCGGCGCGCACACCCGTACCTCGACGCTCCCACGCGAGTCGTACCCGGACAACAGGACACGCACTCGGCCGGCTCCCCAGTTCAGCCCCGGAGGGCTTCCGACAGCTTGATGCGGCTGCCGATGCGCAGCACGCTGTTGCCGTAGATCTTGCCGCCCAGCCAGGTGAGCAGTGCGACGAGCGCGGCCGTCAGCCCGAGCGACAGCGCGATCTCCCAGCCCATCGCCGCGCCGGTCGCGATCCGGGCCGGCATCAGGATCGGCGAGAACAACGGGATCAGCGAGATGACCTTCGTCCCCGTGCCGTCGGGGTCCTGCAGCAGCAGGTTGAACCCGGTGACGAACCCGACGATCAGCACGATGTTGAGCGGCCCGACCACCGACTGCGTGTCCTCCTGCCGCGACACCAGCGAGCCCAGCGCGCCGTAGATCGTGGCGTACAACAGGAATCCGAGCAGGTACCAGAGCAGGCCCCACAGCATCGCGCCAGTGGCGAAGCCGGACAGCGTGAACACCCCGGTCACCGACGCCGCGACCAGCCCGGCCGCGGCCAGGATCACCAGCTGCGTCAACCCGACCAGGCCGAGCCCGATCACCTTGCCCAGCAACAGCTGCCACGGCCGCACGCTGGCGAGCAGGATCTCCACGACCCGGCTCGACTTCTCCTCGACGACGCCCTGGGCGACCATCATCCCGTAGGTGATGATGCTGATGTAGAGCAGGAACGCGACGATCAGCCCGACGACGAGCCGTTGCGTCTGGTCCGCGGGCTCCGGCGAGATCGGGTCGTCCTGCACGTGGGTGCCGTCGACCTGGGCCATCACGTCGGCCGGCTCGAGCTGCGCGGACGACAGCACGCCGTCGAGGACCTGCTGCTGCGCGACCTGGTCGAGCACCTTCCGCAGCTGATCGTCCAAAGAGGACTTGTAGGTGGCGGTCAGCTTCGCCGCGCTGCCCGAGACGAGCGCGTCGAGGTCGCCGTCTTCGACCTTCTCGCGGCCGTCGGCCGGGTCGGTGATGGTGACGGTCGAGATCTGCCGGCCGGACTGCGCGGCTTCGACCTGCAGCTGCCGCGCGATCCCGGTCGCCTGGCCGGTGAGCCCGACGGTGCTCTTGTCCGCCGACCCCGCCAGCGACGTCTGGAAGCCGACGTAACCCAGCAGCAGCACCAGCATCACGACGGTGCCGATGACGAACGAACGTGTGCGCAGCCGCGTGTTCAGCTCGCGCTTCATGACGAGCCAGACGGCGCGCCGGCCGCTCAGCGTCTTCATCGCGGTTCCCCCTTGTCCGAGACGGCGTCGCGGAACAGGTCGGTCAGCGACCGGCGACGGCGGCTGAACTCCGTGACCGGCCCGGTGGCCCTCGCCGCGGCGAGCACGGCCTGGTCGTCCGCGCTCGGTTCGAGGTCGAGCACGGTGGTTGCGCCGTGATTTTCCAGTACGCGCACGCCGGGCAGGCCCGCGGCCCAGCCGCCGGGCGCGCCCGGGGCGGTGACGACGAGCTTGCTGCTCGCGCCGGCGGTCAGCTCGCCGACGGTGCCGACGGCGACCATCCGGCCGCCGCGGATGATCCCGACGCGGTCGCACAGCCGCTCGACGAGGTCGAGCTGGTGGCTGGAGAACACGACCGGCACGCCGGCCGCGGCCTTCTCGCGCAGCACGCCGCTCATGACGTCGACGGCCAGCGGGTCGAGGCCGGAGAACGGCTCGTCGAGCACCAGCACGGCCGGGTCGTGCACCAGCGCGGCGGCCAGCTGGACGCGCTGCTGGTTGCCGAGGCTCAGCTTCTGCACCTCGTCCTTGCGGCGCTCGGTCAGGCCGAGCCTGCCGATCCAGTTCTCCGCGTTGCGGTGGGCCTCGTTCGCGCTGAGGCCGTGCAGCTCGGCGAGGTAGATCAGCTGCTCGAGGACCTTCATCTTCGGGTAGAGCCCGCGTTCCTCGGGCATGTAGCCGATGTGGGTGCGCGCTTCGTGCGTGATCTTTTCGTTCTTGAAGCGCACTTCACCGCTGTCGGCGGCCAGCACCCCGAGCACGATCCGCATGGTCGTGGTCTTGCCGGCGCCGTTGCTGCCGACGAACCCGAAGAGCTCGCCGCCGCGGACGTCGAAGGTGACGCCGTCGAGCGCGACCTTCGTGCCGTAGCGCTTGGAGATCCCGTCGATCTCCAGCGTCCCCTCGGTCATGCCCCCATCCCTTCTTCGAAATCCTCGGGGTCGTCGTCCGGCAGCGACCAGCCGAGCAGCAGCGCCGGGACGGTCGTCCCGGTGACCAGCAGCGCGGAGATCATCATGACGCCGCGGAAGGCCCCGTCTTCGGTGCGGGCGACGACGAGCGTGTAGACCATCGCGGCGATCATCAGGTAGCTGAGGACCTGGAAGCCGATGTAGGTGACGCGGTGGCGCCACTCGCGCTCGCGTTCGTCCAGCAGCCGCGAGAAGCCGCCGCTCATCCGGCCGGTGAGGATCCGCAGCAGCAGGAACGCGGTGCCGCCGACCAGGGCGCTGGACAGCCAGAGCGCACCGAAGAGCCAGTCGCTGCCGGTGGTGAAGATCGAGGCGCCGGCGACCAGCCCGAGATCGCCGAGCGCCAGCACGGCGGTGAGGGTCCGGCGGCGCCGCCGGGTGCGCCAGCCCGGCAGCCGCCGGGAGTGCCGCAGTTCGCGCTCGTCCATCTTGTCCAGCTGACGTTCCCAGTAGGCCGCGAGCCGGCCCGGTTGCTCGGTCATGCTCCCCCCTCGCGGTAGACCTGAGTGGACAGTGGCGTGAACGGCGCGCGGCTGAACACCGCTTCGACCGGCAGGTCGAAGACCGCGCAGATCCGGAAGGCCAGGTCCAGGCTCGGATAGTGATCGCCCCGCTCGAGAGCACCGATGGTTTGAGGATTGACCTCGACGGCATTCGCGAGCGCGGCCCTGCTCAACCCGCGCTCGGCTCGGAGCACGGGAAGCCGGTTGTAGATCGGCAGCTCTTTGCCGCGTCTGACCGGACTCATGAACGTACTGTTGCAAAAACCCAACGGGTCGTCAAGTTAAGTGCACATCAAGTCCGGTTGTGCACAGGGTCGGCGTGATGTGGACAGATTGGGGTCGCGGCGCGGAAGAGGATCTTGCTGTCGGTGGGTGGCGGTAGACTGGACGTGGGCACGCCCCCCAGGGAAGGGT
>NZ_JBVKDU010000003.1:1178190-1411975 GCF_055633595.1 Amycolatopsis sp. NPDC114504 | reverse complement strand
GGTGGGGCTGTGTCGGTGGGGCTGTGTCGGTGGGGCTGTGTCGGTGGGGCTGTGTCGGTGGGGCTGTGTCGGTGGGGCTGTGTCGGTGGGGCTGTGTCGGTGGGGCTGTGGCAAAGCCGGCGGACCGGCTCGCTTGACCACTGGCGCGCAGGATGGGCGGCTTGGGCGAGTCGCGAATGACTCGTCGAGGCACCGCAGTCGCCGCTCGGTGCGCGGGAGGCAGGGCCCGGAGGCCAGCGGCACGACATCTCGGCGGCTTGCCACGCTCCCCAGGCAGCGCGCCGGACCTCGAGATGACCCGGCTCAGGCGAGGCCGGCGAGCGACTTGTCGACAAGCTCCGCGACCCGCCCCGCCGCGGCTTCCGCGTCCGAGGGGATCAACGACAGCCGCGTCCGGCGTTCCAGTACGTCCGCCACGTCCAGTGCCCCCTCGTTGCGGACCGCCCACACGACCTCCGCCGCCGTGATGTCCGATCCCGGGGCCACCGGTGCCGCGAACTCCGCGTCCAGCTCACCCAACGCCGCGACCCGCGGGGCCTCCGTGCCATACCGAGCCACCAGTCGCGGCGCGGCGTCCACAAGAGACAGATCCGACCGCGAAGCCGCTCCCAGCAACGGCAACCGCGCGGTCCGGCAAGGCGAAGTGCTCAAACCGGCCAAGCGAACCGCCGAGTCGACCGCGTCCTCCGCCATCCGGCGGTACGTCGTCAGCTTGCCGCCGACCACCGTCAGCAGGCCGTCCGAACCCGCCAGCACCGCGTGCTTGCGGGACAAATCGGCCGAACGACCGCCGCCTTCCACCAGGGGCCGGAGGCCGGCGAACGATCCGGCCACGTCAGCACGGGTCAGCGGCCGGGCCAGTACCGTCGAAGCCAGCTTCAGTAAGAAGTCCACATCGGACTCGGGAACCACTGGTACGTCGGGGATCGAGCCGGAAACCGGCTCGTCCGTGAGTCCCAAGTAGACGCGGCCGTCCGGTTGGGGGAGCAGGAACACGAACCGGTTGGTCTCGCCCGGCACCCCGATGTTCACCGACGTCGTGCCCATCGGGACCGTCCCCGGCGCGAGCACCAGGTGCGATCCCAGCGACGGTCGCAGCCGGACCGAGCCCGTCAGCGTTCCCGCCCACACCCCCGTCGCGTTGATCACCTGGCGCGCGTGGATCTCCACCGTGTCACCGGAAACGCCGTCGACGGCCGTGACGCGGTCCGCGGAAACTGCGGAAGCCGAAAGCCGCGTCAGGATCCGGGCGCCGAACGATGCCGCCGTCCGCGCCAGGGAAACCACCAGGCGCGCGTCGTCGACCAACGCGCCGTCGTACGCCAGCAACGCGCCGCGCAAGCCGGCCGGCGAGAGTCCGGGAACCAATGCCAGTGCTTCCGCGACCGGGATCGAACGCGGCCGCGGCAGCACCGACGACGGTGTGCGCGCCGCCCGGCGGAGGCCGTCGCCGGCTCGGAGGCCGGCCGCCACCAGTGCCTGCTGTGCGCGGGATGTGCTGGGGTACAACGGGAACAGCTGCGGCATCGCCCGCGTGAGGTGCGGCGCCGTGCGCGTCATCATGATGCCGCGCTCGACCGCGCTCTCGTGCGCCAGGCCGAACTCGCCGTGCGCCAGGTAGCGCAGGCCGCCGTGCACGAGCTTCGACGACCAGCGGGACGTCCCGAACGCCAGGTCCCGCGCCTCGACGAGCGCCACCGACAACCCGCGCGAAGCCGCGTCCAGGGCGATGCCCGTGCCGGTGACGCCGCCGCCGACGACAACGATGTCGACGCGCTCGCCCGCCGCCAGCTCCGCGAGCTCGCGTTCGCGGCGCCGCGCGTTGAGCGAGCCGGACGTCACGGCTTCAGCGCCGCGTCGAGCACGTGGGTGAACTCCGCCAGCAGTGCCGCCTCGCCGACGTCCGCCGTCGCCGGGCGCAGCGAGAACGCGAAGGACTGGACCACCAGCAGCACCGACCGGGACTGCGCCGCGACCGGCGCCCGCCGGATCGACCCGTCCTGGTGCCCGGCCTCCAGTAGCTGGTGCAACGCCGCCTCGGCGAACTTCTGCGTCGCGCCCAGCCGCTCCACGATGTACGGGAGGACCAGCTCGGGGTCGACGTCGAGCAGCGTGCGGAACAGCGGGTCGGCCGACAGCGAACGGACGCCGGCCGACGCGATGAGCACGAGCCGCTCGCGGCTGTCCGAGGCGTCGGCGCCGCGTTCGCTCGCCGTGCGCAGCAGCCCGCTGAACTCGCGGGTCATCAGCGCGGCGAGCACGCTGCGGACGTCGGGGAAGCGGCGGTAGACCGTCATCCGGCTGACGCGCGCGGTGCGGGCGATTTCGGCGAGTGTGGTGCGGCGCACACCGACGGCCAGTACGCACGAGCGCGCGGCGTCGAGCAGCACGTCATCGGCCACTCGGGTCGCCGTCTGGCGGTTGCGGGTGTCCGCGAGCGCGGATGATCCCGCGGTCTCCATAGTGTGACGTTTCACGTCCATGTGTCACACTGTATCGGTGAACGCGCTCATTGACCACCGCCTTCGACGGTCCTGGACTCCGGAAGCCGCCGACGCCGCCCGGCTGCCCGCGCGGGCGGCCAAGTGGCTTGAACAGCGTATAGGCCAGACGGCTCCCGGTGCTGCCCCGGCGGGTGATTTGCCGGTGGAAATACCGTCACCGAAACTGGACGAATCTGCTGTCAAAGCGCTGTCAGGCGTCGTGGGCACGGAAAACGTGCTGGTCGACGACGCGGCCCGGCTGGCGCGCGCGACGGGACTGTCCTACCTCGACCTGCTGCGCCGCCGTTCGCCCTCAGTGGACTTCCCGGTGCCCGACGCGGTCGTGCTGCCCGCCGGCCCGGACGAGGTCCAGTCGGTGCTCGACGTCTGCGTGCGGCACGACGTCGGGGTGGTGCCCTTCGGCGGCGGCACCTCGGTCGTCGGCGGGGTCGCGGCGCTGCGCGGCGAGAAGGCGGCGGTGATCGCGCTCGACCTCGTCCGCCTCGACGCATTGGTGTCGGTCGACGCCGAGTCGCGCCTCGCCGTGCTGCAGGCCGGTGTCCGAGGGCCCGAGGCCGAGCGCCTCCTCGGCGAGCACGGCCTGACGCTCGGGCACATCCCGCAGTCGTTCGAACGGGCCACGATCGGCGGCTTCGCGGCGACGCGCTCGGCCGGCCAGGCGTCGTCGGGCTACGGACGCTTCGAAGACATGGTCAAGGGTGTGCGCCTGGCGACGCCGCGCGGCGAGTGGAAGCTCGGGATCGCGCCGGCGTCGGCCGCCGGGCCGGACCTGCGCCAGCTCGCGATCGGCAGCGAAGGCACGCTCGGCGTGATCACCGAGGTGACACTGCGGGTGCGCCCGGCGCCGCCGGTCAAGCGGTACGAGGGCTACGCGCTGCCCGGCTGGGAGGCAGGCCGCGAGGCCGTCCGCGACCTCGCGCAGCACCACGCGCTCGCCGACGTCACCCGGCTGTCCGACGGGGACGAGACCGAAGTTTCCCTGGCGCTGAACGCCGGTCCCAAAACGACGGCGTTGCGCAAGTACCTCGCCGCGCGCGGGGTGGCGCGGCCGTGCTTCCTCATCGTCGGCTGGGAAGGCACGGCGCACGACGTGGCGCTGCGCCGCCGCGAGACGGCGCGCCGGCTGAAGGCGTCGGGTGCGGTGCGCGTCGGCAAGGCGCTCGGCGAGTCCTGGCGGCACGGCCGGTTCGGCGGGCCGCGGCAGCGCGACGCCTTGATGGACCAGGGTGTCTGCGTCGAGACGCTGGAGACCGCGGCTTATTGGTCCACTGTGGACGAACTGCGGGACGACGTGCGGGCGGCGCTCACGGCGTCACTCGGCCCGTCCATCGTGATGTGCCACATTTCGCACGCGTACGAGACGGGTGCGTCGCTGTACTTCACGGTGCTGACGGCCCGCGACGAGGCGAACCCGGCCGGCCAGTGGCAGCGCGCGAAGGCGGCGGCGTGCGAGGCGATCACCGGGCTGGGCACGATTTCGCACCACCACGCCGTCGGCGTCGACCACGCGCCGTACCTGCAGGCGGAGATCGGTTCGCTCGGGGTCGAAGTGCTGCGCGCGGCGAAGTCGGCGGTCGACCCGACCGGGATCCTCAACCCGGGAAAGCTGGTCTGAGCACTTCGCAGGGGACGCCGTGGCCGTCCGCGGCGACGCCGTCGAGCTTCGCCGCGGCGGCCTGCGGGACGTCGGCGGTGCGCACCGGCACGCCGTCCACCAGCAGCGGGTAGCGGATCGGCGCGGCGCCGACGTACGCGTGGACCTCGGTCAGGCGGGTGCCGTCTTCGAGCGTGATGTCGGGTTCGGTCAGCCGGGCCAGGTCGTAGCGCGTGCCGCGGCCTTCGCAGCGGTCGAGGACGGCGAGCTGGTCCGGCGTCACGAACCAGATGGCGTGCTCCTCGACGCCGTCGAGCGCGGTGAGCGTGGCCGGCCGCTGGTCGTCGACGACGCGGAAGCCGGCGGCCCACACCGCGGCGAGCCCGCCGCACCGCGCGTGCGCGACGACGACCGGGCCTTCGAGCCCGAGGCGGGCGCGCAGCCAGGTGATCTTCGACGGGTTCGCGTTCGAGCCGTACGCCAGCACGGCCATCCGGTCGCGCCAGCCGCCGGGCGCGGTGTCGAGCGGGTGCCCGACGCCGTCGACGTGCACGAACGAATAACCCGGCCGGGTGCCGGGGTAGGGCTCGGCCGGGTATTCGTCGTCGGTGAAGAGGGTCAGAAGGTCACCACGCTGCGCAGGACGTCACCGTGGTGCATGCGCTCGAAGGCCTGCTCGACGTCGTCGACGCCGATGCGCTCGGTGACGAACTTGTCGAGCGGCAGCCGGCCCTGCAGGTAGAGGTCCACGAGCATCGGGAAGTCGCGGCTGGGCAGGCAGTCGCCGTACCACGACGACTTGAGCGAGCCGCCGCGCGAGAAGAAGTCGATCAGCGGCAGGTCGTTCAGGCGCATCTCCGGCGTCGGGACGCCGACGAGCACGACCGTGCCGGCGAGGTCGCGGCCGTAGAAGGCCTGCCGCCAGGTCTCCGGGCGGCCGACGGCGTCGATGACGACGTCCGGGCCGAAGCTGTTCGTGGCGTCCTGCATGGCCTCGACGACGGCTTCTTCGCTGAGGTCCGTGCTGTTCACGGTGTGCGTGGCGCCGAAGTCCTTGGCCCACGCCAGCTTCCGGTCGTCCCGGTCGATCGCGACGATCGTGGTGGCACCGGCCAGCTTCGCGCCCGCGATGGCGGCGTCGCCGACGCCGCCGCAGCCGATGACCGCGACCGAGTCACCGCGCGTGACGGCGCCGGTGTTGATGGCCGCGCCGAGCCCGGCCATCACGCCGCAGCCGAGCAGCCCGGCGACCGCGGGCTCGGCCTCGCGGTTCACCTTGGTGCACTGTCCGCTGTGGACGAGGGTCTTCTCGAGGAAGGCCCCGACGCCGAGCGCGGGCGACAGCTTGGTGCCGTCGGCGAGCGTCATGGGCTGGGCGGCGTTGAAGGTCGAGAAGCAGTACCACGGCTTGCCGCGCTTGCAGGCGCGGCAGGTGCCGCAGACGGCGCGCCAGTTGAGGATGACGTAGTCGCCGGGCTCGAGATCGGTGACGCCGTCGCCGACCGCCTCGACGACACCGGCGGCCTCGTGGCCGAGCAGGAACGGGAACTCGTCGTTGATCCCGCCCTCGCGGTAGTGCAGATCGGTGTGGCAGACCCCGCAGGCCTGCACGTTCACGACGGCCTCGCCCGGCCCGGGATCGGGGACGAGGACGGTCTCCAGCGAGACGGGCTCGCCCTTCGCTCGCGAAACGACCCCCTGGACCTCGTACGGCATGCGAATCCACCTTCCGGCTTTGCTGGCTCTGCCCGCAGCTAATCACGGATCATGCGGAGATGGCGACATCCGCATGAGTGAGGTTCGGTGATCGATGCGCAACATGTTGCGCTTCACGCAACTCTCATCCGGCGGCGGCGGATGTGGGATGGTTCCTGCCATGGCGTTTGTGATCGGGCTTCCCTGCGTCGACGTCAAGGACCGCGCGTGCGTCGAAGAATGTCCCCTGGACTGCATCTACGAGGGAGCCCGGAGTCTCTACATCCACCCGGGCGAGTGCTTCGAGTGCGGTGCCTGTGAGGCGGCCTGCCCGGTGGGGGCGGTCTCGTACGTGGAAGACCCCGCGCTCGCACCGGACAACGGCCTGTTCTTCAGCGAGATCCTCCCCGGGCGCGACGCACCACTGGGTTCTCCGAACGGTGCGGCCGCGGTCGGCCCGCTGAACGCGGACACGGTCCAGGTCGCGGCGCTGCCGCCGCAGCGTCCGCCCGCACGGCGGCCACCGCGGGAGAAGTCTCCGGACGGCGGCTGTGGCTGTGCCGACGATTCCGGCGGTCGGCGCGACCCGGGCTGAAGCGGCGTGCCTCCGGCCCCCGGGTTCCACGCTACCCGGCGGTACCGACAGTTCCGGGTGGCTCAGGCAGGCCCATCGACGCCAGCCGCGCCGGGTCCGCCACCGCCGCGATCGCCGCGATCCGACCTTCCAGCACGGTGAACGCCACGACCGACAGCGGGGAGCCGTCCGGACGCCACGCCACCACGCCCGGCAGACCGCCGACCAAGACCTCCCGGCCGTCGTTGGCCCCGCCGAAGCGGGCTCCCGCCGCGACGTTCGTCGCTCCGAGGACCACCACCACGCCGTCCGGGGTGTCGACCGTCAGCCGCACGTCCGGATCCAGCACACGCAGCAGTTCCTCGAAATCACCGTCGCGGGCCGCCCTCAGGAACGCGTCCACCACCTCGCGCTGTTCCCGGCTCGCGGCAGGCGGTGACGGCGTCCGCACCTTCCGGCGGGCGCGGCTGGCCAGCATCTTGGCCGCCGCGGTCGACTTGCCGAGGATGCGGCCGATCTCCTCGAACGGCACCGCGAACAGGTCGTGCAGCACGAACGCCAGCCGCTCGCTCGGCCCGAGCGACTCCAGGACCACCAGCAGCGCGAGCCCGACCGAGTCCGCCAGCGCGACGTCGTCCTCGGGCCCTTCGTCGACCGTCACGACGATTTCGTCGTAGAGCGCCTCGGGCCGGGCTCGGCGCGAGCGCAGGACGTCGAGGCTGATCCGGCCGACCACCGTCGTCAACCAGCCGTCGAGGTTGTCGATCGTTGCCGCGTCCTGGCGCGACAGCCGCAGCCACGCCTCCTGGACCACGTCCTCGGCGTCGGCGTGCGAGCCGAGCACCCGGTGGGCCACCGCGCGCAGCCGGTCGCGCTGCGCTTCGAAGGCCTCGGTCACCGTGTCGGGCATGTCGTTACCTTCCTCCGTTCGGCTCCGTCGTGGGGATGACGGGCCCGGAGGGGCACAGGTAACAAAGGGAGGACCGATGGAAGCACGGCTCAAGGACTCGGGGAACCCCGAGGTGTTCGGCGCGATCCAGCAGATCATCAAGGCGGTGCACGCCGGCGGCGTCGACCCGCTGGTGCTGGAGCTGGTCCACCTGCGGGCCAGCCAGATCAACGGCTGCAGCCCGTGCGTCTTCGGCGGAGTCCAGTCGGCGAAGAAGCACGGCGAGACCGAAGAGCGGCTGCACAACGTGGTCGCGTGGCGCGAGACGCCGTTCTACACCGAGCCGGAGCGAGCGGCGCTCGCGCTGACCGAAGCCGCGACCCGGCTCCAGGACGGCGAACCCGGCGTCACCGACGAGATCTGGGCGGAAGCCGCGAAGCACTTCGACGAGCGGCAGCTGTCGGCGATCACCTTGAACATCGCGCTCACCAACTTCTTCAACCGGATCAACCGCACGACGCGGCAGCCGGCCGGCCAGACCTGGTAAAGCCGGCCGGTCGCCGCACCGGTCCCGGGTCAGGCCGGGGTGATGATGTACGCGATGCCGCCGGGGCCGCTCGCGACGGTCCCGTCGGCGCGGTACCGCTTGGTCCGCTGCCAGATCTTCTCGAACTGGTCGCGCTTGTAGATGTTGCGCACGCGGTCGTTGCTGCTCGACGCCGGGTCGTTCGCGATCACGTCGCCGTCCTTCGTGAAGCCGACGACCACCATGATGTGCCCGGCCGTCCCGTAGCCCGCGCCGTCGAGCTCCTCGGACAGGAACGACTGCGACGTGATCACCGGGATGCCGCGGGCGATGTAGCCCTCCAGCTCGTTCAGCGAGTGCAGCCGCGTGATGTGCCCGCGCAGCCCGCGCGACGCCGCGTACGCCGTGTTGAACGGCCAGTTGCCGGTGCCGTCGTAGGCGTGGTCGTAGGTGTAGCGCGCCGCGAACGCCACCGACGGGTCGACGTAGTCCGCCGGGATCCAGGACATCTCCGCCGCCGACGGCTTCTTGCCCCAGTACTCGGCCACCATCTCGGTCGACGTCGGGCTGCACCACGCTTCGCCGCCCCCGCCGTACTGCGGGAACTGTCCTTTGTGGAGGTTCTGCGCGTACGCCGGCACCTTCAGCTCGATCCCGGTGGCGCGGCCCGGCTTCGTCGTCCGCACGTCGAAGCGGTCCGGCACGGCGGACGTCATCGCGCCCAGCGACGTCACCGACGGCGTCGCGCGCGAGCCCTTTTCGCGGTAGAGGCTGATCCGCAGCTTGTACGACTTCAGCGTCACGCCGGTCTTCGTCACCAGCGTGTCGACGTCGACCAGGGCGTTCGCGTCGTCCTGGCCGTCGACGCTGGTGCGCAGGATGTCGGTGTCGCCGCTGGCCCAGCGGCCCATCACGTACCACGCGGTTTCGGCGCCCGCCGGCGTCTTGCCCTGCGCCTCGACCTGCAGCCAGGTGTTCGCCGGCGTCCGCGCGTTCCAGGACGAGACCAGCTGCGTCGCGCCGAAGCCCTGCCGGTACGACGGTGACGTCCACTGGCCGTACTCGTACGTTCTCGTCGTGCCCAGCTCCGGCTCGGTGTGCTCGACCGTGCCGGCCGGGCGCGTGATGCGCAGGCCGTCGTGGGTCAGTGTGAGCCCGGCGAAGTGGCCTTCGTAGAAGCCGCCGCCGTTCCACTCGTGGTAGTCGATCGACTCGTCTTCACCGGGCCGGGCGGGCGAGGCCTCGGCGACCTGCGCGGTTACAGCTGTTAACACAACCACTGACAATAAGGTGAACAACTTGCGTGCGCGCATCCCGGCTCCCTGATCGACCCACCCAGTAGGCAGGGATTTTCGCCGGTCGGGCCGGGTATGTAAACAGGTACCTACAGGACGGCCTGCGTCTGTGTCACTTTCGCGACCAACTTGCCGCCGTCGTCGTGGATCTCCGTCTCCACCACGACGAACTTGCGGCCGGCGTGCAGTGGTCTGGACGACGCAACGGCGTAGCCCGAACGCACGGCACGCAGGAAGTTCGTCTTCGACTCGACGGTCGTCGTGCCCTGCGCGCCCTCGGGGAGGTTGAGGAACGCGCACACGGCACCGGTCGAGTCGGCCAGCGCCATGAGCGCGCCCCCGTGCAGCACGCCGCCGAGCGTGCAGAGGCTCTCGTCCCACTTCAGGCGGCTGCGGACGAGTGCCTTGCCGTGCTCCAGCACCTCGACGCCGAGGCGCTCGGAGAACGGCATGGTGCGGTGGAAGAGCTGGGTGCCCTCGGGATCGGTCATGCCCCGCAGCCTGCCCGAAGACCGGCCGCGGGGCGATTACCTCGCGGGTAACGCGGTCAACTCAGCGGGCGAGTCGGCGAAATTCACCGGTGGGCGGTGGCCGTGGCGTGAACGGTTCCGTCGAGCGAAGTCGTACTGTAGAGTTGATATTTTCTGTTTCGGCCCCTGCGGGATGGAGCGTGAGTGGAATGGACGACACCGCTGCACCTGTAGAGGAGTACGAGTACCGTCCAGTGTTGTCGGCGGAGACCGGCAGCCGGGTGCGCATGCGGAGCCAAGAGCGCCCTGGAGTCCGGGTCGTCAAGGTCTCGACACCTCGCGTGGGTACCGACGGACTGCGCGAGGTGCTGAAGGAACGGTACGGCCTCAAGAAGTAGCAGGTCGCAAAAATTCCTGCCCCAGCGTCTTCATTCGCACGGAGAGATCGCGCATGCGTTCGCTGTCGGATTCACCGAAGTAGACGTCGTCGTGCACGTCTGGTGCGTGAAGGAGCAGAATCACCACGCCGACCGGGAGTTCGTAGTACGGTTCCTCGGGCAGGATGATGGGGACCGCCAGGAAGTGGGTCCACCGGCCGTCGCTTCGGTACGCGACGGTGCCTTCGGTCGCCTGGCGAGCGGCAAAAGCGGAAACGGCGGCGTAGCGCGAAAGGTGCTCGATTGTCGCGCTGTGCGGCCAGTACCCGCGGCCAGGCAATATTACACTCTGTGACGACGTGTAGAGACTGAGCTGGCGCGAGTCCGGGTTGGTGCGGACCCACACTTCAGCTTTGACGTAGGACGCTCTGTCGAGTTGCTGCTCCTCGTCGATCGCGAACTGCCGTAGCGTCTGGGAACAGCCGGTGAGGTGCTTGAGTCCCTGCGGGTTGTGCTCTTGCGTCGACCACGACGTCCACCATTTCCGGAGCCGGGTCGAGTAGTCCGGTACCTGGACGTCTCCTGGAATCGCTGCTTCGTTCAAGAATTGGCAGACTTGGCCGTAGAAGTCGGGACGGAGGACTTGAACGCCGAGATGGAGGCCGCGGAGTGCCGCGTACCGGGCACTGGGCGGTAACCAGGGCTTTTCCCGTTGCTGAGCGTGTGAGACCTCGTCTTCCACCGGTAGCAGGGCGTAGACCTCGCCTTTGCTGAAGCGTCGGACCATCGCGGCGATGTTGTAGTCCCGCAACGACGCTCCGACGAAGAGGGTCAACCCGCCTCCGGCCACCCGTTTGGGAAGGTAATCCCGCCACGGGCTGTACCGGTCCCAGTTGATGTACTCGCTTTCGGAAAAGACCACGGACTGCGCGGCCTCGGTGCGGGGTATGAATCCGTGGAGGTGGGAGATCGGGACTCCGGGCGCCAGGCCGTCGTCATCCGTTTTCCAGTTGGTGTAGACCTCGGTGTCGTGTAACCGGAGATCGCTGAGCGTGACGTCGTGGTTCGCGATCTTTTCAAGTACGTCGTCGTAGTTGGTAGTGAGGATGTGCACGTCGCAACCTGCCAGACGCTTGGCTACCGCCAATCGAAGGACGTACACAGCCAAAGAGTCTTCTGGGATTGCTTCGTGTTCCGTGTTCCGGCCGGCGTACAGAATCCGAGCGATGTCCTTGTTGCGCTGCTCGACGGCGTGGCCGGGGAACCGTTCCTCGTAGAGCGCGTCGACGATCGACGCGGCCGGCATCTGGTGGAAGAAGTCGACGGCCTGGTGGACGGTGGCGCGACACTCCTGGTCGTCTCGATAGGTCCTCGACTCCAGATCCTCCAGGAGCCGGGAAACGAGAGCCGACCAGTTGGGAACCCGAAGGTCCGCGGCAATACCGGCACCGGTGAAGATCGTGAGCCTCCGCGCGTCGGCGACTTTGCGGATGGCCTCCTTTGTGTCGGCTTCGTCGAAGAAGCCGATTCCAGGATCACGGTGCGGTGGTCGATCATGGTTTACCAAAGCTCACCTCGCCGACTCGGGTCAATCAGTCTAGCGAAGCGGACGTGCGTTGTGCAGAAGAAACAGAACGGACAACATTGTGTCCGCTTTGAGTCATTGTTTTGCCCAGTTTCTCCGGCGGGTTCGGAGGGTGGTGGGCCGCGCGGACGTGGCCCACCACCTGTAACGCGCTCAGCTCAACGGGTTCACCAGCAGCAGCTCGGTGTTGTGGTCGGTGGCGGCCCCGACGCGGCCGAGGTCGACGTGGATGTCGTTGTACGACAGCTCGCGGTACAGCGACGCAAGCGCTTGCGGGGTCCGGGCGCCGTAGTCCACCGCGTACGGTGCCTCGGCCTCGATCAGCGTCGTGAACAGCGACAACGTGCCGTCCGCGTTGTCCGCGACCTCGACGATCCGGGCCTGCTGCGGGAAGTCGACGTGCGACGCCGTGTTGATCTCCCAGAAGCTCTGCTGCGGCGTGCTCCCGGCGTGCGGGGTGATCTTGTTGAGGTGCGTGTGGCCGTTGACCCACGCCAGCACGTTCGGGAACCGCTTGAGCAGCGCGACGAACGCGTTGCCGTCCAGGCGCGGGTCGAGCAGGTGGCGCGAGTCCGGCAGGACGTTGCCCATCGAGCCGCTCGTGTGGTGGCTGAACAGGAGGAACAGCTCGTCGGTGACGGCATGGGTGGTCCTGCGCCCGAAGAAGTCGTAGTACGTCGAGCTGTTGCGCTTCAGCGTCGCCTCGACCCAGTTGTACTGCGCGAGGCCGATCGAGCCGTCGGCGAACCCGGCGTCGGTCGTCGTGTCGAGGCTGATCCCGGTGATGCCCGGCGCGATCCGGAACGTGTAGTAGACGTTCTTGCCGTCGGCGTTCGAGCTGGTGAAGCCGTGCCCGACGGGACCGGGGCCGGTGTTGGCCGAGTCGAGGTGCGCGCGGACGAACTCACCGGTGTCGAACGGGCGGCGCCGCGCGTCCGGCGTGATCTCGCGGATCGTGCCGCTGCCGCCGAACAGCTCGGCGATCGGCACGCTCGAGCCGGGCTTCTTGATGGCGTCGGCGAGCTTCTTCGCGGTGCTCTCGTCCTTGCCGATGACCTTGTACTTCCCGGTGTACCAGGCGTCGATGCCGGGGATCTGCGCCGGCAGCGAGCCGACGATGCTGTCGTCGTGGTTGCCGAAGGTGCAGAACCACGGGACGTCGAGGCCGGGCGCGGTGAACGTCTGGATGCCGGCTTCGAGCAGGCCGGGAATCTGCGGGAAGCCCTTGGCCGTGTAGTCGTCGGTACCGGGCTTGCCGGGGTTCCAGAACTCGTGGTTGCCGGAGTTCTGGACGCCTTCGTAGGCGTTGGTCGCGCCGGAGTTCGGCGTGACGGTCCCGCCGTTGAGGACCTTGAGGAACCAGTCGAGCTCGATCAGCTCGTGGTTGTCGGTGTTGTCGCCGGTGGTGACCATGAGGTCGAACGGGCGCCCGGTGAACGGGCCCTGCCGCACACTGTTGACGCGCTCGACCAGCGCGCTGGTGGCGACGGTGCCGAGCGCCTCCTGCGGGCGGTGCGCCGAGCCGATGAAGGGGTGCAGGTACTCGAAGCGCGCGGGGCTTTCGGTGTCGGTGATGTGCAGGTCGGTGAACTGCACGAACGCGCTGAGGGCGCGGCGCCGGTCGTCGCGGCCGGTCTGCGGGGCGGCGAGATCGCTCCGGACGGCCAGCGGCCAGCCGGGTCCGGCGGACAGGCGGCTGTAGCTCGCGGTGCCGCCGCCCGTGGCGACCTGCTCGAGGGTCGTGCCGGCGGTGCTGACCGAGCGGGTGCTCGTGAGCCGCAGTGCGCGGTCGAGCGCGTTGGCGGTGGGCGTGCACAGCAGCAGTCCGAGACCGGCGGCGCCCGCGGTGGCGAAGGTGCGCCGGGTGAGTTCGGCCATGGTTGTTTCGCTCCCCAGTTTCTCGGTTGCCCAGCACCGTGCCGGACGCCGGTGTCCGGGCGGTGAACGTGACGTTTCGAGCCACCTTGTCACAGGTGTCGGGGTGGGGTGTACCGCCGAAGGTCGTGGTCAATTCCGCCGGGGAACGCTCAGGAGTAGAGGCCGAACCCGGCAGGTGCACTCACGACTTGGAAGTAGAACAGGATCACGATCGCCGCCGGGACCACCGCGATGATGCCACAGGACAGGCCCGCGATGCCCATTCCCTTGCCTGTGTAGCCCGGGCGGTAGGCCTGGGCCAGGCCGCCCCACGAGAGGCCGATCGCCAGGAAACTGAGGACCAGGTTGACGAACGGGACTAAGAACAGGACCAGGGCGACGATGCCGACGACCATGCCGGCCACCGCTAACCCGCTGGTGTTCGGCCGGGACGCGGTCATCGGGCACTGGGCGCACTGCTGCTGGACGTACGGCGGCGCCTGGCCCGGCCGCGAGCCCGGCGCCGAAGGCGGGTGGGCCTGGTCCGGCTGCCGGTAGGGGGCGAACTCGGTCATCGCGAACCTGTTCCCGCCGTTACCCGGAGTCGTCGGCGCTCCGGGTCCGGGCGTTGCGTCAGCAGTAGAAACCGCAGGTCGTCGTCACGGTCGCCGCGGCGGTGAAGAAGATGACCATGAAGATGATCGCGGGGATCATCGCGATGATGCCGGTCACCAGGCCCGCGATGCCCATGCCGCGGCCGGTGTACCCGGGCTTGGCCGCCTGCGTCAGGCCGGCCCAGGACAGCCCGATCGCGAGCAGGCCCATCAGCACGTCGCCGAACGGGATCCAGAACCCGAGCAGGGCGAGGATGCCGACGACCATGCCCGCGACGCACAGCCCGCTGGTGCGCAGCATCGGGTAGGGGACCGCCACCGCGGCGTACGGCTGCGCGGGAAAGGGCGCGGAGATCGGGTTCTGCTGGGGCTGCCAGGAGGGCTGGACCGGGATCGGCGCGTTCGCCGCCGGGTCTTCCGGGTGCAGCGGCGGGTAGTGGTCGGGCGTGGTCATTCGAGCACCTGCTTCCTTCGGGACGTTCCCGGAGTCGGCCGCTGCCCGCGACGTGTTACGACCCGCCCAAACCGGACTCCGTCACTCCGCGCACCAGGTACCGCTGCAGGAACGCGAACAGCAGCACGATCGGCAGGATCGACACCGCCGCCGCCAGGAACAGCAGGTCGAGCTGCGGGTTCTGCGCCGTCAGCAGTCCCGACAGCGCCACCTGGACGGTCCACGAGTCGGGGGACTGGGCGATGATCAGCGGCCACAGGAACGCGTTCCAGCTGCCGATCACCGTGATCACCGCGATCGCCGCGAAGAACCCCCGCGAGTTCGGCACGACGATCCGCCAGAACACGCCCCAGCGCGTCAGCCCGTCGACCCGTCCCGCCTCTTCCAGCTCACGCGGGAAGTCCAGGAAGTACTGCCGGAACAGGAACACGCTGAACGCGCTGAAGAGCCCGGGGATGACCAGGCCGCGGAAGTCCGACAGCCAGCCGAGCGTCGAGACGACCACGAAGCTCGGCACGAACGTCACCGACGTCGGGATCATCAGCGTCGCCAGCACCGCGTAGAACACGATCCCGGAATGCCGGTACGGGATCCGCGCCAGGCCGTAGCCCGCCAGCGAGCAGAGCACGAGGAGCCCGACCGTCTGCAGCACCGCCACGATCGCCGAGTTCAGCAGGCTCCGCGCGAAGGGGACGTCGTCCAGGGCGAACAGCCGCGAGAAGTTCTCCCAGTGCACAGTGGACGGGAAGAACGTCCACTGTGGAGCGGTGAGCTCCGCCCGCGACGCCAGGCCGTTGCGCACCAGCAGGTAGAACGGCAGCAGGAACAGCACCGCCGCGATGATCAGCGCCGTCCACCGGAAGAAGGCCCTCATGACGCACGTCCGAAGCGGAAGACGCGGCCCTGCAGCAACGTCACCAGCGCGATGATCAGCGCCAGGATCAGCGCGCCCGCGCTGCCGCGGCCGAGGTCCTGGCCGCCCGAGCCCAGCGACGTGTAGTACAGGTACACCAGCGGCGGCCGGGCGAACGGCGGGTAGCCGCGGGCGTCGCCCATGATGTTGTAGAACTCGTCGAACGCCTGGTACGCGTTGATCAGGTTCAGCAGGAGCACCGCCACGGCCGTCGCGCGCAGCTGCGGCAACGTGATGTACCGGAACACTTGCCACCCCGGCTTCGCGCCGTCGAGCCACGCCGCTTCGTACAGGTGGTGCGGGATCCGTTGCAGCGCCGCGATGAACAGGATCATGTAGAACCCGAGCTGCAGCCACAGCCGCGCCGTCACGAGCACGATCCAGTACAGCGGCGGGTTCACCGTCCCGGTCCAGGCCACCGGGTCCGCGCCGAACAGGCCGAGCACCGTGTTCGCCAGTCCATATCGGACACCCGAGAACAGGGACGTCTTCCAGATCAGCGACGCGACGACGTACGAGCACGCGAACGGCAGGAAGAACACCGACCGGAAGAACGCCCGCGCGAACTCGAGCCGGTTGACCCCGAGCGCGAGGGCCAGCGACAGCACGAACGTCAGCGGCACGATGAACACCGCGAACACGCTGAACGTCCCCAGGCTCGACAGGAACGGCTCGTCGGTGAGCATGTGCCCGTAGTTGTCCAGCCCGACGAAGTCCGTCGGCGTGACCGTGTTGCGCGCGTCGAAGAAGGACAGGTACGCGCTCCAGCCGATCGGCAGGTACGCGAACACCGCGAGCCCCAGCAGGAACGGCCCGACGAACAGCCAGAACGCGCGTGCGTCGCGCCCCTTCATCCGAACAGGCGCTTGAGTTCGGACTTGGCCACCTCGACGGCCGTCTTGGTCTGCGCGACCGGATCCGCCCCTTCCTTCGCGATCTTCGCGACCGCGTCGGACAGCGCCGTGTTCGACTGCTGTGTCCACACCGGACCGCCGACCAGGTGGCTGTTCTCCTTGACGAACTTCGCGGCGTCCGCGGCCGGGCCCGTCTTGAGGCTGTCCGCGCGGCCGGTGAGGCTCTGGCGCGCCGGGACGTGGAAGCCGAACTTCGTCGCGAACTCCAGCTGGTAGTCGGTCCGGTCGATCCACAGCCACTTCACGAACGCCTTCGCCTCGGCGACGTGCTCGCTCTTGGCGTTGACCATCGCGCTGTACGCGCCGACCGGTACCGACGGCGCGCCGCTGCCGTCCAGCCGCGGGAACGGCAGCACGCCGAAGTCGTCGTCGAACGCGTCGCGGATCTTCGGCACGTTCCACAGCCCGGTCCACTGCATCGCCGCGAGCCCGTCGGTGAACGCGCCCGGGTCCGACCAGTCGGCGGGCGCGCCGAGCAGCAGCGAGCCGTTCGAGTTGAGCGTGTGCAGCTTGGCCAGCGCGGTCGCCGCGCGCGGGTCGTCGAAGCCGACTTCGCGGTTGCCGTTCTTCAGGTAGTCGAGGCCGGCCGACCACAGCAGCGGCCCGGTGAGCACGCCGACGCCGCCGTCGTTGCCCGCGAAGAGGCCTTTGACGCCGTCCTTCGAGAGCTTGGCGGCCGCGTCGACCAGCTCGTCGACGGTCTGCGGCGGCTGCACGCCCGCGGCCTGCAGCAGGCTCTTGCGGTAGAAGAGCACCTGCGTGTCGATGGCCTGCGGGACGCCGTAGACCTTGCCCTCGACGGTCTGCGCGGCGAGCACGGCCGGGCTGAAGTCGCCCTTCGCCGGCCCGACGACGTCATCGAGCGAGACCACCTGGTTCTGCCGCACCCAGTCGATCTTGACCTGCGCCTCGAAGACGTCCGGCACCTTGCTGTTCTGCAGCGCGGTGACGATCTTCGAGTCGTAGTCGCCCGGGTTCCACTGGACGTTCACGGCCGCGCCCGGGTACGTCGCGGCGTAGCGCTTGACCGCTTCCTGGACGCCGTCTTCGCCGTACGCGTGGTACCACTGCTGGAGCGTGACCTTGGGCGCGTCCGAGGGCGGCGGACCCGCCGAGTACGCCGTCGACGGGGGCGCGGTGCCCTGCCGCCCGGTGTTCGACCCGCACGCCGCGGTCAGCGCGCCGGCTCCCGCCAACGCCAAGAACTTGCGCCTGTTATGCATCCCCAGAACCCCTCCGACGTGCTCTGAAGGCCACCATGAAGGCGTTAGATTCCCTCATGGTGGCCGTCTCGAGCGTGAAGACTCGCCGGAGATTTACCCGTTAGAGCTGGGCGATGTCGAGCTTTCCCTCGGAGTAGGACGCGCGGATCCGCTTCTTGTCGAACTTGCCGACGCTCGTCTTGGGCACTTCGTCCACGAACGTCCAGTTCTCCGGCAGCTGCCACTTCGCGACCTTGTCGCTGAGGAAGTCGCGCAGCTCCTCGGGCGTGGCCGTCTGGCCCTCCTTGAGCACGACGGCGACCAGCGGCCGCTCGTCCCACTTCTCGTCGGGGATGCCGACGACCGCGGCCTCGGCCACCGCCGGGTGGCCCATGACCTGGTTCTCCAGGTCGACCGAGGAGATCCACTCGCCGCCGGACTTGATGACGTCCTTCGCGCGGTCGGTCAGCGTGAGGTAGCCGTCCGCGCTGATCTTGCCGACGTCGCCGGTGCGCAGCCAGCCGTCGTGGAACTTGTCCGGGTCGACCTCGGCGCCGCCGTAGTACGCGCCGGCGATCCACGGGCCCTGGACCTCGAGCTCGCCGACGGCCTCGTTGTCCCAGGGCAGCACCGCGCCGTCGTCGTCGATCAGCCGCGCGGTGACGGCCGCCGGGAAGCGGCCCTGCGTGTAGCGGTAGGGCCAGGCCTCGTCGCCGGTCGCGGACGCCGGCGGCCGCGCGACGCTGCCCAGCGGCGACGTCTCCGTCATGCCCCAGGCGTGCAGGATCGAGACCTTGTGCTTCTCCTGGAACGCGTGCATCAGCGACGGCGGCACCGCCGACCCGCCGACGACGACCTCACGCAGGTGCGAGATGTCCTGCGGGTTGGCCTCGAGGTGGGCGAGCAGGCCCTGCCAGACGGTCGGGACCGCGCCCGCGAACGTCGGCTTCTCGGCGGCCAGGAGCGCGGCGAGCGGGGCCGGCTGGAGGAAGCGGTCCGGCATGACCAGGGACGCGCCGACCATCAGCGCCGCGTACGGCAGGCCCCACGCCATCGCGTGGAACTGCGGCACGATCGCCAGCGCCTTGTCGTGCTGGGCGAGGTTCATGCTGTCGCTCATGCAGACCTGCATCGAGTGCAGCCAGATCGACCGGTGCGAGTAGACGACGCCCTTGGGGTCACCCGTCGTGCCCGAGGTGTAACACATCGCGGCCGCGGACCGCTCGTCGATCTCCGGCCAGTCGAAGGTGTCCGGCTGGCCGGCCAGCAGGTCGGCGTAGGAGTGCACCTGGACGCCGTCCGGTGCTTGAAGGGCCGACGCGTCGCCGTTGGCCACGATGACGTGCCGGACCGTCTTGAACTCCGGCAGCTGCTTGGCCAGCAGCGGGACCAGCGTGCCGTCGACGATGACGACCTGGTCCTCGGCGTGGTTGGCGACGAACGTCAGCTGCTCGGGGAACAGGCGGATGTTCAGGGTGTGCAGCACGGCGCCCATCGCCGGGACGGCCAGGTAGGCCGCCAGGTGCTCGGCGTTGTTCCACATGAACGTGCCGACGCGCTGGTCGCCGGTCACGCCGAGGCTCCGGAGCGCGTTCGCGAGCCGCGCGGCGTGCTTGCCGAGCTCGCCGTAGCTTTCGCGGCGGGCTTCTGAACCGGTCCAGGTGATGACTTCGCTCGCCGAGTGCACCGACGTGCCGTGGCGGAGCAGGTTCGCCAGCGACAGCTGGCCGTCCTGCATGGTGCTCAACATGGTCGCTCCCGGGGGTTGTTCGCCGGTGAACTGGGGTTGGGCCGACTCTAGTGCGGATCGGGTGAAGCGGGCATGGTCAACAACGGCTCCGTTCGGTCACGGTCGTCCCGCGATCGGGCGACAACCGGACGGTGATCATGATCATCAATTTTCCGCCCTTTCCTTATATGCAAGTAAATGCACGCTGTAACGGAGGCTCCCCTTCCGGGTGAGTTGAGCCACGCCGGCCGGTTCTTGGGAGCGTTTCCGCAGGCCGGAGCGGGTTGCCCGGTATCACCTCGGGGGGTAATAAGTGCGTGTCGGTTGCACGGCCGTGAAGCCGGTGGCGTTTACTGGGGCCGTGGTAAGAGACGGCTGGCCAGCGCTTGCATCAGCAAGCACGTCGAAAAGCCGTCGGCCGCGAAAGCGGAGACCTGAGAGGAAAGGACTACTACGTTGGCTCTGCCTACGTTGACTCCGGAGCAGCGCGCTGACGCCTTGGCCAAGGCCGCCGAGGCTCGCAAGGCGCGTTCGGAGCTGCTCGCGTCGATCAAGTCCGGCAAGGAGAGCATCGAAAAGGTGCTCAAGCAGGCCAAGGAGAACAAGACCATCGGGAAGACGAAGGTCACCCAGCTGCTGAAGGCCGTCCCCGGTCTCGGCGCGGTGAAGGTCGCCGCCCTGCTCGAGCAGGCCGGCATCGACCCGGACCGGCGCGCCGCCGGCCTGGGCGAGCGCCAGCGCGAGGCGCTCATCGACGCGCTCAAGTAGCCGTCATCAGGAGCTCCCGCGAGGGGAGTGTCGCTCGTGACACTCCCCTCGCGGATCTCCCGA
Source organism: Amycolatopsis sp. NPDC114504 (assembly GCF_055633595.1). Lineage (NCBI taxonomy): Bacteria > Bacillati > Actinomycetota > Actinomycetes > Pseudonocardiales > Pseudonocardiaceae > Amycolatopsis > Amycolatopsis sp. NPDC114504. The sequence goes on along the minus strand of NZ_JBVKDU010000003.1, from coordinate 1,391,952 downwards.
AGCCTGGGACGCTGGTGAGGTGAGCTCACCTGATCCGGCGACCCCGGCACTCGACCTCGCCGCCCGCTACCAGCGTGGCGACTTCTTGTTCACGACGGCCTCGCGCGCGCTCCTGGCGCAGGGCACCATCCGGACCGTCACCGAGACGGACCCCCGCCGGCTCGCCTCGGCGATCCCCGGCGTGCTGGCCGCGACCGGTGCCCCGCTGGCCGTCGGTGTCCTCCCGTTCGACACCGGGCCCGACACGAAGGTGCCGGGCCACCTCGTCGTGCCCCGGACCGTTCACCGGTCGGAAGGGGCCCCGTCGCTGCCGCGTGAGGTCCTGCCCGCGCCCGTGCGGGTGCGTGCGGTGCCTTCGCCTGCGCGGCACATGGAGGCTGTGCGCGCTGCGGTGGCTGCTCTGGAAGCGCGTGACCTGCGCAAAGCCGTCCTGGCCCGCGCTCTCGACCTGGAGTTCGACCTGCCGGTGTCCGCCGAGAGCATCGTGCGCAACCTGGCGGTCGGGAACCCCCGGCACTTCACGTACGCGGCCGAGCTGCCCGGCGGGCGCTCGCTCATCGGCGCCACGCCCGAGCTGCTGCTGCGCCGCACCGGCCGCACGGTCTTCTCATCGCCCCACGCGGGCTCGATGCCCCGCTCGGCCGACCCGGTGGCCGACCGCGCCAACGGCGAGGCGCTGCGGGCGTCCCGCAAGGACCAGCTGGAGCACGCGGTGGTGATCGACTACCTGGTCGAGGCGCTGCGGCCGTTCTGCCGGACCCTCGAGGTCCCGGCGGAGCCGGAGCTGGTCACGACCCCGGCGATCTGGCACCTGCGCACCCCGATCACGGGCGAGCTGGCCGACCCGGACGTGACGGCCCTCGACCTCGCGGCGGCGTTGCACCCGACCCCGGCGATCTGCGGCACCCCGACCGAGGGAGCGCGCGAGCTGGTCCAGGAGCTGGAGCCGTTCGACCGCGACTACTACGCGGGAGCGGTCGGCTGGGTCGACGCCGCGGGCGACGGCGAGTGGGCGGTGGCGATCCGCTGCGCCGAGATCGCGTCGACGTCGATGCGCCTGTACGCGGGCGGCGGCATCGTCCCGGCTTCGGACCCGCAGTCGGAGCTGGACGAGACGACGGCGAAGTTCCGCACGCTGCTGAGCGCGATGGGCCTGGAGGACAGCGTCTAGGGGACCCGGAGGACTCGGCGTGTTCGGCCGCCTGGACCACGCGCCGGTGCGCGGCCGGGTCGGCCTGGGTGCTCCGAGCGATCCGCTGCCACGATTCCGGCGTTTCGACGAGGTCGGTGAGGCTCAGTGTTTCCCGGGCGACATCGAGGGCACGCCGGGGAAGTCCTGGCCGAACCGGGGTGCGTCCTCGGGGAGCAACGCCCGCCCGGATCGCCGCCGGTGACTACCGCGTCTAGGGGACCCAGAGTTCCTCGGTCACCGACAGTTCGTCGGTGGTCAGGACCGCGATGGCCGCCCGGTAGCCGTCCGCTGCCTTGAGGTCCACCAGGCGGGTCGTCGCCGGGTCCAGTGCCGGGTCGCCCGACGAGACCAGCCGGGCCGGTTCGTCGTAGCGGGAGAACGTGATGCTCTTCAGCGGGATGCGCAGGCCCTTGCCCGTGGCCTTCATCACGGCTTCCTTGCGCGTCCAGTAGACGAAGAACGCCGCCGCCTTCTCCTCGTCGGTCAGGCCCGCCAGGTGCGCCGTCTCGGCCGGGCTCAGGGCGTACTCGATCAAACCGTCGTCCGCGCGACGGCCGGCCGTCTCGACGTCCAGGCCCACTGGGACCGACGGGGTCGCCGCCACGCCGATCAGCTCGCCCGAGTGGGAGATCGACAGCGTCAGGTCCGCGCCCGGGATCCGCGGCCTGCCGTGCGGCTTTCCGCAGTCTTCGCAGGTCGCGTCGAACTTCACCGAGTCCACCGGGACGCCGAGCCGCTCCGCCGCCACCGTCTTCGCCAGCGCACGGCCGGTGAGGAAGCGCCGCTTGTCCGCGTCCTGGCGGTACGCCTCGAACCGGCCTTGCTCGACGTCGTCCAGCAGGCGCAGGAAACGCTCTTCGGCGGGCAACGGGGACGACCAGCGGACCACGATCTCCATCACCCCGCCGATCCTTCCGGGCGCCGAAGCGCTTGTCACGAATTCGGGGACAGGTCTGGGGTAATCACGCTCTCACGAGGTACCCTGAGCTAAGCAAGCGCTTAGCCAGTGTCGGAGGAGCAGCTCGGATGGATTTCTCACTCAGCACCGAAGAACGTGAAGTGCGCGACTGGGTCCGCACGTTCGTCCAGCGGGAGCTGATCCCGCTCGAGCAGGAAGTCCTCCGGCGCGAGCGCGCCCACCAGCCCGGGCTGACCGGCGAGGAGCTGAAGGACCTCCAGCTGAAGGCGAAGGAGTCCGGCTTCTGGGGCGTCTTCACGCCGGAGGAGTACGGCGGCATGGGCCTGTCCGCCGTGATGGCCGCGCTCCTGGAGGCCGAGCTCGGCCGCACCTTCGTGCCGTTCCGCTTCGGCGGCGCCGCGGACAACATCCTGTTCCACGCCAACGAGGAGCAGAAGCAGACCTACCTGCTGCCGACCATCTCGGGCGAACGCAAGTCGTGCTTCGCGATCACCGAGCCGGGCGCCGGGTCGGACGCCAAGGCCATCCGGACCACCGCCCGCAAGGACGGCACCGACTGGATCATCAACGGCGAGAAGACCTTCATCACCGGTGGCAACGAAGCCGACTTCACGATGGTCTTCGCCATCACCGACCCGGAGAAGGGCGCGAACGGCGGCGTCACGTGCTTCCTCGTCGACCGCGAGGCCGGCTGGAAGTCCGAGTACATCGACACCATGGGCGAGTGGGGCCCGGCTTCGCTGATCTTCCAGGACGTCCGCGTCCCGGAGACGCAGATCCTCGGCGAGGAGGGCCGCGGCTTCGAGCTCGCCATGCAGTGGATCGGCCAGGGCCGCTACCTCCTGCCGGCGCGCGCGATCGGTTCGTGCGAGCGGCTGATCTCGATGGCCATCGAGCACGCCAACACGCGCGAGACGTTCGGGCAGAAGATCGCGGAACGCCAGGCCATCCAGTGGATGATCGCCGACTCCGGCGTCGAGCTGGAAGCGCTGCGCTGGCTGGTGCTCAACGCCGCCTGGCAGGTCGACCAGGGCGTCGACTCGCGGCACGCGCAGTCGATGGCGAAGCTCTACGGCGGCCAGAAGGCCAACGAAATCGTCGACCGCGTCCTGCAGATCCACGGCGGCATGGGCTACACGCGCGAGCTGCCGGTCGAGCGCTGGTACCGCGAGCTGCGGTTGCTGCGCATCTACGAAGGCACCGACGAGATCCAGCGCCGCACCATCGCGCGCAACCTGCTCAAGGGACACGTGAAGGTCGGCGGCGTGCTCGGCTGAGGTCCCCGCGACGCGAACGAGGCCACCTCCCGGACATCCGGGAGGTGGCCTCGGCAGTACCAGTGGTTACTTCTTGTCGCGGATGGCGATCGGGACGCCGGCCAGGTCCTCTTCGTTGCACAAGAGCTTCACGTCGTAGTACGGCGAACCCTGGCGGTCGTCGTAGTCGAGGTGGATGGCCAGGACGTCGACCGGCTCGCCGAGCCACTCCTGCGCCTGCCGTAGCCACTTCGAGCACCGCTCCAGGGCGGTGGGGAGATCGTCATCGCGGAACTCGACGGGGCGATAGGGGACATCCTGCACCTGATCGCGGGGGTGTGCCGGCGCCGGGAGGCCCGGCGCGAGACCCGAGTCGTCCAGTTCCAGTTGGATCGTTTCCTCAGTCACCCTTCGAGCGTCCCCCACGCACGCCGTCTGGGCAAGGCGTACACAGGTAAAAGCGCCGCTAAACGGACATGCCCCACTCTTTCGCGACGATTTCCCGGCAGCGCCGCAAGTCGGCCACGCCGGGCGGAGACGCGCAGCCCAGGGCCCTCGACACCAGCTCCGCGTAGTGCTCGGCGAGCTGGTCCAGCGCCAGCGGACCTCGTGGTGAATACCACCTCGCCACGCCGCTGCACATCTCCAGCAGCGCGAGCCGGGTCACGGCCGGGTGTTCGGTGTGGAACACCCCGGCCGCCACGCCTTCTTCGATCGCCGCCGCCCACAGGTGTTCGTACGCGTCCCGCAATGCCACCACCGGCTCGCGTGCCGCCGGCGAAAGCACGTCGACTTCGTTGTCCACCACGCGGGTTTCCGCCGGGCCGACCGCGTGCGCGAGCACGTGCAGCACGACGAGAGTGCGCAGCCGGTGCACCGGGTCCGCGCTGCCGGCCGTCGCTTCGCGGGCCGCGTCCAGCAGGCGGTTCAGCGCCGTGTGCATGATCTCGGCGAGCAGATCCTCCTTGGTGCCCATGTAGTGGTAGAGGCTCGCCGAGGAAAGTTCCGCCTCCTGCGCCAGATCCCGGATGCCGGTACCGTGGAAACCCTTGGTGGCGAACAGCTTCACCGCCGCCGCGCGGACGCGCTCCCGGCTGGTCACAGCCATGCCGCCGCCTTCGCGTCCCACGACCCGGCGCGCGGGTCGGCGACCTTCCGCAGCTCGCCCTTGGCGACGCGCTCGGACGGCGTCATCGGCAGTCCGTCGGCGAACGCCCAGAAGCGCGGAACCTTGAAGTAGGCCAGCTTTTCCGCGCAGAACGCGGCCAGGGTGGCCGGCTCCGGACGCTCGCCGTCGCACACGACGTACGCCTTGATCTCCTCGCCGCGCAGTTCGTCGGGCACCGCCACGACGGCCGCCAGCTTGACCGAGGGGTGCAGCAGCAGCGCGCGCTCGACCTCGTCGGCGGAGACGTTCTCGCCGCTGCGGCGGATCATGTCCTTCGTGCGCCCGATGTAGTAGACGCGGCCGGCGTCGTCCATCCGCGCGAGGTCGCCGGTGTGGAACCAGCCGTCGCGGAACGCCTTCGCCGTCGCCGCGGGGTCGTCGTGGTAGCCGTGCATCAGCCCGATCCCGCGGAGCAGCAGTTCGCCGGTTTCCCCGCGCGGCAACGGCTTCCCGTCCTCACCGGCGATCATCGCCTCGCGGTCGCGGCTTGGCCGTCCGATGCAGCCGGTGCCGACGGTCTCGTCGTGGTCGGCCGCCGTCATCCGGATGTCGCCGCCGGTCTCGGTCATCCCGAACGCCTCGTACCACGGCGCACCCCAGCGCGTCTCGAGCTCGGCGTGCAGCTCGTGCGGGATCGCGGACGCGCAGATCGCGCGGACGCGGTGGTCGCGGTCGGCTTCCGATGGCTCCTGCCGCAGCAGCAGCGTCGGCATCAGGCCGAGGCAGTAGAACCAGGTGACGCCGTGCTCGCGGACCTTCGCCCAGAACGTGCTCGGGTGGAACCGGTCCAGCACGACGAGGGTGGCGCCGGCGGCGAGTCCCAACGCGACGTTCCACTGTGGATCGATGTAGTGGAACGGCTGCGCGGTCAGGATGACGTCGTCCTCGCCGACGGCCGGGAAGTCGGTGGCGAGGCCGACGGCCAGGGTCGTCCAGTACCGGTTCGGCAGGACGCAGCCCTTGGGCGCGCCGGTGGTGCCGGACGTGTACTGGATGTTGACCGGCAGTTCCGGCACCGGCGTGAAGTCCGGCGGCTCGGCGTCGGAGCGGAGCTGGTCCGGGGTGATCACTTCGGTCAGCCCGATGCGGCCGAGCAGCTCGGTGAACTCCGGGGCGGCGACGGCGAGCTTCGCGCCCGAGTGGCGGAGGACGTGGGCGCCGTCGAACTCGCGGTAGTTCGTGTTGACCGGCACCAGCTGCGCGCCGATCTTGGCCAGTGCCAGCCAGATGAGCGGGAACGCGGGCACGTTGCGCAGCATCACCGCGACCCGGTCGCCGGGCTCGATTCCGCGCTCGGCCAGGGCCGCCGCGATCCGTGAACTTTCGCGATCGACCTCGGCGAAGGTGAAGCGCTGGTCGCCCTCGTCGAAGATCCACGCGGTGCGCGACGGCCAGAGCCGCGCGGCCCGCGTGACGAGCTGATCCAGGGTGCCGAGCTCGGCGAGCGGGGTCACGTCCGGCTCCGGAAAGCCTCCGTGGACGCGGCGACCGCGGCCGAGGTTTCGGTGATGAGGGCGTGGCTGACCTCGAGCTCGAGCGCCGGCTCGACGTCGATCGGAGCGTCGAGAACGCGCTTCGCCATCGCCGCGGCCGCCGGCGGGTGCTCGGCGATCCGCTTCGCCCAGCTGAGCGCCTCGGCCCGGAGCCGCTCGGCGGGCACGGCGGCGTTGACCATGCCCAGCTCCGCGGCCTTCCGGCCGTCGAAGCGCTCGCCGAGCAGCAGGAGCTCCTTCGCCTTGAGCGGGCCGACGAGCAGCGGCAGCAGCCGCGACGCCGCGCCGGTGACGCTCAGGCCCAGCGAGACCTCGGGGAACGCGAAGACGGCGTCCTCGGCGGCCAGGATCAGGTCGCAGCCGAGCGCGAACTCCGCGCCGGCGCCGATCGCGTAGCCGTGCACCGCCGCGATCACCGGCTGGCGGAGCCCGCGCAGCCGCCGCGTGACGTCCTGGAGCCGGTCGAGCCGCGCCCGGGAGTCACCCTCGGGGGTGGGTTCCTTGAGGTCGTGGCCGGCGCAGAAGGCGCGGCCGGTGCCGGACAGCACGACGACGCGGGCGTCGCTGCGCGCGGCGTCGTCGAGAGCGGTGAGGAAGTCGTCGACCAGGACGGCGGCGACCGCGTTCAGCCGCTCGGGCCGGTTCAGCCGGATGTGCGCGATGCCGTCCTCGACGGCGAACTCCACGGTGGGCATGCGCCGATGCTAGACGTTCGATCGATCGATCGATAGCCTTTGGCGTCATGCGGGTTGATGCGGTCTACGAGAACGCCACAGTGTGGACGGGTGTGGGCGTGACCAGCGCCCTTGCTGTCCTGCACGGCCGGGTGGTCGCGCTCGGGGACGACGCGGTTTCGCTGTCCGCGCGCTCGCGGGTCGACCTGGCCGGCGGGTTCGTCGTGCCCGGGTTCCACGACGCGCACAACCACATGGCGTGGTTCGGGATGGGCCTCGACGACGTCGCGCTGGGCGGCTGCCGCAGCGTCGAGGAGGTCTACGACGCCGTCGCCGCGCGGGCCGCGACGCTGCCGGCCGGGAGCTGGGTGGTCGGGAGCGGGTACGACCAGAACAAGCTCGCCGGCGGGCACCCGGACCGGCACGGCCTGGACCGCGCCGCGCCCGGGATGCTGGTGCGGTTGAAGCACACGTCCGGGCACATGACCGTGGTGAACTCGGCCGTCCTCGACCAGCTGGACCTGGCGAACGTGCCGGTCGGCGGCGACGTCGTGCTCTCGTCCGACGGCTCACCGACCGGGCTGCTGCGCGAGCAGGCCCAGCTGCTGCTGCGGCCGCTCACGTACCCGACGCCGGTTTCGCGTGTCGTGCGCGGGCTGGACCGGGCGTCCGAGCGGTACCTGTCGGAGGGCATCACCAGCGTCCAGGAGGCCGGGATCGGCGGCGGGCTGGTCGGCGAGACACCCGCGGAGCTGGCCGCCTACCAGGAGGCGCGCGACTCCGGGGTGCTGCGCGTCCGGACCACGGTGATGGTCGCCGCGAGCGTGCTGCACGACCTGCCCGACGGTGCCGGGTTCGGCCTCGACCTGGGCCTGCGCACCGGTCTCGGCGACGAGTGGCTGCGCGTCGGCCCGATGAAGCTGTTCGCGGACGGTTCGCTGGTCGGGCGCACCTGCGCGATGCACGAGCCGTTCGACGGCGAGCCGGGCAACCGCGGGTACTTCCAGGTCCCGGAGGATGAGCTGGCTCGCACGATCCGCCGTGCGCACGACGCCGGCTGGCAGATCGCGACGCACGCGATCGGCGACCGCGCGATCACCGTCGTGCTCGACGCGTACGAAGCCGCGTTGGCCGCTTCGCCGCGTTCGGACCACCGCCACCGCATCGAGCACTGCGCGGTACTTCAGCCCGCGGAGCTGACTCGGCTCGCTTCGCTGGGGTTGCTCGCTTCGCCGCAGGGCCGTTTCGTCAACGAGCTCGGCGACGGCATGCGCGCCGCTCTCGGCGAGTCTCGCGTGCCGTGGTGCTACCGGCTGCGAAGCGTCCTCGACGCGGGTTGCGTGCTTCCCGCGTCTTCGGACCGCCCGGTCGTCGACGGCGCTCCGCTGCTCGCCCTGGCCGACATGGTGCGCCGGCGGACGGTGTCCGGAGCGCCCTTCTCGCCCGAAGAGGCGCTGACGCCGGAGGAGGCGTTGCGCGCATACACGTACGGCTCGGCGTACGCGACCTTCGCGGAGCGCGATCTGGGCACGCTCGAGCCCGGGAAGCTCGCCGACTTCGCCGTGCTTTCGGGGTCGCCGCTGGACGAGTCCGCTTTGGACGACGTGCGCGTGCAAGGCACGGCCGTCGGCGGCGAACTGCGTTACCAGGCTCAGCTGTCGTGAGGCATCACCGCTTCCCGGCGCGACGTGACATCGGCGCGGCCGCCACGAACTCCAGCGCCTCCTCGGCCAGCTCGCCCCACGGCCGCGGTGACGCCACATCCAGTGCCAGCCACTCCTTCATCGGGGTGCCCTTGTTGGCGTCGAAGCGCACCCCGTGCCCGCCGTCGACCAGCTCGTCCACCCTCGCCTTGGGCAGCTTGAGCACCAGCTCCCCGCGGACGAACATCGCGAAGATGCGCCCGTCCGCGCGCAGGGCGGTGCGGCCGAACCCGCCGGTCGCGCCGGGTGGCGTGACGCCCGGCCGTCCGGTGAACTGCTCGACCAGGTCCTCGAACTTGTCCTCTGGTGACATCGACCACCTCCGACCACGACCGTAACGACCACCACCGACAGAAACGGGAGGCACGATGCCCGTCCGGGACGCCGTCTTCGAAGACATCGAGGAAATCTGCGCGCTCATCGAGGAGCACGCCGTCTACGAGGACAACCACGACCTCAAGCTCGACCGCGCCGAGATGAGCGGTCACCTGTTCGGGCCCGATCCCAAGGCGTGGGTGCTGATCGCGACCCCGCCCGGCGAGCCCGGGACCGTCGCCGGCTTCGCGTTCTGCAGCTGGAACTTCTCCACGTGGGAGGCGCGGCCGGGGATCTGGCTGGACGACCTGTTCGTCCGCCCCGCCCACCGGCGCCACGGCCTCGGCGGCGAGCTGCTCGACGAGCTGCGCACCCGCACCACCGGGCGGGTCGAGTGGGACATGCAGGCGGGCAACGAGAAAGGCGAGGCGTTCTACGCGCAGCTGGGCGCCGAGCCCGTACCAGGCTGGATCCGCTACCGCTGGCGGCCGTGACTTTCACGAGAAAGTACGTAGCACCGTAAAGTATGCGGCATGGGAGATGGTTCGGTCCGGAGGTCCTCGTCCGTCGAGGACTACGTCCGGGTGATCTACGGGCTGGTCGAGCGGGGCGAGGCGGTCACGAACACCTCGCTCGCCGGCCGGCTGGAGGTCAGCCCGTCCTCGGCGTCGGGGATGGTCACGAAGCTGTCCCAGCTCGGGCTGGTCACCCACGTGCCCTACCGCGGGATCGAGCTCACCGCCGACGGCCGCCTCCTGGCGCGCTCGGTGCTGCGGCGGCACCGGCTGATCGAGACGTACCTGGTGTCCGAGCTCGGCTACACGTGGGACGAGGTCCACGCGGAGGCGGACGCGCTGGAGCACGCGGTGTCGGACCGGCTGGTCGAGCGCATCGCGGCCAAGCTGGGCAACCCGGTCCGCGACCCCCACGGCGACCCGATCCCGGCCGCCGACGGCAGCGTCGAGGAACTTTCGGTCCGCATCCTGGACGACCTCGAGCCGGGCGCGGTGGGCGAGATCGTCCGGGTCTGGGACACGGACCCGGAGCTGCTGCGCTACCTGACGGAGCACGCGATCAACCTGGGCGAACGCATCGAGGTCGTCGAGCGCCAGCCGTTCGGGGGACCGATGGTGGTGAAGGTGGGTTCGCCGCCAGAGGTGGCCACGCACGCCATCGGCAAGGAGATCGCTCAGGCCTTGTCGGTCACCCTGCGCTGAGCCCGCCCCGCGCCGGCGACCTGTGGGTTCACCCGCCGATCGAAAGCTGGAAACCGGCGCGTTCGGCTTCGTCGGCGTCCTTCCACAACGTGCCGCGGTTGCTGTTGCCGACGTGAACCCCGTAGCGTTCGGCGCTCGGCACGTCGGCGAACGTGAAGGTGAACGTGCGCACCCACATCCCGTCGACGATCTTCGTCTCTTCGCCGGGAGTCCGGTGCAGTTCCGTGGTCGCCACGACTCTGCCGCTTTCGTTCACGAGGGTGACCTGCGAGCCATTGCTCAGGTCGGTGTAGCCGTCGTAACCGTTGGCTGTGGACTTGGTGCACTGCATGTCGCACAGCAGGGACAGGGTGCCGTTGACCGACGTGCTGCCCGACGTCATGAGGACGACGGCAACGACAGCCGCGATTGCCGCGGCGACAACGCCGCCGACGACGACGAAGACGAGCGGCTTGCGGCTTCGTGACACAGGCGGTGGAACGGGTTCGGGCTGCGGCACCTGGTCGGTATTCGCTTCGGTGGTCATTTGCCGTTCTCGCTCTCCTCGCCGGATGTGCGTTCAGACGGCCGCGCCATGGCCGCTGTTACGGAAGGTGACCAAGCCGTGATGACGTCAGGGTGCGTACGCGCGAGTGACGTCGTGAAGCGGATGTGGTGACCGGCCCGCCACCTCGACCATGGCTGGCATGAAACCCTTCCGCTTCGGTGTCGTCGCCGGTCATGCGCCTGACCTCGTTTCGTGGACCGCTCAGGCCGAACGGGTCGAGAAGCTCGGCTTCGACACCCTGCTCGCCACCGATCCCGTCGGTCAGGCTGATCCCTTCGTGCTGCTCGGGGCCGCCGCCGCGGTCACTCTGGACCTCACCGTCGGCACCTTCGTGCTCGCCGATCCCTTCCGGGATGCCAAGGCGCTCGACTGGCAGGTCCAGACCCTGCACCGGCTGACCGGGGGCCGGTTCGAGCTCGGGCTCGGGGTCGGGCGGCCCGGTGCGAAGGCGCATACCGAGGCCCTCGGCCGGGAGTTCGGCGAACCGGGTGAGCGCATCACACGGATGGCGGAGACGATCGCGCACCTCAAACGATCGGTCGACCGTCCTCGGCTGATGCTCGCCGCCGGTGGGCCGAAAATGCTGGCGCTCGCCGCGCAAGAAGCCGACACCGTCAGCTTCACTTGGATGCCGAAGACCACCGAGGCCGAAGCCGAGTCCATTGTGGATCGATTCCGTAAGCTTGCTGACGAAAGGTTGCCGGACATCGAACTCGGGCTGAACCTCATGGCCGTCGGGGACGCGCCGTCGCCCGGAATCGCGCGGTGGGCCGGGGTCGACGTCCCGGAGCTCGCCGCCGCCGGTGCCGTCACCGTGCTGCCCGCTGATCCAGGTCAAGCGGCGGAAAGGCTTCTCGGCTGGCGGGAGCGGTGGGGGATTTCCTACGTCACGATCAACTCGGGCTACGCGGAACCGTTCGCCGCGATCGCGGAGAAGGTGCGGCTCGCAGGTGGGTGAGGGCCCTTCCGATCTTGCGAAGCTGGGCCTACGCTCCAATTTTCGTACTCGGGAGTGCTTCGGAGCGTTGTGATGACCGGTCAGCGAACACGCACCATCGACCGGGGGGAACAGGCGGAGCTGAGCCAGCTGCTCGCCGCGGGGCCGTTCGACGTGGCCCTGCGGGCGGCGATCCGGGCCCGCGGGCTCGGGCTCGATCGGATCCGCTATCGCTTGCGCGGCAGGGGAACCACGGTCAGCCTGGCCACCCTCAGCCACTGGCAGTCGGGGCGGTGCCGGCCCGAACGGGCGGAGTCGTTGGAGGCCTTGCGGAATCTCGAGGACATCCTGAACGTGCCGGACGGCGCGCTCAGCAAGCTCCTCGGGCCGCCGCGGGGACGAACGCGCTTCCACGCGCAGCCGCCGCCGCTCAATTGAGCGGTACCAACGGAAAACCGCTCAGGTGAGCACGTAGGCTCGGACCATGCGAGCTGTGGTCATGGAGGAGTTCCGCGTCCCGCCGGTCGTGCGGGAGGTACCGGAGCCGGTCGCACCGCCCGGCGGCGCGGTGATCGAGGTCGACGCCACCGGCGTCTGCCGCAGCGACTGGCACACGTGGCAGGGCCACGACACCGCGGTGACGCTGCCGCACGTTGCCGGGCACGAGCTGGCCGGCCGCGTCGTCGCGCTCGGCGCGGGCGTGCGCGGGTGGGAGCTCGGCGCGCGCGTCACCGTGCCGTTCGTCTGCGCCTGCGGCACGTGCCCCCAGTGCGCCCGCGGTGACCAGCAGATCTGCGACCGCGAGTTCCAGCCCGGCGCCACCCACTGGGGTTCCTTCGCCGAGCGCGTCGCCATCGAGCACGCCGAGACGAACCTCGTCGCGCTGCCGGACTCGCTCGGCGCCGCCGCAGCCGCCGCGCTCGGCTGCCGGTTCGGCACGGCGTTCCGCGCGGTCCTGCGGCAGGGGCGCGTCACCGCGGGGCAGTGGGTTTCGGTGTACGGCTGCGGCGGCGTCGGAATCTCCGCGGTCCTGCTGGCCGTCGCGGCGGGCGCGAAGGTCGTCGCCGTCGACGTCTCGCCGGCCGCACTCGCGCTGGCGGCGAAGTCCGGCGCCGCGCTCACCGTCGACTCGTCGGCCTTCGACGGCCCGGAAGCCGTCGCCGCGCACGTGCGCGAGCTGACCGGCGGCGGCACGCACGTCTCGCTCGACTGCCTCGGCGCGCCGTCGACCTGCGCGGCGTCCGTGGGCAGCCTCCGCAAGCGCGGCCGGCACGTCCAGGCCGGGCTGATGCCGCCCGCGCAGGGCGTCGCGCCGATCCCGATGCACCGGGTCATCGGCGGCGAGCTGGAGCTGGTCGGCATCCACGGGCTGCAGGCGCACGAGTACCCGGAGCTGCTGCGGGTCGTCGAGACGGCGGGGATCGACCTCGCCGCGCTGATCGGGCGCCGGATCGGCCTCGACGACGTCCCGGCCGCGCTGGCCGCGATGAACGACCCGGTGCCGGCTCAGGCGGGCGTCACCGTCGTGACGTTTCGTGACTGATCCGCGTCGGCGAGGTCAAGTGACCGGTTCGTAGCTGATCCACGCTGGCTTGTGACATTCAGGTGTGCGACTGTCTAGCGATGGTGGCCCAAAGCGAGGGGATTCGGCCGCAGGAGCGTCCCGTTGGTCCATTGGGACGTCTCCTGCGGCTGTTCACCAGGTCCGGCGTGACGTTCCGCGGTCACCACGTCGTCCCGTCGACGATCACCGAACGTGTGCGGCGGGAGTCTCCGGCACAATCGAGGTGATGGACGCCCTCCTGCCGCGCCCGCGCGCCGAACTCGCGCCCGGTGCCGTGCACGTGCCCGACTGGCTCGGCTTCGACGAACAGCGCGAGCTCGTCGCCGCCTGCCGCGGCTGGCCCGGCTACCGCCACACGACGTACCCCAACGGCGGCGTCATGTCGGTCAAGACCGTCTGCCTCGGCTGGCACTGGTACCCGAACGGCTACTCGCGCACGACCGACGAGGGCAAGCCGGTGCTGCCGTTCCCGGACTGGCTCGGCGACCTCGGCCGCTGCGCGCTCGCGGACGCGTACGGCGAGCCGGCCGACGGCTACGAGCCGGACACCGCGCTGGTCAACTTCTACGCCGCGAAGACGAAGATGGGGCAGCACCAGGACAAGGACGAGCGGAGCTCGGCGCCCGTGGTGTCGTTCAGCCTCGGCGACACGTGCGTGTTCCGCTTCGGCAACACCGAGTCGCGCGGCAAGCCGTACACCGACGTCGAACTGCACTCGGGCGATGTCTTCGTGTTCGGCGGCCCGTCCCGGTTCGCCTACCACGGCGTGCCGAAGACCCTGGCGGGCACGGCCGACCCGGCGCTGGGCCTGGCCGGGCGGCTGAACATCACGCTGCGGGTGTCCGGTCTCTAGTCCTGTTTTAGAACAACCAAGATATTCGCTGGCAAATTGCTGTAAACAGTAGATGCGCCACTTGAGCTTTTCTGAGTAATCTGTCCTGGCTCGCTTGAGCACTTTGTGGCTATCCTGGATAGGCTGGCCTGGACGGAGTTCGGTAGATCCGGCTCAGGCTCTTGACCAGGGCCTTGCCAGGTGCGAGCAACCGAAGCCGGTAAAACTGGACAAATACTGGACAGATTATGGTCAGTACTTGGTCAAACCCTGCATGAAGGCGCCGCTCTGCCGTAACTCTTGATTCTAGAGGTCTGCCTGTTGGCCCGGGTGGTCTCGCGGAGGGGGTCTTCGGTTGCAGCCGGCGGCCCCCTCAAGTATGTCACACTTCAACTACGCTAAGTAGTCAAGCTTCCCTTTCTGCTCGCCTTGGGTGAGAATCAGCACGTTCGCGCGGCTTGGGGCTGCAACTCCAAACGCATCTAGCGGACAACGCCCGGGCTGACGGACAGAAAGGATTGTGACTCAGTGTCACCACTTCGCAGAGGTAAGCCCTGTACTCCCGGCCTTGACTCGCTGGGTGTCGACGGACCTTCGCGTCGGACGATTGTCATCGCCGTCGTAATCCAGGTCTTCACGGCTTTCTTGATTATCCGCGGCTACACCCTGGAGGCGGCCCTCGCTGCATCTAGCACCACCTGTGTGCTTGCCGGTCAGATCGAGCGGCACCGGACCGGTAAGGCTCGACGTCTTTGGGTTGCCTGAAAGCTGCCGTGCAGAAACGTCGATCGCTTGCGTCGACGGAGAAGAATCAGCGGAACAAGCGTCCGTTCGGTTGGTCTGTCGGTCGTGAGCCTGACGATGCACGGAGGGCTTGAACGGTGGATCTCGCTGCGGCGGATGTGGTCGGTGAGCTAAAGGTCCTTCGCAAGGGGCGGGGTGTTTTCTCAGCGCCGCTCGTGGACCGCGTCGGGCCTGCCTTGCGTACTGTGTGCGGTATCTCGGAAGGTGACGACACTGTTGAGATACGGCGCAAGCTCACCGACCGGTTGCGTCCGCTCGTCGAGTCGCTGCCCGATGATCTGAAGATCGCTTTGCGGGCAGCGTTTGCGCTGGACGAGCGGGCGCGAAACCCGTTCTATCAGGAACGGGTGCTTTGGGCGGCGACTACGCTCGACCGCGACACCCGTACGGTCCGGCGTCGGATCGACGAAGGAATCGAGCAGGTCGCGGCGATGGCCGTGGCGGCCGGTGCGTCCGATCTGCGGCCGCGCTACCCGAGCCGCAGTTGGCACACCGAAGAGTTGCGCGTGACGCTCGCACTCGACCAGTCGGTGGCCGAGGCGTTCGAATTCCGCCGGGTTGTCGCCGATGCCGACGGCATCGCCGAGTTGGACTTGGCGCTCACACTCACCGCGACCGGCGAATCCGGCGATCCGGTGCGCGAGTCCGATCTCGAAGTCGACGTGTTCCACGGTGGCGCACTCGTCGGCCGGACGATGGAGTCGAATGATCGCATCGGGCTGGCATTGCGGTTGCCGGAACCGCTGCGGCGGGGTGAGCGTCACGACATCGGTCTGCGATTTCGGGCGAACATGCAGGAACCGCATTATGTCTGCGTACCGCGGCACCCGTGCGACCTGTTCGAACTGCACGTCCGGTTTGGCGACCGAGTGCCGGACCGCATCGTGCGGCTGGAAAAGGCCTTTCAAAACGACACGCTTTCGCCACGAGGGGCCGTGTTGGAGGTCGACGATGTGGGTGAGGTCCACGCCCGGTTCCGCCATCTCGCTCCGGGCTTCGCTTACGGGATTCGCTGGCAACCTGCTGGTCCGACTGAAGGGGTTCAAACTCATTAGGCGGAACTGGCCTTAGGGCCCGCTAATCCTCTGTGGACTCTTCCTCGTCCGGCACCACGATCAGCCGGACGGCGACCGCGCGCGAGCCCGGCGGGTGGTGGCCCGGCTCGGTGACGTACTTCCAGAGCAGGGTCTGGTACTCCTCGACGAACGACGTGATCTGCTCCTTCGTCAGCGTCAGGCCGCCGCGGTAGATCTGGGTCCAGCCCTTCGCGTCGTCGTAGCCCGCGTACGCGCGCGCGACCAGCCCGAGGTCGTGGCTCATCTTGAGCGTGCCGAGCTTGCGCGCGGCCTCGCGCTCGTCCGGCGTCATCTCCAGGCCGGGCGGGGTGTAGATGTCCTTCATCAGCGACTTCCACCAGCGCTCGCGGCCGTCTCCGCGGTCTTCGATCTCCGCGATGAGGTCGAGGTCGGCGAGCTTGCGGAGGTGGTAGCTGGTCGTCCCGGTGCTCTCGCCGAGGGCCTTCGCGACGCTCGTCGAGTTCGCCTCGCCGTGTTTGCCCAGGTAGGACAGGATGTCGCGGCGCACGGGGTTGGCCAGGGCCTTGTAGAAGGCCTTGAGATCCGCGCCGGTGAGGACGCGCCGTTCGGGACGTTCGACCATGGCCGGAGCGTACTACAGAGAATGTTTGCAAAGAATCTCTGCAATCGCTACCGTGGTCGGCGAACGGGGGTTCTCGATGAAAAGACTCTTCTGGGCGGCGGGCCTGTGCCTGCTGCCGTGGATCGCGGTACTGGGGACGACGCTGCCGGACGTCTACGCGGCTCAGCACTGGCGGCTGGCCTGGACGGGCTTCGACGCGGCCGAGGCGATCGGCCTGCTGCTCACGGCGTGGCTGCTCGGGCGCGACGACCCGCGGATGCCGTTCGCGGCGATCGGCACGGCCACGCTGCTGCTCACCGACGCCTGGTTCGACGTCGTCACGGCCGGCAGCGACGTCGGGTTTTCGCTGCTCATGGCCGGTCTGGAGGTCCCGCTGGCGCTGGCGTGCCTGTCGGTGGCGGTCCCACGGCAGGTGCCGGCGCATGTCTGAGCTGAGCCCGCGGTTGCGGGACGAGATCGACGACCAGGTCGCCGAGGCGCTGGACGCCTACCTGGCCGAGCCGGGCCGGCCGCGGAGCCCGCGCCTGTGGCCGCTGTGGGTCGCGATCGTCCTCACGAACGTCGTCTGGCTGCTGGTGGTCGTGAGTGAGAAACAGGGTTAGAACACTGTTTCTCACTCACGACGCGGGACGGAAGCTCACTGTCTGACCCGGCCGCAGCTGCGCCGCGACGTCCAGGTCCTCTTCTTCGACGACGGCGATCACCGGGTAGCCGCCCGTCGTCGGGGAGTCCGCGTGGAACAGGATCGGCCGGCCCGACGGCGGTACCTGCAGCGACCCGGGTACGCACGCCTCGGACGGCAGCTCCCCTTCGCGTGAGCGGGAAAGCGGCGGCCCGGTCAGCCGGATGCCGACGCGGTTCGAGTCCGGCGAGACCGTGTACACAGTGGACAACAGCTGGTCCGGCGCGGCGAACCAGTCGCGACGCGGTCCCGGCGTCACGCGCAGGACCGGCGACGACGGCAAAGCCGGGCGTGGCGCCAAGTCGGCCACCGGGAAAGCAAGAGGGGTGCCCACCGGCAGCAGCATCCCGGCGGTGAGTGGCGGCGGCCCCAGCTTCCCGAGCGTGTCGGTCGACCGCGAACCGAGCACCGGCGCGACGTCGATCCCGCCGCGCACCGCGACGTAGCAGCGCAAGCCGGCCGTGGCCGTGCCGAGCACGAGCTCGTCGCCCGGCCACAACGTCATCGGCGCGTTCATGCCGCCCGGCGACACCGGGCAAAGCGCGCCGGTCACCGCCACCGTCGTGACGGCCGAAGCGCGCAGCACCAGCCCACCCAGCGTGACCTCCAGGGCCGCGGCACCGGCGGGGTTCCCGACGAGCCGGTTCGCCAGCCGGAACGACCCGCGATCGGCGGCGCCGGACCGGCCGACGCCGAGCGCCGCGTGCCCGGGCCGGCCGAGGTCCTGGACCGTCGTCGTGAACCCCGGCCGCACGACTTCCAGCTTCACGTCGTCACCGCCTCGAACCGCACCCTCGTGCCCGGCGGCAGCAGGTTCGGCGGGTCGCGTTCGACGTCCCAGACCGGCACGTCCGTCCGGCCGAGCAGCTGCCAGCCGCCGGGTGACGCGCTCGGGTACACCGCGCTGTGCTCCCCGGCGATCGCCACCGAACCCGCCGGGATGCGCGTCCGCGGCGTCGATCGGCGCGAGACGTGCAGCGCCGGGTCCAGCCCGGACAGGTACGCGAACCCCGGCGCGAACCCGCAGAACGCCGAGACGTACGCACCCGAGCTGTGCCGCTCGATCACCGAAGCCACGGTGATCCCCGTCGAAGCCGCGACGTCGGCGAGGTCCTCGCCGTCGTACACCACGGGAACCACCACCTCGGCCGAAGCGGCCATCGCACTGTCCACAGGGGACACTTCACGCAGGATCGCGCCCAGGCGGCCGGCGTCAGTCACCTCCGGGTCGAAGCGGACCAGCAGCGTCCGCGCCGCCGGGACCAGCTCCTCGACGCCGGCCGGCGCGAGCCGGGACAAAGCGGCCTGGAAGCCGAGTACGTCGTCCAGCTCCACCAGCACCGCGCGCCGTCCGCAGGGCAGCAGCCGGACGGTCATCCGGTGAACGCGCCCAGCTCGATGCCGGCCTCGGTCAGCGCCGCCTCGATCCGCTTGGCCAGCTCGACCGCGCCCGGCGTGTCCCCGTGCACGCACAGGGAGTCCGGCCGCAGCTCGAGCTTGGTGCCGTCCTCGGTGACGACGCCGCCGGTCGCCATGCCGACCGCGCGCTGGGCCACCGCGTCGGCGTCGTGCAGCACGGCGCCCGGTTTCTTGCGCGAGACGAGCTTGCCGTCGGCGGTGTACGCCCGGTCGGCGAACGCCTCCGCGTACGCCACCACACCCGCTTTCTCCGCCTGCCGCTGCATTTCCGAGTCCGGCAGGCAGAGCAGCGCGAGCGCGGGGTCGTACCGGCGCAGGCCGTCGACGATCGCCGCGGCCTGCGCGACGTCCACCGCCGCGGTGTTGTACAGCGCGCCGTGCGGCTTCACGTACGTCACGCGGCTGCCGGCCGCGCGGGCGAACGCGTCGAGCGCGCCGATCTGGTAGAGCACCTCGTTCGCCAGGTCGGCCGGCGCGATGTCGAGCGCGCGCCGGCCGAACCCGGCCAGGTCGTGGTAACCGACGTGCGCGCCGATCGCGACCCCGCGCTCGGCCGCCAGGTCGCACACCCGCCGCATCACCGACGGGTCGCCGGCGTGGAAGCCGCACGCGATGTTCGCGCTGGTCACGATGTCGAGCATGGCTTCGTCGTCGCCCATCTTCCACGCGCCGAAGCCCTCGCCGAGATCGCTGTTCAGATCCATTTCAGCCCACCCGGTATTCGCTGTCGAGCCGGTCCGTGATGAACATGTACCCCGGTGCGTGCGTGATCGCAAAGGGAGGCCGGGACGCCATCAGCGCCGCCTGCGGCGTGACCCCGCAGGCCCAGAACACCGGGACGTCACCGGGCTCCGCGTCCACCGGATCCCCGAAGTCCGGCCGCGAGAGGTCGTCGATCCCCAGCGCGCGCGGGTCGCCGACGTGCACGGGCGCGCCGTGCACGGCCGGCATCGCGCGGGTGATCCGGATGGCGTCGTCGACGCGGTCCGCCGGGATCTGCCGCATCGACACGACCATCGGCCCGAACAGCCGCCCGGCGGGCTCGCACTGCCGGTTCGTCACGTACATCGCGACGTTGCGGCCCTGGTCGACGTGCCGCAGCGGGACGCCCTCGGCGGCGAGTGCCGTCTCGAACGTGAAGCTGCAGCCGATGGAGAAGGCGACCATGTCGCTGCGCCAGAGGCCGGTCGCGTCGGACACCTCGCCGGCCAGCACGCCGTTCTGCCAGATCCGGTAGCGCGGCAGGTCGGTGCGCAGGTCCGCGCCCGCGGCGAGCCGGGTTTCCGGGTCGCCGGGGTCGGTGACGTCGAGGAGCGGGCACGGCTGCGCGTTGCGGGTGCAGAACAGCAGGACGTCGTAGGCCCAGTCCTCGGGCACGGCGATCAGGTTGGTCTGGGTGAAGCCGTTGGCCCAGCCGGTGGTCGGGTGGGCGGTGCCGCGACGGAACGCTTCGCGCGCTTGCGCCGGCGTGAACGTCGCGGGTTCGTCAAAGGTCGTCATGAGTTCCCCCTCAATCGACGAGTTCGATCCCCCGGGTTTCGGGCAGTCCCAGCAAGGCGAGCACCGCGATGCCGTAGCCGATCGCGCCGAACACGATCGCCCCACCGGCGCCGAGGAAGCCGACGACGGTCGGGAAGATCGCGCCGACCGCACGGCCGAAGTTGTACGTGAAGCCCTGTCCCGTGCCGCGCAGCGACGTCGGGTACAGCTCCGCGAGGTAGGCGCCGAAGCCGCTGAAGATCGCGGACATCGAGAAGCCGAGCGGGAAGCCGAGCACCAGCACGAGCCCGTTGGCGCCCTTGGGGATCTGCGTGTACGCGACGATCAGCGCGGCCGAGAGCAGCGCGAACGTCAGGAACGTCTTCTTGCGCCCCATCAGGTCCGTGAGGTAGCCGCCGCAGACGTACCCGACGAACGCCCCGGTGATGAGGAACGCGAGGTAGCCGCCGGTGCCGATCACGGTCAGCTCGCGCGTCTTCTTCAGGTAGGACGGCAGCCACGTCGAGATCGTGTAGTACCCGCCCTGGACGCCGGTGGCGAGCAGCGCGGCGAAGAACGTGGTGCGCAGGAGGTCGCCCCGGAAGATCCGGACGAGCGTGCCCTTCGGGCGTTCGGCCTTCAGGCGTTCCTCGGCGCGCGGGGCGTCCTTGACGCTGCGGCGGATCCAGAGCACGAACAGGGCCGGGATGACGCCGGTCCAGAACATGACGCGCCAGGCCACGTCGGGGCTCGCGACGCTGAACACCACGGTGTAGACGATCACCGACAGGCCCCAGCCGACCGCCCACGCGCTCTGCACGAACGCCACGGTCCGGCCGCGGTACCTGGCCGAGGAGTACTCCGCGACCAGCGCGGCACCGGCCGCCCACTCGCCGCCGAAGCCCAGGCCCTGCAGGGCGCGGAAGATCAGCAGCGTCTCGAAGTTCGGGGCGAACCCGCAGAGCACCGTGAAGACCGTGTACATCGCGATGGTGATCTGGAGCGTGCGGACGCGGCCGATCCGGTCGGCCAGCATGCCGGCCCCGACCCCGCCGACGGCCGAAACGACCAGCGTCGTCGTGCCGAGCAGGCCGGCTTCGCCGCTCGAAATGCCGAAGTACGCGGTGATCGCGGCCAGGCCGAGCGGCAGGGTCTGGTAGTCGAACGAGTCCAGTCCGTAGCCGCCGAACGCGCCCACGAAGGCGCGGCGTCCGCGTTTGCCGAGCGTGCGGAACCAGTCGAACGGCCGGGCCTCGGTAGCAGTTGTCGCAGTCATGGGCACCTCCTGGCCAGTGTCTCATCGTGGCGTGCCTCACACACTAGGGATTGTTGAACAATTCCACAAGACGGCAATTACATCGTCCTCAGTGTGACGGGTACCATCGGTCACGTGGTCATCGAAGACAGCGACGTCCCGGGCCTTCCGGGCCTGGAAGCCGACCGAGGCCTGGTCAGCCGCAAGAGCACGGCCGAGCGGGTCGCCGGCGTCCTGCGCAAGCGCATCGCCGAGGGCTTCTTCCTGCCCGGCGGCCGGCTCTCGGAGCAGGACATCGGCAACGCGCTCGGCGTCTCACGCAACACGCTGCGCGAGGCGTTCCGGCTGCTCACGCACGAACGGCTGCTCGCCCACGAGCTCAACCGCGGGGTCTTCGTCCGCATCCCGAGCGTCGAGGACGTCGTCGACATCTACCGCGTCCGCAAGATCATCGAGTGCGCCGCGGTCCGCGGGGTGACGGCGAAGCCCGCCTCCTTCGCGCGGATCAAGGAGAAGGTCGAGATCGGCGACGAGGCCGCGCGCACCGGCAACTGGAAGGACCTCGGCACCGCGAACGTGTGGTTCCACCAGGAGCTGGCCGCGCTGTCCGGCAGCGAGCGCGTCAACGAGCTGGTCGGCAGGCTGACCGCCGAGCTGCGGCTGGTCTTCCACATCATGGCCGAGCCCCGCCGCTTCCACGAGCGCTACCTGCCGCGCAACCACGAGATCCTCGACCGCATCGAAGCGGGCGACGGGCCGGGCGCGGAGCAGCTGCTGATGAAGTACCTCGAGGACGCCGAGGAGCAGCTGGTCGAGGCGTACGCCGACCGCGCCGAGGCGGCCCGCGCGGCCGTCGCGGTGGACTGACTACTGCTTGCGGCGCACCATCTCGGCGATCCAGGTGGGCGCGAACGGCGACGTGCAGTTCGGCGGCGTCGGGTAGTCCTTGAGCACCTCGAGGCGTTCGCCGATTTCGATGGCGCGGGCGCGGAGTTCGACGTGTTCGATCCCGATCCGGGCCAGGCAGTGGTTCATCGCCCACTGCAGGCGGTCCGGCGCGTCCTTCATCTCCTTCTCGATGACGTCGAGCAGGCCATCGAGGTCTTCGGGTTGCTTCGCGACGCGCTCGGTGGTCAGCGCCCAGCCGGCGCTCGCGACCACCGGATCCGGGTCGGCGAACCAGCTTCGGCGCAGTTCTTCGGCGTGCGGGCTCTTCTTGACCACGTAGTTGACGAGCCAGTCGTGGACCTTCGGGACGCGCGCGGTCCGCAGCATGGCGTCCAGCTCGCCGCGCTCGAACGCCTTCGGCCGGCAGATCAGGGTGGCCAGCAGCTTCGCCACCGTGTCGTCGGTGGCCCACAGCTCGCGCGCGAGGTCGTGCTGCGTCTTCAAGCGCTTCGCGACAGCGCGCAGCTTGCTCAGGTTCACGCCGTGGTCGTCGCCGTGTTTCTCGTTCACCGCGCGGGCCCTGGGGTCCTCGAGCGCGGCCAGCTCGGCCAGGACGTCGTTCAGCTCGGATTCGGCCACGACGGCAGTCTAAGGTGCCCCTTCGGGCATCTCTGGAATCCGGACTCCCCAAAAGCGTTCCCGGCTGGATAACCTCTGAGCGGTTTCGCCGCCGGAGACCCCCAGCGGCAGGCGGAACCACCCAGCTGCCGGGCCGTGGCCTCCCCAGTGTCGCGGCCCGGCAGCCCTACCGACGCGAACAGGCCCGGCCGGAGTCCCGGCCGGGCCTGTCGCTTCACGCCGTCAGCCGGCGTAGCGGGCGAAGATCCTCGTGAAGTCCCACGCCTGCTGGGAAACGCCCGAACACGTGTCGTCGTTCGGGTAGGCGCCCGGGCAGGGGCGGTCGCGGTTGGCCGACCAGAACGTCAACCGGGCCAGGTGGTGCTGGTTCGCGTAGGCCAGGATGGTGGTGAAGTCGTTCAGGGTGACCGTCTCGCTGTTGTCGGTGATGCCGTTCATCGACGAGATGCCCATGTGCCGGTAGGCCGTGTCGTCGTCGTAGCCGTAGGCCGACTTGACGACGTTCTTGAGCCCCTCGGCCGCGCGCTGCGTGAGCGTGCCCATGTTCTGGCCCGCGCCGCCGAAGTCGAACGGCATGATCACCCAGCCGTCGACCGTGAGCCCCGACTGCGCGGCCCGGTTCACCAGGCTGTTGTCCGGACCGGACTGCCCGGTGCCGAACGTGACGTACAGCTTGATGCCCGCGTTGTTCGCGCGGACCGTCTTCAGCGCGTCGACCGTGCGCTGCTGCACCGTCGGGTTGCTGTAGGCGTCGGCCTCGATGTCGATGTCGATCGCCTTGAGGCCGTAGGCGTTGATCACCTTCTGGTACGCCGCCGCCAG
This sequence comes from Amycolatopsis sp. NPDC114504, assembly GCF_055633595.1. Lineage (NCBI taxonomy): Bacteria > Bacillati > Actinomycetota > Actinomycetes > Pseudonocardiales > Pseudonocardiaceae > Amycolatopsis > Amycolatopsis sp. NPDC114504. The sequence goes on along the minus strand of NZ_JBVKDU010000003.1, from coordinate 1,368,488 downwards.
CTCACCCGCGCTGCCGCACGACGACTCCAGCTTGTTGCCGGAGTAGCCGCCGAACGACGGGATGACGTCGCCGCCGCCCGCGCGCACCGCGTTGATCGTGTTCTGGTCGACGCCGCCGGTGAGCGCCCGGCCGCCGTCCCACTGCGGGTTGCAGTAGCCGTTGGACAGGACGAACGCCAGCGTGAACCACTTGACGCCGGTGGCGTTCTGGATCGTCTGCGGGCTCGGCGGGTTGCCCCAGCCGTTGTAGAGGTACGGCGCGACGGCCATCACGCCCGGGCCGGACGGCGGCGGGGTCGTGCCGCCGGACGGGAGCGTCCACTGCTGGTTGGCGCTGGTGGCGCACGTCCAGATCTGCAGGCGCGTCCCGTTGGCGCTGGAGTTGCCGGTCGCGTCGAGGCACTTGCCCGACCCCGTGTTGACCAGGTTCTTCGCCGCGTTGGCCGTCCACTTCTGGGCGGTGGAGCCGTTGCAGTCCCAGAGCTGGATCGTGGTGCCGTTGGCCGTGCCGGCGCTGGTGACGTCGAGGCACTTGCCCAGCGCCTGCAGGGAGCCGTCGGATCCGACCGTCCACTGCTGGGCGCCGCTGCCGTTGCAGTCGTAGAGCTGGATCGCGGTGCCGTTGGCGCTGCTCGCCGCGTTGACGTCGACGCACTTCCCGGCCAGGCCGGTGATCGGCCCGGTCGCCGCCTGCGCGACGCCCGGGGCCAGCACCAACGCCGACGCCGCGGCTACGAGAGCACCGAATGCTGCCAGTTTCTTCATGCGGGCACGTTCCACTTCTGGTTGGCGGCGCCGGTGCAGGTCCAGATCTGCAGCCGGGTGCCGTTCGCACTCGAGTTGCCGGTCGCGTCGAGGCACTTGTTCGACGCCGACCCGACGATGTCCTTGGCCGCCGTCGCCGCCCATCTCTGGTTGGCCGTCCCGCCGCAGTCCCACAGCTGCAGCTGCGCACCGTCCGCTGTGGACTGTCCGGTGACGTCGAGGCACTTGCCCAGCACGCGGATCGTGCCGTCGGTGCCGACCGTCCACTGCTGGGCGCCGGAGCCGTTGCAGTCGTACAGCTGGACCGCGGTGCCGTTCGCGCTGCTGGCGTTCGCCGCGTCCAGGCACTTGCCGCCGAGGCCGGTGATCGGGCCGGTCTTGCCGGTGCCGCCACCGCCGCCGGTGCCCTGGGTGCCGGCCCAGGTGAACGTCGCCGACGTGTGGCCGGGCAGGTTGTAGGTGAACGAGGAGTTGCCCCAGTTCACGCGCACGCTCTGGCTGCCGGAGCCGGTGTTGTACGCGATGAGCGCCTTCGAGCCGTCCGGGTTCTTCCACGCGACGTTGCGCACGGCCGAATTGTCGTTCGAGTCGATCCGGTACGCGCCCGGCTTCACGAACTTCGTCAGGTGACCCATCGTGTAGTACTCGACGGTGTAGTCGACCTGGCCGTTGCGGCCGTCTCCATTGTGGACAGTCACCAGGCCGGTGCAGGTGTCGCAACCGCCGTTGTGCGGGTTGTGCGCCTGGTCCATCGCCAGGCTCCACTTGGTGACCGTGCGGCTCCAGTTGCGCGTGTAGTCGACGATGTTCGTCATGTCCTCGGCCTGCTGGTTCGACACCCAGGTGCCGCCGGAGTGCTCGGTCGAGTACGCGTTCACGCTCGGGTACTGGTTGTGCACGGTCGTCTGCTGCGAGACGTTGCCGCCGTAGCCGTGCCACGCCATGCCGCCGAAGTTCGGGTGGCTGCGGATGGCCGCGTCGTCCATGGTGGGCGCCGCGAAGGACTGGTACTGGTCCCAGTTCCAGTCGAGTGCGAGGACCTTTGTGGACAGTCCGGCGTTCTGCAGTGCGGGCAGCAGGTTGTTCTTGGTGAAGTACGCGAGCCCGGCGCCGTTCCAGTTGGTCGACGGGTAGCTCGCGCAGCACGTCGGCTCGTTCTGGACGGACAGGTAGTTGATCGGCACGCCGGCGGCCTGGTAGGCCTGGGCGTACTTGACGAAGTACTGCGCGTACGCCGGGTAGAACTGCGACTCCACCCAGCCGAGCAGGTAGCTGTCGTTGTCCTTCATCCACGGTGGCGCGCTCCACGGCGACGCCATGACCTTGATCTGCGGGTTGAGCTGCAGCGCCTGCTTGGTCAGCGGCAGGACGTCGGTCTGGTCGTGCGCGATGGAGAACTTCGTCAGGTTCGGGTCGGTCTGCCCGGCCGGCACGTCGTCGAACGTGTAGCTGTAGCGCGCGATGTCCGACGCGCCGATCGGGTTGCGCAGGAAGCTGATGCCGATGCCGGCGTTGGGGTCGAACAGCTTCTGCATCACCGAGTTGCGGGTGCTGGCGCTGAGCAGGTTGCTCGAGTTGAGCAGCCACGCGGCGGAGTCGGTGAACGACGCGCCGGCGCCCTCGAACTGCTGGTAGGTCGTGTTCTCGTTGACGTTGATGGTCTGGCCGCCGGTGCCGGTGCCCGCGGTGAAGCTGATCGGCGTCTGCTGCTGCAGACCGCGGGTGACGTTGACGCCCTTGGCGTCGTCGGTGGTGGTGAGCCAGACGTTCACGGTCTCGCCCGCGGCCTGCGCGGGCACGGCGAAGGTGGCCGCGGCGAGCGCGGTCACACCGAGCATGCCGAGCAGAGAGCGTTTTCTCATGACAGCGTCCACTTCTGGTTCGCACCGGTTCCGCAGGTCCAGATCTGGAGCCGGGTCCCGTTGGCGCTCGAGTTCCCGGTGGCGTCGAGGCACTTGCCCGAGCCGGCGTTCACGAGGTTCTGCGACCCGTTGGCCGACCACTTCTGCGCGTTGCTGCCGTTGCAGTCGTACAGCTGGATCGGTGTGCCGTTGGTCGTGCCGGCGCTGGTGACGTCGAGGCACTTGCCGAGCGCGCGGACCGTGCCGTCGGAACCGACTGTCCACTGTTGAGCGGTGGAGCCGTTGCAGTCGTAGAGCTGCACGGCGGTGCCGTTGGCGTTGTTCGCGCCCGCGACGTCGACGCACTTGCCGCCGATGCCGGTGATCCGGCCGCCACCCGCGGGCGGCGGGGTGGTGGTGCCACCGGCGAACTGCGTCGCGACCTGCTCGCCGAGGCTGGTGGCGTTGGCGTGGTTCTCGATCGGGTTGACGTGCGTGTTCGGGAACACGATGTACGTCACCGGGCCCTCGGTGCCGCCGTTGGACGGGTCGGGGTTGATGCCGAGGTTGACGGCGGTGGCGTAGGACGCCTCACCGATGATGCTCGTCGGGCCGGTGTCGCCGACCACCGCGTAGGTGACCTGGTTGTTGTAGATCACCGCCACGACGGAACCGCCGTCGATGCCGTAGTTGCGATAGTCCCAAGTGGACGTCGGCTGCGGCAGCACGATGTAGGGCAGCTGCGCCGCGTTGAGCGGCTGGTCGGTCGAGGTGTGGAACGCCGTGTCCGGGTAGAAGCAGCAGTCGGTCTGCTCGTTGCACTGCGACGTGCGGACGCCGTCGCAGTCGATGTCCATGTCGGCCTTGAAGAAGACCGCGCCGTTGGCCTGGCAGACAGGGACGGTGGCCGCGCCGCCTTCGTCGAAGGAGTACTTGCCGTTCGAGATCTGCTGGCAGGAAGTCGTCTTAGCGAGCAATTGGCTGGCGCTGGGGCCGGCTTCGACGGCGGCTTGGGCGGAGCCGGTGGTCAGGAAAGAAAGCGCTAACAGGGCACACCCCATTAGCGCGACGAGGAATCGCCGCACTTGAGTTCTCCTTGTGGGGGAAGGAAAGAGTGCCGGGTAGGCGAACCGGGCGGGGTCCGCCTACCCGATGTGGTGGATCAGGGAGTGGTCCACTTCTGGTTGGCGCCGCCGCCGCAGGTCCAGATCTGCAGGCGGGTGCCGTTCGCCGAGCTGTTGCCGGTGGCGTCGAGGCACTTGTTCGCGTTGGGGTTCACGATGTCCTTGGCGCCGGTCACGACCCATTGCTGGGCGGCGGTCCCGTTGCAGTCGTAGAGCTGCACGACGGTCCCGTCCGCGGTGCCGGCCGCGTTGACGTCCATGCACTTGCCGAGGGCGCGGATCGTGCCGTCGGTGCCGATGGTCCAGTTCTGCGCCGCGTTGTTGTTGCAGTCGGTGATCTGGATCGGCGTGAGGTTGGCGGTGCTGGCGCCCGCGACGTCGACGCACTTGCCGCCGATGCCGGTGATCCGCCCGGTGCGCCCGCTCGGCGGGGTGCCGCCGCCGACGTCGTTGGTGACGTGGACGTAGTCGACGACCAGCTGCTGCGGGAACTGCGTGCTGCTGTTGGGGTCGCCGGGCCAGTACCCGCCGACGGCGAGGTTGAGGATGATGAAGAAGTTGTGGTCGTAGACCCAGCGGTTGCCGTTCAGGTCGGACGGCGTGCGCGTCTGGTAGAGGTTCCCGTCGACGTACCACTTGATCTGGTTGGGCGACCAGTCCACGGCGTAGGTGTGGAAGTCGTCGGAGAAGTTCGGGCCGTTGTAGGCCGCGCCGATGCCGCCGGCGCCGGAGTAACCGGGGCCGTGGATGGTGCCGTGCACGGTGTTCGGCTCGAACCCGACGTTCTCCATGATGTCGATCTCGCCGTCGGTGGGCCAGTTGCCGCCGCCGAGCATCCAGAACGCCGGCCACATGCCCTGCCCGCGCGGGAGCTTCATGCGCGTCTCGAAGTGACCGTAGGCCTGGCTGAACTTGCCGGCTGTGTTCATCCGCGCGGAGGTGTACTCGCAGCGGCCGTACCAGCAGTTGTAGTTGCCGGGGTTTTCGCGCTTCGCGGTGATGACGAGGTGGCCCTGGCCGTCGAGCTGGGCGTTGTTGGTGCCCGACGTGTAGTACTGCCGCTCGTGGTTGTTGACGTTGTCGCCGGTTTCGAGCTGCCACTTCGACCCGTCGACGCCCGAGCCGGCAGGCCCGTTGAAGTCGTCGGTGAAGGTGGCCGCGGCTTCGGCCGCGGGAGCCGTCAGCGCTTGCTGCCCGGCGAACAGGAGGGAAGCGGCGGCGAAGAGGGCCGCTGCTCTTCGGAACTTGCGGAACTTGCGGAACGAGGTGGACATCGTTGTCGCCTCTCTCACCGTGGGGGGACGGGCGTTCCGCGCACAGCACGGACCGCGAGGAGGGGAGGTGGCCTCGCATGCCGGGGCGGCGGCAGGCGCGACCGTTACGCCGGCGCTCGTCTTCCCTGGGCGGGGTGGGGACTACGGGCGGCGGCGGGTCTTTGTTGTGCTTGGCAACAAAGTATGCATGGTCCAGACAAGCCGGGCAACCGTCGGCCGGTCATTTTTTTTCAACCCGAATTAAGGGTGGGTGGGTGACAGGGTCGGCGGTTCCCGGTGAGTGGGGCATGGGCCGACGGTGTCCCCGTTGGGGCCTTCCGGCACCCCGAAGCCCTCATTGTGACTACGGCCGGCAACACCGCGTCAAGGCGGGAAAGATGCCTTGACCCGGCGCTGCCGGCCGTGTTCTGGCTTCGGATCGGGGTGCGCGGGGGGAGTCTGGGTTCTCGTCGGTGTGGGTTCTCGTGTCCCCTTGCTTGCTCAGGCTGCGTCTGAGTCCGGTGCTCCTGGCTTCACGATTCTCGATGTTGCTCCCTGGTCCAGTAGGTCTGCTACTGGCAGGGTTGCCGCTCCCGTTGCCACTGCGTCCAAGCCCAGGGAGCCCAGCTGGATTGATGTCTGGCTGAATGGGTGCCTCAGGGCGTGCTCGCCCGCTGCCTCGCGGATGCGGGGTAGGAGCTGCTCTCCCAGGGCCAGGCCGGCCCAGCCGCCGATTACTATGCGCTCCGGGTTGAACAAGTTGATCAGGTTCGCGATGCCTGCTCCCAGGTAGCCCGCTGTCTCCTCGAGTACGCGGGCCGCCGTCTTGGACTTCGGGGCCGCCTCCAGCAGGGCCGCGAACTGGGCCTGCTCGTCTTCGCCCGGGACTTCCTTGCCTCGCACCTTCCGGTAGCGGGCCAGTACCCCGGCCGCGCCGATGTACGCCTCCAAGCACCCGCGTGCTCCGCAGCGGCAGTCGTTTCCGCCGTACGCGATCGTTGTGTGGCCCCACTCGCCCGCGCTGCTCGTCGACCCTCGGTACGTCGTCCCGTCCGTTACCACCGCGGCGCCGACGCCCGAACCGATCAGGGCGATCACCGCGTGGCGGGCTCCGCGGCCTGCTCCGAACCACATCTCTGCCTGGCCCTGCGTCTTCGCTCCGTTGTCCACGAACAGCGGTAGCCCCACTCCGGCGTCGCGCAGCAGGGATACCAGGGGCACCGCCTCCCAGCCGACCGTCGGTGCGTGCACCAGTACCCGGGATCCCTGCTCGACCATGCCCGGTACGCCGATGCCGACGCCCAGTACCGCCGAATCCTCGATGCCCGCGCTCGCGAACACCTCGCGCAGGCCGGATGTCACCTGCTCGACCGCCGTTGCCGGGTCCGGGGCCTTCGGGAGGGGGTGCTCTACCGTCGCCAGGCGGTTCATCGCCAGGTCGAACAGCTCGACCTTCACTCCCGTCTCGCCGATGTCGACGCCCGCGACGTGCCCGTACGCCGGGTCGACGCGCAGCAGTACCCGGGGCCGGCCGCCGTCCGATTCGACCTGGCCCGCCTCCGTGATGAGCCGCTCTTCGCCCAGCTCGGCGGTCACGTTGCTGACCGTTGCCGCACTCAATCCGGTGAGCTGGCTCAGTTCGTGCCGCGACAGCGGGCCGTCGAAGTACAGTTTCGACAGCAGCAGAGAACGGTTGTGCCTCCGCAGGTCACGGACGGTGGTGCGCTTGCTCGCCATGGGCAACCCATCTGAACTCTTACCGGCTCACTGCCAGAATGCCTGATCGCCGTAAGTTGTGGCTATGTATTAAGTGATGAACTAAGTCCCGAACTGATGGTCGCACGGACAGTCTCTGGCACAATCCCCCAGGTGACCCAGGTGGTACGCCAGACAACCAGAGACCTCCGGCGGCACAACCGCGCGGCACTCCTCTCCTCCCTCTACCTCCGAGGCCCCGTCAGCAGACTGGAACTAGTAGCTGAATCGGGACTATCGGCCGCCACCGTTACCAACGTCGTCTCCGAGCTCATCGCCGACGGCGTCGTCGCGGAGGCGGGATCGGTCGAATCCGACGGCGGACGGCCGCGGACGCTGCTGGCCGTGCGGCCGGACTTCGGGCACGTCGTGGGCGTCGACGTCGGCGAGACGCACGTCGAGGTCGGCCTGTTCGACTGTGCGCTCGGGACGCTCGGCACCGTGCGTCACCCGCTCGTCGGCACGCGGCTGGATCCGGACGAAGTGGCCGGTTTGGTGCGAACCGGCATCGCGGAAGTGCTCGAAGGCGGCGAACCGGGCGCGGTGTTCGGCGTCGGCATCGGCGTGCCCGGCGCGGTCCGCGACGGCGGGATCGTCCACGCGCCGACCCTCGGCTGGCGCGGGGTGGCCTTCGCGGACCTCATCCACCCGCACATCCAAGCGCCCCTCCATCTCGACAACCGCGCTCGCACGCTCGGGCAGGCCGAGACCTGGCGCGGTGCCGGCCGGGGCGCCGAACGGGCCATCGTCGCCCTGCTCGGCGTCGGAGTCGGGGCCGCCGTCGCGACCGCCGGGCGCTCGCACCCGGACATCACGACCAGCGAGTGGGGCCACACCGTCGTCAAGGCGGCGGGGGCGGCCTGCCGCTGCGGCTCGCACGGCTGCCTGGAGGCCTACGTCGGCACCGAGGCGGTCGTCCGCCACTACGCCGACCGGGTCGGCAAGGAACCGGTCATCGGGGACGAAAGCGACGTCGAGCTGGCGCACATCGTCGCCGAAGCGGCCGTCGACGGCCCGGCCGCCGACGTGCTCGCCGAGGCCGCCGAATACCTCGGGATCGGCATCGCGAACCTGATCAACCTGCTCAGCCCGGATCGGGTGGTGCTTTCCGGCTCCGCGGGGGCGATCATGGGACCGGCGATCCTGCCCGCGGTGCGCGACGCGGTGGGCCGGCACGCGCTCGACTACCTGGCCGGGCACACCGAGGTCGTCCTGGGCCGGCTCGGGCCGGAGGCGGTCGCGCTCGGCGCGGCCACCCTGCCCATCGCGCAGCTGCTCGCGAACGGGGGACGGACCGGCTGATTCCCTTGCGTCGCAAGGAGTAGTGCGGCCGACAGGTCCAGACCGCCAGTTCTTTTATTACTTAAACTTAGGTACAAAACGTTACCGCCGTGTTATTGACGTGACCCGAGTCACCCGGGTTGACTTCGGGACGTCGTTCGGTCGCCGGCGGTCGGGGCTCGCTACCAGTCGACACCTACGCACGTCGTCGATGACTAGGAGGAACGATGCGAGTCAAGCGCTCCATCGTCGCAGCGCTGGTGGCCGTGATGGCCCTCGGAGGCCTGACCGCGTGTTCGGGCGGAAGCTCGTCGAACGCCGCTCAGAGCAACCCGGACCAGGTGCTGAACGTGGGCAAGCCCGACGGCCCGCAGTCGGAGAACAACAACCCGTTCCTCGAGACGTCCGCCCTGTCGAACATGGGGTACCGGTGGATGATCTACGAGCCCCTGGTCATGCTCAACCGCGTCAAGCCGCAGGAGCCCGGCAAGCCGTGGCTCGCGACGAAGTGGGACTGGTCGGACAACTACAAGAAGCTGGTCCTGACCGTCCGTGACGGGGTCAAGTTCTCCGACAACCAGCCGATGACCGCCGAGGACGTCGCCTACACGTTCCAGCTGCTGCGCGACAACAAGGCGCTGAACGTCGACGCCGTCCCGTACAAGGACATCACCGCGGCCGGCAACCAGGTGACGCTGGGCTTCGACAACTCGCAGTTCGTCAACCAGGTCAAGATCCTGCAGACGCTCGTCGTGCCGAAGCACGCCTGGCAGTCCGTCAAGGACCCGGCGCTCGACACCGTGAAGAACCCGATCGGCACCGGGCCGTACACGCTCAAGTCGGCCACGCCGCAGACGATGATCGTCACCCGGCGCGACAGCGGCTACTGGCAGGAAGCGCCGAAGGTCAAGGAGATCCGCTACACCTCCTACACCGACAACAACGCGCAGGTCGCGGCGCTGGTGAGCGGGGCGTCGGAGTGGAGCTTCGTCTTCATCCCGAACTACAAGGCCGTCTACACGAACAAGGACCCGCAGCACTACAAGCTGTGGTTCCCCGCGCAGCTGGCCGTGCACGGCCTGTGGTTCAACACCGAGAAGGCGCCCTGGAACGACGCGAAGCTGCGTCAGGCGGTCAGCAAGGTGATCAACCGCGACGACATCTTCAACCAGGGTGAGGCCGGCTACTTCTACCCGAAGAACGACCAGGTCACCGGCATCCCGACGCCGGCGGGCGACCCGTTCATCGCGCCGCAGTACAAGGGCCAGACGGTCCAGGTCGACGTCCCGGGTGCCAAGTCGCTGCTCACCGGCGCGGGCTACAAGTTCAACGGCGACAAGCTGGCCGACCCGAGCGGCAAGCCGGTCACCCTCAAGCTGACGGTCCCGTCCGGCTGGTCGGACTACATCACCGACCTGGAGATCATCAAGGACAACCTCTCGCAGATCGGCATCACCGCCACGGTCGAGAAGATGAACCAGGACGCGTGGATCAAGTCGGTCGACACCGGTGACTTCGAAGGCCTGATGCACTGGACCAACGACGGTGCGACGCCGTACGACATGTACCGCGACGTCATGGACGGCAGCCGCTACAAGCCGACCGGCCAGGGTGGCATCAACGGCAACTACGGCCGCTTCAAGAACGACGAGGCGACCAAGGCGCTCGAGACCTACGCCAACGCCGAGGACGACGCCGCCCGCACCGCCGCCATGGCGACGTTGCAGAAGATCATGATCGACCAGCAGCCGATGGTCCCGACCTCGGCGGCCAACTCCGGTGGCGAGTACAGCACGAAGAACTGGGTCGGCTGGCCGGACGAGGCCAACCCGTACGGCCCGGCGCAGCCCACGCTGCGCAACGCGCTCGACATCGTTCTGCACCTGAAGCCCGCGGCCTGATCGATGGCGGAGTCCGTGGCAACGACCGAGCAGTCCCCCTCCGACCCCATCGCCGTCGGGTCGGAGGGGGACCTCCCCGTGGTCCTCGAGGCCGCGGGCCTCACCAAGCACTTCCCGGTGCGGCGACGCGGGCGCGCGGCCCTCACCGGCCCGCGACGTGCCGTCCAGGCCGTCGACGACGTGACCTTGACGCTCCGCCGGGGCCGGGTCACCGCGCTGGTCGGGGAGTCCGGTTCGGGCAAGTCGACGGTCGCCCGCCTGCTCGCGGGCCTCTACCCGCGCACCGGCGGCGACATCCGGCTGCACGGCGAGACCGTGAACATCCACCGGGGCCGGGCGTTCCGCGCGTACGCCCGGCGGGTCCAGATGATCTTCCAGGACCCGTTCGCGTCGCTGAACCCGGTGCACACCGTGCGCTACCACCTGACGCGGGCGCTGAAGATCCACGGCCGGGCGGGCGACGACCTCGAGAAGTCGCTGCACGACCTGCTCTCCCGCGTCCAGCTGACGCCGCCCGAGCGGTACGTCGACAAGTTCCCGCACGAGCTGTCCGGCGGGCAGCGCCAGCGCGTCGCGATCGCGCGGGCGCTCGGCGCCGACCCGGAGGCGCTGCTGGCCGACGAGCCGGTGTCCATGTTGGACGTCTCCATCCGGCTCGGCGTGCTGAACCTGTTGCGGGACCTCAAGGAACGCCTGCAGCTCGCCATCCTGTACATCACCCACGACATCGCGTCGGCGCGCTACTTCGCCGACGAGACGATGGTGATGTACGCCGGCCGGATGGTCGAAGGCGGCGACAGCGAGACCATCACGCAGAACCCGGCGCACCCGTACACGCGCCTGCTCATCGACTCCGCGCCCGACCCGGACCGGCTGCAGGTCGACGACAGCGAGCTCGCACCCGGTGAGGTGCCCGCCGAGCGCGGGGCCGGCGAGCCGCCGAGCCTGATCGACCCGCCGTCGGGCTGCCGGTTCCACCCGCGCTGCCCGGTCGCGATGGAGCGGTGCAAGACCGACCTGCCGCCGCGGTTCGAGGTCGACGACGCGCCCGGCCACTGGGCCGCGTGCTGGCTGTACGACGGAGTCGCCCGATGAGGTTCCTGCTGCAACGGCTGGCCTTCTACCTCTTCACCGCGTGGGCCGCCGTCACCATCAACTTCTTCATCCCGCGGCTGATCCCGGGTGACCCGGTGCAGTCGCTGATCGCGAAGAACCAGGGCATGATCAGCGCGGAAGCGATGCAGTCGCTGTACACGCTCTTCGGACTGGACAAGAACGAAAGCCTGATCTCCCAGTACTTCGACTACTGGGGCCAGCTCTTCCGGGGCGACCTCGGGATCTCGTTCACGTTCTTCCCGTCGCCGGTGTCGGAGCTGATCGGCGACAGTCTGCCGTGGACGATCATCCTGGTCGGCATCACCACGATCGTCGGCTTCGCGCTCGGCACCGGGCTCGGTGTGGTCGCCGGCTGGAAGCGCGGCTCGTGGGTCGACGGCCTGCTGCCGGTGACGACGTTCCTCTCGTCGATCCCGTACTTCTGGCTCGGCCTGATCGCGCTGGCTCTGCTGGCCGGTCCGGGCAGCTTCTTCCCGTCGTCCGGCGGTTACGACCCCGGCGTGGTGCCCGGCTGGGACGGCGGGTTCATCGGCAGCGCGATCCAGCACAGCCTGCTGCCCGCGATCACCATCCTGATCAGCTCGATGGGCAGCTGGATCCTGGGCATGCGCAACATGATGGTCACCGTCGCGTCGGAGGACTACGTCACCGTCGCGCACGCCAAGGGCCTGCCCGAACGCCGGGTGATGGTCGGGTACGCCGCCCGGAACGCGCTGCTGCCGAGCGTGTCCGGCTTCGCGCTGGCGCTCGGGTTCATCGTCGGCGGCACGCTGCTGGTGGAGATCGTCTTCTCCTACCCGGGCGTCGGCTACCAGCTGTTCCAGGCGGTCGGCTCGCAGGACTACCCGCTGATGCAGGGCATCTTCCTGATCATCACGCTGTCGGTGCTGGTGGCGAACCTGTTCGCCGACGTCGCGTACCTCGCGCTCGACCCGCGTACCCGGAAGGAGGGCTGACATGGCCGTACCCGCGGCGGACGTCAAGGCCGTGCAGGCCCTGCCGGTCGCCACACCGGCCCGCCGGCGCCGGTTCCGGTTCCTCACCGGCGGCAAGACCGTCACCGGCCTCGCCGTCATCGTCTTCTTCGTCCTGATCGCGGTCATCGGGGAGTGGATCGCGCCGTACGACCCGTCGGCGCGCAGCAACGATCTGCTGGAAGGGCCGTCGGGCCGGCACTGGTTCGGCACCACCCACCTCGGCCAGGACATCTTCAGCCAGGTGGTGGTCGGCACGCGCAGCGTCATGCTGGTCGGACTGACCGCCGGGATCGTGGCGACGATCCTCGCCGTGATCGTCGGCGTGACGTCCGGTTATCTCGGTGGCACGCCCGGTGAAGGGCTTTCCGCACTGTCCAACGTGTTCCTGGTGATCCCGGCGCTGCCGCTGATCATCATCATCGGCAGCGCGGTGCCCACCGGCGGCGACTACCTGGTGGCGGTGATCATCGGGTTCACGTCGTGGGCGTGGGGTGCGCGAGTCCTGCGGGCCCAGACACTTTCGTTGCGAGGCCGGGAATACGTCGAAGCGGCCCGCGCGACCGGCGAGTCGACGTGGCGGATCATCTTCTTCGAGATCATGCCGAACCTGACCGCGGTGATCGCGTCGAGCTTCGTCGGCACGGTGATCTTCGCGGTGATGTCGGAGATCACGCTCGCGTTCGTCGGCGTCTCGGGACTGTCCAACTGGAACTGGGGCACGATCCTGTTCTGGGCGCAGAGCCAGCAGGCCCTCGCGCAGGGCGCGTGGTGGTGGTTCGTGCCCGCCGGTCTGGCGATCGCGATCCTCGGCACCGCGTTGTCCCTGCTCAACTTCGGCATCGACGAGTTCGTCAGCCCGCGGCTGCGCGGCAGCGGCAAGGCGCGCGTCAAGGGCGCCGACGGACGGACGCATCGCATGCGCGTGGGCTTCACGCCCGTGCTCGGGCGGGAGGAACAGCCATGATGGACCCGGTCCTGGAGATCAAGGGCCTGGACGTCGACTACGGCGTCGGCGACGAGGCCGTGCGCGCGGTCCGGGACGTGCACCTGACGCTGCACCGCGGCGAAGTCCTCGGCCTGGCCGGGGAAAGCGGCAGCGGGAAGTCCACTTTGGCCTACGGGCTGACGCGGCTGCTCGCGCCGCCGGGTGTGATCCGCGGCGGTGAAGTGATCTATCACCCGGCGGGCGGCGAGCCCTACGACGTCCTTCGACTGTCCGACAAGCAGCTGCGCGACTTCCGGTGGGCGGAGACGTCCATCGTGTTCCAGGGTGCGATGAACTCGCTGAACCCGGTGCACAAGGTCGTCACCCAGCTCGTTGACGTCATCAAGGCGCACGAGCCGAAGTCGACTCGCGCGGGCCGGGTGGCGCGGGCTCGCGACCTGCTCAAGCTGGTCGGGATTTCGGCCGACCGGCTGGAGGCGTACCCGCACCAGCTCTCCGGCGGCATGCGCCAGCGCGTGATGATCGCGATGGCGCTGGCGCTCGAGCCGCGGGTCGTCATCATGGACGAGCCGACCACCGCGCTCGACGTCGTGATGCAGCGCCAGATCCTCGGCCAGCTCGTGGAACTGCGCGAGCGGCTCGGGTTCTCGGTCCTGTTCATCACGCACGACCTTTCGCTGCTGGTGGAGTTCTCGGACCGGATCGCGATCATGTACGGCGGCCGGATCGTCGAGCAGGCGCCGGCGTCGGCGCTCTACCGGGACGCGCTGCACCCGTACAGCTTCGGCCTGCTCAACTCGTTCCCCGCCCTGCGGGGGCCGCGCCGCGAGCTGTCCGGGATCCCGGGTTCCCCGCCGGACACGCGCGGCATGCCGGCCGGCTGCGCGTTCCACCCGCGGTGTCCCAAGGCCTTCGAGCCGTGCGACTCGAAGGTGCCCGAGCTGGGCTTGCCCGGCGGTGACCCCTCGCGGGAAGTGGCCTGCTTCCTGCACCCGGTCACCACCCACTGAACGCCGTCTGTCCTGTCCGGTACACCTGGAGGAGACCCGCCTTGACCGAGACCACAGCCGCGACCGCCGAACAGCAGGCGCTGATCGACACGCTGCCGCCGGACTTCCGCTGGGGCGTGGCGACCGCCGCGTACCAGATCGAAGGCGCGGTCGCGGAAGACGGGCGCACACCGTCCATCTGGGACACTTTCTGCCAGGTCCCGTGGGCGATCGACAACAATGACAACGGTGACATCGCGTGCGACCACTATCACCGGATGCCGGCGGACATCGGGCTGGTCGGCGAGCTGGGTGCCGACACCTACCGGTTTTCCGTGGCGTGGCCGCGCGTCCAGCCGCGGGGCCGCGGCGGCGTCAACGAGGCGGGCATCGGCTTCTACGAGCGGCTGGTGGACGAGACGCTCGAGCGCGGCATCGCGCCGTGGCTGACCCTGTACCACTGGGACCTGCCGCAGGAGCTGGAGGACGCGGGCGGCTGGCCGGCGCGTGACACGGCGTACCGGTTCGCCGACTACGCGATGCTGGTGTTCGACCGGCTTTCCGATCGAGTGCGCCACTGGACGACGCTGAACGAGCCGTGGTGCTCGGCGATGCACGGGTACGTGCACGGCGTGATGGCGCCGGGGCGGCGGGACTACACGGCCGGGCTGCACGCGGTGCACCACCTGCTGCTGGGCCACGGTCTCGCGACGCAGCGGATGCGTGAGGCCGCCCCGGCGGACACGGAGTTCGGCATCACGCTGAACATGTGCACGGCCGACCCGGCGACGGACTCCCCGGAGGACGTCCGGGCCGCCCGTCAGGCCGACGGCCTCGGCGTCCGGATCTACCTGGACCCGCTGGTGCGCGGCGAGTACCCGGCGGACGTGGTCGAGGACCTGGCTTCGCGCGGGGTTCGTCTTCCGGTTCAGGATGGCGACCTTTCGGTCATTTCGACGCCGCTGGACTTCCTGGGCGTGAACTACTACTTCGGCCAGCAGTTCTCGGGCGTGGACGAGTCCGGCAACGCGGTCGACGACGAGGGTGTCCCGGCATCCCGGACGGTCCCGTTCGGCGAACCGACGACGGCGATGGGCTGGGAGATCCTGCCGGACAAGTTCACCGAGCTGCTGACCCGGTTGGGCCGCGACTACCCGGGCCTCCCGATGTACATCACGGAGAACGGCTCGGCGTTCGACGACGACCCGGACTCGGCCGGCTTCGTCCGCGACGAGCAGCGCACGGCGTACCTGGCCTCGCACATCGCGGCCGTGGCGGCGGCCCGCGCGGCGGGGGCGGACGTGCGCGGGTACTTCGCATGGTCCCTTTTGGACAACTTCGAGTGGGCGTACGGGTACGCGAAGAGGTTCGGCCTGATCCGCGTGGACTACGAGACGCAGGAGCGCACGATCAAGCAGAGCGGCTACTTCTACCGCGACACCGTGCGGCGGGTCCGCGGTAGCTGACGGTCACCCGGTCGGGGGTGGGGTAGGCCCCACCCCCGCGCCGGTGGTCGGCACCATGGTTGGCCACCCCTGAACACCCCTAACGTCGGTCGGGCAAGATCCCGAACCACGGACAGGGGGAACCATGGCGGTCCGGACAGCGGCCAGGCCCGTTCCGAGCACGACGACGAAGGCCACGAAGGCCTGGTGGCGACGGCCGTGGATCGGCCCGCTGGCCCTCGTCGTGCTCGCCTTCCTCTCCTTCTCGCTGCCGCCCTACCTGGCGCTCGACCCCGCGCAGTCGCGGGTGCCGGCGCCCGAGGGGTTTCCGGCGCACTACTGGTTCCTCGTCGGGCACGTCGTCTTCGGCTCGGTCGCGATGATCGGCGCCGTCCTGCAGATCTGGCCGTGGCTGCGCCGGACGCACCCGGTGGTCCACCGCTACGCCGGCCGCGCGTACGTCTTCGCCGGCGTGCTGCCCTCCGGGCTGATGGCGCTGACGATCGGGTCGCAGAGCCCGTTCGGCCCGGTCACGCGGGTCAGTGACGTGCTCGCCGCGGTGCTGTGGATCGGGTGCACCCTCGCCGGCTGGCGAGCCGTACGAGAACGCCGCTTCGGCGACCACCGCAAGTGGATGATCCGCAGCGTGACGCTGACCTTCTCGATCATCGTCAACCGCGTGATCTCGCCGATCGCGATGATCGTGCTCGAACCGCAGATCCCGACCACCTTCGGCGGCAGCGAACTCGCCTACGGCCAGAGCGTCGGGGCCCTCTCGTCCTGGGGCGGGCTGGCGTTCGCGCTGATCGTCAGCCAGCTGATCCTGGAGCGGCGGCCCGCGAAGAAGCAGGTGAGCGTGCGATGACGACCGTCCTGCCCGAGACGAAAACGTGGTGGCGGCGGCCGTGGATCGCGCCGCTGGCGCTGCTGGTCGCCGCTTTCCTCGCCTTCTCGGTGCCGCCCTACCTCACGCTGGATCCGGCGCAGTCCCGCGTTCCCGCGCCGCCGGGGTTCGCCGCGCACTACGGGTTCCTGGTCGCGCACATCCTCTTCGGCACGATCGCCATCGTCGGCGTGATCCTGCAGGTCTGGCCGTGGCTGCGGCGCACGCACCCGGTCGCCCACCGCCGCATCGGCCGCGTCTACGTCTTCGGCGGCGCGATCCCGTCCGCGCTGATGGCGCTGACCATCGCCCTGTTCAGCCCGTTCGGCCCGGCGGCCGGCGTGCTGAACGTCGTCGCGGCGCTGCTGTGGCTCGGGTTCACCATCGCCGGCTTCCGCGCGATCCGGCAGCACCGGTACGCCGACCACCGGCGGTGGATGATCCGCAGCTTCGCGATGGCCATGAACACCTTGCTCAGCCGGGTCTACGCCCCGATCGCGTTCATCGCCCTCGCCCCGCACTACCCCGACGACGCGGTGCTCTTCCAGACCGCCTCGACGCTGGCCGGCACGATGAGCGTGCTCACGTTGCTGCTGCTCAGCCAGTGGTGGCTGGACCGCCGGCCCGCGAAGAAGCCAGCCACCGTGCGATGATCGTCCGCTGGATCTCCGACGCGCCTTCGTAGATGCGCGGCGCGCGGACCTCGCGGTAGAGGTGTTCGAGCAGGTGCCCGCGTCGCAAGGCGCGGGCTCCGTGCAGCTGGACCGCCGAGTCGACGACGAACTGCGCGGCTTCCGTGGCGAACAGCTTCGCCATCGCGGCGCGGCCGCCGAGGTTCTGTTCGCCGGCGTCGTACGCGCCCGCGGCCGCGTAGACCAGGAGCCGGGCCGCTTCGGTGCGGGTGGCCATCTCGGCGAGCGCGTGCGCCACCGCCTGCTGCTTGATCAGCGGGCCACCAAAGGCTTCCCGCTGCCCGGTGTAGTCCACAGTGGCGTCGAGCGCCGCCTGGGCCATCCCGACGGCGAACGCGCCGACGCTCGGGCGGAACAGGTCCAGCGTCCGCATCGCCACCGCGAAGCCGCGGTTCTCCTCGCCGAGCAGCTCCTCGCGCCGGACCTCGACGCCGTCGAACGTCACCGTGCCGATCGGGTGCGGGCTGACCAGGTCCAGGTGTTCGCCGCCGAGTCCCGGCCGGTCGGCGGGGACGACGAACGCGCTGACGCCGCGCGAGCCCGCGCCTTCCGTGGTGCGCGCGAAAACCGTGTAGAAGTCGGCTTCCGGCGCGTTCGAGATCCACATCTTCTCGCCGGTGAGGCGCCAGCCGTCGCCGTCGGATTCCGCCGAGAGCGACAGCGCGGCCGCGTCCGAACCGGCGTCCGGCTCGGTCAGCGCGAACGCCGCCACCGCGTCACCGGCCGCCACCGCGGGCAGCCACTTCGCGACCTGACTGTCCTGTCCGGACTGCAGGATCGGGTAACTTCCCAGTCCCTGCAAGGCCAACGCGGTCTCGGCCTCGGTGTTCACCGTGGCGAGGTTCTCGCGCAGGATGCACAGGTCGGTCGCGGCCGCCTGACGTGACGGCGTTCCTTCGGCGACGCCGGGGAAGAGCCGCGCGAGCAGGCCGAGCGACCCCATCTCCTTGAGCAGCGGGCGGTTGACCGCACCCTCCGCACCGGATTCGGCGAGCGGGCGCAACCGGTCCTCGGCCAGGCGCCGGACGTCCGCGGCGAAGGTCCGCTGGCCGGCGTCGAGGGCGAAAGTCATGACGAAGCTCCCGGTCGCCAGCGTGCATGGGACGTGCCGGTCGGCCCCGACCGGACGAGGTCGAGCCGCGGCTCCGGGCCGTCGGTGCGGCCCGACTGCGGCTTCCGGCTGCCCGCCGCGAACGGCTTCGGCCACGGCATCGCGTAGCCCTGCTCGGCCGCTGCGTGAAGCGTCCACTGTGGATCGTAGAGGTGCGTGCGACCCAGCGCGCAGAGGTCCGCACGTCCGGCCAGGATCAGCGAGTTGACGTCGTCGTAGGAGGAGATCGCGCCGACCGCGATCACCGCGATGCCGTACTCCTCGCCGATCTCGTTGCGGATCCGGTCCGCGTACGGCGTCTGGTAGCTGCGGCCGTACTGCGGCTTCTCGTCGCAGACGACCTGGCCGGTCGAGACGTCGATCCCGGCCGCGCCGTGGGAGGCGAAGGCGCGGGCGATCTCGACGGCGTCGTCGGCGTCGATGCCGCCCTCCGCCCAGTCGGTCGCCGAGATCCGGACGGTCATCGGCCGCTCGGCGGGCCAGGCGGCGCGGACCGCGTCGAAGACTTCGAGCGGGAACCGCAGCCGGTTCTCCAGCGAGCCGCCGTAGTCGTCACGGCGCTGGTTGGTCAGCGGCGAGAGGAACGACGACAGCAGATAGCCGTGCGCGCAGTGCAGTTCGAGGACGTCGAACCCGGCACGGGCGGCAGCCTGAGCGCAGGCGACGAACTCGTCGCGGATCGCCGCCATGTCCGAAGTGGACAGCTCGCGCGGGATCTGGTTGCGGTCGGAGTACGCCAAAGCGGAAGGCGCGCAGACTTCCCAGTTGTCCGCGGGAAGCGGCTCGTCGATGCCGTCCCACATGAGCTTCGTCGAGCCCTTGCGTCCCGAGTGTCCCAACTGGACACCGATGCGCGCGGGGGACTGCGTGTGCACGAAGTCGACGACGCGCTTCCACGCGGCTTCCTGTTCCGCGGTGTACAGCCCGCCGCAGCCGGGGGTGATCCGGCCTTCGGGCGAGACGCAGACCATCTCGGTCATCACCAGCCCGGCGCCGCCGAGCGCCTTGCTTCCCAGGTGTACCAGGTGGAAGTCGCCCGGGACACCGTCCACAGCGGAGTACATGTCCATCGGGGACACCACGATCCGGTTCGGCAGTTCCAGCGAACCGAGCTTGAACGGCTGGAACATCGGCGGCCGCGACGTCGTGCCGAGCGACGCCGCGAACCAGTGGTCGAGCTCGGCCGCGAACTCCGGGTCGCGCAGGCGCAGGTTGTCGTAGGTGACGCGGCGGCTGCGCGTGAGGATGTTGAACGCGAACTGCGGCGGCTCCTGGTGGGCGTACTGCGCGATGTTCTCGAACCACTCGAGGCTCGCCTGCGCGGCACGCTGCGTCGACTGGACGACCGGACGCCGTTCCAGCTCGTACGCCTTGAGCGCCTCGGCGACGCCGTCGTTTTCGTGCAGGCAGGCGACCAGCGCGAGCGCGTCCTCCATCGCCAGCTTCGTGCCCGAGCCGATCGAGAAGTGCGCGGTGTGCGCGGCGTCGCCGAGGAGGACGACGTTGCCGTGCACCCACGTCTCGCAGCGGACGGTGCCGAACGAGATCCACTTCGAGTTGTTCGCCATGATCCGGTGTCCACCGAGGACGTCGGCGCACAGCTCGCGGATCAGCGCGATGGACTTCTCGTCGCTCTGGCCAGGAGGCAGCGACGCCGCCGCGATCGGCCCGAACGTCCGCTGCCAGACGTCTTCCTGCACCTCGAGGATGAACGTGCTGCCGTCGCGGCCGTACGGGTAGCCGTGGATCTGCATGATCCCGGCCGGCGTGTCGAGGACGTAGAACTTGAAGGCGTCGAACACCAGGTCCGTGCCCAGCCAGATGAAGCGGCACCGGCGGGTCTCGACGCTCGGCCGGAACGTTTCGGCGTGCTTGGCGCGGACCGCGGAGTTGACGCCGTCGGCGGCGACGACCAGGTCGTAGCCCGAGAGGTCGGCGGGCGCCTCTTCGCGGAAGCGCAGTCCGACGCCGAGCTCGGCGCAGCGGTTCTGGAGGATGCCGAGCAGGCGCTTGCGGCTCATCGCGGCGAAGCCGTGGCCGCCCGAGGTGGTGACCGTGCCGCGGTAGTGGACGTCGATGTCGTCCCAGCGCGCGAACTCGGCGCGCATCGCCTCGTGCACCGCCGCGTCGGCGTGCTCGATGCCGCCGAGCGTCTCGTCGGAGAACACGACGCCGAAGCCGAACGTGTCGTCCGGCGCGTTGCGCTCCCAGACGGTGATTTCGTGTCCGGGACCGAGCTGTTTCGCCAGCGCGGCGAAGTACAGACCCGCCGGGCCGCCACCGATGACCGCGATACGCACGCCGACCAGGGTATGTCGTCACCTCTACGACCGTCAATAACGCGATAGATGGCGTACGGTGTCCCGCATGGAACGCATCAACCCGCCGGAGCTGGGCAAGCCGTCCGGGTTCTCGCACGCGGTGGTGGCCGAGGGGCGCGTCGTCTTCCTGGCCGGGCAGACGGCGCTGGACGCGTCGAACAAGATCGTCGGTGACGGCGTGGTCGAGCAGTTCGAACGCGCGCTCGGCAACCTGCTGACGTCGCTGCGCGCGGCCGGAGGTGCGCCGGAGGACCTGTGCAGCGTGACGATCTACATCGTCGACATGGCGGACTACCGGGCGCACGCGCGCGAGATCGGCCGGGTCTGGAAGCGCCTCGCGGGCACCGAGTACCCGGCGATGGCAGGCATCGGCGTCGACCGGCTCTGGGACGAAGAGGCCCTGGTCGAGGTGCAGGGTTTCGCGGTCGTCAGCCGAAGCTGATCGACCTCGCGACGTACGCCCGGGCCGGACCCTCCAGCTTCGCGTGCAGCTCGAAGAACAGCTCGGCCGCGCGGATGCCCGACCAGTCGCGGGGCAGGAACTCCGCGGGCAGGCCGGGGTCGAGGTAGGGCATCCGCCGCCAGCCGGTCAGCACGCGGACGTAGTCGGCGAAGGCCTGCTCGTCGGTCCCGGACTTGCGGCGCAGCGCGGGGCCGTGCTCGTCGAGGAAGGTCGTGTACAGCCCGTCGAGCCGGTCGAGGTCCCACCAGTCGCGGACCTTCGCCCGGACGTCGCCGAAGGCGAGGTGGTCGGCGCGGAACAGGTCGGCGTACCCGGCCAGGCCGAGCCGGGTCAGCGCCTCCGCGGTCGCGGCGTGCAGGTGCGCCGGCGCGATCCAGACGCCGGAGGCGGCGGTGCCGAAGCCCATCCGCGCGAGCTGGGTGCGCAGGAGGTGCCGCTTGTGCCGCTCGGTCTCGGGTACTGAGAACACGGCGAGCAGCCAGCCGTCGGCGGCGGTCGCGCGCCCGCGCCGGAAGATCCGCTCGTCGCCCTCACGCAGGATCTCGCGCGCGTCGTCGGACAGCTCGTAACCGGCGGTCGCCCCGCGGCGCACGGCTTCGAGGATCCCGCGCCGCTTCAGCCGCGAGATGGAGGAGCGCACGGCGGGCTCGTCGACACCGACGGCGGCCAGCAGGTCGATCAGCGAAGCGACCGAGAGCCAGCCGCCTTCGGTACGCGAGTAGAGGCCGTACACCGTCACGATGAGCTGTCGAGGCTGGGCCGCACGGCCGGAGCCGTCCAGTTCGGTTGCCTCGGGTACGGCCGTCATCGGGCCACAATAACGCCTCCCGTGGCGATCGCTCCGCTACGATTTCGCCGCGATGCTGCCAGCCACCAAGGGGATCTTCGACCGGCTCACCCGCCGCGGGCGTCTGATGACCAAGCGGACCTGCGACCGGCAGGGCCACGTGCTGCGTCGGGGGCGTTTCCTGTTCCGGACGCCGACCGCCTGGGAGTACGCCGCCGCCGTTGCCTGCGGTAGTGATCCGGCCGCTCAGCGGTGGCTCGGCTGGCAGCAGGACTCGATCGTCGCCAAGTCGGCGCGGGCTGATGCGCTGCGCGTCGTGCCCGGGACCGGACCGGACTGGGTTTCGCCCGATCCGCAGTCGCTCGACCTCGTGATGATCGACGTCGAGGCCAACCGGTGCGTCGGGCTGGTGAGCGTGCACACCGGGGAGGACGGCGGCCCCGAGACCGGCGGCTACCTCGCGCCGGACTACCGCGGGCGCGGCAACGGCCGGGTGCTGTTCGCGGCCGGGCTGACCCTCGCGCACGAGCACCTCGGCCTGCCGCGGGTGCGGGCCGGTGCCGAGGTCGGCAACGTCGCGAGCGCGCGGTCGCTGCTCGCCGCCGGTCTCGCCCGCGTCGGCGGGCCGCCGACGTACCGGCTGCCGGACGGCCGCGTCACCGAGGCGTGGTGGTTCCAGCACGCCGTCCCGCGGACCAC
Organism: Amycolatopsis sp. NPDC114504; assembly: GCF_055633595.1. NCBI lineage: Bacteria > Bacillati > Actinomycetota > Actinomycetes > Pseudonocardiales > Pseudonocardiaceae > Amycolatopsis > Amycolatopsis sp. NPDC114504. The sequence continues at coordinate 1,346,139 of NZ_JBVKDU010000003.1, read as the reverse complement.
GCGCTGCGCTGGTCCGCAGGCGACCTGGTTCCCGACTTCGCTGCTGTAGACACTTCGGCCGCCGCCGACGTTTCCCGTGGCTACCTTCGCCGCATGACTTCGCTTTCCGCTCCCGTTCCGCCGGTGCCCACTGATGTCGTTCCGGGGAGCGTCGCGTGGCTGCGCGCTTCGGTCGGCCGGTTCAGCAACGGTGCCGACCACGTCCGGCGGCGGGCGCTCGCCGTGTCGCTCCTGGCCGACGTCGATCCGGACGTGTTGCGGCGCAAGGCATCCGAGACGGCCGGCGATGCCCGCTCGGTCGTCGTCGGCGTGCTGGCGGGCGAGCTGGGCCTGCCGGTGGTGCCTTCGGACGTCGTCGCGGTCGCGGCCGTCTACCACCCGCACGTGACGCCGTCCGAAGGCACCACCGAAGCCGAAGCCGCGCTGGGACGGCTGGTCGCGGCGTGCGGGGGGACCACCGACGAGCTCGTCGCCGCGCGGATCGGCCTGCTGATCCAGGCCTGCGAAGCCACGGCCAAGCTGATCGGCACCGCGATTCCGCTGGTGCGAAAGGGAAAAACGCCCGAGGACGCGGTGGCGGAAGTGCTGGACGCGGACCCGCCCGTGTCGCACACCCGGCGCCGGGTGAACGGCGAAGACGTCTTGGTGCCGCTGGCCGGGAGGCCGTTCGGGGCGGGCGCGCGCGAGTGCCCGGGGCCGGCACACGCGATCGCGCTCGCGACCGGCGCGCTGCGGGCGACCCGCGGCTGACCCGCGGCGGGGTTCTGCTACTACTTACCGCGTTCATCTTCTTGGGGGAAGGCGCGCGGAATGCTGTATTTCGATGGATTGCTGGGCATCGTCACGCTCGGGCTGTGGATCTTCTGCCTGGTCGACGTGATCACGACGGACGAGTCGTCCTGCCGCAACCTGCCGAAGGGCCTGTGGCTGCTCGTCGTGCTGGTGCTGCCGCTGGTGGGCTCGATCATCTGGCTGGTCGCGGGGCGGCCGCAGCAGGTGACGCGGGCTCGCGGCCCGTACGAGCGGAACGCCCCGGCGTACCCGGAGTACGACCGCCCGGGCCGGTTCGCGGCCGGCAGCGCGGACGACGACGACGAGTTCCTGCGCAAGTGCCGCGAGCGCGCGGAGGCGCAGCGGAAGCTGGCCCGGGACAAGGGCACCGAGGACTGAGCTAGCAGACGGGGCCTTCGCAGGTGCCGTGTTCGTAGGCCTCCAGCGTCGAGATCACCAGCTGACGCTCGGCCGGCGTCAGCGGCGCCAGCGCGTTGCTCCACGCCTGCGCGCCGCGGGCCAGCCACGCGTCCACCGCCGGGCGCCGCTCCGGGGTGATGCTCACGATCGTGCGGCGACGGTCCGCCGGGTCCTCGTCGCGGTTCAGCACGCCCTGACGGCTCAGGTCGCCGACCATCAGGCTCGCCGTCGTCGGGGCGACCTCCAGGCGTCCCGCCAGCTCGGTCACCGTCATCGGGCCGTCGAACAGCAGGATCGACAGCAGCGAAAGGTGCCGCGGCGCGAGCGCGCAGCCGTTCAGCTCGACGGGGACTGGTGTCCGCTTCGCGCGGCCGACCAGGCGCGGCATCAGCAGCAGGAGCCTGCGCACGCCGTCTTCCAGGCTCAACCCGCCCTGCGTTGACACCGGTCACCTCCCGTCGGTAGCTTTGTTTGCAAAGCAAAGGCTTCTCGTCTCCCGAGCCTACCTCGGGGCACGAACGAGCGTACCGGCCAGAAACAGGGGATCCCATGACTACGCCAGCCGACATGAACGACTTCAACACCCAGGTCGTCGAGGAGTTCCGGGCCAACGGGGGCAAGGTCGGCAACTACTTCGAGGGCAAGAACGTGCTCCTGCTCACCACGATCGGCGCGAAGAGCGGGCAGGCACGCCTCTCGCCGCTGGTCTACACCCGTGACGGGGACAAGCTCGTCGTCGCCGCGTCCATGGGTGGCGCCCCGAAGAACCCGGCCTGGTTCCACAACCTCGTCGCCAACCCGAAGGTCACCATCGAGGTCGGCACCGAGACCTTCGAGGCCACCGCCACCGTGATCGAGGACCGCGCCGAGCGCGACCGCCTCTACGCCGGCATGGTCGCGCACGCCGAGGGCTTCGCCGAGTACGAGACGAAGACCACGCGGCTCATCCCGATCGTCGTCTTCGAGCGCTGAGGCTTCAGCCGAACCTCCCCGCCGGGTCGTACTTCGCCTTGAGCTGCTTCAGCCGGGCGACGTCCCCGGCGGGGAAGGCCGCCGCCAGTTCCGCGGCGGAGTGCTCGCCGTAGAGGAACGGCAGCAGCCGGCCCGTCGACCACGGCGCCAGCGCGTCGAACAGCTTCGCGTGCGCGCGGCGGATCGGCTCGACGCCGTCCTCGACCACCGACAGCGCCCGCACCACGAACTCCGCCGCCGAGTCCCAGCCGACGCCGTCCGCGGCGCGGCGGGCCAGCTCGCCGCCGAGGCGGTCGATGATCAGCACCGTCTCCACCGGCGCGCCCGGGCCGGCGTGCTCGAGGATCGACCTCAGCATCCCGTCGTTCAGCACCTCCACCGTCGCGTTCGTCCCGTGGTACGGGTGCGGGTGCGGCGGGTCGCTCGCGATCGACCCCGAATCCGTGTACGGCAACCGCTTCAGCGTGTCCAGCAGCACCGGCGCGGCGGCTCGCAGCGGCGCCACCACCGAGTCGCCGTCGTCGCCGAGGTAGGCGATCCGGATGTTCGCGACGTGCTTCCCGCGGATCGGTTCCGGCAGGAACGGCAAGTCGGGCATCGGGACCACGGCGATCGACGTCGTCAGCTCGTCGGGCACGGTCATCGCCCACGTCCGCCACGCGCGCAGCACCGCCGGCAGGTCCGCGGCGTCGAAGTACAGCCCGCCGCCGTACAGCTCGGCCACCGGGACCAGGCCGAACTCCAGCGCCGTCACGACGCCGAAGCCGGCGCGGCCGCCGAGCAGCGCCCAGAACAGCTCGGACCCCGGCGTCACCGTGCGGAGCTCGCCGCCGGGGGTGACGACGTCGATCGCGCGCACGTGGTCGGCCGCGCGGCCGAACCGCCGCGCCATCAGCCCGAAGCCGCCGCTGAGCGTGTAGCCGACGACGCCGACGTCGGGCGACGAGCCGCTCAGCGGAGCCAGCCCGTGCTTCGCGGCGGCCTCGATCACCGCGCCCCAGCGGACGCCGGCGCCGACCCGGGCGATGTCTCCGTCGATCTTGACGTCGGTCATCCGGCGCGTGCTGATCAGCAGGCCGTCGGTGCCGGCGGTCAAGCCGTGTCCAGTGGACTGGACGGAGACGGACAGGTCGTGCTTGGCGGCGTACTTCACCGCGGCGACGACGTCGTCGGCGGTCTCGGCGGCGACGACCACCGCGGGTCGGGTGGGCACGGACGTCTGGAAACCGGCGATCTCTTCGGCGTAACCATCCTGGCCGGGTCGGAATGTCTGCATGTCTTCAGCTTCGAGCCGCGCTCGCCAGAAGTCCAAGATCTGGTGTGTCTACTTACTAGAATCAGTGCTTATGGAACTGCACCAGCTGGCGTACTTCGTCGCCGTCGCCGAGGAAGGCAACTTCACGCGGGCGGCGGAACGGCTGCACGTCGCCCAGCCCGGGGTGAGCGCGCAGGTCAAACGACTCGAGCGCGAGCTGGGGCAGGAGCTCCTCGACCGGTCGGGCCGCACGGTCCGGCTCACCGACGTCGGCGCCGCGGCGCTGCCCCACGCGCGGGCCGCGCTCGCCGCGGTGAAGGGGGTGCGCGAAGCCGTCGACGAGCTGGCCGGCCTGGTCCGCGGCCAGGTCGCGATCGGCGCGGTGACGTCGGCGGGCCCGGTGAAGCTGCCCGACCTGCTCGCCCGCTTCCACGAGCGCTACCCGGCGGTCGAGATCACGCTGTCCGAGGCGAACTCGGACACGATGCTGGCGGCCCTGCGCGAAGGCCGGCTCGACCTGGCGGTGGTCGGCCTGTCGACCGAGCCGCCGCCCGGCATCGCGACGCAGGTGCTGATCGACGAGCCGTTCGTGGCGGTGACTTCGGGGCTGCTGGCCGAGCACGCCGAGGTCGCGATCGCCGACCTGGCCGGGCCGCCGCTGATGGCGTTGCCGAAGGGGACCGGGCTGCGCACGGCGCTGGACGCCGCGTTCGCGCGCGAAGGGCTGACGCCGCGGATCGCGTTCGAGGCGGCCGACCCGAACGTCCTGGTGCAGCTCGCGAAGCGGGGGCTGGGGGTGGCGGTGGTGCCGGAGTCGCTGGCCCGCTACCACGAGGCGGAGCTGCGGGTCGTCACGATCGCGGGGCCGGGACTGCGCGGCGTGCTGGCGCTGGCATGGCGCACCGACGGCCCGTTGAGCCCGGCCGCGCGAGCCCTGATCGCGTTCGCCCGGGCGAGCTACCGCTCTTGAGGGCGGGCGGCGGCACGCGGTGCTGGTGGTGGCGCGCGATCGCTCGGGCGGCAGCTCGGCGCCGGCGGCGTTCGCGCGGGCGCTGACGATGTTCGCCCGGGCGAGCTACCGTTCTTGACACGTCGTCAACAGTGTCGTTCCCTGGAGGACGTGACGGACACCGCGCTCCAGGACGCCGTCGTCGGTGCCGGGCTGCTCGCCGGCAGCGCGAACGTGATCATGCAGCTCTCCCGCGCCCCCGTCGGGTACGGCGTGCTCGAGAGCAAGGTCGACAGCGGGAACCTCTTCCGCCACCCGGCGAAGCGGACGCGGACCACGCTGACCTACCTCGCCGTCGCCACCATGGGGACCGAGGCCGAGCGCGCCGCCTACCGGCGTGGCGTGAACCGGGCCCACGCCCAGGTGCACTCGAACGCCGAAAGCCCCGTCGCCTACGACGCCTTCGACACCGACCTCCAGTTGTGGGTCGCCGCCTGCCTCTACAAGGGCTTCGAGGACGTCTACCTCGCGTTCGTCGGCGGCGAGCCGGCGGACTTCTACGGCGAGGCCGCGGCGCTCGGCACGACGTTGCAGGTCCATCCGGAGATGTGGCCCGCCGACCGCGCGGCCTTCGAGGAGTACTGGGCGGCCGGGCTCGCCGAGGTCAGCGTCGACGACACCGTCCGCCGCTACCTCACCGACATCGTCGACCTGCGGTTCCTGCACCCCGCCGTCGCCGCGCCGGGACGGCGGTTCCACCGCTTCGTCACGACGGGCTTCCTGCCGCAGCGCTTCCGCGACGAGATGCGCCTGCCGTGGACGGCCGCCGACCAGCGCCGGTTCGACGCGTTCCTCGCCGCGCTCGGCCGGGTGACCCGCGTGCTGCCGGCGGCGGTGCGGCGGTTCCCCTTCAACCTCTGCCTCTGGGACCTGCGCCGCCGCTTGCGCGCCGGACGTCCGCTGGTCTGAGGCTCGCAGAGAGTTGACCGCTTCGCGCGCGGGCGCGAAGGTGGGCCGATGAGCAGCGACGAGGTCCGCCACGGCGTCAAGCTGAGCAGTCTCGACCAGGAGGTCTTCCCCGACGCGGGGGTGACCAAGCGGGAGTGGCTCGACTACCTCGAAGCCGTCGCCGACCGGATGCTCCCGGAGCTGCGCGACCGGCTGCTGACGGTGCTGCGGGTGCTGCGCGGGCAGGGCCCGTTCATGCAGAAGAACCTGCCGAAGTACACCCCGGACTGGGTCGAGCGGGTCTCGGTGTGGGCCGAGACGTCCAAGCGGGACGTCTCGTACGCGCTCTGCAACGACCTCCGCACGCTGATCTGGTTCGGCAACCAGCGGGCGATCGAGTTCCACACGTCGCTCCACCGCGGCGACCCGTCGCACGGGCCGACCCACCTGATCCTCGACCTGGACCCACCCGCCGACGGGCCGTTCTCCCTCGCCATCGGGGCCGCTTCGCTGGTGCGCGAAGCGCTGCACAAGGACGGGCTCGACGGCGCGCTCAAGACGAGCGGCTCCAAGGGTGTCCACATCTTCGTGCCGCTGGCGCCGGGTCAGTCGATGGAGGACATCGCGGCGGCGACGCGGGCGATCGCGGCCCGCGCCGAGCGCATCGACCCGTCGCTGGGGACGACGGAGTTCGTGAAGGACCGCCGCGAGGGCAAGGTGTTCCTGGATTCGACCCGGGCGGGCGGCGCGACGGTGGTGTCGGTCTACAGCCCCCGCCACCGGCCGGGCGCGCCGGTGTCGTTCCCGGTCCGCTGGGCCGACCTGGACGGCGTCAAGCCGGCGGACTTCACGGTGCACACGGCGCCGGAGTTGCTGGGTGACGGCGAGGACGCTTGGACGGCGGAGATGCCCGAGCCGTTCGTGCTGCCCGAGGACCTGGTGGCGGAGGGGCACACCATCCCGATCGCCCGGGTGCTGGCGATGCACGAGGGCAAACGCCGGGCCAAGGCCGCCCGCGAGTCCGGCTGAGGGCCGTCAAGCCGCCTGGTTGTGGCCCCGCCAAGCCGGGCCGTGCGGGCGGCGCAGCGTCGCGCGGGTGATCTCCACGATCCGGCCCGGCTCCGCCGCCACGCGGTGGCGGGCCAGCCACACCGTGTCCCGGCCGAACGACCACACCAGCGCCACCAGCGCCGCCACGACCAGGCCGAACGTCACCGCGAACGGGAAGATCCCGGAAACCGCCACGACCAGCACCACGCCCTGCACCGCGGCCACCGTCTTGCGGGCCATGCTCGGGTACAGCGGCGCCGTCAGCCACGGCAGGGCCCACGACGCGGCCACGAACGCGTACCGCATCAGGCCGATCGCCAGCACCCACAGCCCCAGCGTGCGGGACACCTGGATGCAGAGCAGCAGGATCAGGAACGCGTCGACCTCCATGTCGAACCGCGCGCCGAACTCCGACGCCGTGCCCGTGCGGCGGGCGACCTGGCCGTCGAAACCATCCATCGCCAGTGCCACCGCGACCAGCCCGACCAGCACCCAGAGCGGGTGACCGCCGTCGGCGATCAGCTCGGCCGCGCCGCCCACGAGGACCGCGCGGGCGAACGTGATCCAGTCGGCGGGCCCGAACTTGCCGCGGCCGCTCTGCCGCAGGCCCCAGCCCGTCAGCAGCACGAGCGCGACGCCGTACACGGTCCCGGTCGCCCAGGCGATCGGGGAGAGGAAGCCGGCCCCGGCGACGAGCGCCCACACCGGGACCGCCGAGCGTAGGAGAAGTCCGTTCTTGATCATCTTTTACTCCGCGAATCGGCACGGGTGCTCATAGGGTGGCGGCGACACCAGCCTCCGGTCGCCTGCAAGGGAGAACACGTGGAACAGGCTTTCTGGGTTCAAAGCCCCGGCGAAGGTGCCCTCCGTTCCGTGACCTTGCGCGAGCCGGAAGACGGCGAAGTGCGCGTCCGCACGCTGTTCTCCGGCGTCTCCCGCGGCACCGAAACCCTCGTCTTCCGCGGCGGCGTCCCGGCGAACCAGCACGACGTCATGCGGGCGCCGTTCCAGGAGGGCGAGTTCCCCGGGCCGGTGAAGTACGGCTACCTCAACGTCGGTGTCGTCGAGCACGGCCCGGCCGAGCTCAAGGGCAAGACCGTCTTCTGCCTCTACCCGCACCAGACCGCGTACGTCGTCCCCGCGAGCGCCGTCACGCCGGTGCCGGACGCCGTCCCGCCCGGCCGCGCGATCCTCGCCGGCACCGTCGAGACCGCGGTCAACGCCGTCTGGGACGCGAAGCCGAAGCTCGGCGACCGGATCGCGGTGATCGGCGCCGGCATGGTCGGTTGCAGCGTCGCGAAGCTGCTCCAGGGCTTCCCCGCCACCCGCGTGCAGCTGATCGACGTCGACCCTTCGCGGGCCGCGATCGCCGACGCCCTCGGGGTCGACTTCTCGACGCCGGAAGCCGCGAAAGACGGCTGCGACCTCGTCGTGCACGCGAGCGCGTCCGAGGCCGGCCTGGCCAAGGCGCTGGAGCTCCTCGCGCCGGAGGGCGAGGTCGTCGAGCTGTCCTGGTACGGCGACCGCCGGGTCAGCGTGCCGCTCGGCGAGAACTTCCACTCGCGCCGGCTGACGATCCGCAGCAGCCAGGTCGGGACGGTCGCGCGGCCCGACCGCGACTACGCCCAGCGGCTCGGCCTCGCCCTCGAGCTGCTCGCCGATCCGGCCTTCGAAGCGCTGGTCAGCGGCGAGTGCGTGTTTGAAGATCTTCCGTCCGTGCTACCCCGGCTGTCCGCGAATGAACTTTCCGCCCTCTGCCTCCGTGTCATGTATCAGCCGCAGTGACCACGTCCACCCGAACGCATCGGAGGTCTTGGTGTTCAGCATCACCGTCCGTGACCACGTGATGGTCGCCCACAGCTTCCGCGGAGAAGTCTTCGGACCCGCGCAACGCCTGCACGGCGCGACCTTCGTGGTGGATGCGACATTCCGCCGCGTCGAGCTCGACGAGGACAACATCGTCGTCGACATCGGCAAGGCCACGGAAGAGCTCGGGGCGGTGCTGAGCGACCTGAACTACCGCAACCTCGACGACGAGCCGGAGTTCAAGGGCATCAACACCTCGACCGAGTTCCTCGCGAAGGTCATCGCCGACCGCCTCGCCGACGCCGTCCACGCCGGACGCCTCGGCGAAGGCGCGCGCGGCCTCGAAGGCATCGCCGTCTCGCTGAAGGAATCGCACGTCGCCTGGGCGAGTTACGAGCGTGCGCTGTGAACACTCTCTACGTCGTTCTGCCCGGGGACGTCGACGACACGTCCGTCCCGAGCGGCGGCAACACCTACGACCGGCGGATGTGCGACCGGCTCACCGCGGCCGGCCTCGACGTCCACGAGATCGCCGTCGCCGGCTCCTGGCCGCGCCCCGACACCGAGGCCCGCGCGGTCCTCGGCCACCTGCTGTCCGCGCTGCCCACCGGGTCCGCGGTGCTGCTCGACGGCCTGGTCGCCTGTGGCGTGCCCGAGGTCGTCGTCCCGCAGGCGCGCCGGCTGTCGCTCTCGGTGCTGGTGCACCTGCCGCTGGCCGACGAGACCGGCCTGCCGCCCGCGCTGGCCGCCGAGCTCGACGCGCTCGAGCGCGAGACGCTGCGGGCCGCGAGCTCGGTCGTCGCGACCAGCGAGTGGGCCGCGCGCCGGCTGGTGAGCCACCACGGACTCGCCCCGCACCGCGTGCACGCCGTGCCGCCCGGCGTCGACCCGGCACCGCCGGCCATCGGCACCGACGGCATGTCGCGCCTGGTCTGCGTGGCCAACGTGACCCCGCGCAAGGGCCAGGGCGTGCTCGCCCAGGCCCTGGAAACCGTCGCCGACCTGCGCTGGACCTGCGAATGCGTCGGCGGGATCCGGCGCGAGACCAAGTACGTCGAGCGGCTGCGCGAGCACCGGCTCGGCGCCCGCTTCACCCTCACCGGTCCCCGGACCGGCGCGGCGCTGGACGCGACCTACCACTCCGCCGACCTGCTCGTGCTGCCCTCGCGCGGCGAGACGTTCGGCATGGTCGTCACCGAGGCCCTCGCCCGGGGCGTGCCGGTGCTGACCACCGACGTCGACGCGCTGCCCGACACCGTCGGCGTCGCGCCGGACGGCTCGGTCCCGGGGATGCTCGTGCCCGGCGACGACGTCGAGGCGCTCGGCGCGGCCCTGCGCCGCTGGCTCACCGAGCCGGAGCTGCGGACGCGCCTGCGCGCGTCGGCGAAGCTGCGCCGCGAGGCCCTGACCGGCTGGGACGACACGGCCCGCCGGATCGCCGACGTGCTGCAGCGGCAGGAGGCGGCGGCATGAGTGAGCTTGCGAGCGAATCGATCAGAACTGTGCGTAGCGGCAGCGAAGCGACCGCGTTCGCCCCCGAGTGGCTCTACCTGCGGGAACCCGCCGACGCCGCGGCCCGCGCCACCCGGCTCGTCGACACGCTGCGCGAGCACCTGCCGGAAGGCGACCTGGTCATCCGCGACCTCGGCTGCGGCACCGGCTCGCTCGGCCGCTGGCTGGCCGCGCGCCTGCCCGGCACCCAGCGCTGGATCCTGCACGACGAGGACGCGGAGCTGCTCACCCACGCCCGCACCGCCCTGCCGGCCACCGCGCTGGACGGCAGCCCCGTCGACGTCGTCACCGAGCAGCAGGACGTCACCGCGCTGCGCGCCGCCGACCTCGCCGGGACGTCGCTGGTCACCGCGTCCGCGCTGCTCGACCTGCTGACCGAAGCCGAGGTCACGGCGCTGGCCAGGGCGATCGTCGAAGCGGGCTGCGCGGCGCTGCTGATGCTCTCGGTCACCGGCCGGGTGGAGCTCTCGCCCGCCGACCCGCTCGACGCCGCCCTCTCCGCCGCGTTCAACGCCCACCAGCGCCGGCTCACCGGCGGGCGGCGGCTGCTCGGCCCCACCGCGGTGGACGTCGCGGCGACCGCGTTCGGCCGGCTCGGTGCCACCGTCGTCCGCGCCGAGAGCGCCTGGCGGCTCGGACCCGACCAGGCCGAACTGCAGCGTCAGTGGCTCGAGGGCTGGGTCGGCGCGGCCGTCGAGCAGCTGTGGGAGCTGCGCCCGGCCGCCGACGTCTACCTGCAGCGCCGGCTGGAAATGGCCGATGCCGGCGAGCTGCACGCGGTCATCCACCACGGCGACCTGCTGGTCCTGCCGCCGAGCCTGGAGGTGGCGGCGTGAAGCGCTTGTTCGCCTGGCTGCGCATCCTCGGCGCGTTGGCCATCCTCGGCGTCCTCGTCTGGCAGCTCGGCAGCGACGCCTTCCTCGACGGCCTCGGCCGGATCAGCACGCCCGGCGTGCTCGCCGCGCTGGTCATCGGCTTCGCGACGACGCTGTTCAGCGCGGGCCGCTGGCAGATCGTCGCCACCCGCCTCGGCCTGCGGCTTTCGCTGCGGACCGCGGTCTCCGACTACTACCGCGCGCTCTTCCTCAACGGCGTGCTGCCCGCGGGCGTCCTCGGCGACGTCCACCGCGCGGTGCAGCACGGCCGCGACTCCGGCGACGTGCCGCGCGGTGTGCGCGCCGTCGTCCTGGAACGCACCGCCGGCCAGCTCGTCCTGATCGCGTCCGCGGTCGCCGTCGTGCTGGCCGCGCCGGAAGCCGTCCCGGGCGCGTTCCGCGAGGTCGTGACCATCGCCGGGATCGTCGTCGTGCTGGCCACCGTCGCCGCGCTGGTCGCCGGCCGGCTGTTCGGCGGACGCTGGATCCACAGCGAGTCGAAGGTCCGGCGCGGCTTCGCCGTCACCCTCGCCGACCTGCGGCTCGGCCTGTTCACCCGCGAGACCTGGCCCGGCGTGGGCTTCCTGTCGGTCGCGACGCTGGCCGGGCACCTGGCGCTGTTCGTCGTCGCCGCCCGCGTCGCCGGCGTGGACGCGCCGGTCGGGCAGCTCGTGCCGCTGATGATCCTCGCGCTGCTGGCGATGGGTCTCCCGCTCAACGTCGGCGGCTTCGGGCCGCGCGAGGGCGTCTGCGCCCTGCTCTTCGGCGCGGCCGGTCTGGGGGCCGCCCAAGGTGTCACCGTCGCCGTCGTCTACGGCGTGCTCACGCTGGTCGCGAGCCTGCCCGGCGCCGGTGTCCTGCTCGTCCGGAGCGTCGCCGGGTTCCGCGTGACCCGCGCTCCGCACTCCGTTGCCGTACCCGCTCCGCGCACCGCGGCCGGCACCGGGATCGAATCGGAGATGGGAATCAAGTCATGACCGCAAGCGAAATCAGTGATCTTGTAGGGGATCTGCCGCACCGGCCCGTGGTCGAGCGGGTCGTCGAGACCCGGCTGCCGACCCGGCACGGGACCTTCCGCGCGGTCGGCTACCTCGACCGCGCCGGTACCGAGCAGGTCGCACTGGTCCACGGCGAGATCACCGAGCTCGGCACGCTGACCCGGGTGCACAGCGAGTGCCTCACCGGCGACGTCTTCGCCTCGACGCACTGCGAGTGCGGCGACCAGCTGGCGGCGGCGCTGGACCGGATCGTCGAGGAGGGCTCGGGCGTGCTGGTCTACGTCCAGGGCCACGAGGGCCGCGGGATCGGGCTGCTCGCGAAGCTCAAGGCGATGCGGCTGCAGGACGAGGGCCTCGACACGGTCGACGCGAACGTCGCGCTCGGCCTGCCGGTCGACGCCCGCGACTACCACGCGGCGGCGGGCATCCTGCAGGACCTGGGGGTCCGGTCGGTGCGGCTGCTGTCGAACAACCCGGAGAAGGTCGAACAGCTCACGCGCTACGGAATCCGGATCAGCGAGCAGGTTCCGCTGCTGGTTCCGCCGAATCCCGAGAGCCTGCGCTACCTCCGCACGAAGGCCGAGCGGATGTCGCACCTGCTCCCGCACCTGGACCAGGCCTTCTCAGCCGCCAAGTAGCGTCAGGACGCCGGCGAAGCGCTGGACCAGCGTGTCCAGCACCACGTGCCCCTTCGCCGCGCTCGCCAGCGAAGGACGGCCGACCACCCCCGACTCCGTGTACGGCCGCAGGCCCAGCGTCAGCAGGTGTTCCCGGTCGGTGACGTGGTCGGCGGTCTCGTGGCCGGACCGCACCAGCTGCGGGTGCGCGTGCAGCAGGATCGACGTCTCCAGCTCGCCGGCGTGCATGTCGTCGTCCAGCGACGTCCGGAGGCCGGCCGCGGTGTGCGCCGCCTGCCAGTCCGCGACGCCGGGGAACAACGCCATCGCGCCGCGCGCTTCCTGGACCACATTGGACAGTACGTAGTTGCCGCCGTGCCCGTTGACCAGCACCAGCCGCCCGACACCGGACGCGCTGAGCGAGTCCGCGATGTCGGTGACGACGGCGTGCAGCGTGCGGGCCGAGATGCTCACCGTGCCGGCCCACGCCGCGTGCTCGTGGGAGCACGAAATGGTGATCGGCGGCAGGTGGAGCACGGGGTGGGCGTCCGCGATCGCTTTCGCGAGGGTCGCGGCGATGACCGTGTCGGTCGCCAGGGGCAGGTGCGCGCCGTGCTGCTCGAAGCTGCCGACCGGCAGCACCGCGACCGCCGCGCCCCGCTCCTGCACGTCGACGGTGGTGGCGAGCGGGAAGAGATCGGTCATGGGCACGTCCCTTCACTAGGTTGGAAGTCATGAGCGAGCATGCCGCACTACTCGACGTCGCGCGCGAAGCCGTGGCGAAGGCGACGGAGATCGTCCGGTCGCGCCCGACTTTTTCCGTTTCGGCGAAAGGTGATCGCGACCTGGTGACCGACGTCGACACGGCGGTCGAGGACGCGCTGCGGGAGTTCCTCACGGCCGAGACGCCGGAGATCGGCGTCCTCGGCGAGGAGCGCGGCCGCAGCGGTGACGGCGGCGGCCGGTGGTGGGCGCTCGACCCGATCGACGGCACCGCGAACTTCGCCCGTGGAATTCCGCTCTGCGGGATTTCCCTGGCCCTGGTCGACGGCGAGCACAGCACGGTCGCCGCGATCGCCCTGCCGTACCTCGGGGTCACCTACACCGCCTCGCGCGGCGAAGGTGCTTTCGCGAACGGAGAGCGCGTCGGCGCGTCCACCGCGACGGAGATTTCGGACGCCATGATCGCGGTGGGTGACTTCGCGATCGGCCGTCTGGCGGAAGAGAAGAACGCGGCGCGGCTGCGGCTGCTGTCGGACCTCGGCGCGCGGGCGCAGAAGATCCGGATGCTCGGCACCGCGGCGATCGACCTCGCCTGGGTGGCGGACGGAAAGCTCGACGCCGCACTGATCCTGTCCAACAACCCGTGGGACACCATGGCCGGCGTGCTGCTCGTGCGCGAGGCCGGCGGGGCCGTCGTGGACCGCGACGGCACCGAGCACACGGTCGGTTCCTCGTCGACGATCGCCGTCGGTGCCGGGCTGCGCAAGGAGATCGTGGACGCACTTGATCGGGCGCACGGGGTTGTTCGTTAGGATTTGCGGGTACACGGTGGGCAGCGCCACAGCGCGCGATTGCGCTGTCCGCCCGAGGTTTTCGGCTACGTTGGTACCGGCTGGCGGATGATCCTGGCATGCTGGCCGGATCTCGTCGGCACACTTTTGGGAATGGTGGATGCTCGTGGAAAGTCGCCGGATCCGTGATCGGTACCGGCTGCTGGAGCCGATCGGCGGCGGCGCGATGGGCACGGTGTGGCGGGCCCAGGACGAAATGCTCGGCCGCACCGTGGCGATCAAGGAACTCCTGCTGCCGCACGACCACGACGAGCACCGCACCGAAGAGGCGAAGAACCGCGCGATGCGCGAGGCGCGGATCGCCGCCCGGCTGCAGCATTCCCACGCGATCACGGTGTTCGCCGTCCTCGAGGAGGAGGACCGGCCGTGGTTGATCATGGAGTACCTGCCGTCGAAGAGTTTCGCCGTCCAGATCCAGGACGCGCCCGTGTCCGTCGACGACGCCATCCGCGTCGGCGCGCAGATCAGCTCGGCGCTGGCCGGCGCCCACCGCGTGGGCATCGTGCACCGCGACGTGAAGCCGGCCAACATCCTGGTTTCCGACGACGGCACGGCGAAGATCACCGACTTCGGCATCTCCCGCGCGATCGGTGACGTCAAGCTCACCGCCACCGGCGAGATCGCCGGCACGCCCGCGTACCTGGCGCCCGAGGTGGCCCGCGGCGAGGACGCGGACTTCGCCGCCGACGTCTTCTCCCTCGGCGCGACGCTGTACGCCGCCGTCGAGGGGCAGCCGCCGTACGGCACGGCGGACAACCCGATCGCCTTGCTCTACAAGGCGTCCAGCGGGGAGATCGAGCCGCCGGCCAAGGCGGAGCGGCTGACCCCGCTGCTGGAGCGGATGCTCGCGAGCGACCCGGCCGAACGGCCGTCGATGGACGAGGTCGAGCAGGAGCTGCGGGCACTGCTGCCGGACGCGGAGCCGGGCGAGTCGGTCCTCGCGGCGACGGTGCCCGAGGCCGACGTCGCCGACGTGCCGGCCGCGGTGCCGACCGTCCCGGCCGCCGTCGCCGTGCCGCCGCCGGGTGAGGTCGCCGCGGTGTCGCCGGGTGCGCGCAAGGGCATGATCGCGGTCGGAGCGGGCGCGGCGCTGCTGTGCGTCGCGGTCGTCGTCGCGATCCTGCTGGTCGTGCGGCAGAAAGCGCCGGCGGACACCGCCGCCCCGCCGCCCGCGACGCAGCCGTCGACCTCGGTGTCCGTGACACCTCCGTCATCTGCGTCACCTTCGCCGTCGCCTACCCCGACCCCGTCGACCACGGCGCCTTCCACTTCGACGCCGGTCTCGCCGGTGTCCTCGACGACGAGCGCCGCGGACGCGCTCTCGGCCTACTACCGGCTGTTGCCCGGCAACCTGCCGGCGGCGTGGAACCTCCTGACCGACCACTTCAAGGCCTCCCGGAGCCAGACGTACGAGACGTACAAGAACTTCTGGAGCCGGTACAAGTCGGTGACCGCGACCAACGTGAAGGAAGCCGGCCCCGGCAGGGTGACCGCGACCGTCCTCTACGACGGTGGCAAGGCCGAGACCGACACCTTCACGATGGTCCAGGTGAACGGCACTTGGATGATTGACTCCCAGGGCTGAACCGACTCGCGTCCGGCCACGTGTGACAGATGAGGCGTCACCGTCGTCGACCGCGCTGGAGGTAGCCGTGTCCAGTTCCACCGCTCTGCTCCGGCGCTCGCGATGAGGCCCGCGGACCCGATGGTGTTCATCCTCCCGGCCGCGCCGCCGGGGAGCGACACCTACGACAAGCGGATGTGCAAGAACCTGCCCGTCGTCGGCCAGCCGGTGCTGGAGCTGCCGATGACCGGCGACTGGCCCGAGCCCGACGCGACGTCCAGACGTCGCCTGGCCAGATCCCTGGCCGCGTTGCCGGACCGGACGGTGGTGCTGCTCGACGGCGTGATCGCCTCGGGCGTGCCCGAGATCGTCGTCCCGCACGCGCGCCGGCTGCGGCTGGCGGTGCTGGTGCACCAGGCCCTGGCCGACGAGCCGGGCCTCGACCCGTCGCACGCGGCGGAGCTGGACGCGTGCGAGCGTGAAACCCTGCGGATGGCGGGCATGGTCGTGGCGACCAGCCCGTGGCTCGCTCGCCTGCTGATCGACCGCCACGACCTGGACCCGGGCCGCGTGTACGTGGCCAAGCCGGGCACCGACGCGGCCCCACTGGCAGCGGGCGCGGACGGCGTGTCCCGGCTGCTGTGCGTCGGCGACGTGACCCGCCGCAACGGCCAGGACCTGCTGGTCCAGGCCCTCGGCGAGGTCGACCACCTCGCACTGTCTTGTGTCATGGCCGGCTCGCTGGAGGCGGACCGGGGGTACGTGGACGAGCTCGGCTGGTCGATCGAGCGCCTAGGACTCGGCGGCCGCATCACACTGGCGGGCGACGCGGTGGACCTGGGAGACGCCTACAACGCGGCGGACCTGCTGGTGATCCCGGCCCGCGCGGCGACGTCGGGCATGTTCGTCGCGCAGGCACTGGCCCGAGGAATCCCGGTACTGGCCACCGAGGTGGGCGGAGTGTACGACGCACTGGGCGTCGACGCGGATGGTGAAATGCCGGGGCTGCTGGTGGCCCCGAACGACCCGTTCGCCCTGGCTGACGCGCTGCACCGCTGGTACGCGGACCCGGAGTTGCGCCGGTCGTTGAGAACGGCGGCGCTGGGTCGGGGGAGCGCGCTGGAGGAGTGGGAGGCCGCGGCCCGCCGGCTGACGCAGGCGTTGTCGAAGCTGGCTTCCGAGCCCCGCATCGTCGCCTGACCGATCCCGAAAGCGGTGAAGGCCCCCTTGCCTGCCGGTAAGGGGGCCTTCACCGCTTTTCAGTCGGGGCTCACGCCAGGGTGAGTGCGTAGATCTCGACCCGCGGGTCGTTCGGCAGGCTCACCGACTGCAGCGTCTTCCCACCATCCAACGCAGCCGACACCCCGAACAACCGCACCGGCGGGCCGTCGACTCCGCTGCCCGCCTTGATGCGGTGCGGCATGTCGAGCACCACCGACGCACCCGAACCCGCCCAGTCCGCGAACGTCACGGCCAAGTCCGCGCTGGTGCCGTCCGTGTAGTGCGCGGTCAGCGTCGTCGACACCGGCCCGTTGTGCGACGAACCCACAAGGCGAAGCGCCCCGTGCTGACCCGCCGGAAGCAGCAGCGACTGCCCACGGGCCTTCACGAAGTTCGCCGAAGTCCCCGACGCTTCCGGGGCCGCGTACGTCACGCCGTCCCAGGTCACCGGGCCCGCGGGCGGGAGCAGCGAGGCGTCGTAGCTCCAGCCGCCGCCGTCGAAGTTGCCCTCCGACGACGATGCCACCGTTGCCGTTCCGTCGTGGTTGTAGTCGCGGCCGAGGTCGACCGCGCACGACGTGCCGGCGGAAGCGCACGCCGACGGTGTTCGGACCTCGACCGTCGCCGAGCGGGTCACGCTGTTCGCGCCCAGCCCGGACACCTTGACCTGCACCGGGTACGTCCCGAGTGCGGTCCCGGCCGGCACCGTCACCGTGATCGGCACCGTCTTCTGCGTCGGCAGCCGTCCCGACCAGATCAGCTGGAGCTGGTCCGTACGCGCCTTCCACCCGGACGGCGCCGTCACCGACACGGTCACCGGCTGCAGCACCGGGTTCTGCGCGAGGACGTCCAGGTCGAGGTGCACCTGCTGCGCCGCGCCCGCCGGGATCACGACCGACGACTGCCGCAGCGACGCGTCGACGTGCCGCCGCAGGTCACCGACGGCGTTGTTCACCGACGGCGGCTCCGCACTGGCGGACGTCCCCCACGAAGACGGCTTCGACCCGAGCTTGTGCGAAAGCGTCCCGCCGTGCGCCAGCGAAGACCAGTCCAGCGACGTCTGCCGGACGTCCCGCCCGTTCAACGACACGCTCTGGACGTACCGGTTCGCGTCGGAAGCACCCGGCGCGTTCACGGTCAGCGTGCCGCCCTGCGACCGGCCGTACTGTCCGATCCGGACGGTCGCCGACTCGAACTGCGGGCTCGACACCGCGAGGAAGTTCGCGCCGCTCATCGTCGGGTACAGCCCGAGCGAAGAGAACACGTACCAGGCGGACATCGTGCCGAGGTCGTCGTTGCCGGTCATGCCGTCCGGGCCGGTGGTGAACAGCGTCATCGCCGCGCGGACGACGGTCGCGGTCTTCGCCGGCGCGCCGACCCAGTTGTACATGTACGGCGCGAGCAGGTCGGGCTCGTTGTTCGGGTTGTAGGTCGCCTTGCCGTAGTAGTCGTACGGGCTGGAGATCCAGTCGTTGCGCGCCGTCCCGGCGGGATCCGAAAGCAGCTTGTCGTAGGCGAAGAACGAGTCGAGCCGCTTCTGCGTCGCGGGCTTGCCGCCCATCAGCGAGACGAGCCCGGCCGGATCCTGCGGAACGAGCCACTGGTACTGGTAGGCGCCGCCTTCGTGGAACTGGTGGTCGGCGTCGACCGGGTTGTACGGCGTCAGCCAGGTGCCCTCGGTCGTGCGGGGCCGGAACGCCTGCGTCGAGGAGTCCCACAGGTTCTTGTACCACTGGCCGCGGTCGGCGAACATCCGCGCGTCGGCCTGGTGGTTCAGTCCCTTCGCCATCAACGCCAGCGCCGCGTCGGCCGCCGAGTACTCCATGGTCGCGGACGCCGGGTGCTCGCAGTCGTTGTCGCCGCCCTTGGCCGCGCAGTCCTTGCCGAGCTCCAAGCCGCTCGGGATGTACCCGCGGTCGTTGTAGTAGTTGACGCCGGAACGCCCGTTGTACGGCGAGTCGGCGGGCGGCGTGCTCGTCGCGTTCTTCTTGAGCAGCGCGTACGCCTCTTCTTCGTGCCCGGCGAGCAGGCCCTTCGACCACGCCTCGACGAGGAACGGCGTCACCGGGTCGCCGGTCATGATGTTGGTTTCGCTCTCCGCCAGCGCCCACCTCGGCAGCCACCCGCCGTCCCGGCCGATGGCGACGACCGACAGCGCGACGTCCCGCGCTACCTGCGGTTCGAGCATTTCGAGGAGCTGGTTCTGCGGGCGGTAGGTGTCCCACAGCGAGAAGTTCTGGTATGGCGTGTAGCCGCTCGCGGTGTGCACCTTGCCGTCGAAGCCGGTGTACGCGCCGTCGGTGTCGCCGGCCAGGTTCGGGTGCAGCTGCGCGTGGTAGAGCGCGGTGTAGAAGGCCGTCTGCCGGTCGGCGGTGCCGCCGCCGATCTTGATCGCGCCGAGCCGGTCGGCCCACTGCTGGTGCAGCGCGGTCTTGGTGGCGTCGAAGTCGAAGTCCTTGGTCTCCGCTGCGAGGTTCTTCCGCGCGCCGTCGAGCCCGGTGTACGACAGGCCGACCTTGAGGACGACGTCGTGGTCGGTGGTCGCGTCGAAGCTGGCCCAGGCGCCGTTGCCACCGGTGCCCGCGGCGTCCCGGCTGCCTTCGGAGCGCGTCGAGCCGCGCCAGGTGCCGTACGAGCTGAACGGCCGGTCGAAGGTGGCGGTGAAGTAGACGGTGTGCTCGTCGTGCCCGGCGCAGAACCCGCCGGCCTTGACCCGGCCTTCGAGCGTCCGGTCGCCGACGACGTGGATCTCGGAGTCCTTGACGGACTGGTTGGCCTGGCCGGTGTTGAACAGGACGTTCGCCTGCCCGGTCGAGGGGAACGTGTAGCGCTGCCAGCCGGTGCGCGCGGTCGCCGTCAGCTCCGCGTTCACGCCGTACTTCTGCAGGCCGACGCGGTAGTAGCCGGGCTCGGCGTGCTCGTCGTCGTGGCTGTAGGGGGACTTGTAGGCGTCTTTGTCAACGTTGTCGACGGCCCCGGTGGTCGGCATGATCGGCAGTTCGCCCATCACGCCGCAGCCGACGCCGGACAGGTGCGTCTGGCTGAAGCCGTAGATCGCGTTCTGCAGGTAGTCGTAGCCGCCCTGCCCGCCGGTGTCCGGGCTGACCTGCACCATTCCGAACGGCGCGCTCGCGCCGGGGAACGTGTTGCCGAAGTTCTGCGTGCCGACGAACGGGTTGACCAGGCTCGTCGGATCCGTGCTTTGCGGGGCGGCTGCCGCCACCGCCGGCGCAAGCCCCGTGACGACCACCCCCACGGCCACCGCGGCGGCCAGCCGTCTGCTCTGCGACCACATGGGCGCACCTCCCAGGAGATGACAACGTTGTCAGAAGCGGACCTTTGGTCAGGCCCTCGGTTCGGTCAGCAGCTTTCCACCTCGATGGGCGTTTGAGAAGACCTCAACCGGCCACTTCGCGGAGTAACCGGGCGGCGGTCTCGACAGCGTTGTCAGCCAGGTTGCCGTAGCCGAGGACGAGCGCGGGCTCGCCGGGAGCCTCGCGGTAGTCGTCGAGATCGGCCACCTTCACGCCCTTGGCGCGCGCCCTCTTCGTCACTTCGGCCGCGTCCCGGTCCAGGTGCAGGAGGAGGTGCAGCCCGGCCGCCACCCCGGAAAGCCGCCCGGGCCCGAGCGCCTCGACGAGCCGGTCGCGCCGGGCGCGGTACCGCAGCCGCGCGGCCCGGAGGTGCCGGTCGTAGCCGCCGCTGTCGACGAACCCGGCGAGCGCGAGCTGGTCGACCACCGGCGGCGCGTGTCCCGGAAGAGTCCACTGTGGAGGGAGCGCGACCCAGCCGAGACCGAGCGCGGGACTGAGCGTCTTGCTGACCGAACCGAAGAGCGCGACCCGCCCCGGATCGGTGCCCTGCACCGTGCCGACGGGCCGCCGGTCGTAGCGGAACTCGGCGTCGTAGTCGTCTTCGAGGATCAGTCCGTCGACCTCCCGCGCCCAGGCGAGGAGTTCGGCGCGCCGCCGGGGCGAGAGGACGCTGCCGGTGGGGAACTGGTGCGCCGGCGTGACGAGCACGGCCCGCGTCCCGCGCGGGATCCGTCCGACGTCGACGCCCTCGTCGTCGACCGGCACCGGATCGATCGCCATCCCGGTCGCCGCGGCGGCGCGCCGGAGCCGTGTCCAACCGGGATCTTCGACGGCCAGCCGCGTGACGCCGTTCGCCTGAAGGGCACGGCAGACGCGGGTCACGCCGTCGGTGACGCCCCCGCAGATCACGACGTCGTCGGTTTCGGCGCCGCGGACCCGCCGCAGATAGCCGGCGAGGGTCTTGCGGAGCCGGGGATGACCGTCTCGATCGGGGAGCCCGAAGTCGGTGTGCGGCACGGTCGCGAGCACCCCGCGCACGGCGTCCGCCCAGCGTTGCCGCGGGAAGTGCCGCAAGTCGGGGAGTCCGGGCGCGAGGTCGTACCGCGGTGGCGCCGGCCGGGTCGGCGGCTTGGCCGTGACGGCGTCCCCGACCCGCCGCACGCGCGTGGCCGAGCCGGCGCGCCCGTCGAGGTAACCCTCGGCGACGAGCTGGGCGTAGGCCTGCGTGACGACCCACCGCGAGCACCCGAGGTCGGCCGCGAGCTGCCGGCTCGGCGGTACGGAGACGCCGTCATCGAGCCCGCGGATCGCCCGGCGCAGGGCGCGCGCGAGCTGGTCGTGCTTCGGCCCCGGCCCGCTCAGCTCCAGCAGGACGCCCCAATTGGTCTGTGATCCGGCCACGTCATTGGACTGTAGTACCGGACCGATCCGGCCTTAGGTTCGTCGGCATGAAGAAGGTGGAACTGGGCCGGACCGGCCAGGAGGTCAGCCAGGTGTCGCTGGGCTGCATGACGATGGGAACGTCGACCGACGAGCCGGCGTCGGCCCGCATCCTGGACGCGTACCTCGCCGCGGGCGGCGACTTCCTGGACACGGCGAACTGCTACGCGTGGTGGGCGGGCCCGTCGTTCGCCGGCGGCGAGAGCGAAACCGTCCTCGGGCGCCTCTTGAAGGGCCGCCGCGACCGCGTCTTCCTGGCGACGAAGGTGGCCGCGGGCATCAGGGACCTCCCCGCGGCCCGTGCGGCTTCCCGCCCGGACGGTTCGACGGACTGGGAGGCACGCGAGCGCACCTACGAAGGCGCGAGCGCCGCGGTGATCCGGCGAGAGGTCGAGGAAAGCCTGCGGCGCTTGGGGACCGACCACATCGACCTGTACTACGTCCACGTCGACCTCCGCCGGGAGCCGCTGGAGGAGACACTGTCCGCATTGGACGGTTTGGTCCGCGCCGGCAAGATCCGGTACACCGGCTGGAGCAACGTCCGGACCTGGCGCCTGGAGCGCATCCGCGCCCTGGCCGCGGCCAACGGCTGGGCGTCCCCGGTGGCGGTCCAGGTCCAGCACTCCTACCTGCGCCCGGCCGGTGCCGACGTCCCGTCGATCGCGGGCGGCGAGCTGCTGGACTGGCTGGCGTCGCACCCGGACGTCTCGCTGGCGGCGTATTCGTCGCTGCTGCGCGGAATCTACGACGACCCGGTCTACCGTGCGTCGACGCCGATTTGGCGTGCGTACGCGGGCCCGGAGTCGGAGGCGCGGCTGGCCGCGGTGGCGAAGGTGGCGTCATCGCTGGGCGCGTCCGGCAACCAGGTGGCGCTCGCGTGGTTGCTCCACAAGGGAGTGATCCCGCTGATCGGACCGCGGACGTGGGAGCACTACGAGTCGATCGCCCCGGCGTTCACCCTGGAGCTCCCGGCGGAACATATGTCCATATTGGACAACGCGTGATCAGTCGAGCAGCCGCTGTTCCTTCGCCACCGCGACGGCCCCGGCGCGGGTGTCCACGGCGAGCTTCCCGTAGATCCGGCCCAGGTGGGTCTTCACCGTCGCCTCGCTGATGAACAGCGCGCGGGCGATCTCCTTGTTGCCCAGGCCCTGCGCGAGCTGGCGGAGGATGTCGCGTTCGCGGTCGGTCAGCGTCGGCCGCGGGGCGCGCAGCTGGGCCATCATCCGGTCGGCGACCGGCGGGGACACGGCGGTGCGCCCGGCCGCGGCCGCGTCGATCGCGGCGTACAGCTCGGTGGCGGACCCGGCTTTGAGGAGGTAGCCGGTGGCACCGGCGGCGATCGCGCGGCTGATGTCCGCGTCGGTGTCGTAGGTCGTCAGCACCAGGATCCGGGGCGCGCTGGGGGTGCTCCGGATCCGCCGCGTCGCCTCGATCCCGTCGATGCCGTCGCCGAGCTGGATGTCCATCAGGACGACGTCGGGGTGCAGGGCCGCGGCGGTCGCGACCGCTTCCTCCCCGCTCGCCGTCTCCCCGACGACCTCGATGCCGTCCGCGCCCGACAGCAGGGCACGCAGGCCGGCGCGGACGACCGCGTGGTCGTCGCAGACCAAGACACGAATGCTCACTGGGCCTCCAGGGGGATCGCGGCGGAGATCACGGTGCCTTGGCCGGGCGCGGACTCCACGGTCAGCCTGCCACCGAGCTGCTGGGCGCGGACTCGCATGGCCGGCAGGCCGTGACCGCGTTCGCCCTCGGGTGCCGACTCGACGAAGCCGCGGCCGTCGTCGGCGACGTCCAGCACGACCTGGTCGTCGAGGTAGGTGAGGGTGAGGACGACCCGGCCGGCGTCGGCGTGCTCGCGCGCGTTGGCCAGCGCGCCCTGGGCGATCCGGACCACAGTGGACTGGACGCGCTCCGGCAGCGGCCGCCCGGCGCCGTCGATGCGGACGTCGACCGGCAGCCCGGCCCGGCCGGCCACCGCGCGCAACGCCTCTTCGAGCGTCGCGTCGGCGAGGTCGGCGGGCGCGAGGTCCTGGACGAGCCGGCGTGCCTCCGAGAGGTTGCCCGCGCCGATGCGCTGCGCGGACCGCAGGTGTTCGCGCGCCAGTTCGGGCTGCTCCCAGGCCTGGTCGGCGGCCTGCAGCAGCATCGCCTGGCTGGACAGGCCCTGCGCGAGGGCGTCGTGCAGCTCCCGCGACACGCGGTGCCGCTCGGCCAGCACACCGGCGCGTCGCTCGGACTCGCGCAGCCGTTCGGCTTGGCGCCGCATGAAGGTGATGACCGCGGCGGTGACGGCCGCGATGGCGATCGGGACGATGGTCAGGTTCGGGTCGAAGCCGTCGGCCAGCCGGTTCTGCGAGACGACCACCAGCGCCGTGATCACGGCGACCAGCGCGAGGGCCTGCCCGGCCGGCAGCGTGCGCAGGCCGGTGACCAGCAGGGGGATGGCCGACCAGGCGAAGCTGGGGGCGAGCACCACCAGCACCACCCAGAGCGCCAGGACCACGGTCAGCCAGAGCAGGTACCGGCGCTCGAGGAACAGGCCCGCGCCGTACGCGACGACCAGTGCGCCGGTGAACGCGATCACCCAGGGGGCCAGGGGGTTGCCGTCGTGACGCGTCAGGAAGCGGACCGCCGAGGCGAGCACCAGCAGCACGAACGCCGAGTGCATGACCGCGGCGAGCCACCGCGCGTCGGAGTCGGCCGTCATGCCGTCCATGCTCGCTCCCTTCGGTCCCGGCACCAGCGTCAGCCGGGCGGAACGGCCGCGCATCAGCCGATCGGATGACCCGGTGGTCGGCCGGGACGATGACCGGATCGTCCGTGCGGCGGGGTGAAGGTGGAGTCAACGCACTTCCGAACCCGAGGAGCAGACCATGATCTCGACCCGTACCCGGATCGCCGCCGCCGTCGCCGGACTCGCCGCGGTCGGCGCCACGACCGTCGGCGCCGTGTCCGCCACCGCGGCCCCGGCCGCGCCCAAGGACGTCATCCAGACTTCGCACCTGTCGATCGCCGCTGCTTCGAAAGCCGCCCAGGCCGCTTTGGACGCCGCGGGCAAGGCCGGTCAGCACGTGTCCGTCGCCGTCGTGGACCGCGACGGCAACACCATCCTGACCCTGCGCGGCGACGGCGCCGGCCCGCAGTCCTACAGCTCCGCCCAGGAGAAGGCGTTCACGGCGGTGTCGTGGAACGCCAAGACGTCCGAGCTGGTCGGCCGCCTGCAGCAGACCCCGACGCTCAAGGACATCGACGGCACGCTGTTCCTCGCCGGCGCCGTCCCGGTGACCGCGGGCTCCACCCCGATCGCCGCGGTCGGGGTCGCCGGCGCGCCGTCCGGTGCGCAGGACGAGGCGTTCGCGCAGGCCGGTGTGGACGCGCTGGGCAAGTAGCGTGTCCTCTGTGCTGATCAGTGATGTCCGCCCGTGGGGCGGTTCGCGAAGTGACGTCGAGCTGAGCGGCGACCGGATCGCGGCGTTCCGGCCGCACTCGCCGGGAGCGCCGGCTTCGATCGAAGGCCGCGGGCGGCTGCTGTTCCCGGCGTTCAGCGACGTCCACGTGCACCTCGACTCGACGCGGATCGGGCTGCCGTTCCGGCCGCACACCGGCGGCCCCGGCGTGGTGGCGATGATGACGAACGACCGGGAGAACTGGCGGTCCGCGGAGGTCCCGCTGCCCGAGCGGGTCGCCGGGACCCTCGAGCGAATGATCGCCCACGGCACCACGCGGGTCCGCAGCTACGCGCAGGTCGACGTCGACTGCCGGCTGGAGAAGCTCGACGCGGTGCTGGCCGCGCGCGAGAAGTTCGCGGACCAGGCCGAGGTGCACGTCATGGCGTTCGCGCAGGCGGGCATCCTGCGGGAACCGGGCACTTTGGACGTCCTGGACGCGGCGATGCGCTCCGGCGCGACGGTGATCGGCGGCATCGATCCGTGCACTTTGGACAAGGACCCCAAGGGACACCTGGACGCCGTGTTCGGCCTGGCGGAGAAGCACCAGGCGGAGATCGACATCCACCTGCACGAGCCCGGGCACCTCGGGCTGTTCTCGACGGACCTGGTGATCGAGCGCGTCCGCGCGCTGGACATGCGGGGCAAGGTGACGATGTCCCACGCGTACGACCTGGGCTCGATCTCCGAGTCGGTGAGCCGCCGGGTGATCGACGACTTCGCGTCGCTGGACATCGCGATGACGACGGTGGCGCCTTCTGCCGCCGGTCAACTGTCCCTTTTGGACTTGGTTGCTTCGGGTGTCCGCATCGGACTCGGTGAGGACGGCCAGCGGGACTACTGGAGCCCGTACGGCAACTGCGACCTGCTCGACCGGACGTGGCAGCTGGCGTTCACCCGCGGTTTCCGCCGCGACGCGGACATCGAGCTGGCACTGGCGGTGGCGACGATGGGCGGCGCGTCGATCATGAGCCACGACGTCCCGCGCCTGACCGGCGTTTCCGATCGCCCCGGCCTGGCCGCCGGTGATCGAGCGGACCTGGTGCTGGTGGACGGCGAAACGCCGACGAGCGCGGTGATGGACCGCGGTCGCGATCGGACAGTCGTTCACAACGGAGTCGTGGTGGCGGACGGCTTGTCCGTGGTCAAGCGGTAGCGAGCAGCGCGGCGATGCTGGGCTTGTGTTCGTCGCGGCGCCGCCATGTCAGGGTGACGTCGGTGGTCTCGCCGGCGAGCGGAACGGCGACGGCACCGGGGTGGTCGACCAGGGCGGGCACGATCCCGCAGCCCATCCCGGCGGCGACGCACCGCGCGAGGGCGGCGAGGCTGCCGACCTCGGTGTCGATGACGGGTCCGTCGAGCCGGTCCAGCATTTCCCGGAAGCCGCACCCCTTCGGCGTCGCCAGGAACCCGACCCCGCGAAGATCTCCGGGTACTGCTTTTTCCTTGCTCGCCAACGGGTGTCCGGGCGGGACGATGACGACGAGCGGCATCTCGCCGATCTTCCGGCTGGCGAAGGCGGGCTCGCCCGGCGCGTCGCCGAAGGTGAAGCAGACGTCCATTTCGGACTCCCGGACCCCGTGGTACAGCTCGCCGCGGCCGCCTTCCTTCAGCGTCAGCTTGACGCCCGGCCACCGCGTCCGGTAGTCGCTGAGGATGCCGGGAACCCAGTGCGCGCACAGGGTTTCGAGCGCGCCGATGGTCAGGTCGCCGTCGGGTTCGCCGCGTTCGTCGTCGACGGCGGCCTTGGCTTCTTCGACGAGTTCGAGCACCTGGTCGGCGTACCCGGACAGGCGTTTCCCGGCGGCGGTGAGTGTCCGGCTCGTCCGGTCGTAGAGCTTGGCGCCGAGCTCGGCTTCGAGGGCCTGGATCTGTTCGCTGACGCTGGACTGCGCGTAGTGCAGCTCGGCAGCGGCGTGGGTGAGGTTGAGCGTCCGCGCGACGACGCGGAAGGTGCGCAGGTGACGCAGTTCCATGAGGACCCCCATCGGCGTTCCCGATACCCGCCATCGTAACTGCCTGCTTCCGCCGATGTCACGGAGAGTCCAGGCTTCGGGTTGTGGCAAGACTCCTCGCAGGCCTCTCGCTGGGCTACTTCCTGGTCATGCTGGACACGACGATCGTGACGGTGGCGCTCCCCGCGTTGTCGCCGTCCTTGGCGGACCAGCAATGGATTTCGAACGGCTACACGCTGACGTTCGCGGCATTCCTCCTGACGGCCGGCGCGTGGTCGGACCGCTTCGGCGCGCGCCGCGTGTTCTTCACGGGCCTGACTTCGTTCGCTTTCTTGTCGGGCCTGTCGGCTTTCGCTTTCTCGCCGGCGGCGTTGATCGCCCTCCGCGCGTTGCTCGGAGTCGCGGGCGCGTTGCTGGTGCCGTCATCGCTGTCCCTGATCGCTTCGGCTTACCCATCCGCAGCCGCCCGGGCGAAGGCGATGGGCGTGTGGGCGGCGGTGAGCGGAACGGGCCTGGTGGCGGGCCCGCTCCTGGGCGGCCTCCTGACGCAGGCGTTCGGCTGGCGCGCGATCTTCGTGGTGAACGTCCCGGTGGCGCTGGTGGCACTGGCGCTGTCCCGCTCGGCCCCCGCGACGCCACCCAAGCCGCGACGAGTCGACCTGTTCGGCCAGATCACGGCCGTAGTCGCTTTGTCGACATTGACGTACGCGCTGGTCGAGGGCGACTTTTGGCTGCTGCCGGTGCCGGTGATCGCGGCCGCGGCGTTCGCGGCATCCCAACGCCGTCCGGGCGCGATGCTGCCGGTTTCCCTGCTTTCCTGGAACCTCCTGGCCGGCGCGATCGTGAACTTCGCCTTGTCGGGCGTGTTGTTCGTGCTGTCGCTGTACTTCCAGGAGACGCGCGGCTATTCACCGTCATCGACGGGCCTGGCATTCCTGCCATTGACGATCCCGACGGCGTTCAACCCGATCTTCACGGGCCGTCTGGTGGCCCGAATCGGCCCGCGCATCCCGGCGATATCGGGTTTCGTCCTGATGTCGACGGGCGCGCTCCTACAGGCATTCACGTCCTGGTCGGTAATAGCGCTCGCACTGCTGGGTTTCGGCGTATCCCTGGCGATCCCCTCGTTGCTGACGGCGGTGGTGGGATCGGCGCCACCGGAACTGGCCGGCGTCGCGGGCGGAGCACTGAACGCGTCCCGCCAGACGGGCGCGGTCCTGGGCGTGGCGATCTTGGGTGCGTTCCCGACCGCCACAGCTGCCCTGGTCGTCGCGGCGATCGTCCTGCTCGCCGGCGCCTTTCTGTTTCCTGTTTCCTATTCTCGTAGGCAACAGGAAACGCCTTGTTGACCCGTTCCACGTGACGAATCCTGGTTGCAGGGCCCGGAAATCCTCCGGAATCCCTGAAAAACAACCATTTCCTTGGAGGATTCGTCATGTCCATGCCCAAGAAGCTGGCCAGAATCGGCGGGCCCGTGCTCGCGCTCTGCATCGTGGCGGCGGTGCCGCTGATCGGGTCCACCTCGGCGTTCGCCGACGGGGACGACGGCGGCACCCCGCCGCCGCCCACCACCTCCGGCCCGCCGCCCGCGGGCACCAACGGCAACCCCTGGCACGGTTGACGTGCACCGGGCCGGCCGTGCCCCGGCCGGCCCGGAATGCGTCACTTCGTCGCGCAGGCGCATTCCAGCGCGGCGCGTTCGTCGCGCACTGCACCGGCTTCCGGCAAATCGAGAGCGTCGAATTCGGCCTCGGCGGCGTCCCAGTGCGTGACCGCATTGTCGTGCTCACCCAAGGCGTGCAGCGTCTCGGCGACACCGCGATGGGCGCGGGCCTGGTAAGCGCGGTTTCCGCTGCCGTCGGCCAGGTCCAAAGCCGCTTTGCACGCCGTCAAAGCGTCACGCTCCGCACCTCGGGCGAGCGCCGTCGCACCGCGGTCGAGGTAGAGCTGGGTGCGCAGGTCGGCGTCCGGCACGTTCGCCGCGACCTCACGAGCCTTATCGTGGTACCGCACGGCTTGGGCGAACTGGCCCTGTTGCCGGTGCACGTTGCCGATGTTGTTCAGCGCGTAGGCCTCGACGCAGTGGTCCCCGACCTCGGCGGCGTGTCCGTGCGCCTCCGTGTAGCTGGCCAGCGCCTCCGGCAGCAGACCCAGATTTTCCTGCACGGAACCGAGGTTGTTCAGCGCGTGCGCCACGCCCTGGACGTGGCCGATCTCGCGCAGCATCCGCGCGGCCGCCGAGTGCTGGCCCAGCGCGACGTCGAGGTTGCCGTGCTGCTCGTTGAGGTAGCCGAGCATGCTCAGCGCGTGGGCCTCGCCCCGCCGGTCCGCGGTGTGCTCGTACTTCGCCAGCGCGACCTCGAGGTGCGCGATCGCCTGCTCGTGCTTGCCCAGTTCCATCGTGGGAATCGCGAGTGCGCACAGCGTCGCCGCCTCGCCCCGCGTGTCGCCGAGGCGACGCCATTTCGGCAGCGCCCGCGCGGCCAGCTCCAGCGCCTCCGCGAGCTGCCCGCGCCGGTCGTGCGCGGTGGCCAGCCGCAGCAGCACGTGCGCCTGGCCGTAGTCGTTGCCCGGATCGGCCGAGACGGTCTCCCACGCGAGGTCGAGGGTGCCGATCCAGTCCTCGAACTGGTTGGTCGTGTTGAAGTAGCGCCACAGCAGCACGGCCAGCCGCCAGGTGTGCTCGGGCAGGTCGTGCCGGGCGGCGTAGTGGATCGCGGCCACGAGGTTGTCGCGCTCGGCGGCGATCCACCGCAGCCCGGCACCGGCGTCGGCGAAGTCCGGCGTCACCGCGCAGGACCGGTCGGACGCGGGCAGCTGCGCCCGGTCGAACGGGTACGCGGCGCCGACCGCGGCCGCCAGCGTGACGAGGTAGAAGTCGAGCAGCCGCACCAGCGCCCGCCCGGGCGCCGACTCGACGGCGGCGAACTCCTTGAGCGGGTCCAGCATCTGGTACCGCTCCGGCGCGGCCTCCTCCAGCAGGCTGACCTCGTGCAGGTCGTCGAGGAGCAGCCGGGCTTCGGTGACGTCGCACCCGGCCAGCGCGGCGCCGCCGATGACGTCGACGTCCGGCCCGGGCAGGCTGCCGAGCAGCCGGAACATGGCGCGCTGCGGCTCGCCGAGCTGCTGGTAGGACACCCGGACGGCGGCGGTGCCGTCGGCGTCGTCCGCGCCCCACGGCCCGTTCTCTTCCAACAGGTGGAGCAGGTGCTCCAGCGGCCACCGCTCGTGCCGCCGGAACAGCGCGGCCGCCACCCGGATCGGCATCGGCAGGAACCCGCAGCGCTTGACGATCAGCGCGACCTCGGCCGCCCGGCCGCGCACCCGCGGCGGGTCGGTCAGGGCGTGGAACAGCTCGGCCGCTTCCTCCGGCGGCAACGGCGAAAGCCGGATGTTCTCCCCGGTGTCCGCGTCGCCCATCCGCCGGCTGGTGACGACGGCGAGGCAGCCGTCGGCCTCGGGCAGCAGCGGCCGGATCTGCTCCGGCGACGCGGCGTTGTCCAGCACGACCAAGGTGCGCGTGCCCCACAGCGTGGTCTGGTAGAGCGTGACCTTCCGGCCGACGGTGGCCGGGATCTGCTCGGCGGGCACGCCGAGCTCGACCAGCAGCTCGGTGAGCGCGTCGCCGACGCTGGTCTCGGGGACGCCGGGGGTGAACCCGTTCAGCCGGGCGAGGAGCTGGCCGTCGGGGAAGCGGTCACGCAGGCGGTGCGCGGCTTCTACGGCGAGACCGGTCTTGCCGACACCCGGCGCGCCGCTGACCCAGACGGCGGGGCGCCCGGCCGCGGCGGCCGTCTCGATGGTCGCGATCTCGGCGGCGCGGCCGGTGAACCCACCGGGCCGCGACGGCAGTGAGCTGGGCGGCTCGCCGTGTTCGGCCCGCGCTGCGAGGTTGCGCAGCACGGGACCCGGCTCCATGCGCAGCTCATCGAGGGCGGCGCGAGTGCTGTTGAAGACGCGCAACGCGCCGACCCGGTCGCCGCCGGCGAGCAGGGCGCGCATGAGGAGCTGGGCGTGCTTCTGGCCGGCGGGATCGGACCGGACGAGCGGCCGCAGCCGGTCGCGCGCCGAGCGGTGGTCGCCGGTGTCGAGCTCCAGCTCGGCGAGGTCGCCGACGGCGTCGGCGTGGGTCTCCTCCGGGAACACGACCTCGGGACCGCCGACGCGGTCGATGTCGATGTCCTCGAGGAACCGCCCGCGCCACAGGCCGACGGCCTCCCGCAGCAGCTCGATCTTCCGCCGCGGGTCGTCGGTCCGGCCGGCCTCGGCCCGCAACCGGTCGAAGGTGACGGTGTCGAGCTGGTCGTCGCCGATCCGCAGCAGGTAGCCGGTCGGGGTGGTTTCGATGCTCACCCCGCCGGCCTGGACGACGTCGCGCAGCCGCTTGATGTAGCCGCGGATCAAGGTGGGCTTGGCTTCGCGGTCGGCCCAGACGATCTCGGCGAGGCGAGCGCTCGACACCGGCTTGTTGGCGTTCAGGAGCAACACGACGAGAACGAACCGTTGCTGCTGGTCACCCAGCTGTACCGGTGCGCCGTCGTGCCACGCCTCCAGCGGGCCGAGCATCCGAAACTCCACACAGCCTCCCCGGCCGTCAGCTTGCGTTCCCCGGTTGGTGTCGCGCAATCGGCCGTTGGAGTTTCGGTAATCCGCATTTCTTGCACGTTCGATACACGCCGGGTTGCCAGACTCCGCCGGTCGTATCAGGGGTGAAGGAGAAACGGGTATGGGGTCCGACGTGTTGCCGTGTTACGTGGCGTGCGACATCTCGCTTTCGATGGCCGACCACATCGACGAGCTCAACCGGGGACTGCGCGAGTTCCGCGGGGCGGTCCACGCGGACGCGTCGGTCGCCGACCGGGTGCTCTGCAGCGTCATCGGCTTCGGGGAGGAGCCGAAGGTCATGCACGGGCTGTACCTGCCGGGCGAGGTCGCGGAGCTGCCGTCGCCGGGACCGTGCGCGGGCACGAACTTCGGGCCGGTGTTCACGTGCCTGCGCTCGGTCATCGACATGGACATCCGGCTTCTGGAGACGCACCGGGTCCGCGTCCACCGGCCGTTGGTGTTCTTCCTGTCCGACGGCCAGCCGACGGACCCGGTGACCTGGCCATCGGCGTTTTCGTCGCTGTGCGACCCGGCCTGGCCCCGCCGACCCCGAGTGGTGGCGTTCGGAGTGGGCGACGCGGACGAAGAGGCACTGGGCCGCATCGGAACGTTCCGCACGTACTTGAGCCGCGACGGCGTCCGCCTGGGGACGGCGCTGATCGCCTCGGTGATGCACGTTCTGTCCACTTCCGGTCCACCGCCCGGTCGCACGCTGTCCTAGAGGGGGTGCTGGCCATGGAAACGCACTGAAGGAGAACGACCGTGGAGCGTTCCGAGCTGGTCCAGGAGCTGAAGACGTTGCGCAAGGGCCGAGGCTTGGCGGGCCGGGTGGACGACCGGGTCGGGCCGCGTCTCCGTTCGGCGTGCTCGGTCTCGGCGGAGGACGGGATGGTGGCGATCCGGGAGAAGGTGTCGGACCGCCTGTCCGGGCTGGCGGCCGACCTCCCGGAGGACCTCAGGGTGGCGGCGCTGGCGGCCTTCGCGATCTGCGCGGAGGCCCGCCAGCCGCTGTACCAGGACCGGGTCCGCTGGGCGGCTCAACGTCTGGACCGCGACCCTCGAACAGTCCGGCGCCGCGTCGACGAGGCGATCGACCTGCTGGCGGAGCTGGCCTCGGCGTCGTCCTCGCCCCCGGTTCCGTCGTCCGACGGCTGGCACACGGCATCGTTGTCGATCGCCGTGGTGCTGGACGAGCCACTGGTGCTCGAGCAGCGCCGCATCATCGCCGACCAGGACGGGCTCAGGTCCCTCGACCTGGCGGTGTCGCTTCCCGACGGACGCCCGTCGGCCACTGTCCTCTACGGAGGAACGTTGGTGGATCGAGGGATGGAGACGTCGTCCCGGTGGGGATACGGAGTGGAGCTGCCCCGCCCGCTGTCCCGGGGCGAGTCGTGCGAGGTGGCGATGGTGTTCCGCCCGCGGTCCCTGAGCCCGCACATGGTGTGCGTCCCCCGCAAGCCGTGCGAGTCGTTCGACTTGCGCGTCCGCTTCGGTGACGCTCCGCCTCCTTCGGAAGTCTGGGCGCTGGAGGGAGCGTTCCAGAGGGACGTATCGGACCCGGGCTACCACGGCCGGCGTGTTGACGTGGACGAGTCGGGGGAGGTCCACCTGCAGTTCCGAGGCCTCATGCCCGGCCTGGCGTACGGAGCCCGCTGGTCATCCGAACAGTAATGATCTCGGCGTAAGGTGCGATGACTGTGAGTGAAGGGGAGGCATTCTGGTGCGGGAGGGCGAAGGGATTGCTCCGAGTGTCTTGAAAGCTGCCAAGACCAAGGTCGGAGCGGTGGCAAGAACGACGCTCGGCAACGCCCGAAGCTTCTCCGAACGGGCTGCGGCCCTGCTGTCGGCTCCGGAGGTGCTCCGCGACACCGCCCGTCAGCAGGTCAGGCTCCTCGCTGACGAGGAGACACGAGCTGCGCTCGGCACCCGGCCGGTCGCCGAGCTGCGGAACCTCGCTGGCAAGGGGGTCCGGTTCTCTGCGCTGGCCGAAGCCGGCTACCGCACCGTCGCGGACGTCGTCGACGCCAGTGAGTACGAGCTGCAGGCTGTTCCCGGTATCGGACAGCAGACCGCTCACCAGGTCTGGTCGGCCGCTCGGCGCCTGAGACGCGAGGTGCAAAGCGAGACCCGTGTCCGGTTCGATCCGGATCGCCAAGAGCCGGGGCAGACCCAGCTCCTGTGCACCCTGACCGCCGTACAGCGCGCGGACCGCGCAAGGGCGTCGTTGCAAGCACCGCTCCAGCAGATCGCAGCTCAGACCCGGCAGCTGGCCGAACAGGCCGAGCCCACCGCGAGCCGCACCACGATGTTCTTCAGCGGCCGCGCCAGGAAACAGGCGGCCTTGACCGCGCTGGTGCAGCTCGAAGCGCTCTTCGCCGACCCTCGGGTGACTTCGGTGCAGGAGGCGGTGCAACGGGAAGAACGTGCGCTGTCTCCCGGTGCGGAAGCCCCGGCGCGGCTTTGGCAGGAGTACGCCAACGACGCCGCCTCGTTCAATGCACTGCTGTCCACGGTCGGTGGCCAGGGTGAGGGCGAGGAAACCGAAGCCGCGCAGGGCTTCGTCCCGGAGGAGCTGCGCCAAGAGATCACTGCGGTCCCGCTGGACACCAGATTGCTCAAAGCAACCCTTCGTGGCTACCAGGTGTTCGGCGCGCAGTACGCGATCCACCGGAAGTACGCGATCCTCGGCGACGAGATGGGACTCGGCAAGACGGTCCAAGCGCTCGCCGCGATGACGCACATGGCAGCCGTGGGCCAGACCCGCTTCCTCGTGGTGTGTCCGGCGAGCGTGCAGATCAACTGGATCAACGAAATCGGCAAGCACACCGAGCTGGTGGCGCACAGTCTGCACGGTCCCGATCGAGGATCGGCGGCGCAGCGCTGGTTGCGAACCGGCGGAGTCGCTGTCACCACGTTCACGACGCTCGGCCGTCTTGACGAAGTGATCGACGCCAACGTCGCTCTGCTGGTGGTCGATGAAGCTCACTACGTCAAGAATCCGGCTTCGCAGCGCTCCGGGCACGTTGCGTTGGCTGTCAGCCACGCCCAACGAGCTCTCTTCCTCACCGGCACGCCGATGGAGAACCGCGTCGAAGAATTCCGGAATCTCGTCAACTACCTCCAGCCGGCCACCGCCGGCCGGATCGATGCCACCGACGCCCTTGCGGGCGCCCGACGGTTCCGCCGTGCTGTCGCTCCTGTTTACCTGCGGCGCAACCAGGAAGACGTGCTCACCGAGCTGCCCGACAAGATCGAAGTCGAAGACTGGGTCCGGTTGACCGGGGATGATGAACGGGCCTACGCGGATGCCGTGCGGTCGCGCAACCTGATGCAGATGCGCCAGGCGGCGTACCACGCGCCGGGGCCGGCCAAGCTGGATCGCCTCGCTGAGATCGTGGACGAGGCCCGCGAGGACGGTCTCAAGGTCGTGGTGTTCTCCAACTTCCTCAGGGTGCTCGACACGATCCAAGGCAAGCTCGGTGCGGCGGCGATGGGGCCGCTCACCGGTTCGGTACCCCCGCGGGCGCGGCAAGAACTCGTCAACGCCTTCACCCACAAGGACGGGCACGCGGTGCTGCTCAGTCAGATCGAGGCAGGCGGCGTCGGGTTGAACATCCAGGCCGCCTCGGTGGTGATCATCGCCGAACCGCAGTGGAAACCCAGCATCGAGGAACAAGCGGTCGCGCGTGCTTATCGAATGGGGCAGATCCGCAAGGTTCAAGTTCACCGCTTGCTGGCCAAGGGCAGTGTGGACGAACGCATGCGTGAAATCCAGGAGCGCAAGAGCCTGCTCTTCGCCGAGTTCGCTCGCAAGAGCGACGCCAAGGAAGCCAGCAGCCAGGCGGTCGACACCAGCGAGCACCGACCGGCCTTCCTCGACGATGACGCCGTGTCGGTGAAGCAGCGCATCGTCCTCGCCGAGCAACACCGGCTCGGCATCACCTGATCGAACGAAATCGCTTGCGCACAGATCGACCGAAATGGAGATGGACAAAGGTGGTAGCGGCCCGCGAGACGACGCTGCAGGAGCTCCTGGAGGGCTCCAGGCAGTACCAGGTCCCCCTGTATCAGCGGACCTACTCATGGGAGACCAAGCAGCTGGAACAGCTGTGGGACGACATCGTTCAGCTCGTCGCGGACCGGGCCGAGGACTCCGGAGTCACACACTTCATCGGATCCGTGGTGCTGGCGCCGAGCCCGTCCAACGGGCCTGCCGGAGTGCAGGAGTTCCTGGTCATCGACGGCCAGCAGCGGTTGACGAGCTTGTCGATTCTGCTTTGCGCTCTCCGCGATCACCGGGCGAAACACGAGGGCGCGGAGCACCGGGAACGCATCGACCAGCAGTACCTCGTGAACCGGTGGAAGCCCGAGCGGCAGCGGCTCAAGTTGGTACCGACCCAGGCGGATCGGCCTGCGTACCAGGCTTGTCTCGACGCCACCCCACAGGCCGGCGGAACCGACCCGATCGGTGCCGCGTACCGACACTTTTCCGCGAAGCTCGCTGCCGCAGACGACCCGGACGATCCTGAAGACATCGAGCGGATCGAAGACGCCGTCATCTCCGGGCTTGCTCTGGTGTCGGTCACGGCCCAGCACGGCGACAACCCGCATCGGATCTTCGAGTCGCTGAACAACACCGGGTTGCGGCTAAGCCAGGCCGACCTGCTGCGGAACTACCTGTTCATGCGGTTGCCCACGCGTGGTGAAACCGTCTACAAGTCGCTCTGGCTGCCTCTTCAGCAGCACCTCGATCGTGACAAGCTCGAACAGCTCTTCTGGCTCGATCTCGTGCAACGCGATCCCCGCATCAAGCAGACCGACACCTACGCCCGCCAGCAGCGTCGTCTCGAACTGATGCGGACCGAAGACGAGATCGAGAAAGAAGTGGCGCGGTTCAGCCGCCTCGGACAGCTCTTGCGCAAGATCCACGATCCGTCGCTCGAAGCGGACGCGTCCGTGCGGCGACGGCTTGTCCGGCTCCGCGACTGGGGCACGACGACTGTGTACCCGGTGCTGTTGCACCTGCTCGATCGTCGAGACCGCGGCACGGCCGACTCCCAGCAGATCGCCACGGCCATGCTCTACCTCTTTCGTACGCCGGCTCCTCATCGGCCGCGCCACCGCCAGCGTCAACCGCGTCCTGCTGGCGATCGTCACCGAAATGGACGCTGAGCTGCCAGTGGATCAAGCGCTGCACCAGTACCTCTCGATGGGCCGCAAGTACTACGCGACCGACCAGGATCTCCGGGCGGCGATCCGATCCATCCCCTATTACCTGAACGGCCGGCCGAACCAGCGTTCGCTCGTTCTGCGCTGGCTCGAGGAGACGTACGCCAGCAAGGAGCCGGTCGTCCTCTCGGGGCTCACCATCGAGCACGTGCTTCCGCAGACGGCCACCAATGAGTGGCGAGAAATGCTCAGTGCAGACCTCGAGGCGGGTGAGGAGTTCGGGCAAGCGCATGAAGCGATCAAGCACACCCTGGGTAACCTGACTCTCACTGGTTACAACGCCACCCTGAGCAACAGTCCGTTCGCGGTCAAGCGGCCACAGCTGGCATCGAGCGGCGTGCGCATGAACCAGGAGATCGCCGAGCAAGAGCGGTGGAGCCGCCCGCAAATCCACGCGCGTGCCGACGCACTGGCGGAGCGGGTGATCGACGCTTGGCCTGGCCCGAGCGAGCGTTCCGCCGCGGTCTCTGGTCCGGCTTGGAACGTCGTCGATCAAGCCCTGGCAGCGCTGCCCGCCGGATCGTGGACCACGTACGGTGACCTGGCCGCGTTGATCGGCAGTCAGGCCATCGCCGTCGGCCAACGCCTGGCGACGACGGTGACACCGAACGCGCACCGAGTCCTGCAGTCGGAGGGCAAGGTGTCGCCGAGCTTCGCCTGGGTGGACCCGTCGCGGACCGACGA
The DNA here is from genome assembly GCF_055633595.1 of Amycolatopsis sp. NPDC114504. NCBI lineage: Bacteria > Bacillati > Actinomycetota > Actinomycetes > Pseudonocardiales > Pseudonocardiaceae > Amycolatopsis > Amycolatopsis sp. NPDC114504. Next base: position 1,308,928 of record NZ_JBVKDU010000003.1, on the reverse strand, counting down.
TCCCCGTGCACTGCTGGAGGCAGAGGGCCTGCCGTTCGACCTGCACGGACGCGCCGAACCGGAACGACGTTTCACGACGGAACAGCTCGCAGTCCTGCTCGGGGCCGAGATCCCGGATCAGGTTCCCGAGATCGGCCCGGGACAGGACGGCCGGTTGCGCGACCGCTTCCGCGCCCAGCTCATCGATCGGCAGGGTCCGGACGTCGCCCGGGCAGTGGCCGAGGTGATCAACGCGTGGACAGAACTCGGCGGTCAGCTGGAGTACGGGACCGATCAGGAAACATCCTGCTTCCTGATGTCCCGCGAGAAAGCCGACCCCGGAGGCAACATCTGGCCGGCGACCCTCTACCCGAGCGGCAAGTTCGAGGTGGTGTTCCAGTACCTAACCACCCGCCCACCGTTCGACGACCGCAGCCGGCGTGAGGAGCTGCGGCAGCGACTCAACGAGATCGAGGGTGTCGACCTGCCGGAAGCCAAGCTCGAGCAGCGTCCTGGGTTCCCGCTCGAACTTCTGGCTCATCATGCCAAGCGTCAGATGCTTGTCGAGGTGCTGGGGTGGTTCCACGAGCTGGCACGAAAGGACATCGAGCGCACGAAGGAATAAGGATTTAAGGACCGGAAGGTGCCCCCGGCAGGATTCGAACCTGCGACACCCGCTTTTGTGGATCATGTTTGTGGTCGATCGTCGATAGTGATCGACATGACCTTCGAGCTGGCAACCTCTCGGGCTACGGCGAGCCTAGACCAGTGGTCACTTGTGGTCATGTCGCGACCATTGGCGAGGGTAAAGCATGGTCTGGGCAGCTCTCGTCATGGGCGCGGCGACGGCTGAGGCTGGCTCGCGCCGATGCCAGCGGGCTCCACGCGGCCTGACCAGACGTAGCTGTGGAGCGTCCGCAACAGCAACACCTCAGGCCACTCCGCTCGTCGCAGCCTTGAATGTCGGTATTCGATGGGACAATGGAACCATGGACGACATCCCGCGAGGCAGTAGTAGGGCGCGGCGACTCAAGCACACGTACAACATCACAGAGACCACGTGGGATCAGATCCTTGCTGACCAGGGTCACCAGTGTGCGCTCTGCGGCACGGACTCCCCGGGCGGCAAGGGGTGGATGGTCGATCACGATCACACTTGCTGTCCTGGAATTCGATCATGTGGAGCGTGTATCCGCGGTATCCTTTGTGGCCATTGCAACAGCGGCCTCGGGCACTTTCAGGATAGCGTTGATCGTCTCAAGAAAGCCATCGACTACATGGATCGGGGAACGATCACCGTTCCGGTCGCGTTTCCAGAAGCAGCACGTGCCCGGACTCCGCAAGTTTCGCGATCGCCGCGCGACTTACGAGCCGAGATTACGGACTATTTGGCGAGCAATCCTGAGGCGGGTGTCCGCGAAGTGGCAAGGGCGGTCGGCTGTTCCCTTTCGGCGGCGAGCGAACATGTACGTGTCGTCCGCCTGGCTGGGCGTACAGTCATTCCGGGAATGAGGAGTATTGAAGTCCTCGACTAGGTCATCTAAGAATACCGCGCATCTGAACCAAGGTCCCCTTGCTCTAATAAGTCTTTCTGCGGACCTGGGTCGGCGAGGGCGATGGTGTCAATGACCAGCGTTAAACCTCTGCGCTGCGCGGTCGTCATAGGTCGCCTGTAGGCGATAATACGGTGTGACAAGGATGTGACATGAGCCGGGTTGCACGAGCGTCACCGCTGGCCGCGAGGCCGCGTGGATGTCAGCCGCAGTAAGACGGCACCCACCACGTGCACTGCGAGCCAAGCATCTCCCAGCTCTGCTTCAGTGGCGGAGTGCGCATCGCCCGTGTTGCTACGATCGGCAGACACCCAGTTCATCGACGCCTCTAGTGAAGTCAACAACGGCAAATCATGGCTAGCAATCAAGCCAGAGTTCTTTGCAGACTTGATCAACGGGCCAAGGGCATTACCTTTGCATCCTAGGATCTGCAGCATCTCCTGAAGGGCTGTGCCAGTGTCAGTGATTGCGTCACCTGGCTTCCCTTCGGATATCTCGCCGAGGGCATCCTGGTAAGCTTTTTCGACGCGCTCGTATTTTTTGTCTCCCGCTAGAAGTAGAAGTGTAGGTGAAACGATTGAAACATGAAGCTCTCGTGACTTAAACTCGACGACCTGGTCATTGACGAACTCAAAACTCAGGCGATGTTCGCGGAGAATCGTGTTAGTTGTATCTTGGAACAATTCGATAGATTCCCATGATACATAGGGGCGATGTCTGATCGCTTGGAACATCGCCTCGATCACGGTCGGCATCATGTCGTCTGGGCACTTCATTACGTAGTTTCCGAAGTCGACCCAATCGTTCAAGTTTGGCGCTGTTAGGTACATCTTCCCTTCGTCGCGAAGAATCAATCGCCGCGCCAAGGCTCCCGTTTCCGGGGTGCTCCCGGGGTTTGAGTCGGTGAAAGAATGAAGGAATTTCGTTCGAACGGCTTCGTCGAACTTTGCTGTCCATAGATTCTCGCCGGCGGCTTCACGCTTTGCCAACTCTTCCAATCGCTGGCGACGTCGATGCAACATCATCTTGTCATGCTAGCTCATCCTGGCCGTGACTTCGTGTTGCCAACTTGCGTTGTGGCTGGCGGGCTACGGGATCGATCAGAAAATTTCTCACGAGTGTCGTTGTCGCGTTGCTGACGTGGGTGCGGTTGGGGGCACGGCATGGCCGTAATGCTCCGGAAGGGCGCCACATTTGCCTACTTGCGACAGAACACCGAACGCCTGACCCGAGGGCCCCTTGCACTTACTCGGCCGATCGATGACCTGCCGAGCCATCCGACTATGTGCGTTGATCAGGGAAGATCTCGGTCCTTGGCTGCGATCATTTGTCGTCGTTGGCCGGTGCTATGTGGGCAGAATGTGGGCTACGGCCGCAACCGGCGAACAGAGCCTAATCAGGACGTTGCCGTAACTGCCCCCCCCGTCGATTGGGAGAGCACGGTGTCCGGTTGGTCGCGTTCGGAGCCTGCAGCATGTCTCCAGGCGGTAACGATCCGTCGCTTTCGGTAGCAGAATTCTGGCTAGATAAGATCAAATGTTGCCAGGTTGCCGACTAGTCCGAGGGTGGAAAGTTGTCGAAACAGGGTGAATCTTCGCGACTTGATGACGGCAATCTGCTTTTAAAGTGGAGAAGTGTCGGAATTGTCGGCGGCTTGAGTGGATTGGGCTGCCTTGGGGTTTTAATTACTGTCGTTAGCATTAAGGACATAGATACACTTTCCACCGTTGCGCTCGTATTGGCGGTCCTCGCATTTGCTATACAGATAATGATCTTCATTGCGCAGACTGCTGCAGCCACCGAGCAAAGTAAATCGACACTCGAAATAAATTCCGAGACAAAGTCGATGCTAAGCGAGCTTCGTGCGCGAACGCAGGCGACAAATGACGTATTGAATGTGCAATTCAATAAGCTTCTCGACAAGATGCTGGTGGTCACTCAGGAGTCGGAGCAGAATGCTGCGGAGGATGTGGCAAATTCTCCTGGGGAGAGCTTTGAAGTCTACTTGCAGGAGATGAGATCTGCACTCCTTGAGCTTAAGAAAGAAGTGAACAACTCATCAAGGGCTCGATCTTACTCGCACGAAGAGTGGCAAGATATCCGCGATGAGCGTACGACTAGGGTGAGACTTCTTGAGCTGCGACAGTGGCCGAACCGAAGGGTGGAGCAAAGCCTTTTTGAGACAGGATTGGAAAACCTTAGCGAAGAGGCCGCTTTGCTGCTCGATAGGCTTGCGCGATCTTATTTGCGTAGTGGTGCGCGCGATGGTAGTTACTTCAGATTTGGATCCAATGATGCCGCGAAGGTGGAGTTGGAGAGAATTGGCGTTATCCGTCAGGCGGATGATGCTCCGGATTCTGGATTCTATGCATTTACCGGAAAAGGGCGAGCTGCGGCGCGGTTGACGCTTGCTGACCCACCGCAGCATGCCATTCGCAAGTTCCCCTGGCTGAAGTATTTGCGCCCCACCTTGTTTGATGCGATCGCCGCGCCCGATACTTCCAGCGAGGGAAAGAGCGAATCCTCTGGCTAATCGAAGTGGGCGGGCTTTCGGCATCTCGTCGACCTGGCGTAGCCCGATCCCGCCGCGTCAAGGGGGCAATTCCCGCTCGACCGCCGCGTGCCTGCTCGGCTGCCCCCTTGACGCGGTGTGATAGCCCTCCGGGAGGTCAACGAGATGCCGCTTGGCCGCACACGGACGCAACCGCCGCGCCCAACTCGGCCATCTCGGAGACCTGCCCGTCCGGCGAGGACATTCTCTTCTTCTTGAGCCCGGCCCCCGGTGCAGCCGCCGGCCGGTCGCGTGGGTGCCGGAGGCGGGCCCCGCGCGTGCCGGCCGATAGCGGCGCGGCCCCGGAGGGGCCGCCTTGATGACGCCGGCCTGACCGCTCGCGAGATCGCCGATTACCTCGGACACGAGCGCATCAGCACGACTCAAGAGGACTACATGGAACGCGGAGTCGTGGGAGAGGATGTCGGTCCGGCGCTGGCTGAGCGTCCGAAGATCGAGCTTCCCAAAGACGAGGGTTAAGCATGGGCCGAAGTAGTGCGAAGCCCCTGGTCATGACCCCGACCAGGGGTTTTGTGCCCCCGGCAGGATTCGAACCTGCGACACCCGCTTTAGGAGAGCGGTGCTCTATCCCCTGAGCTACGAGGGCCTTCTACTACCCCGGCCAGCTTAGCCTGCCGAACGGCCGTCCAGCACCTGGGGCGGTACGACCTCCGTCGTCACCCAGGTGAGTGGTTCTTGGTGCCGAAGCGAACGACAGATACACCCTGCCGGACGGCCCACCGCACCTGACCTGGACGGACCAGTGCCTCACCTGGTCGTGTCTGGTTTCGAACTGCTGAACAACAGTAGGTAACCTTCGTTAACGGGACGCGGGGAGCCGCCTCCTACTGGCTGTTGCGGAGGGCTTCGTTGATCAAGCTCATGTTCGCCGACGACGAGGAACTGGTGCGCTCGGGGTTGCGCGCGATGATGTCCGGGGCTCAGGACATCGAGATCGTGGGCGAGGCCTCCGATGGCAGATCCGCAGTGGAGGTTGCCCGGCGGTACCACCCCGATGTCGCCCTGCTCGACATCAAGATGCGGGCCCCCGACGATGGCATCCGGGCGCTGCGGGCCATCCTCGCGCTGCCCGATCCGCCCACCGTGGCCATGCTGACCACCTTCGACATCGACGAGTACGTCAGCCTCGCGCTGCGGCTCGGGGCCAACGGCTTCCTCCTCAAGGACATCGATCCCGCCGCTCTCCTGCGGGCGGTCAGGGACCTGAGCAGAGGCGGAGCCGTCCTGGACCCGGGGGTTGCCGCGCGGATGGTCCAGTCCCACCGGGACGAACAACGCGCTGCTCAGCCCGCCCGGAAGCTGCTCGCCTCCCTGTCCGAACGCGAGCGTGAGGTCGTCGCGCTCATCGGGCAGGGGTTGAGCAACGCCGAGATCGGCGGGCGCCTCCACCTGTCCGAAGCCACCGTCAAGGGGTACGTCTCCGCCGTGCTCTCCAAGATCGGGGCGGCCAACCGCGTGCAGGCCGCGCTGCTGGCCTACCGCGGTGGACTCCTCGACCAATAGATGCTGCTCACGGCGCTGGAGTTCCTCGGGCTCGTCGCCTTCGCGGCGTCCGGGGCGCTCGCCGCCGTGCGGGCTCGGCTGGACGTCTTCGGCGTGGTCGTCGTCGGGCTCACCACCGCGCTCGGTGGTGGCGTCATCCGGGACGTCCTGCTCGGCATCCACCCGCCCACGACCCTGCGGAACTGGCCCTATCTCGCCGTCTGCGCGGCGACCGCCCTCATCGTCTTCGCCTTCCACCCTCAGGTCGCGCGGCTGCGGCGGGGCGTGCTGCTCGCCGACGCGCTCGGGCTCGGTGTCTTCGCCACCGCCGGGACGACCATCGCGCTGAACGCCGGCGCCACCGTCTACGCCGCGTGCCTGATCGGCATGACGACCGGGATCGGCGGTGGCGCCGTCCGGGATCTCCTGCTCCGGGAAATCCCCCTGGTCCTGCGGAAAGAGATCTACGCCGTCGCCGCGTTGGCCGGTTCGGTGCTCGTGGTCGTCGGTCACGTTGTGCGACTGCCGGAAGGGCCGGTCACGGTCGTCGCGGCCGCCGGCGTCGTCGCGATCCGGATGATCGCGCTCTGGCGGCACTGGAACGCTCCGGTCGCGCGGGCACCGGAGTGAGGATTCTCTTTGTTAGTTCTGTGTGTGTTCTTAGGCGAGTCTCAGCACGCTGAGTAAAACTATCGCCATGCGCATCCTTGTGGTGGACGACGACCGCGCCGTCCGTGAGTCGCTCCGGCGGTCCCTGGAGTTCAACGGCTACCAGGTCCAGCTGGCCAGCGACGGTGCGCAAGCCCTGGAAGCGATCATCGCCGACCGTCCGGACGCGATGGTCCTCGACGTCATGATGCCCCGGCTCGACGGCCTCGAGGTGGCCCGCCGCCTCCGCAGCACCGGCGATGACCTGCCGATTCTCGTGCTCACCGCGCGCGACACCGTCTCCGACCGCGTGTCCGGGCTGGACGCCGGCGCCGACGACTACCTGCCGAAGCCGTTCGCGCTGGAAGAGCTGCTCGCCCGGCTGCGGGCGCTGCTGCGCCGCGCCACCCCGGACGCCCAGAACGGCCAGGCGTCGGAGATGCTGTCCTTCGCGGATCTGACGCTCGACCCGGGCACGCGCGAGGTCCGCCGCGACGGCCGCGAGATCAGCCTGACCCGGACCGAGTTCGCACTGCTGGAGCTGTTCCTTTCCTACCCGAAGCACGTCCTCACGCGGGGCCGGATACTGGAGGAAGTATGGGGTTACGACTTCCCGACGTCGGGCAACGCGCTGGAGGTCTACGTCGGCTACTTGCGCCGCAAGACGGAGGCCGAGGGGGAGCCGAGGCTGATCCACACGGTGCGCGGAGTGGGGTACGTCCTGAGGGAAACCCCGCCGTGACCGAACCCGGCGATCCCCGCGGCACGCGCTGGGGGACGCGCCGGTTCTCGTTGCGCGGCCGGGTGACGCTGCTCGCCGCCGCCTGTGTCGCCGGCGCCGTCGCGCTGGTCTCGATCGGCGCGTACATGGTCGTGCGCAACAACCTCTACCAGCAGCTGGACGACGGCCTGATGGCCCGCGCCCAGGCGGCCGTCGCGTCGCCGCAGGTGCAGACCGAGCTGCGGCAGGTGCCCGGCGCGTTCCTGGCCAGCGCCGACCTGCAGATCGGGCAGCTCACCGCCGCGCCCGACGTCCAGCACGCCGTGATGACCTACCCGCTCTCGAGCTCGGCGCCGCCGTTCGGCCAGGACGAGCTGAACGTGGCCAACGGCGATTCGGTCGAGTCGATGCGGACGGACTTCCGCACCGACAGCCGCGTCGTCGCGTTGCCGACCGGACACGGCGAGGCCATCGTGCTCGCGCAGTCGATGGGCCCGACGAAGCGCACGCTGAACGAGCTCGCGCTGGTGCTGTTCCTGATCGGTGGCGCCGGCATCCTGGTCGCCGCCGCGGCCGGCACCGCGGTGGCGCGCACTGGCCTGCGCCCGGTCGACCGGCTGACGTCGGCCGCCGAGCGCGTCGCCAAGACCGGCGACCTGCGGCCGATCCCGGTCAGCGGCGACGACGAGCTGGCGCGCCTCACCACGAGCTTCAACACCATGCTCGGCACGGTCGCGGACTCGCAGGAACGCCAGCGCCAGCTGGTCGCGGACGCGGGACACGAGCTGCGGACGCCGTTGACGTCGCTGCGCACCAACCTCGAGCTGCTGCTCGCCGCGAGCAAGCCGGGCGCGCCGCCGCTGCCGGACGCGGACCGCGTCGACATCGTCGCGGACATCAGCGGCCAGCTCGACGAGCTGACGCAGCTCATCGGCGACCTCGTCGAGCTCGCGCGCCAGGACGAGCCGCGCGAACGCTTCGAGCGCGTCGAGCTGCTGGACGTCGTCGAGCGGGCGCTCGACCGGGCACGCCGGCGCGCGGGCGAGATCAACTTCGACGTCTCGCTGCAGCCGTGGGTGCTCACCGGGGACAACAGCTCGATCGAGCGCGCGATCCTGAACCTGCTGGACAACGCGGTGAAGTTCTCGCCGCCGGACGCGACGGTCTGGGTGCGGCTGTACCCGCTCGGCGACGGCACCGCCGTGGTCGAGGTGGCCGACGCCGGCCCGGGCATCGCCGAAGAGGACCTGCCCAAGGTGTTCGACCGCTTCTACCGCTCGTCGGAGGCGCGGACGCTGCCCGGTTCGGGTCTCGGCCTGGCGATCGTCAAGCACGCGGCCGAGCGGCACGGCGGCGCGGTCTACGCGGCGCGGGCGCCCGAGGGCGGCGCGCTGATGACGATCCGGCTGCCGGGGGCGCCCGGCTGATCCGTCGCGGTGTTGTTCGCCCACGCCGCCACGTCTGCTTCGTGACCTGGTCTTTCGAAGTTCACCCACGTCGCCCCTGCGGATCCTGTGTTGAATCGTGTAGGATTTTGTGTGGTTGGGGTGTGACGGGGACGGAGTTGAGCGGTGCTGGCGCGTCAGCGACAGGCGGTGATCCTGGAAGAGGCACGCCGGACCGGTGCGGTCCGGGTCAGTGATCTCGTGACCAGGCTGGGTGTCTCCGACATGACGGTGCGCCGCGATCTCGACGTCCTCGCCGGGCGGGGGCTCGTCGAGAAGGTCTATGGCGGCGCCACTTCGATCGTCGGCAAGAGCACCGACGAACCCGGCTTCGAGGCCAAGTCCGTGCGCCAGCGTGCGCAGAAGGAAGCCATCGCCGAGCTCGCCGCGACCCTCGTGCGGCCCGGCACCGCGATCGGCATCTCCGCCGGCACCACCACGTGGACGCTCGCCCGCGCGCTCGACGCCATCCCGGGCCTCACCATCGTGACCAACTCGATCCAGGTCGCCGACGTGCTCCGCGGGTCGACGCAGCCGGACCGCACCGTCGTGCTCACCGGCGGGGTGCGGACGCCGTCGGACGCGCTGGTCGGGCCGGTCGCCGTGCACAGCCTGCGGTCGCTGCACCTCGACGTCGTCTTCCTCGGCGTGCACGGGATGGCCGACGGGCCGGGGTTCACCACGCCGAACCTCACCGAGAGCGAGACCGACCGCGCGCTGGTCGAGGCCGGGCGCAAGCTCGTCGTGCTCGCCGACCACACCAAGTGGGGCACCGTCGGGATCTCCACGATCGCCGACCTGGACGAGGCCGACGTCGTCGTCACCGATGACGGGATTCCCGACGACGCCAAGGAAATACTCGCCGAAAGGGCAGCGGAACTCATGATCGCCGAAACGGCGGAGACGGTCGAGGCCGAAGAAGCGTGAAGCGGACCGTACGACACCTGGCCGACGGCCGGGAGATCATCTACTTCGACCAGCCCGGCGCGCCCGACCGCGTCGCCGAGGACACCCGCGACCTGCCGCCGGTTTCGGCCGCGTCGGAGATCCGGCTGGACCCGCTGACGAACGAGTGGGTCGCGATGGCCGCGCACCGGCAGACGCGGACGTACAAGCCGCCTGCGGACCTGTGCCCGCTGTGCCCGAGCAAGCCGGGCAAACCGAGCGAGATCCCCGAAAGCGACTACGACGTCGTCGTCTTCGAGAACCGCTTTCCTTCCTTCGCCGAAGATGTCATCGGTGAGCCGTCCACTGTGGATGGTTCCGGGCTCGTGCCGGTGCGCCCGGGCCGTGGACGCTGCGAGGTCGTCTGCTTCACCAGCGACCACGACGGCGCTTTCTCGCGGCTGACCGCGAAGCAGGTACGGGCCGTTGTGGACGCGTGGTCCGATCGCACCGCCGCGCTGTCCGAAGTGCCCGGTGTGGAGCAGGTTTTCCCATTCGAGAACCGCGGCGAGGAAATCGGCGTCACGCTGTCGCACCCGCACGGGCAGATCTACGGCTACCCGTTCGTCACGCCGAAGACCGAGCGGATGCTCGACGTCGCCCGCGCGTACCAGGCGGAACACGGCCGCGCGGTGCTCGGCGACGTGCTGGCCGCGGAGCGGAAGTCCGGTGCGCGCGTGGTGGCGTCCGGCGAGCACTGGACGGCGTACGTGCCGCCGGCGGCCCGCTGGCCCATCGAGGTGCACGTCGTGCCACACCGGCAGGTTCCGGACATCCCGGCGCTGACCGACGCCGAGCGTGACGACTTCGCCGACGTCTACCTGGACGTCCTGCGCCGGTGCGACGCCCTGTACGACCGCCCGCTGCCGTACATCGCGGCGTGGCACCAGGCGCCGGTGCGCCGCGACCGCGAGCTCGGCTGGCTCCACCTGGAACTGTTCTCCGTGTTGCGCGCCAAGGACAAACTGAAGTACCTGGCGGGGTCGGAATCGGGCATGGCGGTGTGGGTCAACGACGCGACGCCGGAGCAGATCGCGGAAAAGCTCCGCGCGGCGGGCTGATCCGGCCATACTCATCTCCGATGCACAGGTTCGGCTCAGGAACCTCTCAGGACCATCGCGCAAGGTGAGGACATGACCGAGAACGACCCCAGCGCGCACGACCCCGCGGCGCCGCGGCACCCCGAGACCGGCCAGCAGGCCGCTCAGGGCGGTTGGGCGGGGAGCCCGTACGGTGACCAGGCCGCCACCCCCGAGTCCGGCGGCACGCCGCAGTACTCGGCGCCGGAGCCGTCCTACCACGCGGTGACCGGGGCCGATCCGTCCTATGCGACGCCGAACCCGTGGTCCGCCCAGGGGACCCCGTCGGGCCAGACCCAGCAGCAGAGCGTCTACCCGCCGCCGAACCCCTACGCGCAATCAGGCGTCTACGGCACGCCGCCGGCGCCTCCCGCGCAGCCGAAGCGCTCCGGCGGCAAGCTGCTCGCCGGCGTCGCGCTGGTGGCGCTGCTCGTCGGCGGCATCGCGGGCGGGGCGGTCGGGTACCTCACCAGCGGTTCGTCCAGCGGTCCGGCCGGCAACGCGCTCGACGCTCCGAAGCCGGCCCAGCAGACGGGCAACGCGCCCGCCGGGTCGGTCGAAGCGGTCGCACAGAAGCTGTCGCCGAGCGTCGTCGAGCTGCAGGTGAGCGGGCAGCAGGGGGCCGGCGAGGGCTCCGGGTTCGTCATCAGCACCGACGGCTACATCCTGACCAACAACCACGTCGTCGAGGTCGCCGCGAACGGCGGCCAGATCCAGGCCGTGTTCCAGGACGGCAAGAAGGCCGCAGCCAAGGTCGTCGGCCGCGACCCGACCACCGACATCGCGGTGGTCAAGGTCGACGGCGTCAACAACCTCACCCCGGTCGAGATCGGCCGGTCCGACGACCTGAAGGTCGGCCAGTCGGTCGTCGCCATCGGCTCGCCGTTCGAGCTGGCCGGCACGGTCACCTCGGGCATCGTCAGCTCGCTGCACCGGCCGGTGCGCGCGGGCGGCGGGCAGGGCGGCCAGGAGACGGTGATGGACGCCGTCCAGACCGACGCGGCGATCAACCCGGGCAACTCGGGCGGTCCGCTGTCGAACATGGCCGGCCAGGTCATCGGCATCAACTCGGCGATCTACAGCCCGCAGTCGGCGTCCGGCGGCCAGGGCCAGGGCGGCTCCGAAAGCGGCAACGTCGGCATCGGGTTCGCGATCCCGATCGACCAGGCCCGCCGCACCGCGGACACGATCATCAAGACCGGCCAGGCCGTGCAGACCTACATCGGCGCGCAGGTCACGGACAACCCGCAGGGCGGCGCCAAGCTCGGTGCCATCACCGCGGGCAGCCCGGCGGAGAAGGCCGGCCTCAAGTCCGGCGACATCGTGACGAAGATCGACGACCGGAACATCGACACGTCCGACACGCTCGTCGCCGCGATCCGCACCCGCGCCCCGGACGAGAAGGCGACGTTCACCCTCTCCGACGGCCGCACGGTCGAGGTGACCCTCGGCGGACAGCCCGTCCCGGCCAACTGATCCCTCCCAGACGCTCGGCCGCCTTGGCGCGGCCGAGACCAGCAACGGCTCGACCCCCGTTTCTCGGGGCCGGACCCACAAAGGCCACGCGCGACCAGGCACTCGATGCCGGTCGCGCGTGGCCGCGTTTGCGGCCGGGTTCAGGTGCCGGGACCGTCGGCTGGCGTGTCTGGAGGGGCATCGCGCGTGATTGAGGGGGCATCACGCGTGATTGGAGGGGCATCACGCGTGTCTGGAGGGACGACACGCGTACCTGGGCGGACGACACGGGCCAGGGCGGTCAGGACGACCACCAGCCAGACCGCGGCCAGGGTCAGGGCTAGGCCCAGGGCTGGGTTTCCGTCGTGGAGGCCGGGCATCGGTGGGGTTCCGTACGGGCGCCAGAGGAGCGGGAACGCCAGGATCAGCAGGACTCCCGTGATCACCGTGCCCGTGACCACCGGGATACGCCAGGGGGGACGGAGGGTGCGGGCCAAGACGATGCCGAGGATGGCTGTCAGCGGGGCTACGACGCCGTCGTTGATCAGCGGGCCGCCGATGATCCAGCCCACCGTGCCGAAGACGTCCGGACGCAGCGGGAACGCGTATTCGACGAACAGCACGACACCCCACGCCAGCGCCGCGAGGCCCGGCAGGGCGAGCAGAGCGCGAGCGGTCTTCACAGCGCCTCCAACTTCGTGACCCACTTCGTCTGCAGCACCCCGGGCCGGTTCGGGGCGATGATCCGGCACGGGAAGCCGTGGTCGAGGTCGAGCACCTCGCCGTTCAGCTCCAGCGCGAGCAGCGTCAGCTCGTCGGCCGTGTGTTCGCCGGGCAGGACGCTGACGCCGTAGAGCCCGGAACGCTCCGAAGAGGACACTCGCACGGCCGTACCCGGTGCCGCACCAACGGCTTTCAGCAGCACCGGCAACGAGATCCCGCGCCAGGTCGCCGACTGGCTCCAGCCCTCGACGCACGCGATCGGCAGCTCGGCCGTCGTCTGTGGCAGTGCGCGCAGCTCGTCGAGCGAGAACTTCGTCGTGCCGCGCGGGGTCACCACCGAGAGCCGCCAAGACGCCGAAAACGTGACGCCCGCGGCCGCCGCCGTCCGGTTCACCGGGAGGTTCTGCGTGCCCTTGCTCGTCTTCCAGGCGAGGCCGGAAATCCCGCGCAGGAACGGGACCGTCGCGCCGGCGGTGGCGACGACGGCGACGCCCGTCGCGAGCCCGGTGGTGCGCAGGAACCCGCGCCGGGACAGCCCGGCGGCCGGCGCCTCCTCAGCGGGTGTGCCGCGGCTCAGCGCCCGGCGGATGACCGGCAGCTTCACCGCGACGTGCACCAGGATCGACCCGATCGCCAGCCACGCGACCGCATAGTGCACCTGCGGGAAGTAGAAGCCCCACGGGTAGTTCTGCGCGACGTTCAGCAGCCCGGTCGTCAGCTCGAAGAACGCCGCGCCCGAGAGCACCAGGATCGAGAGGCGCTCCAGGGCGTGCGGCAGCGAGCGGACGAGCGGCCGGCCGAACAGCTTCGGGTAGACGCTCCACAGCTTCGCCAGCAGCAGCGGGATCGACGCCACGCCGGAGATCACGTGCAGCCCCTGCGTGACGCGGTAGAGCCCGGCCGGGCGGCTCGGCCAGAAGAACCACTCCGGTGGGTGCTGGATCAGGTGGCTGATCAGGCCGGTCACGAAGCAGGTCGTGAACGTGACCGCCAGCGCCAGGCCGATCTTCGACGTCACGCGCTCGTCGTGCGCCGCCGCTTTGAAGGACTCTTCCTTGGGGATCGGCAGCTTCATGATCGCTCCAGCCGCGCGAACCAGCGGTGGCCGTGCCGGGTCGTCCGGCCGACGCGCAACCCGGCGCGCATCGCGACTTCAGCGATCGCGTCCACGCCGACCCACGCCCACGTGAACCAGGCGCTGTCGGCGTGTCCCGGCTGCAGCCGGACGCGCTCGTGCCGCAGCCCGTGCCCGGGCGGATCGAGCTCGACGAGGACGTCACCGTCGACGGCGATCAGCTGCGCGGCGCGCCGCAGCAGGACCACGGGGTCGCCGCCGATGCCGATGTTGCCGTCGGCGAGCAGGGCGTGCTGCCACCGTCCTTCGCCGGGCACGTGGTCGAAGACGTTGCGGTGCAACGCACTCCCGCCGCGACGGCGCGTCAGCCGGACGGCCGTGCGCGAGCTGTCGACGCCCAGCGCGACGACCCCGCGTCCGGCCAGGGCCGCGGTGAGCCGGCCCGGGCCGCAGCCGATGTCGAGGGTCGGTCCGGCGCAGGCGTCGAGCAGGACGTCGTCGCCGTCGGACGGCGCGCCCCACCGCTCGACCGGCAGCTCGACCCGTCCGCCGTCGGCCAGTTCGAGCCAGCAGTGGTGCCCGAGCAAGCCGCGGTCGAACTCGTTGCCGATCAGTGCCGTCTTCATGCGACCGCCCGCCCCTGGACCGCCGCGACGGCGCGGGCGAACCGGCCGTCCGGGCACGCCGCCGCCACCGCGCGCGCGTCCGCCATGGTGTCCACATCGGACAGTCTTGCGGCCTGGCGTGGCCGGAGTCCGCACGCGGTGAGCGCGCGCACCGTGCGTTCGCCGGTGTCGTCGCGCGACATCGGGACGCCCGCGAGGACCTGCGCGTGCCGCGGGTCGGCGAGGCCCAGCGCCCACCAACCACCGTCTTCGGCCGGGCCGACCACCGAGTCGTGCCCACCGTGCACGATCGGTGCGGCCGCCGCGGCGAGGGACTCCGGCGTGACCTGCGGGGTGTCCATGCCGATCTGCAGGATCGGGAGGCCCGCGTGCACCGCGGCGGCGTCCGCGTGGGCGTTCGCCAAGCGGGCGCCGAAGTCCCAGCCCCGCTGCGGGATCGTGGTGACGCGACGCAGCGCCATCCCGATTTCGGTGGCCAGGGCGGCGGCGCCGAGGTCGCCGGTCATCGCGACGACGGGCGCGGCGCCGGGGACAGCGCACACGGCGTCGAGCGTGTCGAGCAGCGCGGCCGCGGCGATCTGCGCCGACTGGGCCGGGGTCGCCGGCGGGCAGAGCCGGGTCTTGGCGAGCCCCGGCACCGGCGCCTTGGCCACGACCAGCAGGACGAATCGGCCGGTCATCGCGCCAGCACCCGCCCGAAGTCGCGGACCGCGCGCAGCGTGCCCCGCACCGAGCCGGACACCTTCGACTTCGTTCCCTTGGCCCGTTCGCCGTAGCGGACGTCGAACTCGCGCACCCGCCACCCGGCCCGCTGGGCCTTGATCAGCAGCTCGAGCGGGTAGCCGAACGCCCGGTCCGTGACGCCAAGACCGAGCAGCGCCCGCCGGTCCGCGGCCCGCAGCGGCGCGATGTCCCGCACCGGCAACCCGCGGCGACGCAGCAGCTGCGCCAGCACGACGTTCCCGGCGCGCGCGTGCCACGGCCACACGCCGGGCCCCGTCGGCACCCGTCGTCCGACGGCCAGGTCGGCGCCGCCTTCGACCGCGGTCACCAGCCGCGGCAGGTCGGTGAGGTCCAAAGACCCGTCGGCGTCGGCGAAGCACACGATGTCCGCGGTGGCGGCTTCCAGGCCGGTGTGCACGGCCGCGCCGTAGCCGCGACGCGGTTCGTGGACGACCTTCGCGCCGAGTGAGGCCGCCACTTCGGGCGAGCCGTCGGCCGAACCGTTGTCGACCACGATCGCGCGGTAGCCCGGGGGCAGCCCGGCCAGCACTCCGGGCAGTGCGCCCGCTTCGTCGAGGCATGGGAGGACGACGTCCACTCCTGAGTCAGTCACGGCGCCGACCGTAAGTCCGTGGTGGACTGTGGAGAACCCTTGTGCTCCTTACTGAATCATGACGAGTGACGAGGTTCTTACCGGGTCGTTACGGCTGCCCCGCCCGGCCCGCGGAGCCGGTCCCGCAGACCTATGGTGGACGGCGATGAGCGAGCCGAACCCGGCAGCCCGGCTCGCCGAGCCGCCTGCCCGCGAAACCGAACCCCCGGCACCTGATCGACCCGGGCGCCGCGCCCACCGGGCCGATCTCCTGGCCGTCGCGGCGGCCGCGGTGCTCGTGGCCGCGGCCGCCGCGGTCGGCTCGTACTACAACCGGCCCCACTCCGGCGTCGTCATCTTCGTGTCGTCGCCACCGTTGTTCGCCGACTGGCTGCCGCACGTCGGCCCCGGCTCGGTGTTCGCCGTCCTCATCGCCGTCGCGGTGGTGCTCCACGGCCCGGCCCTGGTCGCCCGCCTGCCGTGGCGCCGGGCACTCGTCGCCGGTTACCTGGCCTCGCTCGCCTGGATCTTCTCGCTGGCCATGGTCGACGGCTGGTCGCGCGGGTTCGCCGGGCACCTGACCATTCCGCAGGAGTACCTCCACGAGGTCCCCGGGATCACCGACATCCCGCGGATGCTGCGCGAGTTCTCCTCCCGCATCCTCGACTTCCAGCCGGACTCCTGGACGACGCACGTGTCCGGGCACCCACCGGGCGCGACGCTCGTCTTCGTCTGGCTGGACCGGCTCGGCCTGCACGGCGGCGCGTGGGCCGCGACGGCCGTCGTGCTCGTCGGCAGCCTGGTCGCGGTGGCCGTGCCCGCGACGGTCGCCCTGCTCGGCCGGGCCGACGCGGCCCGCGCGGTGCTGCCCTTCGCCGTCCTGACGCCCGGCGCGGTGTGGATCGGCGTGTCGGCGGACGGCCTGTTTGCCGGGACGACCGCCACCGGACTGGCGCTGCTGGCGTTGTCCGCACGCGGGTTCACCGACGGCCGCCGGTACGCCGTCCCGGCCGGGCTGGCCGCCGGACTGCTGCTCGGCTTCGGGATCTTCCTTTCGTACGGCCTGGTGCTGCTCGGCCTGCTCGCGCTGGCGGTGGCGGTTCTCGGCCGGCAGTGGCGGGCCGCCGCCCTGGCCGTCGCGGCGGCCCTGGCCGTCGTCGGCGTCTTCGCGTGGGCGGGCTTCTGGTGGCTCGACGGCTACCACCTGGTCGTCGAGCGGTACTACCAGGGCGTCGCGCTCGTGCGGCCCTACTCGTACTGGGTCTGGGCCGACCTGGCGGCGGTGGTCGTCGCGCTCGGCCCTGCCGTGGTGGCCGCGCTCCGCCGGGGTTTCGCCGGAGCGGGTCGTGGCCTGCTGTCCGATCCGGTGCTGCTGCTCGGCGCCGCCGCCCTGCTCACCATCGTGTTCGCCGACGTCTCGGGCCTGTCGAAAGCCGAGACCGAACGAATCTGGCTACCGTTCGGGGTGTGGTTGCTGCCGCTGACGGCCCTGCTGCCGCGGCCCGGGCGCCGGTGGTGGCTCGCCGCCCAGGCGGCGACGGCGCTGGCGGTCAACCACCTGCTGCTGACCGGCTGGTGAGGGAGACGTGATGAACGATCAGGCCGGACGCGTGCTCGTGGTCGACGACGACGAGACGGTCCGAGACGTCGTGCGCCGCTACCTCGAGGTGGCCGGGTTCACCGTCGACCAGGCCGGCGACGGTGCCGAGGGGCTGGCCGAGTTCGCCGCCCACGAGCCGGACCTCGTCGTGCTCGACGTGATGATGCCGGGGATCAACGGGCTCGAGGTGTGCAAGCGGCTGCGCCAGGTCAGCCAGGTGCCGATCGTCATGCTCACCGCCCTCGGCGAGGAGGAGAACCGGATCGCCGGGCTCCAGCTCGGCGCCGACGACTACGTCACGAAACCCTTCAGCCCCAAGGAACTCGCCCTCCGCGTCGCCTCGGTGCTGCGCCGCGCGCGGATGCCGCGCCCGGAACCGGCCGCCGCCGAGCTGGTGGACGGCAACCTCCGCCTGCAGATGACCGCGCGCACCGCGACGCTCGCCGGCCACGAACTGCCGCTGACCTCACGGGAGTTCGACCTGCTGGCCTTCTTCCTCGCCCACCCCGGCGTCGCCTACTCGCGCGCCGACCTGCTCGAGAAGGTGTGGGGCTGGGACTTCGGCGACCAGTCGACCGTGACCGTCCACGTGCGACGGTTGCGCGAGAAGATCGAGCACGACCCGGCCAAGCCGACCCGGGTGGCGACGGTGTGGGGTGTCGGCTACCGCTACGACCGGGAGCAGCCGTGATCGAACCCGGCGAGTCCTTCGCGGAGACGCTGACGCACCTCTGGCACATCCTGCCGCTGGCGTTGCTCTTCTCCCTGCCGATCGCGGCGCTGGGCGGGGGCGTGCTCTACGCCCTGCGCCGCGGGTCGCTGGCCACCACGCTCACGGTGCTGGTGCTGATCCCGGTGCTCTCGACCCTGGTCGGCGTCCTGGGCGTCAGCGGGTTCATGTTCACCCCGGCGCTGACCACGATGCTGCTGGTCTGCCTGCTCGTCGCGGTGGTCACCGTGCCGGCGGCGATCATCCTCGGCCGCGCCATCGCGCGCCGCAGCGTCTGGGAGCGGGAGGCGCGCAACCGCGAGCGCGCGGCCGAGGCGTCGCGGCGTGAGCTGGTCGCGTGGATCAGCCACGACCTGCGCAGCCCCCTGGCCGGCATCCAGGCGATGGCCGAGGCGCTGGCCGACGGAGTGGTGTCCGAACGCGACGAGGTCGCCGACTACGCCCAGCGGATCGGCGGCGAGACCCGGCGGCTGTCCGCGATGGTCGGCGACCTGTTCGAGCTCTCGCGCATCACCGCCGGCGCCCTCGAGCTCACGATGTCCGCGGTGCCGCTGCGCGATGTCGTCAGCGACGCCGTCGCCGCCCAGTCGCCGGTCGCCGAGCGCAAACGCGTGCGGGTGCTCGCCAACGCGTCGACCTGGCCGGTCGTGACCGGGAGCGACCCGGAACTGGCCCGGATCGTGCGAAACCTGGTGTCCAACGCGATCCGGCACACCCCGCCGGACGGGACGGTCGCGGTCCAGATCGGCGTCGACGGCGACGAGGCCCTCCTCGCCGTCGACGACTCCTGCGGAGGCATTCCGGACGACGAGATCAGCCGGGTCTTCGACGTCGCTTTCCGCGGGACGCAGGCGCGGACGCCCGAGCGGGGCGGGACGACCAGCGGGGGCGGGCTCGGGCTGGCCATCGCCAAGGGGCTCGTGGAGGCGCATCGGGGGAAGATCGGTGTCCACAACCACGGGCCGGGGTGCCGGTTCGAGGTCCGGCTGCCGCTGGCGATGTCCTAGACGCCGTAGGTGCGACGACTTCGACTTCGGCGGCGAACTTGAGGAGGTCGGGCACGGCCGCGTCGATCGACTCGATCGGGATCTCGATCTCGGTCCGGCCCGCCGCATCCGGCCCGCCCGTCGTCTTCCGCGCGGCGACGGACGCCGGGTCCAGCAGCTGGGGCAGCCGGTCGAAGTGGTCGAGGTACGTCTCCCAGTGGACGGCCGGGTCGAACGGCCTGGGGAGCACGTCCACGTCGAGGATCTGCGAGATCCGGTAGGTGCGGAACCGTCCCTCGCCACGAGCCACGAGGTACCAGTTGCCCGCCTTCAGGACCAGGCCGTGCGGCTGCACGGTGCGCGTGATCTCGTGCGGCTGCGCCCAGCGCAGGTAGCGGGTCTTCACGGCGTGCTGGTTCCAGGCGGCCGCCGCCGGGAGTCCGGTCAGGAACAGAACTTCGGCTTCGCTCGCCGTGAGCCCGGTCAGCCGGGTGCGGTAACCGTCGAGCCGCCGGTAGCCACCGTCGTGGCCGGGCTCCCGTACACCGGCACGCCCGCCAGCCGGACCCGGCTGCCCGGCACCGGGCCGTCGCCGAGCTGTGGGCCGAGGACGGTGTGGAGTACACCGAAACCGCCGAACACCGGGGGCACGACGCCCTGCTCGCCCGGATCACCGGCGCTCACGACTGGCTCGTGGCGACGGGAGCTCTCGTCTTCGTAGCGGCCGACGACGTCGTGGCCCACCACGACGCGGTCACGTTCACCACCCACATGGTTCTCGCGGCGGGTGGCGTGCCGGTGTGGAGCGGCACCGTCTTCGTCGTTCTCGGCCCCGGACGGCTGCGCTGAACGACTTCCACGTCGCCCGGGGAGCGGGGTGACGGCCATACCACGCCCGCTGCGTACTCCGCCTGACCGTCGACGGTGGGGTGATTTCTCGCTACCACGTCTACGAAGACAGCCTCACCGTCGCGCAGGCGTTCGCGGGCTGAGGTCAGACCGGGGCGCGCAGTTCCGCCGTCGCGAAGTCGGCGATTCCCTTTTCGAAGCCGACCTCCGCGGTGAAGCCCAGCAGTTCGCGAGCGCGGGCGGGGTCGGCGACCACGTGGCGGACGTCGGCCGGGCGGGCGCCGCCGGCCACCTGGGGCTTCGGGCCGGTGCAGGCGCGCGCCAGCTCCTCGGCCAGCTCGCCCACCGTGTGCGGGGTGCCGGAGCAGACGTTGAGTGGTGTGAGGTCGCCCTCCGGGCCGGCTGTCCTGAGCGCCAGGACGTTTGCCCTGGCCACGTCGTGGACGTGCACGAAGTCGCGCTGCTGGCGGCCGTCCTCCAGGACCAGCGGGGCTTCGCCGCGCACCAGGGCCGAGCGGAACAGGGACGCCACCCCGGCGTACGGGGTGTTCTGCGGCATCCGCGGGCCGTAGACGTTGTGGTAGCGCATCGCCCACACGCTGCCGCCCGTCTGGCGGGCCCACGCGCCGGCCAGGTGCTCTTGCGCCAGCTTCGTCGCCGCGTACGTGCTGCGGGGGTTCAGCGGCGCGTCCTCGGGCACCAGCCGCCAGCTCAGCTCGGTGCCGCAGGCCGGGCACCGCGGCTCGTAGCGGCCGGCGTCCACATCGGACGCGCGGCGCGGGGAAGGCGGGACGACGTCGTGGTCCGGGCAGGCGTACCGGCCTTCGCCGTAGACGACCATCGACGAGGCCAGGACGAGCTTCCGCACCCCGGCCGCGTGCAAGCCGGCCAGCAGGACCGCCGTGCCGTAGTCGTTGTTCAGGGCGTACGACGGCGCGTCCGACGGGTCGACGCCGTGCCCGACCACCGCCGCCTGGTGGCAGACCGCGTCGACGCCGTCCAGCAGTTCGGCGACGATCTCGGTGTCGGTGACGTCGCCGCGCAGAAACCGGTGCCTGCCGGTGTACGCCGGCGGGGTGCGGGAGCCGTGGGCGGTGGGGAGGAGGTTGTCGAGCACGACGACCTCGTCACCCCCATCCGCCAGGAGATCGGCGATGTGAGACCCGATGAACCCGGCTCCGCCGGTGACCAGTACGCGCACACCGGTCACGCTAGGGGGCCGCGGACCGGCGTGCCCGGCCGCGCGCGGGCACGTCACGGAATCGTCAGAACTCACCCGGCACCTCCCGGCGCCGGGTGGTCGAAACCGACTACGGTGGCGGCATGGAACGGAGTGCACAACGGCTGGGCCGAGCCCTCGTGGTCATCGTGGACGATCGCGTGGCGCACGGCGAGCACGAAGACACCACTGGCCCGCTGGTGACCGAACTGCTCGAAGAGGCGGGTTTCATCGTCGACGGTGTCGTGGTCGTCGAGGCCGAGACCACGGGGATCCGAAATGCGCTCAACACCGCCGTGATCGGCGGCGCCGACCTGGTGATCACGGTCGGCGGCACCGGTGTGCTGCCGCGTGACCGCACGCCGGACGCCACCGCCGGCGTGCTCGACCGGCCGATCCCGGGCATCAGCGAGGCCATCCGGGCGTCCGGGCTGGCGGCCGGAGCCGTGGACGCCGGGATCTCGCGGGGCCTCGCCGGGGTGTCCGGGAGCACGCTGGTGGTCAACCTCGCCGGGTCGCGCTCCGCGGTGCGCGACGGCATGGCGACGCTGACCTCGCTCGTGCCGCACGTGATCGACGAGCTTTCGGGCCTCGAAGAGGTCTGAATCTCCCTCGCGTGATCGGGGTGCCGCCGATACCGTCGCCCCGGTCATGGACTTCCGCATCGGTGGGCACTTCGAGGTGTGCCGGCTCGGCTTCGGGGCGATGCACCTGCCGACCGAACCCGGTTCGGCGCGCGAAGAGGCGATCGCGGTCGCCCGGCGGGCCGACGAACTGAGCGTCACGCTGATCGACACCGCTTACCTCTACGGCGGCGGAGCCAACGAAGAGGTGCTCGCCTCGGCGCTGTACCCGTATCCGGCCGGGCTGGTGATCACCACCAAGGTGGGTGTCGCGCGCGCCGGGCCTGGCGGTGAGTGGCGGCTGGACGCCCGGCCGCGGATCTTGCGTGACCAGGTCGAGCAGGCCCGTCGCTGCCGTCGGCGGAGCCGCGATCGCCGCCATCGCGGCCGAGCTGGGCGCCACCGCCGCTCAGGTCGCACTCGCGCCTGCCTGCCGGGGCACTCACCGGTGATCCTGCCGATTCCGGGGACCGGCCGGATCACGCACCTCGAAGAGAACTTCGCCGCCGCCGGCCTCGGACTGTCGCCGGCTCAGCAGCGGCGCCTCGGCGCACTCGGCGAGGCCGGAACGCCGTGACCTTCGCTGTGGAGTTGTCAATGAACGCGTCGTGGGAGACTGGGGGCATGTCCGGTCAGCAGCGCGACCCCAAGGCCACCAGCGAGCAGCGCCGGCGGGTCGACGAGATCTTCGGGGACGTCCTGCCCGAGACCACTTCCGACGAGCGCGATCCCGACCGGCGCACCGGCCTCCCGGACGACTGGTACCGGGAGAACCGGCCGCCGCACCACGATCGCTGACCCGCTCAGTCGCGGCCGTTGTCGCGCTGGGACTGGGCGCGCAGCAGGTCGCGGATCTCGATGAGCAGCTCGACGTCGGTCGGCTCCGACGGGCCCGGCTCCTGGCCGCGCTTGCGCCGTTCCTGCAGGTGCTTCACCGGCAGCACGATCACGAAGTAGACCACCGCCGCGACCAGCACGAAGTTGATCGCCGCGTTGATCACGTCGCCGAAGTTCAGGAACGTGGCCTTGTTGTTCTCGAAGATCTGGTAGCCGAGGCCGTTAGCGGCGTCCGTGCCGCCGATCGTGCTGATCAGCGGCTTGATGAGGCCGTTGGTGAACGCCGTCACGATGGCCGTGAACGCCGAGCCGATGACCACCGCGACGGCGAGGTCCACGACGTTGCCGCGCATCAGGAAATCCTTGAAACCCTTGAACACTTGCTCTCCTCACGAACGGGGACGGCGGGGGTGGGCTAGCGGAGAGTAACCGTTACCGGACGCTCCAGTGAAATCGCCGCCACCGTCGTCGCGATCGCCTCCGGGAGCCGGAGCAGCACCAGCGGTCCCTTCGCCGCGGACGCCTCCCGCGGCCCGACCGACACCACCGTCGCCCCGCCCGCCAGCACCGACGCGGGTACGCCCGGTTCCGGCGCCGCGACGACGTCGACGCGCCCGCCGGGCTCCAGCAGCTCGGCGACGCCGGCGTCGGCCAGGCGCACCGGCACCGTCGCCGTCGTGGGATCACCCGCCCCGGGGATGGTCGTCGCCAGCCGGACGTCGGTCAGGGGTTCGCCGGCACGGACGGCACCCGCCAGCAGACGTCCGTCGACGCCGTCCAAAGCGGTCAACGCACCCGCCGGACGCGTGGAATCGGGAAGATCGGCCAGCCGGACGTCGAGAGCGCACAGAGCCGTGCCGGAAGGGAGGTCGTGCGCTGCGACGACGGTCGGAGTCGTCGGTGCGCCCCGCGCGGAACCGGGATGCGCGAAGAGCAGCGCGCCGGCCAGCAGCAGGCCGACGGCGAGCCAGCGGCGGATGAGCCGTGTCCGCCGGCCCTGCAGCCGGGTCAGATCAGG
Source organism: Amycolatopsis sp. NPDC114504 (assembly GCF_055633595.1). Taxonomy (NCBI): domain Bacteria; kingdom Bacillati; phylum Actinomycetota; class Actinomycetes; order Pseudonocardiales; family Pseudonocardiaceae; genus Amycolatopsis; species Amycolatopsis sp. NPDC114504. Next base: position 1,285,448 of record NZ_JBVKDU010000003.1, on the reverse strand, counting down.
AGTGCGGAACCTCGCCGCGACGTCCACGGTGCCCCCTCGGTCGGATCGAGTGCGGCGGTCTGCCGCACAAGATCGACGTTAGGGAAGCCGGACCGGCCGCCGGAAGGGCCGAGTCCGGCATCTGTGGACAACCGGCGTGTTGTGGACAACCTCGCGGTCAGGAAGCGGCGGCGGTGGTTTTTGTCGTACCCGAGGAGGATGATGCCGAGCTCGTGTCGGACTTGGTCTCCGACTTCGACTCCGTCTTGGTCTCGGTCTTCGCCGGGGCCGCGGTGGTGCTCGACTTGCCCGCGTCGCGGGAGTCGGTGCGGTAGAACCCGCTGCCCTTGAAGACGACGCCGACCGAGCTGAAGACCTTCCGCAGCACGCCGGAGCACTGCGGGCACACGGTCAGGCTGGGGTCCGAGAACGACTGCACGGCTTCGAACCGGTGGTCGCATTCTTTGCAGGCGTACTGGTACGTAGGCACTGACGGCTCCTTTGCTGGCACTCATCCGACCAGAGTGCCAACCCAATTGTGCTTGAAAGCATTCCCCGAACGCAATTCCTCGTTGCTCACATCGGCAGCTCGAGCACGCCTCGACCCGGCGTCAAGGCCCCGCTCATGCGCACGTCGTGGGGTTCCCCGGGCAGCCGTTCGACCAGCTCCTCGTCCCGGACGACGGCCAGCAGCGTCACGCCGGCCGCGGCGAACACCAGCGAACGATCGTAGTGACCGGCGCCCCGGCCGAGCCGGACGCCCCGGCGGTCCACCGCCAGCGCGGGCACCAAGATCAGGTCCGCGGCCGCCACAGCCTCGGTACCCAGGCGTTTCCCGCCGGGTTCGCGGATGCCGCGGAAGCGGCTGGGCACCAGATCGGCCTCGCCCGTGTACTCGGCCCAGTCGAGCGGATCCACCCGCGACCGGATGGCGGGCAGCAGCACCCGCGCGCCGCCGGCCGCCAGCGCGTCGACGAGCGCCGTCGTGCCCGGCTCGGTGCCGAACGGCAGGTACGCGGCCACCGTGCCGGATGTGACCTTCGACACCGCACTGACCAGCGCCGACGCTTCCCGGGCGTGTGATTCGGCGGTCTGGTCCGCCCGCGCGCGCGTCAGCCGGTCACGCCACTCCGCCTTGCTCAGGTGCTCATTGCCCAGCGCGTGCATGACCTCACGTTAGGCTCTGCGCCCATGACGGGCGCCGCAACCACCCAGACGTTCAGAACCGCCATCGTGCCGGCCGCCGGCCTCGGGACGCGCTTCCTGCCGGCGACGAAAGCCGTGCCCAAAGAGCTGCTGCCGGTGGTCGACACCCCGGGGATCGAGCTGGTCGCGGCCGAAGCCGCCGCCGCGGGCGCGGAACGCCTGGTCATCGTGACCTCACCGGGCAAGGACGCCGTCGTCCGCTACTTCGAAGAGCAGCCCGAGCTGGAGAAGAACCTCGAGGCCAAGGGCAAGACCGAGCTACTGGAGAAGGTGCGGCGCGGGACGAGCCTGCTCGCCGTCGAGACTGCCATCCAGGAGCAGGCCCTCGGCCTCGGCCACGCCGTCGCGCAGGCCGAGCCGAACCTGAAACCGGACGACGAGGCCGTCGCCGTGCTCCTGCCGGACGACCTTGTGCTCCCCACCGGCGTGCTCGAGCGGATGGGCGCGGTGCGGGCGCAGTTCGGCGGCAGCGTGCTCTGCGCGTTCGACATCCCGAAGGCCGAGATCTCGCCGTACGGCGTCTTCGACGTCTCCGACACCGACGACGAAGACGTCAAGCGCGTGCACGGGATGGTCGAGAAGCCGAAGCCGGAGGACGCGCCGTCGACGTACGCCGCGGCCGGGCGCTACCTGCTTGATCGGGCGATCTTCGACGCGCTGAAGCGGATCACGCCGGGCAGCGGTGGTGAGCTGCAGCTGACCGACGCCGTCGCGCTGTTGATCTCCGAGGGACACCCGGTCCACGTCGTCGTGCACCGCGGCGGACGCCACGACCTGGGGAATCCGGGTGGTTTCCTGCGCGCCGCGGTCGATTTCGCGCTTGAAACGCCCGAGTACGGTCCATCTTTACGGGCGTGGCTGACGGAACGGATCGGGACAGATCGCCCATGACGGAATCCCTCGACGCGGCACGGCCCGAAGTGGCCGGGGACGAGACCGAGCTGCGCTCGGTCGACGCGCAGATCTCGATGACCTTGGAAGCCGCCGTCCGGCCCCAGCCGGTGCGCGTGGCGATCTCCGAGGCCCAGGGGCTGCTCTGCGCCGAGGAGGTGGTCGCCGAGCACGCGCTGCCCGGGTTCGACCAGGCCGCGGTCGACGGTTACGCGGTGCGCAGCGTGGACGTTCGCGCCGCGGGCGAGGAGCCGGTGCAACTGCCGGTAGTCGGCGAGATCGCCGCGGGCTCACGTCAGCCGCGGCGCCTGCAGCCCGGCCAGGCCGTGCGGGTCGACACCGGCGCGCCGCTGCCGACGCTGGCCGACGCCGTCGTGCCGCTCGCCTACACCGACGGGCACCAGGCCAGGGTCACCGTGCACCGCTCGGTGCCGTCCGCGGGCTACGTGCGCCGGGCCGGCGAAGACGTCCAGATCGGCGACGTCGCGGTGCGCCGCGGCGACACGATCGGCTCGGCGCAGGTCGGCCTGCTGGCCGCGGTCGGCCGGGCCAAGGTCCTCGTCTTCCCGAGGCCGCGGGTCTCGATCGTGTCGGTCGGCGACGAGCTGGTCGACATCGACCGGACGCCGTCGGTCGGGCAGGTCTACGACGTCAACTCCTACGCGCTCGCCGCGGCCGCCCGGGACGCGGGCGCCGAGGTCAGCCGGGTCGGCATCGTGCCGAGCGAGCCGAAACGGCTGCGGGAGATCGTCGAAGGCCGGCTGCTGATGTCGGAGATCGTCGTGGTCGCGGGCGGCGCCGGGGGCGCCACCGGTGACGAGGTCCACGCCGCGCTCTCGGACCTCGGCCGGATCGACATGACGCGGGTCGCGATGCACCCGGGCTCGGTGCAGGGGTTCGGCCGGCTCGGCCCCGACTCGGTGCCGACGTTCCTCATCCCCGGCAACCCGATGAGCGCGCTGGTCGTGTTCGAGGTGCTGGTCCGGCCGCTGATCCGGGCCGCGCGCGGGACGCGCAACCCGCACCGGCGGATCGTCGGGGCACGGCTGCTGTCGCCGATCACGTCGACCGAAGGCCGGCGCGGCTTCCTCCGCGGCCAGCTCCTGCGCGACGAGGCCAACGGCGAGTACCTGGTCCAGCCGCTCGGCCAGTCGGGAGCGCACCTGCTCGCGTCGCTGGCCGAGGCGAACTGCCTGATCAACGTGCCGGAGGAGCTGACCGAGGTCCCCGCCGGCGAGCAGGTCCAAGTCACCTTCCTGGCGCAACGGGCCTGATGAACTCCGTGTCGGGGGTGTCCTACCCGGTGGAAAGCCGGCACCCGGGCTGGCCGGCCCGGCTCGGTCCGCTGCGGGTGCCCGCCGGCGAGGTCGCGATCCGGCCGGTGCGGCTGCGCGACGCCGGCGAGTGGAGCCGGATCCGGCTCCGGGACCGGGCGCACCTCGAGATGTGGGAGCCGACCGGCGTCGGCCCGTGGCCCGAACGCAACGCTTTCTGGTCGTGGCCGTCGCAGTGGGCGGCGTTGCGCTCGCTCGCACGGCGTGGTCAGTGCCTGCCGTTCACGATCACCCTGGACGGCCGGCTCGCGGGCCAGATCACCGTCGGTAACGTCATCCGGGCGTCGCTGCGGTCCGCCTGGATCGGCTACTGGGTGTCGTCCGACGTGGTCCGCGGCGGGGTCGCGACGGCCGCCGTCGCCCTGGTCACCGACCACGCCTTCGGCCCGGCCGGGCTGCACCGGCTGGAGGCCACCGTGCGCCCGGAAAACAGCGCCAGCCTGCGGGTTCTCACCAAGGCGGGCTACCGGCAGGAGGGTCTGTTCGAGCGCTACCTCGACGTCGCGGGCGCCTGGCGCGACCACTACTGCTTCGCCGTCACGCGCGAGGAGACCGGGGCCGGGCTGGTGTCGCGGCTGGTCGCGGCGGGCCGCGCCGGTTACGCCTGAGGGTCATTACCCACCCGGGTCCGTGAGCGCGTTACCACATGCTGTGAGATTCACCTAATCCGGTGAGGCATTTCCGTGATCCAACCCGGCGAGCCTCCGTCCGATCTGTTACTCCTGTGACTAGCGTGATTTCAGGTGAAGGATCGGGGGAGGTGACGGGAGATGCCCAGTTCCGTGATCATCGTCGCGCTCGCCGCGGCATGGCTCGTCGTTCTCGTGCCCATGGTCGCGCGTCGGCGGCAGCAGGTGGCCCGCACCGCCGACTCCGCGATGGCGGCCAGGGTCGTACGCAGTGGACGCAACGAAGACCGGGAGGAATTCGCCATGTCCGAGGAGCCCGTCAAGTCCCGGTTTTCGGTCGAGGACGACCTCGCGGAGCTGGAGGCCGACCTCGAACTCGAGGACGACTACGAGGAGCCGGAGCCCGAGCCGCTCCCGCAGCCGTCCCGGGCAGAGCGGGCCGAACGCGAGCGCGCGGGCTACCGCCCCGGTCGCGGCGGTTTCGACCCCGAAGCGGCGGAGATCGCGGCGCGCGCGAAGTACGGCTTCCGGCAGCGCATCGTCGTCATCCTGCTCACGGTCGCGGTGATCACGGCCGCCGTCGCCGGTTTCGTCATGCCGCTGGTCTGGTGGGGCCACGCGGCGATCGACGTCGTGCTCGTCGGCTACCTCGTATACCTGCGCCGCCAGGTGCGGATCGAGGAGGAGATCCGGCAGCGTCGCCTCGCCCGTTTCAACAGCACTCGCGCGCCTCGTCGCTCGACGCCGCGGCCGGCGGCTCCGGTCTCGGAGGAGTCGTTCTCGGAGGAGGACGAGCCGGTCGAGGACGTCGAAGACGTGGACGTCGTCGAGCCGGTCCGCCGCGAGGTGGTCGAGCGCCGTCCGTCACCGACTTCGCGGGTGCGTCGCAGCGCGGTGGTCGTCGATCTGGACGACGAGGACCCCGCGTTCGAGGAGCTCGACGAGCCGGGGACCGGGCCTTATCGACGGGCGGTCGGGGAGTGACCCCCTCCGACAGGTGCTCGTAGGGCACTGCTAAGCTCTACGAGCACGAACAAGGGGCTGTAGCGCAGTTGGTAGCGCGTCTCGTTCGCATCGAGAAGGTCAGGGGTTCGATTCCCCTCAGCTCCACGTTCTGAAGGCCCGCATCCCATGGATGCGGGCCTTTTTCGTACCCGCTCACATGTCAGGCGCCGTGTCAGTTCGGGGTCAGGTTCGTGTCAGGGCGGGGGATCACAGTCCTCCCATGACCACTTCAGCGATCACCGCGGCGGGGCTGCGGAAGTCCTACCAAGACAAAGTCGTCCTGGACGGCATCGATCTGGATGTTGCCGCCGGGAGTGTTTTCTCGCTGCTCGGTCCGAACGGGGCCGGGAAGACCACCACCGTCAACATCCTCACCACCCTGGCGCAGGCCGACGGCGGCTCCGTGCGCGTCGCCGGGCATGACGTCGACACCGAGGCCAAGGCCGTTCGGAAGGCCATTGGCGTCACCGGGCAGTTCGCCGCCGTCGATGAACTGCTCACCGGGCAGGAAAACCTGCAGCTCATGGTGGACCTGAGCCCGGTCAAGAACGGGAAGCGGGTCGTCGCAGATCTGCTCGAGCGGTTCGAGCTCACCGAGTCGGCCGGGAAGCCCACCTCGACCTACTCCGGGGGCATGCGCCGGAAGCTCGACCTCGCCATGACGCTCGTCGGTGACCCGCGGATCATCTTCCTCGACGAGCCCACGACCGGCCTGGACCCGCGCAGCCGGCGCACCATGTGGTCCATCGTCAAGGACCTCGTCGCCGACGGCGTCACCATCTTCCTCACCACCCAGTACCTCGACGAAGCCGACCAGCTCGCCGACAAGATCGCCGTGCTCGACCGCGGGCGCCTCGTCGCCCAGGGCACGCCCGACGAGCTCAAGCGGCAGATCCCCGGGACGCACGTCCGGCTCCGGTTCACCGCCATCTCGGAGCTCGACGCCGCCGCGCGGGTCATCGCCGGCTCCACGCGTGACGACGAGACGCTGACCCTGCGGGTTCCCGGCGACGGCGGCACCAAGTCACTGCGGGGCCTGCTCGACCGGCTCGACGAGTACGCCATCACCGCCGACGAGTTTTCCGTCCACACCCCTGATCTCGACGACGTTTTCCTCGCCCTGACGGGCCACAGCACGGAGGTCGCAGCGAAATGAGCACCCACTCGACGGTCATGTTGCGCCGCAACTTCAAGCACGTCGCCCGGAACCCGACTTCGGTGTTCAACGCGGTCCTGATGCCGATCGTGATCATGCTGATGTTCGTGTACATGCTGGGAGACGCCTTCGACGTCGGCGTGAACTACGTCGACTACGCGACGCCCGGCCTGATGCTGCTCGCCATCTGCTACGGGCTCGGCGCCACCGCGACGTCGGTGAACTCCGATATGACGAAGGGCATCATCAACCGCTTCAAGGTCATGGACGTCTCGCGCGGCGCGGTGCTGACCGGGCACGTCGTCGCCAGCGTCCTGACGAACGTCGTCGCCATCGTGGCCCTCGTCGGGGTGGCGTTCGCGCTGGGCTTCCGTCCCCACGCGAGCTTCCTCGACTGGCTGGGCGTCGTCGGCATGGTCCTGCTGCTCGCCTTCGCGGCCGGCTGGCTGACTGTCGCTTTGGGACTGTTCGCCAAGTCCCCGGAGACGGCGGGCATGGCTTCGGTGCCGCTGGTCATGCTGCCGTTCTTCAGCAGTGCGATCGCCCCGGCGGACAAGATGGGCCCGGGCCTGCGGCAGTTCGCGGAGTACCAGCCCTTCACGCCGATCATCGAAACCGTGCGCGGACTGCTCAACGGCACGCCGTCGGCCGGTTACGCGATCGCCGCGATCGCCTGGTGTGTCGGCATCGCCCTGGTCGGCTACCTGTGGGCCCGGTCGACGTTCAAGAAGCGAGCGTGACTTCGGCCAGCTCGCGCCAGCTCGCCCGCGTTCCCTCCTGAGTCGCCTCGGTGAACTTCGTGTCACCGAGGCGATTCCGCGTGGCCCGCTCGATCCGGGCGACGTCCGGCTGCGCGCGGTCCGGCACGCCGCGCACGCCCACGCTCGCCGCGAGCAGCCGCGCGGCCTGTTCGTACTCCTCGCGCCGCAGGGCCAGGTCCGCGATCCCGACGAGCACCTGCGCGATCATCGGCGCGGTCCCCGCCTCCGTCGCCGCCCGGAAGGCCGCGACGCGGTGGTCGCGGGCTTCGCCGAGGTCCTCGGCGAGGTAGCCGAGGAGATCCTGGGTCGTCACCTGGATGTTCGCCCGCTCGGCCGCCGTGCCCAGCATCTCCGTCGCGACGTCGAGCTGCCGGCGGGCCTGGACGGCGTCGCCGCTCCAGCGAGCGAGCTCCGCCTTCGCCAGGGCCAGCTCGGTCAGCGCCTCCGGCCACGCGACCCGTTCCGCGAGCCGCTGCGCCTCGGCCATCGCCGCCGCGCTGGCTTCCTCGTCCCCCGACAGCCAGTACAGCTGGGCCTGCCGCGACCGCATCCGCACGATGTCCTCGGTCGCGCCGACCTCGGTGACGACGACGATCGCCTGCTCGTAGTGCTCGCACGCGCCGGCGAACTCGCCGCGCATGGCGATCCGGTCGGCCAGTTCGGTCAGGGCGAACGACGTCCCCCACCGCTCGCCGAGCGCGCGGAACTCGGTCAGCGCCGTCTCGAGGAAGCCGTCCGCCTCCTGCTCGTCGCCGCCGAGCTGGATCCGCATCTTGCCGAGCTGCAGCCGGGCGAGGCCGCGGACCCACGGGTCGTCGTCGGCGAGCAGCGGTTCCCAGGCGGGCAGGAAGTCCTCCGGCGACCGCAGCATGCGTTCCAGCGCGGCGACCAGCGACACCGCCGGGTGCGGGCGCTCGATCCGGCCGCTGAGCTCGTGGACCTGGTGGATCCAGTCCGCTGCCTGGAACTGGTCGCTTTCCCGGCCGGACGTCAGGAAGCCCGTGACGAACGAGTACACCGTGGCGCGGATTTCGTCGGGCACCTCGCCGGGCAGGGCGGCGGCCGCCATGAGCAGCTCGTTGCCCTCGGTCTTGTGCCCGGCGAGCCACCAGTACCAGCCCGCGGCCGCCGCGAGCCGCATCGCTTCGGGCGCTTCGCCCGCCACGAGGGCCCCGCGCATCGCGGCGGCCATGTTGTCGTGTTCGGCGTCGAGGGTGGCGAGCCACCTCAGCTGGTCCGCACGGCGAAGGTGCGGCTCCGCGCTTTCGGCGAGTTCGGTGAAGTACAAGAGGTGCGCCCGACGCGCCGAGTCCGTGTTCCCGGCCTCGGCGAGCCGCTGCTCCGCGTACTCCTTGATCGTGCCGAGCATCCGGTAGCGCGGCGCTTGATCGCCTTCGGTGACCACCAGCGACTTCTCGGCCAGCGCGGTCAGCAGCTCCTCGGCCGCGTCGCTGCCGCAGACCCGCTCGGCCGCTTCCAGGCTCGCGCCACCGGCGAACACCGAAAGCCGGCAGAGGACGACGCGTTCGTCGTCGGAAAGCAGTTCCCAGCTCCAGTCGATCACCGCGCGCAGCGTCCGGTGCCGCGGCAGCGCGGTGCGGCTGCCGCCGGTCAGCAGGCGGAACCGGTCGTCGAGGCGGTTGGCGAGCTGATCGAGGGACATCGTGCGCAGGCGGGCCGCGGCGAGCTCGATGGCCAGCGGCATCCCGTCCAGCGCCCGGCAGACGCGGGCGAGCGTCGACAGCGTCGCGGCGTCGGAAGCGAGGTCCGTGCGCACCGCTTGAGCCCGGTCGCGCAGCAGCCGGACGGCCGGCGCGGACTCGATCTTGTCCGGGTCGGCGTCCTCGGCGGGCAGGACGAGCGGCGCGACCGGCCAGAGCGCCTCGCCGGTGATGCCCAGGGGTTCCCGGCTCGTCGCGAGGATCCGCAGCCGGCGGCACTCGCCGAGCACGCGGTGGGCGAAGGCCGCCGCGGACTCGATCACGTGCTCGCAGTTGTCCAGGACCAGCACCAGGTCCCGGTCGCGGACGGCCGCGATGACCCGGTCGATCGGCTCGACGTCCGAGGTGTCGCCGAGCAGGGCGTCGCGCAGCTTGAGCGCGGAAAGCGTCGCCTGGGCGACATCGCCCTCGGTGGGCGCCAGCTCGACGAGCCAGACGCCGTCCGGCACGCCGTCGAGCATCGTGCGCGCGGTTTCGGTGGCCAGCCGCGTCTTGCCCGAGCCGCCCGGCCCGACCAGCGTGGTGAGCCGGTGCCCGGTGACGAGCCCGCGGACGGCGGCGACGTCGTCGTCCTTGCCGACGTAACTGGTCAGCTCGGCGCGCAGGTTCGTCTTGCGGGGCTCTTCGCGCCGGGTCAGTTCGCCGCGCAGCAGTGCGACGTGCAGTGCGGCCAGCTCCGGCGACGGGTCGACGCCCAGTTCGTCGGCCAGCGTCTCGCGCGTGCGCTCGTAGACGCGCAAGGCCTCGGTGTCCCGGCCGGTCGCGACCAGGCCGCGCATCAACGCGCCGACGAGCCGCTCCCGGGCCGGGTGCGCGGCCACCAGGTCGGTGAGCTCGGTGACGATGCCCTGGCCGAAGTCGGTCTCCGCGTCGAATCGGTCCTCGAGGGCGGCCAGCCGGAGTCCTTCGAGCCGGGTGACCGCGGCGTCGAACGCGGCGCTCTCGGTCAGGCCGACGTCCTGCATGGCTGCGCCCCGCCACAACGCCAGCGCCTCGCGCAGCTGCCGGACGTCGTCACCGGCCTGGGTGACGAGGCGTTCGAACCGCACGGCGTCGACGGCGTCGGGGTCGACGGTCAGCCGGTAGCCGGCGGGACGGCCCTCGACCTCGCCGTCCGGAAGCACCTTCCGCAAGCGGGAAACCAAGCGCTGCAACGCGTTCGCCGCGTCGGCGGGCGGGTTCTCGCCCCAGATCCAGTCGACGAGCGTCGCCTTCGGCACCACCCGGCCCGGCTCCAGCGCGAGCGCGATCAGCAGTCCGCGCAGCCGGGCGCCCGGCACGTCGGCCACGACGCCGTCGTCCGCGCGAACTTCGAATGACCCCAGTATCCCGATCTGCACCAGGCTGATGATGCCACGGGCGCCCTGGGTGTCTGGGCCGTGTCAGCGCCGTGTCAGGTCCGGCGGCGATGGTGATCGGCACAACCACCACGAAAGGACCTCCGATGGACATCCCGCAGGGACTCCCGATGGAGCGCGACGCGGGTCCGTTCGACCCGCCCCGCGAGATCACCCGGCTGCGCTCGGTGCGGCCGGTCAGTCCGATGGTCTTCCCGGACGGGCACGAGGGCTGGCTGGTCACCGGCTACGAAGCGGTGCGGCAGATGATGGCCGACACGCGGTTCAGCTCGCGGCTGGACCTCGACGTCGTCCACGTGCCGTACGAGACACCCGGCATGCCCGTCGCGACCGAGCCGTCCCCGCAGCTGCCGGGCATGTTCATCGCGATGGACCCGCCCGACCACGGCCGGCTGCGCAAGCGGCTGACCGGCGCTTTCACCGTCAAGCGGATGAAGCAGCTCGAAGAGCACGTCGCCGAGATCGTCGAGCGGCAGCTGGACCACCTCGCGAGCCTCGCGGGTCCGGTGGACCTGGTGGCGGAGTTCGCGTTGCCGGTGCCGTCGCTGGTGATCTGCGAGCTGCTCGGCGTCGCCTACGAGGACCGTGCTTCGTTCCAGGCGAACTCGGCGCAGTTCATGGTCCGGGACCAGACGCTCGAAGAGAAGATGGGCGCGTACATCGCGCTGAACACGTATCTGTCCGAACTGGTCACGAGCAAGCGGTCTTCGCCGGGCGAGGACATCCTCTCGGACCTGGCCCGCCACGAGGACCTCACGATCGAGGAGCTGACCGGGGCGGCGTTCCTGCTGCTGATCGCCGGGCACGAGACCACGGCGAACATGCTGTCCCTGGGCACTTTCGCGTTGCTGGAGCACCCGGCGGAGCTGACTTCGCTGCGGGCGGATCCGTCGTTGATGCCGGGGGCGGTGGAGGAGCTGCTGCGGTACCTGTCCGTGGCCGACATCTTCTTCCGTTACGCGACGGAGGACCTTTCACTCGAGGGCGAAACGATCCTCAAAGGATCGACGGTCGTCGTGTCGCTGCTGGCCGCCAACCGCGACCCGCGACGATTCCCGGAGCCGGACGTGCTGGACATCCACCGCAACGCGCGGGGGCTGCTGTCGTTCGGCCACGGCGTGCACCAGTGCCTGGGGCAGCAACTGGCCCGCATCGAGATGCGCGCCGGGTTCGACGGCCTGCTGCGCCGCTTCCCCTCTCTCCGGCTCGCCATCCCCGCCGGAGAGGTGAAGCTGCGGACCGACATGAACATCTACGGTGTTCACGAGTTGCCGGTCACCTGGTAGGTACGTGCCGTCCGATCGTCAGCCGGCGATCGGACGGCACACCGGTTCAGCTCACGTCCGTGTCCGGCCTTTCATCCAGAGGACGACGTCCAGGCAGCGCAGCAGGGTGATGTCCTCGATGCCGCCCGCTTCCGTGCGTAGTTCCGCCACCGCCGATGCCCTGGTCGGGTCCGTGTGGAACCAGCTCCACAGGCAGTTCCACGGGCTCGTGGGTGCCTTGAGGATGGCCTTCACGCGGCTGTCGTACACCGGGGTCAGGCCGGGGCGCTTGCGGGCCAGGAGCTTGGACGCCGTCACCGGGCGGTGCTTGCCGCCGCATTGGCGGAACAGTTCCCACAGGCTGTGGGCCGGTGCGCCCGGCTCGTAGGCCGACCACGGGGCCGAATGCATGGGGATGTCCGCCGGGATCTGTTCCAGCAGCTCGCGGATCTGGTGGGAGTACGTCATGGTCGTGTCGATCGCGACTTCGGCGAGGCTCGTGATGCTGAGGAAGTTCAGCGCCAGGACGTCGGCTTCGGTCACCGTGTTGGCCACCGATGGGCCGTCGCCGCCGCCGGCGAAACGCTCGAACCAGCGGCCGGTGTAGCGGCGCTGGTCGAAGTAGCGACGCAGCGCCGCCACCGACTCCTCGCGGTGCTCGCCGCGGACGCACGCGTCCAGGACGTGGTGCTGGTGGGCGTAGTCGATCATCGAGCGCTCCCCTCTCGCCGAATGAGGGTCGCGCTCGTGAGCTTCGTCGTTACTGGAGCGCTTTCAGCCAGTTTCCCACCACGCCGAAGTACGTCGGGGCGTTCGGGGCGTAGTTGATCGCGTGGCCGTAGCCGTTCAGGATGTACGTCTGCAGCTGTGACGTTCCGAAGAACGGCGCCTCGGACGCTCGCAACGCCTGCGGGGACGAACAATCGCTTCCCAGGAGACCGCAGAAGTTCGGGTCGTTGCCGACCACCAACAGGACCGGGGCCGTGATCTGCTGGGATGCCGGGGTGACCACCGTGGTCAGCGTCAGGCTGTCCACCGCCTCCGTCGCCGCGAACACGTCCTTTGTGGACTCGTCGTAGGCGATCGCCGCGGCGTCGTACGGGCCCGGTGTGTGGAACGCCGCGTAGCGGGTGCCCGGGTCGGTCGTCAGGTAGCCCGCGTCGCGGCCGGGGACCGCCGGGTCCAGGGGTGCCGGGATCATCTGGGCCAGCGTCGGAACCACGCTGACCAGGTTCATCCGGTGCGTCATCCCGGTGACGAGCACGCCGTCGACGTCGCGGTAGCGGCCCGCCTCGATCATCGCCATCGCCGAGCCGATCGAGTGGCCGCCGATGACCACCTTCGCGAACCTCGGGCGCACCGACTGGACCACCGCGTGCGCCGCGGTCGCCTGGACCGAGGCGCTCAGCAACGCGCTCAACGGTTTCGAGCTCTGGCCGGTGCCGAGGCGGTCGAGGGCGAGCGTCGCGATCCCCGCCTGGTTCACCGCCAGGCGGAACGACCGGGTCGCCGGCGTGTAGCCGATGTCCCAATAGGACGCGTTGTACGTGCCGCCGGGGATGAGGACCACCACCGTCGACGCGCCGGCCGGGGTGCACAGGCGGCCGTGCATCGTCTGCGGCAGGAGCGCCACCGTGACCGGGACGTACAGGTCCTCGCAGGTTACCGCCGCCTGGGCCGGCGCGGGCACGAACAGCGTGGCCGCGAACAGCACGAGGACAGCACAAAAACGGCGTAGCACGGGGAAAGACCTCCAACTAGCGACGGGGGACGACCGTCATCGGCAGGTTGTCCGGGTAGGCGGCGGAGGTGAACTTCACGCGCACCGGCCGGCCCGGGACCGGGACCAGCCGCCAGCGCGCGGCCACCGTCGCCACCGTGATGACGATTTCGTTCTGGGCGAAGCGGTTTCCGATGCACTGCCGCCCGCCGGCGCCGAACGGGACGAACGCGCCCTTGGGCAGGTGCGCCATCCGTTCGGGAGTCCAGCGGTCGGGGTCGAACCGGTCCGGGTCGGGGTAGGACGCGGGATCGTGGTGCAGGGCGTGCGGGCTGACGATCACCTCGGCGCCCGCGGGGATCCGCGTGCCGCCGAGGTCGACCTCTTCGAGCGTGCGGCGCATCAGCATCCAGAGCGAGTAGCAGCGCAGCACCTCGTCGATCACCTGCCGGACGTAGGTCAGCCGGGGGATGTCGTCGACGGTGACCGGACGGCCGCCCAGCACCTCGTCGACTTCGGCGTGCACGCGCGCCTCGATGTCCGGGTGCCGGCCGAGCTCGTGGAACGTCCAGGACAGCGCGAGCGCGGTCGTCTCGATGCCGCCGGTGAGCAGCGTGAGCACCTCGTCGCGGGCCTGCTCGTCGGTCATGCCGGCCAGTAAGAGCGTCGAAAGCAGGTCGCCGCGGTCGACGCTCTCGGTGCGCCAGTCGCGGATGACCTCGACGACGATTTCCCGCATGCGCTCGATGGCCTCGTCGAACCGCCGGTTGCCGGGTATCGGCAGGTTTTCGACGAACTTCGGGGACAACGCGCGAATCATTCCCTGCTGGATGATGAGGTAAATGGACCGGCGGGCTTCGTCGACCGCCGCTTTCCCGATTTCCGTGGAGAACAGGGCCTCGCCGACGATCGTCACCGCGAGCTCCTGCAGGTCTTCGTCGAGCGGTCGCACTTCGCCCGCCTGCCACGAATCGCTCAGCTCGGTCGCCGCGCGCCGCATGGTCCCGGCGTACGCGGCCAGGCGGTCGCGGTGGAACGCCGGCTGCATCAGGCGCCGCTGCCGGAGGTGGAAGTCGCCGTTCGAAAGCACCAAGCCGTTGCCGACGAACGGCTTGAACTTGTCGAACATGACGCCCTTGCGGAACTTCGGCCCCGCCGTGACCAGCACTTCGTGAGCCAGTCGCGGACTGGTGACGAAGTAAGCGGGCATCGGGCCGAGGTGGAGTTTGACGATTTCCCCGTGTTCGTGCAGGGAATCGGTGAATGCGGAGCGTTGCCGCAGCAGTGCCGGAGTGTGCCCGAGAAAAGGCCACCGGCCGGGGGCCACCGGGACGCTCATGCGGACTCCTTGTTACGCCATTGTGTGGATTTCCCAAGGCGACGGCCTACGGTAGGCGCGTCCGGTCGAACAAGACAGTGCCCGATCGGGTGGTATGGGCTCACGCAGATGGCGCAGTGGACGTGCCACGCGGAATCGCTAAGCTCTTTCGCACCGAAACTTCGCTGAGAAGGTGTTCTCCGTGACACGATCGCCGGAATGGGTTCCGCCGGGTGTTGATATCTCCGTGCCCAGCATGGCGCGCACTTACGACTTCATGCTGGGCGGCGGGCACAACTTCGCCGTCGATCGCGCGGTGGGGGAACAGATCGAACACGCGATGCCCGGGCTGCGCGACGCGGCGCGCGTGAACCGCGCGTTTCTCGGCCGCGCGGTGCGGTACCTGACCGGCCAGGGGATCCGGCAGTTCCTCGACATCGGCTCCGGTATTCCCACGGTGGCGAACGTGCACGAGGTCGCCCAGGCCGAAAGCCCGGACTGCCGGGTGGTGTACGTCGATCGCGACCCGGTGGCGGTCGCCCACAGTGAACTGATGCTGGCCGGCAACGATCGTGCAGCGATTGTGCAGGCCGATATGCGGGACCCCGAAAAGATTTTCGATGCACCATCGGTGCGCGGTTTGCTCGACTTCGATAAACCGGTCGGACTGCTGATGTTGTTGATGTTGCATTGGGTTCCCGACGAATCCGATCCGCTCGACCTCGTCGCGCGCTACAGTTCGGTATTGGCGCCGGGAAGTTTTCTCGCGATCACCCACGTGACCGGCGACCACCAAGGCGAAAATCTCGGAGAAGCGACCGAATTGATCAAGGAAAGCCGGAGTCCCGATCAGGTGACGCTGCGAACGCACGACCAGGTGTCCCGGCTGTTCACCGGTTTCGAAATCATCGAACCGGGACTGGTCGGCTGCGGCGAATGGCGGCCGGCCGGGCCGGCGGACATCGCCGCCGCGGCCGAGATGAACATGCTCGTCTACGCCGGAATCGGCCGAAAGAGCTGAGCGGACGCCGCGAAATGCCGATGATCGAAAAACTGCCGGAGCACCCGGCGAACGCCGACCCGGAACGCGGGCGGACCGTGCTCGCCCGGAAATGGGCGTACCTGCTCAGCGGCGTGACCGTCGTTTCGCTGAGCCGGGAGCTGCTCGACGGAGAACTGCGGGGAATGCTCGACACGCTGGTCGAGTCGCTGAGCGGCACGTCCGCGGACACGGCGCCGGCCGAACGGATCGGCGCGCGGCTGGTCGGGCTCGGCTACGTCGGCGAGCCGGGACTGCGGTGCACCCTCGAAGTCCTCGGGAAGGGCCTGCCGCGGCTGCCCGAACTGCAGCCGGTGGACCGCTTCGCCGAACGGATCGTGCTGGCGCTGGGTGCGGTCTCCTGCGGCTTTCTGACAGCGCACGAGCGCAGCGTCCTCGACCAGCAGGAGATCATGCACCTCTCGCTGCTCAAGGCGGTGCGAGACGCGCAATGGAACCTCAAGCAGAGTGAAGCGCGCTTCGACGAGGTCGTGACGTCGTCCGCGAGCGGCGTCGCGCTGGTCGCCCTCGACGGCCGGATCGTGCGGGCGAACGCCGCGCTGGCCGAGATGCTCGGGCACCCGGCGGGCGAGCTGACCGGGACGCGGCTGGCCGACCACGTGCACCCGGAGACCGCCGAGGTCCTCCGCGAGGAGCTGGCGGCGCTGGCCGACGGCGGCCGCGACCGGATCCGGCTCTCCCAGCGGCTGCTGCGCAAGGATGGTGACGTCGCCCGCATCTCGCTCACCGCGTCGCTGCTGCGGGACGCCGAAGACCGGCCCGCCCACTTCGTCTTCGTGGTGGAGGACGGCACCGAGCTGATGCTGCTGCAGGGTGAGCTGAGCCGCCAGGCCCTGCACGACGTGCTGACCGGCCTGCCGAACCGCCAGTACTTCGGCACCCACCTCGAGGCGGCGCTGCGGCGCGCCGACCCGGAGTACGGCGTCACCCTCTTCCACGTCGACCTCGACTCGTTCGGCATGGTCTGCAACAGCCTCGGCACCCGCGTCGGCGAGCAGCTGCTGGTGCACTTCGCCCAGCGGCTCAAGGCCGTCATGGCCCGCGAGCGGTCCATGATCGCGCGGTTCCACGCCGACGAGTTCGGCATCCTCGTCGAGAACTCGGCGAAGACGCCGGACATCGACTCCATCGTGCGCGCGATCAACGACGAGCTCGCCGAGCCGTTCTTCGTCGACGGCCACGGGCTCGCGCTGTCGGCCAGCGCGGGCGTGGTGCACCGGCCGGCGAAGGGCATCGACCCGGCGCAGCTGCTGCGCGCGGCCGACCAGACGCTGCGGCGGGCCAAGGCGCACCGGCGCGGGCAGTGGAAGATGTTCGACCAGGACGCCGACGCCCAGGACCGGCGGACGCAGGCGCTGGCCGTCGGCATGGCCGGCGCCTGGGAGAACGGCGAGATCGGGGTGCGCTACCGGCCGCTGACCCGGCTGGCCGACGGCGAGGTCGCCGGGTTCGAGGCCCGCCTGCACTGGGACCGGCCGGACGGACGGCCGCTGGCGCACGAACGCTGCGCGGAGCTCGCCGAGTCGACCGGGTTCGTGCTGCCGCTCGGGAACTGGCTGCTGCGCGCGGCCGGCAGTCAGGGCGAATGGTGGCGGCAGCGCGCGGGTTCCCGGCTGCCGGTGGTCGCCGGGCTCACCGGGAACCAGGTGACCGACGAAGCCCTCGGCACGCGCGTGACGCGGCTGCTCGCGGACACCGGCCTGCCGCCGGAACAGCTGACGCTCGGCGTCCCGGTCGGCGCGCTGCCGGTGTCCGGCGTCCGCGAGAACGTCACGACGATCGCCGGTCTCGGGGTCCGCGTCATGCTCGACGAGTTCGGGCTCGGGCCGGGCGACCTGCGGGCGGTCGAGGACCTGCCGGTCGACATCGTCCGCGTCGACCGGCGGCTCGCGGAGTGGCAGGCGCGCTCGGAGTCGACGTTCCTGGGTGCGCTGGTGCCGCTGGTCCGCCAGGTCGGCGCCACGCTCGTCGTCGACGGGATCCGCACCGAAGACCAGGCGAGCTGGTGGAGCACGGCCGGCGCGGACCTGGGCACGGGCGACTACTTCGGGGTCGCGAGGCCGCCGGGTGAGCTCGCCGGCGCCTTCGCCTGAGCCGGCCGGCGCGTCAGGCCGACCGCGGCCAGCACGATCACCATGCCGCCGACGACCCTCGGCGTCAGCGGTTCGCCGAGGACGAGCGCGCCGAGGGCGACCGACACCACCGGGAGCAGGTAGCCGACGGTCGCGGCGGCCGTCGGGCCTTCGTCGGTGAGGACCCGGTAGTTGAGGTAGAAGGTGATGCCGGTCCCGAAGACGCCGAGGATCGTCACCGCCACGACCGCGGTCAGGTTCAGGTGCGGGGCCTCGCCGGACGCGGGGAGGGCCACCGCGGTCAACGCCGTCGCCGTCATCAGCTGGGCGGCCGAGAGCGCGAGCGGTGCGCCGGCGGGCGGCAGTTTCCGGGCCATGTAAGCGAACGCGATCGCGTAGCTGAGGCCGGCACCGAGCAGGGCGAGCGCGCCGCCGCTCAGCAGGCCCGCCTGCTGCCACGGCGCGAAGATCACCAGCACGCCGGCGAAGCCGAGGCCCAGCCCGAGCAACCGGGCCGGGCCGAGGCGGCGGTCCGTGCCGAGCGCGACGCCGATCAGCAGTGACCACAACGGCGTCGTGGCGTTCATGACGCCCGCGACGCCGGAGTCCACCGTGCGTTCGCCGATGCCGAAGAGCGCGAACGGCAGAGCGTTGCAGAAGAACGCCGCGACGACCAGCCGGCCCCACGTCCGCCGGTCGCGCGGCAGGCGCTGGCCGGTCGCGAAGGCCATGGCCAGCAGTGTCAACGCGCCGAGCGCGCAGCGGATCAGCGTGAGGTGGACGGGGCTCAGCCCGGTCAGGGCCAGCTTGATCCACAGGAAGCCCGAGCCCCACAGCAGGGCCAGAACGGCGATACGCACCCATCCAGTCACGCTGTCCACCGTGCCGAAAGTGATCTGTCAGGACAAGTGAAGAGTTCTGGAGGGATCTTTAAGGTATGCTACAGCTTCGGTGCGCCAGAGCCGGTCGCCGAACAAGGCCAGTGCCGCGGGCAGGAGCACGCCACGCACGAGCGTCGCGTCGAGCAGGATCGCGACCGCCATGCCGAGCCCGAGCATCTTGTACTCGATCGCCGCGAGGCTCAGGAAGATGCTGAACACGCCGGTCATGATCAGCGCGGCGCTCGTCACGACGCCGGAGCTGCGCGCGGTGCCTTCGACGATCGCTGTTCGCGCGTCACTGCCCGCCCGCCGTCGTTCGCGGATCCGGCTGAGGATGAAGACGTGGTAGTCCGTGCTCAGCCCGAACAACAGCACGAACAGGAACATCGGGAGCCAGCCCAGCACGCCGCCGTAGGGTGTGAAACCCAGCAGTGGTGCGAGAAAGCCGTCTTGGAACACGAGCGTGAGCACGCCGTAAGCGGCGCCGACCGAGAGCAGGTTGAGCAGGATCGACACCGCCGGCACCGCGACCGAGCGGAACACGACCAGCAGCAGCACGAACGCGAGCAGCAGGATGAACCCGAAGACGTACGGCGCCCGCGCGAGCACCTGCGCGGTGAAGTCGTGCGCCTCCGCGGTCCGGCCCGCGACGGCGAAGTGGACGCCGTCCAGACGGCCGATCGTCTGGGGCAGCAGGGTTTCCCGCAACGCCGTCAACGTCCGGTCGGCTGCTTCGTCGTTCCCGGTGCCGCCGAGCGGGATCCGCACGACGAGCGCGTCGTCCACCGGGACCACGACCGCGGGCTTCGGCGTCCGGGCGGTGAGCTCGTCGACCGCCCGGCGGACCGCGGGGGTGTCGGCCGGGCCCCGGTCGCTCCAGAGCACGACGTGCGCCGGCATCGTCACCCCGGGAAACGCTTCCTGGACGCGCGCGGCCGCGTCGATCACCGGGATGGTGCGCGGCAGGCTCTCGGTCGGCGCCGGGTCCTGCAGCCGGATGCCGGCTGCGGGAAGCGCGAGCAACACCAGCAGCCCGGCGGCGATCCCGGTCCACAGCTTCGGCCGCCGAGTCACGATCGAGGCGACGCCGGCCCAGAACCGCGAGCGCGTGCCACGCTTGCCCAGCAACGGGATCCGGAGGCGATCGACGCGGGTGCCGAGCAGCGAGAGCGTCGCGGGAAGGACGGTCACCGACGCCAGCACGGCGAGGCCGACGACGATGATCGTGCTCACGGTCAGGCCGCGGAGGTTGTCGAGCCCGGTGAACAGCAGCCCGGTCACGCACAGCGCCACGGTCAGTCCCGACACGACGATCACGTGCCCGGACGTCCGGGCGGCGATCCGGAGCGACTCGGCGACGCCGTGCGCGCGTTCCTCCCGCACGCGGCGGAGGAAGAACAGCGAGTAGTCGACGCCGACGGCCATGCCGATCAGCAAGGTCATCGAGGAAGTGGCACTGTTGACGGGAATCACATTGTCCACTGCGGACAGAAGCCCGACCGTCGCGAGCACCGTGGTGCCCGCGAGCAGGACCGGGATCGCCGCCGCGACGAGCGAGCCGAACACGGCCAGCAGGATCAGCAGGGTGAGCGGCAGCGAGCGCGTCTCGGACCGCGCGATGTCCTCCTTGATGCTCTTGTCGACCGCGCCGGACACGCTGAGGTCGCCGGCCTGCGCGAGCCGGGCGTCCGGATGGCGGGCGGCCACCGCGTCGACGGCCGCGGTCGCCGTCGCGAGGTTCGGCTTGATTTCCGGGCCGGTACCGAGGATCCGGAAGGTGACCAGGCCGGACCGGCCGTCGGCGGAGACCTGGGCCGGGTCGTCGAGCGGGGAGCGGATGTCGGCGACCGCGCCGGACGCCGACAACGTCGTCACCAAGTCGGCGACGGCTGGAGAATCCCGTGGTACCAGGACGTTCTCCCAGAACGGTTCGTGCGTGGATTGCCGGTCGAGGACGGCTTGACCGGTTCCGGCGTCGCCGGCCGGGCTCGACCGCGCGTCGGTGCCGGGGGCGAAGGTGCCGATGACCCCGGCGAGCGCGACGAGCGCCAGCCAGCCGAAGATCGCCGCGGCGCGGTGGCGCGCCGACCAGTGCGCGACGCGTTCGACCACGGGCGTGGTTGCGGGCAGCATGAACTAAAGTCCTTCCGTGAAGGAGTGATCCGATGAGAGCTCGCCCTCGGGCGAGTGGGTGCTTCTTCTTCCTGGGCCGCCGAGTTGCCGCTCGGCGGTCCAGGGCCTCAGGTCAGTCGACCTCCTTGAGTACGTGCTCGATGGACCGCAGGCGGTCCTGGACGTCGCGGAGCTGCCGTTCGGTTTCCTCTTGGGACCGCACGGCTTTCTCGGCGAGGCTCCGGTATTCGTCCTCGCGGGCGAGCGCGGCCTTGGCGCGCCAGGTCGAGGCGAGCTGCACGATCGCGATCGACAGCACGACGGTGATCAGGACGAAGACCCCGGTCACGCCGATGATCTCCTGCCACTGGTGCCAGTTCATGTCCGTCCCTCCTGGCCGTCCCCCTGGACGGATTCCGGTGTGGTCAGTGTCGGCACGGCGGCCGCGATGGTTTCGGGTGTCAATACGACGGAGAACGGCGTGAGCTCGTAGAACCGCAGGGTTTTGCCGTCTTCGCCGACCTCGAAGCTGGCCTCGACCAGGCCCGCGGCTTCGAGCTTGCGCAGGTGGACCTGCAGCAGCGCGCGGCTGATCCGCAGCTCGCGCGCGAGCTTGCTGACATAGGTGCGTTCGACGCGCAGGGCGGCGACGATCCGCAGCCGGTGCGGGTTGCCGAGGGCGCCCAGCTGCCGCAGGAGCTCGTCGCCCGTGGTCCACATGCCAACAAAAGTTAGCAGGTGGTGAGACGACGGGGTATCGGGGTGATCCCTGAGGCTTAGCGCAGGGCCTTCTGGCGCCGGGTCAACGCGGACGGGTCCAGGTTCGCGCGCGTGCCGGCGTCGTGGCCGTCGAGGTAGCCGCTGCCGGACAGTCGCCGGGGTGCGGCGGAACGTAGGTCGCCGTACTCGGAGTCGAACGCGTGCTGCACCAGCTGGGCGCGGTCGCGGACGACCAGCTCGGCCGACCGCTCGCCGGGCGCCGCCGTGCGGACCGCTTCCTGTTCCGCGTGGGACAGCCGCTCGTGCACCGCGCGGGCGAAACCGTGCAGCCACGTGCGGCGGTAGGCGGCGAGGGACTCGCCGGGGAAGAAACCGTCCGGCCGGACGCGCGTCAGCTGCGTGCTCGCCTGCAACAACAAGCTGGTGAACAGCAGCTCGACCCGGCCGAGGTCGGAGCGGTAGCCGAACACGGTGACGCTGTCGACCTTCTGGCCGAACCGGTGCAGCAGCGTGCGACAGCGCAGCGGGTAGGCGACCGAGGTCAGCAGGCTCGCCTTGTCACGGCTGTAAGGATCGTTCATCGGGATCTTCAGCGTGCCGATCTCGTCCGAGCTCGCCCCGGACGCGGCCAGCATCGCCTGGTCGATCCCGTAGCGCGCGACCAGCTCGGCGGCCTTCGTGTTGTAGGCCTCGGCCTCCGCCTCGGTGACCGCCGGGTCCTCGGCCTTGGCCAGCAGCTTGCGGATGCGCTCGAGCTGCGGGTCTGACTCGGTCATGGACGCAGGGTATTCGATCAGGTGTTCGGACGCGCGCACCGGGTGCGCGTGTCGCCCGGCGACACCAGCCCGGTTTCGTACGCCACGACGACCGCCTGCGCCCGGCTCGAGATGCCCAGCTTCGCCATCAGGCGGTTGAGGTGCGTCTTCACCGTCGCCTCGCTGACGCCCAGCTCGGCCGCGATGGCGCCGTTCGTCGCGCCCGTGCCGACGGACCGCAGCACCTGCCGCTCGCGGTCGGTCAGCCCCGGCAGCTCCGGTGCGGTGGCAGGCGCCGCCGCGGTGAACGCCTCCACCAGCCGGCGGGTGATCGTCGGGCCGAACAGCATGTCGCCGTGGGCGGCCGCGTGGATGCCCGCGACCAGCGTCGCCGGCGGGCTGTCCTTGAGCAGGAAGCCCGACGCGCCCGCGCGCAACGCCGCGTAGACGTACTCGTCGAGGTCGAACACCGTCAGCATGATCACGCTGGGTCGCGGCGACGCCGACGCGAGGATCCGCTCGGTCGCCCGGACGCCGTCCAGCTCGGGCAGCCGGATGTCCATCAGGACGACGTCGGGACGCAGGGCCGCCGCCTTCGAGACGGCTTCGAGGCCGTCGCTTGCTTCGCCGATGACGTCGATGCCCGGCACGGCGGCCAGGAGTGCGGCGAACCCGGCGCGGACGAGGTCCTGGTCGTCGACCACCAGCACGCTGGTCACTCGGGCTCCTGCGGTTCGGGCGACGGGCGGCTGGGGTAGGGCAGGGTCAGCACGACGGCGAACCTGGCCGGGTCACGGGGACCGATCTCGATCACGCCACCGTACATCCGGGCGCGTTCGCGCATGCCGACCAGCCCGTGCCCGGCCGGGTTCGGCACGACCGCGCGCCCGCCCGCGTCCGTCACGCTGAGCACCAGCTCGGCCGGCCGGTACTCGAGCGTCAGCGAAGCCGGGGAACCGGCGTGCTTGAGCACGTTCGTCAGCGCCTCCTGCGCGACGCGGAACGCGCACAGCTGCTGGCCCGGCGGCAACGGCCGCGGCGAGCCGGTGATGGTCACCTCGACCGGGATCCCGGCGTCGCGGACCCGCGCGGCGAGCGCGTCCAGGTCGGCGAGCCCGGGCTGCGGCCGGTACTCCGCCGGCACGTGCTGCGGTGGGCGCAGGACGCTCAGGAGGCGTCGCAGCTCGTCGAGCGCTTCGGTCGTCGTGCCGGTGATCGTGTCCAGCGCCGTCCGCGCGGTGTCCGGCGCCGACTCGAAGACGTACCGCGCGAGGTTGGCCTGCACCGCGATCACCGAAAGGTGGTGCGAGACGACGTCGTGCAGCTCGTGCGCGATCCGGACGCGCTCCTCGGCGAGGGTCTCCTCGGCGTCGCGCAAGCGGTGGCCGCGCACGTAGGCGGCGCGCCCGATCGCCGCGATCCCGGCGGCGAGCAGCAGCGCCAGCAGCGAGTCGCCGACCGGGGAGACCGGGCTGCCGAACAGCATCGACGTCTCGTAGGCGGCCAGGCCGAGGACCGTCACGAGCAGCGCGTCCCGGTACCGGCAGTGCGCCCACACGGTGTACGCGGCCACGACCACGCTGAGCTGGCCGAGCTGCGACCGGAAGCCGAGGCCGTAGAACAGTCCCATCAGGACGACGCACGCCACCAGCGCCGGGATCGGGAACCGCCGGCGCAGCGCGAGGGGCAGTGCGCTGACGACGGCGAGGACCAGACCGAGCGGCCGCGCGTGGTCGCCGAAGTGCCCGCCGAGGTCGGTCGCGCCGATGAGCTGGTACGCCGCGACGACGACCGCGAGCACGGTGTCGGCGAGCAGCGGCCGCGCGCGAAGGAGTCCCGGCACGCTGCGAAGCTACCTGGTCGATCTTTCGCGGTAGGCGGACCCCGAGGAGTACCGCCAAGGTTTACCCAGCACTGCGTCGCCGGTTGCTTCCGCTGCGTGGTCACTCATCGCTAACCTCGCCCGGCTCGGTGGAGAGGGGGTCCCAACCCAAGGCAAGGGGGAGGGCTTTGGTGCGCCCTCTTCGCCGGGCGCTCAGTAGCGGTGTGCCCGCGGTGATGTCGGGCGCTCAGTTCAGGTACGCGTCGAGCGTGACGGCCAGCGCCGACTCCGGCGACGGCGCGAAGCTCGCCCCGGCCAGCCCGCCCCACAGCCACAGCTGCGCGAGGCCGTGCAACGCCGCCCACAGTGACGCCGCGACCAGCCGCAGGTCGGCGCCCGACCGCGCGATCGGCGTCGGCACCGCCGCCACCAGCACGGCGAAGGTGTCGAACACCGCGCTCGCCGCCGCCGACAGCGCCGGGTCGTCCGCGTCGACCAGGTCGCGGCGGAACATCAGCTCGAACATCGCCGGGTTGGTCAGCGCGAAGTCGAGGTAGCTGTGACAGGCGGCGGTCAGCCGCTCCCGCGGCGAGTTCCCCGGCAGCGTCTCCCGGCGGGCGAGCAGGTCGGCGTACCCGCGCGTCGCCACGGCGGACAGCAGTTCGGCGCGGCCGGAGAAGTGCCGCAGCGGGGCGCCGTGCGAAACGCCGGCGGCCTTCGCGATCCCGCGCAGCGTCACCGCGTCGACGCCTTCGCCGGCCAGCAGCTCGGACGCGGTGTCGATCAGGCGTTGCCGGGTGCCCATGCCTCGTCCCGGGTCATGGGGAGCAGGTCCGGGCGCTTCGGGAAGAAGCCGTCGCCGGGCTGGCGGCCGATCATCCGGTTGCGCGTGCGGGTCACGGCGACCGGCAGGACCTCGCGCAGCAGCCAGTGCGCGTCGGCACGCCAGCCGGCCGGTGCCGCGACGCCGGGCAGCGGATCGAGCCACGCGGGGTCGTGGCTGACGCCGAGCAGACCGAGGACGTAGGCGGCGAGCCGGCGGTGGCCGTGCGCGGAGAGGTGGAGCCGGTCGGCGCCGAAGTACCGCGAGTCGGTGACGGCCTGGTCGGGCCAGAGGTCGATGAGCAGCGCGCCGTAGCTGACGGCGGCCTCGCGGATGGCTTCGTTGAGCGCGACGATCCGCGGCCGCATCCGGTGCCCGAGCGGCATCCGGTGGGAGATGTCGCTGAGGGTGAAGGTGACGACGACCGGCGAGATCTCGGTGCAGGCCCGGATGGCGGCGTCGACCCGCCGGGCGACGGTCCGCGCGTCCCAGCCGCGGCTCATGACGTCGTTGCCGCCGCCGAAGAGCGCGACGAGGTCGGGCTCGAGCCGGGTGGCCGCGGGGACCTGCTCGGGGACGATCTGGTCGAGCCGGCGGCCGCGGACGGCCAGGTTGGCGTACCGGAAGGCGGGCTCGTCCTGGGCGAGCCGGGCGGCGACGAAGTCCGCCCAGCCCCGGTAGGCCCGCTGGTCCGGGTACGGGTCGTCGAGACCTTCGGCGCAGCTGTCGCCGAGGACGACGAAACGGTGGTAGCTCATTCCGATCTCCGTAACCCGTGGTTCACCTTGTGGACACTGTCTATCAAACTTGTGTAGACGCTGTCTACATCGGGTCGTCACAATCCGGCGGGGCACTCCGTCGTACTGGCATGACGCACGAATCGGAAGTCAGGCAGCACATCGGCAAGATCGTCGAAGGACTGCGAGCCAAGGACCTCGACGCGCTCAGGCGGGTCTACGCCGAGGACGTCGTGTCCTTCGACGTCGAGCCGCCGCTGCAGCACGTCGGGATCGACGCGAAGCTGAAGAACTGGGCCAAGGTCTTCACCCTCTTCGAAGAGGTGGACTACGAGCTGCGCGACCTCACGCTCATCCTGAGCACCGACCTGGCCGTCGGACACGGCTTCGGCCGGGTCAGCGGCACCCTGCGCGACGGGACGGCGGTCGACGGGATGTGGGTCCGCGCCACGTTCGTCCTGCGGAAGCGGGAGAACGGCTGGGTCATCGTCCACGACCAGGCGTCGGTGCCGTTCGACATGGCGACCGGCCGGGGCGTGACCGGCCTCAAGCCCTGACGCCTCAGGCGAGCCGGGCGCGGTGGGCCGAGACGGCGGCCCGCCGCGGGTCGGCCGCCGGGAGCGTCTTCAGCAGGGCGTCCAGCACCGCGAAGTCGTCCACCCCGCACGCCGTCTCCCAGAACGACCACAGCACGCCCGGGTCGCCGCTGTTCAACGCCACCTGACGCACTTGAGCCGTGAGGGACTCGCGTTCCTCGCGGATCGCGGGCGCTTCCGACTCCGGCAGCAGCGGCCCGCGGAAGACGCGCAGGACGTCGGACGGCGAACCGCCGCGCAACGCCGTCCGCGCCCGGGCGAAGTCCGCGTCGACGTCGGCCGCCAGGCGGTACGGGCGCGTCTGCACCACCGTCGCGCCCAGCTGGGAGCGCAGGCGGTGGATCTCCGCGCGGACCGTCACCGGGTTGCCCGTCTCGCCGTAGAGCTGCAGCGCCAGCCGTTCCGCGGAGAGGCCGTTCGGGTGCAGGGCCAGCAGCGTCAGGATTTCCGCGTGGCGCAACGTCATCGGCACCTCGCGACCGTCCACTGTGGTCGAGTGTGCGCCGTCGGACAGGTAGCCGAGGCGCAGGCGGGAGCGCTGCCCGACGCCGCCGGACGCGAGCCGGAGCAGGTAGCCCTCCGCCAGGGGCTCCACCGTGGCGAGGCGGCCGTCGGGCAGGGCGACCGTCCCGCCGCCGCGCCGGACGTCCACTGTGGACGGCAGCAGGCACGCCTGGGCCGCCAGCACCCGCCCGCCGGCCGAGAGCAGGGCGCCGGGGCGTCCGCGCAGGGCTTCCAGGTGCGGCATGTTGGCGCGCCGCAGGCGTTCGTCGCGGACCGCGAGGTGGGCGCGCAGCTGGCCTTCGGCGAGCTGCGCCGTGGCTGTGACCAGTGAGATCATCGCCGGGTGGACCGTGCGCAGCGGCCCGCTGACGTCGATGGAGCCGAGCAGGACGCCGGTCTCGGGGTCGCGCACGGGCGCCGCCGCGCACGTCCACGTGTGGTAGCGCCGGACCAGGTGCTCGGCCGAGTAGATCTGCACCGGTTCGCCGGTGGCCAGGGCCGTGCCCATGGCGTTCGTGCCGATCGCCGCCTCGCTCCAGCGCGTGCCTTCGGTGAGGCCGACGCGGTCGCCGCGCAGGAGCTGGGCCGTTTCGCCCTCGCGCCACAGGATCAGGCCGTCGGCGTCGGTCACGATCATCACGTGCTCGGCGTCGTCGGCGATGCTCACCAGCATCTGCCGCAGCACCGGCAATACCGGCGCCAGCGGATGGGCTTCACGCAGCGAAGCGAGGGCGTCGGTGTCGAAGACGAACGGCGCTTCGCCCTCGTCCGGGTCGACGCGCGCGGCGAGCGAGCGGTTCCACGAGTCGGAGACGACCGAGCGTGGCGACCGGGGCCCGGGAACGCCCTGGAGCACCGCTTCGCGGACGTGCTCCAGCAGCCGCGCGTACGACTCGGGGTCGCGCAGCAGCTCCGGTTCGGGCGCCTCTGCCACGTCCACCAGCGTAGAGAGCCAGCTCACAGGCTTGCAACGCGCGTGCAACGTTGCCCGGCTTACGTTCGCCGCCACCAGCACACCGTCACTCCGAGCAACGAGGCAGGGAAGATGGTCCAGTACGCCGCACCGAACACCGAAGGCAGTGTCGTCAGCTTCGAATCACGCTACGACCACTACATCGGCGGCGAGTACGTCCCGCCGGCCGGCGGCCAGTACTTCGAGAACCCGACCCCCGTCACCGGGAAGACCTTCTGCGAGATCGCCCGCGGCACCGCCCCCGACGTCGAGAAGGCACTGGACGCGGCCTGGGGCGCGGCCCCCGCCTGGGGCAAGACCTCGGCCGAGGAGCGCGCCGGGATCCTGCTCAAGATCGCCGACCGGATGGAGCAGAACCTCGAGAAGATCGCGGTCGCCGAGGCGTGGGAGAACGGCAAGGCCGTCCGCGAGACGCTCGCCGCCGACATCCCGCTGGCCATCGACCACTTCCGCTACTTCGCCGGCGCGCTGCGCGCCCAGGAGGGCGGCATCTCGCAGATCGACGAGAACACCGTCGCCTACCACTTCCACGAGCCGCTCGGCGTGGTCGCGCAGATCATCCCGTGGAACTTCCCGATCCTGATGGCGGTCTGGAAGCTCGCCCCGGCGCTGGCCGCGGGCAACGCGATCGTGCTCAAGCCGGCCGAGCAGACCCCGGCGTCGATCCACGTGCTGCTCTCGATCATCGGCGACCTCATCCCGCCGGGCGTGCTGAACATCGTCAACGGCTTCGGCGTCGAGGCAGGCAAGCCGCTGGCGTCGAGCAGCCGCGTGCGCAAGGTCGCCTTCACCGGCGAGACCACGACCGGCCGGCTGATCCTGCAGTACGCCAGCGAGAACATCATCCCGGTGACCGTCGAGCTGGGCGGCAAGAGCCCGAACATCTTCTTCGACGACGTCGCCGCGCGGAACGACGACTTCTACAACAAGGCGCAGGAGGGCTTCGCGCTCTTCGCGCTGAACCAGGGCGAGGTCTGCACCTGCCCGTCGCGGGCGCTGATCCAGTCGGGCATCTACGACAAGTTCCTCGGCGACGGCGTCGAGCGCGTCCGCAAGATCAAGCAGGGCAACCCGCTCGACACCGACACGATGATCGGCGCCCAGGCCTCGAACGACCAGCTCGAGAAGATCCTGTCCTACATCGACATCGGCAAGCAGGAAGGCGCCGAGATCCTCACCGGCGGCGTCCGCAGCGACCTCGGCGGCGACCTGTCCGGCGGCTACTACGTCGAGCCGACCGTGTTCGCCGGCGACAACAAGATGCGGATCTTCCAAGAGGAGATCTTCGGCCCGGTCGTGTCCGTGGCGAAGTTCGACGACTACGCCGACGCGGTCAAGATCGCCAACGACACGCTGTACGGCCTCGGCGCCGGCGTCTGGTCGCGGGACGGCAACACCGCCTACCGCGCGGGCCGCGACATCCAGGCCGGCCGCGTCTGGGTGAACAACTACCACGCCTACCCGGCGCACGCGGCCTTCGGCGGCTACAAGGCGTCCGGCATCGGCCGCGAGAACCACAAGATGATGCTGGACCACTACCAGCAGACGAAGAACATGCTCGTCTCCTACTCCGACCAGGCGCTCGGATTCTTCTGATGACCGAGCGCGTAGACCTGACACCGGCTGCCGCTGACCTCCTGCGGCAGTTGGTGTCACTCCACGGGCCGGTGATGTTCCACCAGTCCGGCGGGTGCTGCGACGGCAGTGCCCCGATGTGTTACCCGGACGGCGAGTTCAAGACCGGCGCGTCGGACGTGCACCTCGGCTCGCTGGAGGTCGAGGGCATCGCCGACGTGCCGGTCTGGATGTCCGGGCCGCAGTTCGAGTACTGGAAGCACACGCACCTGACGATCGACGTCGTGCCGGGTCGCGGGAGCGGATTCTCCTTGGAGGCGCCCGAAGGCGTGCGCTTCCTGATCCGCTCCCGGCTGCTCACCGACGAAGAGTCGGCGGTGCTGAACCGATAGCGCCGAACAACGCCGTGGCGAGCACCAGCCCTTCTCGGGCGATCGAGGAGAGCAGGTGCTCGTCCGGCGCGTGCTGTTTGCACCCCGGGTAGGAGTGCGGCAGCCACAGCGTCGCCAGCCCGAGGACGTCGGTGAAGACGTGGTTGGGCAGGCCGCCGCCGAAGCTGGGCAGCAGCGCGACCGGCTTTCCTGCTTTGGCCAGTGCTTCGCGGGCCCAGGTCACCCACGGGTCGTCGACCGGCGTGCGGCTGGCTTTGAAGCTGGCTTCGGTGGTCACCTCGATCATCGGGAACCCTTGCGCGGCAAGGTGTTCGCGGATGGCGGGCGCGACGCGTTCGACGTCGGTGCCCGCGACGTACCGCAGCTGCAGCACCGCGCGGGCGCGGCCGGGGATGGCGTTGACCGGGCGGTCGGCGTTCCCGGCGTCGAGGGCCAGCACCTCCAGGGTGTTCCAGCCGTAGAGCCGCTCGGCGGGGCTCAGTCGTTGATCGCCCCAGCTTTCGTCCGGTGTATCGACGACGACGTCGGCCAGCGCTTCGCGGACGGACTCCGGCAGCTCCGGCGGCAGCAGCGCGGGCACCTGGATGCGGCCGTGGCCGTCGACGAGACTCGCGATCGCCGCGGCCAGCGTCGTGGCCGGGTTGCGCAGGATGCCGCCCCAGTTGCCGGAGTGGGCGCCGCCCGGGCGCAGGTCGACGTCCAGGTCGATCCGGATTCCGCCACGAGCGCCGAGGAACAGCGTCGGCGTCGCCGCGTCGAGGCGCGGGCCGTCGGAGGCGATCAGGACGTCGGCCGCCAGCAGGTCCCGCTCCTGCTCGGCGAACTCGGTGAGCCCGGGTGAGCCGATCTCCTCGCCGGTCTCGAAGAGGAACTTCAGGTTGAAGCCGAGCTTGCCGCGCGCTTCGAGGAGGAGCCGCAACGCCGTCAGGTTGATCAGGTGCTGGCCCTTGTTGTCGGCGGTGCCGCGGCCGTACCAGCGGTCGCCGTCCGCGGTCAGCGTCCACGGGGCCAGTCCGTCGCTCCACTCGCCGGCTTCCCCGACGACGTCGGCGTGGCCGTAGCAGAGCAGCGTCGGGACGTCTTCTCCTTCCGTGCGGACTCCGACCAGGAACGGGCCGCCCGCCGGGTCGGGGTTGGGGTGCTGGGTGACGGCGCAGCCGAGCGCGGTCAACGCGGGCGTCAGGACCTCGTCGAGGTAGGCCTGGATCGCGGCGCGGCCTTCGGGTGCGTCGCTGACCGTGGGGTAGGCGACGAGCCGGGCCAGTTCGGTGAAGAAGGCGCCGGAGTCGACGTGGGCGCGGGCCTGGTCGAGAAGCTCCATGATCGCCACTCTAGAGGCAGAAAACAATACGAACGGTCGTGCTATCTTCGAGGGATGAACGTCGACAGCGTCTACGTGGGCGAACCGAGCGTCCTGGGGTATCGGCGCGAGCTGCCGGTGCTGAGCGGGATCACGAAGGCGCTGGTCACGGCGCCGGAGCTGCGGCTGACCGAGCTGAACCTCGACGGCGACCGGCAGGCCGACCTCACCGTGCACGGCGGCCCCGACAAGGCGGTCTACGTCTACCCGGCCGAGCACTACGCGGCCTGGCGGGAAGACGGCTTCGAGGTGTCGACGGCCGACTTCGGCGAGAACATCTCGCTGTCCGGCGTCACCGAGGACGACGTGCGGATCGGGGACGTCTGGGCCTGGGGTGACGCGCTCGTGCAGGTCTCGCAGCCGCGGTCGCCGTGCTACAAGCTCGCGATGAAGACCGGCCGCAAGGACATCACCCCGGCGATGATCGACTCCCTGCGCTCCGGCTGGTACCTGCGCGTGCTGCGGCCGGGGATCGTGCCGACCTCGGGCGCGCTCGAGCTGGTCGAGCGGGCGGCCGCGCCGACGATCGCCGAGGTGTACGTCATCTCGTTCGCCAACTACGGGCAGCTGCCGCCGGAGCGCATCGGGGCGGCGCTGGACTTCGCCGACCGCGTGCTGGCGACCCCGGGGCTGGCGGAGCAGTGGAGCACCGGCATCCAGTCCACTGTGGACCGCTGGCGGGCGCGGCGTGCCGGCTGACGGCCGGGTCGCCCGCGGCGACGCCACCCGCCGGCTGGTGCTGCGCCGGGCGGCGGACGTCGCGTCGGTGGACGGCCTCGACGGGCTGTCCCTCGGCCGGCTGGCCACCGAGCTGGAGCTGAGCAAGAGCGGCGTGTTCGCGCTGTTCGGCTCGAAGGAGGAGCTGCAGCTCGCGACGGTCGAAGCGGCGTTGGAGATCTTCCGCTCGTACGTCGTGACGCCCGCGTCGGCGGTCTCGCCGGGCCTGCCGCGGCTGCGCGCGATCTGCGAGAACTGGCTCGACTACTCGGAAAAGCGCATTTTCCCGGGCGGGTGCTTCTTCTTCAACGTCGGCGCGGAGTTCGACGCCCGCCCCGGCCGGGTGCACGACGCGGTGGCGGCGGCGAGCGGCTCGTTCGCGACGTTCATCCGCGAGACGGCCTTCGAGGCGGTCTCACTCGGCCACTTGGACGCCGACGCGGAGGTCCTGGCCTTCGAGCTGCACGCGCTGGGCCGCGCGGCGAACGCGGACGCGGTCCTCAACGGCGGAACGCAGGCCTACGCACTGGCCAGGCGAGCCATCGGTGCAAGACTGTCGTGAGTGAGAAACAGTGTTAGAACACTGTTTCTCACTCACGACCGCTTACTTCCAGTCGACCTGCGGGGAGCGGTAGAAGTCGATGCCCTGGGTCACCCAGCGCGGGGCCTGCTTGGCCAGCCGCAGCCGGTAGGCGTCCCAGTTGTGCGTCGACTTCGGCGACCAGCCGATCTCCGCGATCCCCGGCAGCCGCGGGAACGCCATGTACTCGATGTCGTTGCTCGTCCGGATGGTCTCGGTCCACAGCGGCGCCTCGACACCCGCGACCTGCTTCTCACCGACGCCCGTCACCAGTGACGCGGGATCCCAGTTGTACCCGTCGCGAACCTCGACCAGCGCGGCCCAGTCCTGGCCCAGCGGGGTGTCGGGGTTGTACTTCATGTCCAGGTACGCGAAGTTCGCCGGCGACATCAGGATCTTGTTGCCCCGGGCCGCGGCGGCCGCGACGGACTCGTTGTCGCCGCCGAAGTCCCAGTACTGCGGGACGGCCGACACCGGCAGGTTCGACTTCGCGATCTCGTGCCAGCCGGTGACCTTCTTGCCGTACTTGGCGACGATCGGCTGCACCTTCTGCTGGAAGGTCAGGTAGTCCGCGGGCGGCGTCGCGTGCGCCTCGTCGCCGCCGATGTGCAGGTACTGGCCCGGCGTGATCGCCGCCAGCTCGCGCACGACGTCGTCGACGAACTTGTACGTGATCGGCGAGGAGATGCACAGCGAGCTGTAGCCGACCTCGGTGTCCGTGCGGACCGGGACGGCCTTGCCGTCGCAGTTCAGCTCCGCGTACGTCGACTGCGCCGCGTTCGTGTGGCCCGGCATGTCGATCTCCGGGATCACCGTGATGTGCCGCGAAGCCGCGTACGCGACGATGTCCTTGTACTGCTTCTGCGTGTAGTAGCCGCCCGGATCGCCGTCGACCGCCGTCTTGCCGCCGACGGTCGCGAGCTTCGGCCAGCTCTTGATCTCGATGCGCCAGCCCTGGTCGTCCGCGAGGTGCAGGTGCAGCGTGTTGATCTTGTACTGGGCAATCTGGTCGATGTACAGCTTGACCTGGTCCGGCTGGAAGAAGTGCCGGGCGACGTCGAGCATCGCGCCGCGCTCGCCGAAGCGCGGGTAGTCGAGGATCGTGCCGCCGGCGACCGTCCACGTCCGGTGCTGGACGCGCTTCGCGTCGATCGCGGACGGCAGCAGCTGCCGCAGCGACTGGACGCCCTCGAAGAGCCCGTCCGCGGTGTTGGCCTTCAGCGAGACGCCGTCGTGGGCGACCTTCAGCTCGTAACCCTCGGTGCCGGTCCGGGCGTCGTGCCCGAGCTGCAGCGAGATCGCGGGGACGCCCCACGCGCGCGGCACGACCGGCAGCGGGTAGCCGGTGGCCGGGCGGAGCAGGCCGCGCAGGTAGTCCGCGACCTGGCCGGCGCCGCGGTCGGCGCTGATGACGGTGAACGGCGTCAGCTTGAAGTCGCCCCGCGGGTCGGCCTTCGCCGAGACGGGCGCCGGGACGACGTCGGTCATGCTGCGTTCTGGGGCGGCGGGGGCTGGGGCCGTTGCTGCGGCGGCGGGCAGGCCGACTGCCGTCAGACTCACGATCGCCGTGGTCAAGACGGCTCTGGACAAGCGCATCAGGGCACCTCCGGTCGGGGACTCCACCCAAAGGTACAGACCAGCCGAGGTATTTGGAACAGCTCTTAACGAAGGGCGGCCCGGATCGCGTCGAGCACGCCCGGATCCTCGATCGTGGAGGGCACGGCTTCGTCGCGGCCGTCGGCGATCGCGCGCATGGTCTTGCGCAGGATCTTCCCGGACCGCGTCTTCGGCAGGGCGTCCACAATGGACACATCGCGGAACGCGGCGACCGGCCCGATGTCCCGGCGGACCATGGCCACCAGTTCGTCCCGCAGCTGCTCCTCGGCGATGTCCTGGCCCGCCTTGAGCACGACGAATCCGCGCGGCAGCTGGCCCTTGAGCTGGTCGGCGACGCCGATGACGGCGCACTCCGCGACGGCGGGGTGCGAGGCCAGCACGGCCTCCATCGAACCCGTCGAAAGCCGGTGCCCGGCGACGTTGATGACGTCGTCGGTGCGGCCCATGACGAACAGGTAGCCGTCTTCGTCGAGGTAGCCGGAGTCGCCGGTCAGGTAGTAGCCGTCGTAGCGGGAGAGGTAGGCCTCGCGGTAGCGCTCGTCGTCGCCCCACAGCGTCGGCAGCGAACCCGGCGGCAGCGGCAGCTTCACCGTGATGGCGCCTTCGCGCCCGGCCGGCAGCTCGTCGCCGGCCTGGTCGAGGATCCGGACGTCCCAGCCGGGGACGGGCTTGGTCGCCGAA
This sequence comes from Amycolatopsis sp. NPDC114504, assembly GCF_055633595.1. Classification (NCBI taxonomy): domain Bacteria; kingdom Bacillati; phylum Actinomycetota; class Actinomycetes; order Pseudonocardiales; family Pseudonocardiaceae; genus Amycolatopsis; species Amycolatopsis sp. NPDC114504. The sequence continues at coordinate 1,251,128 of NZ_JBVKDU010000003.1, read as the reverse complement.
CCGGGCTTGACCTCCATCGGCTCGACACCGCGGAGGTTGGCCGCGATCGCCCAGCCGGTTTCGGTCTGCCACCAGTGGTCGATAACCGGCGTGCCGAGCTTCTCGTGCGCCCAGTGGTAGGTCTCCGGGTCGAGCCGCTCGCCGGCCATGAACAGCGTCTTGAACGCCTTGAGGTCGTGCTTTTCGAGCTCAAGGGCGTCCGGGTCGACCTTCTTGATCGCCCGCAGCGCGGTCGGCGCGGTGAAGAGCGCCTGGACGCCGTGCTCGGCGATGACCCGCCAGAACGCGCCCGCGTCCGGCGTCCCGACCGGCTTGCCCTCGTAGAGCACGGTCGTCGCCCCGGCCAGCAGCGGCGCGTACACGATGTAGGAGTGCCCGACCACCCAGCCGACGTCGGACGCCGTCCACCAGACGTCACCGGCGTGGACGTCGTAGACCGCGTCCATCGAGTAGGCGAGCGCGACCGCGTGGCCGCCGGTGTCGCGGACGACGCCCTTCGGCTTCCCGGTGGTCCCGGACGTGTAGAGGATGTAGAGCGGGTCGGTGGCCGCGACCGGCACCGGCTCGGCCGGGGTGGCGCCCGCCGCCAGCTCGGCCCAGTCGAGGTCACGGCCGGTCAGCTCGGCCGGCGCCTGCTCGCGCTGCAGCACGACGACGTGGTCGGGCTGGTGCTCGGTCATCGCGAGCGCGCTGTCGATGATCGGCTTGTACTCGACCACCCGCGTCGGCTCGATGCCGCACGACGCCGCCAGGATCACCTTCGGCCTCGCGTCCTCGATCCGTGCCGCGAGCTCCTTCGGAGCGAAGCCGCCGAAGACCACCGAGTGCACCGCGCCGATCCGCGCGCAGGCCAGCATCGCGATCGCGGCTTCGGGCACCATCGGCAGGTAGACGATGACCCGGTCACCCTTCGTGACCCCCAGGGAGCTGAGCGCACCGGCGAACCGCGCGACCGCGTCCCGCAGCTCTTCGTAGGTGTAGGTGCGTTGCCGTCCGGTCACGGGAGAGTCCCAGATCAGTGCGGCCTGGCCGCCCCGGCCGGCCTCGACGTGCCGGTCGAGCGCGTTGTACGAGGTGTTCAGCTCACCGTCGGGGAACCAGCGGTAGAAGGGCGGATTCGTGTCGTCCAGCGCTCGTTCCGGGGCCTTCGTCCAGCTGATTTTCCGGGCCGCTTCCAGCCAGAACGCGTCCGGCTCGGTCAGGCTCCGCTGGTAGGCCTCGGAGTACGCACCCATTCCCGCTCCTTCGCGTCGGACGTCCGCTCCGACCCCATCATGACGCGCGGGCGGCGGGCTCGCCGGATTCCGGGCACCCTGAAGACCCGGCAACCCAACGGCGGCCGGCTGCGTCCTAAGCTGGACCGCAGGAAAACGCCGTGTGGCGATACCAAGCGAATACGGACAGTGAGGGGAGCCCGGCGGTGAACGGACTCGCGAGCGCGTTGCTCTCGCTAGCCCATTCCTTGTTCGGCCCGGGCTTCTGCCCCGGCGACTGGGTCTGGGCCACGAGTGCGGCCGGCGCGCTCGTCGCACTGCTGCCGCCGATCGGCGCGCTGGCGGTGGCGATCATCCGGAAGGGCACGGGCAACCGCTACGACGTCACGACGCTGGGCGTCTTCGCCGCGATCGGGCTGTTCAGCGCGCTCATCCTGCCGTGGCTGCTGTCCAACGGCGTGTCCGGCGTGTTCCGGGCGGAGTTCTCGAACCAGAAGTCCGGGCTGTCCAAGACGGAGACGTCCACGTTGACCAGCGGTTTCTGCTGGGTGGACAACCAGAAGTCGTACCTGGGCGGGCGGCAGACCGTCTTCGACGTCTTTTCCGCCGGCAGCACCGGCCCCGACGACCTCCCGGTCTTCGTCTACCTGGCGGCCTTCGTCGTGCTGGGCGCCGGTTCGCTGCTGTTCGTGATGCTGCAGGGCCGCACGGCCTTCCGCCGCGGCCCGAAGTGGCCGTCGCGGTTCTTCTGGATCCCGTTCGCCGCGATGCTCGTGTTCAGCGTCGGCATGGAGGCCAACACCGCCCTGCACTTCTTCCTGGGTTTCCTGCCGTTCAGCGTGCTGGGCCTGATCCCGGTCGCGATGGTCGGGCCGCCGCCGTGGTCGGTGATCAACCGGTCGGACGCGCCGCCGCGCCGCGACCAGGAACCGCAGGGACCGCCGCCGTCGCAGGTCCAGCCGCGCCCGACCCCGCCGCCACCGCCGCCTCCTCCGGTCAACCGGCCGTACCCGAAGACGGCGCTGGCGGCCGCTCCCGAACCCCCGCCGATGGCCGGCGCGCTGGCCGCGGCCCCCGGCCCGATCCCGCCGCCGCCCGGCTCGCGCAACGCCGGCGGCAGCCGCTACCGGCGCGTCAAGCAGCTCGGCGCGGGTGGCTTCGGCACGGTCTGGCAGGCCGTCGACACCCAGCTGAACCGCACGGTTGCGCTGAAGATCGCGCACGCGCCGGACCGCGACACCGCCGAGCGCATGCAGCGCGAGGCCCGCGCGCTGGCCGTGGTCAGCCACCCCAACTGCGTCAAGGTGTACGACCTGGCCGAGGAGCCGGACGGGCTCGCGCTGGTCATGGAGTACCTCGAAGGCCGTCCGCTGGCCGAGCTGGTCGACGGCCAGGGCCCCCTCGACGACGTCGCGGCCGGGCGCCTGTGGGCGACGATGGCGGGCGCGCTCGCCGCGGCGCACGAGAAGGGCGTCCTGCACCGCGACATCAAGCCGTCGAACGTCATCCTCGACCCGAGCGGCCTGGCACACCTGATCGACTTCGGCATCGCCCGCAGCCAGGGCGACTCGAAGATGACGGCGACCGGCATGATGATCGGCACGCCCGACTTCGTGGCCCCGGAGCAGGCGATGGGCGCGACGGCGTCCCCGGCGTCGGACGCGTGGCAGCTGGCGGCGACGATCAGCTACGCGCTGTCGGGCCAGCCTCCGCGCGGCACCCGCGAGACGCCGATGGCGGCCCTGATGGCCGCGGCCCGCGCCGAACCGGTGTCCCGCCTGCCCCAGCGCAGCGCACACGCGCGTCTGCTGGCGGCTTCGTTGGACCCGGAACCACGTCGACGTCCGACGCTGAGCGCCGTGCGGCGCGAGGTCGAGGGCTGGCTGTCACGGGCCGGCAAGTCGGCCGACGGGCCGGTGACGCGGGTGGTGCCGCGTCAGCCGGGGAACCAGCTGCCCCGCCGCTAGCCGGGCTTCACGGCCTCGAAGATCAGCAGTTCCTTCGGGTGGTGCTGGATCTTCACCTGCCCGAAGCCCGCCTTCTCCAGGCGCGCGGGGAACGTCGCCGCGTCGATCACGTTCATCGTGTCGCCGATGTGCAGGAGCCGGAAGCGCAGGTTGAGCTGGCCGTCGCTGCCGCAGTACGTGCCGCCCGGGCGCAGGACCCGTGCGGCCTCGGCGAAGATCGCGTCCTGCAGCTGCCTGGTCGGCACGTGGTGCAGCATCGTGAAGCAGACGACGGCCGAGAACCGGCCGCTCTCGAACGGCATCTCCGCGCCGCTGCCCTCGACGACCTCGGCGCGGTCGCCGTACTTCGCCCGCAGCAGCTCAGTCGACGCGGGGTCGATCTCCAGGACCGTCAGCTTCGGGACGGTGTCGAGCAGCACCTTCGTCGTGGCGCCGAACCCGGGCCCGATCTCCAGCACGTCGTCGCCCAGGTTCCGGTCCTCCAGCCACGGCGTGAGGCGCTCCTCGACGGTCGCCGCCCACTTCTCCGAGCTGCAGATCTTGCGGTGGATCAGGTTCATCGGCATGCGTCCGACGCTATTTCCGCGTGCTGGTGGCCGGTAGCCGATAGCCTGACAAATGATGTCGCGAAACGGTCAAGCCATGCTCCTCGGCGAGGTCGACCTGCCCGCCGGCACCTGGTTCCCGTGGCACGAGCACCCGGTGCACCAGCTGGTCTGGTCGGCCCGCGGCGTCGTCGCGGTGAAGTCCGGTGACGCGGGCTGGGTGCTCCCGCCGACCCGCGCCCTGTGGATCCCGGCGGGCGTCCAGCACCGCACGGGCGCGCTCGGCCGGGCGGCGCTGCGCGGCATCTATGCCGATCCCGCGTTGTCCCCGGTGTCGTGGCCCGTTCCCCGGCTGGTGGTCGTCCGCCCGCTGCTGCGCGAGCTCCTGGAGTACCTGACCGGCGACAGCGTGGCCCCGGCGGCGCGGCTGCGGGCCGAGGCGGTGGCGTTCGACCTGCTGGAGCCCCTGGAAGTGGTCCCGATCGTGGTGCCCTCCCCGGCCGACCCGCGCGCTCGCGACGTCGAGACGGCGGTGCTGCGGAACCCGGCGGACCCGCGCAGCCTCGCGGAGTTCGGGCGGGACGTCGGGGCAGCGGAGCGGACGTTGGCCCGCATCTTCGTCCGCGAGTGCCGGATGCCGTTCGGGACGTGGCGCACCCAGGTGCGGCTGCGTGCGTCGCTGCCGTTGCTGGCGCAGGGCTCGCCGCTGGAGGCGGTGGCCCACCGAGTGGGCTACAGCTCGGCGAGCGCGTTCGTCGCCGCGTTCCGGCGCGCCGTCGGGGTCACGCCGGGGGCGTACTTCGCGGGCTGAGCCGGCACCAGTACCGCAGCCGTCTGGCGGAACTGGTGTCCGCCAGGACGCCGCCGTTGCGCTCGATCACCCGACGCGACGCGTGGTTCTCGGGAGCGCAGGTCAGCAGGACGTTGCCGAGGCCGGCCTCGCGGGCGACCAGCAGGCTCGCCCGCAGCAGGGCGGTGGCGTGCCCGCGCCCTCGCGCGGTCGGCCAGCCCTACCGCCAGGAGGGCAGCCAGCGTTCGGCTTCCCAGTGGCCCGTGGTGATCGCAACCCCGTTCAGGATCGGCCACAGCCAGGCGAAGTTCGCCACCACCAGGCCCACGTACAGCGACACCACGAGCAGACCGGTCCCGCGTCTTTCGAACCCGCGCCGGGCGCTGCCCAGGATCTGGCCGAGGCACAACGTCAGCCCCAGCACGAGGAACGCCGCCAGCGGGGTCGCGTAGAAGAAGTACATCTGGCGGTCGATGTTGGTGAACCAGAAGACGTACCCGCCGAGGTAGCCCACCAGGACCGCCGCGTAGCGCCAGTCCGCGCGGAAGATCGAGCGCCAGACCGACCAGCCCAGCATCGGGATGGCCAGCCACCACATCGCCGGCGTGCCGATCAGCATCGTCGCGCTGACGCAGCGGGACTCGCCGCAGCCGGTGACCTCGCCGTCGTAGCTGTAGAGCATCGGGCGCAGCCCCATCGGCCACGTCCACGGCTTCGACTCCCACGGGTGCGGGTTGTCCTTGGGCGTGACCAGCGTTTCGTGGAAGTGGAGGACGTTGCCGGTGTAGTCGGCGAGCGAACGCAGCGACGCCGGCACCCACGACCAGATGCCCGGCGCGATGTCCTTGATCTCGGTGTAGTGCCGGTCGGTCGCGGTCTCGCTCGCGAACCACGCCCAGTACGCGGCGAGGTACATCAGGAACGGGACGAGCAGGATCGCCCAGAGCGCGGGCAGCACGTCCCGGCGGATCGTGCCGAGCCACGGCCGTTCGACGCCGGCCGCGCGCCGCGCCGCGACGTCGAAGAACACGCACAGCAGCCCGAACGCGACGATGTAGTACAGCGCCGACCACTTGACGCCGAAGGTCAGCCCGATCATCAGCCCGGTCGCGAACCGCCACCAGCGGAAGCCCAGCTTGGGGCCCCACACGGACTCGTTGACCCAGCCTTCGCGGACCGCCGTCGCGAGCCGGGTGCGCACCTGGTCGCGGTCGACCAGCAGGCAGGCGAACGCGGCGAGCACGAACAGCGCGATGAAGATGTCGAGCATGCCCATGCGCGACTGCAGGTGCAGCACGCCGTCGCTGATCACGAGGATGCCGGCGATGCCGCCGAGCAGCGTCGAGCGGGTCAGCCGGCGGGCGATGCGGATGGTCAGGAAGACGATGAGCGTGCCGGCCAGCGCGGGCATGATCCGCCAGCCCCAGCCGTTGTAGCCGAACAGCCATTCGCCGATCGCGATCAGCTGCTTGGCCAGCGGCGGGTGGACGACCAGCTCGTAGCCGTAGTTGTCCTCGTAACCGCCGTTGCGCAGCATCTGCCACGCCTGCGGGACGTAGTGCTTCTCGTCGAAGACCGGACTGCCCTTGTCCGTCGGCACGCCCAGGTTCTGCAGCCGGACGATGCCGCCGATGAGGGTCAGCACGAGGGTGACGACCCAGCCGCGCAGCCGGTCGGCCGGCATGCCGCGGCCGAGCAGGGTCACTTCGCGGTCGGTCGGCGGCCGGAGCGCCTCGACCGGGTCCGGCCGGACGCTTTCGTCGTCGGGACGGGTCAGCACGGCGGTCACGGGGGCGATCCTACGGGCGGGGCAGGGCGTGCGTCGTCCGGATCCGCTGATCAGCCTAGGCTGGCCCGGTGAGTGCCTCGCTAGTTCCCGGTCGTCTCGTCCTGGCCGCAACCCCGCTCGGCGACGTCCGCGACGCGTCGCCCCGCCTGGCGGAAGCGCTGGCGGAAGCCGACGTCATAGCGGCCGAGGACACCCGCAGGTTCCGCTCGCTGGCATCGGCACTGGAGGTGACTCCGCGAGGCCGGGTGGTGAGCTTCTACGAAGACGTCGAGACGGCGCGCCTGCCCAAGTTGCTCGAATCGTTACGCGCGGGCGAGACGGTGGTGCTGGTGACGGACGCCGGTATGCCCAGTGTGTCCGATCCGGGCTTCCGCCTGGTGTCGGCGTGCGTCGCGGCGGACATTCCGGTGACGTGCCTGCCGGGCCCGTCCGCGGTGACGACGGCGCTCGCTTTGTCCGGTTTGCCGTGTGATCGGTTTTGTTTTGAAGGCTTCGCGCCTCGTAAGCCTGGGGAGCGGTCCCGCTGGCTCACGTCGCTTCGGGACGAGCCTCGGACGGTGGTGTTCTTCGAGTCTCCGCACCGGGTGGCGTCGTTGCTGGCGGACGCGGTTTCGGTGCTGGGCCCGGATCGGCCCGCCGCGGTGTGCCGTGAGCTGACGAAGACGTATGAAGAGGTGAAGCGGGGGAGTCTGTCGTCGCTGGCTTCCTGGGCCGCGGAGGGTGTGCGCGGGGAGATCACGGTGGTGCTTTCCGGGGCGGAGCCGCGGGAGGTCTCGGTGGCGGACCTGGTTTCGGAGGTCTCTTCCCGAGTGGCGGCGGGCGAGCGCCTGAAGACCGCGGCGGCGGAGGTCGCCGAGGCCGCTGGGGTGTCCAAAAAGGAGCTTTACGACGCCGTCCTGCTGGCGCGGAAGGCGTAGTGACCGGGATGATGCGCATCCCCGGTGATCACGCCGGAAGGGCAATGTCTGTTTTGTCCCAGGTCAAATCCGAATATTGAGCCATTCGGCCGCTACCGCCGCAATCGATCATCGGCGATCGTTCCTCTTGGGCGCGGCCAGGACTGTCCAGGCCGCGGAGGAGGGGTTTCCGCGTGTCTTCCGTCGTGTCTGCTTCCCGGTCGAGATCCGGCCGTGGCGTGGTTTTCCTCGTGCTGGCCGTGGTGTCCGGGATCGTCCCCGCCGCGGCCTTCGCGCGTCCGGCCGACGCGGCGACGGTCGAGCCGGCGCCGCCGGTGGTCTCCTCGTCGACGTACCCGGCCGGTGGGTTCGGCGGCGGTCCCGGCCAGCCCGGTGACTTCACGTTCACGCCGGCCGGCACCGGGTCCCCGGTCGACCACTACGTCTGGCGGCTGGACAACTCGGTCGCGCCGAGCTGCGACGGCGTCGAGGCCGGCACGGTGACGCCGAAGGTGCCCCACGGTCCCGCCACCACGGCCATCGCGCCCGCCAGCTCGGGCTCGCACGTGCTGAGCGCGTGGGCGTGCGACGCCGCGAAGACGCCGTCGGCGCGGACCGACTACTCGTTCCTGGTCAAGGACGCCGCGGCCCCGGTGGCGGCGTGGCAGTTCGAGGGTGACGGCCGCTCGCAGTTCGCCGGCCTGCGCTACGCGGGCGCCGGTTCGGGTGGTTTCGCGCCGGGCAAGCTCGGTCAGGCGGCGACCGTGAGCGGCCTGCCCGGCGACTACTTCGCGACGAGCGCGCGGGTCCTGGACCTCGGCAAGTCGTTCTCGGTGTCGGCCTGGGTCGACGCGGCCGACCTGGGCGAGCGGCGGGTGGTGCTGTCGCAGGACGGCACCCGGACGAGCGGGTTCGCCCTGCAGTACCTGGAAACCGGCAAGTGGGCGTTCAGCCTGAGCGGCTCGGACGTCGCGAACCCGGTCGTGCGGTCGGCGGTCTCCACGACGGCTCCGGCCGCGGGCACTTGGACGCACCTCGCGGGCGTCTACGACGCGACGGCCCACACGGCGACGCTGTACGTCGACGGCCAAGCCCAGCAGACGGTCCCCGCCACGGCTTCGGGCGGGGTGGGCCGGCTGGTCCTCGGTGGCGGCCTGGTCGCGGGCGCCCGGGCGAACCTGTTCCACGGCGCGATCGACGAGGTGGCGGCCTTCGGGCGCGCCCTTTCCGCCGCCGATGTCACCACCCTCTACAGCCAGAACGGCGTCCCGGCGGGACTTCCCGCTGTTCGTGAGTACACATTGGACGGTGACACGGCCGACGCCACCGGCGCCGACGGCACGGTGACCGGGGCGAACGTCGCCTACGGCCCCGGCTACTCGGATTCGCCGGGCCGGTCCGCGACCGACGACTCGATCGGGCACGGCCAGGGACAGGCGCTGGCGGGCACCGGCGCGGCGACGTCGTCGCCGGTGGTGGACACCGCGGGGAGCCTGGCGGTTTCGGCCTGGGTGAAGCTGGACAAGCCCGGCTGCTACACCTTCGCCGCGCAGGGAGGCGCCTCCGGCGACGCGTTCAGCCTCGGGGCCACGTCCGACAGCCTCGAGTTCGGGCTGAGCACCGCCGGGGGGCACTGGCGGTGGGCGAAGACGTCCCTCGCCCCGCACCTCGGGAAGTGGACCCACCTGACCGGCGTCCACGACGTGGTCGCGGGCAAGGAACGGCTCTACGTCAACGGCGCACTCGCCGCTGAAACGACGATCCCGGCGGGCACCGCGTGGCGGTCGAGCGGCCCATTCCGCATCGGCGCCTTCACGGGCTCGATCGACCAGGTTCAGGTGTGGGACCGCGCGGTGCCGTCCGCCGAAGTGGCCGAGCTCGCCAACACCGCCGTGCTGCGGGCGAACTACCAGCTCGACGGCACCACGACGGACACCGTCAGCGGCGTCACGGGCACCCCGGCCGGGAGCTTCCAGCTGACCACCGACGACAACGGCGCGAACGTCGCCCGCTTCCCGTTCGACGGCGGCGCCCAGGTCGAAGGGCCGCGCCCGCAGAACTTCCGCAGCGACCGGAGCTTCACCGCCGAAGCCTGGGTCAAGCACACCTGGACCGAGGCGGACGTCGAGCGGGAGCAGCAGCGTGACCCGTCCGACGCCGCCGGCGTCGACAAGGCCGGCCGCACGGCGCTCGGGGCGAACAGTGCGTCCACGTCGCCGTACCTCCTGGGCTACCGCGGCACGCAGGACGCGAACGGCGCCTGGCACCCCGCCTGGAACTGGACGCTCGGGACCGCCCAGGTGACGCCGGACGGCGACGCCGAGTCCGGCGTCTGGACGCACCTCGCCGGGACGTACGACGCGGTGACGCACCAGGCGTGCCTGTACGCGACGACGGACGAGCGGCAGTACAGCCCGAAGTGCGTCGACGGCGTCACCGTCGGGAACGGCGCGAGCGACCTCGAGGACCTCTTCCTCGGGCGCGCTCGGTCCAACGGCCAGGACAGCGACTACTGGTACGGCGACCTGCGAGGTGTCCGCGTCTACAGCGGCGTGCTCGACCAGCAGCACATCAACGTCGACGTGATCCTCGACCACCCCTAGGTCAGCAACGCGGTCACCGCGGCATGCGCCTTCTCCGCGTCGGGCGCATCCCCGGTGATCACGTCCGTGTACACGAAAGACTCGCCGATCCGCACCAGCAGGTAAGCCAGGTCCGGCACCGGCAACGGCGGCACCAGCCGCCCGGCCGCGACCTCCGAAGCCAGCAGGTTCGAAAGCTCCGCCGTGGTCCGCTGCTGGCAAACGCTTGCGCGCGTCGTCAGCAGCCGCAAAGCCCGCTCGGGCTCCCGGCGCAAGAAGTCCCGGAAAGGCGGCGACTCGTTCGCGGACCGCACGTACCCGCTCACGAAGTCAGCCACCCCGGCAGCCCCGCGACCCGAGCACGAGGGCAGCAGCCGGACGATCGAAGCCGACGACAGCGACCACAGGATCTCGCCCAGAAGGAGATCCCGCGATCCCACCCGCCGGTGCAGGGTCGCGCGGCTGATCGACAGCGCCTCCGCCAGCTCGCCCATGTCCACGCGCCGACCGGCGAGGAACCAGTCGCGGGCCAGGGCGAACGCAGCTGAGTGAGACATATGTCAGAATGTCTCACATCGAACGGCGGACGGCGAGAGGGACAGCGACATGCGCGCAGTGCAGGTGACCGAGTTCGGCGGACCCGAGGTGCTCACGCCGGTCGAACTGCCCGATCCCGTGGCCGGCCCGGGCGAGGTCCTCATCGACGTCGACCGCATCGGGGTCAACTACGCCGACACCCACCAGGCCGAGAACAGCTACCTCGCGCCGTCGAAGCTGCCACTCGTTCCCGGTGGTGAGGTGGTCGGGCGGACCCCCGAAGGCAAGCGCGTCGTCGCTCTGCTGAACGGTGGGGGTGGCTACGCCGAGAAGGCCGTCGCGCCGGAGGCGACCACCTTCCCCGTTCCCGACGGCATCGACGACCTCACCGCGCTGTCCATGCTGGTCCAGGGCGCCACCGCCTGGGTCCTCCTGCGCAAGAACGCCCACCTGGAAAAGGGCGAATCGGTCGTCGTGCACGCCGCCGCCGGTGGGGTCGGGACCGTTGCCGTGCAGCTCGCCAAGGCCTGGGGCGCCGGCCGCGTCATCGCCACCGCCAGCAGCGAGGAGAAGCGCGCCCTCGCCCTCGAACTGGGTGCCGACGTCGCCGTCGACTCGCGCGCGGAGGACATGACCGAGGCGCTCCTCGACGCCAACGGCCGCCGCGTCGACGTCGTGCTCGACATGGTCGGCGGCACGACCACCGACCAGAGCATCGCCGCCCTCGCGCCGTTCGGCCGGCTGGCCTTCTACGGCATGGCCGGGCGGGAGAACCCCAAGCCGGTCGAGATGCGCAACCTGCTCGGCCACAGCACGACGATCAGCGGCATGTGGCTGCCGCACGTCTTCCGCCTGCCCGGCAACGTCTTCGGGACCGCCCTCACCGAGCTGTTCGACCTGGTGCTCCAGAAGAAGCTCAAGGCGATCCCCGGCGGCGAGTTCGCCCTGTCGGACGCGCGCGGCGCGCACGAGGCCCTGCGTTCCCGCAAGACCGTCGGCAAGCTACTGCTCGACCCCGGCAAGTAGGCGTTCCAGGGGTGCCGCCTTGTGGAGGCACTCCTGCCACTCCGCCTCCGGGTCCGAATCCGCCGTGATGCCGCCGCCGACGCCGAGGGAGATGACGTCGTCGCGGATCTCGAACGTCCGGATCGCGACGTTCAGCTCCAGTCCCGCCGCCGGCGACACCAGCCCGATCGCGCCCGTGTAGACCCCGCGCCCGCAGGGTTCCAGCGCGGCGATCAGGTCCAGCGCGCGGATCTTCGGCGCGCCCGTCACCGAGCCGGGCGGGAAGGTCGCCGCCAGCAGTTCGGCGTCCGAAACGGACGGACGCAGCACGCCCGTCACCGTCGAGTCCAGGTGCCAGACACCCGGCGCCGGGCGGACCCGCAGCAGCGACGGCACCGTCACCGACCCGACTTCGCACACCCGCCCCAGGTCGTTGCGCACCAGGTCGGTGATCATCACATTCTCCGCGACGTCCTTTGTGGACTGCCGCAGCAGGAGGGCGTTCCCGTCGTCGGCAGGTCCGCGCCGGGGGAGCGTCCCCTTGATCGGCGTCGACCGCACCGCGCGGCCGTGCCGCTCGAGGAACAGCTCCGGCGAGAACGACACCACCGACCCCCACGGGCCGGCCAGGAAGGCCGCCCGGCGAGGCGCCAGCGAAGACACGCCAGCCGCGAACAACCCGGCGGAAGAGCCGGAGAACGACCCCGTGAACCGGCTGCAGATGTTCGCCTGGAACAGCTCGCCGGCCTCGATCGCGTGCACGCACGCCTTCACCGCGTCCCGGTGTTCCGACGGCAGCGGACGCCGCAACGGCCCGGCCGTCCAGGAAAGATCGGCGGGAGGAGAAGCCAGCAGCGACTCCATTGTGGACACCGAAGGCCCGCCGCCGTCCAGGGACTCCAGGTAGCAGACGCCCGACGCGGACCACCGCAGCACGTGGTCCGCCCAGCCCCACGCGGACGCCGGCAACGCGCCGGTCCGGCCGGAAGGATCCGCGAGGTCGTAGGAGAGATATCCAAACCACCCGCCCCCGATCACGCCGGGCGGGGCGTCGACCTCGCCGGGCGAAGGAAAGTCGCGGGGAGAAACGGCGAGAGTGGGCGCGATCACCGCGTGGCCGCCGAACCACTCGCCGGACAGCATCGCGGGTGGCGAGAGCCCGCGGGAGGCGTTGTGGTGAGCAAGTACCGAGAAAGCGCGCGCGGGCGTGACGTTCGTCCGGAGTGGCCTGCTCGTCACGCGCATGGCGACATATCACCACACGTCAGAGCAGCAAGTCGCCCAATGTGAACGGGTACACCACGGCGTTCTGCTCCACCGGCCCCTCGACGCCCGGCACGTCCGGCGCGCACGCGTGCTGGTGCACGCCGAGTCGCGAGTGGAACCAGCCGGCCCGGCCCGGGATGCCGTTGTGCCGGATCAGCCACAGCACCACTTCGGAGTCGGCCCAGCGGTCCGGGTGCAGCCGGTTCTGCCAGCAGTCGTAGTCGGCGTAGACCAGCACGCGCTCGATGCGGGCCGCCTGCCGGACGTACTTGATCCACGCCTTGATGAACCGGTCGTCGACGCTGGGTGCCGCCACCTCCAGCGCCGGCGCCAGCGAACCGGGGGCGAACGCGCCGAGCCTGCTGGCCGTGCGGACGAAGTGGTCGGCCTGGTCGTGCACCGCGCCGGGACGCGCGTAGTGCCGGCCGCCGGCGTGCAGCCCCGCTTCCTGGGCGCCGGCCAGGTTCCGTTCCGAGGCGGAGCTGCTCCAGTTGACGTTCTCGCTGATCGTCACCGAGACGAACCGGGTCTGCGCGGCGCGCACGGCCTGCCAGTCGGTCACGTGCTCGCGGTGGGACAGCGAGATGCCGAGCTCGGCTTCCGGCTCCGTCACAGTCCGCCCCCGGCGCGTAGATGAGAGCACACCATACGTCGCCGGGAGCGGACCCGCAGTGACTCACACGCGGTTGATCAGGCCTTTTTGATCAGGCGCTCTCCTTTTGGAACGTTCGGGCGCCCCACCACACGGACACCACGGCCATCGCCAGCACCACGACGCTGCCGGTGAACAACGCGTCCGTGGTGAAGTCGCCGCGGAAGGAGTTCCGCTCGACGTCGACCACGTGCCGGAACGGGTTGATCCGGGAAACCGTGTACAGCCACGCCGGTGCGTTCCCCGACGTGATCGGGATGAGGATCCCGGACAGCAGCAGCAACGGCATCAGCACGGCGTTGAGGAACGCCGGGAACGTCTCCTCGCTCTTCAACGTCAACGCCAGCGCGTAGGAGCACGACGCCAGCGAAGCCGCGAGCAGGAACACGATCACCAGGCTGAGCAGGACTCCGGAGAACGGCGCGTCCAGGTCGAACACGAGGTATGCCGGCGCGATGATCAGCGCGGCCTGCACCACCGCCTGCAGCGAGCTGGCCAGCACCTTGCCGAGCAGCAGCGCCACCCGGCTCACCGGGGTCACGCGGAACCGCTCGACCACGCCCGCCCGGTAGTCGGCGAGCAGCCCGAAGCCGACGAACGAGCTGCCGAACAGGGCCAGCTGCGCGATCAGGGCCGGGGTCAGGATCATCCAGCCGTCCACTTCGGGGACGCCGCCCCGCCCGAGCATGTCCACGAGCAGCGGGCCGAAGAAGAAGAGGTACATCAGCGGCTGAGCGAGCCCGATCACCAGCCAGGTCGGGTTGCGCAGCGCCGCCGTCATGTCGCGGCGGAAGATCAGCCAGGTGTCACGCGGCACGGGTGCCCTCCTCGGCTTCGCGCAGCGAGCGCCCGGTCAGGGTCAGGAAGACGTCGTCGAGCGTCGGCCGGTGGACCCGCACCGACCGCATCGGGATGTCCTTCGCGTCGAGCGCCCGCAGCAGCTCCGGGAGCGCGACGTCGCCGCGCGGCACGCGGAAGCGCACCTCGCCGCCGGCGACGGACAGCTCCTGCGCGCCCGCCAGCCGGCCGGCGATCTCGGCGGCGTCCGCGCCCTGCTCCGGATCGACGCCGACTTCGACGCGGTCGCCGTTGACCTGCGCCTTGAGCGCGTCGGGCGTGCCCTCGGCGACGATCCGGCCGTCGTCGATGACGATCAGCCGGTCGGCCAGCGAGTCGGCTTCGTCGAGGTAGTGGGTGGTGAGGAAGACCGTGACGCCCTGGTCGGCGCGCAGCCGCCTGATGTGCTCCCACAGGTTGGCGCGGCTCTGCGGGTCGAGCCCGGTCGACGGCTCGTCGAGGAACACCAGCCCCGGCGAGTGGATCAGCCCGAGCGCGATGTCGAGCCGTCGTCGCTGGCCACCGGAAAGCGTCTTGGTCGGCCGCTGGTCGAGCCCGGTCAGGTCGAGCTGCTCGACCAGCTCGGCGCCGCGCGCGATCGCGTCGGCCTTGCTCATCCGGTAGAGCCGTCCCTGCAGCTCGAGCTCGTCGGCGACCTTGGTCTCCGGCGAGGTGCTGCCGCCCTGCGCGACGTAGCCGATCCGCTCGCGCACCCCCAGCGGGTCGGTCAGCAGGTCGCGGCCGCCGACGGTCGCGGTGCCCGCGGTCGGCTTCAGCAGCGTGGTCAGCATGCGCAGCGTGGTCGTCTTCCCGGCGCCGTTCGGTCCGAGGAACCCGACGAGCTCGCCCGCGTCGACGTCGAGGTCGACGCCCTTCACCGCGTGTACTTCGCCCCCAGAGCGGCCCTTGCGGCGGAACCGCCGCTCGAGACCGCGTGCCGTGATCATGAGATCTCCTAATCAAACTTGACTACTTGAAGCGCACACTGTGCCCCGGAGGGAGCGTGTTAGTCAAACTTGATTACTCGCCGGCCATCACGTACTCGCCCGCTTCGAGCCGGGCGACCAGGCCTTCGAGCCAGGTCAGGCTCGCGTCGGTGATCCCGCCCCACAGCCGGTACAGCTCGCCGACGTGCTCGGGCGTGCCCAGCTCCATGCTCGCCTTGATCTCTTCGAGCATCAGCTTCGCCTGCCGCTGCTCGGCCTCCAGGTGCACGAGCCGGTGCCGCAGCAGGTTGATCACCCGGGCCCGCGGCAACGTCGTCATCAGCGAGATCCCGGCCGACAGGTCCGGGTGGTTGAGCTCCGGATCGGAGAGGGCCTTGGACAGCAGGACCTGGTACTCCTGCTCGCCGACGTCGGTGAGCCGGTAGGCCGTGCGGTCGGGGCCGCCGTCGCCGGGCTCGACGTCGACCAGCTCCAGCAGGTCTTCGGCGGTCATCTTCTTCAGCGCGTGGTAGATCGACCCGGGCTGGACGTTGGCCCACTTGTCCGCCGACCAGCCGAGCAGCTCCCGCCGCACCTGGTAGCCGTGCGCGCGGCCGTACATCCGCACCACCCCGAGCACGAGCAGACGTGTCGCCGACAACCCAGGCCTCCCTCTCGACAATCCGTGTGACGCCCTCCGTAGGCTAATAAGGTATGAGCACCCCTGTGTTGACAGCGGTGGCCTGGCCCTACGCCAACGGCCCCCGCCACATCGGCCACGTGTCCGGATTCGGCGTCCCGTCCGACGTCTTCTCCCGCTACCAGCGAATGGCCGGCAACCGGGTGCTCATGGTCTCCGGCACCGACGAGCACGGCACCCCGATCACGGTCCAGGCCGACAAGGAGAACTCGACCCCGCAGCTGACGGCGGACAAGTACACCCGCCAGATCGGCAACGACCTGCAGGGCCTCGGCCTCTCCTACGACCTGTTCACCCGGACCACGACCGGCAACCACGCCGAGGTGACGCAGCAGATCTTCCTGGCGCTGCACCGCAACGGCTACGTCGTGCCGAAGACCACGCGCGGGGCGATCAGCCCGTCCACCGGCCGCACGCTGCCCGACCGCTACGTCGAGGGCACCTGCCCCATCTGCGGGTACGACGGCGCGCGCGGCGACCAGTGCGACAACTGCGGCAACCAGCTCGACGCCGCGGAGCTGATCAACCCGAAGTCGCGGATCAACGGCGAGACGCCGAAGTTCGTCGAGACCGAGCACTACTTCCTCGACCTGCCGGCGTTCACCAAGACCCTCGGCGACTGGCTGGGCACCAAGACCGACTGGCGCCCCAACGTCCTCAACTTCACCAAGAACCTGATCGACGACATGCGGCCCCGGCCGATCACCCGCGACCTCGACTGGGGCGTCAAGATCCCCCTCGACGGCTGGAGCGACCAGCCGATGAAGCGGTTCTACGTCTGGTTCGACGCGGTGATCGGGTACTTCTCGGCCAGCGTCGAGTGGGCCCGCCGGTCCGGCAACCCGGACGCGTGGCAGGAGTGGTGGAACAACCCCGACGCCCGGTCGTACTACTTCATGGGCAAGGACAACATCACCTTCCACGCCCAGATCTGGCCGGCCCTGCTGTTCGGCCACAACGGCGAGGGCGACAAGGGCGGCGAGCCGGGCAAGTACGGCAAGCTGCACCTGCCCGACGAGATCGTCTCCAGCGAGTTCCTCACCATGAGCGGCTCGAAGTTCTCGACCTCGCGCGGGCGCGTCATCTACGTCGAGGACTTCCTGCGCGACTTCGGCCCGGACACGCTGCGGTACTTCATCTCGGTCGCCGGCCCGGAGACCCAGGACACCGACTTCACCTGGGACGAGTTCGTCCGCCGGACCAACTTCGAGCTGGCCAACGAGTGGGGCAACCTGGTCAACCGGTCCATCTCGATGGCGCACAAGAACGTCGGCGCCATCCCGCGCCCGGAGGCCCCGACGGCGGCCGACGAGGACCTGAAGGCCCTGTCCCGCAAGGCCTTCGACACCGCGGGCGCGCACCTGGCCCGGTCCCGGTTCAAGCTGGCGGCGAGCGAGGCCATGAAGGTCGTCACCGCGGCGAACAAGTACATCTCCGACCAGGAGCCGTGGAAGCTCAAGGACGACCCCACGCGGCGCGACACGGTGCTGCACACCGCGCTGCAGGTCGTCTCCGACGCCAACACGCTGCTGACGCCGTTCCTGCCGCACTCGGCCCAGAAGGTGCACGAGGCCCTCGGCGGCACCGGCGTCTGGGCTGCCCAGCCGGAGCTCAAGGAGGTCGACGACCTCGACATCGCCGGCCGGGTCAACCCGATCCTCACCGGCGACTACGCGGGCGAGCAGGCGAAGTGGGAGTCGAAGCCGATCGAGGTCGGCAAGCCCCTGCGGAAGCCGTCGCCGCTGTTCACGAAGCTCGACCCGGCGCTCGGCGAGACCGGCCCGGAGTGGGCGCCGATCACCAAGGAGTAAGAGGTATGCATGGGTGACGAGAAGCGCGAGCTGCCGCCGGTCCCGGACCGGCTCCCGGTGTCGGTGGTGGACGCGCACACCCATCTCGACGCGTGCGGCGCGGTCACCGCGGCCGAGGTCACGGCCATGGTCGACCGCGCCGAGCGCGCCGGCGTCGCCCGCGTCGTCACGGTCGCCGACGACCTCGCCTCGGCCCGCTGGGCCGCCGAGGCCGCCACCTGGGACAGCCGGGTCTGGGCCGCCGTCGCGATCCACCCGACGCGCACCAAGGAGTTCGGCGAGGCCGAGAAGTCCGAAGTGGAGCGCCTGGCCGGCCACGAGCGCGTGGTCGCGGTCGGCGAGACCGGCCTCGACTACTACTGGGACTACTCGCCGCACGACGCCCAGCAGGAGGCGTTCCGCTGGCACATCGACCTCGCCAAGCGGCTCGACAAGCCGCTGATGATCCACGACCGCGAGGCCCACGACGACGTGCTGCGCATCCTGGCCGAAGAGAATGCGCCGAATGCCGTAATCTTCCATTGTTTTTCCGGAGACGCGGAAATGGCGCGCAAGTGCGTCGACGCGGGATACGTCCTTTCCTTCGCCGGCACGGTGACGTTCAAGAACGCGAAGGGGCTCCACGAGGCGGCCCGGCTCTGCCCGGCGGACCAGTACCTCGTCGAAACCGACGCACCGTTTCTGACCCCCCACCCGTTCCGTGGGCGGCCGAACGAGCCGTTCGGCGCGGCCTACACCGTCCGTCACCTCGCGGCGCTCAGGGGCGAAGCTGTCCACGAAGTCGCCGAATCGGTCCGGACCACTGCCGAGCGGGTCTACCGACTCCCCAGTGTCACAACGGGTTGAACGCATTGCGACATCAGGGTTCCTTGATCGTCCACCTGATGGAGTGACGGGGATCACGACACTCCGGGGGGTGTTTGCGCAACCCGGCGGGACCCGTTACTGTCCCGTGATCGTGCCGGTCGGTACTGCACCATGCAGTTGCCGGCTGTTACGCCCACAGTCACGTCAGTGCACGTCGGGGAAGCGGAACCGGGTAGGTACGACCGGGACCGTGACGATGGCGCCGGCTGCGGGCCCAGACGTAAAGACGCCGCCCCGAACGGCGTCTTGGGAAAGGGAACGACAGCGGTGACAGGTAGCAGACAGGCTGGAGCGCGCTCCGCGGCCGTCCTCGATCGTCATTACGAGGACACCGCCTACGGCCAGCTCGACTTCTCCGACGACCCGAACATCACGCAGCAGGACATCCTCGCCGCGCTCGGCCCCGACGCCGACGCGATGATGGCCGAGATCGACGTCGACGTCGACGAGCTGATCCGGCTCATCAACGCCGAGACGACGTACCTGCCACCGATCGTCATCCCGGACGAGATCGAGGCGGACCGGACCGCGTCCCCGCAGGCCAAGCGGGCCATGCTGGACGAGGGCCTGCGCGAGACCACCAAGATCTGGAAGCGCCGCTTCCTCAAGGGCGCCGTCCTCGGCGTCATGATCAGCATCGCCGGCGGTGGCGCGGCCGCGCTGGCGATGAACAAGAGCATCACCGTCGACGTCGACGGCCAGCAGACCACCGTGCACTCGTTCGGCGACACCGTCGGCGAAGTGCTGGAGGACGCGGGCCTGTCCGTCGGCGCGCACGACTCGCTCTCCCCGTCCCCGCAGGCGGAGGTCGGCGACGGCGGTGTCATCAAGCTCGAGCGCGGCCGTCAGCTGAAGATGATCGTCGACGGCGCGGAGCACACCTCCTGGGTCCGCGCGACCCACCTCGGCGACGCGCTCGGCCAGCTCGGCATGGCCGGGGTGGACAAGCCCGGCACGTGGATGTCGATGCCGAAGGACGGCGAGCTGCCCCTGCAGGGCGCCACCGTCGAGATCAAGACCCTCAAGAACCTCACGCTCTACGACGGCGCCAACGCGCCGAAGAAGGTCACCACGACCGCGGTCACCACGAAGGAGTTCCTGGGCGAGTACAAGCTCACCCTGGGCCCGGAGGACCAGGCCGAGGGCGGTCTGGACGTCAAGCTGACCGACGGCGCCGAGGTGCACATCAGCCGCACCGGCGTCTCGACGGTCGTCCAGAAGGAAGACATCGCCCCGCCCGAGCAGAAGGTCGACGACCCGGACCTCGTCAAGGGCAAGACCTCGGTCGAGGACCCGGGCACGCCCGGCGAGAAGATGGTGACCTACAAGGTCACGCAGAAGAACGGCAAAGAGGTCTCCCGCGAGAGCATCTCCGAGCAGGTCATCACCCAGCCGAAGCCGAAGATCATCCACGTCGGCACCAAGCAGGCCCCGACGCCGGCGATCGGCGACGGCTCCGCGTGGGACCGCATCGCGCAGTGCGAGTCGGGCGGCAACTGGGCCATCAACACCGGCAACGGCTACTACGGCGGCCTCCAGTTCGACAAGCGCACGTGGGACGCCTACGGCGGCGACGAGTACGCGGCGCTCCCGAACCAGGCTTCGCGCGAGCAGCAGATCGCGATCGCGGAGAAGGTCAAGGCCGGCCGTGGCGGCAGCTACAGCGCTTGGCCGGTCTGCGGCAAGAAGGCCTGACACGCTTTTCGAGCGGCCCCCACCTCGACGAAGTGGGGGCCGTTTCGCGTGCGCGGAAAGGCATCACGCGTGTCCCGAGGGGCATCACCCGTGATCAGGCGGGCATCACGCGTGATGCCCCTCCAATCACGCGTGATGCCTGCTCAGTCACGCGTGATGCCCCATCGGTAAGCTCCAGCGGTGGTTGAACTGTTGGGACCTGCCGAGATCCGCGGGCTGGCGGCCGAGCTGGACGTGCGGCCGACCAAGAAGCTCGGGCAGAACTTCGTGCACGATCCCAACACCGTCCGGCGGATCGTCGAGCTGGCGGACGTCGGCCCGGACGACGTCGTCCTCGAGGTCGGGCCCGGGCTCGGGTCGCTGACCCTCGGGCTGCTCGCCACCGGTGCGCGCGTCGTCGCCGTCGAGATCGATCCCAAGCTCGCCGAACGGCTGCCCAAGACCGTCGCCGACCGGGGGCCCGAGGTCTCGGAACGGCTCCAGGTCGTCACGGCCGACGCGCTGCGGATCACCGACGACCAGTTGCCGCGGCCGACCGCGCTCGTCGCGAACCTGCCCTACAACGTCGCCGTCCCGGTCGTGCTGCACCTGCTCGCCGAGGTGCCGTCGCTCACGTCCGGCCTCGTCATGGTCCAGACCGAGGTCGCCGACCGGATGGCGGCGGGCCCCGGCAGCCGGATCTACGGCGTGCCGAGCGTCAAGCTCGCCTGGTACGGCCCCGCGCGCAAGGTCGGCGCCGTGCCGCGCTCGGTGTTCTGGCCGGTGCCGAACGTCGACTCCGCGCTCGTCGCCTTCGAACGCGGTGACGCTCCGGCGTCGGACGACCGCGATCGGCTCTTCGGCCTCGTGGACGCCGCTTTCTCACAGCGCAGGAAGACGCTCCGCGCCGCGCTCGCCGGCTGGGCGGGCTCGGCCGAGCGGGCCGGGGAGCTGCTCACGGCCGCCGGGATCGACCCGAAGACCCGCGGTGAACAGCTGGACGTGCACGACTTCGCGAGGCTCGCCGCCGCGCGTTAGCACGTCCACAGTGGAAGTCAACGCGGTCCGGCGAAAATACGCCTCTTGACGTGCGATCTCGCGATTCGGACACCTCCACTCGTGTGATCTGGGCCAACAGGCTTGCTTTCGCTCGCCGGGATCGGCTTTACTCGGAAGTGTCCATCCCGAGCGACTGAGAGACCTGGCTCGCCGAAGTCGCAGCAACCACCCCCCGCGGGGAAGGTGCTACCGCCAGGACCGATGGAGGCCGTTTCCGATGAAGAGGGTAGCTCGCCCCCTGCTCCTGACCAGGCGTCGCGTAGTCGACGAAGGCCGCCGCTCCGTGACCGCATGTCGACGCTCCCACTGAGCTTGTCGTAGCCGGTCCACCTCTTCTTCATGCACCGTCCTCAAAGGACGGACTTCGCCTGCGGCCGGGTGCCGCGCGCTGCGCGCACCCCGTTTTCTGGAGCCTTCGTGATCACCGTCGAAAACTTGTCCAAAACCTTTGCCACCAACGGAAACTCGGTCGTCGCCCTGCACGACGTGAGCGTCGAGGTCCAGGCCGGCTCGCTGTTCGGCGTGGTCGGCCCGGCCGGGTCCGGCAAGTCCGTCCTCGCCCGCTGCATCGCGCTGCAGGAGCGGCCCGACCGCGGCGTCGTCCGCCTCGACGGCCTCAACACCGGCACCCTCGACGGCCGCCGGCTGCGCGAAATCCGCCGCCAGCTCGGCGTCGTCTCGACGAAACCGGAGCTGATCGCCGAGCGCACGATCGCCGGCAACATCGCCTCCCCGCTCGAGCAGCTCGGCGTCGACGGCCCGCAGCGCCGCAGCCGGGTCGGCTCGCTGCTCGACCTCGTCGGCCTGACGCAGCGCGCGACGCAGCGTCCCGGTGAGCTGACCGAGGGTCAGCTCCGCCGCGTCGCGGTCGCGAAGGCACTGGCCGCGGCGCCGGCGGTGCTGCTCGCCGACGACCCGACCGCCGGCATCGACCCGGAGGAGGCCGGCGCGGTGCTCACCGTGCTCGACCGCGCCCGCGCCGAGCTGGGCACCACCGTCGTGGTCACGACCCCGGACGCCGGCGTGGTCCGCCGGGTCTGCGACGACGTCGCGGTGCTCGAAGACGGCACGGTCGTCGAGCGCGGCACTGTCCTCGACCTGGTCTCGAACCCGGCCAGCCGCACCGCGCAGGCGCTGCTGCCCGCCATCGAGACCACCCGCGCCCAGATCGCCCGCTACGACCGCTCGGCCGACGTCGTGCTGATCGGTTTCGCTTCGGTCGGCGCGCTGCTGCCCGAGGCCGCGGGCCGGTTCGACGTCGAGTTCGCCACGATCGGCGGCGGCCTGACCCGGATCGGCGACACCCCGGTCGGCCGGTTCCGCCTCGGCGTCCGCGGCGAGCGGGCCGACGCGGCACTGGCGTGGGTCGCCGAGCGCGGCGGCCACGTGACGCACACCGCGCGCGGCCCCCAGGGTGTCGCGGCAGCTTGACCCGAACGCCGTAAACGCCCCGATGCGCACGTCGCATCGGGGCGTTTTCGCGGCCACGTAGGCTGGTCGGGTGCTCGCCGTAGTTCCGCCCCCAGTCACCGTCCGGGTCCCGGCCAAGGTCAACCTGCACCTGGCGGTCGACGACCTGCGCGAAGACGGTTACCACGAGCTGGTGACCGTGTTCCAGGCCTTGTCGCTGACCGACGAGGTGACCGTCGCGGTCACCGAAGAGCCGGGCGTGGAGATCTACGGCGAGGGCGAGGGCTCGGTGCCCGCCGACGGCACCAACCTGGCCTGGCGCGCGGTCGAAGCGCTTTCCGCGCACGTCGGCCGCACCGAAGCGCCGAACGTTCGGGTGGTGCTGCGCAAGGGCATCCCGGTCGCGGGCGGCATGGCGGGCGGCAGTGCCGACGCGGCGGCGACGCTGGTCGGGC
Organism: Amycolatopsis sp. NPDC114504; assembly: GCF_055633595.1. Lineage (NCBI taxonomy): Bacteria > Bacillati > Actinomycetota > Actinomycetes > Pseudonocardiales > Pseudonocardiaceae > Amycolatopsis > Amycolatopsis sp. NPDC114504. The sequence goes on along the minus strand of NZ_JBVKDU010000003.1, from coordinate 1,228,146 downwards.
TGGCGAGCCTCTGGAACCTCGACGTCACGCGCGACGAGCTGGCCGAGCTCGCCGCCGGGCTGGGCAGCGACGTCCCGTTCGCGCTCTACGGCGGCACCGCGCTGGGCACCGGGCGCGGCGAGCAGCTCGTGCCGGTGCTGTCGCGGCACACTTTCCACTGGGTGCTGGCGTTCGACTCCGAAGGGCTGTCGACGCCGAAGGTGTTCAAGGAGCTGGATCGCCTGCGCGCGGACGGCAACCCGCCGCGGATCGGCTCGCACACCCCGGTCGTCGAGGCGCTGGCTTCGGGCGACCCGCGTCAGCTGGCGCTGTTGCTGGGCAACGACCTCCAGGCGGCGGCGGTTTCGCTGCGGCCGGGGCTGCGCCGGACGCTCCGGGCCGGCGTCAACGCGGGCGCGCTCGCCGGCACGGTCTCCGGCTCCGGCCCGACGTGCGCGTTCCTCTGCGAGGACGCGCAGACCGCGGTCGAGGTCGCCGCGGAGCTGTCGGGCGCGGGGGTGTGCCGCACGGTCCGGGTGGCGCACGGCCCGGTCCCCGGCGCCCGCGTGGTCGGCGGGGACGACGCGCCGCGCCCGGCGCCGCCGCGCGTGCACGCCTGACCGTCCATTGTAGATTTCTCTTTCCCGGAAAGGAACGGCTGAGCGGATGGCCAACCTGGTCAACCTGGAAGCGGTGAGCAAGTCCTACGGGGTGAAGCCACTGCTGGACGGCGTCTCGCTGGGCGTCGCGGCCGGGCAGCGCATCGGTGTCGTCGGCCTCAACGGCGGCGGCAAGACCACGCTGCTGGAAGTCCTTTCCGGACTCGCCGCGCCGGATTCCGGGCGGGTGAGCCACGTCGGTGGCCTGCGGATGGCCGTGGTCACCCAGCGGACCGAGCTCCCGGACGGCAGCACCGTCGGCGAGGTCGTGCTCGAACGCTACGGCGCCGAGCACGAATGGGCCGCCGACGCGCGCGTCCGGTCCATTGTGGACGGACTCGGGATCACCGCGATCGGGCTGGACACGCCGACCGCGAACCTCTCCGGCGGCGAGCGGCGCCGGGTCTCCCTGGCGGCCGCGCTGACCGGCGAGCTCGACCTCGTCGTGCTCGACGAGCCGACCAACCACCTGGACGTCGAAGGCGTCCAGTGGCTGGCCGACCACCTGCTGAACCGGCGGATCGCGGTCGTGGTCGTCACCCACGACCGGTGGTTCCTCGACACCGTCGCGAGCCTGACGTGGGAGGTCGCGAACGGCCGCGTCGAGATGTACGAAGGTGGTTACGCGGACTGGATCTTCGCGCGCGCCGAGCGGGCGCGGCTGGCCGCGACGGCCGAGGAGAAGCGGCAGAACCTGGCCCGCAAGGAGCTGGCGTGGCTGCGCCGCGGTCCGCAGGCGCGTTCGTCGAAGCCGCGCTACCGCATCGACGCGGCCGAGGCGCTGATCGCGGACGTCCCGCCGCCGCGCGACTCCGTCGAGCTGATGGCGTTCGCGAAGCGCCGGCTCGGCAAGACCGTGCTGGAGCTGGAAGACACGACGTACAAGGTCGGCGACCGGACGCTACTCGACCACGTCACCTGGCGGGTCGGCCCCGGTGACCGGATCGGCCTGGTCGGGATCAACGGCTCCGGCAAGACGTCCCTGCTGAAGCTGCTCGGCGGCGACGTCGAAGGCTCGACCGGGCGCCGGATCGAGGGCAAGACGGTCGCGCTCGCGCACCTGCGCCAGGAGCTCGACGACCTGCCCGCCGACCTGCGTGTGCTGCAGGCGATCGAGCAGGTGGCCGGGCGCGTGGTGTTCGGCAAGCAGGAGATGACGGCGTCGCAGCTGGGCGAGAAGCTCGGCTTTCCGCAGGCGCGCCAGTGGACCCCGGTCGGCGACCTCTCCGGCGGCGAGCGGCGCCGGCTGCAGCTGTGCCGGCTGCTGATGGCCGAGCCGAACGTGCTGCTGCTCGACGAGCCGACGAACGACCTGGACATCGACACCCTGCAGCAGCTGGAAGACCTGCTCGACGGCTGGCCGGGCACGATGATCGTCGTCTCGCACGACCGGTACCTGGTCGAACGAGTCTGCGACACGATCGTCGCCCTCTTCGGCGACGGCCGCATCACCCACCTCCCGGGCGGCATCGAGGAGTACCTGAACCGCCGGGCGCTCGCCAAGGAACCGGCGGCCGCGGCGGCCCCGACGGCAGCGAAGGCCGAGGCGAAGAAGTCGGCGGCGGACGTGCGGGCGGCCCAGAAGGAGATGGGCCGGCTCGAGCGCAAGCTGGACCAGCTGCACGCGAAGGAGGAGAAGCTCCACGCGGCCCTGCTGGAGGCGGCGACGGACCCGTCGAAGCTGATGGAGCTCAACGGCCAGCTGAAGGGCGTCAAGGGCGAGATCGAGGACGTCGAGGCCCGCTGGCTGGAGACGTCCGAACTGCTCGAGTGAGGGTCCTCGGGCCTCGTGACTCCCTCGGCGCAAGGCCGATCCGGCGGATCGCGGTGGCCGGCCCCGCGGGCTCGGGCAAGTCGACCCTCGCGCGCAGCCTGGGCGAACGCCTGGGCGTGCCGTATGTGGAGTTCGAGTCCTTCTTCCACGGGCCCGGCTGGACCGTGCGGGAGACGTGGCAGGCCGACGTCCTCGACCACCTCGACGGCGAAGTCTGGGCCATCGAGTGGCAGGGCGAGGCGGTCCGGGAGCGGATGACCGCCCGCCTCGACGTGCTGGTGTGGCTCGACCACCCGCGTGCCCTGACCATGGCGCGGGTCGTCAGGCGCACGCTTGCGCGTCGTGTCGGCCGCGGTTCGAAGATCGCCGGGGGCAACGTCGAAGGGCCGTTGCACACCTTCTTCACCGACCGGGAGCACATCGTCCGCGTCGCGTGGCGGTACCACCCGATCCTGCGCGCGCGGGTCCGGAAGGTGATCGACGAGAACCGGTACCCCGATCTCGTCGTGGTCCGGCTGCGGGGGCAGCGCCAAGTGGACCGCTGGCTTCAGGGCCCGGTTTCCGCCTTGGACGGCGGATGTTGACACCCAGACAGTAATCTGACGCCCATGAGCAGGTTCGTGGACACGCTCGTCGCCACCGCGGCGGGACGAGGTCAGCAGCGTGGCATGGTCACCGGGGAGCCCAAGGAGCCGGTTCGGCGGACCTGGGCCGAGGTGCACGAAGAAGCCCGGCGGGTCGCCGGCGGGCTGGTCGGCGCCGGGTTCGAGCGGGGTACGGCCGTCGGGGTGCTGGCCGCCGCGCCGGTGCTGATCGCGCCGACCGTGCAGGCCGTCTGGCTGGCCGGGGGCAGCGTCACCATGCTGCACCAGCCCACCCCGCGCACCGACCTCGCCGAGTGGGCCGAGGACACCGTGCGCGTGCTCGGGATGATCGGCTCGAACCTCGTGCTGCTGGGCGAGCCCTTCGACCAGCTGGCCCCGGTGCTCGAGGAGAAGGGCATCGGCTTCAAGCTGATCAGCGACCTCGTCGATGCCGAGCCCCTCGCCGACGTCGTCGCCACCGACGAGGGCGAGACCGCGCTCCTGCAGCTGACGAGCGGCTCGACCGCCGACCCCAAGGCCGTGCGGATCACCTACGGGAACCTGTACTCCAACGTCAAGGCCATGGTCGACCGCGCGGAGTTCGACTTCGACACCGACGTCATGGTGTCCTGGCTGCCGACGTTCCACGACATGGGGATGGTCGGCTTCCTGACCGTGCCGATGACCTTCGGCGTCGAGCTCGTCAAGATCACGCCGGTCGAGTTCCTTTCGGGACCGCTGATCTGGCCCGAGCTGATCACCAAGTACCACGGCACGACGACGGCGGCGCCGAACTTCGCGTACGCGATCGTCGGACGCCGGATGGCGCGCGTCGACGAGGACGATGCCTACGACCTTTCGAAGCTGCGCATCGCCTTGAACGGCGCCGAGCCCATCGACGAGACCGCCGTCCGGACCTTCGTGGACGCCGGTGCCCGGTTCAAGATGCCGCCGGAATGCGTTTTCCCGGCGTACGGCATGGCCGAGGCGACGCTCGCGGTGTCGTTCGCGCCGCTGTTCACCGGGCTCACGCTCGACGTCGTCGAGGCCGACGCGCTGGAGGCGGACAACCGCGCGGTGCCGGTGCCCGAGGGCGACCCGCGGCGCGATACCGACAGCGTCCGGTCGTTCGCGGTGCTCGGCCCGCCGCTGGACGGCCTGGAAGCCGAGATCGTCAACGACGCGGGTGCGCGCGTCGGCGAGCGTGAGGTCGGCGAGATCCGGCTGCGCGGCGAGGCCGTGACACCCGGCTACCTGACCATGGAGGGCCCGCTCGACACGCAGGACGCCGAAGGCTGGCTGAACACCGGCGACCTCGGCTACCTGGTGGACGGCCAGATCGTCATCTGCGGCCGGCGCAAGGACGTCATCATCATGGGCGGCCGCAACCTGTACCCGACGGACATCGAGCGCGCGGCGACGTCGGTCGAGGGGGTCCGGGCGGGCAACGCGGTGGCGGTGCGGCTGGACGCGGGCAGCCGGCGCGAGCGGTTCGCGGTGGTCGTGGAGTCGAAGCTGGCGGGCGACGCCGAGGCCGAGAAGGACCTGATGAAGCAGGTCTCGGCCCGGGTGCGCGACGCGGTCGACATGCGGCCGTACGCGGTGGTGGTGCTGCCGGCGGGCAGCTTGCCGAAGACCCCGTCGGGCAAGGTCAAGCGCGCGGCGACGGCGCAGCAGTTCGCGGACAAGATCAAGAAGAACGCCGACTCCTGACGCACTCCGGCGGCGGGCCGTCGCCGGCCCGCCGCCGGAGCGGTCAGCGCTGCTGGAGGCGCTCCGCGCGCAGGGTCGGCGGCATGGCGCGTTCGGCCATCGCTTCCGAAGCCGTGCGGGCGCCCGGGAGGTCCGGGGCGTGGCCGGTGCGGGTGGCGAGCTGGTCTTCCACCGTGTCGAGGAAGTCGTCGACCTCGCGTTCGTCGTAGCCGCGCTTGCCGATCAACGGCTTCGCGAAGATGACGTGGTGCACTTCGGCGGCGGTCAGGTCGTCCTCCTCGGCGAACGTCTTGGCGATGCGCCGGACGAACTCGTCGACCTCGTGCTTGGCGTAGCCACGGCGGCCGATCGGGGCGTTACCGAAGGTGACCTCGGCGAGGTCTTCGGCGGTGAACGACATGGAACTCTCCGATTCCGGGGTTTGGCGGTGCGAACTCCCGTACACCGTCCTAACCCGTGAACGGGTTCCCCCGGAAGGGGCGGACCGGGAAGCTCACCCCGATGGGCGGCCGCCATCCGCCTGTGAGTGAGCCGGAACTACGCAGCGCTGTGTGGCCGGTTTCACATCGTCAGCTGCGGCCGAACCACTTCCGCGGGCCCTCGGGGCGCCGCTCCTCGACCACCGGCCGCGGGTTCCGCAGCTCGATGAGCGCCGCCTCGGCCTCGTCCAGGAACAGGTCGACCTGAGCCTGGTCGTAGCTGCGCATGCCGACGGGCATGATCGTGAAATCGACGTAGTGGATGTCGTCGGCGGTCAGGATGTTCCGGCCGTCGAGCGCATCGGCGATCAGGTCGAGGAAGGCGTCGACCTCGTCCTCGTTGTAGCCGCGCCGGCCGAAGCGGGGTTTGCCGAACGCGATCGCCCGGACTTCGTCAGGGGTCATAGGTTCACCTTGCCACCGATGTCAGCCCGCATGGAAGGCGTTTTGCGCGGCCGCGAGACCGGTGCCGACCAGCGCTTCGGTCGCGTCCGCGCACCGGTCCACCTCGAACGGGAGCTCCTTGCGCTCGACCGTCCCGAAGTCCTTCAGCACGAAGTCCGCCGGGTCCTGGCGGCCGGGCGGGCGGCCGATGCCGAACCGGACCCGGTAGTAGTCACGGGTGCCGAGCGACTTCGTGATCGAGCGGAGTCCGTTGTGCCCGTTGTCGCCGCCGCCGAACTTGAGCTTCAGCGCGCCGAAGTCGACGTCCAGCTCGTCGTGCACCACGACGATGCCGGTCGGCGGCACCTTGTAGAACCGCGCCGCACCGACCACGGGCCCGCCGGAGAGGTTCATGTAGGTGCGCGGCTTCACCAGCACGACGCGGCGGCCGGCCAGCCGGCCTTCGAGCACCTCGCCGCCGCTCTTGTGCGTCTTGAACTTGCCGCCGATCCGGGAGGCGAGCTCGTCCAGCACCATGAAGCCGACATTGTGCCGGTTTCCGGCGTACTGGGGTCCGGGATTGCCAAGGCCGGCGAGCAGGATCAGCTCGCCGGCCCCGGGCAGGTCTTCGGTCATGCGGAAATGTTATTCGGCGGCTTCGGCCGACTCTTCGCCCGCTTCGGCGGCGTCGTCGTCGGCCTCTTCACGCTGCGGCTCGTTGACGGCCACGACGAGCGCGTCGGGGTCGGTGACCAGGACGGCGCCCTGCGGCAGCTCGACCTGGCTGGCCAGGAACTGGGTGCCGATCTCGGCGCCCTCGATCGAGAGCTCGAACTGCTCCGGGATGTGCAGCGCCTCGACCTCGACCTGCAGGGTGTCGATGCCCTGGTTGACCAGGCCGCCGGGGCCGGGGTTGCCGGAGACGACCAGCGGGACGTCGACGACGATCTTCTCGCCGCGCTTGACGACCAGCAGGTCGACGTGCTCGATGTAGTTCTTCAGCGGGTGGACGACGATGGTCTTCGTCAGCGCCAGCTCGTCGGAACCCTCGAGGTCGAGCGTGATGACGGCGTTGGAGCCGTTCTCGCGGACGACGCGGGCGAACTCGATGGCCGGCAGCGCGAAGTGCCGCGGGTCCGAGCCGTGGCCGTACAGGACGGCGGGGATCTTGCCGGCGCGACGCGTACGGCGCGCGGCGCCCTTGCCGAACTCGGTGCGCGGCTCGACGGACAGACGTACCTCGGACACGGTGTGGCACTCCTTCAAATCACGAACATGGTGCGGTGAACAGCATGCTGCGGCGGGGGATGCGGTGTTCTGTTCAGTGGTCGCGTTCGGCGGCGAGTTTTCCGGGCGTGCACAACAGCCGGGAGCTACTCCGAGCCGCCGCGTCGATCACGCCGGGCACCCCAGTGGGGCCCCGCCTCGCCGAGACAACCTCAAGAGTGTAAACCAACCTCATCACGGTGGGTTGCGGCGGGGGCCCGGACCAGGCTAGAACCCTCCTATCCCCGGTGCGTGACGACACAAATCCGGTGGCGGGACTTCACCGGCCGAGGTGTGCTCGGACGCAGACGCGGAGCAAGGGGCGGAAAAGATGCGGGCTCGACGGGCCATGGTGGCGGCGGTGCTGCTGCTGGGCGGACTGCTGGCCGGCTGCCAGGTGGCGGTCCCCGGCAGCGCCGGGGTCTCCGCGGCCGGGCAGCAGACGGCCGATCGGCGCGCCGAGCAGCGCGCCGCGGTCGACGCTGCCCTCACCGCGTTGGGCCAGACGCCCGCGCTCTCCCTGAAGTCGGCGGCCAAGGGCGCCGAGCAGCAGTTCCGGGTCACCCGCGGCGGCAACGCCTTCGGCGGGCTGCCGGTCGAGGGGCGCGTCGTCCAGGTGACCTCGGCCGCGGGGCAGTTCTACCTGCAGGCCGACGCCGACTACTGGAAAGCGCACGCCATCGACGAGGACACGCAGTTCGGCACGAGCTGGGTGCGCTCGCTCGGGTCCGAGCTGCCCTTCGACCCCGCGGCCCGGTTCGCCCCGCAGGCGCTCGCCGACGGGCTGCGCAAGGCCCTGACCGGCCTCGACCGGCTGGGCGACCCGGTGAAGGCGAAGCTGCCGGACGGCACCGAGGTCTACCAGCTCGGCGCCGCGCCGAGCGTCCTGCGCGTCACCACGGCCAAGCCGAACCGGGTCGTCAGCTTCGCCCCGGCGCTGCTCGACCCGCAGGCCGGCCCGAAGTTCGGCGCCGAGTTCCGCGTCGACCCGGTCGCCGGCGACGCGCTGAAGACGTTCCACACCGACCTCGACAACGCCGTCGGCGGGCTGGGCCAGCCGTTCGAGGGCCTGGTGCAGGCCAGCGCCGTCGTCACGAACGACACCCTCGACTGCAAGGACTTCGTCGGCTCCTGCACGACGACCGTCGACGTCTCCACCAGCGTGGTCGGCTCGCCGGCCGCGGGCGGCAAGAGCGTCGTGCACATCAACCTCTCGGTCGAGGTCAGCGCCGACTCGCTCGGCGCGCAGACCTGCACGACGGCGGCCGACGCCGAGCCGTACGCGACGGTCAAGATGTCCTGCACGGTCAAGTTCAAGCTGCCGAACCGCACGGCCAGCTACCAGGTGCTGTCCAAGCCGAACGCGACGGCGGAGGTGCGCGCGGCCCTCGACGTCAACGCGGTGAAGCAGAAGGTCGCCGCGGAGTTCGCGGGCCTGGGCGGCTGAGCTGGACACCTACCCGGGGGTGCGTTCCTTCCGTTGAAGTAGGTGATCTTCCGTTCCTAGCATCGGCTCTGCTTAGTGGGGGCGCGGTCCCCACGCCCCGCTCAAGAAGTGGGGGTACAGCCGATTCGAACGGGAGAAGTGACATGGCCAAGCTGGTGGTTTTCGGGGGGACCGGGTACGCCGGGGGCAGGATCGGCACCGAGGCGCTGCGGCGCGGACACGAGGTGGTCGGCGTCGCGCGGAACACCGGCGCGGTGCCCGATGGCGTCGACGAGCGGCAGGGGTCGCTGCACGACGAGGAGCTCGTGGCGAGCTTGGCGAAGGACGCCGATGTGTTCGTGGTGGCCACCCCGGCCCGCGCGATCGACGGCAAGAAGCTCATCGACGCCGTGCCGGCGCTGGCGCGGATCGCGCGCGAGAACGGCGTCCGGCTGTCGTTCGTGGGCGGTGCGGCGAGCCTGCTGGTCGCCGAGGGCGGCCCGCGGCTGTTCGACACCCCGGAGTTCCCGGCCGAGTACAAGGAAGAGGCCGGCAACCACGCCGAGGTGCTCGCCCTGCTGCGCGAACAGCCGGAGGGCCTGGACTGGTTCTACGTCAGCCCCGCCGCCGAGTTCGGTGCCTGGACGCCGGGCGAGCGCAAGGGTGAGTTCCGGATCGGCGGCGACGTCCTGGTGACCGACGAGAACGGCAAGTCGCACATCGGCGGCGACGACTTCGCGACCGCGTACGTCGACGAGATCGAGCAGCCGAAGCACCGCCGCGCGCGGTTCACCGTCGCTTACTGAAGTTCCTTCAGGACCGGCGCGAAGGTCTCGAGGAACGGCTCGAAGACCGTGATGTAGGAGAAGCCGTAGCGCTCGCGCCGGCGTTCCAGCTGCCCGGCGATCTCCTCGACCGTGCCCAGCAGGAGCTGGGGCGCGTCGAGGAGTTCACGGGCGTCCTGGACGGCGCTGCGCTCGGTCTTCACGTGCCACGCCTCGGCGGCTCCCCGGCGGTCGTCGGTGACCTCGACGTGCTGGACCAGCATGTTGTATTCGGGATCGCCGCCGGCCCGGGACCGGAAGTACGCGACGCGTTCGTCCATCGCCTCGGCGTTGTCGAGCTTGAAGGTGCCCGGCGGCTTCCCGGGCTGCTGCCGGAGCCCGGCGAACCCGACGACGTCCGCGTGCGCGGCGGCCAGCTCCAGGACGCCGTCGCTGTTGCCCGCGATGAGCAGCCGCGGGTGGGTGATGCCCTCGTCTTCGAAGTGTTTCCGCAGGTAGCCGAGGCTCTTTTCGAGGTAGGCGATGCGCTCGGACGCCTTTTGCCAGGGGAGTCCGGCGTTGTCGAACTCGGCTTTCATGTGCCCGGCGCCGAGCCCGAGGTCGAGCCGCCCGTCGAGCAGCGCGGCCGTCGAGGAGACTTCGCGCGCGAAGAGCGCGAGGTTGTAGAAGGGCACGTTGGAGACGAGGGTGCCGAGCCGCGGCCGTTCGGTGACGGCGGCGGCCATGGCCAGTGCCGGGAACGGCGCCGGCGACCCGGTGCCCAGGTGGTCCGGGATGGTGATGACGTCGTAGCCGAGCTCTTCGGCCCGGCGGCACTTGGCGATCCAGGCGTCCCGGCCGCCGATCCCGCGGAGGCTGACGCCGAACTTGAAGTTCCCCATGCCGGTGACGCTAGCGCCGGGAACCGCCGCCGGGCGCGGAGTTCGCGCCCGGCGGACGGTTTCTTCAGGCGTTGCCGTCGAAGAGGGACGTCACCGAGCCGTCTTCGAAGACCTGCTGGATGGCCTCCGCCAGCATCGGGGCGATCGACAGGACCGTCAGTCCCTCGAAGCGCTTCTCCTCGGGGATCGGCAGCGAGTTCGTCACGATGACCTCGCGCGCCTTGCACTGCGAAAGGCGCTCGGTCGCCGGGTCGGACAGGATGCCGTGGGTCGTCGCGATGACCACGTCCGCCGCGCCCTCGTCGATCAGGGCCTCGGTGGCCTTCACGATCGTGCCGCCGGTGTCGATCATGTCGTCGATCAGGACGCAGAGCTTGCCCTCGACCTTGCCGACCACGCGGTTCGCGACGGCCTGGTTCGGCTTGTCCGGGTCGCGCGTCTTGTGGATGAACGCGATCGGCCGGTCGCCCAGCGTCTGCGCCCACTTCTCGGCCAGCCGCACGCGGCCCGAGTCCGGCGAGACGACGGTGATGTCGGCGTTGCCGTAGGTCTTCTTGATGTGGTCGGCCAGCACGGTCTGCGCCATCAGGTGGTCGACCGGGCCGTCGAAGAAGCCCTGGATCTGCGCGGTGTGCAGGTCGACCGTCATGATCCGGTCGGCGCCCGCGGTCTTGAACAGGTCGGCGATCAGCCGGGCCGAGATCGGCTCGCGGCCCTTGTGCTTCTTGTCCTGGCGCGCGTACGGGTAGAACGGCATCACCACGGTGATCCGCTTCGCGCTCGCCCGCTTGAGCGCGTCCACCATGATCAGCTGCTCCATCACGAACTCGTTGATGGGCGTGGTGTGCGCCTGGATGACGAAGGCGTCGGTGCCGCGGACGGACTCCTCGAACCGGACGAACAGCTCACCGTTGGCGAACGTGTGGGCCGTCTGCGGGGTGATCGTCACGTTGAGGTGCTCGGCGACCTCTTCGGCGAGCTCCCGGTGCGCCCGTCCGGAGAAGAGCATCAAGTTCTTCTTCGGCGTACCTGACTTCGGACTCATGCTGGCGACTCCCCGTCGGTTCCTGCTGCTGACTCGGCGTCGAGGGCGGCCTGGGCCGCCTCCGCCGCGGGCGTACCCGGCCGGCGCCGGATCGCCCAGCCTTCGATGTTGCGCTGCGGCGGCGCCGACACCGCGAGTGTGCCCGGCGGGACGTCCTCGCGGATCACGGCACCCGCCCCACTGTAAGCGCCATCACCGACCTGCACCGGAGCGACGAAGGTGTTGTCGGCTCCCAATCGGACATACGAACCAATAACGGTCCGGTGCTTGTTGACACCGTCGTAGTTCACGAACACGCTCGAGCAGCCGATGTTGCTGTGCTCACCGATCGTGGCGTCGCCGACGTAGGTGAGGTGCGGCACCTTCGTGCCGGCGCCGATGTCGGCGGCCTTCGTCTCGACGAACGCGCCGAGCTTGGCCTTCTCGCCCAGCTTCGTGCCCGGCCGCAGGTAGGTGAACGGACCGACGTTGACGCGGTCGCCCAGCTCGGAGTCGGAGCCGTGCACCCGCACCACCGAGGCGCCCGCCCCGATCTTGACGTTCGTCAGCGTGCTGTCCGGGCCGACCGTGCTGCCCTCGCCGACCGACGTCGAGCCCTTGAGCTGGACGCCCGGCTCGATGACGACGTCCCGCGACAGCGTCACGCCGGCGTCGATCCAGGTCGACGCGGGGTCGACGACCGTGACGCCTTCGCGCTGCCAGCGCCGCACGATCCGGCGGTTGAGCTCGGCGCCGAGCACCGACAGCTGGACGCGGTCGTTGACGCCCTCGGTCAGCCACGGGTCGTCGACGACGAGGGCGCCGACGTGCAGCCCGTCGCCGTCCGCGATGCCCAGTACGTCGGTGAGGTAGAGCTCGCCCTGCGCGTTGTCGGTCGACAGGCGCGAAAGGCCGTCGCGCAGCACCGCGGCGTCGAAGGCGTAGACGCCCGAGTTGATCTCGGTGATCTCGGCCTGCGCCGGGGTGGCGTCCTTGTGCTCGACGATCCCGGTGACCTTGCCGGCGTCGTCGCGCGTGATGCGGCCGTAGCCGGTGGGGTCGTCGACCACCGCGGTGAGCACGGTGACGGCGTTCTTCGCGTCGGTGTGCTCGTCGAGCAGGGCGCGCAGCGTCGCGGTGTCGAGCAGCGGGACGTCGCCGTAGCTGACGATCACGGTGCCGGTGAGGTCGGCCGGCAGGGTCGCGAGCGCGCAGCCCACCGCGTGGCCGGTGCCCTTCTGCTCGGCCTGCACCGCGGTGCCGACCTCGCGCCCGAGTGCCGTGGCGACCGTGGCGAGATGGGCGCCGACGGCCTCGCGGCCGTGGCCGGTCACCACCACGAGGTGCTCGGGGTCCAGGCCGGCGGCGGCCCGGACGGCGTGCTCGACGAGGGGCCGCCCGGCGATCGGGTGCAACACCTTCGGGGTCGCGGATCGCATGCGGGTGCCCTCACCCGCGGCGAGGATCAACGTGCTCAGCGGGCCGGTCAACGGCGCTCCCAACGGTTACCAATGAATGGCTTCTGTCGGGCTCAGATCCTAACTGTGCTCTTCGGTGTCCCACGCGGGGTCGGTAGGTGGGGCGTCGCCCGGCCACGCACCGCCCGGGTCGGCGACCATCGAGTTGGCCGAGGCCACCTGGTTGCCGCCGCCGCGTTTTGCCTGGTACATGGCCGCGTCCGCGCGGGCGAGGACCTGCTCGCCGCGCTCCTGCGGCCTTAGTGAGACGAGCCCGATGGACAGTGTGACGCCGTGCGACAGGTGGTGCGGCAGTCCCGCGACGGACTTCACCGCGCGGCCGAGCGCCATCTTCGCCGCGGACGCCGGCGTGCCCGGGAGCAGGACGATGAACTCGTCGCCGCCGTAGCGCGCCACGAGGTCGTCGCCGCGCAGGGCGTCACGCAGCGTGCTCGCGACGACGCGCAGCACGTTGTCGCCTTCGGCGTGCGACGCCTTGTCGTTGACGCCCTTGAAGCCGTCGAGGTCGACCAGCGCGACGGCGAGGGGCTGGGCGTCGGCCGACGACGCGAGCAGGCGCAGCTTCTCGTCCAGCGCGCGCCGGTTCGGCAGGCCGGTGAGCGGGTCCTGCAGGGCCTGCTGGGTGATCGCGCCGTGCTCGGCGGAGAGCCGTTCGTGCTCGCGGCGCGCGTTCAGCGTGGCGATCTGCGACTCGCGCAGGCTCCACATCTCGGACTCGAGCCGGGTGGCGTAGTCGATCAGCGACTGGCTCGCGCCGGACGCGTAGTCCGGGCTGGTGTCCAGCCGGGCCAGCTCGCGGGCGATGTTCAGCCGCATCGACGGCTGCGAGGTGTCGTCGGTCAGCGACTCGCGGGCGTGCCGCAGCACATCGAGCGCCTCTTCGCGGCGGCCGGCCTGGTCGAGGCAGCGGGCCAGCGCGATGGCGACGATCTCGCGTTCGCCCGGGTAGCCGGTGCCTTCGTGCAGCGCCCGGAGCCGGTCGATCTGGTCGGAGCTCGGGCTGTGCAGCGCCTGCGCCGAGGCGAGGACGCCGACCTGGTCGACGGCCGCGACGCCCGCCTTCCGCGGGAACAGCGACTCGGTGAACGGGCCTTCGGCGGCCACGGCCATGGAGGCGGCGGTGCGGAACTTCTCGGCGCTCTCGTCGTACTCGTCGATGCGCTCGAGCCGCAGGCCCCAGCCGAGCAGCATCTTGACCCGGTTCATCAGCTGCAGCGTGATTTCGTGCGGGCTCGCGCTCTCGCGGATCGCGGAGGCCGCACGGCCGATGACCTCTTCGGCCGCTTCGTACACGCCGAGCTGGTTCAGCACGATCCAGCAGTCGTTCAGCGCCGACCACAGCATCCGGTTCCACTGGCGGATGCCGACCTGCCGGTTCGGGATCGCGGAGTCGTCGAGGATGGCCAGCGCGCGGGCGATCTCGGTGAGCGCGGGGTCTTCCTGCGAGGCGATCACCAGCCGGCGGCCGCGCAGCGCGTGCGCGTCGGCCCGCAGCAGGGCGAGGCCGTGCCGCCGGGTGTGCGCGAGCATCTCGTCGAGCCGCGGTTCGGCTTCCGCGGCCAGGCCCCTGGTGATCAGCCGGGCGATCGCGGACGCGCGCAGGAGCTGCGCGATCATCGTCGGCTCGCCGCGGCGCTGGGTCTCGTCGAGCAGCTCGTCCATGAGCTCGACGATCTGCAGCTGCTGGGTGTACTCCTGCCGCTGGACCGCGGCGATCAGTTCCCGCGCACGCCCGACAAGCCAGGCGTCGGACATCTCGGCCAGGGCGGGACGCCTGGCCGGACCCGGGTCGGTCGCCTCGTCGGTCAGCGCCAACCTCCCGGTGTCGTGGGTTCGGGTCCTCGAGCTGCTCCGCCGCCAGGATTCGAACCTGAACTGTCAGAACCAAAATCTGAAGTGCTGCCGATTACACTACGGCGGATCGATCCTGGTCAGGATAGCGACGATCGGGTGTCGTCCGCGCGGGGGATGCGTTACCGCCCAGTCCGCCGGGTACCCCGGTTCCGAAGTACGGGTGTGAGGCTTCCGGCACTCCCCAGTCGCCGAAACCTCCTGTACCGTAACTTACGGCATCGTAGGTTAGGGCACCCTACGTCAAAGGTTGCCCGCATAGGGAGAAGTGAAGCGTATGACGGCCACGCTCGACCGTTCTCAGCCCACCGGGGAGCCTTCGGCTCCCAAGGGGCCCAAACCCGTTACTGAAGGCACGCGAGGCATCGGCGTGCAGCTGTCGGTCTACTTCGGCGTGATCGCGCCGCTGGTGGCACTGCTGGTCGCGGTGCCCTTCGCCTGGGGCTGGGGACTGAGCTGGGTCGACGTCGGCATCTTCGTGGTGTTCTACGCGATCAGCGGGCTCGGCATCACGGTGTCCTACCACCGCTACTTCACGCACGGCTCGTTCAAGGCCAAGCCGTGGCTGCGCGTGGTCATGGCCATCGCCGGCAGCATCGCGCTGCAGGGCCCGGTCATCACCTGGGTCGCCGACCACCGCCGCCACCACGCGTTCTCCGACCGCGACGGCGACCCGCACTCGCCGTGGGCGTTCGGCACCTCGCCGTGGGCCATCGCCAAGGGCTTCTGGCACGCGCACATGGGCTGGCTCTTCGAGCGCGACCAGACCAACGCCGAGCGCTTCGCGCCCGACCTCGTCAAGGACCCGGCGATCAAGAAGGTCGACGACCTGTTCTGGCTGTGGTCGCTGGTCAGCTTGGCGCTGCCGGCCCTGCTGGGCGGGCTGATCTCCTGGTCGCTGTGGGGCGCGGTCACCGCGTTCTTCTGGGCCGGGCTGGTGCGCATCTGCGTGCTGCACCACGTGACGTGGTCGGTCAACTCGATCTGCCACATGATCGGCGAGCGCCCGTTCGCCGCGCGCGACAAGTCGGCGAACTTCTGGCCGCTGGCGATCTTCAGCTTCGGCGAGTCGTGGCACAACCTGCACCACGCCGACCCGACGTCCGCGCGCCACGGCGTCAAGCGCGGCCAGATCGACATTTCCGCGCGGCTGATCTGGATCTTCGAGAAGTTCGGCTGGGTGCACGACGTCCGCTGGCCGACCCCGCAGCGCCTGGCCCGAATCGCGACGGAAAAGGGCTAGTCAAGTAGGGTTCGGGGAGTGGCGGGGAGACGACGGTCGAAGCGTGAGCAGCAGGTCACCGGGGCGCGTCCGGTCGCCCCGGTGACGCGCGTCCGGATGACCGGCAGCGAGCGGCGTCAGCAATTGCTGAACGTGGCGCGGGCGTTGTTCGCCGAAAAGGGCTTCGACGGAACGTCGATCGAGGAGATCGCGCACCGCGCCAACGTGTCGAAACCCGTGGTGTACGAACACTTCGGCGGCAAAGAGGGCATCTACGCGGTGGTGGTGGACCGCGAGACCCAGCTGCTGCTGGAGCGCATGGTGTCCACCCTGCACGGCGGCCACCCCCGCGTGATGCTGGAACAAGCGGCGACGGCGTTGCTGTCGTACGTCGAGGATTCCCACGACGGTTTCCGCATCCTGGTCCGCGATTCCCCGGTGGCGAGTTCCACGGGGACGTTCTCGACGGTGTTGAACGACATCGCGAGCCAGGTGGAACACATTCTGGCCCAGCAGTTCGCGGCCCGAGGCTACGACGAGAAACTGGCGGCGCTGTACGCGCAGGCATTGGTGGGAATGGTCGCGCTGACGGGACAGTGGTGGCTGGACGCGCGCAAGCCGAAGCGGGACGAAGTCGCGGCGCACCTGGTGAATTTGGCTTGGAACGGGCTTTCGCACCTGGAGCACAAGCCGAAGCTGCGACTGGGGTGACGGTTTCCCTGACGGGGCCTGGCGCCGCGATAACCTTCGCGGACCTCGACGCGTCGGAGGGCGACCTGGTGTGGTTCACGGCGCGGGCCGAAAGCACCGGCTTGGCCGTCACTCTGAGCGTGGAGACCCTCCACGGCGACGGCCTCGGGACGTTCGCCGCCGGCCTTGACCGGGACTTCCGTGGCTGGGCGGGCGGGCGAGCGGGTGTGGAAGTCCTTTCGCGACGACCTCGAACTCCACGCGACCCACCACGGCCGTTCCGTGGAGCTGGCGTGGACGTTGCACGGACCCGACTCCGGCTGGACTCGCCACTGGTCGTGCACCGTCCGGACGTTCGTCACGCCGGGCGAAGAACTGCGCCGGTTCAGCGCGGACGTCGCCGAGTTCCTCGCTACCTGAGCACGCCCGTCTCGCGCAGGTGGTCGAAGATCAGCCGGTCCACCGCCGAGACCCGGTCGCGGTCCGCATACCTCAGCCACACCATCTCTTCGATCTCGCTGCTGGCGGCCAAAGTCCCCGTGTACTCCGCCGTGTAGCAGGTCATCCGGACCAAAGTCCCCGCGTGGCCGTGGGCCTCCGCCTCGAACGCGCCCGCCGGCGAAATCGTCGACGGCTCGATCTCGACGTCCAGTTCTTCGCGGATCTCGCGGATCAGCGTTTCGACGTCCGTCTCGCCCGGCTCGCGCTTGCCGCCCGGGAGGTAGTACACCTCCTTGCCGCGTGAACGCGTGCTGAGGATCCGGCCGTTCACCGGGTGCAGCCAGGCGATCTTGTCGATCACCGCAGCTGGCCCGTCTCGTGCAGGTGGTCGAAGATGAGTTGCGCCACCAACGACACCCGGGGCCGGTCCGCGTAGGCCAACCACGCGATCTCCTCGATCTCGCTGCTGGCCGCCAACGTCCCGGTGTACTCCGCCGAGTAAGCCGTCGTGCGGACCACCGTGCCCTCCGCCTTGCCGTGCGCCTGGCCTTCGAACGTGCCCGCCGGGGAAATCGTCGACGGCTTGATCTCGACGTCCAGCTCTTCGCGGATCTCGCGGACCAGCGTCTCGACGTCCGTCTCGCCCGGCTCGCGCTTGCCGCCGGGCAGGTAGAACTTGTCCTTGCCGCGTGAGCGGGCCGCCAGGACGCGGCCGTCCACCACGTGGATCCACGCGACCTTGTCGATCACGCCAGGCCCGCCAACACTTCGTCCGTCGTCACGACCGTGCCGAGGCGCGGGAAGATCTTCGTGATCGCGTTTTCGTGCGAGATCTCGGACAGTGCGGTCATCGCGTCCGACACCGCCACCGTGTCGTAGCCGTGGTCGCTGGCCGCGCGGAGGGTCGACTCGACGCCGAACTCCGTCGCGATTCCGCCGAAGTACACCGTCTTCACGCCGGCTCCGCGCAGGAACTCGTCGAGGTCGGTGTTCGCGAAGCCGCCGATCGCGTACTTGGTGACGATCTTGTCGTCCTGCGCGTCGAAGACGAGCTCGTTGCCCGGCGGGTTGTCCGGCCGCGACACCTTGACGATCACCACGGACGCGCCGGCCTCGCGGAACGCTGTCCGCAGCCGAAGCGCGTTCGCGACGACCTCTTTCCCGCTGTAGGGCGTGGTCGGCAGCGCGACGATCCGCTCCTGCAGGTCGACGAGCACGAGCGCGGACGTGGCCGGGTCGATCTTGGTCATGCCCCGATCCTAGGGTTCGCCGGGCGGGGCACGGTTTGGAGGCCGGTCCCCGATCGCCAGGTCGGCGATGGCGCTCGGGGACCGGCGCGGTGCTGCCGCGGGAACGCTATCTTCGGACCGCGTCCAACAACCGTCGGGGGCGGGCGAAAACTCTTGGTACACACCATGTTCCGCGATCCGCCGCCCCGGCGGAAGTGTTCACGGCACTCAGCGGCCGTGGTTTTCTCATGCTCAGGCCGGTGTGACCTTCAGCAACTTGTCGTCCGTCCCGTCCGAAGTCGTCACGTACAGCGCGCCGTCCGGGCCGGTCCGCACGGCCCGCAACCGGCCGAACTTGTCGTCGAACTCCGGCGGGAGCGAGACGTCCAGGACCTTGCCCGCCGCGTCCAAGTGGTACAGCAGCAGCTTCTGGCCCTTCAGCGCCACCACGACCAGCGCGCCGTCGTTCTTGCCCCACTGCGCGCCGGTCAGGAACGCGTCGCCGCTGATCGCTTCGGTGATCTTGCCGGATGTCCACAGTGGACTCACCGCGTCGGGGAACCGCTTGAGGTCGGTCATCGGCACGCTCTCGTCGTAGCTCGAGTCCGTGCCGCCCTTGGACGGGTCCCAGCCGTAGTTCGCGCCCGGCTTCAGCAGGTTGACCTCGTCGTCGAAGGTCGGGCCGTGCTCGGCGGTGATCACCTGGCCGCTGCCCGGCCGGATCGCCACGCCCTGGACGTTGCGGTGGCCGAACGTGTAGATCAGCCGTTCCTTCGGGTTCGACGACGTGATGAACGGGTTGTCCGGCAACGAGTTCCCGGTCTTCGCGTCCAGCCGCAGCACCTTTCCGCCCAGGGAGTGGCGGTCCTGCGCGATCGACGCGCGGGCCGTGTCGCCGGTGCCGACCAGCAGGGCGCCGTCCGGTGCGAACGTCGGCCGGCAGCCGGAGTGCCGGCCGCTCGGGTTCACCGGCAGCCCGGTCAGCAGGTCCTTGACCTTCGACGCGCTCCCGCCGTCTTCGGCCAGCTTCCACGTGACCAGCCGGATGTCGACGGCCTTGCCACCCTCTTGGTGGTCCTGGCAGGTGATGAACTCGCGGCTGGTCGCGAAGTCGGGGCTGATGACCATGCCGAGCAGCCCGCCCTCGCCCTGCACGAGGACGTCGGAGAAGTCGGCCTTGACGTCGGTGGCTTTCCCGTCGCGGACCAGCGCGAGCTTGCCGGGCCGCTGTGGCACGAGGATGCCGCCGTCGGGCAGGAAGCCGATGTCCCAGCCGTGCTGCAGCCCGGCGGTCACCGTCTCGACCTTGAACTTCCCGCTCGACGTCGCCGGCGTGGACGCGGGCGGGATGTTCTGGACCGGCGCGCTCGAGGCGCCCGAGCAGCCCGCCACCAGCAGGGACACTGCTCCGATGAGACCCAGCACACACCGCATACGGCTCATCCTGCCATCAAGCGGTGAAATCGCCGTTCGCCGCCGACGCCTTCAGGAACTCCAGGTCGCCCGAGCCGGGGATGTAGTGCCCGGTGCCGGGTACCAGGTCGACGACCGCGCCGGCCGCTTCGAGGCGACGCTTGGTCGTCGCGGAGTCGACCATCGCGTCCTCCGCTCCCGCGACGGCGTACACCGACATGCTCAGCCGCTCCAGCGCCGCGTCGCCGAAGACCGGGAACGGGCCGGTGCGGTAGCGGTAGTGCGCGGACACGAGCAGCTGCTGCTCGACGATCGGCGACGACTCCGGCTCGCCCACGACGCCGGCGACGGACTTCCGCCGTCCCTTCTCCCCGAGCAGGGCCAGGAACACCGCCTTGACGACGAACCCCTTCTTCATCGGGCCGAGGCCGATCGGGCACCGCAGCGCCAGCGCGGAGACGCGCCCGGGCCGCCGCGTCGCGTAGTCGAGCGTGAGCCAGCCGCCGAACGACGACGTCAGGAAGGCTGCCCGGGAGACGTCGAAGTGGTCCAGCACGGCGTCCAGCCACCGCGCGTACCGGTCGCTGCCGAGCGGCGGCCGCGTCTCGGCGCTCATCCCCGGCTCGCCGATGATGTCGGCCGCGTACACCCGGAACCGCTCCACCAGCGCGGGGATCCGCTGCGCCCACTCCGCCGAGTTGCTGCCGGAGCCGTGCAGCAGCACCAGTGGCGGCGCGTTCGCCGGCCCGGCGACCAGCACGAACGTCTCGCCCTCGGGCGTCGGCACGCGCACCTGGTCGTGGTCCGGCCACGCCGTCAGGGCTTCGAGGTAGCGCTCACGCAGGAGGCGGGCACCGGCTTCGGACTTGTATATCGTCATGCAAAATACTCTATCCTTCCCTATCAAGGAGATAAATAGGGTGTGATCAAGTACCTGGACGCACCAGTCCGGACTCGTAGGCGAACACCACCGCGTGCACCCGGTCGCGCAGCCGCAGCTTGCCGAGGATCCGCCCGACGTGCGTCTTCACCGTCGTCTCGCCGATGTACAGCTTCGCCGCGATCTCGCCGTTGGAGTGCCCGCGCGCGATGAGCCCCAGCACGTCCTTCTCGCGCTCGGTCAGCACGTCGAGCTTGGCGACGTCCACCGGATCGCGGTCGTCGGCGAGGTAGCGGTCGAGCAGCCGCCGCGTCACCGACGGCGAGACCATCGAGTCGCCGCGCAGCACGCCGCGGATCGCCACGAGCATCTCTTCCGACGGCGCGTCCTTGACCAGGAACCCGCTGGCACCCGCGCGCAGGGCGGCGTACGCGTACTCGTCGAGGTCGAACGTCGTGATGATCAGGACGCGCACGTCGGGCAGCTCGGCGCAGATCCGCCCGGTCGCCGTGACGCCGTCGAGCACCGGCATCCGGACGTCCATCAGCACCAGGTCCGGCCGCAGCTCGCGGGCCTTCGCGACGGCCTCTTCACCGTTCGCGGCCTCGGCCACGACCACGAGGTCGTCCTGGCTCTCGACGATCATCCGCAGCCCGACGCGCACCAGCTCCTGGTCGTCGCAGAGCAGGACCCGCGCCGTCACGACCCGACCGCCAGGCTCGCCCGCACGCGGTAGCCGCCGTCCGGCAACGGCTCGTGCGCCAGCTCGCCGTGGAACATCTCGACCCGCTGGCGCATCCCGGCCAGCCCGCGCCCGGACGAGGGCAGCGCGGGCGCCGGTGCGGGTGCGGCCCGCCCGCCGGTGTTCGTCACCTCGATCCGGACCTCGGCCGGTTCGAACGCGACTTCGACGCGGCCGGTCGCGTCGGCCGGGGCGTGCTTGATCATGTTGGTCAGTGCCTCCTGGACGATCCGGTACGCCTGCAGCGCGGCACTCGCGGACAGGGCACCGGGGTCGCCGGTGACCTCGAGCGCGACGGCGCGGCCGCACTGGTCGACGAGCTCACGCAGCTCGTCGATGCTCGGCTGGGGGCTGCGCGCCGCCTGGCCGGCGTGCAGGACTTCGAGGAGCCGCCGCAGCTCGGCGAGCGCGTCCCGGCCCGTGCGGCCGATCGTGTCGAGCGTGCGGTCGACGGCTTCGGGGTCGCGGTGCCGGGCGAGCTTCGCGCCTTCGGCGTTCAGCACGATCACGCTCATGCTGTGCGCGAGGACGTCGTGGAGCTCGCGCGCGATCCGGGTGCGCTCCTCCGCGACGGCGGCGCGTGACTGGGCGTCGGCGCGTTTCTCCTCCTCCGCGGCGAGCTGTTCCTTGGTGCGGAAGAACTCCCCGAGCGCCCACGCGGCGATGTGCAGGGGGAACGCGCTGACGATGATGAACGTGGGACTGTCCGAGTAGGTCCCCCAGAGGACGCCCCACTGGACGTCGAGCACGCCGATCGCGAGGGCGATCGCCGCGGCGAACCACCGCCGACCCTGCTTCACCAGCGTGAACAGCACCACCGCCATGGCCAGCTCGGTGCGGCCGCGGTCGTACGCCCAGACCTCGTTGAGGTACACCGCCGCCGCGCCGGCGATGGTCAGCACCGCGACGGTCCGCGGGAACCGGCGGCGGACCAGCAGGGGGAGCAGGAACAGCATGGGGATCGCGCGGACACCCCACGAGCCGGCGTCGTTCCAGTTCGGGCTCAGGAAGACGAACACGCCGTACAGCGGAAGATCCACCGTCCACCGGTGCTTGCGTACCCACACGACGAGTCGTTCCACGCCATCGAACGTAACGCCGCGACCCGCCCCGGGTCGTCATCCCTTCGGCCCGATCGTGTCCTCCCCGGGGAGGACGACACCGGCCGAGCCGGCGGATTCGCGGCCACCCGTGCCGTTCCTAACGTCGGGATCATGTCGATCACCAGGGAATTCCTCCGCCACCCGATGCTGACGGGCGCGATCGCGCCCAGCTCGCCCCGGCTGGCCGGGACGATGACGGCGGGCCTCGGCCTGGAACGCGCGGCCCGCGTCGCCGAGCTCGGGCCGGGCACGGGCGTGTTCACCGAAGCGGTCCTCGCGCTGCTTCGCCCCGAAGCGCGCCTGACCGCTTACGAGATCAACCCGCGTTTCGCTGCTTCGCTGCGCAAGCGCTTCCCCCGGGCCGACGTCGTCACCGGTTCGGCGGAGCACCTCGACGCCGGCCACCTCGACGTCGTCGTCTCCGGACTGCCGTGGACGGCCATGACCGCGGACCGCCAGCAACGCATCCTCGACGCGGTCACGGCGGCGCTCGCCCCGAACGGCCGGTTCACGACGTTCGCGTACGCCCACACGGCCTGGACGCCACCCGCGCGTCGCTTCGCCGCTTCGCTGCGAAGCCGTTTCGCCGTCGTGGAGCGCACTTCGGTCGTCTGGGGGAACCTGCCGCCCGCGTTCGTCTACCGCGCGGCGCTGCCGGTGGCGGTGGGGAGGACGAGCCATGGACAGCCTGCTGCGGCCACTGCTTGACGCTCCACCGCCGGTCGTCTACCTCGTCTGCGCGCTGCTGATCACGGCGGAAACCGCGCTGCTGCCCGGAATCGTGCTGCCGACGCTGTCGGCGTTGCTGCTCATGGGGTTCCTCGCCGAGCGGGGCACGCTCCACTTCGGAATCGCTTTGCCGGTGGCCGTGTTCGCGGCGTTCCTCGGCGATCAGGTGGCGTACTTCGAAGGACGTTCGTGGGGACCGCGGCTCGCCCGCCGCGTCGGCCAGGACCGCTGGGACCGCGCCGAAGCGGCGGTCGCGCGCTACGGCGTCCCGGCGGTGGTCGCGGGCCGCTGCCTGGCCGGCGTCCGGACGCTGGTGCCGCGCGTCGCGGGCTCGGCGGCGATGCCGTACCGCCGGTTCGCCGCGGGCAGCGGGTGCGCGGCCGTGCTGTGGGCGAGCGCGGAGCTGCTGATGGGTCAGGTGACGGCGCTGGTGCTCTGAAGGCGTTCCGCGGTTTCGGCGTCCGCGGGCAGGAACGTCTCCAGCTTGAGCTCCGACACGGTGACGTCGGCGGCGGTCGCGAACGTCGTGATCGCCGTGATCAGCCGGAGCTCACCGGCCGAAGTGGACAGTCGCACCGGCACGGCGAAACCGAGGTGGTCCGCGCTCGGCGGCCGTTCCGGCGGCAGGTACCCCTTCAGCTCGGCGAGCTGCGCGGCGAGCCGGTCGTCCGGGGTGCGCGCGAGGTCGTTGCGGAGGCGCTCGAGGATGTGCCGGGCCCAGTCGTCGAGGTTCCGGACGCGCGGCGCCATCCCGCGCGGGTGCAGCGCGAGCCGCAGCGTGTCGACCGGTTCTTCGAGTAGCTCCGGGTCGACACCCTCGATGAGCAGGGAAAACGCGTCGTTCTTCGCGACGAGCAGGCCGTAGCGGTCGACGACGATCGCGGGGTAGGGGCGGTGGCCGTCGAGCAGCCGCCGCAGCCCGTCGAGCACCGGCCGGATCGCCGGGTCGCCGAGCTTCGTCTCGGGGTACGTCGGCGCGTAGCCGGCGGCGTGGAGCAGGCCGTTGCGCTCGCGCAGGGGCAGTTCGAGGGACTCCGCGACGCGCAGCACCATGCCGCGGCCGGGCACCGAGCGGCCGCTCTCCATGAAGCTGACGTGCCGCTGCGTCGTGCCCGCGCGCAGGGCCAGGTCGAGCTGGCTGAGCCGCCGCCGGGTGCGCCAGTCCTTGAGCGCCGTTCCGAAGTCCACGGCCCCATCCTGCTCGGCCACGCCATTCCCCGCGGGGAATTGAGGGCATTCCCCGCTTCGGCGACGCTTCCGGCATGACGAACTACGGCCTGGTCGTACCGACCTACCAGCCCATCCTCGACGCCGGGCGGACCGCACCCGAGCTGGTCGACGCCGCCGTCGCCGCCGAAGAGCTCGGCCTCGACTCGGTGTGGGTGGGCGACACCCTCGCGCGGGCTCCGCTGGACGCTTTCACCGTGCTGGGCGCCTTCGCCGGCCGGACCTCGCGGGTGACCCTGGGGACGTCCGCGCTGCTCCCGGCGTTGCGGGACCCGGTTCTCTCGGCGAACCAGCTGCTTTCGCTCGATTTGCTCAGCGGCGGCCGGCTCACGGTGGCGGTCGGCGCGGGGTTCGCCGGGCGGAGCGAGCCGGAGTTCGCGTTCGTGGGAGTGCCGTGGGCGCGACGGCGGGCTCGCCTCGACGACATCGTGGGCCTGTGGCGAGCGGCGTGGCGCGGTGAGTCGTCGTTCCACGGCGAGGTGCTGCACTACGACTCGCTGCCGTCCTTCCCCTCGCCCGCGCGGCCGGGCGGACCGCCGGTGTGGCTGGCGGCGTACACGCCGGGCGCGCTGGAGCGCGTCGGACGGCTGTACGACGGCTGGCTGCCCTACCCGCCGGACCCCGCGGACTACGTGTCCGGCCTGGCCCGGATCCGCGCTGAGGCGTCGCGTCCGGTGACGCCGGCGCTGTTCGCGACGGTCCTGGTCGAGGACGACGCCGACCGTGGGCGTGCGCTGCTCGAGGAGTACTGCCTCACCAACTACGGCGCGCCGGCGGAGTACGTCCAGGGGATCCAGATGCAGGTGACGGGAAGCGTCGCGGAGGTCGCTTCGCGGCTTCGTGAGTACGAAGGCGCGGAGCACGTCCTGCTGCGCATCGCGAGCACGGATCCGAAGGTGTTCGACGAGCAGCTGCCGCGGCTCGCGGAGGTGGCGGAACTGCTGCGCGACCAGCCGTGATCGGAAACTTGTCGGGGGTGCCACGTAGGCTGGGACGGTGACAAACGCTCCATTGTCCGGACTCCTCACCGCCATCCTTCCCGACCCGGCCCTGCGCGGCGTGGTCGAGCGCGCCGGTGCGCCGCTGCTCGAGCTGCAAGGCCCGATCGCCGCCCGGCAGCTCGTCGCCGCCGCCCTCGCCGCCGACGAGGGCGCCGCGAAGCCCGTCCTCGCCGTCACCGCCACCGGCCGCGAGGCCGACGAGCTGACCGCGTCGCTCAAAGCGCTCATCGGCGAGCACCGGGTCGTCGACTTCCCCTCCTGGGAGACCCTCCCGCACGAGCGGCTCTCCCCGCGCGCCGACACCGTCGGCCGCCGGCTGGAGGTCCTGCACCGGCTGAAGACCGGGGACGACACCCTGCGCGTCGTCGTCGCGACCGTCCGCAGCCTCATCCAGCCGATGGCACCCGGCCTCGGCTCGCTCAAGCCGATCGACCTGGTCGTCGGCGAGGAAGAGCCGTTCGAGGAGCTGCTCGAACGGCTCGTCGAGCTGGCCTACTCCCGCGTCGACATGGTCGAGAAGCGCGGCGAGTTCGCCGTCCGCGGCGGCATCCTCGACCTGTTCGGGCCGACCGCGCAGCACCCCGTCCGCGTCGAGTTCTGGGGCGACGAGGTCAGCGAGATCCGCGCGTTCGCCGTCTCCGACCAGCGGTCGCTGCCCGGCGAGATCCCGCGCGTCACCGCGCCGCCGTGCCGCGAGCTGCTGCTCACGCCGCCGGTCAAGGAGAAGGCCGCGGAGCTGGCGAAGACGTACGAAGCGGACGCGCACCTGGCCGAGATGCTCACGAAGCTCGCCGACGGTATCCCGGTCGAGGGCATGGAGGCCCTCATCCCGGTGCTCTGCGAAGGCGAGCTGGAGCTGCTCACCGACGCGATGCCGATCGGCACGCACGTCCTGCTCACCGACCCCGAGAAGATCCGCGCCCGGGCCGCCGACCTCGTCCGCACCGGCCAGGAGTTCCTCGAAGCGTCCTGGACGACGGCCGCGGCGGGCGGGCAGGCCCCGATCGACCTCGGCGCGTCCGCCTACCGCGGGCTCGACGAGATCGCGTCGCACGCCCAGGACACCAAGCGCTCGTGGTGGACGCTCACCCAGCTGACCAGCGAAGACCCGGACGTCTACCGCGTCTCGATCGAGGCCGCGCCCGCCTACCGCGGCGAGCTCGAGCGCGCGATGACGGACCTGCGCGCCCACACGGCGGCGGGCGGCACGGCGGTGCTCGTCGTCGCCGGCCAGGGCACCGCGGCGCGCGCGGTCGAGCAGCTCTCGGGCGCGGACGTCCCGGCGACGCAGGCCGGTGACGGTCTCACCGGGGTGCCCGCGGCGGGCCTGGTCACGGTCACCTGCGGCGGCCTGACGGACGGCTTCGTCTCGCCGGAGCGCGCCCTGGTCGTGCTCACCGAGGCCGACCTGACCGGCCGCGGGTCCGGCGCCGGAACGTCCACAAAGGACCTCACCACCAAGATGCCGTCCCGGCGGCGCAACGCGGTGGACCCGCTGGCGCTCAAGAACGGCGACTACGTCGTGCACGAGCAGCACGGCATCGGCCGGTTCGTCGAGATGGTGCAGCGCACGGTCGCCGGCGCGACCCGCGAGTACCTGCTGCTGGAGTACGGGTCGTCCAAGCGGGGGCACCCGGGCGACCGGCTGTTCGTGCCGACCGACCAGCTCGACGAGGTGTCCAAGTACGTCGGCGGCGAGCTGCCCACGCTGAACAAGCTCGGCGGCTCCGACTGGAAGAACACCAAGGCCCGGGCCAAGAAGGCGGTCAAGGAGATCGCCGCCGAGCTGGTCCAGCTCTACGCCGCGCGCCAGGCCGCGCCCGGGCACGCGTTCGGCCCGGACACGCCGTGGCAGGGCGAGCTGGAGGACGCCTTCCCGTTCACCGAAACCAACGACCAGCTCGCCGCGATCGACGAGGTCAAGGCCGACATGGAACGCGGCGTCCCAATGGACCGCGTCATCTGCGGCGACGTCGGCTACGGCAAGACGGAGATCGCCGTGCGCGCGGCGTTCAAGGCGGTGCAGGACGGCAAGCAGGTCGCCGTGCTCGTCCCGACGACCCTGCTCGCGCAGCAGCACCTGAACACGTTCCACGAGCGCATGCGCTCGTTCCCCGTGACGATCAAGGGCCTGTCCCGGTTCACGAACAAGACCGAGTCGGACCTCATCCTGGAACAGCTCGCCGCCGGCGAGGTCGACATCGTGATCGGCACGCACCGCCTGCTGCAGACGGGCATCCGCTACAAGGACCTCGGCCTCGTGATCGTCGACGAGGAGCAGCGCTTCGGTGTCGAGCACAAGGAACACATCAAGGCGCTGCGCACGCACGTCGACGTGCTGACGATGTCCGCGACCCCGATCCCGAGGACCCTGGAGATGTCGCTGGCCGGCATCCGCGAGATGTCGACGATCCTCACCCCGCCCGAGGACCGGCACCCGATCCTGACGTACGTCGGCTCGTACGACGACAAGCAGGTCGGCGCGGCGATCCGCCGTGAGCTGCTGCGCGACGGCCAGGTGTTCTACGTCCACAACCGCGTCTCCTCGATCGAGAAGGCCGCGCGG
Source organism: Amycolatopsis sp. NPDC114504 (assembly GCF_055633595.1). NCBI lineage: Bacteria > Bacillati > Actinomycetota > Actinomycetes > Pseudonocardiales > Pseudonocardiaceae > Amycolatopsis > Amycolatopsis sp. NPDC114504. The sequence goes on along the minus strand of NZ_JBVKDU010000003.1, from coordinate 1,200,620 downwards.
CACATCCGGGAGCTGGTGCCGGAGGCCCGCGTCGTCACCGCGCACGGGCAGATGAACGAGGACAAGCTCGAAAAGATCATCCAGGGCTTCTGGGAAAACGAGTACGACGTCCTGGTGTGCACCACGATCGTCGAGACCGGGCTGGACATCTCGAACGCGAACACGCTGCTCGTCGAGCGCGGTGACCTGCTCGGGCTGGCCCAGCTGCACCAGCTGCGCGGCCGGGTCGGCCGTGGCCGCGAGCGCGGGTACGCGTACTTCCTGTACCCGCCGGAGGCGCCGCTGACCGAGACCGCGCACGACCGGCTCGCCACGATCGCCCAGAACACCGAGCTGGGCGCGGGCATGGCGGTCGCGATGAAGGACCTGGAGATCCGCGGCGCGGGCAACATCCTCGGGGCGGAGCAGTCCGGGCACATCGCGGGTGTCGGGTTCGACCTGTACGTGCGGTTGGTCGGCGAAGCGGTCGACGCGTTCCGGCGGCACGCGGGCGCGGAGCCGGCGGAGGACGAGGAGATGGCCGACGTCCGCGTCGACCTCCCGATCGACGCCCACATCCCGCACGACTACGTGCCGGGGGAGCGGCTGCGGCTGGAGGCGTACCGCAAGATCGCGGCGGCGCCGGACACCGAGGGCCTCGACGCGGTCCGCGAAGAGCTGATCGACCGCTACGGCCAGCCGCCGGCGCCGGTCAACCGGTTGCTGTCGGTGGCGCGGTTCCGGCACACGTGCCGCGAGGCGGGCGTGACGGAGGTGGCGGTCCAGGGCAGCACGATCCGCTTCGCACCGCTGCCGTTGCAGGATTCGCAGATGGTCCGGCTGAAGCGCTTGTACCCCAAGGCGATGTTCAAGGCGGTGACGAACACCGTGTCCGTCCCGAAGCCGACCGAAGGCCCGGCGGGCGGCCGGATCGGCGCGCCGACCCTGCGCGACGAAGAGCTGCTGGACTGGTGCACGAAGCTGCTGACTCAGCTCACCAAGAAGCCCGCGGCGGTGTAGCGGCCACCCGGCGTCACTTCTCGTTGTGGCGCCGGGGTTTCCGCGTCAGCAGACTTCGCTGAACATCGGCGGCGAAGCCTCCGCCAACCCCATCTTCACCGACTCCACGGGCACCGGAACCGCTCCGGCGCTCGCCATCGGCAACGGCCGGGGTTTCCGCGGCATGCGCGAACCCGCGCCGCCACCGCGTCCCGGGTACACGAGCAACCCCCGCGCCGGATCCGGGACGGCGTCCAATGCCGCCGTGACGACCGGAAGCGCGCGGAAGGCGTCGCGGCTTTCCTCCGACTTGAACTCGATCTCCAGCACCACGCCCCAGCGGTGTTCGTGCCACACCCACTGTTCCGCGCCGTTCGTCAGAGCTGCTTCGGTGAGTGCGTCACCGCGGGCGAGTCGCCACAAGGAAGCCGTGGACTCGCCATCGAAGACCTCGATGGTCAGCCAGTGGTCCATGTCGTGAAGGTTACGCCCGGCGACACCGCACGGGTGTTGCGTTTCGGGTGCGATGGTGTGAGAGGGTATGCGCTGTGATGCGGATCATGGGGCGCCCTCGCGCGCTGGTCGCGGTCGTTGCCGGTGCACTTCTGCTCGCCGGGTGCGGCTCGGGTCCCAGCCAGGTCGGTGCGGCCACGATCCTCGGCGACCAGTCGTTCGGCATCGACCGGGTGCAGTCGATGATCGACCAGGCCGTCCGCGACCAGCCGTACGCGCAGAAGCTCGCCCGCGAGAACAAGGTCGTCCTGCTGGGCCGCGAGATCGTCCGGCAGGCGGCGCTGCACGAGCTCATCACCTACGCCGCGAAGAAGGAAAACCTCGTCGCGGACCAGGCGAAGATCGCGCAGATCGCCGCGTCGCTGCCGGGTGCGCCCGTCACCGACACCGGGCAGGGCGACCCGCTCGCCGTCGCGCAGATCGCCGCGAACGTGCGCGATCGCGGCGAGCGCGCCTCCGACACCTACTTCGAGCGCCAGCTCGCCGCCAAGTTCCTGCCGAAGCTCGCGGTCAGCGCGGACTACGTCGGCTTCACCGCCGCCGCCGCGAACGACCCCGAGACCCGGGCGCGGGCGTTCGACGTCGCGAAGCAGTTCGCCGCCGACCCGTCGAAGGTCCAGGCCGCGGTGCAGGCGGCGGGCCAGGAGCTCCAGCAGGCCCAGCAGACCGGCCAGCCCGGCCCCAACGGGTTCTCCGACGCCGGCCTCACCTCGCTCTTCGGCGCCGCCCAGTACCCGGCCCTGGCCGAGACCGTGCTGTTCGGCTCCCCGGCGAACAGCGTCATCGCGTTCCAGCCGCGGATGCCGGCCAAGCCCGACTGGTACGTCTTCGTCGTCCGGACCCGCGGTACCGACCAGGTGGTGCCCGCCGACGAGGCGCCGCAGAAGCCGACGGACGACCAGCTGACCGTCATCGGCACCCGCCTCCTCCAGCCCTACGTCGAGGAGAGCGGCCTGCGCGTCAACCCGCGGTACGGCGTGTGGGACGTCGTCACCATGGACGTCGTGCCGAACCTGGACGCCGCCCCGGGCCTCGTGCTGCCCGTCGGGGGTCCCGGCCGTACTCAGCAGTGAGCACCGGCGTCGTCGTAGTCGTCCGCGGGGCGACGCTGCCCGCCGCGGCGCTGAAGGTCCTGCGTGACGCCACCGCGGTGTACGCGGCCACGGACGTCGACGCGAGCGCGTTCGGCATCCCGGCCATCACCGAGGCGCCTTCGCTGAAGGACGTCGTGCTGGTCGCCGGGTCCCGCGACGAGCCCGCGGCGTCGCTGCTCATCGCGACCGGCGCCGAGGTCATCGAGGCACCGGCACCGCCGCTGGTCGAGGCCGCCGAGGTGATGGACCGGCTCCGCTCGCCGGGCGGCTGCCCGTGGGACGCGGCCCAGACGCACGATTCGCTCCGGCAGTACCTGGTCGAAGAGACCTACGAGCTGCTCGACGCCATCGAGTCGGGTGACCGCGAGGCGCTGCGCGAGGAGCTCGGCGACGTCCTGCTCCAGGTGCTGTTCCACGCGCGCGTCGCGGCGGAGGACGCCGCCGACCCGTTCGGCATCGACGAAGTCGCCGCGGACCTGGTCGCGAAGCTGGTCGGACGGCACCCGAACGTCTTCGCCGGTGCGGACTCGGTGCACACCGTCGAGCACCAGAACCTCAAGTGGGAAGAGCTGAAGCAGCAGGAGAAGCAGCGCAGGTCCATTGTGGACGGTGTCGCGCTCGGCCAGCCCGCGGTGGCGCTGGCCGGCAAGCTCGGCCAGCGCTCCGGGCGCGCGGGCATCCCGCTCGACCTCTTCCCGGCCGGCACCGCCGCGGCCGCTCAGCTGTTCCGCATCGCGGCGACGGCGCGGCGCGCGGGCGTCGACCCCGAGGGTGAGCTGCGGGCGCAGGCGAAGCAGTTCGCGAACGACATCCGGGCCGCCGAGCAGGCCGCGCGGGACGCCGGGCTGGAGCCGACGACCCTGGAGGCGGACGGCTGGCGGAAGTTCTGGCCGTCGCCCTCAGTGTGACGCAGCACACAATCGGGTGAGAACCGTTTCGGATCATCCGGCGTCTTGCCTGGTGTGAGGAAACCGCCACTGGAGGACGCCGACGAGGAGCACCTCGTCAAGCGCACGGCCAAGGGCGACCGCGCGGCGTTCGAGGAGCTCTACCGCCGCACGTCGCCCTGGCTCGCCGTGCGCCTGCGCCGCCGGTGCGCCGACGAGCAGGTCGTCGCCGAGGTCATGCAGGAGACGTACCTGGCCGTGTGGCGTGCGGCGGCCTCGTTCGCGGGGGCCTCGACCGGCGGCACCGCGGTCGGCTGGCTGTGGACGATCGCGGCGCGCCGGCTGGTCGACGCGTTCCGGCGCCGCGCGCACCACGCCGAGCTGCCGGCGGAGGTGGCGCTCGACGTCGCGCCCGTGCCGGCGGCGGAGGACGTGGCACTGGCGGCGACGATCGGGGACGACGTCGGTGACGCGCTGCGCGAACTCGCCCCCGAGCTGCGGGCGGTGCTGCAGGCGATGGTGCTCGACGGGCTGACCGTCCGGGAGACCGCCGTCCTGCTCGGGCTGCCGGAAGGAACCGTCAAGACCCGCGCGCGCCGGGCGCGGTTCGCGATGAAGGAGGCCCTGTCATGACCCACGCGTCGGACGATCTCATCGCCGAGTACGTGGCGGGCTACGGCCTCCCGGCCGACCGGCTGTGGGGTCTCGAAGCGCACCTGGAGACGTGCCGGGCGTGCCGGGCGCGGCTCGCCGAGGTGGCGCCCGTCCAGCCGGTGGTGGACGTCGTCTGGAGCCGGCTCGGTGCCGAAATCCTGCTGCCGGACGCGCCTTTCCACGGCGCGCCCGTGCGGCGCCCGGTCAAGGTCCGGTACCGCAGCCGGCGGCGGTGGCTCGACACGTGGGTCACGCCGGTGATGCTGCCGTGGCTGGGGATGATCGTGGGGGTCACGCTGCTCGCGGTGGCGTTCGACCAGGTCTGGCGGTCCGCGCTGGACGTGACGGCGGTGCAGCTCTTCGCGCCGGTGCTGCCGGTGCTCGGCGTCGCCGCGTCGTGGGTGCGGGGGCTGGATCCGGCGTACGAAGTCGTCGTCGCGACGCCGCGGGCCGGGCTGTACCTCATCGCACGGCGGACGCTGGCCGTGCTCGTCGTCGTCCTGCCGGTGCTCGGGGTCGCCGGCTGGCTGACCGGCACGGCACTGGCGCTCTGGCTGCTGCCGAGCCTGGCCTTCACCACGGGGACGCTCGCGCTGGGTGGCCTGATCGGCGTCACCCGGGCGGCGCTGACGCTCGTCGCGGTGTGGGTCGCCGTACTGGTGCTGCCCACCGTGGTGGCGAGCGGGCAAACGTTTGCGCTCAGCACCGGCGCGCTGCCGGTGTGGGCGGGGATCTTCGCGCTGACGTCGGTGGTCGTCGCCCTGCACAAGGGCGCGTTCACCCGGCTGGACGCGCGCGACTAGGGAGGAAGAACATGCGTGCTGTGGGAGCCGCCGAGGTCGCGCCGACGGCCTACGCCTGGGAGATCCGGGCCGAGGGGCTGAAGGTGCGGGTAGGGCGCCGGAAGATGGCCGTGGACGGGCTGGACCTGTCGCTCGGCAAGGGGGTGCACGGCCTGCTCGGGCCCAACGGCGCGGGCAAGACGACGCTGATCCGGGCGCTGGCGACGGTGCTCCGGCCGGCGTCGGGGAGCCTGTCGCTGCTCGGCGAACAGGCCGGGGGACACACCGGGCAGCGCGGCCTGCGCCGGCGGATCGGCTACCTGCCGCAGAACTTCGGGTTCTACAAGCGGTTCACCGCCCGGGAGTTCGTCGAGTACATCGCGTGGCTCAAGGAAGTGTCCAAAGAGGACATTCCGGGTGCGGTGCAGCGCGCGATCGAGCGGGTGGGGCTCGCCGACCGCGCGGACGACCGGATGAAGACGCTGTCGGGCGGCATGGTCCGGCGGGTCGGGATCGCGCAGGCGATCGTCAACGACCCGGACATCCTGCTGCTGGACGAGCCGACCGCCGGGCTCGACCCGGCGCAGCGCGTGCGGTTCCGGGAGCTCGTGCAGGAGCTCGGCCAGGACTCGTGCGTGCTGATCTCGACCCACCTGGTCGAGGACGTGGGCACGGCGTGCTCCGACGTCGTCCTGTTCGCCGAGGGCAAGCTGGTGTTCCAGGGCACGCCGGGCGAGCTGGCCGCAGCCGGCACCGAGGCGCACGTGGGCGACAGCCCGATCGAGCGCGGCTACTCGGCGCTGCTGAACCACGAGCCGGGCAAGGGGGCCTGGTGATGATCCTGCGCACCGAACTGCGGCGCTCGATCGCGCCCTGGGCCGGGCTGGCACTGCTCGTGGTGGCGCTCGGCTTCCTGTTCCTGCTGTCCGGGCCGTGGTGGAAGGTGCCCGCGCCGTGGACGGGGAACACGACGACCACCGCGCTGTGGCTGCGGTTCCTGCTGGTGTTCCTGTGGCCGATCGCCGTCGGGGCCGGGGCGATCCAGGGCATGCGCGACAGCCGTTCCGGGATGGTCGAGCTGCTGTCCACGACGTCCCGGCCGGGCTGGCACCGGGCGATCCGGCTGGCCGGCGCGGTGGGGGCGTTGAGCACGCTCGGGTTCCTGCTGGTGTTCGGCGTCGGCCTGGTGGAGGTGCTCGGCCACGGCGGGTTCGTGTCGGTGAGCTTCGTGCCGGTCGTCTTCGTCGCGGTGCTCGCCGTCGTGGCGGGGAGCTGGGTGGGGCTGGCGGCCGGGCGGTTGCTGCCGCACCCGCTGACCGCGCCCGCGCTGGCCGTGCTGACGTTGGTGGTGTCGATGCTCGCCTGGGCGTCGCAGGAATCGGGCCTCTCGTTGTCCTACAGCCGGCTCGGGCTGCTGGCGCCGACGCTCGGGCAGCCTCGGGGTGCGCTGGTGACGACGGCGTCGTCGGTGGACTTCGGGCAGGTGGTGTGGTTCACCGGGCTCGCCGTGACGGGGTTGCTGCTGCTGGCGTCGAACTCCGTGCGGGCCCGGCTGCTGGGCCTGCTGCCGGTGGTGGCCGGGGCCGCGATCGCGTTGCCGGTGTTCCCGGCCTCCGCGGGCGGGCTCCTGGCCCCGGACAGCATCGCCGCGCAGAAGCTCTGCGACGGGCCGATCTGCGTCAGCCGGGCGCACGAAGACAGGCTGGCCGCGCTGGCCGGCCCGGGGCGGGAGGCGCTGGCGATGCTGGCGAAGCTCCCCGGCGCGCCGACGCGGGTCGAGGAGCAGGTCGGGCCGACCCCCGTGCTCGACCCGCCCGTCCGCGACCCCGGCGTCGTCTACCTGAACTTCCAGCTCAACGACGCCCTGCTCACGGCGGACGCGGCCGACCTGCGGCTCGCGGTGCTGTCCGGCGCCGGAGTGCCGTCGTGCGTCCACCCGTACGGCGGCGGCCTGGCCGACCTGGCCGCCCGGATGATCGCGGCGGCGTACTTCACCGGCGAGCTGAAGCCGTTGCCCGAGTTCGGCGGGCGGTGGATCCTCCGCGAACCCGAGCAGCTCGACCGGGCGTGGGCGACGTTCCACGCTCTGCCGGCGGAGGTCCAGCGCGCCCGGGTGGTCGCGGTGCGCCAGGTGCTGCTGACCTGCCAGGGTGACCCGCTCGACACGCTGGTGCCGGGAGCGTCGCGATGAGGTGGGCGACGCTGTACGCGCGGTCGCGGCAGGTCCCGGCGGCGTTCACGGCGTTGCTGCTGGCAACGGCCGGACTGTGGTTCCTGGCGCGCGACTCGTGGTCACCGCTGCCGGTGATGTTGACGTTGACGTCGGGGATCGCGGTGGCGGCGATCGGCCTGAGCGGCCAGGACCCGGACCTCGACCGCACGGCGGCGCTGCCGTGGCCGCTCCGCCGCTTCGCGCACCTGGCCCTGATCGGCCTGGCGGCCGGGGGCGCGGTACTGGTGGTCCAGGAGCTGGGCACGGAAACTGTCGACTTGTCGATCATCCTGCGCGACGCGGCGGGGTTACTGGGCCTGGCCGGCCTGGCGGCAGCGATCGCGGGTGGCCAGTTCGGCTGGACGCTCCCGCTGCTGTGGGCGGCCATAACGCCCTTCGTCCAGGACGACGGCTCGACGACGAGCCACATAGTGGCCTGGATGCTCCAGCCGCCCGAGACCCCGGCGGCAACCTGGACGGCGCTGGTCCTGGCCGCCGCGGGCACAGCGGTTTACACGGCCCGCGGCGGCCGCCGCTGACAACACGTGCCCGGCCAGGCATCACACGTGACTGAAGAGGCATCACGCGTGACTGGAGGGGCATCACGCGTGACTGGAGGGGCATCACTCGCCCGGCGTGTGATGCCCGCCCAATCACACGAGATGCCCGGCCAATCACGTGTGATGCCCGCCTGATCACGTGTGATGCCCCGTTGCACACGCGGTGACGGCCGCCACGGGAACCCCCAGGTCCCGTGGCGGCCGACGCCTCAGACGTTGCGGATGTTCGTCTCCAGCTCCAGCGGCTCCCGGTCCCACTCCTCCACTCCGAACGCCAGGATCCGCGACGGGTGGATCCGGATCACGGCGTCGTCGAAGTGGTTGTCCGGGAGGTTCACCTCCGTCAGCGCCTCCGCGCGGCCGCGGACCTCCAGGCAGCGGACCCGCCACGGGTCCGTGGACGGCAGGTCGTCGACGACGAACGCGACGTGGTCGTCGGCGGCCAGGTTGCGGAACTTCTTGCTGCCGCGCAGGTTGTGGCCGGTGACGTCGATCGTCTTCTCGTCCGGGTTGTACCGGAAGCCGACCGGGTTGACCTGCAGGGTTCCGTTCGGCTGCCGGGTGGCGAGCCGGCCGAGGGGTTGCGCGTCGAGGTAGGCGAGCTCTGCTTCGGTGAACATGCCCCGAAGCATTCAACTTCAAGGGAGGTTGAAGTCAAGCGAACGGGCCGCCGAAGGCGAGCTCCGTGAAGCGCGACGCGATCACCCGGTGTGCCGCGCCGTCCGGGTGCAGCTCGTCCGGCAGCGGGAACTCGGCGTTTTCCGCCGGCCCGTACAGCGAAAGCCCGTCCAGGTAGTGCAATGCCGGGTCCGAACGTTGCGCGACGATCTTCGCCAGCGAGTCGCGGATCACCTCCAGCGTCAGCTTCCCCGCCGCGACCTCGGCCGGGTCGCCGGTGGCCCGGAAGCGCACCTTTCCGGCGGCCAGCGCCGCGTGGTCGAAGTCGCCCGGACCCGGCGTCCGCTCGTGGATCGGGCAGTACAACGGCGAGACGACCAGCAGCGGCGCCGACGGATGACCCTCGCGGATCGTGTCCAGGAACCCGTGCACCGCCGGGCCGAACGCGCGCAGCCGCATCAGGTCGGCGTTGACGACGTTGATGCCGAGCTTGACGCTGACCACGTCGGCCGGGGTGTCCCGCAGCGCGCGGGCGGTGAACGGGTCCAGCAGCGCGTTGCCGCTGAAGCCCAGGTTGATCAGCTCGACCCCGGCCGAAACCGCGGCCAGCGCGGTCCACGTCGCCGAGGGACTGGGCGCGTTCGAGCCCTGGCTGATCGAACTGCCGTGGTGCAGCCACACCCGGTCCGCAAAAGGAGCGGGGACGACCGGAGCGTCCGTCCGCAGCGCGACCAGTGCCGTGAGTTCGTTGTGCGGCAACCAGATCTCGACGTCCTTGAGGTGCCCGGGCAGGCCGGGGAACCGCACGCCGCCGGGCGCGGTCGCCTGTGCGGCGAGCTTGCCGTCGACGAGCAGGTCGTACACGCCGTCCGGACGCGGTGGCGCGCCCGGATACTCCACCTTCGTCGGCACCGTCTCCAGCTCGATGACGGTGGCCGTCGTGCGGAACCGCAGGCGGACGCCGGCGGGCTGCGCCTCGGCCATCGCGAGCCGCTCGTCGGTGTTCTGCGCCCGCGCGCGGGCCGGCAGCCGGTGCGGCACCAGGCCGCGGGGAGTGGGTTCGAGCTCGAGCGCGCCGCGCACGAGGCCGGCGGTCAGCGGGGTGGTGATCACGGTCGTGGCCAATCGCGGAGAAGGGAATCGAGGACGTCGAGGAGGCGGGTCCAGCTGTCCGCGGACGTGGGCGAGCTGTGGTCGAAGCCGCCGTCGGCTTCGAGGGCGACGAACCCGCGGAAGAAGCTGCCGAGCAGCCGGACGGCGTGCGTCTGGTCCGGCCCGGTCACGTCGTAGCCGCGCAGGATCGCGCGCATCAGCAGCGCGTGCCGCACGCCCGCGCTCGCCGCCGCGGTCTCCGGGTCGAGCCGCAGCTGCGCCGCGGCGAACCGGCCGGGGTGCTCGCGGGCGTAGTCCCGGTAGACGCCGGCGAACGCGACCAGCGCTTCCCGCCCGGCGCGCCCGGCCAGCGCGGCGGCGGCCCGGTCGGCGAGCTCCTCCAGCGCGAGCAGCGCGATCCTCGTCCGCAGGTCGTGCGCGTTCTTGACGTGCGAATACAGGCTCGCGACCTTGACGTCGAACCGCCGCGCCAGCTCCGACGGCGTGACCGCGTCGAAGCCGATCTCGTCGGCGAGCTCCGCCCCGGCGAGCACCACGCGTTCCGTGGTCAATCCGGCACGAACCATCACTACACCTCCCTTTGCCTAAAGAGAGTGTAGATCAGCCTAAAGGTATTAGGCAAACAGCCCTTCGCCCCAGTAGCCGGTCTTCGAGACGCCCGGCGGCACGGCGAAGTGCGCCGAACCCGTGTGCTGGACGTACTCCATCATCGCGTCCTTCGACGACAGCGCCTGCTGCATCGGCACGTACTGCTTCCGCGTGTCCCGGTTGAACGCCAGGAAGAACAGGCCCGCTTCGAGGTGCCCGACGCCGTCGGAACCGTCGACGAAGTTGTAGCCGCGCCGCAGGATCCGCACGCCGTTCAGCGCCTGGTGCGAGGCCAGCCGGACGTGCGCGTCCTCGGCGATCACCTTCTCGCCGCCCGCGCCGCCGACGTCGAGGTCGAGCTCGTCGAACTCCGCGGTCTGGCCCAGCGGGGCGCCGGTGCCCTTCGTGCGGCCGACGATCTGCTGCTGGCCGTCCAGGGTTTCGCGGTCCCACGTCTCGATGTGCATCCGGATCCGGCGCGCCACCAGGTAGCTGCCGCCGGCCATCCACGCCTGGCCGTCGGCGGGCGTGGCCCACACCTGGTCGCGCAGGAAGTCGGTGTCCTCGGACTTGATGTTGTTCGTGCCGTCCTTGAACCCGAACAGGTTCCGGGGCGTCTGCTGCGTGCGCGACGTGGACGAGCTGCGGCCGAAGCCGAGCTGCGACCAGCGGACCTCGGTGACGCCGAAGCCGAGCCGGACCAGGTTGCGGACCGCGTGCACCGCCACCTGCGGGTCGTCCGCGCAGGCCTGGATGCACAGGTCGCCGCCGCCGCGGGCCGGGTCGAGCTTGTCCTTCGGGAACAGCGGCAGGTCGATCAGCTGCGGCGGCCGCTTGCCCGCGAGGCCGAAGCGGCCGTCGAACAGCGAAGGCCCGAAGCCGATCGTCAGCGTCAGGTGCGACGCGGGCAGGTCGAGCGCCTCGCCGGTGTCGCCGGGCGGGGCGAACTCGCCGCCGCCGACCGCGCCGTTCGCCACGACCTCCTGGCCCGCCGTCATCCGGCGGGCCGCGTCGGTCCACGTCTTCAGCAGCTGCCGCAGCTTCTCGCGGTCCTTCGTCGTGACGTCCAACGCCGCGAAGTGCAGGTTCGCCTGCGCCGGCGTGACGATCCCGGCCTGGTGCTCGCCGTCGAAGTCGACGGTGTTCACCGCCGCTTCGGCCGGGTTGCCGCCGGTCGCCTTGTCGATCCCGATGCCCGCCGCGGCGCCGGCTCCGGCGAGCGCGACACCCGCGCCCGCCAGTCCGAAGAGCTTCCGGCGGGAGACGCGGGTGCCGTTTTCACTCACTTGGACACGACCTCCGCGACCTTGCTCAGCGGCTCGGCCAGCGCGTCGACGGCCGAGGCGAACGCCTTGATGTCATCCTGGGACAGCTGGTTGTAGAGCTTGTAGCCGTCACCGACGCGCGTCTTGTCCAGCAGGCCCTGTACGTTCGCGAACTCCTTGTCCAAAGTGGACACGAGGGCGGCGTCGCGCTCCTGCAGCAGCGGCCGCAGCGAGGCGATCGCGCCCTTCGAACCGTCCACGTTGGCCTGGAAGTCCCACAGGTCGGTGTGCGAGAAGGTCTCTTCCTCGCCGGTGATCTTGCCGGTGGCGACCTCGTCGAGCAGGCCCTTCGCGCCGTTGGCCAGGTCGAGCGCGGTCAGCTGCAGCGTCTTCGACTTCGCGACGAGGTCCTTGACGTCGGTCAGCAGCTTGTCCGCGATCTGCGAGCTGTCGGCCTGCAGTCCGGAGACGAAGAGGTCCTTCTCGAGCCGGTGGAAGCCGGTGAACTGCTGACCCGGCTCGAGGTCGGCCTCGCGGACGTCGATGGCCGGGTCCAGGTCACCGAACTTCTCGGCGACCGGCTCGATGCGCTCGTAGTAGATGCGGGTGCGCGCGTACGCGGCCTTCGCCTCGTCGACCTTGCCGGCCTTGACGAGGTCGACGAACTTGCCCGTCTCCTCCTCCAGCGCGGTCGTGTTGTTCGCGACGTAGTCGGCGTAGCTCTTGGTGGCCTGGGCCTTCTGCGCGCTGGCGTCGCTCTGCTTCGGCGCGCCACCGGTGATGGTGAAGTCGCCGCGGATGCCGTTGCCGGCCATGCCCGGCTTGCACGCCGTCTGGTACTTGCCGGCGTCGGAGGCCTCGACGATCAGGCGCCGGTTGAGCCCGGGCGCGATGTTCTCGACCTCGCCGACGATCCGGTCGCCCTCGGCGTAGAGGTAGAACTCGGTGACCTTGGTGCCCTTGTTGGTGATCTCGAAGGTCACGTTGCCCGCCGCGGCGGTGTTGACCGAGACCGTGCACGCGGTGTCGGACGCCTCGACCTTGACCGGGCCACCGGCCGCTGCGGTGTCGTTCCCGGTGCTGCCCTGGCTGTCGCACGCGGCCAGCGTCACCAACACGGCGGCGCCGGCCACCACGGCCAGCGGGGTTCTGGGGGACTTGCGCACGGTCACTCCTTCGGGGCGGCCGCGGCGGCGGGCGCCGGCGCGGTCTTCTTGCTGGGCTTGAGGAAAAGAGGCAGCACGATGACGACGTAGGCGACCCACGCGACGGCCTGCAGCACGGTCGTCTGCTGCGAGTAGTTGAAGATGCCCTTGAGCAGGGCGCCGTACCAGGACGTCTCGGGCAGCGTGTTCGAAGCGTCGAACGCGAGGGTGGTGATGCCCGGAAGGAAGGCGGCCTCCTGCAGGTCGTGCAGGCCGTAGCCGAGCACGCCCGCGGCGACGAACACCAGCAGCACGCCGGTGATCGTGAAGAACTTGGACAGGTTGAACCGCACCGCGCCCCTGTAGAGCAGCCAGGCCAGGAGCACCGCGGCCACGATGCCGATGGCGAAGCCGATCAGCGGCTGCACGGTGCTCGACTGCGCGGCCTGGACGGTCGAGTAGAAGAACACCGCGGTCTCGAGGCCTTCGCGCCCGACGGCGAGGAACGACAGCAGCAGCACGGCCGCCGGGCCGACGTCCAGCGCGTCGTCCATCTTCCCGCGCAGTTCGGCGGCGATGCTCTTGGACGCCTTGCGCATCCAGAAGATCATCGCCGTCACGAACACGACCGCGACGATCGACAGGCTGCCGCCGAGCAGCTCCTGGTGCTCGAAGGACAGCTGGGCGGTCGTGAAGGTGAGGACCGCGCCGACGGCGACCGACAGCAGCACGGCCGCGCCGACGCCCGGCCACACCCAGCGCAGCGCGTGGCGCCGGTCGGTCTTGACCAGGAATGCCACCAGGATGCTGACGACCAGTGCGGCTTCCAGGCCTTCACGCAGCCCGATCAGCGCGCTCGAGAACAACACCGGTCCGCCTCCTGAGTTTCTTCTGGGTCCAGGAAGTTTTTAGGTAAGGCTCACCTGTAAGTCCAGCGAGCGTACGACCGATCGAAACGATGCAACCGGACAAACAGGACGCGGTCGTGAAGTTAGGTTAGGGTAACCGCAGGTCAGGGCCTTGCGCGTCGACTCGATAACGAATTCTGTGACGTCGCTGGCAGTGGGCTTGTTTTAACCATCCGCTTGCCTGGTCAGGCTTCCGGGCGACCCCCTTGAGTGGCTCCGTAACCTGATCGGGTGGCCGATACCGCTCAGCCGACCGTCACGCCTCCGTCGTCGCCTCCGGGCGGCCCGCCCAGGCGGTACGTCGGCCGGATCGCCCTCGCGCTGGGGCTGGTGCTCACCGGCGTGGTCCTCGTCGTCACCATCGGTGTCCGGAACCCGGACGAGCCCGCCGCGCCGCCGCCGGTCCAGCCGGCGCTGGCCATCCCCGAGCAGCGCCCGCAGCCCGGTGCCGAGTCGCCGCGGGCCGGGCTCGCCGCCCCGGTCGACCGGCCGGCGGTGTCCGACCAGGCCGAGCTGGACGCGTGGGCGACGCGCGTGGCGGACAAGACGCACCTCCCGGCGCGCGTGCTTTCCGCGTACGGCCGGGCGGAGATGTGGATGCAGCGGCAGAAGCCGACGTGCCACCTGTCGTGGGCGACGCTGGCGGGCATCGGCCGGGTCGAGGCCGGCCGCGGGGACTTCGACCTCTCGGCGGTCGGCGCGAACGGCCGCGTCGCGAAGCCGGTGGTCGGCCCGCCGCTGGACGGCTCGCCCGGCGTCCCGGCGGTGCACGACACCGACGGCGGCAAGCTCGACGGCGACAAGTCGTGGGACCACGCGATCGGCCCGCTGCAGTTCCTGCCGTCGACGTGGAAGAAGTACCAGGAGCGGGCCAACGGCGACGGCGGCGCGCCGGACCCGCAGAACGTGGACGACGCGGCCTTCACGGCGGCGCGCTACCTGTGTTCGGGCGGTGACGACCTGGGCACCCCGGCGGGCTGGTGGCGCGCGATCCTCTTCTACAACTCGGGTGTCCCGTACGGCCAGGACGTCTTCAGCGCGGCGGACGCCTACGCGGAGGCGAGCGTCGCGCCGTGAGTCAGAGCTCCCGGTCGGCGAACAGCGGCGTGACGGCCATGAGCACCAGCAGCAGCAAGCCGGCGTAAGCACCCAGCGTGGCGAAGATCGACATTTCCGGTTCCTCCCTGATTCGGTCTGGAACCAGCTTCGCCCGGGGAGGGGGTGCGGCGGATCGGCCGAGGGGCCCGGCCGGATCGGCCGAAAGTCCGATGTCAGGCGGGCCGTTCGGCCCTGGCGGTCAGGATTCGCGCAGCGCGATGCGCGCCTTGACCTCGCTGATCGCTTCGAGGTACTCCGGCACCGGGTTCATCGCCGACGCCATCCGCATCTGGGCCAGCGCCTCGACGAACCGGCCGAGGCGCTGCAGGGTCCGGCCGAGGATGAACCGGGCGTAGTGGTCGGTCGGGTCCAGCTCCAGCACCCGGGTGAACGCCTGCTCGGCGCGTCGCAGCTGGGCGGAGTGGAAGTACGCGCGCCCGGCCAGGAGGTGGACCGACGGCTTGTCCGTCTCGGACTCCAGCAACGGCTGCAGCGCCTTCAGCGCGTCCAGCGGACGGCGCCGGGCGACGAGATCTTCGGCCTGGCGGAAGGCATGGAACCGCGACTCTTCGGGAGGCTGCGGAGCAGCTGCGGCGTCCGTCATGGTCATCCCACGTTACCTCGTGGGAGGGGCTTGCACACGCCTCCGAACGGGACGTGATGGACTGTCCCGCCATGAGCAGCCCGTACCGGGGCCTGGCGCCCTACCTGTACTACTCCGACGCCACGGCGGCGCTCGCCTGGCTGACCAGGGTCTTCGGGTTCACCGAGGAGGTCCGGTTCTGCGACGGGGCCGGCGAGGTCTTCCAGGCGACGCTGCGCGCGGGCGACGCGCGGATCCAGCTCGCCGGCGTCGGGCCCGACTACTTCCAGGCCAAGGGCGTCGACGGGCCGGTCGGCCAGCTCAACATCCTCTACGTCGACGACGTCGACGACGTCTACCGGCGGGTCGAGGTGGCGCTCGGCGACGAGGGCGAGCTCGACCCGCCGCAGGACCAGCCTTACGGCGCGCGAGTGTTCACCGTCGCCGACCTCGGCGGCAACAGCTGGACCTTCTGGCAGCAGACGTCCGAGACCGTGGAGCTGCCGCCGGGGTGGCAGGCGATCCGCGCCGACGGGTGAGTGACCGGCCGTGCCTCCAACGGGTGAACTGCCACGACGGCTAGGCTGGGCGCGTTACCGCAGGCACGACGCACCGAGGAGCATGGCGTGGCTCTCATCGAGCAGGTAGGCGCGCGCGAGATTCTGGACTCGCGTGGCAACCCGACCGTCGAGGTGGAGGTGGCTCTCGACGACGGCACGCTCGCGCGGGCCGCGGTCCCGTCGGGTGCGTCCACCGGCGAACACGAAGCGGTCGAGCTCCGTGACGGCGACACCGGCCGCTACAACGGCAAGGGCGTCGAGCGCGCGGTCGCCGCGGTGCTCGACGAGATCGGCCCGGAGATGGTCGGCATCGAAGCTGTCGACCAGCGGATCGTCGACCAGAAGCTGGTCGACCTCGACGGCACGCCGGCGAAGTCCCGCCTCGGCGCGAACGCCATCCTCGGCGTCTCGCTGGCCGTCGCGAAGGCTGCCGCCGAGTCGGCCGAGCTGGAGCTGTTCCGCTACCTGGGCGGGCCGAACGCGCACGTGCTGCCCGTGCCGATGCTGAACATCCTCAACGGTGGTTCGCACGCGGACAGCAACGTCGACGTCCAGGAGTTCATGATCGCGCCGATCGGCGCGGAGACCTTCCGCGAGGCCCTGCGCTGGGGCGCCGAGGTCTACCACTCGCTGAAGTCGGTGCTGAAGGGCCGCGGCCTCTCGACCGGCCTGGGCGACGAAGGCGGCTTCGCGCCGAACCTGGCGAACAACCGCGAGGCGCTCGACCTGATCCTGCAGGCCATCGAGAAGGCCGGCTACACCCCGGGCCGCGACGTCGCGCTCGCGCTGGACGTCGCCGCGACGGAGTTCTTCGCCGACGGCGCGTACACCTTCGAAGGCAGCAAGAAGAGCGCGGAGCAGATGTCGGCGTACTACGCCGAGCTGATCCGTGACTACCCGATGGTCTCCATCGAGGACCCGCTGAGCGAGGACGACTGGGACGGCTGGGTCACCCTGACCGCCGACATCGGCGAGAAGGTCCAGATCGTCGGCGACGACCTGTTCGTCACCAACCCGGACCGGCTCGAGGAGGGCATCACCCGCCGCGCCGCCAACGCGCTGCTGGTGAAGGTCAACCAGATCGGCACCCTGTCGGAGACGCTCGACGCGATCTCGCTGGCGACGTCCTTCGGCTACAAGTCGATGATGAGCCACCGCTCCGGCGAGACCGAGGACACGTTCATCGCGGACCTCGCGGTCGCCACCGGCGTCGGCCAGATCAAGACCGGCGCCCCGGCCCGCGGCGAGCGGATCGCGAAGTACAACCAGCTGCTGCGCATCGAGGAGACCCTCGGTGACGCCGCCCGCTACGCCGGCGAGCTGGCCTTCCCGCGGTTCAGCGCCGAGGGCTGAGCCGGGAATGGCCGACCGGGGGAGGACGACGCGCAACCGCCGAGGCGGCGGCGGAGCCACGCGGGCCAACCGGCCCGCGCCGGCCCGCCGCCCCGAAGCGGCGCGCGCGGGAAACCAGGGCTCCCGGCCGCCCCGGCCCACGGACGGCACGGCGGCCGCGCGGCGCCGCACCGGCGACGCGGACACCACCCGGGCCCGGCTGCGCCGGAGCCTGGCGGCGAAGCGCGCGTCCGGTGCGGCGAAGGTGCTCGGCATGTCCACCACCCGCCGCGCGGCGGTGGTGGCGATCGTGGTGTGCGCGCTGGCGTTCACCATCGCCGTGCCCCTGCGCACGTACCTCGCCCAGCGCACCGAGATCCGCGACCAGCAGGCGCAGCAGGCCCAGCTGCAGCAGACGGTCGCCCAGCTCCAGGGCCGCAAGGCGGAGCTGAGCGACCCGGCGCAGATCGAGGCCGAGGCCCGGCGCCGGCTGCGGTACGTCAAGCCGGGCGAGACGCCGTACATCGTCCAGCTGCCCGAGGACAAGGCCCCGGACGCGGCACCGCAGCAGGGACAGCAGCAGATCCCGGACGGCTCCTGGTACGAGAACCTCTGGAACCAGGTCTCGGGCGGCTGAACTAACCTGGTGCGCGTGAACAGCACGCAGCAGCACCGGTTCGAGCCCGTCACCGACGCCGACCGCGAGATCATCGCGGAGCAGCTCGGACGGCCGCCGCGGGCGCTGCGGGCCGTGGCCGCGCGGTGCCCGAGCGGGCACCCGTCCGTGGTGCAGACCAGTCCGCGGCTGGAGAACGGCACGCCGTTCCCGACGCTCTACTACCTGACCTGCCCCAAGCTGAACTCCATGATCGGCACCATCGAGGCGTCCGGGATCATGAAGGAGATGACCGAGCGGCTCACCACCGATCCCGACCTGGCCGCGCACTACCAGCGCACCCACGAGACCTACCTCGCCGAGCGTGACGCGATCGAGCCGCTCGGCCACCAGGTCACCGCCGGCGGCATGCCCGGGCGCGTCAAGTGCCTGCACGTGCACGTCGCGCACTCGCTCGCGGTCGGTCCCGGCGTGAATCCGTTCGGTGACGAGACGCTGGAGCTGCTTAAGGCGAACGGGTGGCCCACGGGAGACTGTGCCGAGTAACGCTCGCGCCGCGTAAACAGATAACTGGGCTGGGTGAGCGAAAACCCCCGTCCGGCGAGATCCAGACTCCCGAAGGGGTGAAACCGCGCCCCGGGTACGGCAGGCTGTCACCCGAGGGTGGGTGACCGATCCGGCCAGGAGGGCTTCGAGCTATGCGCGTGCGGCGACTGCCTGACGCAGTCGGGAGCCACACCCGAAGATTCGGGATCCGCCACCGCACGGCGTACCCCCTGATCACCGGCATCTTCGCGGTGGTCCCGGCGTTGCTCGCCGGCGTCGTCACGCTCGGCTGGCTGGGCGGCAGCGGTGACCACACCCGCGACGCCGCGCTCGGCCAGGGCTACGACCCCGGCCACTCCGCCATCCAGCAGATCGCCGTCGACGGCACCCTCCCCGGCGCGCCCACCCCGCTGCCGCTCCCGGCGTACGAACTCCCCGACGGCCCCCTCGGCATCCCCGCCACCGCGCTCGCCGCGTACAAGAACGCCGCCGACATCCTCGGCCGCGAGCAGGCCGCGTGCCACATCGACTGGGCCCTGATCGCCAGCATCGGCCGGATCGAGTCCAACCACGCGCGCGGCGGCTACGTCGACGCGAACGGCACCACCCGCGAGCCGATCCTCGGTCCGGAGCTCAACGGCCAGGGCGCGTTCGCCGCGATCCCCGACACCGACCACGGCGAGCTCGACACGGACCCGGTGTGGGACCGCGCGGTCGGCCCGACCCAGTTCATCCCGGCGACCTGGCGCGCCTACGCCTCCGACGGCAACGGCGACGGCAAGTCCGACCCCAACAACATCTTCGACGCGGCCCTGGCCACCGGCCGCTACCTCTGCTCCGGCGGCTTCGACCTTTCCAACCCGGACCAGCTGCGCGGCGCGATCTACCGCTACAACAACTCCGACACGTACGTGAACACCGTGGTCCTGTGGGCCGAGGCCTACCGCAACGGGATCATGCAGGTGCCGGACAGCACGGTCCCGATCGGCGCCCCGAACGCGGCGGCCGGCCCGCCCGTCCCGGCGATCCCGCCGCCCCCGGTCCCGACGACGACGCCGGCCGGCCCGCCGACGACGTCGCAGCCGCCGACGTCCGAGGAACCGTCGTGCGCGCCGCCGACCACGACGACCACCACGACGACGGTCACGAGCGTGACCACGACGACGACCCCGCCGCCGTCGACGACACCGGAGACGACGACCGGCCAGCCGACCACGACGCCGCCTCCGCCGCCGACGACACCGACGTGCGGGGAGACGGTCACCTCGGTCACCACGACGACCACCCCGACCACGATCACCACGGGGCCGTCGAGCTGAGTCGGCGGGGTGCCGCCGGTTAGGGTGATCGCATGCCTCGTGTTGCCGCGATCGACTGTGGGACCAACTCCATCCGCCTGCTCGTCGCCGAGCTGACGCCCCGCCACGACGGCACGGTCGACCTGCGCGACCTGCACCGCGAGATGCGGATCGTCCGGCTCGGCCAGGGCGTCGACGCCACCGGCGAGCTGGCTCCCGAGGCCCTCGAACGCACCCGGGCCGCGCTCGCCGACTACACCGCCGCCGCCCGGCGCAAAGGCGTCGAGAAGGTGCGGATGGTCGCCACCTCCGCCACCCGCGACGCGAAGAACCGCGACGACTTCTTCCGCATGACGCGCGAGACCCTCGGCGTCGAGGCCGAGGTGATCAGCGGCGACGAGGAAGCCCGCCTGTCCTTCACCGGCGCGGTCGGGGAGCAGGACCCGGACGACGGCCCGTTCGTCGTGGCCGACGTCGGCGGCGGCTCGACCGAGCTCGTCCTCGGCACCTGGGACGGCAGGAAGGCCGAGGTGACCGCGGCGAAGTCCGTCGACATCGGCTGCGTCCGGATCACCGAGCGCGCGCTGAAGAGCGACCCGCCGACCGCCGGCGAGATCGCCGCCGCCCGCGACCTGGCCGGCAAGGTCCTCACCGACGCGTTCGACGTCGTCGACGTGGCACGCGCTCGTACGTGGGTGGGCGTCGCCGGCACGGTCACGACGCTTTCGGCGATCGCGCTCGGGCTGCCGGAGTACGACAGCGACCGCGTCCACCTGTCGAAGCTCGGCCCCGCGGACATCGACCGGCTCGCGACGAAGCTGCTGGCCGAAAACCACGCCACCCGGGCGGCGAACCCGGTGATCCACCCGGGCCGCGTCGACGTGATCGGCGGCGGCGCGGTGGTGGTCCAGACCCTCGCCGAGCAGCTCGCGGCCCGCGGCGGCCCGACCGAGCTGGTGGTCAGCGAGCACGACATCCTGGACGGCATCGCCCTCTCGCTCGCCTGACGGACCGGGAGGTCCGGTTCCGGCCACAAAGGCCTCTTGACAACCTCCCCACCGGCCCTTTCGGACATCCGAAAGGGCTTGTGGCACAACGGGAATCGAACGCGAACCGAACGTGAGCGCGTGATGACCACCTGTCCGCGCTAGGCCGTCCGGAGTACCCGGTTTCCTACCTTTGTTGTGCTCCAACCAGGTGGTCCCGACGGTCGTCACTGATTTGCAACACCGCAGTCCTGTGATCACCTTCACCGCCCCCGCTAGCGTGCGTCTCACCTTTCGGACAGACGGAGATGGAGGGGACATGCGTCGTTCGCGCAGGCTCTGGGGACCCACGGTGGTGATGACCTCGCTGGCGCTCGCGCTCGCCGCTTGCGGCGGCGGTTCGGGCAGCTCCGCGGGTGCCGGCGAGACGGACCCGGACGGCACGGTGAGCGTCTACGGCACCGAACCGCAGAACGCGCTGGTCCCGACCAACATCAACGACCTCGGCGGCACCAAAGCGGTCCAGGCGATGTTCGCCACGCTGGTCGGGTTCAAGGGTGCGGACGCCAAGCCGTTCAACCTGATGGCCGACTCGATCACGACGACCGACTCCAAGGTCTACGACATCAAGATCAAGCAGGGCTGGAAGTTCCACGACGGCACCGAGGTGAAGGCGCACAACTTCATCGACGCCTGGAACTACGGCGCCTACGCGCCGAACGGCCAGCTCAACACGGACTTCTACTCGAACATCCAGGGGTACAAGGACGTCCACCCCGAGGACGAGAACGCCAAGCCGACCACCGACAAGATGTCGGGCCTGGTCGCCAAGGGCGACTACGAGTTCCAGGTGACGCTCAGCTCGCCGTTCTCGGTGTTCGACATCAAGGTCGGCTACCAGGCGTTCGCGCCGCTGCCGGACTCGTTCTTCAAGGACCCCAAGGCCTTCGAGCAGCACCCGATCGGCAACGGCCCGATGAAGTTCGTCTCGCGGACGCCGAACCAGGACATCAAGCTCACCCGCAACGACGACTACAAGGGTGACGACAAGGTCCACTTCAAGGACCTCGACATCAAGATCTACTCCAGCCAGGAGACCGCCTACCAGGACCTGCTGAGCGGCCGGCTCGACTTCATGGAGGCGCTGCCGCCGTCGGCGGTCGCGGGCGGCAAGTACAAGGCCGACCTGGGTGACCGCCTGGTCACCGGGCACCTGCTCGGGGTCAGCACCATCGCCGTGCCGTACTACGTGCCCGGCTACGACAACCTCGAGCTGCGCAAGGCCATCTCGATGTCGATCGACCGCGCGCAGATCACCAAGACGGTCATGAACGACACCTACGTCCCGCTGGACGGCTACGTCGCCCAAGGCATCACCGGCGCCCGCTCGGGGGTCTGCCAGTACTGCAAGTACGACCCGGCGGCGGCCAAGGAAGCCTTCGCGAAGTCCGGCTTCAAGGGCAAGCTGACCATCGCGTCCAACGCGGACGGCGGCCGCAAGGAACCGCTGACCGCGGCGTGCAACAGCATCAAGAACACCCTCGGCGTCGAGTGCGACTTCGTGCCGGCCACCGACTTCGGCCAGTGGCGCAGCATCGTCACCGGCAAGAAGCTGACCGGCATGGGCCGTTCCGACTGGTCGGCGGACTACCCGTCCATCGAGGACTTCCTCAACCCGATCTACAAGACCGGCGGCTCCTCGAACGACTCGTCGTACTCGAACCCGCAGGTCGACGCGCTCCTCGCGCAGGCGGACGCCACGGCCGACAAGGACGCCGCGGTCAAGCTGTACCAGCAGGCGGAGGACCTGATCGCCAAGGACCTCCCGTCGATCCCGACGTGGGACGAGAAGGGCGTCGCGGCGAAGTCGAAGAACCTCAAGTCGGCGGCCCTGGACTTCAGGCGCATGCCGGACTACCCGTCCATCGAGGTCCTGAAGAAGTAGTGCCGCGCTGATCTGCCGCAACCACCACCACGGCGTCGGGGGGGGGGGGGGGGTTCCTCCCCCCCCCCCCTTCGGTGCCCCGGGAAAGACTGGCCCCTTCTTTTTTTTTTTCGTTTTTTTCTCTCCTCCCCTTGTTTTTTTTTTCCCCC
>NZ_JBVKDU010000003.1:991664-1178180 GCF_055633595.1 Amycolatopsis sp. NPDC114504 | reverse complement strand
TAAGATGCCGGACGACAGCACAGTGAACGAGGAAAGGAGCGGTGACCGCCCGGCCCTCCCACACCCCCCCCCCCGTCGCGGGGGGGGGCACCCCCCCCCCCCCCCCAACGCCCGGCGCGCACTAGGAACGTCATGACCCGTTATGTCCTGCGACGGCTGCTCCAGCTGATCCCGGTGTTCTTCGGCACCACCTTCCTCATCTACGTCCTGGTCTGGGCCGTGCCCGGCGACCCGTTCTCCGGCAAGTGCGGCCAGGCCGCCTGCCCGAAGGCCTACATCGCCCAGATGACGGAGAAGTTCCACCTCGACGACAACCTCTTCGTCCAGTACTTCAAGTACCTCGGGAGCCTGTTCACCGGCGACTGGGGCGAGACCTTCAACGGGACGTCGGTGGGCGAGCTGATCGCCACCTCGTACCCGATCACGTTGCGCCTGGCCGTGATCGCCGTGGTCATCGAGGCCCTCATCGGGCTCACCGCCGGCGTGCTGACCGGCCTGCGCGGCAAGGGTTTCCTCGACAACCTCGTCCTGGTCTCGACCACGTTCCTGATCTCGCTGCCGGTGTTCGTCACGGCGATCGTGCTGCAGCTCGCCCTCGGCAGCAACGGCCTCGGCCTGATCGAGGCCAGCGTGTCCGACAACCCCAGCGTCGGCGAGCTGATCGTGCCCGGCATCGCGCTGGGCAGCCTGTCCATGGCCTACGTCGCGAGGCTGTCGAGAACGAGCATCGCCGAAAACCGCCGCGCCGACTACGTCCGGACGGCCATCGCGAAGGGACAGCCGCAGAGCCGCGTCGTCGGTGTCCACCTGCTGCGCAACTCGGTGATCCCGGTGCTCACGTTCCTCGGCACCGACCTGGGCGCCCTGATGGGCGGCGCGATCGTCACCGAAGGCGTGTTCAACATCAACGGCCTCGGCGGGCTCATCTTCCGCGGCATCCAGAACCGGGAGAGCGCGACCGTCGTCGGCGTGGTCGTCCTGCTGGTGCTGGTGTACCTGCTGATGAGCCTGGTCGTCGACCTGCTGTACGCCGTTCTCGACCCGAGGATCCGCTATGACTGACCCGAACCTGGTGGGTGGCGGCGGGGCCGACGCGGCCGAGCTGTCCCGTATCGACGACTCCGGCACCGGCCCGCAGAAACCGCGCAGCCTCTGGAACGACGCGTGGCGCCAGCTCCGGCGCAAACCGGCGTTCGTCATCTCGGCCGTGATAATCCTGCTGATCCTGCTGATCGCCATCGCGCCCGGCCTGTTCAGCTCGCGGGAAGCGGGCTTCAGCGACCTGACGCACGCCAACGAAGGCCCGTCCGCGGACGCCTGGTTCGGCTACGACAACCAGGGCTACGACGTCTACGCCCGCACCATCTACGGCGCCCGCGCGTCCCTGCTGGTCGGGGTGTTCTCGACGCTGCTGACCGTCCTCTTCGGATCGCTCGTCGGCATCTTCGCCGGCTACTACGGGCGGTTCGTCGACAGCATCCTGTCGCGCTTCGGCGACATCTTCGCGGGCCTGCCGTTCGTGCTCGGCGCGATCGTCATCCTGACGACGTTCAACGCGCCCGGCTCGAACCCCGGCGCGGTCACGATCATCGTCCAGGTGGTCTGCTCCATCGCCGTGCTGAGCTGGCCGGTGGCCATGCGCATCATGCGGTCGGCGACGCTGGTGGCCAAGCAGCTCGACTACGTCAAGGCCGCGCGCGGCCTCGGCGCGAGCACCCCGCGGATCATCTTCCGGCACCTGCTGCCGAACACCCTCGCCCCGGTGCTGGTGTACGCCACCATCGCGCTCGGCGCGTTCATCGGCGCCGAGGCGACGCTGGCCTACCTCGGCATCGGCGTGCGCCCGCCGGTGATCTCGTGGGGCGTGATGATCAGCGACTCGCGGGACTACTTCCGGGTGGACCCGCACATGCTGCTGTTCCCCGGCGCCTTCGTCACCCTGACCGTGCTGGCCTTCGTGATGCTGGGTGACGGCATCCGC
Source organism: Amycolatopsis sp. NPDC114504 (assembly GCF_055633595.1). Taxonomy (NCBI): domain Bacteria; kingdom Bacillati; phylum Actinomycetota; class Actinomycetes; order Pseudonocardiales; family Pseudonocardiaceae; genus Amycolatopsis; species Amycolatopsis sp. NPDC114504. The sequence goes on along the minus strand of NZ_JBVKDU010000003.1, from coordinate 1,176,199 downwards.
GACGCGCTCGATCCGAAGTCGAGGTAGATCCCCTTGTCCGACAACGAACTCCTGCTCGAAGTAGAGGATCTGCACGTCGAGTTCCGCACCTCCGACGGCGTGGCCAAGGTGCTCAACGGCGTCGGCTACTCGGTGCACGCCGGGGAGACCCTGGCGGTGCTGGGCGAGTCCGGTTCCGGCAAGAGCGTCACCGCGCAGACGGTGATGGGCATCCTCGACATGCCACCCGGCGTGATCACCGGCGGTACGGTGCGCTGGCGCGGCGAGGACCTGCTGACCGCGTCCGAGGACCGCCGCCGGGAGGTGCGCGGCAGCGAGGTCGCGATGATCTTCCAGGACGCGCTGTCCGCGCTGAACCCCGTTTTCACCGTCGGTTTCCAGATCGAGGAGCAGCTGCGCGTCCGGCTCGGGATGTCCAAGAAGGACGCTCGCAAGCGCGCGATCGAGCTGCTCGACATCGTCCGCATCCCGGCCGCCGACCGGCGGATCAAGGACTACCCGCACCAGTTCTCCGGCGGCATGCGCCAGCGCGCGATGATCGCGATGTCCCTGGCGCTGGACCCGGACCTGCTCATCGCCGACGAGCCGACCACCGCGCTCGACGTCACCGTCCAGGCCCAGATCATGGACCTGCTCGCCGAGATCCAGGCCGAACGCAAGATGGGGCTCGTCCTCATCACGCACGACCTCGGCGTGGTCGCGGAGGTCGCCGACCGGATCGCGGTGATGTACGCGGGCCGGATCGTCGAACAGGCCGACGTCGTCGAGCTGTTCCGCGCGCCGGCCCACCCCTACACCGCCGCGCTGATGGACTCCCTGCCCCGGCTCGACCTCAAAGGACAGACGCTGGAAACCATCAAGGGCCTGCCGCCGAGCCTGCTCGACATCCCGCCGGGCTGCCCGTTCCACCCGCGCTGCAAACGCGCCGAAGCCCGGTGCTCCGAAGAGGTCCCGGCCCCGCACGGGATCGGCTTCGGGCGGACCAGCGCGTGCCACTTCGCCGAAGAGGTGGTGAACTCCCGTGCCTGAACCCATCCTTTCGGTCACCGAGCTCCAGAAGTACTTCCCGGTCCGCACCGGCGTCCTGTTCAAGCGCACGGTCGGCCAGGTCAAGGCGGTCGACGGCGTCTCGTTCGACCTGATGCCCGGCGAGACGCTCGGCGTCGTCGGCGAGTCCGGCTGCGGCAAGTCGACTTTGGCGCAGGTCCTGATGCGCCTGGAAGAGCCGACCGGCGGCACCGCGAAGTTCGAAGGCCGCGACATCTTCGCGATGCGCGGCACCGAACTGCGGAAGCTGCGGCGTGAGATCCAGATCGTGCTGCAGGACCCGTACACGTCGCTGAACCCGCGGATGACCGTCGGCGACATCGTCGGCGAGCCGTTCGAGATCCACACCGACGTGGCGCCCAAGGGATCGCGCGCCACGAAGGTGCAGGAGCTGCTGGAGGTCGTCGGGCTCAACCCCGAGCACCTCAACCGCTACCCGCACCAGTTCTCCGGCGGACAGCGCCAGCGCATCGGCATCGCGCGGGCGCTCGCGCTGCGGCCGAAGGTGATCATCTGCGACGAGCCGGTGTCCGCCTTGGACGTCTCGATCCAGGCGCAGGTGATGAACCTGCTGGGCGACCTGCAGGACGAGTTCGGACTGTCCTACGTGTTCATCGCGCACGACCTCTCCGTGGTGCGGCACCTGTCCAATCGGGTCGCGGTGATGTACCTCGGCAAGATCGTCGAAATCGGGACGGACGAGGAGATCTACGAACGACCGTCCCACCCGTACACCCAGGCGCTGCTGTCCGCGGTGCCGGTGGCGGACCCGTCCGTGCGCGGGCAGCGGCAGATCATCCGGCTCGAGGGCGACGTGCCGAGTCCCCTGGATCCCCCGTCCGGCTGCCGGTTCCGCACGCGCTGCTGGAAAGCGCAGGACCGGTGCGCCACCGAGGTCCCGGAGCTGGTGCCGAGGACCGACGGCCACTTGTCAGCATGTCACTTCGCCGAACAGAAGTCGGTTGTTCCATAACGTCCTTTCGGCCGTTGTGGCTGCATTGTCCGGTCTATACGGTGCAGGAACCGCTTTCCCGAGGAGGAGAATCGTGCACAGACCCAGGCTTCTCGCCGCGGCTTTGGCCGTCCCGCTGTTCGGGGCGATCTCGGCCGTCGCGGTCCCGGTCGCGTCGGCGCAGCCCGCGCTGGCCGGCCCGGCGACCGAGTTCACCGTGCTCGCCAAGGACACGCAGAGCATCGGCACCGCCCAGCAGGCCATCCGCGCCGCGGGCGGCACCGTGCTGGAGACGAACACCGCCGTCGGCCTCATCAAGGCCAGCGCCCCGGCCACCGGGTTCACCGAGCGCGTCTCGGCGAACCGGGCCGTGTTCGGCGCGGCCAAGGCCCAGGTCATCGGCTCGCTGCCGAAGAACGGCAAGAAGGCCAAGAACGACAACGCCGAGAAGGAAGGCCGCGGCGCCGCTTCGAAGAAGGCCGCCGCCACCAAGGCCGTCGGGATGGACCCGCTGGACGACCAGCTCTGGGGCCTCAAGTCCGTCCGCTCGGACCTCTCGCGCACCAAGCAGGCCGGCAGCAAGCAGGTCAAGGTCGGCGTCATCGACACCGGCATCGACGGCACGCACCCGGACATCGCGCCGAACTTCGACGCGGCCGACTCGCGCAACTTCACCAAGGACATCCCGTTCGACGTCAACGGCGTCGAGGTCGACGGCCCGTGTGAGTTCCGCGGCTGCGTCGACCCGGTCAACCACGACGACGGCGGCCACGGCACGCACGTCGCCGGCACCATCGCCGCCGCGGCCAACGGCTTCGGCGTCTCCGGTGTCGCGCCGAACGTGACGCTGGTGAACATCCGCGCCGGCCAGGACTCGGGCTACTTCTTCCTGCAGCCGACCGTCGACGCGCTGACCTACGCCGGCGACGCGGGCATCGACGTCGTCAACATGAGCTTCTACACCGACCCGTGGCTGTACAACTGCGCCGCGAACCCGGCCGACTCGGCCGCGGAGCAGGCCGAGCAGCGCACGATCATCGAGGCGACCCAGCGCGCGTTGAACTACGCGCACAAGAAGGGCGTCACGATGGTGGTCGCGCTGGGCAACCAGCACACCGACCTCGGCGCGCCGCAGCCGGACACCACGAGCCCGGACTACCCGGCGAACTCGACGCACCCGCGTCCGGTCGACAACAGCTCGTGCCTGAGCCTGCCGGTGGAGGGCAACCACACCATCGGCGTCGGCGCGTTCGGCCCGTCGCAGGCGAAGGCGGACTACTCGAACTACGGCACCGAGCAGATTTCGGTTTCCGGCCCGGGCGGGTACTTCCGCGACGGTTTCGGCACGCCGTGGTTCCGCACGGTCGAGAACGAGATCCTCTCGACGTACCCGAAGAACGTGGGTGTCGCCGAGGGCAACATCGACGCGGCGGGCAACGTGACGCCGGCGGGCGTCGCACTGGGCGTCCAGAAGGCGACGGCGGCCGACGGCCGGGTCGGCTACTACCAGTGGCTCCAGGGCACGTCGATGGCGACGCCGCACGCGACGGGTGTGTCGGCGCTGATCGTGTCCCAGTACGGCAAGAAGACCAAGGGCGAGTTCGGCCTGGACCCGGACAAGGTCCAGCGCGTCCTCGAGGGCACGGCGTCGCAGATCGCCTGCCCGGTGCCGCGCACGGTGGACTACGTGGACGAAGGCCGCGGACCGGAGTTCACGGCGACGTGCACGGGTGACCCGTCGTTCAACGGCTTCTACGGCCACGGCGCGGTCGACGCGTACTCGGCGGTGACCCACGGGTCGCAGTACCTGAAGTAGTTCTCCCGCGCGACGGCCCACCTCCGCCGGGGGTGGGCCGTTTCGCGTCTCCGGCCAGCCAACCTTCGGCCGGTGTCGCGCGTGTACACCGGGACGCGGGGGAGGTTTCGGGTGGAAGTGCGTGAACCGGCGTTACCGGTCGATCCGAGGTTGCCGGGCGAACCGATGCTCGTGGAGGTGAACGCCGCGCGCATGTGGCTGGGGCGCCGCGGGGTGGTGGTCTGGCTCCCGACCCGGCTGCTGGCCCTGCGCCTCGGGTCCCGGGAGTGGGCGGCCAAGACGACGCCGTGGGGCGTGGCCGTCGGCCTCGTGCTGGCCGCGGTGAGCCCCCTCCTCCATGAGATGCCCGGCTGGTTCGGGGTGCTCTTCGCCGCCGTCGCGGTCGTGCAGGTGGTCCGGTCGCGGGAGATCCGCCGCCGCGAAGAGCTCGCCGAACGCCTGGCGGGCACCGGTACCCCGCCGGCGCCGCGGGAGGCGGTGCGGCAGGTGGGCGGGTGGTACCTGGCCGCCGCGGCGATCACGTTCCTCGGCGGCGCCGCGCTGTCCGCGGCCGAGATCGTGGTGGCGCCGTCCGTCGACGCCTTCGCTCAGACGTTCGCGCTGGCGGCCGGAGCCGCCGCGACCGTGGCGATCGCCGGGCGGATCCTGCGCGCCCCGGTCATCGCGGAGGACCCCGCCTCACTGGCCGTCGACGGCCAGCTCCGGGCCCAGGACGCCTACCGCTACGCACCGTCGGCGCTGTTCGGCGTGGTGGTGATGCCCCAGTCCGTGCACAGCCCGTTCGAGTGGTTCGCGGTGGCCTACCTGGTCGTCGTGCTGGGCCTGCAGCTGACCGGCTGGCTGCGGACGCGGTTCCGGAAGCTGCCGCCGGGTTTCTACGGCCGGTAAACCGTCGCGGCACTCCGCGCGTTTGGCCACTGACAGCTACTACGGGGAGACGGCATGAGCACCGGAGCCGAGCAAGAGATGGGTCTGCGCTGGCTGGCGAGCCGCGGCCGGCGCGTGGCGGCACCGACGCCGTACATCGACGCGCTGCTGCTCACCCGCAACGCCTTCACGAACCGCAGCCTGCCGTGGTTCCTGCTGTTCGGCGTGCTCGCGCTCGTCGGCGGGCTCGGCTTCGGGCAGCTCTTCGGCACACCTCTGAGCATGGCCGTGTACTTCGCCTACTTCGCCATCCAGCTGACGATCTGGCGGGGCGTCCGGTCCCGGCAGTCGCAGCTGGCGAAGCACACCCAGCCGTGGCCCGGTCCGGCGCCGAAACCGCTCGACGCCTGGTTCGTCGCGTCGGGGGTACTGGCCTACGGCGGCGGCGCGACGCTCGCGGTTTCGCTGCTCCCGGGGAGGTACGCCGCGGGCTGGCTGATCCTGCTCGCGATCAGCGCGCTCTGCTCGGGCGCGATCCTGACCGGCTTCCTGCGCGGCCCGGTCCTCGCCGAGGACGAGGCGTCGTTCGCGGTGTACCGGCAGGTGCAGGCGGAGAACCTCCACAGCGCGGCGCCGGCCCTGGTCGCGGTTCCGCCGCTGCTGGACGTCGTCGCCCACCGGCTGCCGCCGTCGTACACGCCGTGGCTGGTCGCGTACGCCGTGCTGGTCACGGCCGCGGAGCTGGTCGCGTACGTCCGGGGCCGCCGTCCGCTGCCACCCGGCCACTACGGCGAACCGGTCCCGCCGCAGACCGCCGTCGACTGGTCTCCACCGGCGTCCCGGTGAAGACCAGCCGGCCAGTCAGCGGTTCGAGGCCTTCTTGACGAACTTCGCGAGGTCCTTGGCCTGCTGCACCCGGGTCGGCTCGTGGACGTACATCATGTGCCCGGCCGGGTAGTACGCCGTGTCGATGTTGTCGCGCAGCTCCTCCGGGATCTGCAGGTGGGCCAGCACGTGCTCGGCCGCGAAGTAGGCCGTCGCGCCGTCGTAGTGGCCGAACGCCACGTGGACCTGAAGGTGCGGGTTCGCGCGCATCGCCGCGCTCACCGAGTCCACCACCGACACCGAGCGGCCCTCGAAGTCCGCGTACGACCACGCCTTGAACGTGTCCTCGTGGATGAGCTCGTACGGCAGGTCGTTCTCGTACCCGAGCTCGGCCCGCACGTAGTGGTTGAACGCCGCCGCGTACGCGCCGATCACGCGGGAGATCGACGGGTCGTCGCTCATGTGCTCGCGGCCGCCGTCCGGCTCCCACGTCGTGAAGCGGCCGTCCATCCGGCCGACCGTCAGGCCGCGGTCGCGCAGCAGCTCGGTGAAGAACCGCACGTGCTCGATCCGCAGGTTCACCCGGTCCACATAGGACTCGGTGAGCCCGGTCAGCGACGCCAGCGTGGCCACGGCTTCGGCCCGGTCCCGCGTGGACAGCCGGGCGCCACGGGAGAGGGCCCACGGCAGGTCCTTCGCCGCGAAGTCCTCGGCGTCGGCGAGGACGTCGTCGAGCGGGCGCTCGCCGTGCAGGCCGTGGTAGTGCGCGATCGCCGCGTACGTCGGCACGTACAGCGAGTACGGCAGGTCGTTGCCCTCGGTGAACCGCAGCGTGCCGAGGTCGAGCACGGACGAGATCAGCAGCAGGCCGTTGAGGTAGAGCCCGTGCCGCTCCTGCAGGTGCGCGGCCAGCCCGGCGGCGCGCAGCGTGCCGTACGACTCGCCGGCCAGGAACTTCGGCGACAGCCAGCGCTGGTGCCGCGAAACCCACAGCCGGATGATCTCGCCGACCGACTCGATGTCGCCCTTGAAGCCGTGGAAGTCCTTGGTCTCGCCGCCTTCGGACGCGCGCGAGTAGCCGGTCGACACCGGGTCGATGAACACGAGGTCGCTGTGCGCCAGCAGCGTCTCGGGGTTGTCGGCCAGCCCGTACGGCGGCGGCACGAGGTCGTCGACGTCGCCCGAGAGCACCCGGCGCGGGCCCAGCAGGCCCATGTGCAGCCAGATGCTCGACGAGCCGGGGCCGCCGTTGAAGGCGAACGTCACCGGCCGCGAGCCCGGGTCGGCGTCGTCGAGGGTGTAGGAGGTGAGGAACACCTCCGCCTTCGCCTTGTGCCCCTCCGACTTGCCGTCCTTGACGATCTCCCTGCGGAGGACGATCCGGCCCGTCTTGGCCGTGTAGGAAAGCTTCTTCCGCTTCACGGTGATCGTGTGCCGAGTCGTGACGATGTCGTCGGTCGGCTCGGCCGGGATCTCCGTCGTTTCCGGAGCCTTCTTTTCGGGAGCCTCTTCGGGGGTCGTGTCCGCCATGGACCCAACCTAGTTGTGGCAGGGTGACTTGGTGCACACCGGGGACTGGCCGAAGACGGCGGAGGACGCGCTCGCCGTGCAGGAACGGCTGCGCGGCCTGGTCGATCTCACCGACGACCTCCCGGAGCTGCCGCCGACGGTGACCGGCCTCGACGTCGCCTACGACGGCGCCGACGGGATCGCCGCGGCCGTCGTCACCCTCGAGACCACCGGGCTCACCGTGGTCGAGCGGCGGACGCACCGCGCGCGGGCCGTCTTCCCCTACGAGCCGGGCCTGTTCGCCTTCCGCGAGCTGCCGCCGCTGCTGGCCGCGCTCGAGCGGCTGGACCACGAGCCGGACGTCCTGGTCTGCGACGGCCACGGCCTCGCCCACCCGCGGCGCTTCGGCCTCGCCTGCCACCTCGGCGTGCTGACCGGCCGGCCCGCGTTCGGCGTCGGCAAGACGCGGTTCGTCGGCACGCACGACGCTCCCGCGGCGTCCCGGGGCGCTTCGGTGCCGCTGGTCGACGCCGGGGAAGAGGTCGGCGCGGTGCTGCGGACCCAGGACGGCGTCAAGCCGGTCTACGTCTCGGCCGGGCACCGGATCGACCTGGCGCACGCCTGCCGGCTCACGCTGGCACTGGCCCCGCGCTACCGCCTGCCCGAGACGACGCGCCAGGCCGACCGGCTGTCCCGGGCGGCGCTGAAATGAGGTCGCTCGCGGAACTGGACGCCGCTGTCGCCGGGTGCCGCGCCTGTCCGCGGCTGGTGACCTGGCGCGAAGGCGTCGTGGGCACGAAGGCGGCCTTCCGCGGCGAGGAGTACTGGGCGCGGCCCGTGCCGGGCTTCGGGCCGCCGGACGCGTCGATCGCGGTGGTCGGGCTGGCGCCCTCGGCGCACGGCGCGAACCGCACCGGCCGGATGTTCACCGGCGACCCGTCGGGTGACTTCCTCTTCCGGGTGCTGCACGAGGTCGGGCTCGCGTCGCAGCCGACGTCGGAGCGGCTCGGCGACGGCCTCGAGCTCTACCGCACCCGGCTCGTCTCGCCCGTGCGCTGCGCCCCGCCGGACAACAAGCCGACGCCGGCCGAGCGTGACACCTGCCGTCCGTGGCTCGCGGAGGAACTCACGCTGTTACGTCCGACACTGCGCGCGATCGTCGTGCTCGGCGCGTTCGGCTGGCAGGCGTTACTGCCCGTGCTCGCCGCGGCCGGCTGGCCGGTGCCCCGACCGCGTCCGGCGTTCGCGCACGGCGCCGTCGTCGAACTGGACGACCTGCGACTTTTCGGCTGCTACCACGTGTCGCCGCGGAATGTCCAGACTCGGCTCGTGACCCACGCCATGGTGGTCGACGTGTTCCGGGCCGCGACCTCGGTGACACGTCCGAACTGAATCGTTACGGAAACCGCAGCGACGCTGGTCACAGCGAGATGGGGTCCCCGAGCGAGGCGCTCCGGAAGGTGTCACCATGAGGACATGGCTGCTGCGAAGTCGAAGTCGGAACCGACTCGGATCCTCGTCCTCGGTGGTGGGTACGTCGGGCTCTACACGGCGTACGGCCTCCAGAAGATGCTCCGGGCCAACGAGGCCTCCGTGACCGTCGTTGACCCGCAGCCCCACATGACCTACGCGCCGTTCCTCCCGGAGGCCGCGGCCGGCGCGATCGAGCCCCGGCACGTGGTCGTGCCGCTGCGCCGCGTGCTCAAGCGCTGCCACGTGCTGACCGCGCGCGTCACCAAGATCGAGAACGACAAGAAGTCCGTCACGGTCGAGGCGGCCGACGGCCACATCGAGCAGCTGGGCTACGACATCCTGGTCGTCGCGCTCGGCGCCGTCGCCCGCATCCTGCCGATCCCGGGCCTGGTCGAGCAGGGCATCGCCTTCAAGACCATCGGCGAGGCGATCTACCTCCGCAACCACATCATGACCAAGCTCGACGAGGCCGCCAGCACGCTCGACCCCGAGCTGCGCAAGCGCCTGCTGACGTTCACCGTCGTCGGCGGCGGGTTCGCCGGCATCGAGGCGCTGGCCGAGCTCGAGGACATGACCCGGTTCGCGGTCGAGAACTACTACCCGAACATCCAGCCCGCGGACGTCCGCTGGGTGCTCGTCGAGGCCGCCGGGCGCATCCTGCCCGAGGTCCGCGAGACCCTCGGCGTGTACACGGTCGAGCAGCTGGAGAAGCGCGGCATCGAGGTGTACCTGTCGACGGCGGCGAAGTCGTTCGAGGGCGGCCACGTCGTGCTCTCGGACGGCACGGAGTTCGACACCGACACCCTCATCTGGACCGCCGGCGTGAAGGCGAACCCGGTGCTGGCCAACTCGGACCTGCCGCTCGACAAGCGCGGCCGCCTCGAGGCGACGGCCGCGATGCAGGTCGTCGGTCACCCGGAGGTGTGGACCGCGGGCGACAACGCCGCGATCCCGGACCTCTCGCGCACCGAAGAGGACCCGACGGCCACGTGCCCGCCGAACGCGCAGCACGCGGTCCGCCAGGCGACGCTGCTGGCGAAGAACATCATCAAGGTGATCCGCGGCGGCAAGCCGAAGGACTACTACCACAAGAACCTCGGCGCGGTCGCCAGTCTGGGCCTGCACAAGGGCGTCGCCGACGCGCTGAACCTGAAGATCAAGGGCTTCCCGGCCTGGCTCTTCCACCGCGCGTACCACCTCAAGGCGATGCCGACGTGGAACCGCAAGATCCGGATCCTCTTCGACTGGATCCTCGGCGGGCTGTTCCGGCGTGAGGTGATCTCGCTCGGGCAGATCAACAACCCGAAGGACGAGTTCGCGCGCGTCTCGAAGTCCTGAGTCCGGCCGGGTGGCGCCGGTAATGTCCGTCCGGTGAAGCCACCGATCCAGTCCGACCCGCCGAAGCCGGGGCTCGATCCGCTGGAGCTCGCGCAGGACGTGCTGGCCCGGATCGAACGCGCCAACGAGTACGCCCGCAGCCGGAAGTCCCGCTTCCGGCGGCGGGCGGTGTCGATCCGGTTGGTGGCGCTGGCGCTCTCGGCGACGTCGACGATCATCCTCGGGTTGCAGAACCTCGACGGCTGGACCGGGACGGCGTTCGCGCTCGTCGCGGTCGTCACCGTGGTGAGCGCGCTCGAGCCGTTCTTCGCGTGGCGGTCGCTCTGGGTGCTGATGGAAGAGGTCCAGTCGCGCTTCTACCGGCTGCGCGACGACCTCGGGTTCTACGTCGCGTCGACGCCGCCGGAGGAGCTCGACGTCGAGGTGATCCGCGCGAAGTTCGACGACTACCAGCGCGTCTGGGACCTGGTCGGGCAGCGCTGGCTGGCGTACCGCCGCGCCGACGAGGCGTCCGGCAAAAGCGGCGGATAAGGGCTTTTTGGGGCTATTGCGGGGAAAAATCCGGCTGTGTGCCGGTGAGCGACATGGTCTGGACAACTGGGCCGATGAGCGGGTAAACCCTTTCTTCACAACGCGGAATAAGTCCGCTCCGGCTCCTCTCCCCACGGTCCCCCTTGGAGCTTTGCCATGCCCTTTTCCCGTACCAAAGCGGCACTCGTGGCGGCGCTGCCCGTCGTCGCCGCGCTCGCACTGACACCGTCCACGGCCGCCGCGGCCACGCCCGCCTTCCCCGCCCACTACGCGGCGCCGTACCTGCAGATCAGCGACGGCGACGCCGGCCAGATGGCCGCGGACATGAACGCGACCGGCACGAAGTTCTTCACGCTGGCGTTCCTGACCCCGCAGTCCGGCTGCACGCCGGTCTGGGAGGCGAACGGCACCGGCGTCGGCTCGTTCAAGTCGCAGATCACCGCCCTGCAGTCGGCGGGCGGCAACGTCATCCCGTCGTTCGGCGGCGCGGAAGGCGGCGAGCTGGCCCAGACGTGCACGACCACGTCGAGCCTGACCGCGGCGTACGCCAACGTCGTGAACACCTACGGCACGCCGCGCCTCGACTTCGACATCGAGGGCGGCGTCCTGAACGACACGGCGTCCAACCAGCGCCGCAACTCGGCACTGGCGGCGCTGCAGCAGCAGAACCCGGCGGTCCAGGTCGACTACACGCTGGCGGTCGACCCGACGGGCCTGCCCTCGAAGGAGCTCGACCTCCTGCGCGACGCGAAGAGCAAGGGCGTCAAGGTCAGCGTGGTCAACCTGATGGTGATGGACTTCTACGACGGCCAGCCGGTCCTGGGCGACGCCCTCTCGGCGGCGCGGGCATCGGCGTCCCAGCTGGCAAGCCTGTACGGGATTTCGACGTCGGCGGCATACGCGATGATGGGCCTGACGCCGATCGCCGGCCGCAACGACGACGGAGCGCAGTTCAGCCAGTCGGACGCGCAGCAGCTGGAGACGTTCGCGGCGTCCAACGGAGTGGCAGAGCTGTCGTTCTGGGAGTTGCAGGACTACGACCGCGCAACGGGCTACACGTACTCGCGCATTTTTAACGCGATCACGGGCGGCGGCACGACGACCCCGCCCCCGGCCGGCGGCGGAACGATCACGGGCTACGGCGGCAAGTGCGTCGACGTGGCGGGAGCTTCTTCCGCGAACGGCACTGTTGTGGATTTGTACACGTGCAACGGAACCGGCGCGCAGCAGTGGACGGCGACGTCGGGCACGTTGCGGGCGTTGGGCAAGTGCCTGGACGTGAACGCGGCAGGCACGGCGAACGGGTCGCGCGTGCAGCTGTACGACTGCAATGGGACTGGCGCGCAGCAGTGGACGGCGTCGGGCAGCCAGCTGGTGAACCCGGCATCGGGCAAGTGCCTGGACGCGACGGGCCCGAGTTCAGCGGACGGAACACCGCTGCAGATCTGGACGTGCACAGGAGCGGCGAACCAGTCGTGGACGCTCCACTGAGTCCACAGTAGACACGAGGCCGGGTCGTTTCTCCGACCCGGCCTCGTGTCGTTTTGCGATGGTGGCGCCGGTGCCGGCCGCGTCCTACCATCCAGGGGGGCGAGGGGAGGGGCGGTGAGCCGTCCGGCCGAGGCGAGGTTTCCGCGAGGCAGCTTTCTGGCCGGATTGTCCCGGACGGCGCGGGCCGCCCTGCTCGAGCTGGGCATCCCGCGGGAGTTCGGGCCCGAGAAGGTGCTCCTTCGCGAACAAGAGTCCAGTACGCACGTCTTCCTGCTGGTCGACGGCTGTGTGAAGGTCACCGGTGCCACCCCGGAGGGTCACCTCGCCCTGCTGGCCATCCGGGTCGGTGGCGATCTGGTCGGCGAGTTGGCGGCGATGGACGGCCAGCCACGGGTCGCCACCGTGACCACCGCCGGCCGGGTGAAAGCCCGCTTCATCTCCCAAGCCGAGTTCCGCCGGTTCCTCCTCGGCTTCCCGGACGTGTCCCTCGCCGTGAGCGGCAGCGTCGGCGCGAAGCTCCGTTGGGCAACTCGGCGGCGGATCGACTTCGGCAGCCGCGAGGTGCGGATCCGCTTGGCGAGGGTCTTGCGTGAGCTCGCGACGTCGTACGGCGTCGCCGCCGGCCCGCACCTCCGGATCGGTGTCGCCCTCACCCAGCCGGAACTCGCCGCGCTGGTGGGGGCCGCCGAGCCGACCGTGCACCGCGCTCTGGCCGGGTTGCGGCGGGAGGGAATCGTGGAGACCGGCTACCGCCGGGTGTGCGTCTGCGACCAGGAACGGCTGGCGGCCGTCGCCGACGGCTGAGCCCGCTCACGGAAGCGCCGCGGTGACCAGCAAGACCAGGGCGCTCGCGAAGAGCACGCAGGTGCCGGCCAGCGCGAACCGCACGTGGTGGTGCTTGCGCATCGCCAAGGCGGCCAGCAGGCGGGTGAGTTCGTGGGCCTGTTCGGACTGCTCTCGCTGACTACCGCGTCCGGTGACTGCCGTTCCGGCGGCGACGCTCGGGAACGCGAACTGGTTCGCCCCGGACGGGGCCGTCGTCCGGGGCCGGATCGCCAGGAACACGTGCAGTGATGCGAAGGCGTACGCCAGGGCGAAGCAGATCAACGCCCCGAGGAGGATCGTCCGCGGCACCGAGCCGGCCTTGACACTCCCCAGGAGGCCGGCCTGGGTGGCCACCAGCGCGGTGATCATGGTCTGGACGGCCACGACGGTGCGCGCCTTCTCGTCGGCGTGCTGGACCGCGCCCTGGAAAAACGTGACCGTGGTCAACGTCGTGGCGAGTTCGTCCCCGACCTCGCCACGTCCGACTTTCGTACCCGCCGGTGCTCTCCTGATCATGTTCTCTCCCTTTCCGGTCGCCCTTCGATCGTCGCCGTTCCGGGCCGCCGGCTTCTCGTCCTAAGACGGCTTCGGGACCGGAACTCGCCGCCTCCGAATGCGAAAAGCCGCCTTTTGACGTGGTGCGCGGCGCCGTCATGTGGGAACGGTGGTTGCGGCGCACGCACTCGAGGAGGGGAGTGGAGCTGAACCAGAAGTCGTGGCCCCAAGGCAGCTTGCTCGGCCGGATGTCCGCGCGGACCCAGGACGGTTTTCTCGAACTGGGAACGGCGGTGACCTACGGCGCGCGCCAGCAGATCATCCGGCAGGGCGAGGAAAGCCACCACGTACTGGTGGTCCTCGACGGGATCATGAAGGTGTTCGTGGAAACGGAGTTCGGGCGTCCGGTGCTGCTGGGCCTGCGTGGACGAGGTGACCTGCTGGGTGAAATGTCGGTTCTGGAAGGCCGGCGGCGGTCCGCCAACGTGACGACCTGCACCGCCGCTCACGTCAGGCTCATCAAGAGCGCTCAGCTGAAGAACTTCCTCGACCGCAATCCGGACGCGTGGGCCGCGATGGCCGCGTCGCTCAGTTCGCGGTTGCACTGGGCGAACAACCGGCGAGCCGAGTTCGTCGCCTGCCCGGCGCCCCTGCGGGTCGGCCGGGTGCTCGCCGAGATCGTCGGCCGGCACGGCGTGCGCACGACGGAGGGCTGGGACCTCGACGTGTCGCTCACCCAGACGGAGATCGCGTCCCTGGCCGGGGTGGCACTGGCGACGTTCGAGAAGGCTTTGCAGCTGCTGCACCGGTCGGGCCTGGTGCGCCGGCAGTATCGACGGATCGTAGTCGACGATCTCGAGCGGCTGGCCCGGTTCGGGGTTCCTGACCGGCAAAACCCGTATCAATACGGGGTCGGCGACGCGGACGTGGCTCAGAGTTAGGGGATCGAAAAGCAGATCGATCTTCCGGAGGAGGCCGCGTTGCCGGAACACACCGAGTTCTCACGGGCGCTGCTGCTGGCCGTCGACATGTGGCGATACGGGACCCGGGACGGGCGGCAGCAGGCTGAACTGCAGCAAGCCCTATCGGACGCGGTGTCCGCCGCGGCCGAGATCGCCGGGCTCGATCGAGCCTCGTGGGCGGTGCAGGACAGCGGCGACGGCTTCTTCGCCCGCATCGACGACGGCTCCGCCGAGCCGGCGCTGGTGGGCCGGTTCGTCCGGGAGCTCGATGCCCGGCTCGAGCGGTTCAACCACGCCCGGCGGCCGGAAACGCGCCTGAGGCTGCGCATTTCGATGCACCACGGCGGATCCCTGCCGGCCGCGCACGGCTACGCGTCGGACGGACCGGTGCACGTCAACCGGCTCTTGGACGCTGAACAAGCGCGGGCGGTCCTGGCGGCACTGCCCGAGGCCAACCTCGTTCAGGTCGTGTCCCAGCCGATCTTCGAAGGATGCGTGTGCCAGCGTCTCCCCGAAGTTTCCGAAGCCGAGTTCGTACGCGTCCGCGTGGACAAACCGGAGAAGCGGTTCTCCGCCGACGCCTGGATCCGGGTACCCGGCGTTCCCGCCGCGACGGTGGCCGAACTCGCCGGCGTGGCTCCGCTGGCGCTCGATCTCCGTGTCGATGGCGACGCCGACCCGGACTTCGCGGATCGGGTGGTCGTGGCGTCCCTCGCCGCGGCCGGGATCCCGTTGCCCGGAAAGGTGAACGATGACCTCACGGTGTCGTTGCCCGGCGGAGCGCCGGGCGAACGCGTGCTGGGGGTCTGGCTCTACCACCTGGAGGAGGCGCTCGCCGCGCACGCGCCGGATGTGCGGATCGCCGTGGGAGTGGCGTTCGGGGACGCTCGCGCGCCGGCTGCCGACGCGGCTCGGTATTCGGACGGCGTCGAGGACAGTTCCGTCGTCGTGGCCGTGTCCGACGGCGTCCATCGGCAGTTCGTCGCCGGCTCGACGGCGCGGATGGTGATGCCGGACAGCTACCGGCGGCTCGGCGGCGAGCCGGGGTCCTGGGTCCGCGTCCTCGGCTACTCCGTCCCGCCGGAGCCGGGTCCGCGTCGCCGGGACGTCGTGACACCGGAGGCGTCACCCAGGATCGGTGTGGTGCACGGATCGGCGTCGAACTTCGAAGGCGGGACCTTCCACGCGCCGATCGTCATCGGGGCGTGGAACGACAACCGCGGGGCCGGCCGATGAGCGAATCCACCCCGGCAGCGCCATCGCCTAAAGCGCCGGCACCGGCCACTCCGGCCTCGGCGCCCAAGGGCCCGCCCGAGGGTGGTGCTCCACAGAACGGCACCGCGCAGAAGAGCGGCACGCAAAAGCGCGGGACGCCGCAGAAGGCGAGCCCGGGGGACGAGAAGGATCGGGTCGACGACGAGAGCCGGGGTGTGAACCAGGCCATCCGGCAAGGGGACCACTTCTTGTCGCCCAAGTTCGCGCAGCACACGTCGACCGCGTACTTCAACGAGCCGCGGGTCGGCGAGGTCCAGGTCGGTGATCGAATTCAGATCTATGCCGGGCAAGAGATCTCCCGGCGGTCCGGATCCGTGCGTGAAGACGTGCTCTCGCAGGTCAGGTCCCGGTACCTCCCCGTGGCGGGCCACAGCGACATGCGCGAGGTGCTCGGGCAGCGGAACGTCATCCTCTTGCGGGGCCAGCCGGGCACCGGACGCGTCACGACGGCGTTGCACCTCCTCGACCGGGTGGCCGAAGGCAGGGTCTTCGGGCTCAACAGCGGAAAGACCGTCAAATCGCTCGTCGGTGCCGAATTCCCGGAGAAGAACGCGGGGTACTTCGCCGAGCTCACCCGCCGGGTGAGCGGCGCACTCACCGAGCAGAACCTCGACGAACTGCGCGACCGGCTCAAGAAGGCGTCGTCGTTCTGCGTGCTGATCGCGGCCGAGGATTCCCGGTTCATCGATGTGTTCGGCGGGTACGCGTTCGAGTACCGGCCGCCGGAACCGGCTTCTCTGCTCGACAAGTACGTGCGGCACGAGATCCGGCCCGAGGACCCGCCCGGCCTCGAAACCGCTCTCGGGAAGCTGCGCGCGGCTCCGTGGACCGCCGAGGCCCTTGGCCCGTGCCCGCGACCATGGGAGTCCGTGCGGATGGCCACTCTTCTCGTCCAGCACGCGCGAGGAGTCCTCACGCGTGAGGACGTCGAGCGCGAGGCCGCTCAAGCGGTTCACCGCCAGGTGGCGAAGTGGTTCGTCGCTCCGCAGGGCTTGGAGCCAGGTGCCGAACTCGACGAAGCGCTCCGGCTGAGCGCCTTCCGCGTGGCGTTGGCGGTGCTGAACGAGGCGCCGTACAACCTGGTGGCCGAAGCGGCTGAGCTGCTGGGCGACAAGCTGGTCAATGCGACGGGAAAGGACGACAAGCGCCGGGTGTCCTTGTTCGCCGACGACCAGGTGAGCCGGCTCCCCGCGCTGCGAGCGACGATCGTCGACGGCTACGCGACGTTCGGCCGCGAAAAGGTGCCGATGCCGCTGATGCGGTTCCACGATCCGCGGTACCCGACCGCCATCCTCGACCACGTCTGGCTGAACCACTACCGGATGCGGGATTCGATCAACGAGTGGCTGACGAAGCTGACCGAAGACGACCGCCCGATGATGTGGGTCCGGGCCGCTCAGGTGATGGGATACCTCTGCCGGAGGGACTTCGTCTACGTCTACACGAAGATGATCAAGCCTCGTGCCATCGAAGGTGAGCGGGGGTGGCTGCTGAGCAACCGCCGTTTGTCGCCCGCGATCGCGCTGGACCAGGCGGCGCAGGACGACAACCTGCGACCGGCCATCATCGAGCGGCTGGAGGACTGGCGCCGCTCCGATCTCCGATCGCTGCGCTGGACGGCCGCGGCGACGTATGGGTTCGCACTGGGGCGCCGTCGCATCGACAAGACGCTCGAAGAGCTCAGGGTTCTCGGTACTCCTTCGGAAGGCCGCGAACCCCTGGACGAAGGCGATGACTGGGACGTCGTCTGGATCACCGGCTACAGCGTGGCGAAGCTGCTGGCGTTCGGCCGGGTGACCGAGGTGCTCGCGTGCCTCCGCCGATGGCTCGACAGCAAGCGGACCAGCCTTCGCCGGCTCGCGTTGCAGAGCTTGCTGCACCTGACGGATCTCTACGGGTTCGAGCTCGACCACCTCGAAATGGCGGGGAAAGAGGATAGGCCCGTGCTCCCGCCCGGCGCCGAGCAGTGGCCGCTGCTCCTGACCTTGCACTCGCAGGACTCCGCTCTCACCGAGCCGATCGCCTCGTTGCTGCGCGAGTCGTTGCGGACCCGCGAAGGTGACGCGCTGGCAAGGCACTTCCTCTCCCGGTGGATCCGTTGCGCGGAACGGGAGCCGACCTTGCTCGATGTCTTGGCGAGGTTCATGGCCGAGCTCGTCGAGAAGCAGGGTGACGCGGAACGGCTCCTCTACCTGATCGGACGGCTCACGAAGGACTGGGCCGATCCGCTCGAGCCCGACGTGGCGGCCCAGCTGACCGCGTCGATCCGTACCCGGACCGAAATGAGGGTGGTCGTATGACCGAGGAGAAGGTCTCCGGAGAAGCGGAGCCGAAGGAAGAAGACGACGTCGAACAGCAGCACAAGCCCGAATCGCCGGTGCCGGACTCGGGCGACCGGCCGACGGTCAGGACGCTCGACGGCTCCGCCTACGCGCCCATCGTGAGCGACGATCGCGTCGGCCGGCTGGGTTTCGTGCGGAACCGGACGCCGATGCGGCCGTGGGTGGCGAGGGTGTTCGTCCAGAGCGACGGCCGGATGTCCGCCTTCGACCAGCGCAAACAGCCGACCGCGGGCGAGCTCCTCTGGGGCGGTTTCCGCTCGGTCTTCGAGGTGGACCTCTCGCTGCAGCGGCTTTCGCTGGAGATCGCGCTGCCGAGCATGGGTGACGCCTTCGTCTTCCGCGCGGAAGCGGACATCCAGTGGCGGGTGAAGAAGCCCAAACTGGTCGTCGCCGAAGGGCTCCGGGACATCCGGCCCGTGCTCGTCCCGCCGTTGCTCGCCGGGCTGCGGGAGGCGAGCCGGGCTTTGATGGCCGTGGACGTCGAGACGGCGGAGAAGGCAGTCAACGCGCGGTTCCCGAACAACTGGCTGCTGTCGGAATACGGACTGTGGACGAACGTGCTGGTGCGCCTGCGGATGGACGAACAGAAGGAACGGAACGTCCGGCTGGAGGCCGAGGTCGCGGCGTTCAAGGAGCTCATCAAGGACGGCGACCTCGACCAGTTCGCCTTGCAGCTGGCGCAGAACCCGAAGGACGTCGAACCGGTGGTGCGCGCGCTCGTCCAGGAAAGGGACACGCACCGCCGTGAGGTCTTCGACTTCATCACGCGGCTCATCGAGTCGGACGCTTTGGACCGCTGGCAGATCGACGACCAGGTCCGGATCGTGATGCAGTGGATGCAGACCTCGATCAACCGGGTCCTGACCGGCACGGACGCGGCGCGGCAGCTGAGCTTCGAAGACCGGACCAGCGAGCCCGCGCGGAACGGCTCGGGAAGCGGTGCATGATGTGGCCGTTGCTCCCGCAGGCGTTGCCGGGCCTGTTCGTGGTGGTGGCGGTGGCCTGCGTGGTCGTCCGGTTCGTCGTACCGGTGGCGTTGAGGACGTTGATCGAGCCGGTCCGCGACGCGGTGACGCTGGTAGCGGCACTGCTGGTGCTGCCGGAGTACTGGGTCAGCCGGTCACGCCGGCGCGCGGGAGGAACGCCACCGCAGCTGGCATACCTCTACGGCAACGGCGTGACCCGCCTGGCCTGGCTCGGTGACCGCGGCGTGGTCCTGGTCCTCCGATCCCTGGCCCGCGCGGCCGTCACGGTCCACCCACTGGTGGTCGGCATCGTGGCGGCGGTCTGGAAACTGGCGGCGTAGTCCTCTGAGCTGCGGTGGGTGCCGGTCGCCTAGAGTGTGCGGTGCCCCCGTAGCCCAATCGGCAGAGGCAGTCGACTTAAAATCGACAAAGTGCGGGTTCGAACCCCGTCGGGGGCACCATTCACCTTCTTCGCGGACGCCGTCGGGATCGCGCGTAGGTTGGTGTCGACGTTGCTCGACCTGGACCTCGCCGCGTTGAAACTGTTGTCGATCGCCGAAACCGCGATCCGTCGCCGGATCGCCGAAAACCTCGAGAAGCAGGAAGACGCGATCGTCGCGAGTGGACTGAAGGCGGATGCCGCGGCCTTGCTCGCCCGGTGTTTCGAGGACGTCTCCGAGACCGGCTGGAAAGCTCGTTGCCGACAGCTTCACTCCGAAGGTCTGTCCCCGTCCGGGATACTGGGCGCGGGAGGTGGACATGTCGATCGTCGGAGTGACCGGGCACCGGCAGCTGACCGCCGCGATCACGGCGCACGTGCGCGCGGAGGTCGCCGACGTGCTGCGTCGGCTACCTCGACCCGTCGTCGGCATGACCAGCCTTGCCGATGGTGCCGATCAGCTGTTCGCCGAGGCCGTCCTGGCGGCAGGAGGGCTCGTGCACGTCGTTCTCCCTGCCCAAGATTACGAAACCACCGTGCGGGACGGCGAGACCTACCGGCGGCTGCTCGCCGCGGCGGCCGAAGTCGTCGTGCTGGACTTCGGCGAACCCGGCCCGCTCGCCTACGAGGCCGCCGGGCGCTATGTGGCCGATCACTGCGATCTGCTCGTCGCTGTCTGGGACGGCCAGGCTCCCCGGGGGCCCGGGGGGACCTTCGCCGCCGTTAGCTACGCCCGGAGTATCGGCCGCCCGGTCCAGGTCTGCTGGCCGGACGGGGCCGCCCGGCCCTGAGTCAGCGCACCGGGACGTGGACCCGGAGGATCTGGAATCCCGCGCCCGCCAGGACCGCCGGGAGCGCGCGGATGAACATCCGATTCTTCTCGCGGGCCGGTTCGGGGAGCTCGTCCCAGTCGACGAGGTTCGGGTGCCTGCGCTCCTCGCGGTTCGGGCCGTGCGTGTACCCCTGCGCCCGGCGCTCCGCGACCCACCGCTGGTGTTCCAGCCGCGCCAGCTGGGCCACTTCGTCGGGCGTCGTCCGGAACGTGAACGACATCGTGCCGTCGAACACGGGCACCGCGATGCACCCGATCGCGCCCAGCTTTTCCCCGACGTGCCCGGCCTGGGCGCGGTTGGCGTCCTTGAGGTCTTCGGCGAGGTCTTCCCACGGGCTCATCGACGGGTTGGCCGACGGCGTGCCGCCGTTCGCCGCGGCCTGGGCGACGTACTCGTCGTGCAGCGATCGCGCGATCTCTTCGACGGCGACACCCGCCTGGATCGTGTCCGGCCGGCACGCCTCGTCCAATGCGCCGAAGATCCGCAACGACCCCGAAACGTCGTCGAACAACCGCCCGTTCGCACCACGGAACGCTTCGTCGAGTTCCGCGCCGCGCTCGCCGACGCGAACCGTGACGTGGACGCTGTGGTCACGCAGCACCCGCAGGACGGACAGGCCGATCTTGACACCCGTGAGGTCGTCGTCGGCGCACACGAACACCCGGTCCGCGGCTTCCAGCAGGTCGGCGTGCTCGTCGACGAGCGACGTCAGCGGCGCCGGGACCCACCTGACGTCACAAACCGCGTCGAGCGCCGGGAACCGGTGGCGCAACCGTGCGCCGAACGTCGCCGCGTCGGGGCTCACCACGGTGAGAACCAGCCGGGGCCGCCCCAGGTTGACGTGCACCCGCCAGCGGCGCGCGAGTTCGAGCGCGAGAGTCTGGCCGAAGTCGTCCAGCCCGGCGACGAGGACGTGCGGCGCCGCTCCGCCGGTCCCGTTCGCCAGCGGGTTGTCCTGAGCGAGCACCCGGGCCGCGATCTCGTCGGTGCTGAACAGCACGAGCCGGAACTCCTGGTGTCCCTTGCGGCCAAGGCCGCGGGCCAGCAACGCGGCCCGCAGATCCCGGTCGGGCACCAGGGCGAAGCAGGTCAGCGGGGTCTTCCGGTCGGCGGTGACCGCGCGGGCGGCGACCGCGATCGACGTGTTGACCGCGCTGCCCGCCGCCATCGCGTAGACCGTGTCGGCGTTCGCCGTCCCCGCACCGCGCAGCACCGCCTGGTCCGTCGGATCCCCGACCACGACGGGAACCCTGAGCCGGCGGCACAGGTTCGTCGCTTCGTCGGAGGGGCGCGGGTCGACGAGCACGACCGCCGGGCCGCGCGCGCGTACCCGGCTGACGAGCAGCAACGCGTCGCCGCCGCTCCCGCACACCACTACATGACGCCGGGACAACCGCGCCCGCCACTGCTGCCGCTGGGCGGCGAAGACGGCGGCGACGACCTCGATCACCGCCGACGCCGTCACCACCGGCCCGAGGAACCGCGCGATGTTCAGCACCAGCGGCATCGGACCGCCGTTCTTCACCGGTTCGGCGGCGACGAAGAACAGCTGAATGCTGTAGAACAGCCGATCCGGGAAACCGCGGCCGAACTCCGGGTGCGACGGCAAGTAGGCCGAGAAGCCGGCGAGACCCAGGACCACCGTCACGACGGCGAGGAATCCGAACACGAGCAACCGGACGCCCATCGCGGAAATCCTGCGGTCAGCGGACGTGCTCACGGTGCCGGCCATGACCCTCATCTCTTCCCGGATGACTCAACGCCTATCGGCAAGCGACGGCCGACGTTACCGGAAAACGGATCCAGGTTGCTCCGTCCGGGTAATCCCGGGTCGTTGTAACAACGAAAAACGCCCGGCCGATCAGGATGGAGTCCCGAGGGGAACGGAAAACGATCACGCATGAACAGCGATGCGGAGTACGCGTACGACGCGTTCATCTCCTACAGCCGTAACCGGGACAAGGACTTCGCACCGCGGTTCCAGCAACGGCTGGAGGCGTTCGCCAGGAAGAATCGTGAATCCCGGCGTGACGCGCGAGCGCTGCGGGTGTTCCGCGACGATGCGAACCTTTCCGCGAATCCCGACCTGTGGCAGGGCATCGAGCGGGCCCTCGCGTCCGCGAAGTGGTTCGTGCTGCTGGCTTCTCCCGAGTCGGCCGCGTCTTCGTGGGTGGGCAAGGAACTGGCGTGGTGGCTCGAGCACCGGTCCCCGGACCGGATCCTGATCGGTGTGACGCACGGGTACCTCGGCTGGAACGGCCCGCTGGACGAGGACAACGCGCTGCACCCGGTCCTGCGGGACGCGGTCGACGTCGAGCCGCGGCTGATCGACTTGCGGGCGATCCGCGGACTGGACGACCTCGACGACGACGATCCCCGTGTCCAGGAGGCGGTGGCCGACTTCGCCGCGCCCATCCGGGACGTCGACAAGGACGTCCTCATCGGCGAGCACGTCCGCCGCCGGAAACGCGAACGCCGCCGCCTCATCACGGCGGTCGCCGTGTTCGCCGTGCTCTTCCTGCTCGCCGGCGTCGCCGGAGTGGTCGCCGTCCACCAGCAGAGCGTTGCCGAGGATCAGGCGCGCATCGCGACCGCCCGGCTGCCCGCGTCGACGGCCGTGAAGGATGCCGCGGTCGACGCCGGGAGGGCGCAGCTGCTGGCCGCCGAGGGGTACCGCTTGAACGCGGATCCGCAGACCGAAGCCGCTCTGTTCCAGGTGGCCAACGGCGATCCCGGTCTGGTCCGGCAGCACACCGCTCCCGCGCCCGTGACCGCTCTGGCGGCCGCACCGGGTGGGACGGTCGTCGCCGGCACGAGCGACGGGCGGCTGATCCGGTGGGACCCTTCGACCGGCGCCACGGCCGAGGCGAAGCTCGGCGACCGGCCGGTGTCCGACGTGGCGCTGAGCGAGGACGTGTCCGCGGTCGCCGCGACGGACGGCGAACTGGCCGTGCTCTGGCGACCGGGTGCCGAGCCCATCGTCCTGCACCAGGACACGCCCGGTCAGGTGGCGGTGTCCCCGGAAGGCCGGACCGTCGCCGTGCTCACTTCGCCTCTGAACCCGGCCCACCGGCTGGCGACGTTCGAGGCGACGGCCGGAACCAAGCGAGGCGACGTCCCGCTCTCCGATTCGTACTGGGACGGGCTGGGTCTGCCGGACGAGGACACCGTCGCGGTGACCGGCAGCGCCGGTGTCTGGCAACGCCTGCGTGTCGCCGATCTCGCCGTCACCGTGCGGCAGGACGAGCTCATGGCGCCGGGAGATCGTGGTATCTCGGCGACTTCCGGCAACGGTGCGTTCACCGGCTTCTACGCGAGCGGGGCGGCGGTGTTCGACAGCGGAACCAGCCGGATCGAGCCGGACATGTCCGGTATCGACAGCGCGTTCACGCCGAGGGTGTTCGCGATCCGCGACGACGGCAAGCAGATCGCCGTGAGCGGTGGTGGGCGGCTCTGGCTCGCCGAGACCGGCGGCGAGACCGGCCCGTACAAATCCAGGGAGCTGGTCGGGTCCGGCGGCGCCGACCACCTCGGGTTCATCGGCGGCTCGGGCCGGCTCGTCACGTCGAACGGCGCCACGCTGTCCGTCTGGGACCCCACTTCGGTGTCCCGGTTGCGCCTGGACACCGGAGAGCGGAAGGTGCCCGGGGCGCCGGCCTCCAGCCCCGCCACCCTTGCCTCGATCTCGCCGGACGGACGCCGTGTAATCCTGGTCGGCGGGTTCGGTGACGTCGTGCTGCACGACTTGCGGCAGGGACCGGCCGAAGGCACGCACGTGACGCTGCCCCCAGGTGTCGAAGGAGTCTTCCCGGCGTGGCTGCCGGACGGCACGCCCGTCCTGATCGGGAAGGTGGGCTGCGGCCTGTACAAGATCCGAGGCAGCCGGACCGAGGAGATCCTGGCGGGCCAGGGACAGGAGGACGTCGCCGCCCGGATCACCGCCGACGGCGGCAGGCTGGTCTGCGTGAGCGCGTACGGCGGAATGAGCACGCGCCGGATCAGCGACGGCCGGTACTTCGACCGGATGCCGGGGAATTCCGAACGGCTGTCGAAGTACAGCGGTGCGCACGAGCCCGGCCTCGGCGCGATCAGCGACGACGGCCGTTACGCCGCGTGGATCGCCGCCGGTGCGGAGGACAGCGGCCGGCTGACCGTCGTGGACAGCGAGAACAAGACGGTCGAGTCCGTGCCGGGCGACTCCCGGTCCGTCCACTACGCCGGCGGGCGTCTGCTCGTGTCCCACCCGGACGGATCACTGGACGTCCGCGACGTCACCGGAGGCGAGCTCCTCCGGTCGATTCCCGGCAGTCCTGACTTCGGCTACCCGCTGAGCGCGGTCCCCGGCACCCCGTTCGTCGGCCGCGTTCGCAACGACGGCGTCGTCACGGTCATCGACATCGATCGGGGCGTGGTGCTCGGCGACCTGACCTTGCCGGTGGCGACGTCGTTCGCCACCGCCCCCTGGGAGGCCACGGCCATCACCGGCTCCGCGGCGACCGGCGAACTGCTCACCGCGAGCCCGGACGGCACCGTGACCCGCTGGGCGGTCGACGTCCGCGCGTGGCTCGGCTCCGCCTGCCAGCTCGCCGGCCGCGATCTCCGGGCCGACGAGTGGCAGAACGTCACCGGCTCCCCGCCGCCGGGCGACCTGAGGTGCGATCGATGACTCAGGCGTGGACCGTCACCGGGAACTTCGACGGCCCGCGCAAGTTGATCCGGCCGTTCCACTCCAGCTCGCCCGCGAAACCCAGCTCCGGGAACCGCTGCGCCAGCCGACCCACCGCGACCTGGCCCTCCAAACGAGCCAACGCCGCACCCAAGCAGTGATGTGGACCCGCGCCGAACGACACCTGGTGGCGGGCCTCCGGGCGGTCCAGGCGCAGCTGGGCCGCGTCCGGGCCGAAGAACCTCTCGTCGCGGTTTGCCGAACCCAGACACGCCAGTACGAACGTTCCCGCGGGGATCTCGCGGCCCGCCACCTCGTACGGGGATGTCGTCACACGGCGGGTCTGCTGGACCGGTGAGTCGAACCGCAGGAACTCCTCCACCGCGTTCGACGCCAGGTCCGGCTGGGCTCGCAGCAACTCCAGCTGCGCAGGATTCCGCAGCAACGCGTTCACGCCGTTCGCGATCAGGTTGACCGTTGTCTCGTGGCCGGCCACGTACAACAACACCACCTGGGCCACCAGCTCGTCGCCGTCCAGGACCTGGCCGTCGTGCTCCGCCTGGATCAACGCCGTCAGCAAATCCTCCGCCGGGTGGTCGCGTTTCCAGGCGATCACTTCGCGGGTGATCGCGCTCAGCTCCGCGTCCGCCGCCATGATCGCGCGGGCCGTTTCCTCGTCGGCCACGATCTCCAGTGAGCGGACCAGGGTTCCGCTCAGCTCGCGGATGCGGGCATGGTCCGTCGGGGGCATGCCGAGCATCTCGGAGATCACCGCGAACGGGAGCGGGAACGCCAGCTCCTCGACCAGGTCCGAGTCGCCCTTCTCCGCCATGCGGTCCAGCGCCTCGTCCACGAGCCCCACGATCTTCGGCTCCAGGGCCGCCACCGCGCGGCGGGTGAACACCTTCGTCACCAGCGAACGCAGGCGCGTGTGGTCGGGCGGGTCGCGGTCGAGCATCGAAAGGTTCAGCGCGCCCGGGTCGGCGTCCGGGGTGAGCGCGGTGGCCTGGTCGAGCAGCGGCCCGGGGGCCAGGTTGCCGACCTCCACCGAGAGCCCGGCGCGAAGCAGCGCCGAGACGTCTTCGTAGCGCGAGACGAACCAGAAGCCCAGCGGGTGCTCCTGCACCGGGTCCTCGTCGCGCAGCTTCTTGTACTGCGCGTACGGATCTTCGAAGAAGCCGGGTGCGAACGGGTTGAACAGCAGATCGTCGACGTCGGTCATGACTACCCCCACATGCACTGTGTCGGTGACATGCACAGTGTATGTCCTATGCTTTGCGCATGTCGACCGTCAAGAGCCGGCGGGAGCAGTACTCCGAGGCCACCCGGGCCGCCCTGCTGGCGGCGGCCACCCGCCGGTTCGCCGAGCACGGCTTCTCCGGGACGGCCCTGGAGGACATCGCCGGCGACATCCAGGCCACGCGCGGCGCGATCTACCACCACTTCGCCAGCAAGACGGCGTTGTTCGAGGCGGTCTTCGCGCAGCTCGAGACCGAGGCGATGGAGCTGTCCGCGGCCGCGGCGGCGCGGGGAGCGGACCCCTGGTCGGCGGCCTTCGCGGCCCTCGACGTCTTCCTCGACCGCTGCTGCGACCCCGTCTACGGCAAGCTCGTCTGGCAGGAGGCGCCGCTGGCACTCGGCTGGCTGCGCTGGCAGGCGGCCGAGGAGCAGTACGCCTACGGGCTCGTCGAGCAGCTGATCAAAGCCCTGATCGACGACGGCGAAATCGACGACCAGCCGCTGGAGACCACGACGCGGCTGGTGTTCGGCATGCTCGGCACGGCCGGGATGGCGCTGGCCGAGGCGTCCGAAGTGGACAAGCCCCGGCTCAAGGCGGAGTACGTCGCGGTCATCGGGAAGATGGCGTCGGGGTTGCGTCCTGCAAACGGCGAAGTGAGCGTTGTTTAAATCGTGACCTTGCCGTTTTCAGGCGACCGATTTATACGATTTTTCAAGCCTTTCGAGTTAATGGGGACACCCCGCGTAGCGCTTGTTGGGTCCGTGTAAGCTCCGGTCTCGCTTGACTGGGTGATCGCTCACCCGAATCGGTAGCCGCTTGCGGGGTGTGCGGTTGCCCCCGTCGTGGTTCGGGCTCGGATAGGAGATTTATGCAGGTCAGGTCCACTCTCGTGCGTGGCGGGATCGCGGCTCTCGCCGCGGCCGCCGCGGTCATGATCGGCTCTCCGGCCGCTCTCGCCGACGACGGTGCCGCGCGCGGCCGCGTCGACGAGCACGCCGGCACGGTCGGCTACCGGCTCAACCTCGGCAAGGGCGGCGACTACATCGCCGAGCTGTTCGAGATGAAGCTCTCCAACGGCAGCACGCTGAAGCTCTACTGCGTGCAGATCACCGTCGGGCTGCGCACCGACGTCGACATGGTCGAGCGCCCCTGGAACAAGTACCCGGCCGAGGGTCCGTTCAAGACGAACAGCGCGAAGATCAACTGGGTGCTGCACAACGGTTACCCGGGCACCGGCCTCGACGCGCTGGGCAAGGCGCTGAAGAAGCAGGGTGTCGAGGTCCACGGTGGCGTCTCCGAGCGTGAGGCCATCGCCGCGACCCAGGCCGCCGTGTGGCACTTCAGCGACGGCGTGAACCTGGACGCCACCAAGCCGCTGGCCGAGGAGAACTCGGCCGACGCCAATGCCGACGTCGCCGCGCTCTACGCGTACTTCACCGGTGACCAGAACAAGGGCATCGGCGAGCAGCCGAAGCCGACGCTGAACATCGCCGCGGACAAGACCGAGGGCACGGCCGGTGGCAAGATCGGCCCGTACAGCGTCGCCACCAGCGGGGACATCACCTCGCTGACCAGCCAGCTGCCCGAGGGCGTCAAGATCACCGACGCCGACGGCAAGGAGCTGAAGGGCACCGACGTCAAGGACGGCAGCAAGCTGTTCGTCGACGTCCCCGCGGGCACCAAGCCGGGCAAGGGCGCCTTCACCCTCAAGGCCACCGGCGAGCTGGACACCGGCCGCCTGTTCGTCGCGGACAACTACGCGAAGAAGCCGGCGCAGTCGCTGATCGTCGCCGACTCGGAGAAGACCGAGGTGACCGCGAACGCGGCCGCCAGCTGGACCGAGGCCGGCGTCCCGACCACCGCGCCGAGCACCACCCCGGCCGGCTCGAACGGCGGGGGCGGCGACCTGGCCAACACCGGCGTCGACGCCGCGGTTCCGTTCACCGTCGGCGGCCTGCTGCTCGGCGGCGGCGCGCTGATGCTGCTGCTGAACCGTCGTCGCAGCCGCGCGTAAGCACCAGTCAGTACCCGGGAACGGGGCCGGTCCACAGTGGACCGGCCCCGTTTTCGTGTGCTCGGGGACCCGACCATCGGATTGCGATCATCGGGGCAAAAGCGGCGAACCGCACGCGCATTGGTCTAGACTTTTCGCCCGGACGGCGAAGGGACGACGTCATGCGCGGTACGACCGTTCCGCCCGGGACGCCCTGCCAGCCAACGCGGGCGGGGGAGCTGCCGATGCACCGGCTGGAGGTGCCGGCGCCGCCCGCGCCGCCGTTCGCCGTCGGCACGTTCGACGAGGTCGGGCCGCTCTCGCGGGCGGACTTCCCGCACCGGCACACCTTCCACGAGCTGGTCCACGTCACCGGCGGCACCGGCGCGCACGTCGTCGACCTGACGCGCCGGCCGCTGCGGCCGCCGCACCTCGGCGTCATCGCGCCGGGACAGGTGCACCAGTGGGCCGATGTGCGCGGCCTGACCGGCCACGTCGTCCTGTTCACCGACGAGTTCCTCCTCGACCACCCGGCCGACCGCGAACTGTTGCGACGGCTGAGCGAACAGCCGCTGCTGGAGCTGGACCCGGAGGCCGACGCCGGCGTCACGCGGCTGGTCGCGGACCTCGTGGAGGAGCACCGCCACGGCGACGAGTCGGTCCTGCGGGCGCTGCTCCACGTCCTGGTCGCGCGGGCCGGGCGCCTGCTGGGGACGCCGCCGCCCGCGCCCGCCGGAGCGGTGGCGGCCGAGTTCGCCCGGCTCGCCGGCCGTCCCGACCTCGGGCTGTGGTCGGTGTCCGCGCACGCCGACCGCATCGGCGTCACCCCGGGGCACCTCACCGAGGCCGTGAAGGCCGCGACCGGCCGCACCGCCGCGCAGCTGCTGCGCGAGGCGCGGACGCGGGAGGCCCAGCGGTTCCTGCTCCGGACGGACCTCACCGTGCGCCAGGTCGCGACCCGCGTCGGGTTCGCCGACCCGGCCTACTTCTGCCGGTTCTTCCGCCGCGAGACCGGGCTGAGCCCCGGCGACTTCCGCCGCGGCGGGGAGAAGCACCACGACTGACCGGGCCAGTCCATCGCCGCCCAACCGGTCCGCTGCCTACGTTCGAGGGGATTCCCGACGCCCCCACGAGGAGCAGGCATGGACGAGGACACCAAGCTCAGCCGCAAGACGGTGCTGCGCGCCGCGCTGGCCGCGGGCGTCGCCGCGCCGGTCGCCCTGATCGGCGGGCCGGCGCTCGCCCGCACGACCGTCGCCACCGGTGCCGCCCCGGAACTGACCCCGGCGTGCCACGACGGCGACGAGCCGACGATCGAGCAGACCGAAGGCCCCTACTTCAAGCCGAACTCGCCGGAGCGGACCGACCTGGTCACGCCCGGCACCCAGGGCACGCGCCTGACGGTGTCCGGCTACGTGTTCGGGCGGGCCTGCCTGCCGGTGGGCCGCGTGCTGCTGGACTTCTGGCAGGCGGACGTCAACGGCGCGTACGACAACACCGGCTACACCTTCCGCGGCCACCAGTACACCGACGCCCAGGGCGCGTTCCGGCTCTCGACGATCGTGCCCGGCCTCTACCCCGGCCGCACCCGGCACATCCACGTCAAGGTCCAGGCACCCGGCCGGCCGATCCTGACCACCCAGCTCTACTTCCCGAACGAGCCGCGCAACAACACCGACACGATCTTCGACGCGCGGCTGCTG
Organism: Amycolatopsis sp. NPDC114504; assembly: GCF_055633595.1. Classification (NCBI taxonomy): domain Bacteria; kingdom Bacillati; phylum Actinomycetota; class Actinomycetes; order Pseudonocardiales; family Pseudonocardiaceae; genus Amycolatopsis; species Amycolatopsis sp. NPDC114504. Next base: position 1,146,612 of record NZ_JBVKDU010000003.1, on the reverse strand, counting down.
ATGACCGTGCGGGACAACGGCTCGGCGAAGGAAGCCGCGTTCGACTTCGTGCTGAACGTCCCGCAGAACCCGACGTCGACCCCGCCGACGTCCACGCCGCCGACGTCGACGCCGCCCGGGGGCACCACCTGGGCGGCGGGGACGAGCTACGCGGCGGGCACCCGGGTCACCTACGGCGGCCGGGGCTACGTCTGCCTGCAGGGACACACCGCCCAGCCGGGCTGGGAACCACCGGCCGTCCCCGCGCTGTGGCGGGCGGAGTGACCCACTGAGGAGGGAGGGAACGGGCGGGTCCCCGGGCGCCGGGACCCGCCCGGCTTCCGCACGATTGGCGTCGACCCCGGCCGCGCCGGCCTGGGAAATTGGCAGGCATGACGACTTCCGCAGCGTGGTTCCGGCGCTTCCATCCGGCCACGCCCGACGCGCCGCGGCTCGTGTGCTTCCCGCACGCGGGTGGGGCGGCGAGTTCCTTCCACCCGCTCTCGGCCGCACTGGCGCCCGCGGTCGACGTGCTGGCCGTGCAGTACCCGGGCCGGCAGGACCGGCACGGCGAACCCCTGGTGGACGACCTGTTCGTGCTCGCCGACCGGCTGGCGGACGCGCTCGCCGCCGAGGTCAACGGGCCGATGGCGCTCTTCGGGCACAGCATGGGCGCCAGCCTGGCGTTCGAGGTCGCGCGGCGGCTCGAATCCTGGCCGCTCGCGTTGTTCGTGTCCGGGCGGCGGGCTCCGTCGGCGGCCGTGCCGATCCGGGACCGCAGTGACGACGAGCTGCTCGCCGACGTCCTGCGGCTGGGCGGCACCGACGACCGCGTGCTGGCGCACCCCGAGCTGGTCCGCATGGTGCTGCCGATGCTGCGCAACGACTACAAGGCCGCGGAGAGCTACCACTACCGGCCGGGGCCCGACGTGAGCTGCCCGATCTTCGCGCTCCTCGGTGACCGTGACCCGAGGGTGACGGAGGTCGAGGCGCGCCAGTGGGCGGCGTACACATCCGGTGAGTTCGGGCTGTCGACGTTCCCTGGCGCGCACTTCTACCTGAACGACCAGGTCGAGGCGGTGAGCCGCCTGCTCGGCGAGCGGCTCACCCGGTGGCCGGGTGAGCCGCTCGCGTCAGGTCAGCAGTAGAGGTTGGCGCCGGGGTCGACGCCGAGGATGGACGTGATCTGGCGGTACTTGTCGACGCGGCTCTGCACCTGGGCGGGGTTGCCGCCGTTGCACTCGATCGAGCCATTGATGCTGCGGATGGTCTCGCCGAAGCCGCGGCCGTTGACGATCGCGTTGTGCGGCGTCATCGTGCCGGGGCCGCTCTGGGTGTTCCAGTACCAGAGGCCGGTCTTCCAGGCGACGGCCGCGTTCTGCTCGACCTGCCAGGGGTTGCCGAGCAGGTCGATGCCGAGGGCGTCACCGGCGGCCTTGTAGTTGAAGTTCCAGCTCAGCTGGATCGGGCCGCGGCCGTAGTACGCGGCTTGACCCGCCGGGCAGCCGTAGGGCTGGCCGTAGTCGCAGTAGTGCGGGTAGTTGGCCGTGTTCTGCTCGACGATGTAGACCAGCCCGCCGGTCTCGTGGTTGACGTTCGCGAGGAACGCCGCGGCTTCCTGCTTCTTGACCGTGTCGCTGCCGGTGTTGGCGAAGCCGGGGTAGGCCGACAGGGCCGCGGTCAGGCCGCTGTAGGTGTAGAAGCCGTTGCGGCCGGGGAAGATCTGGTTGAACTGCGCTTCGCTGACGACGAACGAGCCCGGGTTGCCCGGGGGGTTGCCGGGGTCGGTGCCGCCGCCGCAGGAGTAGGGCTCCCAGTACCAGGTGCTGATGATCGGGTCGTAGCCCGGGTTCGCGTTTTTGGCCCGGTAGTAGCCGCCGTTAGTGTACTTCACGATCGCACCGACGTCGTACCACTGGCCCGCGACCCAGTTCGGCGCGTTGCAGGTGGTTCCGCCGCCTCCGCCGTCGCAGCTGTAGGGCTCCCAGTACCAGGTGCTGATGATCGGGTCGTAGCCCGGGTTGGCGTTCTTGGCGCGGTAATAGCTGCCGTTGGTGTACTTGACGACCGCGCCCACGTCGTACCACTGGCCCGCGACCCAGTTGGGCCCGCTGCAGGCGGCGGCGGCCGCCTGCGGGACCTGACCGGTGGCGGCGGGCACGCCGAGCACGAGTGCGGCGGCGGCGGCGAATGCTGACAGGACCGCGACAAGACGTCTTCTCAAGACTGGCTCACTCCTTCGGCCACGACGGAGTCCGGACGCGGGGGCGCCCGGTGTCGGAGGGGGGTGTGCTCGACCGGCCGGAACGAGGGTGACACCGATCACTAGAACAGATTGGTCTAGTCCAGTCAAGGATTCGGGCAGGCGGGGCAAGGGGTCTGCGCGAACGACTCCCGAGTTGAACCGTGCGGGGCGGGGTTCCGGGCGCCCGGTCGCGTGGAAGTCGGCCGCCGTCGCGACCGAATGCGTTGCCTCGGGCGCCGAACTCGCGTGAACCTTCGGTGCCGGCGCTACTCCGCCGCGGGCTCTCCGGCGGGTTTCCGCGCCAGCACCCGCCCGTGCGGCACCGGCGCCGCCGGGTCGCGCAGTACCTGGGTCAGTACCTCGAAGCCGGCGCTCGTCACCAGCTCGCCCACCCGCTCCACCGGCTGGCGGTAGGCGTCCAGCGAGAGGCCGTCGTGGCCCTGCCAGTCGGTCAGGTGCTGCCGCAGGTCGCCGACCTGGAACGCCAGCTGCAGGTGGCCGCCCGGGCGCAGCACCCGGAACAGCTCCGCGCACACCTCCGGCAGCCGGGCCGGCGGCGTGTGGATGATCGAGTACCAGGCCACCGCGCCCGCGAGGCCGCCGTCCGGCAGGTCCAGCCCCAGCAGCGACCCCTCGGAAAACCGCAGTTCGGGGTGGTCGCGGCGGGCCACGGCGAGCATCTCCGGCGACAGGTCGATGCCCGCCACCTCGAGCCCCGCCGAGGCCAGGTACGCCGTCACGCGGCCGGTTCCGCAGCCGAGGTCGGCGACCGGGCCGCCGCCGTCTTCGCGGACGAGGTCGGCGAACGCCGTCAGCAGCGCGCTGTCTTGGACGTCTTCGGCGATCGGGGACGTGAGCCGGGCGTAGCTCTCGGCGACGATCGAGTAGGCGTGGCGGGTCGTGGCCAGGAAGTCGGTCATGGCGCGGGACGGTACCGGCGGGCACCGACAGTTTCCGCGATCAGTCCTATGTGGACTCGGCTCGGCCGAGGTGGTCCAGCATCGAGCGGACGGCTTCGAACTCCCGGACCTCCTGGCGGCAGTCCGAGCACGCCGAAAGGTGCCGCTCCACCCGTGCCGTGTCGGCGGCGTCGAGCAGCCCCAGGCTGTACGCCCCGAGGTCGGTCCGGTCGTACCGGCCCATGGATCGCGTCTCCGTTTCCGCGTCCCGCAAGGGAACGCCCGCACTACCGGACGTCTCCAGAGTCCCGACGCGTACGCCGCACCGGCACGGTTCTCGCGTTTTCCACCCGATCGGCCGACAACTTGAGGCGGCGAACAGCCCATGTGAGTGACGGCGGGCCGTCACGGTACTCACCGGTCCGGACACGGAAAGCTTTTCTGCCCCCAATGTCGGCGATTCCGCGTCATGGCTCACGGGCGGGCTCGTCAGACCTGCGTCGGACCGGAGTTTTCCGGCCTCGACCAGGGCGAAGGCGATCCGGACCGAGGAGAGCGAGAGAACGATGACCGTACGAAGCCAGCGGGCGGACCACGTCGTCGAAGAAGTCGGGGTCTGGCTGACCGGGGAGTTCGTGGGGCGGCTCCCCGCCGCGGAGATCGACCGCGTCGTCAAGGTGACGCGGCTCGACCTCGAAAGCAGTATCGCGCCGGAGGAGCTCGGCGAAATGCTCCACCGGCTGGGCCGGGCCCGGCTGCAGCGCATCGCGCAGCTGGCCCCGGGCGCACGGGTGCGGATCCCGACGGCGAGGTGAGCCCGCGTCAGCGGGACGCGGCCGCCTTGATCGTCCGGAGCACCGGCGCCGTCTCCAGGGTGCGGATGGCGTCGAGCGCCCCCAACCGCCTGGTCAGGTAGTGGTGCAGCGCCGCCGCGTCCGGGCAGAGCGCGTGCGCGACCAGGTTGGCCGGCCCGGTCGTCGCCGCGACGAGCGCCAGCTCCGGGTGGGTGGCCAGCTCCCGGCCCACGTCGTCGAGGTGGGCGGGGGCGACCGACATCCACAGCAGCGCGTGCGTCGTCGCGCCGAGCGGGGCCGGGTCGACCTCGAGGTCGAAGAACACCGTGCCGCCGGCCTGGAGGTCGGCCAGCCGGCGCGCGACGGTCGCCGCGGACCAGCCGGTGGCCGTCGCCAGCTCGGCCAGGCTCGCCCGGCCGTCGCGTTGCAACGCGGCCATCAGCGCGGCGTCGTCCCCGGTCAGCGGCTTGCCTTCGCCGGAGAAGACCGGCGTCAGCGCGGCGACCTGCGAAGCGTCGAGGGCGTTCGCGCGCCCGAGCCACGCCGTCGGGCCGCCGAAGTAGCGGTGCAGCAGCTGGTGCGCGGACACCGCCGTGACGCTCACCGTGCGCGGGATGTCCCGCAGCAGCAGGGAATGGTCGCTCGCGGCCGGCGTGTAGACGTTCACGCAGATCTCCGTGCCGCCGGACATGAGCTTGATCCACGCGGTGTCGGCGCGCCGCGCCAGTGCGAGCGCGAGGTCCTGCGCGGTGTACGGCGTCGCGGTCAGCCGGACCATCCACTCGGCCTGTCCGGCGCGCTGCGGGTCCGGGATGCCGACGACGCGAAGCGACGCTTCGGCGCGTAGCCGGCGATAGCGGCGCGCGACCGTCTGCGTCGAGACGCCGAGAACGTCTCCGATCTTCGTGAACGGCGCCCGGCCGTCGAGGTGCAGCGCGTGGATCAACGCGCGATCGACGTCGTCGAGTGCGGTCATATCCCTCACCAAAGCGCATCGCGTGGAAGAAATCCACCAAGAAACCGCTGTGAGTGGAATCGGAGAGGAGTCCCGGGTCAAGGTCGGTGCCGAGACCGAAAGGGGGCACCTCTTGCCGACCACGACCCGCCACCGGCACCGCTGGGCCGCACTCGCCGTGCTGCTCACCGCCGAAGCGATGAACCTGCTCGACGCCACGATCGTCCAGGTCGCGGGCCCGGTGATCCACGACGGCCTGCCCGGACCGGCCGCCGGCATCCCGTGGTTCAGCGCGGCCTACACCCTGCCGTTCGCGGCCTTCCTGATCACCGGCGGTCGGCTCGGGGACGTCTTCGGCCGGGCGAGGGCGTTCAAGATCGGTGTCACGGTCTTCGTGCTCGCGTCGCTGGCCTGCGCGGCCGCGCCGGACGCGGGCCTGCTGATCGGCGCCCGCGCGGTGCAGGGCGCGGCCGCGGCGCTGATCATCCCGCAGACGATCGGGCTCATCCGCGCGCTCTTCGACGGCGACGAACTCGCGAAGGCGCTCGGCAGCATCGGCCCGGTGATGGGCCTGTCCGCGGTGACCGGGCCGCTGCTCGGCGGGCTGCTGACGCAGGCGCTGTCGTGGCGGGCGGTGTTCCTGGTGAACGTCCCGTTCGGCCTCGCGGTCCTGCTCGCCGCGCGGTTCCTGCGTGAAGACAAGGCGGCCACGCGCCCGAAGCTCGACGTCATCGGCACCGTGCTCGTCGTCGCCGGGGCCGGCCTGCTCGTCTACCCGCTGATCAGCCCGGGCGGGACGGCGTGGCCGCTGCTCGCGGCCGGTGCCGCGCTGCTCGTCGTGTTCGGGTGCCAGCAGCGCCGAACGGCCGCGCCGCTGGTCGAGCCGAGCCTGTTCGCCCACCGCGGGTTCCCGGCCGCGCTCGCCGGGTCGCTGCTGTACTTCGCGGTGATGACCGGGTTGATGCTCCTCGTCCCGCTGCGGCTGCAGCTCGGCGAGGGCGTCGACGTCCGCACCACGAGCCTGACGCTGCTGCCGCTATCGGCCGGGCTCGCGGTGTCGTCGTGGGTCGCCGGTTCCTGGCTGGTGCCGAAGTTCGGCTCCCGCGTGATGTTCGCCGGACTGGGCCTGCTGCTGGCCGGGATCCTCGCGGTCGCCGGCGGGGTGACCCCGGCGCTGGCGTTGTGCGGACTCGGGATGGGGACGTTCACGGTGCCGTTCTTCTCCGCCGCCCTGCACCGCGTCCGCCCGCACGAGACGGGCTCGGCCGCCGGGCTGCTCAACGCGGTGCAGCAGCTCGGCGGCACCCTCGGCGTCGCTCTGCTCGGCGGTCTCTACCTGCGCAGCGGGACGGCGACCCCGGCCTTCGGCGTCGCCGCCGGGCTGACCGTGGCCGCCGCCATCGCCGTGCTGCCGCTCAGTAGTCGTCGCGGCCGGTGAACTGCTGTTCCAGCAGCTCGGCCGCGCCCGCCACCAGCTCGAGGGGGTCGATGAACTCGTTGATGTCCAGGTGGATCAGCGGCAGCGAGTGGCGCAGCACCAGGTGGTCGCCCATCACCGCGAGCCCGCCCACGACCGTCGAGTTGCCGACCTCGGTCAGCACGTCGAGGAGGTCGACCTCGTCGTGGCGGGCGAACGGCGTCGCGATCTGGACCCAGTCCTCCTGCTGGTCGAGGATCTCGTGGGCGATCACCATGATCTGGGCCCGCTGCTCGGTGTCGGGGTCGTCGCCGAAGATCAGCCGGATGCGGATCTCGTCCGGGTCGTCGCGCACGACCCGGTACTCCTGCCTGATGTAAGCGACCAGATCGCCCCAGTTCGCCATCAGGCGGCCCCGATCCGGTCGAGGTCGGCCAGGACGTCGGCCGGCAGTTCGAGCGAAGCCGCGGCGAGGTTTTCGCGCAGGTGCCCCAGTGACGACGTGCCCGGGATGAGCAGCATCGACGACGACCGGTGCAGCAGCCACGCGAGCGCGACCTGCATCGGCGTCGCGTCGAGCTTGGTGGCGCAGTCGTCCAGGATGCCCGATTGCAACGGGCTGAAGCCGCCGAGCGGGAAGTACGGCACGAAGGCGATGCCCTCGGCGGCGCACTTGTCGACGAGGTCGTCGTTCTCGCGGTGCGCCAGGTTGTACTGGTTCTGCACGCAGACGACGGGCGCGATCTCCTTGGCCTCGTCGAGCTGCTCCGTGGTGACGTGGCTGACGCCGAGGTGCTTGATCAGGCCCTGCTGCCGCAGCTCGGCGAGCACGCCGAAGGGCTCGGCGAGCGACATCCGCACCGGGTAGTCGCCGGCGGCGTTGCTCAGGCGGAGGTTCACCACGTCGATGGCGTCGACGCCGAGGTTCCGGAGGTTGTCGTGCACGGCCTGGGTGAGCTCGTCGGCGGACAACGCGGGCGGCCACGCTTTGTCGGGCGTCCGCCGGGCGCCGACCTTCGTCACGATCGTCAGCGACTCCGGGTACGGGTGGAGGGCCTCCTTGATCACCGCGTTCACGGTGTGCGGCCCGTAGTAGTCGCTGGTGTCGATGTGGGTGACGCCGCTTTCGACGGCTTCGCGCAGCACTGCGACCGCGGTGTCGTGGTCGCGCGGCGGTCCCCAGACACCGGGGCCGGCCAGCTGCATGGCCCCGTACCCCATCCGGGTCACGGGGACTTCCCCGCCGAGGCTGAAAGTGCCGCCCAGGTTTGCCATTCCGCTCCTCAGGTAGGTGGCGTTCCGCCGAGGAGTCTAGGGACGATCAGCCGCACGTGCCCTTGCTACGCAGCACGCGCGTCACCGATTCCTGCACGCGGGTCTTGGGCAGCTCACCGGACTTCACGGCCTGCTCCAACCGGTTCAGCACCTCGTCCACGCGGCCGCCGGACGACCACAGCGCTTCGTCCGCCCCGGCCTGCAACGCCTTCAGCACGGCGTCCGGCAGCGAGTACTGGGCAGTGATGGCCTTCATCGCGCCGAGGTCGTCGGTGAGGACCAGGCCGGTGAACCCGAACTCGGTCCGCAGCAGCTGGTAGGCGGCCGGGGAGATCGACGCCGGGACGCCGCCGGTCAGGTCGGGCACGTCGAGGTGGCCGACCATCACCGAGACCGGCCCGTAGTCCGCGAGGTTCCGGTACGGCACGAGGTCCAGCGTCCGCAGCTGCGCGAGCGGCGGGGTGACGACCGTGCCCTTGTGCGAGTCGCCCGAGCCGTGGCCGTGGCCGGGGAAGTGCTTCAGCACCGGCTGGACACCGCCGTCGCGCAGGCCCGCCGCGAACGCCGCCGCGTACGTCTTCACGCGGTTCGGGTCGGGGCTGAAGGACCGGTCGCCGATGACGTCGTCGTCCGGGGCGTCGGTGACGTCGGTGTCCGGCGCGAAGTCGACCGTCACCCCGCGGGCGCGCAGCTGGCGGCCGCGGTCGGCGGCCAGCGCGCGGACCTGGGCGGGGGACTTCGTCGCGGCCATCTCGCGGGCCGACGGGATCTCGCCGTCGAGGTCGTCGATGCGCTGGACGCGGCCGCCCTCTTCGTCGACCGACACGGCCACCGGCAGCTTGGCCGCGCCCTGGACGGCGTCCAGGGAACGATCTTTCAACAACGCTGTTGCGTTACCGCCGATGAAGATCCCGCCGACCTGGTTGGCGCGCACCATGGACACCGTGGACCCCGGGTTGTCGCCGGACACCCCCACGATGACCAGCTGCGCGACCTGGCTCCGCACGTCGAGGCCGTTGACCAGCGACGCGCAGTCGCCGGGCCGCGTCAGGCTCGACGTCGGAGGCGGGGAAGAAGGTGCGGCCGTCCGGGAAGGTGAAGACGGGGGAGGAACCGGTGACCGGGGGATCGCCAGCCCGGCCACGGTGTCCGATTGGCAGCCCGTGACCAGGGAACTCACGACAGCGATGCAGAGCGCCACCCCCAAGGCGGCCGGACGTCGGTGGTTCATCGGTCCCTTCACTCGTCGGCGTGCCCCACGACGGTAGTCGACGACCCGGCTTCACGATGTGAAGAAGGGCTGCACCGCGGTTAGAGAATTCGTGAAGGCGACCTCAGCAGACTGGCACGACAAGGACACGGACAGTGGGGAGGGGCCTCGATGGACCAGGTGCGAGTGGCAGCGTGGGCTTCGGACCCGATCGCGCTCACCGGGCTGATCAACCACCTGAAGTCCCGGCCGGAGCTGCTGGTCGTGCCCCGCGCCCGTCGGGGCGAGGCGGCGGTGCTGGTGTTCGCCGTCGGGCAGGTCGACCGCGAGGCGATCGCCGCGCTGCGGGCCGCCGCCGCCGAGTCGCCCGCCGCGATCGTGCTGGTCGCCGGGCACGTCGACCCCGGGCACCTCGGCCTGCTCGCCGACTGCCACGTCTCGGCCGTGCTGCCGCGGACCGCGCTCGACCGGCTCACCGACAGCGTGCTGGCCGCCGCACGGGGGCGCACGGCGCCGCTGCGCGACCAGGTCGACGCACTGGCGCACGAGGGCTCGTCGGCGGCGCTGACGCCGCGCGAGGTGGATGTGCTTCGCCTGATGGCCGAAGGCTGGGACACTGCGGAGATCGCGGGCAAGCTCTGCTACTCGGAGCGGACCGTGAAGAACGTCATCTACGCCATGACCAACCGGCTCAACCTGCGCAACCGGCCGCACGCGGTCGCCTACGCCGTGCGGGCCGGTGTGATCTGAGGAAGCCCGTTGCGCACGATCGTCCGCCGGACCGCCGTCGCGGTCGCCGCGTTGATCCCGCTCGCCGCCTGCAGTCCCGCTGACTCCGGCGGCCCGACGAAGCTCACCATCGCCACCTTCGGCGAGTTCGGCTACGCGCCCCTGATCGCCGAGTACCAGAAGCTGCACCCGGAGATCACGGTGCAGAACCGCGTCACCGACTTCGACACCCACCACAAGGGCCTCGCGACGCAGCTCGCGACCGGCCACGGTGCCGCCGACGTCGTCGCGATCGAAGAGCAGTACATCCCGCAGTACCGGAAGGCGAAGGACAAGTTCGTCGACCTCGCCTCCTTCGGCGCGGGAGACCTCGAAAAGCAGTGGGCGCCCTGGAAGTGGGCGCAGGGCACCGACGGCGCGTTCGTCCTCGGGCTCGGCACCGACATGGGCAGCCTCGCCCTCTGCTACCGGCGTGACCTCTTCCAGGCCGCGGGTCTGCCGACCGACCGTGACGAGGTCGCGAAGCTGATGCCCGACTGGGACGCCTACGCCGCCACCGCCGAGCGCTTCGCGGCGAAGACGCCGGGCGTGAAGTTCGCGGACTCGGCCGGGACCGTCTACACGGCGATGCTCAACCAGTCGCCCGAGAACTACTTCTCGGCCAAGGACGACTCGTTCATCGGCGACCGCAACCCCAGCGTCCGCGCCGCGTTCTACCTCTCCGGCGGCATCGCCGCGAAGGGGGAGACGGCGGCCGCGACGACGTTCACGCAGGCCTGGAACGTCGCGATCAAGCAGGGTTCCTTCGCGACCGTGGCCTGCCCGGCCTGGATGCTCAGCCAGATCAAGGAAGCCGGCGGCGACGCGGGCAAGGGCAAGTGGGACGTCACGACCGTGCCCGGCAGGAGCGGCAACCAGGGCGGCTCGTTCCTGACCGTGCCGAAGCAGAGCGCGCACCCGAAGGAGGCCTACGAGCTCGCGCGCTGGCTGACCGCGCCGGAGCAGCAGAAGAAGCTCTTCCTCTCCGACGGGATCCTGCCCAGCGAGCCGTCGGTCTACACGGACCCGCAGGTCGTCGCGCACGCCGACCCGTACTTCGGGGACGCGCCGACCGGCCGGATCTTCGCCGCGTCCGCGGATCAGCTGCGCCCCAACTACCGCGGCCTGCGCGACGCCGACGTGCGGCCGGAGTTCGGCCGCGCCCTCGGGCGGATCGAGGACAAGACCGACGGCGTCGACCAAGCCTGGGCGGAAGCCGTCCAGCAGGCGCAAGCCGCCCTGAAGTAGCGCGCGTGCAGCACCGGCTCGCCCGTTTCGACCGCAAGGCCACGCCGCTGCTGTTCGTCGCGCCCTTCTTCGGCCTCTTCGTCGTCTTCGGCGCCTTCCCGCTGCTCTACACGGCGTGGGTGTCGCTGCACGACTGGAACCTGCTGGAGGGCGACCAGGGCTACCTCGGCCTGGCGAACTACGGCGAGCTGCTGGCGGACCCGAACTTCTGGAACGCGCTCGCCAACACCGTCGGCATCTTCGTGCTCGCCGCGGTCCCGGAGTTCCTGCTGGCGCTGGGCATCGCGGCACTGCTCGACCGGCCACTGCGGGGCGCGACCTGGTGGCGCACCGGGATCCTGCTGCCGAACGTCGTGTCCGTCGTCGCGATCGGGCTGGTGTTCGGGCAGCTGTTCGGCAAGGACTACGGCGTCGTCAACGAAGTGCTGGGCTGGTTCGGCGTCGCGCCGGTCAACTGGCAGTCCGGGACCTGGACGTCGCACTTCGCGGTGGCGTCGATGGTGCTCTGGCGCTGGACCGGCTACAACGCGCTGATCTACCTGGCCGCGATGCAGGCCGTCCCCAGTGACCTCTACGAAGCCGCCGCGCTGGACGGCGCCTCGCGCTGGCGGACATTCTGGTCGGTCACCGTGCCGGGCATCCGGCCCGCGCTGGCGTTCACCGCGATCGCCGGCACGGTCAACGGCCTGCAGCTGTTCGCCGAGCCGCAGCTGTTCGACGCCGGCGGGTCGGGCGGGACCGGCGGCAACGACCGCCAGTTCCAGACGCTGGTGATGTACCTGTACGAGAAGGGCTTCACGCACTTTGACGCCGGGTACGCGGCCGCGCTGACCTGGGTGCTGTTCGTGATCTGCGCGCTGTTCGCGCTGGTCAACTACCGGCTGGTGCGCCGGTTCGTGAGGTCGTCGTGAGGCGCCCCGGCGGCTGGGTCTACGTCGTGCTGACCGGGGTGCTCGGCGCGTCGATCTTCCCGCTGTACTGGTCGTTCGTCGTGTCCACAAGGGACAATTCGGCGATCGGCGAGACGTCACCGCTGCTGCTGCCCGGCGGGCACCTCGTCGAGAACGTGCGGCGCGTCTTCGACACCGTCGACTTCTGGCTGGCGCTGGGCAACTCGCTGATCGTCGCCGGCACCGTCATGGTGTCCAACGTCGTGCTCGCGAGCCTGGCCGGGTTCGCCTTCGCGCGGCTGCGGTTCCGCGGCCGCAACACGCTGTTCCTGCTGGTCGTCGGCTCGGCGATGGTGCCGGCGCAGCTCGGCGTCATCCCGCTTTACCTGGTGGTGGGCGAGCTCGGCTGGTACGGGCGGCTCGAAGCGGTGATTGTGCCGGGGCTGCTCAGCGCGTTCAGCGTGTTCTGGATGCGCCAGGCGTGCGAGAACGCGATCAGCGCCGAGCTCGTCGACGCGGCGACCGTCGACGGCTGTTCGACCCTGCGCACCTACTGGCACGTGGCGGTGCCCGCGCTGCGCCCGGCGGCCGCGGTGCTGGCGATGCTGACGTTCATGGCCGCGTGGAACGACTACTTCTGGCCGCTGGTGGTACTCGACCCCGGCGAGACGCCGACCGTGCAGGTCGCGCTGTCGCAGCTGGCCAGCGGCTACTACACCGACTACGCGCTCATGCTCACCGGCGCGACCGTGGGCGTCCTGCCCGTGATCGCGCTGTTCCTGCTGCTGGGCCGCCACATCGTCCGGGGGATCCTGAAAGGGGCGCCAGTATGACCTTCCCGGTGGGTTTCCTGTGGGGCGCGGCCACCGCGTCCTACCAAGTCGAGGGTGGGATCGCCGAAGGCGGCCGCGGACCGTCCATCTGGGACACGTTCGCGGCTCGCCCCGGCGCTGTCCTGGGCGGAGCGTCCGGCGAGGTCGCCTGCGACCACTACCACCGCTTTCCCGAGGACATCGGGCTGCTCGCGGATCTGGGACTGGGCGCGTACCGGTTCTCGGTCGCGTGGCCTCGGGTGATGCCGGACGGCCGGACGCCGTCGCCCGCCGGGCTCGCGTTCTACGACCGGCTGGTGGACGAGCTGCTGCGCCGCGACGTCGTGCCGGTGCTGACGCTGTACCACTGGGATCTGCCGCAGGCCCTGGAGGACGAGGGCGGCTGGCCGTCGCGGGACACGGCCTACCGGTTCGCGGACTACGCGTCCGTGGTCCACGACGCCCTGGGTGACCGCGTCAACCAGTGGACGACGATCAACGAGCCGTTCTGCGCGGCGTTCCTGGGGTACGGCAGCGGCGTGCACGCGCCCGGCGTCCAGGACCACGACACGGCGCTGGTCGCGGCGCACCACCTGCTGCTCGGGCACGGGCTGGCGACGCGGGCGCTGACCTCGGCGGCGCGTCCGGGCCAGGAGTTCTCGCTGGCGTTGAACTTCGCGCCCGCTTTGCCCGACGGCTCGTCGCCGGCGCACCTGGAGGCGGCGCGCAAGTTCGACGGGATCCACAACCGGTTCTTCCTGGACCCGGTGCTGGGCCGCGGCTACCCATCGGACGTCGTCGCCGATGTGGAGCACCACGGCGGCCGGTTCGCGGCGTCGATCCGCGACGGCGACACGGACACGATCGCGGCGGCGATCGACTGGCTGGGCGTGAACTACTACGCGCCGGCGCGGGTGACGCCCCTCGAGGACCTTTCGGTGCACGGCAACTGCCCGCTGCCGGGGTTGCGGGGCCTGGACGTGCTGCCGGCCGTCGGCCCGTTGACGGCGTTCGGCTGGGAGCAGGCGCCCGCGGTGTTCACGGACCTGCTGGGCTGGATCTCCGCGCGGTCCGGCGGGTTGCCGATGGTGGTGGCCGAGAACGGCGCGTCCTTTGTGGACAAGGTGACGTCCGGCCGGGTGCACGACGCGGCCCGGGTGAACTACTTCCTCGAGCACGTCCGCGCGGTGCACGACGCGATCCGCCGGGGCGCCGACGTGCGCGGGTACTTCGCCTGGTCACTGCTCGACAACTTCGAGTGGGCGATGGGGTATTCGCAACGCTTCGGCCTGGTGCACGTCGACTTCGACACGCAGGTCCGGACGGTCAAGGACTCCGGCCGGTTCCTGGGCCGGGTCGCGAAGGCCAACGCGCTGACGGACTAGCCGTGTCGTCCATCCGAGTACGCGTGTCGTCCGCCGGGATACGCGTGTCGTCCGTTCGCGTGCGTGGCTTGCGTGCCGGGATGGACGACACGCGTACCTGAGCGGACGACACGCGTACCTGGATGGACGACACGGCGTCAAGGGCGGTGGCGGAAGGCGTCGGCGACGCCCGAGCGTGACGGCGTCTCGAGCTTGCCCAAGAGCCGGGTGACGTGGGCCTGGACCGTTCGTCGCGGCAGCGACAGCTCCGCCGCGATGTCCGGGTTCGACCGGCCCTGGGCCACCAGGCCGGCGATCCGGACCTCGATCGGGGTCAGCGACTCCCAGCCGTGGCCCGGCCGGACCTGGGAGAACAACGCGCCGCGCCGGACGCCCAGCCGTCGTAGCCGCGTCTCCGCCCGGCGCAGGTCCCAGCGCGCTCCCAGCGCCGTGTAGAGCTCCGCCGCCTCCTCGAACGCCGCGTGCGCCGCGTCGAGGCGGCCCGCGCGGGCCAGCAGCTCCGCCGCGTCTTCGAGCACGGAAGCCAGCTCCGGGCGGCGGCCGACCGCGCGGAAGTGCTCCGCCGTCGCGAGCACCGCCGCCGGGTCCTCCTCGATCAGGCCCCGGCACCACGACACCGCCGCGTGCGCCCGTGCCGGACGCCGCTCCTTCGCCGCCTCCTCCTCGCAGACCTCGAGCGCCCGGCGGGCGCGGACGACGTCGTCCTGCTCCATCGCCAGCCGCACGAACGTCGGGAGCCACTGGTGGCGCAGCATCATCTGCGCGTACGTCGGGTTCAGGATCGGCTCGAGGACGGCCATCGCGCGGGCCCGGTCGCCGCGCTGCTCGGCCGCCAGCGCGTCCGCGACCAGCAGGAAGTCGAAGCTCTCGCGCTCGGCGCCGGTCGCCGGGGCGTACTCCTCCGCCGCGTCGAGGTGGGCCGCCGCCTGCGCGCGGTCGTCGCGGCGGCCCGCGATCAGCGCCGCGACGCCGTGCAGCAGCAGGGCCGCCGGGCCGGGCTCGCGCAGGCCGTAGAACGTGATCGCCGGGCCGTCCTCGGTGACCGTGTCCAGCTCGACCAGTGCCTCGTCCCAGCGACCTTCCCAGTACCGGTGCACCGCGACCGACACCTGCAGCCCCACCGGCATCGCGTGCCGGGCCGCGATGTCGCCCGCCGCCCGCAACGCCGCGTCCGCCTCGGCGAGCCGGTCGAGGTTCTGGAGGGTGAAGACGCGGTTGTCGAGCAGGTCGAGGTGCAGGTCGGCCAGCTCGTGCTCGTCGCCGACGGCGTCGATCGCCGCGTCGATGTGCGTGAGCGCGGAGTCGTGCTCGCGGCGTACGGAATCCACCAGCCACAACGACTGCAGCGCGTGCGCGGTCAGGTACCGGTCGCCGCCGGCGAACGACTTGGTCTCGTACGCGGCCTTCTCCGCGGTGTCCAAATCGGACAGATCGCCGCGGCGGAAGTTCGCCAGCAGCTGCCGGTGCTTGACCCGCCAGAGCTCCGGCACGGCCGGGTCCTCGGCCGACGCGGCGAGGATCGCGACCGCGCGCTCGGTGTCGCCCCGGCGGTGGTGCAGCGCCGCGAGGACGTGCCGCATCTCCTCGGCCGAGTCCGGGTCGGTGGCGACGTCGAGGGCCTGCTGCGCCAGGGACTCCGGGTTGCGTTCCAGCCGGAACAGCACCTTGACCAGCGCCACGAGCAGCACTTCGCGCCGGTCGCCGGCACCCGCGGCCAGTGCCCGTTCCAGCAGTTCGACGGCGATCAGCGGCGCCCGGTTGGACACGGCCGCGTGGTGCGCGGCGAGCCAGTCCAGCACCCATTCGTCCACAGTGGCCGGTGCCGCCACCAGCTGCTCGGCGACCCGTTTGACCGGGGCACCGATCCCGGCGAGCGCTTCCGCGGCCTGCCGGTGCAGTGCCGCCCGCGTCCCGGCGAGCAGCCGGTCGTAAAGAGCTTGGCGCAGCAGGGGATGCCGGAACGCGAGCTGCGTCCCGGTGTCGATGAGGACGTTCGCGGCGACGGCTTCTTCCAGGGGTTCCAGCAGGTCCGACGGCCGCGTGCCGAGCACCGCGGCGATGTCCCCGACGGCGAACTCCATGCCCAGCAGCGCGCCCCAGCGCAGCACCTCCTGGGTCCGCGCGGGCAGGAAGTCGAGCCGCCGGTCGACCGCGGCGACCAGCGAGCGCGGCGCTTCGAACTCCGCCGGGTCGTCGACGTCGGCCTCGCCGCCGGACACCTCGACCGCACCGGCGCGCAGCAGGACGTCGACCATTTCCTTGACGTACAACGGGTTCCCGGCGCCACGAGCGGCCAGCTCGCGCAGCCCGGGCCCAGGGGCGGCGCCGATCTGGTCCTCGATCAGCCGTCCGACGTCCTCGCCGGTCAACGGCGCGAGGTCGAGCACCACGCCGTCGCGCGCCTGGACGCCGCGGCGCAGCTGGGCGAGCTCGGCGCGGTCCGGCGCCGGGCGGGTCGCGGCCACGAGCAGCAGCGGCAGCTGGCGGGTCGCCGCGCAGAGGCGGTGCCAGACCAGCACGGACGCCTCGTCCGCCCACTGCAGGTCGTCGACCACCAGCACCTGTGGCGAGCGCGCGCACAGCTCGTCGACCAGGGCCAGGAGCCGGTCGACGGCGCCGAGCACCGGGTCGGCCGGGCCGAGGCCGCGCCGCACCGGGCCCTCACCGGCGAGCTCCTTGGCCACCTTCGCGCGTTGCGGGTCGGCCGAATGCGCGTCGATCTTCAGGCACTCCAGCATCACCTGCAGCGGGAAGCGGGTGCTGAGCTCGTCGGCGGCGGCCCAGAGCCGCTGGAACCCCGGACCGTCCGGCAGGGTGCTGGTGAGCAGCTCGGACTTGCCGATGCCGGCCTCGCCCTCGATCCACACAGCCCGCCCGCGCCCGGCCCGGACGTCGGCGACGAGCTCGGCGAGCCGGGTCGTCTCCGCTTCCCGCCCGAAGAGCCGGTGCCCGGTGACCTCGACCGGCGCCGCGGGCGCGTCGAGGCCCGGGTCCTGGGCGAGGATCTGCTGGTGGAGGCGCTGCAGCGCCGGTCCGGGCTCGACGCCGAGCTCGCCGACGAGGGTGGCGCGGGCGTCGCGGAAGACGTCGAGGGCGTCGGCGTGCCGGCCGCTGCGGTAGAGGGCGAGCATGAGCGACTCGCGCAGCGACTCCCGCAGGGGGTGCTCGCCGGCCAGCACCGCCAGCTCCGGCGCGAGGTCGAGGTGCCCGCCGAGGACCAGCAAGGCCTGGGCCCGCCGGTCGAGGGTGTTCAGCCGCAGCTCGGCGAGGTATTCGCGGTGCCGCTCGGCGAACCCGCCGGGCACGCCGGAGAGCGCTTCCCCCTGCCAGAGCGCGAGGGCGGCGTCGAGCTCGGTGACGGCCGCCCGGGGATCGCCCTGGTCGAGGTGCTGCTGCGCGCGTTCGCGGTGGCGTTCGAAGACGGCGGCGTCGAGCGCGTCGTCGTCGAGCAGCAGCGAGTACCCGGCGGGGTCCGACACGAGGACGCTGGCGGCCGACCAGCGCGACCGGTCGGGTTCGAGCGCCCGCCGCAGCCCGGAAACGTAGGTGTGGACGCTGCCTTCGACGCTGGCGGGCGCGGAGTCGCCCCAGACGCCGGCGATCAGCTCGGCCCGCGGGACCGCCCGCCCGGCGTTGACCGCGAGCACGGCGAAGATCGCGCGCTGACGGGCGGGGCCCAGGCCGATTTCGGCCTCCCCGCGCCAGGCCCGCAGGGGGCCGAGCAAGCCCACTCGCAGACCGGTGTCCGCTTCCCCTCGCATGTCCCTGCCGTTCTTCAGGGGACGAACCCGCCGGGGGCGGGCCCCCAGGACCCCGGCGGAGATTTTCGTGCCGACTACTTCGGCGAGCTTACTGACGTGGCAAGCCCTGTCCGGGTTGCCCGATCCTGCGCGGGTTACGACTTCGGTAGGGCGGCACCGGAATGCGGGACGTTCCGGCTCCGGATGTCACTCGCCGGCGACCGCCCGGGACCGGGCCGAGCCCGCGCGCCGGATCCCGAACGGCTGCATCCGGCTCTCCGCGCGCCGCACGTCCCAGACCGCGCCCATCCCCGTGTACGCCGTCAGTGCCACCCGGAACGCCGTCCGCGCGTCGTCGAGGCGGCCCGTCTCCGCCAGCAGGATCGCCGCGTCCTCGGTCGCCTTCGCCCGCTTCAGCAACCGGCCAGCCATCCGGTAGTGCGTGACCGCCGTCAGCACCGGTTCCGGATCCCCGGTGACCAGCCCGCGGCAGTGCGCGGCCGCCGCCGCGTGGGCCGGCGGGACGTCACCCTCCGGGGTCAGCAGGCGCACCGCCTGGTGGGCGAGGTCGGACTCGCCGAGCGACAGGCTGAGCCGGACCAGGTCGGGCAGCCACTGGTGGCGGGCCGCGGGCGGGTAGTGCTCCTCCAGCAGCGGCAGCAACGCGGCCAGCGCCGCCTCGGGCCTGCCGTCCTGCTCGGCCAGCAGGGCGCGGGCCCCGAGCAGGAAGTCGCCGCCGTCGGGCTCGAGCCCCGGGGGCCACTGCTGCCGGCCCGCCGCGTCGAGGTGCGTCCCGGCCACGACCGGCTGGCCGCGGTGCCCGGCGATCAGCGCGCCCACGCCGTGCACCAGCAACGCCGAACCGGGGCTGCGCAGGACGTACGACGCCGTTTCCGCGCCGTCGCGGATCACCGCGTCCAGCTCGGCCAGCGCCTGGGACCACCGGCCCAGCCAGTAGTAGTGCACCGCGCCGGCCAGGTGCATCTCGCCCGGCACCGCGCGCGTCGCGGCGATCCGCCGGGCGGCTTCCAGCGGCTCGGCGGCGTTCTCGAGGCTGTCGAGGGTCGGCACGGACAGCGCCGCGTCGTCCAGCGGGTGCAGCCCGGCCGGCGCCAGTGCCGTCTCGTCGCCGAGCCGCTCCAGCGTGGCCAGCAGGGACTCGTGGCGCCCGCGCCACATCTCCGGGACGTCGGCGTCGTCGAGCGTCCGCTTCAGCTCGGCCGTCGCCTCGGCGAAGTCGCCGCGGCGGTAGTAGACGTACGCGAGGATCCAGCGCATCTCGGCGGCGCGCCTGCTGTCGGACGTCCGCGCGACGACCGAGCGGGCCTCCGCCTCGGGCTCGCGGCCGAGCCAGAACAGCAGCCGGGCGAGCGTCGCGGTCAGCGTCTCCCGCGCGTCCGGCGGCAGCGTGCCCTGCGTGACGGCGTGGCGCAGCAGGTCGACGGCGACGCGCGGGGTTTCGGTGGCGACCGCGCCGATGTTGTCCAGCAGCCACGTCGTCACCCACGGGTCGACCTGCGCGGGTGCGGCCGCGAGCTGCTGGGCGACGCGGTCGGCGGGGGCGCGCGCGGCGGCGAACGCCTCGGCCAGCTGCCGGTGCAGCGCCACCCGCATCGCCGCGGGCGTCTTTTCGTAGAGCACGCGGCGCAGCAGCGAGTGCCGGAACGCCAGCCGGTCACCCGATTCGACGAGCACGCCGCCGGTGATCGCCTCGTCGACCGCGCCGACCAGCGCCGTCGGCGGCCGCTCGGTCGCGACGGCGATGTCCGACAGCGAGAAGTCGCTGCCCAGCAGCGCGGCCCAGCGCAGCGTGTCGCGGGTGCCGCTGGAGAGGAAGCTCAGGTACAGCGTGATCCGCGACGCCAGCGGCGCCGGGATGGTCTGGAACGAGTTGCCGTCCAGGTGCGCGTGGACGCCGTCGAGCACGATCATCGACTGCGCCAGCAGCGTCTCGACGATTTCCCTGACGTAGCGCGGGTTTCCGGACCCGTAGGACACCAGCGCCCGCAGTCCCGGGCCGGGTGGCGCGCCCACCAGCTCGTGGGCCAGCTCGTGCGTCTCCGCCTCGGTCAGCGGCGGCAGCGTGACGACGGATGTGACATCGTTGTCGAGTTCGGCACGCAGCTCGTCGAGCGCGGCCGGTCGTGGCACCGGCCGGCTCGCGCCCACCAGCAGCAACGGCAGCTCCCGCGTCTCCCGGCTCAGGTACCGCCAGACGCGCAACGTGGTGTCGTCGGCCCAGTGCAGGTCGTCGACCACGAGCACCAGCGGCGCCTCGGCGCACAGCTCGCGGACCAGCCCCAGCAGGGCGTCCACCGGGTCCTCGCCTGACCGCTCGGCGAGCCGCGCGGCCAGGTTCGCGCGGCGCTCGTCGGCGGCCCGCGGGTGCACGCCCAGCGCGTCGAGCAGCGGCCGCAGGGCGAACCGCTGGTCCAGCGCGTCCGCCGCGGCGAAGGCGGGCCGGAAGTCCTGGGCCATGGCGAGCAGCTCGGCCAGCAGGGCCGTCCGGCCGCTGCCCGGTTCGCCTTCCAGCCAGAGCGAATGCCCGGTGCCCGAGCCGAGTTCGCCGACGGCTTCGCACAGCCGGGCCAGCTCGGCCTCCCGGCCGACGAAGACGTCGGCGCGGTCCGGCATCGACGTGACGGGCGAGCGCGGGACCCGCACGGTCGGCGGCGGTTTCGGCGCCGGCTTGTCCCGCAGTTCGTCGTGCAGCCGCCGCAGCGCGGGGCCCGGCTCGGTGCCCGACGACTCGACGAGCCTGTCCCGGACGTCGGCGTAGACCGCGATCGCCTCGGTCCGCCGGTCCGAGCGGGCCAGCGCGCGCATCAGCAGGCCGCGCAGCGTCTCGCGGAAGGGGTGTTCGCGGGTGAGCGCGGTCAGCTCGGCGATGAGCTCGGCGTGCCCGCCCGACTCCAGCACGATCTCGGCGCGACGCTCGATCGTCGCCAGCCGCACCTCGGCCAGCCGCGCGCGCTGGGCGGCGGCGAACGGCCCGGGCAGGCCCGAGAGCGGGACGCCGTGCCAGAGGTCGAGTGCTTCGTCGAGGACTTCGCGCGCACCGCGCGGGTCACCGGCCGACTGCTTGCGCTGGGCCAGTTCCCGCAGCGTTTCGAACCGGTGGACGTCGATCGCGCCGGCGTCCAGGCGGAGTGAGTAGCCGGACCCGATCGACGCGAGCAGCTGCGGGCCCTCGCCCTTGGCGCGGCCGGGTTCGAGCGCGCGCCGCAGGCCGGAGACGTAGGTGTAGATGGAGCCCTGCGCGCTTTGCGGCGGCGCTTCGCCCC
This sequence comes from Amycolatopsis sp. NPDC114504, assembly GCF_055633595.1. Taxonomy (NCBI): domain Bacteria; kingdom Bacillati; phylum Actinomycetota; class Actinomycetes; order Pseudonocardiales; family Pseudonocardiaceae; genus Amycolatopsis; species Amycolatopsis sp. NPDC114504. Next base: position 1,125,711 of record NZ_JBVKDU010000003.1, on the reverse strand, counting down.
AGACGGCGTCGATCAGCTCCTCGCGCGAAACCGTGCGGTTCGGGTTCATCGCCAGCGCGGCGAGAACCGTCCGACGGTGTGCGGAACCGAGGTCGAGCTCCGTTTCGCCGTGCCACGCTTTGACCGGGCCCAGCAGCTGGAGTCTCGGTGCGGAGCCGTCCGCAGCCGACATCGGTCTCCCTTCGTGCGCTGACGAACCGTCACACGCCGGATGCCTGACGTGAGCATACGCGGCCACCGTGAACCGGCAGGCAAGGATGGCGGACATTCGGGCAACGGCGGACGGCCGGGGTTCCGCCGGGCCGTGGCGTGCGCGACGCTCGGTTCGCCGAGACCTCGAGGGAGCCCGAAAATGGCCACAGCCGAGCCGACGGAGGACATGAAGCGGGCCGCTGTCCGCTTCGCGTACGCCATCGAGGCGGCCGGCGCCCACCTGCGCGACGTCACCAGCGAGATGGCGCTGGCGCAGGCGTCGTGGCGCGGTGAGGCGTCGGTGCGGTTCGGCCAGGCGATGAGCGACTGGGAGCAGGAGTTCGACGTGATCCACTCGCGGCTGGTCCGGCTGTTCGAGCTGACCGGCGGCGGCGTCCCGCGGCAGCGGCGGTCATGACGCGCCGCGAGCTCGACTTCGGCTTCGCCGATCTGGTGCTGGACCGGATGGGGGAGATCACCGGCGAGCTGGGCGACCTGCTCGCCGAGCTGGAGTCCACTGTGGAGCCGGAGCTGTCCGGCTGGACCGCCGAGGCGCGGGAGGACTACCTGCGCGCGAAGCGCGACTGGGGCCGGGCGGCCGAGCGGATGCCGGCGTGCCTGGAGCGCGCGCGGGAGGCCGTCGGGGAGCTGGCCCGCGGCGGCCGGTGACGTCTTCACGCGCGTGAAGACGGAATAGGGAAGGCGTGAAGACCGGCCGGTCACACTGCTGCCATGAAGCCCGTCGAAGTGACCGTCCTCGCCTCGGACCCGATCACGCACGCCGGCGCGGTGACCCTGCTGGAATCCCATCCCGACGTCCGGATCACCGACCTCGTGCCCGACGTGTTGCTGGTGATGGAGGAGCACGTCACGGAGGCGGTGCTGGGCGAGGTCCGCGCGGCGAAGGCGTCGCACGTCGTGCTGGTGGTCGAGCACTTCCGCGAGAGCGACCTGATGTCGGTGCTGGAGAGCGGCGTCGTGGCGATCCTGCCCCGCCGCGAGACGGGCGGCGCCGAGCTGGTGACGGCGGTGCTCGCCGCGGGCGACGGCACGGCCAACCTGCCGCCGCGGCTGCAGGGGGCGCTGCTTTCGCAGGTCCAGCGGATGCGCAAGGACGTCCTGGAGCCGAACGGGCTGACGCTGTCGGGGCTCGCCGCCCGCGAGTGCGACGTGCTGAGGCTGGTCGCCGAGGGCTTCGGTACCGAGGAGATCGCCGCGAAGCTGTGTTACTCGGAGCGGACCGTGAAGAACGTCCTCTACGGCCTGATGACGCGCTGCGGCCTCAACAACCGCGCCCACGCCGTCGCCTACGCCCTGCGCGCGGGTGCGATCTGAGCCGGTTCTTCCGGCGTTTCGTGGGCTAGGGTCGCGATCATGGTGTCGACGGCAGCAGAGATCGCGGCTTCGGTGCGAGCCGGGACCCTCGATCCGGTGCAGGTGACGAAGGAAGCGCTCGACCGGATCGCCGCGGCGGACGGCGTCGTCGGCGCGTTCCGCCGGGTGCGGGCGGAGGAGGCTCTCGCGGAGGCCGCTTCGGTTGCCGCGCGGCCCGATCTCGCGTCGTTGCCGCTGGCCGGGGTGCCCGTCGCGGTCAAGGACGTCACGGAGATCGAGGGCGAGTACGCGTCGCACGGTTCGCTGGCCGGGCCGTCGTCGCCCGCCGCGGAGGACGGCGTGATCGCGGCCCGGCTGCGGGCGGCCGGCGCGGTGCTCGTCGGGCTGACGCGGGTGCCGGAGCTGTGCGTCTGGCCGATGAGCGACACCCCGGACGGCATCGCCCGCAACCCCTGGGACCCGACGTACGCCTCGGGCGGCTCGTCCGGCGGCAGCGCGGCGGCGGTGGCGGCCGGGCTGGTCCCGCTGGCCCACGGCACGGACGGCATGGGCTCGGTCCGGCTGCCGGCGGCGATGTGCGGGCTGGTCGGGCTGAAGCCGGGCGCGGGCGTGCTGTCGGAGGGCGGCTGGTTCGGCATGTCGGTGCACGGCCCGCTGGCCACGACGGTCGCCGACGCGGCCCTGCTGGTGTCGGTGCTGGCGTCGGAGCCTTCGCTGGCTGAGGTGCCGACGCCGCCGGTTTCCCGGATCGGGACGTCGACGACGGTGCCGCTGCTGCGCACGCCGGTGCCCCGCGAGCTGGTCGCGGCGGTCTCACAGGCGGCGGAATTGCTGAGGTCGGCGGGGCATGCGGTGTCGCCGTCGGCACCGCGGTACCCGGCGACGATGGTCCTGGGCATGACGGCCCGCTGGTGCGCGGGCCCGGCCGAGCAGGCCACCGGGTTCGACTTCAGCCGTTTCCAGCGCCGGACACGCACGCACGTCCGGGTGGGCCGCGCGCTGTCCCGGGCGGGCCTGATCCGCTCGCGAACGCGTGACCGGTGGGTCTCGCGGGCCGCGGAGTACTTCGAGTCCCACGACGTGTTGATGACGCCGACGCTGTCGCACTGGCCGGTGAAGGCGGGGCGGTGGCACGAGCGGAGGTGGCTGGCGAACGTGCTGCCGTCGACGCGCCTGGCCGGGTTCACGGGCCAGTGGAACCTGGCGGGCTACCCGGCGATCACGGTCCCGGTGGGCCGGTCGGCGAGATCGGGACTGCCGACGTCGGTCCAGCTGGTGGCGAAGCCGGGCGGGGAGTCACTGCTGCTGGGCCTGGCGGCCCAGCTGGAGGCGGCGAACCCCTGGCCCAGGACGGCCCGCGGCTGACGTTGTCCACAACGACCGCACCCTGGGGACAACTCGGCTCCCGGACCCCGCGGACCGCCGGAACCGTCGGCGCCCGCCGGTAGCGTGGAAAACGGGGGCTGCTCAGCCCCGGAACGCGCTGAAGGCCGCCCCGAAGCACTCGAGGCGGCCTTCAGCGCAAAAGACTCAGGAACCCGGCTTGCTCGCCGTCGGCGACAGCGGCTTCACGCCGTTTCCGTTCCCGTTCGCCGGCTTGGTCGCCGGGCCGTTCTGCCTCGGGGCGTTGGCCGGCTTCGCCGCCTGAGCGGGCTTCGGCGCCGCGGCCTTCACCGCCGGCTTGGCCGAAGCCGGGATCGACGGCTGGACCACCGGCACCACCGGAGCCGACGGCGTGGTCGCGGACTCCGGAGAATCGCCGCCCACCAGCTTGGACGCCTGGGGGATCACCGCTTCCTCCGGCAGCGTCGCCAGCTGCGTCTCGCTGCGGTTGAGGATGTCCTCCGCCGCCGCCAGGCTCTTGCGGGCCTGCTCGCGGATCTCCGCCAGCCGCTCGACCTTGCGGTTCGCCGCCGTCGTGCGCTGGGCCGCCTGCGTGGTCGCCTCGTCGAGCCGGCGACGGGCCTCCGCCGTGGCCTCGTCGAGCCGCCGATTCGCCTCGGCCGTCGCCTCCGCGAGCCGGCGCTCGGCCTGGTTCTTGCTCGCCGTGCGCTGGTCGGCGACGTGCTTCTCCAGCGCCGCCTTCTGGGCCGCCTGGGACGACTCGAACTCGCGCTCGAGCTTCCGCCGCTTCCGCTCCGCCTCGTTGTCCAGCAGCTCGCGCCGCTGGGCCGCCTCGACGGTCAGCCGCTGCACCTCCGCGCGCGTCTCGGAAAGCGCGTTCTCGTGCTCCGAGTGCAGCAGGTCGGCCTGCTTGTCCAGCTCCGTGACGAGCCGCGAGTACCGCTCACGCAGCTTCGTCGACGCCTCGGTCGAGCCCGCCCACGTCTTCTCCGCGGCGGCCTCGGCGCGCTTGATGATCTCGTCCGCGCGGGCCTGCGCGAGCGTGACCGTCCGCTGCATCCGCTCGTCGAGGTCCTCGAGCCGCTCCGGCGGCTTCTTCAGCTCCTCGATGCGCGCCTCCAGCGCCGCCATCTGCGACCGGGCCGACTCGGCCTCGCGGGTCGCGGCGGCGGCCTGCGAAGCCGCGGCGTCGCGCTCGCTCAGCACGCGGCGCAGCTGGGCCTCGACGTGGTCGAGGTACTGGCGCACTTCGTTGCGGTCGAAGCCGTGCCAGGCCTGCGTGTATTCACGACGAAGGGGGAGAAGGCCGTTGAGGGCGGTTGCGGCGGGGTCGCGCTCAGGAACCATGCGCCCGACCGTACCCGGGCACCGTCCGCTTACGCCCTTCGGCTTAACAAATCACCAACACGTGTCGCGCTCCCGGCGGTGCGTCGCCGGAATGGCCGCACCCCGGAAACGCTGCGTCACCAGTGGAATCCGCGAGACAGCCGGGCGAGAGCCATCGCCGCACGCGAGAGGTGTTTCTCGCCACGCCCGATCTTGAGCTCGCCCGAACCGCCCGCCGCGGTCGAATCCGGGAAGATCCGGAAACCCTGGTACGCGACGGCGTCGGTGAGGCCCGGCGTGAGCGTGTACGCCAGCCCGATCGCCTGCCCGGCCGGGGTGCCGATGTGCTTCGGACGCTCGAGGAGCGCCGTCATCACCATGTCCGCGGCCTGCTCCGGCGACTTCGTCGGGAACGCGTCGTAGATCTTCGTCGGGCGGATCATCGGCGTGCGCACGAGCGGCATGTGGATGGTGGTGAACGTGATCCCGTCGCCGTGCGTCTCGGTCGCCGCGATGCGCGAGAAGTAGTCCAGCGCCGCCTTCGACGCCGCGTACGCCGAGAAGCGCGGCGCGATGCCCTGGACGCCGATCGACGACACGTTGACGATGTGCCCGAACTTCCGCTCCGACATGTGCGGCAGCACCGCGAGGATCAGCCGGACCGCGCCGAAGTAGTTGATCGCCATCGCGCGCTCGTAGTCGTGCATCCGGTCGTACGACAGCTTGATCGAGCGGCGGATCGACCGGCCGGCGTTGTTGACCAGCATGTCGATCCGGCCGTGCTCGGCCAGCATCGCGTCGACGGCCTTGTGCACCGAGTCCTCGTCGGTGAGGTCGGCCGGGTACACCGACGCGGTGCCGCCGGCGGCGACGATCTCGTCGCGGACCTCTTCCAGCTCGTGCTGGCGGCGCGCGACGAGCAGCGGGACGCCACCCGCGGCAGCCACCTTGAGAGCCGTCGCCCGGCCGATGCCCGACGACGCGCCGGTGATGATCACGCGACGGCCGTCCAGCTCGCCGCGCGGGCCGTGCTTGCGCGCGCGGAACGGGTCGAGGTGCTCGCGCCAGTAGCGCCACAGCGTCGGCGCGTACTCCTCCAGCCGGGGGACCTCGACGTTGCCGGCCAGCGCCTTGCGCGTCTCGGCCGAGGAGAACACCGACGGGAACGCCATGGTCTCCAGCAGCACCGGCGGGATGCCGAAGCGCTCCATCACGGCGTCGCGCGCGATGGTGACGCCGGGGATGTGCTCGGTCAGCTTGACCAGCCCGACGATCCGCTTCGAGAGCCCCTCGCCGAGCTGCACGGTGATCGTCGGCGCGCCCGCGGCCTTCGCGAAGGCGTTGTAGACCGAGACGACCGGCTGCGGCTCGGGGTTGACCAGGTGGAAGGCGTGGCCGTCGAGCCCGGGCTTGACGACCAGCTCCAGCAGCGCCTTGGCGACATAGTCGACCGGCACGATGTTGGTGTCGCCGAGGTCCGGGCCGACGAGCGGCAGGACGTCCGGCAGCCCGGCGAGCCGGTTGATCGCGGGGAAGAGGTAGTACGGGCCGTCGATCTTGTCCATCTCGCCGGTCTCGGAGTGCCCGACGACGACCGCGGGCCGGTACACCCGCCAGGGCACCTCGTCCTGCTCGCGGACGATCTTCTCGGCCTCGAACTTGGTCCGGTGGTACGGCGTGACCAGCCGCTGGCCCGCGTCGAACATCTCCTCGGTGAAGACGCCTTCGTGGTCGCCCGCGACGGCCACCGAGGACACGTGGTGCAGGCAGCCGGCGCGCAGGTCCGAGGCGAGGGCGACGACGGCGCGCGTGCCGTCCACGTTGGCCTTGATGCTTTCGTCGTCGTCGGCGGTGAGGTCGTAGAGCGCGGCCAGGTGCACGACGTGGTCGACGCTGCCGCGCAGCTCCTCACGGTCCGTTTCGGACACGCCGAGCAGCGGCTCGCCGAGGTCGCCGGTGACCAGCGTGACGCGGTCGGAGTGCGGCCACTGGTCGACGAGCGCGGCCAGCTTCGCCTTGCTCGACGCGCGGACCAGCAGCGCGACGCGGTCGTCGTCGGGGCGGGAGAGCAGCAGCCGGGTGAACTGGCGCCCGATCAGTCCGGTCGCCCCGGTCACCAAGAACGTCGCCATCGTCTTCACACCTCTCGCCCGCATCCCTGACCCTGGGCATTCTGCTGCATGCGGCCGTCAGTGACCACCTTGCCGGAACGTGAAGTTACTCACGAGTAACTTATTCGGGGTCCGCGATGACGACCCGGTTCTCCTCGTAGCCGTCCGAGCCGCCGACCCAGCGGCCCCCGCAGGTCACCAGCACGACGCGGTGCGGGCCGGACTGGCCGAACAGGTCGTCGGCGCGGGCGGGCAGGTCGTTCTTGTGCACCGTGACCAGCTGGGAGACCCGGTAGCGCCAGGTCTTGCCCGCACTGTCCACAATGGTCACTTCCCCGCCGATCCGCGCGCTCCACAGCTCGGCGAAGGGGCCGGTGGCGCCCCGCCAGTTGACGTGCCCGGCGAAGACGCTCGCCCCACCGGCGGCCTCGAGCCCGGCGCCCCACCAGGTGGCCTGGCCGAGGTCGTTCGGGACGGGCAGTTCACCACCGGGGCCGAGGTCCTTGCGCACCAGCGCGGCGGTACCGCCGGCCGGGAGCCGGACGGTGCCGGGTTGCTGGGGCGGAGGTGCCGGGGGAGGGACGGCCGCGGTCGGCGTCGGCGGCGGCGTCTGCGCGGCCGGAGCGGCGGACGGGGTGGTCGTCGGTGAGGGTGAGGTCGGAGCGGCCGCGGGCGCGGCGGCACCGGCGGCGGGGAGTGCGGTCCCGGCCACGACGGCGACCGGCGGCGAGGTGACGACGGTGGAGCCGAACTGCACCGCGAGGACTGTTGCGGCGCCGAGGGCGAAGCCGGCGATCAAGCGGCCGCGCTTCGGTTTTGGGCGGGCCCATTGGTCGGTGGGGTCGGTTGCGGCCCAGGCTGGGTTGGCCCAGCCGGGTGCCGGTCCGGCCGGGTTGCCCGCGGGGTCGCTTGGTGCCCAGGTGGGTTCGGCCCAGTCCGCGCCTGCTCCGGCCTGGCCGGGTGCCACTCCGCCCGCGCGGCCCGCGGGGTCGCTTGCCGCCGGGGCCGGGTGGGCGCCGGCCGCCCAGGCCGGACCTGCTTCGGCCCAGCCGGGTGCCGCTCCGCTCGGGTTGCCCGCGGGGTCGCTTGCCGCCCAAGCCGAGCCCGCTCCGGCCCGGCCAGCCCCCGCTCCGCCCGCGTGGCCGCTTGCCGAGCCGGCGTCGGCCCGGCCGCCGCCCACCTGCCCGCCGGCCGGCTCATCTCCGCGGTGCCAGTCGTCGATGAACCAGCTTTCTTCCTGCCAGTCCCTGTTCGCCATTCCGGTTACCTGCGCGAAGCCCGCCGCGCGGCGAAGCCGACCAGCCCTGTGCCCAGCAGCACCAGCAGTCCCAGCCCGGCCAAGCCCGGCGCCGAATAGCTCGTCTCGACCACGCCCCTGGCCTGCGCGACCGGTGCGTCGCCGGCCGGGATCGCTCGGGGCACCTCGTTCGGCTTGTTCGCCACCGTCAACGCCAACGTCTCGCCCGGCTGCACCGTGCCGCACGCCGATGGCGGGTTCGTCGGGTCGTACGCGTTCGTGTAGCCCGGGGGCGGGCCGGCCTCCACCACGCAGATCTCCTGCGGTGCGCGGAGGTTCTCGACCGTCACGCCGCCGGTCGTGCCGTCCGTGGTGACCACCGCGGGCTTGCCGTCGGCGCCCGTGAGCGGCTTGCCGTCCTGGCCGACCGCCGCCGACTTCTTGTCCGCACCCGTGACGCGCAGGACCGCGCCGCCGACGCCCTTGCCCGTGTTCGCGTCCGTCTTCGTCACCTTCACCTGGCCCGGCTTGGCGACCGCGACGACGCCCTGTGCCGTCAGCTCCTTCTCGCCGCCGGTGGAGACGACGCGCTGCTTCGTCGTGTCGACCGGCAGCCGCACGTAGGGCCGGTCGGCCGGCGCGGACAGCGAAGCCACCAGCTTCGGCTGGTCGCCGGTCGGGGTCACCTGCACCTTCACGGTTCCGTCGGCGTCCGTCTTCAGCGTGACGTCCTTCGCGGCGGCTTGCGGGCTCGCGTTCCCAGTGTCGGCCGCGCTCGTGCCGTCGCCGAGGGTCGCGTCGGTCGCCGTCAGCTTCACCTCGACGTCCGGAATGCCCTTGCCCTCGGCGTTCTTCACGGAGGCGGTCCACTCGGCGGCTTGGCCGAGGTGCTGGTCGCCCTTCGGCGTGGTCACGGAAGCGGTCCACGGGCCGCGGTTCGCCTCGGCTTCGGCCTTCAGCCGCTCGACGGCGTCGGCCGCGGCCGGGTGATCGGCACGCATGACCTTCAGGTGCCCGGGCGCGTCGTAGGCGATCTTGTCCGCGGGCAGGTTCTTGTCGAGGTCGGCCGGGGTGCGGGGCGCCGCGGTCCACGAGTGCAGCAGATGCGCGAGCGCGGTCGCTTCGTCCGGGTTCTTCGTGTCGCCGTAGCGCAGCAGCAGGTACGAAATGTTCGCCGCCTCGTCGGCCGGCAGCTTCGTGCCCCACTTCGTGAGCAGCTCGTCGCCGGGCTTGTACACCTCGTCGGTGTCCGGCGCCTTGAGCTCGAAGCTCACGCAGAACACCTGCTGCCCGCCGACGACGTACGACCCCAGCCAGACGGCGGCGGCGGGGTCGTCCTGCTGCCCGCCGATCCGGTAGCCGATGCCTTCCCGGCTCGCGGCGTCCGCGGTGGGCGCCCCGGCCACGGAGAGCAGGCCGAGCAGGATCACGGCGACCAGGCCGGTGAGCGCGCGAAGGCTCGCGCGCGGGCGTGTTGACCACCTCATGGTGTGTAGGCTCCTTCGTCGGACACGCGGCGACGACAACGGCGTCGCCGCAGGTCACACGATTGATCAACTCCCCGACGCGCGTACGGTGAAGATCCGGGCACGCCTGGTGAGCGTCGCTCGAACCGGGTTCGGCTGTCTACCGCCCTTCGGGTGGCGGTGCCCGAACGGTCGTGATCTCGATCGCATACCGTGTCTGCCGTGGCCACGGGCTTGCCGTCGAGTAAAGTCGCCTTTACTCGACGGGAACCGCACGTACCCGGCGGTCGTTGAACCCCATGCAGCGTCGATCCACGAAGCAGCAGATCCAGGAGGATCAGGTGCGTTCCAGTAGCAACCCGGCGTTCCGCAACCTGCCCCGCGGCGGAACCCAGACTCACGGGCAGTACGGGCCCCCGGTGGGCTTCAACCAGACCCAGGGCGGCGTGCCCGGGTACGGCCCCGGCCAGGTCACCTCCGGCGACGACGACCGGCCGATGACCGTCGACGACGTCGTCGTCAAGACCGGCATGAGCCTCGGCGTCGCGCTGCTCGTCGGGATCGTCACCGCGATCTGGGCCCAGAACCAGCTGGCCGAGACCGGCCGGCTCTCCGGTGCCCTGATCGGTGCGATGATCGGCGGGCTGATCGTCGGGCTCGTCATCTCGCTGGTGATCATCTTCAAGCAGAAGCCGAGCGGCCCGCTGACGCTGGTCTACTCGGCCGCCGAAGGGCTCTTCCTCGGCGCGCTGAGCGGCGTGTTCGAAGCGATCTACCCGGGCATCGCGTTGCAGGCGATCATCGGCACCGTCGGTGTCTTCATCGGCATGCTGGTCGTCTACAAGACCGGCGCGGTCAAGGTGACGCCGAAGCTGACCAAGTGGATCGTCGGGGCCGTCGTCGGCGTCGCGATCCTGATGCTGTTCAACCTGATCAGCTCGTTCGCCTTCGGGTTCAACCCGCTGCGCGACGGCAGCCCGCTCGCGATCGCCTTCAGCATCCTCTGCATCGGCATCGCGGCGTTCAGCTTCCTGCTCGACTTCGACCAGGCCGACCGGATGATCCGCGAGGGCATGCCGTCGAAGTGGGCCTGGTACACCGCGTTCGGCCTGATGACGACGCTCGTCTGGCTGTACCTGGAGATCCTGCGGCTGCTGTCCTACCTCCGCGATTGACCCTGGCTCACCGTTCCGATAGGCGACGCAGTGAAGGCGCTCCGTAACCGACGGGGCGCCTTTTCTGTGGGTAATTCGTGCATATGGGGACCCCGATTGTGGCTGTGCTCACCCTGCGTGTTTGATGTCCGGGTCGGTTCTTCATTTCACATGTGTGAGGTTCACAGTGAGCGTTCCCCCTCCGGCCCCCGGGGGCCAGCAGCCGGTGGGTCAGCCCGATCCCTACGGGCCGCCTCCCGGCGGTCAGCCGCAGCAGTTCGGCCAGCAGGGCCAGTACGGCCAGCCCGGCACTCCGCCGCAGGGCCAGCCCGGCCAGTACGGCCCGCCGCCGGGCCAGTACCCGCCGCCCGGCTTCCCGCCCGGTCCGCCGGCCGTGCCGAAGAAGTCGAAGACCGGCACCATCGTCAAGTTCGCCGTCATCGGCGTCGTCGTGGTCGTCGCGATCGTCGTGGGGATCGTGTCGTTCAACAGCTCGCCGGCCAGCTCCAACGCCGGCGACTGCCTGTCGATCACCGAGTTCACCCGGGGCGGGGACGACCCGGCGAAGGCCGACTGCAACGACCCGAAGGCCAACGTCAAGATCGGCGTCAAGCTCGAAAGCGCCAGTGACGAGTGCCCGGGCGGCGCCGACGCCGGCTACGACACCTACTCGGTCAGCGGCCGCAGCTCGTACAAGCTGTGCCTGATGATCAACGCGAAGCAGGGCGACTGCCTGACGAACTTCTCGTCGCAGACCAAGGGCTACCAGAAGGTTCCCTGCACCGACCCGACGAAGGACGCCGAGCTCGTGAAGGTCGTCGCGGGCCAGGCGAGCGACAGCGTGTGCGAGGGCACGGACGCCACGCGCGTGGCGATCTACCCGCAGCCGGCGACGACGATGTGCGTCAAGACCAACTAGCACCACGCTGTCCGGCGAAGGCCTCCTCGCACGATCCGCGAGGAGGCCTTCGACGCGTTCAGGGGTACCCGGATTGCTCCGTTCGTCCCACACTGTGCGACGAGCTGCGCCGGACCGATGACCGGACCTAACTTGGGTCGTCCTTCCCGCCCGAGCCTGGAGTACTGGTGGCGACGACCGAATCCCCTGCCGGTGAACAGAAGTTCCTCGACTTCCCCACGTCCTGCGCCGCGCCCGTCCCGCAGCCGGAGGAGCCTGTCCGCGTGGTCCCGCTGGCCGTCGCGGGCGTCCTCGCGGCCGGTCTGACCTGGTACGTCTGGGCGAGCCAGGGCGCCAAGTTCGGCGTCCTGCTGCTGCTCGGCCTCGGCCTCGGGCTGGCGCTGTTCCACTCGCGGTTCGGCTTCACGTCGGCGTGGCGGCAGCTGATCGCCGTCGGCAACGGCCAGGGCCTGCGCGCCCACACCCTCCTGCTCGGCACCGCCGCGACGCTGATCGCGCTGATCGCGGGCACCGGCGCCGGGCTCTTCGGCAGCAAGCCGGCGCCGACGGCCAGTCCGCTCGGGCTCGCGCTCTTCGTCGGCGCGACGCTCTTCGCGATCGGCATGCAGCTCGGCGGCGCGTGCGCGTCCGGCACGCTGTTCGCGGTCGGCTCGGGCCAGTCGACGATCGTGCTGACGCTGGGCGGGTTCATCACCGGGTCCGTGCTCTACACCTGGGCGTACCCGGCGCTGAGCGGCTGGCCCGAGCTCAAGGGCGTGCTGCTGGCCGACCACGTCGGCTGGTTCGGCTCGTGGGCGATCACGATCGCCGTGCTCGCCGGGATCGTGCTGGTCACCCGCGTGGTGCAGCGCCGCCGCACGCCGCCGCCGGTGGACGTCGTGCCGACCGCGCACGGGCTCGCGCGGATCTTCCGCGGCTCGTGGCCGATCCTCGCCGGCGCGGTCGTGCTCGGCGTTCTGGCCGGCGCGGTGTTCCTGGTCTCCGGCGGGATCTGGGGTGTCACGAGCGCGTTCTCGTTGTGGGGCGCCAAGATCCTGCAGGTGTTCGGGCTGCACCCGGAGTCGTGGGAGTTCTGGCGGCAGAAGTCGAACGCGACGTCGCTGGCCGGCCCGATCTGGAAGGACAAGAACAGCCTCACCGACATCGGGATCATGATCGGCGCGGCGGTGGCCGCCGCGGCCGCGGGCGCGTGGAAGATCCACAGCTCGATCCCGTGGCGCACCGCCGTCGCCGCGGTCCTCGGCGGGATCATGATGGGCGTCGGCGCGCGCATGGCGGGCGGCTGCAACATCGGCGCGTACCTCGGCGGGATCTCGACCGGCAGCCTGCACGGCTGGCTGTGGGGCGTGTTCGCGCTCGGCGGCACGTGGGTCGGGCTGAAGCTGCGGCCGCTGTTCGGGCTGGCCAACCCGGTGCCCACCGACAGCATCTGCTGACGTTTTTGTCGGGGTCCCCCGGTACCCTCGCGGACGAATCCACGAAACCGGGGGACCTCTTCCTTATGACTACGCAAAGAACCGGCTCGGCGCCGAACGGTGACGCGCTCGACGCCGGTGTCCTGAAGGTGGCCTCCGTGGTCGTCCTGGGCGCCATCATGGCGATCCTCGACACCACGGTGGTCAACGTCGCGCTGCAGAAGCTGACGATCGAGTTCTCGACGTCGTTCGACGTCATCCAGTGGGTCGCCACGGGCTACCTGCTGGCGCTCGCCACCGTGATCCCGGTCACCGGCTGGGCGTCCGACCGCTTCGGCACCAAGCGGCTCTACATGATCGCGATCGTGCTGTTCCTGGCGGGCTCGATGCTCGCGGGGGCGGCCTGGAACATCGAAACACTGATCATCTTCCGCGTCCTGCAGGGCTTCGGCGGCGGCATGCTGATGCCGTGCGGCATGACGATCCTGACCCGCGCGGCCGGCCCGCAGCGGATCGGGCGCGTGATGGCGGTGCTGGGCGTGCCGATGCTGCTCGGCCCGATCGGCGGCCCGATCCTCGGCGGCTGGCTGGTCGACGCGGTGAGCTGGCGCTGGATCTTCTTCATCAACGTGCCGATCGGCGTCGTCACGCTGCTGCTGTCGTGGCGGCTGCTGCCGAAGGACGAGCCGGAAACGGCTTCCCGCTTCGACTTCGCGGGCATGCTGATGGTGTCGCCGGGGCTGGCGGCGCTGATCTTCGGCGTCTCGAAGATCCCGTCCGCGGGCGGGTTCGGCGCCGTCGAGGTGTGGCTGCCGGTGCTGGCCGGGGTGGTCCTGCTGGTCGCGTTCGTGGTGCGGGCGCTGCGGGTGCCGAACCCGCTGGTGGACCTGCGGCTGTTCAAGAACCGGTCGTTCACGGTGGCGATGGTGACGATGTCGCTGTTCTTCGTCGCGTTCCTCGGCGGGATGATGCTGCTGCCGACGTACTTCCTGCTGGTGCGCGGCGAAACGACGCTGCACGCCGGGCTGCTGCTGGCCCCGCAGGGCTTCGGCGCGATGATCATGATGCCGATCACCGGCCGCCTGGCCGACAAGGTGGGCGCGCGCAAGATCGTGCTGCCGGGCATGGTGCTGCTCGTCGGGTCGATGGCGATGCTGACCCAGGTCACCGCGACCACGCCGTACTGGGTGCTGCTGTCGGCGCTGTTCGTGATGGGCCTCGGCATGGGCTGCACGATGATGCCGATCACGACGTCGGCGCTGCAGACGCTGCAGCCGAAGGACATGGCCCGAGCGTCGACGGCGACGAACATCGTCCAGCAGACGGCGGGCGCGATCGGGTCGGCGGTGATGGCGACGATCCTGGCGGCCCTGCTGGCGGGCAAGTTCGGCGTCCCGACGGCCCAGGGCCAGCTGGCGGCGACGGCGGCGATCCTGAACCCCTCGACGCACACCGTGGCAACGGGCCTGGCGGCGGACGCGTTCTCGACGACGTTCGTCTGGTCGCTGGTCCTGGTGGTGCTGTGCGTGATCCCGGCGCTGTTCCTCCCGAAGTCCCGCCCGGCAGCACCGGCGGTCTCGGAAGACGGCGACGAGATCACCCCGCCGGTGATGGTCCACTGAACGAGCTCACCCCGGGACGCTTCGACGTCCCGGGGTGAGCCGGATCAGCGGTTCTGCCGCTCAGTCGGTTTCGGTGCGTCATCGTCGTCGGAGTCATCGCCTCCTCGGGTCCGCCGCAGGACGACGCCCGCAACGATGATCAGAATGATCATCATCGCGATGAGGGCGGCGATCGCGTAGACGAAAGCGGCGGAGACTCCGGTGACCACACAGGCGAGGACCACGATCAGGGCCAGCGCGATGACACCGGTCGGGCCGTGGGCCACGACGGCTTCGAAGAGCGCGGGCCATCTCCGGTCGGGGGGTTTATCCTTCACGTTGTTCGATCCTTTCGTGGTTGAACGCTGGGTGCGCCGCCGTTCTGCTTTCGCCGGCCGGCGGCGGCGCACTCGAGATCTCGGTGGTGTGGGATCGGTTCGTGGGGCTACCTCCTCGTGCTGGTGGCTGCTAGCGGTGGCGGGGCCCTCGGATGGCGCGACCCAGATCTTCGAGCACCCGCAGGATGTCCGGGATTTCGTCGACGCCTCGGTTCAGGCCGAGGAGGATCGTGACCTGGAGCTGACGAGCCAGGTCCGTCAACGGGTGGTCTTCGTTCAGGTTGGTTCTGGCGTCGGCGAGGGCTCGCTCGGCCTCCGCTCGGCCCAGCTCGAGAGCACCCCGCTCGGCGTGGAGGCACGCCAGCATCAGACGGACGCCGATCGCCGGGGCGCCCGTCCGGCGGCTCGAGAACTTGTTCAGGTGCGAGAACGCCTCGCGGATGGCTCGCTCGGATTCGTCCCAGTCGCCGATCGTGGCGAAGATCGTGGCCAGCGTCTGCAATGCCGTGACGAGGCGGTCGGACTCCACCATGCGTGAAGGGATCCGATCCGACGCCAGGTCGAACAGGAGGATCTCCCGTGCCCGGATCAGATCGCCGCGGTCTGACGTCATCTTGAAGCGATCCAAGAGCGCCGAACCCAGCCAGACCCGCAAGTCGTGGCGATCCATCTCGCCGACGGGCTCGTCGGTGAGCGTGTCGAGCAGCGTTATGGCCTCGTCGAGGTCGCTGGTCTCGCCCCGCACGCGGAAGCGAGCCCGGAGTGCGCGCGCCAGGTTTCCCGCTGCCCGGTGTGCCATCGTGGTGTGCCCGGCGACGCGGTCCAAGACGGCCCGGTAGGCGGTGACCAGGAAGTCGGCCTCCTGGCCGGTCATCGAGCTGTCGACGTTGCTCTGGGCGGGCAGCTGCTCCATGAAGCGGGCGTAGGCCGAGCCTTCGATGGCGCGGATTCCGGGCTCGTCCTGGTCTCGCGCGGCGTGGCGGTACGACTCGGCCAGCTCCCGCAACGAATTCTCGCCGAGCTCCGGCTCGAGCGCGGTGATCAGCTCGACCGCACGCATCCGGGGAAGAGGAGCCGTCTTGTGGTCGTTCGCCAGGCGGCGGAGGCTGGTCATCAAGGAACTCCGGGCGGCGGAGCCGAGGTGGGCCGCGCTGTTGGTGACCGGTCGTTTCGCCTTCTCCGCGATATCGAAGACCGCGTCCACCTTGCCGGCGAGCTCCTGCTCGGGATCGGCGAGGCCGGCCTCCGAACTGCCGGCGGAGAACCGGCCATGCGCGGTCGAACGGGTGATGCCGAGGGAGCCCCCGATCTCTTCCCAGGAGGTGCCGTGGGCCCGCTCGACGGTCACAGTCAACTGGAGCAGCTCTTCGGCGAGCGTGACGAGCTGCTGGGCTTCGGCCACTGACGGAACCGTCCAGGACGGCGCTTCCCGGCGCAGCCGCTTGTCCGCTGCTGACGCCAGTTCGGAAAGGCCGCGCTCCGCTCCCGAGGAGAGCAGCGCGTGCAGGATCGAGTCGGAGCCCATACTTGTATGGTCCGCCCGAACATGACGTTCGTCAACTCGGACGCCGATGTTCGGTGTAACCAAACGTCGTGGCGTCGGTTCGTAGCCCGAGTTTAACCCCGTTCGGCCGCCGGAAGTGGGTTCGGCGCCGAGCCGAAACACGAGGGCCGCCACCCGGACTCCGGGTGGCGGCCCTCGTCGTCTCGAGCGATCAGGAGAGGCGTTCGATGATCAGCGCCATGCCCTGGCCGCCGCCCACGCACATCGTCTCCAGGCCGAACTGCTTGTCGTGGTGCTGCAGGGAGTTGATCAGCGTCGACGTGATGCGCGCGCCGGTCATGCCGAACGGGTGGCCGACCGCGATCGCGCCGCCGTTGACGTTCAGGCGGTCGAGGTCGATGCCCAGGTCGCGGTACGACGGGATGACCTGCGCCGCGAACGCCTCGTTGATCTCGACCAGGTCGATGTCGCCGATCGACAGCCCCGCGCGGGACAGCGCCTGCTTGGACGCCTCCACCGGCCCGTAGCCCATGATCTCCGGCGAAAGCCCCGTCACGCCGGTCGACACGATGCGAGCCAGCGGCGTCAGGCCCAGCTCACGCGCCTTCGTGTCGGACATGATGACCAGCGCCGCCGCGCCGTCGTTGAGCGCGCAGCAGTTGCCCGCCGTCACGCGGCCGTCCGGGCGGAACACCGGCTTGAGCCCCGAGACACCTTCCACGGTGACGCCGGCGCGCGGGCCGTCGTCCTTCGAGACGACCGTGCCGTCCGCGAGCGTGACGGGGGTGATGTCCTTGGCCCAGAAGCCGTCCGCGATGGCCTTCTCGGCCAGGTTCTGCGAGCGGACGCCGAACTCGTCCATGTCCTCGCGCGTGACGCCCTTCAGCCGCGCCAGGTTCTCCGCGGTCTGGCCCATCGCGATGTAGACGTCGGGGATGGTGCCGTCGGTACGCGGGTCGGTCCAGCTGTCGGTGCCGGACTCGGCGGTCGCCGCGGTGCGCTTCTCGGCGTCGGCGAAGAGCGGGTTGTGCGTGTCCGGCCACGAGTCCGAGCTGCCCTTGGCGAACCGCGAGACGGTCTCGACGCCGGCCGAGATGAAGACGTCGCCCTCGCCGGCCTTGATCGCGTGGAACGCCATCCGGGTGGTCTGCAGGCTGGACGAGCAGTAGCGGGTGATGGTGCACCCGGGCAGGTGGTCGTACCCGAGCTCGACGGCGACCGCGCGGCCCATGTTGAACCCGGACTCGCCACCCGGCAGGCCGCAGCCCAGCATCAGGTCGTCGATGTCGGTGGGGTCGAGCTGCGGCACCTTGGCCAGTGCCGCCTGGATCATCTGCACGGTCAGGTCGTCGGGCCGCATGCTGACCAGCGACCCCTTCCCGGCACGGCCGATCGGCGAGCGAGCGGTGGAGACGATGACGGCTTCAGGCATGACGTGACACATCCTCGTATCGCGAGCTAAGCGTGCTAAGCGGTTGCTCACCATAGTGCCGTGTCGCCCGCCCGGGAGAAAGTCGGAGGAGGTGTGAGCTTCTCCGGGGAGATCCGCCCGACCCGGGTTCACACCTCCCGTGAGTCCAGCTCCGCGAGCAGCCGGGTCGCCTCGGCCAGCGGACCCGCGTAGGCGGCCGCCAGCCGGTCCGCGAGGCCGTGGAACACGGTCACCGACTCCCGCAGCGCGACGGCCGCTTCCGCCGGCCGGCCGGTCCCGACGAGTACCCGTGCGTGCTCGACCAGCGCCGCTGCCAGCTCCGGCTCGTACCGGCTGTCGCCCAGCGTCCGGAGGTCCCGGTGGATGCGCACCGCCTCCGCGGTGGCCTCCGCCGCGCCTTGCGCGCGACCCTGCTCGACCAGCTGGGTGCTGTAGCGCAGCAGCGCGTGCGCGAGTTTCCGCTGGTGCCGGGTGAGGGTCGCCCGATCCATCTTCTTCGACAGCTCCACGGCTTCGTGCGCCGCCGTGACCGCTTCCTCCTTCTTCCCCGCGGCCAGCAGGTGGGTGCTGAAGTCCGCGAGCGTGGCGAGCAGGAGCGGCCGGTTGGCCGCCGGGTGGACGGTCGCGCGCATCCGCACGCGCTGCACGACCCCGTCCAGTTCGCCGACCGCACGCTGGACGAGACCCGCCGCGGCCTGCCGGTCGGCGAGCTCCCGGCGCAGCCGCAGCTGCTCGTCCGGGCGGCGGTCGCCGGTCAGCCGGGTCATGCGCTCGAGCACCAGCGCGGTGACGAGCGGGTTCCCCGCGCTACGCCGCTCCGCCAAGGTTTCCAGGACTTCCCGCCCGGCCAGCGCGACGAACTGCGCGGCCACCGCGCCGGGGGCGTCCCGGACGAGCTCGGGACGCGCCAGCACCGCGTCTCTGAGAACCGGTGACGACGGCACGGCCAGCATCAGCGCCCCGGCCGCGCGCCGCGCCGGTTCGGACTCGTCCGCCAGGAGACGGGTAACCAGCGCGCGGGCGTTTTCCGCGGGCAGCCCGAGGCAGCCGGTGCCGTCGAGCGCCAGCCGCAGCACGGCTTCGGCCAGGTAGCCGGGTCCCGGCCGGGCCAGGGTGCGCGGCGACGGGTACCACTGTTCGTAGGCCTCGAGCAGCCGGTCCGCGCCTTCGAAGTGCGGTGCGACGCGCAACCGCACGATGAGGTCTGCTGCCTCCTGACGCGGTAGCGGGAAGGTCAGCGTGGCCACGAGGACCACCGAGGCCATGCTCCACCGGTCCGTGGCCGACGAGCTCCACGTGGCCGTCTCCTGCTCGAGCGCCCTGGCGGCCAGTTCGTCGACCCCCTCGGCGTAGGCCGGTGAGCCGCGTAACACGGCCAGTAGCGCGGCGAGGTGCACTTCGGGCGCGGAGTCGGCCTTCGGCAACCTCGGCAACGCGGGCCGGGACGGCCGGCCGAGCATCCGGCAGAACGCGTCGACCGAGGCGGCCACGGCAGACGCCGCGGAACCGGGCGGCTTCACCCGCTGCTGGCTGACCGCGACTCGGCCGAGGAAGTGCTGGACCGCCTCCCACCAGGACGAAGCCGCGCGGTCGAGGACGAGCACCCGGGCGCGCCCGGACCGCGGCAGGCTCTCGACCAGCGCGGCCAGGTCCCGGGGTGACCACCAGGCCGCGTCGTCCACGAGTACGAGCACCTTGCCTCGCGGGACGTTCCCGGTCAGGCCCTCCGAGGCCGACGGCCGCAGGACGGCCCAGCCCTTCTTTCGAGCGGTCGCGGCGAGGTTGTGCGCGAGCTGCCGCAGCCCCCGGTCGGGCTCGCTATAGAGCAGCCGCACGGCCTTCGGCTCGTCCTTCGCGAGCCAGGCGGCCAGTTCGGCGACGTCGGCCTCCCACCCGGCCGGGGCCAGTCGTTCGGCCCGGGCGAGGAGCTTGCCGGGCAGCCGGTCCGCCGCGGCGAGCGCGACCGGTGTGTCCGGCGGGACGGCGATCCCGACGGTCCGGCCGTCCCCGAGCCGGCCGTGGAACCCGTCCTCGGGCACGTCGATCCAGACCCCATTGCCGGCCGGGACCACCACGGAGTGCTCGCCGTCGCCGGCGAGGATCCCGAGCAGCGCGGGTTCCGTATCGGGCACTTCGACGACCAGGCTCTCGCCCGCGGGCTCGCCGCCGATGTGCAGTCGGTCGCCGTGCCGGGTGAAAGCGAGTTCACGGCGGCTGAGCGCACCGGCGATCTGGACGACGTGCTCGGGCCGCAGCCCCTCGGGTGGCTCGACGAACGCGACGCGCTCGGGTTTCAGCATTCCGTTGACCACCTGCTCCAGCTGCCAGCCGGTCGGGGTCCGCAGCACCTCGCGCGGGAGCCGCTTCCAAGCGCCGTACGCCCAGTCGGCGATGCCGGACCGGCCCTCGACGGTCAGCGAGTAGAGCACCCGCTTCAGTTCGGGCTCGGCGTCACGACCGGTGAGCGCCAGCTCCGAAATCCGTTCCTCGAGCCGCAGCAACGGGGTGAGTGACTCGTCGTGGGCGGCCGCGAGCACCGCCCAGACAGCGTGGACCGGCGCGTCACCGGGGCACTCGCGCAGGAGCCTCTTCAGCCGCTGCCGCAGTACCGGCAGCAGCTCCGGCCGCAGCGAGATCCCGGCCGGGCCGTGCATGCCCACCCAGTCGGCGAACCACAGGTCGGATTCGGCGGAGACGTCCAGCCGCGGCAACACGGCCAGCCGCATCGAGCGCAGCAGCTCGGGTTCGATCCGGGTGGCCGGGCTGAGCACCACGGCGAGCTGGACGTCCGGGCGCAGCCCGCCGAACGTGACTTCGTCGGTGAAGATCGATTCGAGCTCCTCCAGCGGGCTCTTCACCTCCACGGCGTCACCACCCGGACCAGGCTGGCCGTGGTCGTCCGGTCCCAGCTGACCAGCGGTATCCCCGCGCCGAGCGAGTGCGGCAGCCGCGACGGTCCCACCGGCAGCAACGCGACCGGCTCGCACCCACGCGAGCGCACGAACCTGGTGAACGAACTCCAGTCGCCGTCCGACGGCCGGTCGTGCACGTACCGCCCGCCGCCGAGTCCCAGATCGGACAACAAGAGCACCCGGCCACCCGCGGCAGGCGGCCGGTAGGGCTTCCGCGGTGCGCCTCGGACCTCGCTGCACCCCAGCAGCGGCGTCCCGGTGAAGTACCCGACGGCGGTCACGTGCTTGCCGACGACGCCCCACACCCGCTCGACCAGCGCGTTCTGGTCGGCCGCGAACGGCGCCATCGCCGCGCCGGTGTCGACCAGGACCTGCACGCCGAACCGTGAGGTCGGCACCCGCGTCCTCGGCAGATCGAGCAACGGGACGCCGCGCGCGAGGGCGTCCACCAGCCGGGGCAGGTCGAAGGGACCGTCGAGCACCGGCCGGGACAGCAGCATTTGCAGGATCGCCCGCTCCGACCGGGGCGGAAGCAGCCCCTCGTGCGGCGGTCGCGCCGTCAGGAACCGGTGTCCGGCGCGCGGAATCGGTATCGCTGCCAGCGGTGCACCCGGCGCCGGCGGTCCGACGAAGAAACCGTGGTCTTCCCGCTCCGGCGTCTCGGACTGGATGTCCGGAGGCTCGGGTTCGTCCGGGGGCGGCTCCGTCGGCGCTGGTTCGGGAGGCGGTGCGGGACGCTCGTCCGCCGGATCCGATGAAGCCGCCGATTTCGGCGGAACCGACGGAGGCAGCGACCGGACTTGCTCGCCTTCGGAGAACCCGAGAAGGTCCGCGACGGCTCGACGGCGGGCGACATCGAAGATCCCGGCCCGCCCGAGCGCGCGGACCACGTCGCCGAGCCAGATCTCAGCGCGCATGGCCGGCCGCGCCGGGCTGCTGCTTCGTGAGGCTGAGGCTCAGCAGCCACTCCCATTCCGGTTTCTGCTCCGGTCCGATCCCGAGCCGACGGCAAGCGCGGTAGGTGTCGAGCAGTTCCGCGGTGCTCGGTGCCCTTCGCGTGCCCGCCGTGACGTCGGCGCGGGCTTTGTCGAGGTGCTTCGCCAGCTCCAGCACCAGGTTCCGGTCGGCGTCGGTCGGGGTGGTGCCCTCGGCCTTGTGGTGCGCCAGCGCGATGTCCACCAGCCGTTCGACGCGGGACGGCGGCAGACAGGCGACCACGCACCGCCGGAGGAACGCCTCCGGCAGCTCCCGCTCCTCGTTCGTCGTCACCACCACCAGGTGGTTGCTCAGTCCCGGCGCGCCCCCGGGCGCCGGCGGCAGCTCCCGGCACACCGGCCGCCGGGTCTCGGTGACTTCGAACTCCCCGGCCCCGAGCGGGACGAGCAGGCCGTTGGGCAGGTCGGGATCGGCCTTGTCGATCTCATCGATCAGCAGGACCGCGCAGTTCCGGTCCCGTCCCTCGTTCTCCCGTGCCCGCGGGTCGACGGCGTGGTGTTCGGCCGGCAGCCCGTCGCTCTCCGCGGATCCGCGGAGCACCGCCGACCGCGGCGCGTAAGCCCACCACAGCGCCCCCGGTTCGACGAACCGGAAGTCCCGCCAGGGCGCGGGCGATTCCGCGGCCCGTTGCTGGGCGTCGGCGAGCCGCCGGACGTGGTCGAACGTCCACAGCAGATCCTGCGCCTGCGTCCGCGCGGTCACGACGTGCCGGTAGAACCGCCAGTTCTTCTCCCGGGCCACGAAGGGCGCGAGGGACGACTTGCCCGATCCCGGTTCGCCGCGCAGCAACAGTGGCCGGCCCGTGGCGAGCGCGACTCGCACCGCGATCTTCAGCTCGTCGGTCATCAGGTACACCGAGCCGTCGTACCCGGCGGCGTCCATGATCTCGGTGGTGTGCGTCATCGATCTCCTCAGACGGCCTTGGCGACGTCGTGCAGTTTCTTCCGGAACTTCTTGGCGTCGAAGATGATCTTTCCGGTGACCCGGTCGAGCTTGACCACTTCGGGCACATCGATCGTGCGGTCGACTTCGGTGAGCAGCAGGACCACGACCTCCGGGAGGTCGGCGTGGAGCTTCTGAATGGCCTCGAGCACCACCGGCATCCGGGGAAGGTCCACTATGGACACGATGAGGATGAACTTCCGTTCCTCGCCCAGCGGGAGGTTCTTCGACATTTCGGTCCAGTCCGTGTTCGCGACGAGGTGGCTCACCGCCTCCCGCATGCTGTGCGTCAGCTCCTCCACGGGGTCCTCGCCCACGACCGTGCTGGCCGCGCCGAACGCGAAGCTGGCCGCGGAAAACCCGGTCGCCGCGGACAGGTAGTCCTCGGCCAGCGGTTGATCGGGCACGTTCAGCACCACGCTCAACCCGGTGGTCCCCTCGGACGGCGAGATCGCCTTCCGGGCTGCCGACGCGTCCACCCAGCTCGGCATGAGGTAGGCGATCAGCCTGCTGAAATCGCGGCTGCCGCTTCCCTGCTGCCCGATGGCTTCGACGGCGAGCACGGCCGGGTGCCCGCCGCCCGCCGCCAGCAGGTTGATGGCCAGCAGGTACTCACCCGCGATCGTGGCGAACTCGCTGTTCCGGCTCACTCCCAGCGCCTCGGCCGCTGTTTGCAGCGCACTGTTTTCGCACTGCATGTGCTCCAGTCTTTTGGCGACGAGGCGAACCCACTCCTCGTGCAGGTCGTCGCGGGGCGGGGGCAGGCGGGCGAACTGGGCGCTGACCCGGCCGATGATCCATTCGGTCTCCTCCTCCACGGAACGCTCCCCGGGCCGTTCGACGCGGATGTACTGCCGCTGGTCCAGATCGTTGATGCCGGCTTCCTTGACCTGGCCGCTGGTGATCGTGCCGATGAGGACGGCCAGCACCACGGGCGGAACGGCCTCGTGCTGGCGGTGCATCAGGACGGCCACCTCGTCACGCACGTGGGATGACTCCAGCGCGTTCTGGTCCAGCAGGACGACCGCGGCCCGGCACGCGTGCAGTTCGAGGTGAATACGCCGGGCCCAAAGCTCTCCGGCGTCGATGTTCTCCCCGTCCAGGAACACGTCGTAGCTGTCCTTGAGCCTGCTGTACACGGCCTCGCGGATCTCGGCGGCCGGTGTGTCCCGGCCGCGGGTGCTGTGACTGATGAAAACCTTGATCACGGTGTGCCCGGCCTCCCGCCTGATCCCGCGTTCCACTGGATCAACCACGCGTCGTTCTGGCCGGCGAGCAGACGCTCGCAGTCGAGGACGACGTCGTCGGCCCGGCCGTCGGCCCAGCGCGCCCGGAGTGCGGCCAGCTCGTCCGCCGCTCCTTCGTAGGCCACCACGTGCGATTCGTAACGCGCGGCGGCGGCGTGGGTCGCCACCGCCGTCGCGGCCGTGGTGCACACCCCGATCCAGGCCGACGCCCAGTGCGTGGCCGGAACCGCGGCGGCCGCGGCGAACAGGCCCGCCACGCCGGCCAGCACGTACTGGGCCACCTTGCACCGCCGCGCCCGGCGGCCTTCGGCGGCGGCGCGCTCGCGGTAGTACGCGACCTGGCCGTCCAGTCTTATGTCCACATAGGACTTCGTGTCGTGGACTTCCGGCAAGTCCCTCGGCTTGTCGGGAACCGCGCTCACCTGCAGGCGGAGCCGGTCGTGCCCGGCCGTCAGCTCGTCGAGCCGCCGGTCCAGCACCGCGAGCCGATCCGCGCCGTCGTAGGGGCGCGCCTCCGCCGAACAGGCGAAGACCTCGGCCTTCAGCGCTTCGGACACCGCACGCAGGCGCGCCGTGTCCCGGATCCGGTCCTTGCCCGCTTGGCCCGCCACCCACGGGCTGAGGCCGATGGTCAGCACCGCCACGGCGGCGGCCCACCAGCTGTCGTCCCCGAACCGCGCCGCCGCGGTACCCACGACCGCGCCGGTCAGCACGAGGACCAGTGCCGCCAACCGCCAGCGGCCGAGCGCCGCCTTCGCCGCGTCCGCGGCCTTCGACCACCGGCGCTGGCGTCGCCACGCCAGTCCGAGGGTGCCGTCCGGCTCAGCCAAGGTTGACCACTCCCACCACGAGGCCGAGCACGAACGCCAGCACCAGCGTCACCACCACGACCAGCCAGTTCTCCAAGACGGCGCGGCCGGCGGGGACACCCGGCTCGGCCCAGTCCTTCCTCGCGCCGCCGGCACCCGCCGCCGGGATCGGGCGGTGCCGGCGGGGGTCCGGGCAGAAGTGCGCCGCCCAGTCCGGTTCCGCCACGAGCAGTCCCCGCAAGCGCATCTCGCGCAGGCCGTAGGCGGCCAGCAGCAGTTCCGCTTTCCCCGCCGAAGCGGCCTGGGTGAGCAGCTCGCGGACCAGGACCGGCGAGGTGTGGTGCCGGCTCACCAAGCGACCGAGCTCGGTCAAGACGGACAGGTCCTCCCGCCGGACGTCCTGGAGCCGGTCACCGAAGGACTGGGTGACGACCACCGGGTAGAGCCGTTCGTCCGCCTGCCCCAGTTCGTCCAGCCGGGTGTCGAGGAAGGACGCCGACAGCAGCTCGGACCGGACCCAGCGGCGTTCGCTCGCCCGGCCGGCCGGGCCCAGCTCGGCGAGCCGGCCCACCACCTCCGGTGCCTCGGCCGGCCGCTGCACCTGCCTGAGCCGGAGCACCAGCTGCCGGTGCTCGGACGGCTGTTCCGACGACCGCCCCGGTCCCGGCCGCGGTCCCGGAGTGGGAGTCGGCTGCGGGAGGGACACGGTCGCGGCGGCGGGCGCGATTTCGGCCGGAAGAGCCCGGGCCGGCGCCGCCGTGGTGTGCTGGACCGGCTGCGGCACGGGCTTCGCCTCCGGGCCGGAGCCGTGCAGCGCCTCCAGCCGCCGGTCGAAGGGATAGGGCGTGGTCGCGCCGCGGGCAACGAGCTCGGCGGCGAGCTCGTTGCTGCCCACCTCGAAGTAACGGTCGACGAGCTGGTTCGCCACCTCCGTGTACCAGTCTTCACTGTGGTCGCCCGCGAGGTCGACGACCTGTCCCGCCGTCGTCGTGACCCCGTCGATGAAGACGGGCATGAAGGTGATCTCGGCGGCGTTCTTGCAACTCCCCGAAACCTCGCGCTCGTAACCGGAGAACGTCCACCGCCGGTCCCGGTCCGACCCCGAGAACAGGGGGGACAGCACGTCCAGCAGCCCTTGCAGCAGGGAGAGGGGGTTCTCCGGGCCTGCGCCGACGACCGTCAGCCGCTGTCCCGGCGCGCGCAGCGCGGCCGCCACGAGGACGATCAGGTATTCCGACCTGATCGGGATGTGTTCGGGCGCGGGCGGCAAGACCCGGCCGTCGAACGCCCGGACCGTGGTGTCCTCCCGGACCTCGTCGACCCAGTCCGGCCAGTCCCGCAGCGCGAGCGCCCGGAACGGGTCGAGGACGTGGGGCGACCCCACGAGCGCGTGGGCGACGTTCCGCCCGTTCGTCCGTCCGCTGTCGACCCGGCGGACCACCGCGACCTCCGCGCCGAAGCCGAAGTACGACAGGCTCTGCGCGGGAGCGGGATTCCCGCTGAAGGCTTCCAGCCGGGCCAGCGGGAGCAGCCGCTGGTCCCAGAGGACCGTCCGGTGCTCCGTGCCGAGCGAGCTGCGCATGGCCGCCACGCCGTCCGGCCCGTGCCCGAACACGATCTGATCCACTGTAGACAGTTCATCGGCCGGCCTGGACATCCCAGCAGCCCACCTTTCTCGCTTCGGGGTCGGTGAGCACACCGGTCATGGCCAGGAGGGCGAGCAGCGGACGCAGCACCCGCATCGGCCGCACCCCTCGCACGAACTTGCGGTTGACCGGCTCGGCGCCGGTGGCCGACGCGAAGTGCAGCGTGCACCGGGTGAAGCTGTGGAACGGGGCCAGCGACGAGTCGGCACCGTGCTGGTGCAGGAAGCCGAAGACGTCCCGGCTCTCCTCCAGCATCGCCTCGGCGTCCAGCGAACCGTCGTCGGCCCGCCGGATCCACCGGTCGACCGGCGGTACGTACCGCAGCCGATCGGACTTGTTCAGCACGATGGCCGCCGGGACCTTTCCGGCCAGGCCCAGGTCTTCGAGCCGGCTGACGACCCGTTTGAACGCCAGGTTGACCCGCCGGTCGCCCTCGTCCGGCTCGAGGTGCCGGATGCCGAGCGCGTGTTCGGGGGTCTCGACGAACAGCAGCGCGTCCACCCCGATCAGGAACCGGGCCGCCTGGCCGCGGTCGCCTTCGCGCAGGAAGTCCTCGCCCGAGATGTCGAAGAAGGTCACCGGCGTCGTTCCCGAGGGTGAGGTCAGCGTCAGCACGTTGGCGAACCCGCTCAGTCCGTGCTTGGTCCCGTCGAGCTCTTCCTCGTTCTGCAGACGGTTGAGGTGTTCGGTGCGGAACCGGCGGTCCAGCAAGAGGTCCATCGCCCGCACCGTCAGCCCGGTGGCGGCGCTCAGCCCGCCTCGCTCCAGTTCGGCGATCATCGCGGTGAGCAGGTGCGTCTTCCCGCTGCCCGACCGCCCGGCCAGGCCGATCACCACGGGCGGCCCGTAGTCCAGGTAGGACGCCGGCAGGTGGTGGGGGTCGGCGTCACCGGACGGGTTGGGGCAGCGCTGGTAGCAGTTGCGGCGGATGTCGTTGCGCTTGACCGGGTCGTTCACCTCGGACAGGTCGACCGGCTCGTACACCCCGAGCTCGCTGGTGGGGATCCACAGCTCGTTCTCCTGCCAGGCGAACCGGTCGAGGCAGACCGGGCACCGGATCCACGTCGCCGAGCCTTCGGCGGGTGCGCTCATCGGAACACCCCCAGCGCGAAGCCGGCGGTCACCAGGACGATCACCGCGACGACCCCGGCCGCCACGAAGAGCGCCGTCGTCCGCCGGTGCGGTGCCGGCTCGGAAGCGGGGACCTCGCCGGCGACCGCGGCTCTCTTGGCGACGAGCACGTCGTCGAACCGCTTGCGCGAGCGGGCGAACTCCTTCGCCACGTCGTCGGGTCTGGGCGGGATGTGGTCACTCTCCCTCAGCCTGCGGAGCAGGTCCGCCGAACCGGGGCGCGAGGCCGGGTCCGGCGCGAACACCATCGCCAGCAGCTCGGCCAAGGCCGGGCCTGAGCGGGCGGCGTCCGGCGCGGGTCCCGGATCGCGTCCGGTGACCGCGGCCATCACGACCGCGCCCGCCGACCACACGTCGTCGCGCGGCGTGGCTGCTCCGGTGGGTGTGCGCTGCTCGGGCGGGCAGCTGCCGCTCAGCCGGTTGCGCACCCGCGGCTCCCCGGCGAGGACGGCGTGTTCGAAGGTGGCGATCTGGACCCGGCCGTCACCCCACCAGACCGAGTCGAGGCTGAGCCCGCCGTGGACCAGCTTCGCCGCCTCGATGTGACGCAGCGCGCGGAACAGTCCGACCTCGAAGGCGTGCTGCTCACCGGTGAGCAGCTGCCCGGCCAAGCCGCGCACGGGTGCGCCGGGCAGCTGGGACAGCACCACGAAGGGTTCCTCGCGATCGATGTCGTAACCGACCATTTTGGACAGTTCGACCGGGTAGGCGTCTTCCGAAAACCGGCGCAGCAGTCGCGCGCCGGCCCGGATTTCGCGGTCCAGCAGGTCGTAGAGCTCCGGGTCGGCCAGCCCGGCGTCGCGGCGGACGGTCTTCTGCACCAACCGGTCACCGTTCGCGGTCTCCAGCGTTCGCGCGGTGAGCTCCGTGCGGACCGGCACCTCCGGATCGACCTCCTTGACCTCGACCGTGCTCAGCCGGTACCGGAAGTCCCGGTACCGCAGCGTTTCCCAAGCTCCGTTCACCCGACGACTTCTTCCTGCTGCTGGGGCCAATAGGACTCGATGCCGTCCCGCTGCAGCGGGACCAGGCGGACGATGCCGGCGGACACGGTGCCGCTCGTCCAGCACATCCCCTCGTCCGCCACGGGCACCTCGCCCGTCGCGGTGAGCCCCGGTCTCGCCAGCTGCGGGGCGAAGCGCACGACGGCGAACTCGGCGCCGGACCGGGCCAGCCGGTTCAGCTCCTGCGACGTGCACAACTGCCGCATGGGTTCGTGTCCGGTCCGGCGGGTCAGCTCGGCGATCTCGGGGATCTCGCGCAGGATGTCGGAGATCAGCTCCTCGCGGTGCCGGTGCATGCGGCCGAACTCCGGCGGTTCCTGGATGCCGTTCTCGACCAGGTGGACGCTGTAGTCGCCGAACAGCTTCTGCACCTGCTCGCGCACACCGCCGTCGGTTCGCCCCGGCCGGCGCACGTCGAGTGAGCTCCACAGCGGTGCCAGCGCGGCCAGGCTCAGGTCGGCGAGGTCGTCGGCGATGGCCGGCGCCAGGAACCGGCTTCGCGGCGCCCCGGCGGGCTCGGCCTCGTCGGCTTCCTCGGCGATGGTGCGCAACATCCGCGCCACGTCGTCGAGCTCGCCGGCGACCGTGCGCGCGGTGTCGGACACGAACCGGCGTTCGTCGGCCAGCTGCCACTGCTCGCGCGCCATCTCCTCGAGCACGTCGCCGAGCAGCGCCCCCGCTCGCGCTGCCTCGACGACTCCACAGGCGGCCTGCCAGCGGCGCACGCCGCGGTTCCAGGAGGTCAGGAGCAGAACCGGCAGAGCCAGCAGGCACGCCACCCCCAAGGGAGCGGCGACCTCGACCGGTGGGGCGAACCCGCTCACCCGCGCCACCAGGACCCCCAGCACGGCGGCCGCGGCGTGCGCGGCGACCGGGAGCAGGTCGGCCGGACGGGCGCGAGCCGGGCCCGCGCCGGCCGCACGGGCGACCGCGGCCGTCCACAGCGACGCCAGCACCACACCGGCGAGCCAGAACCCGCCCGGGAGCGCCGCGAAGGCGGCCGTCGCGACCGTGACCAACGGCAGCAGCACCGGGGAGACGATCCATCGGGGGAACGGCCGGGGTGTCGCCAGCCGTCGCGACAGCTCCGCCGGATAGCCGGCGTCGATGCGTGCGGTGGCCCCACCGGCGCCGCCGGGTGCGAGCAGGGTCGCCCGCGCGCGCAGCCCGGCCGCCAGATCGGCCAGGGAACGGCCGCCCCGCAGCTGGTCGTCGACCACCGTCCGCAGCCTCGTGGCGACGGCGGAGGGCTCGAACCGCTCCGCCGTCGCGAACCCTCGCTCGGCGAGCCCGCTGCTGGCCAGCGTGTCGGACCGGGCGCCCGCGTCCAGTTCGGCCGCGGCGTCGCGCACCAGCCCGGAAAACGCGTCCAGGTACTGCCCCGCGGCCACGATCCGGGCGCCGGCGGTTCCCGCCGCCCGGCCCACGAGCCCGGTGACGCCTTCGAGACGGCGGATCGACTCCTCGGCCCGGCCGGTGGCGGCGGCCGCGGCCCGGCGCGCTCGGTCGAACTCCGAGCCTTCGGCGATCGCCGGCCCGGTGACGCCGGACGGCTCCGCCGCCGTCGTCCGCAGGTCCAGGTCGAACGGCACGCCGGACTCGGTGGTGACCTGCCGGACGACCCGCAGGAGCGTGCTGGTGACCTCACCCGGCTCCAGCGATCCCGAGACGCGCTCGATGCCGGGGCTCGCCGTGGCGTCGGGGATCGTCCGCGCGTGCTTGACGACTTCCTCGAACACCTCGGCCACGGAGAGCGCCTGCAGCAGCTCGTCCAGACCGGAACCGGTCAGCTGAGCGGTCCCGGCCCGCGCGCGGCCTTGGTCCGGGCCCCACCAGACGCCCTGTGCGTCGCTGACCCACAGCACGGCGGCCCGATCCTGCAAAAGCTGCTTCGGCAGCTTGAGGACCCGGCCCGAGGGGGTCTCCTCGCCCTGGCCGACGACGACGCAGACCACGTAGTGCTGCAGGTAGAGGTGCTGGAACTCGGCGAAGTTCCGCCCGAGGTTCTCCGCCTGGTCGACCAGCACGATCCGCAGGCGCGTCCGGGCCGGGTTCTGCCGGGTCATCCGCAGCCACGCCAGGCACGGCCTGAAGTCGTCGATCAGGTTCAGCACCTGGACCGGCTGGACGGGCCGGCCCGGCGACGGTGTCACGTCCGGTGCGCCGCTCATCCGGCCACCCACCTTTCGAGGTCGCGCAGGTTGCCCTGCACCGGTGCGGTCGCGCCGCGGAACGGCAGGTCCAGCGCGGCCGGGAAAGTGGATCCCCAGAACGTCTTCAGCTGGTTCACCCGGCTGGTGCTGGCCGTACCCAGCCCGCTGAGCGCGGCGGCCAGTCCGGCCTCCTGGTTGCGAGCGACCTTGACCACCGTCAGGTAGAGGTCCGACGGCAGATCCGGGGTCTCCTCGAGCCGGTGCGGCAGCGAGTCCATCAGCCGGGCACCGAGGTCGCGGCGGATGCCTTCGTCGTCGGTCAGCGTCCACTCCTCGTACGCGGTGAGGACGCTGGCCCAGGAGGACATCCGGTAGTACTCGACCAGGCCGAGCCGCATCGCGACCTCGTCGCGCCCGCCGAGCCGGACGACGATCGCGGCCGGCGACTCGGGGTCCCCCTCCACCTCGACCTGACCGTTCCACAGCGCGCAGAGCAGCCGGTGCAGGATCAGCGTCCGGTGCTCCTCGGCGGTGGCCAGGTAGCTGTAGTCGTACCCGGTCCGTTGCCGCCAGCGCAGGAAGTCCTGGTCCTGCGGCCGCCGCTGGGCGTCGGCCCAGGTGCGGAGCACCTCGCGCAGCTCGGGCACCTCGGTCACGCTCATCGACGTGCGGAAGAGGACGACGCTGAGCGATTCCGCGCTCGTCGGGCGGAACTCGACGACGGTGTCCGCACCGCGGTCCACGTTCACCTCCTGCCGCAGGAACTTCTCGAGCTCGGCGCTCTTGCTGTCGGCCGGGTAGGTGTAGAGGACCTTCATCGGGCCGGCCCCCGCGGGCGAGAAGCCGCCCGGCACGAGACCCGCGACCTTCTGCCGGAACTGGTTGAGGTCGTCTTCGCCGACCGCGGCGGTGTCGGACCCGGCCGCGGCCTTGAGCAGGTCCTGCAACGCGGGCAGCAACGGACGGCTGTCGGAGTCGCGGTGGCGGAACAGGGTCTCCACCTCGCGCTTGAGCCGGTCCCGCACCGCGTTGACGGCCCGCTCCGGCCCGTCCTGCTGGGAGTAGCGGTAGGCCGTCCGCCAGCCCTCCTCGCCGAGGAGCTCGTTGACCAGTTCGCCGACCGACGCGGTCGGCCGCAGCCGGCCCTGCGCCACGTGGATCTCGACGAACCGTCGTCGTACCGCCTGGTAGAACGGCTCGAGGTCGCCGCCCTGCGGTGGGAGCAGGTACGACACGCCGACCCGCTGCCGGTACAGCTCCCTGGCGCGGCTGGTGAAGCGGGCCCGGTCCATCCGGGCGTGGTCGGTGAAGGCTTCGACGAGCGCGCGCAGCTCGTCACCGGCCCGCCGCAGGGTCCGGTCCCAGCGCACGGTCTGCTCGTTCCAGGCGGTGTGCCAGCTCAGCCGGGCGCGCCAGCGGTACCACGCGTTCTGCCGGTCGATCGCGGCGCGCACCGGCGGATCCCCCCACTTGACCCGGCTCAGCACGCGGTTGCGGATCTGGGCCGGCTGTGGCGGGGCGATGGTGAGGCCGTCCGGCGCGTCGGGAGCGCCGCGCCTGCTCTCCAGGATCCGGGCGAACCCCCGTTGGTCCGCGGTGGCGGCCAGCGCCGGGTGCCCGGCGAACACCCGGTGCGCGCGGAACAGGTCGGACTCGGCGAGCAGCAGGTCGATGGCACGGCCCGGGTCGAAGTCCTGGGCCAGCCTCGGCACCCGCTGGACGAGCTGCTGGTCGAGTGCGTTCAGGGCCGCCTCCATCCGGCTGGCCCTGGTGTTCAGCGTGGCGAGGATCGCGTCCGCGCCGGACACCGTCGACGGTTCCACGAACTCCAGCGGCGAGCGCGAGCGCAGAACGTCCACATTGGACGCCGTGAAGAACCCTTCGATGGCCTCCCGGTTGCTCTCCGCCCGCCCGGGTGGCGGCTCGGCGAGCTCGATCGTGGCTTCGGCGAGCAGCCGGGAGCTGACCAGCTCGGCGAGCTCGTCGACGGGCACGGTCAGGGAAGCGACCAGGCTCGTCGAGACGCCGCGGTTGCCGATGCCGCTCGGTGAGGGCAGCTCACGCTCGGCGGCGCGGTTGACGAAGTCGTCGGCGAAGGACTGGTACATCCGGTCCGTGCCCTGCCCGGCCGGCGCGTTCTCCGACGGGCCGGTTCCGACCAGCGAGAAGATCAGCGACACCACGGACCGGTGCAGGTCCTCCCGCTCGACGCCGGCGCTGCGGCTGAACAGGAAGGCCGTCTGCACGGTGCCCGCGCGCAACCGCAGCTCTTCGCCCGTGGGGTAGTGGACCGAAAGCGCCCCGGCGAACCCCGTGTCGTTGACTTCGATGCCCGCCGCCTGCGAGTTCTGGTCGTCGATCAGGCGGAAGAGGTCGAGCAGCGCCCGGCCCGCGTTGAGCCGCGCCGGGCGGCCGCCACCGAGTCCCTCCTCGAACGCCGAGGGCATCAGCACCAGCGGGTAGATGCGGGCGCGGTAGCCGGCCCGGGCCAGCACGTCCCCGACGAGGTGGAGGTAGTCGTAGAAGATGCCGCTGCCGGTGCCGCCCGCCACCGAGAAGGCCACGAACACGTCGCACGACCTGCCCAGCTTGCCGCCGAGCTGGGTCAGTTCGGGTGCCGAGTTGTTGATCGCGCCGACCGCCCGGACGATCGAGTTCTGCACCGGGCCGAGTCCGAGGCGGAGGGTCTCGAACAACGTGGCCCGGCCCACCGTCGGAAACTGCCCGGCCCCCTTGGCCAGCGGTCCGACCCGGGGCTCGCCGTCGGTGGGCGGCAGCCAGCTCACCGCTTCACGGGCGTTGAGCCGCAGGCTCCGGGCGACCTCGGGATAGGTGTCCTGGTGGGGCACGAGCTCGCGCACCAGGTGCTGCGTGCGTTCGGCGGCCTTCAGGTGCTCGTCGCCCGGCACGACCCGGCCTTGCAGCCGGGTGAACTCGTCCTCGCTCAGGTCCGCGTAGGCGAACTGGAGGCAGGCCGGCAGCTGGTACGGCAGGAAGCCCCGGCCACCCATCAGCTCCTGGAGGTTGGTGCCGTCCGGACCGCACAGTTCGCTGCGCAGCCGGCGTTCCAGCTCCGCGCCGATCAGGCAGCCGGTGCCGCCGAGCCCGACGAACAGCACCGGTTGGTAGATCTTCATTTCCGCACTCCCTGTCCACCGGTCTCGGTCACAGCAGGTCGTCCTCGCCGGAGTGGGTGTCCGCGGGGGCCGCTCGCGGCGGCGGAGCCGTCCCGGTGGCCCGTTCGAGCTGCGGCACCGGCTCGGGCACGGGGGCCGACCGCGCGGGTTTCGGCGGCTCGGCCTGCCGTTGGTCCTGGAACGTCAGCGTCATGTCCGGACCGATCTCCACCGGCTCGTCCCGGCGCAGCTCGACCACATCGCCCTCCGGCTTCCGCAGGAGGACGCCGCCGGAAGCACCCCGCCGCAGCTCGTACGCACCGGTGTCCGCGGCCTTGGCCGGATCGATGAGCACGGCGCCGTCCCGCTCGCGGACGAGGAAGCGGAAGACCGCACTCGGTTCGTCCGGCGCGGGCAGGTAGAACTTCTGCCCGCCGCAGAGCACGTGCACGGTCAGCCCGCGCACGTCGCGGCCACGGCTACGGGCACGCATCCGCAGCAGCAGGTAGATCAGCGCGGCGGCCAGCAGGACGGCCAGCGTGATCCACAGCCACATGAGCTTCTGCAGCAGCGTCGGCGGGTAGGACACCGCGACGGTGAAGGGCAGCGCGGACCAGACCGTGGCCGGGTTCGCGTCGTCGACCAGCTGCAGGGTCCCGGAGTTGACGCCGACCACGGTGTTGTCGGCGAACGACAGCGAGAAGTCGAACCTGCCCTGGCCGGACGCGGCCAGGTCGAAGGTCGCCGGCGAGACGGTCGCGACGGTGCTGGGCCCGCTGTCGGCGATCACCAGCCGGACGCGCTTGGGCTGGCCGGTGTCGTTGGTGACGCTTAGGGTCCCGGCCCGGCTGCCGCCCGGCGGCACGAACGGCTCGGCGGGGTCGGTCAGCAGGATCTGCCCGCGGACCTGGGCCACGCCGCCCGCGACGACGCCGTTCTGGGAGCGTTCGTCACCTTGGATGCCGACCCCGGACACCCCGCCGGTGAAGACCAGGCCGCCCGTCGCCGTCTTCGGCACCGGCACGCTGCCGAGGTAGAGGCCGTCCCCGGCGGCCGTATCGGGTTTGCTTCCGTCGTCGGAGAGCGGGACGTCGATCGGCTGGAACCCGGCGCCGGCCAGCCGCGCGGTGAACGTCAGGCCCTTCAGCGAAGCCGGATCGGCGATGACGTCCCGGCGGGTCTGGAGCCGGACGCCGATCACGACCGTCTGACCGGCCGCGGGTGCGGGCGGGTCGACCGAAAGGACCGCGCGCGCCGCGCCCTGCCACAGCACGGTGGTGCCCACGCTCTGGGCGGAAACGCCTTCGGGCGCGGTGATCCGGATGGTCCACGTGCCCGGCGCCGGGTTCACGATGCGCAGCGCCTCGACCGGCCCGGAACCACCGCTGACCTGGAAACCGGAGTCGCCTTGCGAACCCGACTTGGGCACCGTGCGCCCCTGCGGGTCGATGTACTCGACGGTGATGGCCGGGTCGCGGCGGAAGACGATGATCGACCCGTCCGTGGCGATCACCGGGACGTCGACCTTGGCTTCGACGGTGCCGCCCGGGTCCACCGGGGTCTCCTTGACGACACCGCCGCCCGCGCAGCGGCTGGAGCCGTAGGCCTTGGCCATGGCTCGGAGCACCGCGCTCGATCCGTCCACCACGGTCGCTTCGGGCTTGGGGGAGTTCACCCCGCAGGTCCGCTGCGAACCACCCGCCGCGAACCCGTTCAGCTGGGCCGTGTCCAGCTGGCCGCCGAACCCGAGCGGCCAGATCTGGACGTCGGCGGCGTTGGCTCGCTTGAGCTGCCGGTGGATCTCTTCCTGGGCGGCCACGTTGCGCCGGTTGCCGGCGTTGTCCTTGCCGTAGATCGGGCTGTCGCTG
This sequence comes from Amycolatopsis sp. NPDC114504, assembly GCF_055633595.1. Taxonomy (NCBI): domain Bacteria; kingdom Bacillati; phylum Actinomycetota; class Actinomycetes; order Pseudonocardiales; family Pseudonocardiaceae; genus Amycolatopsis; species Amycolatopsis sp. NPDC114504. The sequence goes on along the minus strand of NZ_JBVKDU010000003.1, from coordinate 1,090,513 downwards.
ACGTCGAGCTTGCCGTCGGTGAGCAGGAACAAGACCCTGGCGTCGCCCTTCGGCGCCGAGTCGAGCTCGCTCAGTGCCTGGCGCAGGGCGGTCGCGTGGTCGGTTCCGTCGTCCTGGCCCGGCTGGCGCTTGCGCAGCTTCTGCAGGCAGGTCGAGAGCGATTCGCGGTCCTGGGGCGTGGCCACCTTGGTCACCGGGCAGACCGGGTCGACCGCCGGATTTCCGCCACCGTTGTCGCTGGCGAAACCGATGACGGACACGGTGGATTCGGGGGCGAACTCGCCGAGCGCGATCAGCCCGGCCGCTTCTTTTTCGCTGTTCATCGCGGCGTCGTCGATGCTGCCGGACTCGTCGACGAGCACGGCCAGGTGAACGGGGCGGACGCTCGGCTCAGGTCCGTTCTGCTGTTGCCCCGCGGCCACCGGCGCCGTCAAATGGGAAAATGCCACGATCGCGCAGGCCAGCAGCGGTAACGAACGAGTGGAACGCGACGTGCGGCCGGGACGGACGCGTTTTCTGAACACCAAGGCTGATCCTCGCCTCTGTCGACGGTGCGCCGAATCCTTTGTGGCACAAGCACCCACGCGACCGTGAGCTCGGCGAAGACGGAAGACCCGCACCCGTCCTCCGCGCGCGTTCGGCATTGTGAGACCCCCGTGCCATTTCTGTCTTGTCTCTTGCTTCGGGAACGAACGCTGGCTATATACGCCGCCATTGGGAGGCTTGTTACCGCTGTCCGGTACCGGTCACCCGATCAGAGCACAAAGGCAACGAATTGATACATTTCTGCTCCGTGAAATAATCCCACCGGGTATCCGTGAATCCGGAGATCTTGATTCCTTGAGCAAGTTCACCCGATTGTGTCGCGTGACGTCGAATGCGGCGGCGTCCAACCTTTTGTCACAACCGGCGTCGCCTTTTCGGGATCCGGGAACGCCGGTGGTCGCCGGGAGCTGGCAGGATCAGCCCGATGGGGACCGAGGCGCGGGTGCTGCGGACGAGGACGATCCTGCTGTGGGGAGCCGGCCTCCTGGTGATCGCCGCTGTCGCGGCCACCCTGCTGCTCACCCTGCTCGGGGGTGGCCGGCCGGAGGACTCCGCTCGGCTGGATGCCCTCAAGACCGCCGCCAACATCGTCGTCGGGACCGGGGGTGCCGCCGCTCTGCTGCTGGCCGCTCGGCGGCAACGGTCGGCCGAGCTGGACCTTGCCCAGAAGGACCACGATGCCACCGAGCGGCGGATCACCGAGATCTACGGCAAGGCCGCCGACCAGCTGGGCAGTGACAAGGCGCCGGTGCGGCTCGCCGGGCTCTACTCGCTCGAACGGCTGGCCGGCGGGTACGCCGAGCACCGGCAGACCATCGTCAACGTCCTCTGCGCCTACCTGCGGATGCCGTACAAGCACCTCCCGAAGAACGCCGAGGAGCTGCAGGTCCGCAAGGCCGCCCAGCGGATCCTGATGCTGCACCTGCGGCCCGGCTCCGGGGAACGGCCGAACGGTGACTTCTGGCCGGACGTCGACCTCGACTTCTCCGGGGCGACGCTCGTCGGCCTGACCCTCACGCACTGTTCGATCCGGTCGATCGTGTGCTTCGAAACGAAGTTCCTCGAACTGACTTCCTTCCGCGGCTCCGAATTCCGCACGAAAGCGGACTTCAATCAAGCGAACTTCGTCGACCGCGTCGATTTCCGCGGTACCGATTTCGGTGGCAGGCAGGACGGCTTCAACGGCGCCGTTTTCGCAGGTCCGGCCGATTTCGGCACGAAGTCCGAAGCCGGGCTCGCGGGCGCCGAAGCGCAACAGGGCTTTCGCCGGACCTGGCCGGCGGGCTGGGAAGAAAGCCCGATCGCCGACCGGTCGGGTTGGTCACAATTGACACGAAAGGACGATCCGGGGCAACCGGGCGCCCGATAAGATCGTCCGACCAAGGAAAGGTCGCCATTCCTGACCGGGAGGTGAACCGGCGATGATTATCAGACGGGCCGCCCACTGGGCGTCTCCGACCCTTCGGACGGGGTGCCGCGACGTGATCGGCGCCGGGTGGAACCTCCGGGACGGGATGACGGCTCGGCGAGTGGCGGCCCTCGGGCCGGTACCGGTGTAGACGAGCAGCTTGGTGGCTGCCGGCGGTCTCCACCGCACGGTCCGACCTCGCCCTCGCGACCCGGCATCACCGACGCGCACCCGGAGACCGCCCGGGGCCTGCCCCGACGCGGTGCGTGGACACCGTCACCGGTCGGCCGTTTAGGCTGGTGGTCGTGGAGTACGCAGAGCACATCGCAGACCTCGTGGGCAACACCCCCCTGGTCAAGCTGAACTCGTTGACCAAGGGGCTCAAGCCGCTCGTGCTGGCCAAGGTCGAGTACCTGAACCCGGGTGGCTCGGTCAAGGACCGGATCGCGCTGCGCATGATCGAGGCGGCCGAACGCTCCGGCGCGCTGCGCCCCGGCGGCACGATCGTGGAACCGACGTCCGGCAACACCGGCGTCGGGCTGGCCATGGTCGCGCAGCGCAAGGGCTACCAGTGCGTCTTCGTCTGCCCGGACAAGGTCAGCGAAGACAAGCGCAACGTCCTCAAGGCCTACGGCGCCCGCGTCGTGGTGTGCCCGACCGCGGTGGCCCCCGAGCACCCGGACTCCTACTACAACGTCTCCGACCGCCTGGTCCGCGAGATCGACGGCGCCTGGAAGCCCAACCAGTACGCCAACGCGCAGAACCCGGAGAGCCACTACCTCTCCACCGGCCCCGAGCTGTGGAAGCAGACCGACGGGAAGATCACGCACTTCGTCGCGGGTGTCGGCACCGGCGGCACGATCTCCGGCACCGGCCGGTACCTCAAGGAGGTCAGCGACGGCCGCGTGCAGGTGGTCGGCGCCGACCCGGAGGGCTCGGTCTACTCCGGCGGCAGCGGCCGCCCCTACCTGGTCGAGGGCGTCGGCGAGGACTTCTGGCCGGAGACCTATGACCGCAACATCGCCGACGAGATCATCCCGGTCTCCGACGCCGACTCGTTCCAGGTCACCCGGCGGCTCGCGCTGGAGGAGGGCCTGCTGGTCGGCGGCTCCTGCGGTATGGCCGTCGCCGCCGCGCTGAAGCTCGCCGAGCGGCTCACCGAGGACGACGTCGTGGTCGTGCTGCTGCCCGACGGCGGCCGCGGCTACCTGACGAAGGTTTTCAACGACACCTGGATGTCCTCCTACGGCTTCCTGCCGCCCGACTCCTCGGGCGCGACGGTCGCCGACGTGCTCACGAAGAAGAGCGGCTCGCTGCCGTCGCTGGTGCACTCGCACCCGAACGAGACGGTCGCCGAGGCCATCGCGATCCTGGCCGAGTTCGACGTCAGCCAGATGCCCGTGGTCAGCGCGGAGCCGCCGGTGATGGCGGCCGAGGTCGTCGGCGCGGTCAACGAGCGTGACCTGCTCGAAGCGCTGTTCACCGGCAAGGCCCAGCTGGCCGACCGGCTCGACCGGCACATGTCCCCGCCGCTGCCGACGATCGGCGGCGGTGAGCAGGTGGGTGCCGCGATGACGGCGCTCGAGGGTGCCGACGGCGCGCTCGTGCTGGTCGACGGCAAGCCGGCCGGGGTCGTCACCCGGCACGACCTCCTCGGCTTCCTGGCCGGTCGCTGAACAGCGGCTGAGAAGAATCTTAATCGGCGGACCCGGCCGGGGCGTTACGAGCGCCCTGCCGGGTGATCCGATAGCGTAGGGCGCAAATAGAACACTTTCGCGTTCTCGTCAAGGGGGTTCAAGACCCACATGAGTGCACCGCAGCCACCGAACCAGCCGTGGGGTGGCGGCCAGCCACCTCAGGGCCCGCCGAGTGGCCCCCAGCCGCAGCAGGACAACCCGTTCGGCAGCCCGGAACCGACCCAGGTCGTGCAGCCCGCCCAGCCACAGGGCGGTTCCCCGTTCGGGGAGACGCCCGAACCGACCCAGGTCGTCCAGCCGTCTTACCCGGGTGACGGCGGGGCGGGCGCGACCCAGGCGATGCCGCCGGTCGACGCGAACGCGACGCAGATGGTGAACCCGGCCGGCGGCGGCGACGCCCCGGTCGCGGACTCCACGCAGCTGGTTCCGCCGGGCTCCCAGCCGCCGGCGATCCCGTACACCCCGCCGCCGAGCGCGGCCGACAACCCGGCCGCGGCGTTCGGCCAGCAGCCGGGCGGCTACGGCCAGCAGGGCGGCTTCGGCCAGCCGGGGCAGCCGGGTCAGCCCGGCGGGTTCGGGCAGCAGCCGGGCTTCGGCCAGCCGGGGCAGCCCGGCCAGCCGCCGCAGGGCTTCGGCGGTCCCGGGTTCGGTGGCCCCCAGCAGCCCGGCTTCGGTGGTCAGCCGCCGCAGTTCGGCGCGCCGGCGGGTGGCGGCAACGGCCTGTTCGGCTACATCGCCGGCGGCGTCGTCGCGCTGCTGGGCCTGATCGCGCTGATCATCTCGTTCAGCTACATGGGCGACGCGAGCGACTATTCGAAGATCTTCGACCTCGCGCCGGACCAGGCGGCGATCGACAAGGTGCTCGACGCGGCCGGCATCATCGGCCCGGGCCTCGTCTGGTTCTACGTGATCATGATCCTCGTGGGTGCGCTGATCTCCCTCGCCGGCGGCGTCGGGCTGGCGCTCGTGGGCAAGCTGGGCGGGATCAAGAAGTTCGTCCCGATCGCGATCGCCGCGGGTGGTGCGCTCCTCACGGTCTTCGCGCTGCTGCTCAAGATCGGGATGACGCCGAACGCCGAGACGCTCGCGCAGTCGACCGCGTCCGAGAAGGACACGTTCGGCCTCGGGCTCCCGCCGCTGATCATCGGCGTGCTCATCCTCATCGTGGGTGTCCTCGGGCTCATCCCGGCGACGCAGCAGTTCGTCGGCCTCGGTGCCGGCGGTGCCGCGCCGGGCGGGCCGCAGGGCTTCGGCGGACCGCCGCAGGGCGGCTTCGGCGGCCCGCAGCAGCCGGGTGGCTTCGGTCAGCCGGGCCAGCCCGGTCAGCCGGGCGGTTTCGGGCAGCAGCAGGGTGGCTACGGCCAGCCGCCGCAGGGCTTCGGCCAGCCTCCGGGCTACGGCCAGCCGGGCGGGCCCAACCCGTCCAGCGGCGGGTTCCCGCAGCCGTCGAGTGGCGGTTTCCCGCAGCCGGGTCAGCAGCAGCCGGGCGGTTACGGCCAGCCGGGCCAGCCGCCGCAGGGCTACCCGCAGCAGCCGGGGCAGCCGCCGCAGGGCTGGGGCCAGCCCCCGGGCCAGCAGGGTCCGCCCAGTGGCGGGTTCGGCCAGCCCGGTCAGCCGCCGCAACAGCAGCAGTGGTGAACTAGTACACCGCAGCGTGCCCCGGAGCCCATTCGGCTCCGGGGCACGCTGCATTTACAGCCGAATACGCAATTGTCCGAAAAGGACAATTGCGTGGTATCGAAGACCGTGTGGATCGCGTGACAGCATTTCTGCCGCTACCGCATGAAAATGATCTTGGGTTCCGCCGTCCGGCCGAATTCCGTTCTCTTTCGGAGTCACTTCCCCCTTTGCCGACTAGGGTGAACGCCGTAGTCCCGCTCTGCTGATGGGGGAGTTGTGACCGGTCCACGCGGATACCCGGTGGCGCATTCGCATTCGTATTCATCGACTCGTCCGTCCGGAGTAACGGCGATACTCGCTGGCCTGCTCGGACTCGCCGCCGCCGTCGCCGCGGGATATGTGCCGGTGAAGATCTTCCTCGACATGCCCGCCGAATTCAGCCTCGGCGCCCTGCCGGGCTGGGTGCTCGTGGACCTGGCCGCCTACCTCGGTGCCGGGCTCGTGCTCCTGCTGGGCGCGCTGGCGACGTTCTTCCGGGCGACGGCGGGGGCGATCCTGCTCGGCCTCGGTGCGCTGCTGGCCGTCGGGGCGCTGCTGACGGAACCGCTGTCGGTGGGCGTCCCGCTGAGCCGGTTCGCGGACGCGATGTTCACCCACGGCGGCTTCGCGATGGTCGACCGGGTCGGCCTGGCCGGCCTCGCGGTGCTGGTCCTGATCCTGGCGTTCCTGCCGCCGACCTTCCGCTACCTGCGCTACCGCGCGCCGATGATGCCGATGTGGGCGGGCCAGGAGGCCTACTCGTCCCGGAGCTGGTGACCCGCGCCGGTCACCCGTGGTGATCGACCCTATCCTCGCTGCCGTGACCCGAACCGAAGGCCGGACGGCGCTCGCCGCCGCGGCGCTCGCCCTGCTCGGCGGGCTGCTCTACCTGGCGGGGCTCGTCCTGGACGTCGTCGCGCTCGTCCGGTTCCCCGGTGACGCCGGCCGGGTGGTCGTCCACGCGGCCGTGAACCTGGTGCTCGCCTCGACGCTGCTGCCCGGCGGCGTCCTGCTGCTGCGCCGCCGGCCGGCCGGCCGGATCGGCTGCATCGCCGGGAGCTCGGCGGCGCTGCTCGCGACGCTGACGTCCGCGGTCCTCGCCGCCGCCGGGCTGACGTTCGCGGACATCGGCGGGCCCGGCGACCTGGCGATGGGCGGGCTGACCGCGCTGGCACTGGTGGCGCCGCCGGCACTGGTCACGCTGCTGCTCGCGGTGTCCGCGCCGGCCGCCCGGTGGTGCGGTTTTGAGACCCATCCCACCTGACGGGAATGTCGGGGCCTCGCCGTACGCTTAGCCCATGGTGGACGACTACTCCGTACTGGGATTCGAGACTCGCGCGATCCACGCCGGTCAGAAGCCAGACCCCCGCACCGGCGCCGTGATCGTGCCGATCTACCAGACCTCCACCTACGCGCAGGACGGCGTGGGCGGGACCCGCGAGGGCGACTACGAGTACTCGCGCACCGCGAACCCGACCCGCTCGGCGCTGGAGGAGGCGCTGGCCTCGCTGGAAGGCGGCCGGCACGCGCTGGCCTACGCCTCCGGCATGGCGGCCTCCGACGTGGTGCTGCGCAGTACCCTGCGCCCCGGTGACCACCTGGTGCTCGGCAACGACGCGTACGGCGGCACGTTCCGCCTGATCGACAAGGTGCTCAGCCTGTGGGGCGTGGAGCACACCGTCGCCGACCTGGCGAACCTCGACGAGGTGCGCGCCGCCATCCGCCCCGAGACCAAGCTGATCTGGTGCGAGTCGCCGACCAACCCGATGCTCGGCATCGCCGACATCGCCGCGCTGGCCGGGGTCGCGCACGACGCCGGTGCCCGCCTGGTGGTCGACAACACCTTCGCGACGCCGTACCTGCAGAACCCGCTCTCGCTGGGTGCGGACGTCGTGCTGCACTCGACGACGAAGTACCTCGGCGGCCACTCCGACGTCGTCGGCGGCGCGGTGATCACGAACGAGGACGAGCTGCGCGAGCAGCTGTTCTACCTGCGCAACGCCGCGGGCGCGGTGCCCGGCCCGTTCGACGCGTGGCTGACGCTGCGCGGCATCAAGACGCTGGCCCTGCGCATGGAGCGGCACAGCGACAACGCCGAGCTGGTCGTGCAGGCGCTGGTTAAGCACCCGAAGGTCGCGAAGGTCTACTACCCGGGCCTGCCGGAGCACCCGGGCCACGAGACGGCGGCGAAGCAGATGCGCCGCTTCGGCGGGATGGTGTCGTTCAGCCACGCGGACGGCGAGCAGGCGGCGCTGGAGGTGGCGTCCCGCACGAAGCTGTTCATCCTGGCCGAGTCGCTGGGCGGCATCGAGTCGCTGATCGAGCACCCGGGCAAGATGACCCACGCGAGCACGGCGGGCTCGACGCTCCAGGTCCCGGCCGACCTGCTGCGCCTGTCGGTCGGCATCGAAGACGGCCGTGACCTGGTCGCGGACCTGCTGACCGCGCTGGGCTGAGGCCCGGACACAGCAAAACGGCGCCGGAGCTGCTCCGGCGCCGTTTTCGCGTTGCTCAGGGGTTGTAGTTGCCGTGCACGACGCCACCCGACTTCGGGGTGCCCGTCGCGGGCAGGGTCGCGCCGTCGACGCAGCCGCCGACCAGCTCGACGTGGCTGTCGTGGCGGATGTACTGGGCCGGGGAGCCGCACGAGGCGTTGTCCACCGTGAAGTACGCGGCTCCGGTCAGCGCCGCGGCCGAGGCCAGCCCGATGACCAGCGGGACCAGCCCGGCGGACCGGGTGGCGCGACTCCGTCGAGCGGCGTCCGCGTCGTTCCCCCGTGCCATGGTTGCTCCCTGTTTACCGCGTATTGACACGCCAAGGGTACCCGGCTCCCGGTCCGGTCAACCTGTGGAGTTCCTGAGTGGCATAACCTCCGGCCATGGAACTCGTGACCATCGAGCGGATCCAGGCCGCCCGGGAACTCCTACGCGGAGTCACCCGGGTGACGCCGATGGAGCACGCGCGTGACCTGCGCAAGCTCCACGGCGGTCCGGTGCACCTGAAGTGCGAAAACCTGCAGCGCACGGGCTCGTTCAAGATCCGCGGCGCCTACACCCGCATCCACGGCCTCAGCGCGGCCGAACGCGAACGCGGGGTCGTCGCGGCCAGCGCCGGCAACCACGCCCAGGGCGTCGCGCTCGCGTCGTCGCTGCTCGGCGCCAAGTCCACCGTCTTCATGCCGCTGCGGGCGCCGCTGCCGAAGCTGGCCGCCACCCGCGGGTACGGCGCCGACGTCCACCTGCACGGCGCGCTGCTGGAGGAGACCCTCGCCGCGGCGATCGAGTTCGGCGAGCGGACCGGGGCGGTGTTCATCCACCCGTTCGACCACCCGGACGTCATCGCCGGCCAGGGCACCGTCGGCCTCGAGATCCTCGAGCAGGTGCCGGGGGTGAAGACGATCCTGGTCGCGACCGGCGGCGGCGGGCTGGTCGGCGGGGTCGCGTCGGCGGTGAAGGCGGTGCGCCCGGACGTCCGCGTGGTCGGCGTGCAGGCCGAGGACGCGGCGGCGTACCCGCCGTCGCTGGCCAAGGGTTCGCCGGTGCGGCTGGGCTCGACCTCGACGATGGCCGACGGGATCGCGGTCGGCGAGCCGGGCCCGGTCAGCTTCGCCCACGTCGCGTCACTGGTGGACGACGTCGTGACGGTCTCCGAGCAGTCCCTCTCCCGCGCGGTGCTGCTCTGCCTGGAACGCCGCAAGCTGGTCGTCGAACCGGCCGGTGCGGCGCCGGTCGCGGCCTTGCTGCAGCACCCCGGCATCTTCGAGCCCCCGGTGGTCGCGATCCTCTCGGGCGGCAACGTCGACCCGGTGCTGCTCCTGCAGATCATCCAGCACGGCATGACGGCGGGCGGCCGTTACCTGCGCCTGCACCTGCGGGTCCCGGACCGCCCGGGTTCGCTGGTGGGCGTGCTGTCCTGCGTGAGCGAGCTGGGCGCGAACGTGCTCGACGTCGAGCACTCCCGGATCTCCGGCAGCCTCGACCTCGGCGAGGCCGATGTCGTCCTCGCGCTCGAAACCCGCGGTCCCGAGCACTGCAAGGACCTCGAAGTCGCACTGACGAATGCGGGTTACACGGTCGTCTGAGGCTGCTCTCCGGTGATCGCCGCCAGGGCCAGGTCCTTCGCCGGCTCGGGGACGTCGGTCGGCGCGGTGAAGCGGCGGGCCCGGATGTGGGCGACCAGGTCCGGGTCCGGCGGCACCCCGTGCTCACGCAGGTAGTACGCCACCGCGCCGGGCCAGGCCCACGCGCCGTCGGTGCGGAAGTTCATCGGCACCGCGTCCGCCCGGTCCGGCGCGAACGCGTCCGGGCCGTTGCTGCGCGAAGCGAGGATGACGGGCGCCGCGTCGAGGTACGCCAGCACCCGCTCGGCCTCGGCCGGGATCAGCTGCTGACGGCGGACGAGCGGCTTGCCCGACGCGTCGACGCCGTCGTAGATCCGCGGTGTGCGGACCTCGCCGGCGGCGGCCGGCGGGGTCAGCCCGGCACGCTCACGCAGCCAGCCGGGGATGTGCTCGTCGGCCCGCGGGAAGAACCGCAGCTCGTCCTGGAACCCGATCGGCGGCGGCTGCTGCCGGAACGGCGGCTCGAGGTCCGGCCGCACGAAGTCGACGTCGGGTGGCTGCCCGGGCTCGAACACCAGGATCGCGCCCAGCCAGGTGCCGAGGCCGGGCTGGTACATGCCCGACCGCAACACCCCGAGCAGCCGCACGGCCTCGGGGTGCGGCTGCGCCGCCCGGGGCAGCCCGTCCGGCGCTGTCACCAGCAGCTCGGTTTCGACGTGCCGGCCCGCGGCGCGGTACTCGATCCGCAGCTGCCGCCACCCGGGCGGGGCCTGCGCCGTCAGCGCCGCGCCGATCTGCCGGACGATCTCCTGCTGCTGGTCCGGGCGCAGCGGCCCCGGTGGCTGCGTCATGGTCAGGCCCCTTCGGCGCCTTGGCGCAGCCAGTCGGGCGTGCGCCGCTCGGACCGCGGGTAACGGCGCAGCTCTTCGGCGTACGCCTCGGCGGGCGGCCGCTCCTGGAAGCCCGGGTCTTCGGTCGCGTTGAACTGCGCCTTGACCGACTCGGGGAACTTCATTTCGTACGTCAGGCTCACCCACGTGCCCCGGCCGTCGGACAGCGACGCGTCCCGGTGCCGGCGGAGGAGGTCGAGCACCTGCTCCGGCGGGGTCCACGGGTAGACCGTGCCGGTGATCGAGTGGACGACCGCGCCGGACTCCTCGTAGCTGCCGACCGCGCGGTACTGCAGCTGGACGTAGTCCCAGCCCGCGGGCAGGGTGAACTTCAGGTAGTCGGCGACGTTCTTCAGCAGCGCGTTGGGCTCGTCGGGGGTTCGCCTCCCGCCGGGTTCGCCTGTGACGCGCTCCCGGTACCAGTCGGGGATCCACTCGTCGTCGCGGGGGAACGCCTCGAAGTCCTGCTCGTACACCTCCTTCTCGAGCGGTGGGTCCCACAGCGGGTCGAGGTCGAAGTTGTAGGAGACGCGGTACTCGCCGTCCGGCTCGATGACCAACCGCAGCGACAGCCAGGTGCCGCGGCCGCGCACGTACTTCTTGTTCCGCAGCTCGTGCAGCAGCGGGCTGACGTCGGGCGGCGGTTCCATGCGGGTGGCCGCGCCGTCCGGCATCACGACGGCCAGCGCGATCTCCTCGACCGCCACGGTCAGCCGGACGGTCATGTCGATCCGCAGCCAGCCTTCGGGGGCGGCGTCCATCAGCCAGCCGCCGATCCAGCGGACGACCTGGTCCTCGTCCGCCGCCCGGAGATCAGGTCCGGGTGGGGGGTACCACGGGGGCTGGGAGCGGGACATTGCGGAAACTCCTGTAGTTGTAGGTGCGGGTGCCGTCGGGGTGGATTCTCTCGGACATCACGTGCAGGCGGTCGGGGGTCTCGGTGTTCGGCGTCGACGGCTCGTCGGCGTAGACCCGGACCTGCCCGTGGTCCCCGCCCTGACGTTCGAAGGTGCGGCGGTCCGTCTCCATCTGCGCCCAGTTGTGCTCGTTGCCCACGAGGTGGTTCTCGTTGTACTCCTGCGGGGCCATGCCCAGTCGCCCCTGGAGACCGCCTGACCGGTGGTCCGCGGTGTGCCCGCCGCGGTTGACCGTGCTGCCCGGGTGGTCTGCCAGCCCGATGTGGCCGGTGCGTTCCTGCACGTCGGTGTTGACCCGTTTCGTTCCCGGGCTGGTGTAGTCGGGCTCCCAGGAAACCGCCGCGTTGCCGTGCGCGTCGGCGTGGTAGTGCATGTTGTCGGCGCCGATCTCGTACTTGACGCCGCGCACCGGCATGCCCTCGGGCCGCCCGGCGTGCTGGTCGTGCATCGTGTGCTTGTCACCCGTCTCCGGGTTGATCATGCCGCGTTCGTTGTCGTGCCACGTCTTGATGTGCGTGAACTCCGGCGGGTTCTCCCCGTTCGTGTAGAAGGTGCCGTGCCACTGGTCGGTGCCGTCGGGCGCCTTCGAGTAGATCTCGTACCGGCTGTTCGGCTCGAGGTCTTCCCGCGGCGTGGCGCCGAAGGGGCCGTCACCCTTGTGGCCGGGGTCGTAGCCGGTGATCCGGCGTTCGGTCGGCGCCGGGTCGGTCGGCGGGTCGAAGCGGTCGATGTCGAGCTCGGGACGTCCGTCCGCGTCGGTGTGGAACTCGAACTGTCCTTCGCCGGTGTTGACCCGGTAGTCGACGTCGCCGAGCAGGTGGGAGGCGTCCGGGTTGCCGGTCTGGAGCCTCGGGTCCACGTCGCTGCCGACGCGCGTGTTCGGGACGTCGGCGTCGACGTGCGTGATCCGCGGCGGCTGGTCGCCGTTCGTGTAGACGCGGGTGAAGCGGCCGTCCGGGTCGGTGACCTCGTAGCGCGTGTTCGGTTCGAGGTGCCGCGGGTTCGCCGGATCGTAGAACCGTTCGTGCCGCCCGACTGTCACGTCTTCGTGCCGCTTGAACTCCGGTTCCTGCCAGCCGTCCTCGACGTCGTGCATGTCCGGGTGTTCCTTGCCCCGGGCGAGCGCACTGTCGGCGTCGACGTCGTGGGCGTCGCCGTGGTGGCTGTCCGGGGCGAAGCCGTCGTCGCCGGCCCGGTGGGTGGAGCCGTCCGGGTGGTGGGTGTTCCACTCGCCGTCCGGCGGGATCCGCGGACGCATCCGGCCATCCGGGCCGATTTCGTAGTCGGAGGAGAAGACGCGGCCGTGCGAGTCGGTCCACGCCGGCTTCGTCGGCGCCATGACCTCGGTGTCGAGCTCACGCGAAAGCCGGTGCGCGAAGTCGTTCGAGCCGGCGTCACAGCCGATCAGCCGCACCGGGCGGCCGTCGTAGTCACCGTTGCGGCGCAGGATGTCCGCGAACTCTTCGGGCGTGTAGAGGCGGTCGCCGATCCGGGCGTGGCCATCGGGCGTGACGTGCACGTCGACGGTGTAGCGGCCGTCCGGGTCGGGCTGCACGCGGTGCGGCAGATCGCCCATGTCGGGATCGCCGGCGTGGTACGAGCTGCCCGAAGGGGTGCTTTCCGAGTGCCGGGCGTTGACCTCGTCCGGGGTCAGCGGGTCGTCGTGGTGCGGGGGGCCGCCGTCCGGGTCGGCGGGGTTGTGGTCGTGGGGGGCGTTCTCGTGCGGTGCGTTTTCGTGAGGGGCGTGGCTGGGGGTGCCGCCGTCGGTGCCTGGTGGGCGGGTGCCGGGGGCGTGGCCGTTGCCGTCGGCACCCGGTGGGCGGGTGCCGGGCGTGTGGCCGCCGGGGCGGGTGTCGGGGGCGTGCGTGCCGGGGCCGTAGCCGCGGGCCGCGGGGGCGGGTGCGTCCGGCGTGCGCGGGCGTCCCGAGGGCAGGTCGCCGCCGGCGCGGGGCCGGCCGGGTGCGTCGACGTGCGGGGTGTGCGCGCCCGGGCTGCCCGGGGTGCCGGTCCAGCCGCCACCACCGCCGCCGCCGGTGCGCGGGGAGCCACCGCCGAGACCGCCACCGCCGGGGGAGCCACCGCCGGGCGGCATCCCGCCACCACCCATCGGAGCGCCACCCTGCGGCGGAACACCGGGAGCGTCCCCGCCTCGCGGCGACGGGACGGTGCCCGGGTCGCCGGTCCGCGGAGCGGTCGGGGCGGTGCCGCTGGCGGAGGTGGTGCCGTCGGCTCGCGGGGGCGCGGCGCTGCTCGGGGTTTCGGTGCCGGCGTGCGAACCGGGTGCATCGGATCGCACGGCGGGCGAGGAGCCGGAGTGCGTTGGAGCGGGACCGTTGTCGCCCCCGCGGGTGGGCGAGGGGCTGCTGTCACTGGCGTGCGAGGGCGTGTTGTCGCCTGCGCGGGTGGGCGACGGGCTGCTGTCCCCGGCGTGCGACGGCGCGTCGGACCGCGCGGCGGGCGAGGAGCCGGAGTGCGTGGGCGAGGGGGTGCTGTCGCTGCCACGAGTCGGCGAGGGACTGCTGTCCCCGGCGCGGGAAGGCGTGTTGTCGCCCGCGTGCGAGGGAGTGCTGTCGCTGCCGCGCGTGGGAGAGGGACTGCTTTCGCCCGCATGGGAAGGCGTGCTGTCGCTGCCGCGGGTCGGTGACGGGCTCGAATCGCCCGCCCGCGACGGGCTCGAGTCCCCGGTGTGGGAAGGCGAGCCGTCCGAGCGCACCGCCGATGGGCTGCCATCCGGCGAGCCGTCACCGCTGTGCGTCGACGGTGAGCCGTCTCCGTCGGGTGAACGGGAACCGTCTCCGCTTGAACTCCGGCGGGAGGCAGAGTCCGGCGACGAGTCTGTGTTCATCGGGTCGGAACTCGGCGAATCCCCGTCCGTGTGAGCAGGATCGCCGGAATCCGTCGACGAACTCTCGCCGTCGCCACCGTGGGCGCGGGTGTGGACTCCGCCCTCCCCCTTGGGGATCTTGTGGACGAAGCCGCCTTCCTTGACCTTCAGCCCGTCGAGCCCGCTGACCTTGCCCAGTACCTTGCCGAAGACCTTCGCGATCTTCTCGAAGATGTCCACCAGCTTCGACAGCAGCGGCGACACCTTGCGGATCGTGTCGGTGAGCTTCTTCAGCAGCTCACCGATCTTCTTGCCCCACTTGGCGATCGCGGCCGACGCCTGCGCGACGACGACCGGGGTGCCGAAGCCCAGCGAGAAGACTTCCTCCATCACCCACGCGATCAGCTTGCCGACCAGGTCCGCGATCAGCTGCCGCACGGTCTCGCGCACGAACGAGACGACCTGGCCCATGATCATCGTGACCGTGCTGATCGCGCCGGCCACCGTTGCCGCGCCGGAGAGGGCGTCGCTGTGCTCGGCGGCGAACTTGCGGTACGCGTCCGCGCCGTCGCCGGTCCAGCCGGTGGTTCCGTTCTTGACCGCGTTGTCGAAGTCGGTCTTGCGCTCGCCCAAGGCCTTCGAGACGTTGCCCCAAGTGTCCGCATAGGACTGGATCACCGGCGGGTTGCCCGCGAGGGAGTCGAGCATGTCCTTCAGCGGCTGGATGTGCTCCATCAGGAACGACGCCACCGACGACATCAGGTAGCCGAACGGGTCGATCGCCGCACCCGCGATCTCGCCGGCCAGGCTGAGCGCGCCCAGTCCGCCGGAAACCCAGTCGCCGTCCTTGATCCCGTTGAACGCGTCCATCGACGACTCGGCGAGGCCGATGCCGCCGGCCCAGCCGTAGTCACCGTTGCCGGCCGTGAACGCGCCCGGCCCGTCCGGGTCCGCCTTGGCGTCGACGACGAGCGGGTTGCCTTCGGGCATCACGCACCGCCCGTGGACTTGTTCAGGTCGTCGGCCACCCCGGCCTCGTACTTGTGGTACGCCGCCGCGGCTTCGCGGACCTTGCCGGAGACCGCGGTCATCGCCTGCACCGCGTCCTTCAGCGCGTCGATCCCGTACTGCTCCACCGGGTCCAGCATCATCCGGAACGGCTGGCAGAGGATGCCGTACGCGTCGGTCGGCATGCTGACCTGGTTCGCCGCGTCGACGGCCTGCTGCAGCCCGTCACCGATGGCGTCGAGCTGGTGGGCGTGCGCCGTCAGGTCGGTGCTGAGTTCCACATCCGTCATCGGTTTCCCCCTCAGGAAAGAATCGGACCGCCGAAGTCGTCGTCATCGTCGTTGTCGGCCGGACGCCGGCGCCGCGGCGGCTGCGGCGGAGCAGGCGGCGCGGGCGGCGGCGGCGGTGGGGTGCGCGGCGGCTGCTCTTCGTTGTCCTCCGGCAGGAACCGGCGGACGCGGTCGGGCTCCGGGAACGCCGGCTCGGGCTCCGGCGGCGGCTGCGGGAAGGTGCTCTGCGCCTCGCGGACGATCTCCACCGCGGCCTGGTCGCCGGTGCCGGTGGTCTCGGTCATGGCCTGCTGCAGCAGCTCCGGGATCCGGGCCTGCGCGCGCTGCACCAGCTGCATCACCTGCGCCGACACCTCGGCCATCCGCTTGCCGGCCGCCGTCTCCGCGATGACGAGGTTCTTCAGCAGCCCGCGCGAATCGACGGTCACCGTGACGGTGCCGTCCTTCGACCGCTCGGTGACCGACTGGCCCTGCATGCGATCGGCCAGCGCCTGGTACCGGGCGGCGTTCTCTTCGAGCCGCTTGGTCCAGTTGTCGATCATCGCGTCGCTGGCGTCGATGCTGTCCGGCATCCCGGCCCCTTCTCTCTGCTTCTCCACACTGACGGTCCCGGGCCGCCATCGGTTCCCCGGAACACGTCAAAGGCCACCATAGGGGACCTGACGGTTCCCGATGGTGGCCTTCGCCGAGTTGTGTCAGAGGTTGCCGCGACGCTCCTGCTCACGCTCGATGGCTTCGAACAGCGCCTTGAAGTTGCCCTTGCCGAAGCCCAGCGAGCCGTGCCGCTCGATCAGCTCGTAGAAGACGGTCGGGCGGTCGCCGATCGGCTTCGTGAAGATCTGCAGCAGGTAGCCGTCCTCGTCGCGGTCGACCAGGATGCTGTGCTCCTTGAGCGTCTCGATCGACACGCGGACGTTGCCGATCCGGGCGCGCAGCTCGGGGTCGTCGTAGTAGGAGTCGGGGGTGTCGAGGAACTCGACGCCGGCGGCGCGCATCGCGGTCACCGTGGCGATGATGTCGTTGGTGGCCAGCGCGATGTGCTGGCAGCCCGCGCCGCCGTAGAACTCGAGGTACTCGTCGATCTGCGACTTCTTCTTCGCGACGGCGGGCTCGTTCAGCGGGAACTTCACCCGGTGGTTGCCGTTCGAGACGACCTTGCTCATCAGCGCCGAGTACTCGGTCGCGATGTCGTCGCCGACGAACTCCGCCATGTTCACGAAGCCCATGACGCGGTGGTACCAGTCGACCCAGTAGTCCATCTTGCCGAGCTCGACGTTGCCGACGCAGTGGTCGACGGCCTGGAACAGCCGCTTCGGCGCGCCTTCGGGCCGCTTGATCGTGCTCTCGCGCGGCTCGTAGCCGGGCAGGTAGACGCCGGTGTAGCGCGACCGGTCGACCAGCGAGTGGCGGGTTTCGCCGTAGGTCGCGATCGCGGCGACGCGCACGGTGCCGTGCTCGTCGGAGACGTCGTGCGGCTCTTCGAGGATGGTCGCGCCCTGCGCGCGGGCGTGCTCGACGCACTTGTCGACGTCGGTGGTCTCCAGCGCCAGGTCGATGACGCCGTCGCCGTGCTTGCGGTGGTGGTCGAGCAGCGCCGAGTCCGGCCGCACGCCACCGGTGATGACGAACCGGGCCGAGCCGGACTTGAGGACGTAGGACTTGCGCTCGAAGTCGCCGGTCTCGGGGCCCGAGTAAGCGACGAGCTGCATTCCGAACGCGATCTGGTAGTACCAGGCGGTCTGGGTGGCGTTGCCGGCGATGAACACCACCGCGTCCATGGCCTTGACCGGGAACGGGTCGGTCGAGGCGTCGTGGTCGACGAGCCCGACGAGCTGACGCAGCTGGTCATAGCTGACGTCGTCGAGCGCGCCCTGAGGTTCGGCAGTCTGGGTCATACCTCGAAGGATCAGCCTGTGCGGCAAGATGTGCAATGGTCTCAGTTTTCCCTGGACATTATGCTTGGTAGTTGACGGACATCGGCTGTCATCGTGGACAACTTGTGCAGGGAGTGGGCCATGTCGGAAAACCTGGACGCGCTGGACGCGCGGCTGCTGCTGTTGCTCACCGACTCCCCGCGCCTGGGCGTGCTGGAGAGCGCGCGCCGGCTGGGGGTCGCGCGCGGGACGGTCCAGGCGCGGCTGGACCGGCTCACCGAACGCGGCATCCTCGGCGGGTTCCCGCCGGAGCTCGACCTGGCGGCGATGGGCTACGGCCTGACGGCGTTCGCGGTGCTGGAGATCGCCCAGGGCCGCCGCGCGGAGGTGGCGAAGGCGCTTTCGGCGATCGACGAGGTGTGCGAGGTCCACGCGACGACCGGCCAGGGCGACCTGTTCGTCCGCATGGTGGCGCGGGGCAACGACGACCTGCAGCGGGTGATCGACGAGGTGGTGGGAGTCCCGGACGTGCAGCGGACGTCGACGTCGATCGCTTTGTCGACCCCGGTGCCGCCGCGGGTCCGCCCCTTGCTGGAGCGGACCGCGCGGGAGGAGTGACTCAGGCTTGGTCGACGACCTGGGCCAGGTACCGCCGGGCCGACCGCTGCACCACCTCGAAGCCGTTGGTGCGCACGATCGCGTCCCACCAGGCTCCGTAGATGGCCTCGAACCGGTACCCGGCCAGCAGCTCGGCCGCGCGGCGCACGATGTGCGGGCGCTCGGGGACCAGGTTCGGGTAGCTGTACATGAAGCCGACGTGCGTGCGGTCCGGGATCACCTGCACGATGTCGCCGGACAGCAGGGCGCCTTGGCCGTCTTCGCCGTCGGGCCAGTGCAGGACCGTGCCGCCGGTGAAGTGCACGCCGAGGTTGATCAGGCGCAGGTCGTCGGCGACGTCCAGCGTCGTGCCGGACCACAGCTTCACCGCCGGGTCGGGCCGGCCGATCCACTGCTGGTCGCCCTCGTGCAGGTAGATCGGCACGTCGAACGCGTGCGCCCACTCGACCATCGTCGTGTAGTAGTGCGGGTGGCTGATCGCGATGCCGGTGATCCCGCCCAGGTCGCGGACCTGCTGGACAAGGGCGTCGTCGAGGTACGCGGCGCAGTCCCAGAGGAAGTTGCCGGACCGCGCCCGCACCAGCAGTGCGCGTTCGCCGATCGCGAAGCCGGGGTTCGAGCCGACGCCGATGATGCCGCGGCCCTGCTCTTCGACGCGCGGCGTGTACGTGCCGCTCGCGCGCAGGGTCGCGAGGTTCGTCCACTGCTGCCCGGCCGCCGGGACGTACTGGCGTTCGTCCTCGCAGACCGGGCAGTCGTCACGGGCCACGGCGTACTGCATGCCGCAGGCCTGGCAGATGGGTTCGGTGCTCACGACGGTGTCCTCCCAGTGTGTGGATCCTGGGAGGACACGCTAGCCGCGATCTACTTGGCCTCGGTGTACGGAACCGCCTTGACCAGGGTGACCTTCTGGAGCTTGCCGTTGGGCAGCTCGTACTCGCGCGACTCGCCTTCCTTCGCGCCGAGCAGGGCCTTGCCCAGCGGGGACTCCGGGGAGTACACGTCGAGGTCGCCCTCGGCACCCTCTTCGCGGGTGGCGAGCAGGAACTTCTCGTCCTCGTCGTCGCCCTCGTACCGGACGGTGAGGACCTTGCCGGGGCCGGCGGTGCCGTCGTTCGCGGGCGCTTCGCCGACCTTGGCCGAGCGCAGCAGCTCCTGCAGGTGCCGGATGCGCGCCTCGGCCTGGCCCTGTTCTTCACGGGCGGCGTGGTAGCCGCCGTTCTCCTTGAGGTCGCCCTCTTCGCGGCTGTCGTTGATGCGCGCGGCGATGACCGGACGATTCTCGATCATTTCGTCGAGCTCGTGCTTGAGCCGGTCGTAGGCATCCTGGGTCAGCCAGGTCACCTTGGTGTCGCTCACGGTCACCATCTCCTCGTCGGGCCTGCCAGGCTTGCGTGTTCAAGCCGGCCCACGTGGGCGTAGGTGCCCGCGTGGCTGAGATAAAGGAAAAACACGGCCCGTCGCGGGCCGTGCTGAGGGGTCAGACTATCACGGCGCGACTGGTCAACGCCCGTTATTTCCGCGCGCCGTGGGCGTTGGGCGCGCGGTTCACCCCGTTGGCCGCTATGGGGTTGACAGGTAGTCTGGTATGTCGTACGCGCAGCCGTACACGTCGGCCGTCACCGGTGCCCCGATGCTCTTGATCGTCGTGGTCATCCTGCTGTACTTCGCGCCGGCGGGGATCAGGAGCTCTTTGCGGCCGCTCTCGGCGCCGGTCTTGTCGCGGACGCGGACGATGCAGACGCCCGCCCGGTTGTTGTCGTCCCGCGTCACGTTGATGGTGATTTGCATCGCGTTGCCCGGTTCGCCGCTGAACGCGACGCGCTCGGCGTCGATCGGCGCGGCACCCAGGTTGACGTACGCGACCCACGCGATCACGCCGCTGACCAGCAGGGCGATGGCGAGGAACAGCCAGCGCCGCCAGCGGCGGGGGGCCTTCGCGCGCGCGGTGCCGTAGCGGCCTTCGGGCAGCACGGGCGCTGCCGTTTCCGCCGGTCCGCCTGCCAACGCGGGGCCTCCTGCTCGTTCTTGTCGTACCCACGGGGACAATGGTGGGGCGGGTACGGCTTCGAGTATCCGCCCGCTGGGTGGGCGGCCCGCAGGTGGGTCGCGGAATACAGGTAGAGAAGGAGTCGTTCGCAGCATGGTGGACCAGCTGACGAAGACCGCCAAGCCGCGCCTGCGGATGATGGCCGTGCACGCGCATCCGGACGATGAGTCGAGCAAGGGCGCCGCCTCCATGGCGCGCTACGCCGCCGAAGGTCACGAGGTGCTCGTGGTCACGTGCACCGGTGGCGAGGCGGGGAGCATCCTCAACCCGGCCATGGACCGGCCCGAGGTGCTGGCGAACATGACCGAGGTGCGCCGCGAGGAGATGGCCCGCGCGGCCAAGATCCTCGGGGTGAGCCAGCGCTGGCTCGGCTTCGTCGACTCCGGCCTGCCGGAAGGCGACCCGATGCCGCCGGTGCCCGAGGGCTCGTTCGCGGTCGTGCCGCTCGAGGAGTCGACCGAGGCGCTGGTGCGCGTGATCCGGGAGTTCCGCCCGCACGTCATCACGACGTACGACGAGAACGGCGGCTACCCGCACCCCGACCACATCCGCACGCACGAGGTGTCGATGGCGGCGTGGGACGCGGCGCCGGACCCCGACCGCTTCCCCGACGCGGGCGAGCCGTGGCAGCCGCTGAAGCTGTACTACATGCACGGCTTCTCGAAGGCCCGGATGGTCGCGTTCGACGCCGCGCTGAAGGAGGCCGGGATCGAGTCGCCGTACACCGAGTGGCTGGCGAAGTGGGACCCCGACCGCGCCGATGTGATGGAGCGGGTGACGACCCGCGTCGAGTGCGGTGAATACTTCGAGGTGCGGGACGAGGCGCTGAAGGCGCACGCGACGCAGATCGACCCGAACAGCCGCTGGTTCTTCGTCCCGTTGGAGATCCAGCGCGAGACTTGGCCGACCGAGGAGTACGAGCTGGTCAAGTCGCAGGTCGACAGCACGTTGCCGGAGGACGACCTGTTCGCCGGCATCGGCATCGAGGAGAAGGTGAACACATGAGTCTGACGCTGCCGGCCGGCGTGGCGCTTCCGGTGACCGCGTCGGCCCTGGTCCTGACGCAGCAACCGGGTGACGGCGACAACGGCGGGCAGGGCGAGGACTTCGGCAAGTCCTCGCCGGTCGGCTTCCTGGTGCTGATCCTGTTCCTCATCGCGGTGGCGTTCCTGGTCCGCTCGATGACGAAGCACCTGAAGCGCGTCCCGGCCAGCTTCGACGACCCGCCGGTCGAGGAGAAGGCCGAGGCCGAGGCTCCGGAGCAGGGTGAAGCCGAGGTGGCCGAGAAGCCCGCGAAGGACTCCTCGACCACCAAAGCCGACAGTTAGCTAGAGCCGGGGGTCCACCGGATCCGACTCCAGGGCGAGCACCGCGAACACGCATTCGTGCACCCGCCACAGCGGCTCGCCCCGCGCGACGCGCTCCAGGGCCTCCAGCCCCAGCGCGTACTCGCGCAGCGCCAGCATCCGCTTGCGGCTCAGCCCGCGCTTGCGCAGCCGGTCGAGGTTCGCGGGCAGCGTGTAGTCCGGCCCGTAGATGATCCGCAGGTACTCGCGCCCGCGGACCTTCACGCCCGGCTGGACCAGCCCGCGGGCGCCCCGGGTCAGGTTCGCCGACGGCTTGACGACCATGCCCTCGCCGCCCGCCGCCGTCAGCTCCTCCCACCACGCGACGCCCCGGGCCACCGACGCGGCGTCCAGCAGGTCCACCGGCAGCGTCCGGGTGCGCTGGAAGCGCGGGCCGGTGAGGCCGTCGAGCACCGAGAGGTGCCACGAGTGCGGCCGGTCGTGGTAGGCCGCCCCTTCCGACGCCAGCAGCTGGAACGGCGCCAGCCGGACCCCGTCCAGCCCCGACGTCGGCCAGCAGTACCGCCGGTAGGCGTCCCGGTAAGCCTCCACTGTGGACGCACGTGTTGCCGTGCGCCGCAACAGGTCCGAGACGTCGATGCCGCGCGCGGACGCCGTCGTCAGCGCCGAGACCGCCGCCGGCAGCACCGCCTGGGCCGCCGCGCCGACCGCCGCGTACTGGCCGGCGATCAGCCCGCCCGCCTTCGCGCTCCACGGCAGCAGCTCCGCGTCGAGCAGCAGCCAGTCCGACTTCAGCTCGTCGAACAGCCCGCCGGCCGCCGAGCGCACGTCGTCCAGGAGCAAAGCGTTCTGCTCCGCCGAGAAGAACGGCCGCCCGGTGCGCGTGTACACCGCGCCGCCGCCCTCGACGCCGAACCGCCGGGTACCCGAGTCGTTCCGGCACACGAGCACCACGGCCCGCGAGCCCATGTGCTTCTCCTCGCACAGCACCGACTCGACGCCCGCCGCGCGGTACTCGGCGAACGCCTCCTCCGGGTGCTCCAGGTAGTCCTCCCGCGAAGACGTCGAACACGGCGCCATCGTCGGCGGCAGGTAGGCGAGCCAGCGCGGGTCGACCGCGAACCGGCTCATCACCTCCAGCGCCGCCGCCGACTGCTCCGCCGAGACGCCGACGCGGCCGTGGTGCGCGGTCTGCAGGATCCGCTTCCCGGTGACGTCGGTCAGCTCCAGCACCGCCGGCTCGCGCCCGCCCAACGGCCGTGACGCGTCGAGCGGCCGGGCCGGCTCGTACCAGACCTGGTGCGCCTTCACCGAGACGACCTCGCGCTCGGGGTAGCGCAGCGCGGTCAGCTTCCCGCCGAACACGCACCCGGTGTCGAGGCACATCGTGTTGTTGACCCATTCCGGCTCCAGCGTCGGCGTGTGCCCGTAGAGGACCATCGCCGACCCGCGGTAGTCGCGCGCCCACGGCAGCCGCACCGGCAGGCCGTACTCGTCGGTTTCGCCGGTCGTGTCGCCGTAGAGCGCCATGCTCCGCACCCGCCCGGACGCGCGCCCGTGGTAGCGCTCGGGCAGCCCGGCGTGCGCGACGACGAGGTCGCCGCCGTCGAGGACGTAGTGCGCGATCAGCCCGTCGCAGAACTCGTGCGCGCGACGGCGGAACTCCTCGCTCTCCGCGGCGAGCTGCTCGAGCGACTCCGCGAGCCCGTGCGCGGCGTTGACCTTGCGGCCGTGCAGCGCGCGCACCAGCTTCTGCTCGTGGTTGCCGCACACGACCAGCGCGGTGCCGCTCTCGGCCATCCCCATCACGCGCCGCAGCACGCCCGGGGTGTCCGGACCGCGGTCGACGAGGTCGCCGACGAACACCGCGGTCCGCCCGTCCGGGTGCGCGCCGTCGACGTACCCCAGCTCGGCCAGCAGCTCCTCGAGCTCGGCCGCGCAGCCGTGGACGTCGCCGATCACGTCGAACGGCCCGGTCAGGTCGCGCTGGTCGTTGCGCAGCGGCTCGAGGACGATCTCCGCTTCGGCGACCTCGGCCTCGGACCGCAGCACGTGCACCCGCCGGAACCCCTCGCGCTCCAGCGACTTCAGCGACCGCTGCAGCTCGCCGCGCTGGCGCCGGACGACGTGGTCGCCGAAGTCCCTTTCGGGGCGCGAAGCGTTGCGCGCCACACAGACGCCGAGCGGCAGGTCGAGCACGATCGCCGTCGGCAGCACGTCGTGCTCCTTCGCGAGCTTCACCAGGCTCGCCCGCGAAGCGCGCTGGACGTTCGTCGCGTCGATGACGGTCATCCGCCCGGCCGCGAGCCGCTTCGCCGTGACGTAATGCAGTGCGTCGAACGCTTCGGCCGACGCCGACTGGTCGTTTTCGTCGTCGGCCACGAGTCCGCGGAAGAAGTCGCTGGAAAGCACCTGCGTCGGCGCGAAGTGCGTGCGTGCGAACGTCGACTTCCCGGAGCCGGAAGCGCCGACGAGCACGACGAGCGACATGTCGGGAACGGTCAGCTTCACGCGGCCACCTCCTTTTGGGTGGTGAAGACCGCCAGTTGGGTCGGCGGTCCCGATTCCTGGTCCTCCGGTCCGATCGGCAAGTACCGGACGTCGTAGCCGCGCCGGGTCGCGACGCCGTCCGCCCAGGCGCGGAACTCGGCTCGGGTCCATTCGAACCGGTGGTCGGCGTGCCGGAAATGCCCCATCGGCAGGAACTCGAACAGCCGGTTGTACTCGGCGTTGGGCGTCGTGACGAGCACCGTGCGCGGCGCCGCGACCCCGAACACCGCGTGTTCCAGTGCCGGGAGCCGCTCCTCGTCGACGTGTTCGACGACCTCCATGAGCACGGCGGCGTCGTACCCGGCCAGCGCCGGGTCGGCGTAGGTGAGCGCGGACTGGCGCAGCGTCACCCGGGTGAACCCGCCCAGCCGCTTTTCGGCGATGGCGAGCGCGCTCGCGGAGACGTCGACGCCGACGATGTCGACGAAGGAACGCTCCTTCTCGAGCACGCGCAGCAGCGCGCCGGAGCCGCAGCCGAGGTCGAGCACGCGCCGCGCGCCCGCGGCCCGCAGCGCGGCGAGCACGCTGCCGTGGCGCTGGGACGCGAGGCTCTCCGGCTTGTCCGGCAGCTCGGTGACGACCGCCTCGGCCTCCGCCGGGACGTCGTCCGCCTCGGCCAGCCGCGAGAGCGCGTAGTTGACCACCGGGCGGCGCCGCTCGAGGTAGCGGTTCGCGATGAGCTCCCGCTCGGGATGCGCGGAGAGCCAGCCTTCGCCGGCGCGCAGCAGCTTGTCGGCCTCGTCCTGGCCGACCCAGTAGTGCTTGCCGCCGTCGAGCGCGGGCAGCAGGACGTACAGGTGGCGCAGCGCGTCGACGACCCGGTGGGTGCCGGTGAGCGTCAAGTCGACATAGCGGCTCTCGCCCCACTCCGGAAACTGCGGGTCGAGCGGGATCGGCTCGGTGGCAACGCGCCAGCCGAGCGGCTCGAACAACCTGTGCACCACTTCGGCACCGCCGCGCGCGGACAGCGACGGCACGCGGATCTCCAGCTCGAAAACCTCGTCGACGAGTTCCGGACGCGTCGCGCACCGGCCCGCGAGCGCCGTCGTGAACGCGGCCCGCAGCGCGACCGCGAGGTACGAGCCGCCGGCGTAGGGCCGGTCGTTGACGTACTGCGTCAGCGAAGTCCCGCCGCCGCGGACGAGCTCGATCGGGTCGATTTCGGCGAACAACGCGACGGTGCAGCGATTTTCCGCCGCGTCCGGGTAGAAGACGTGCGCGGTACCGGCGGACAGCGCGACCGACTGCGCTTTCTCCGGGTGCTTGTGCAGGAGAAAACCCAAGTCGGTGGCGGGGTTCCGGGTCGTCGTGATCGTCAGCAGCACCTGCCCAGTGTGGCCGAGAACCGTGGCGAGTGCGGTCGAATTTTGGCAAAAACGGACAGTTGACGATCCTTCGGACCTCGGGCACGATGGCGACAGGGCTGGGGAGCAGGCCGGGGGGCCATTGTGACGTTTCTTGAAGAAGTCGCTGCGCTGCTTGAGGAACTGGGGCTGGGGAACTACGAATCGGGCGGCGCCGGCGGGGACGTCTTCCTGCTCGCGATGCCCGCCACCCCGGACGCGGTCTTGGTGCTGAGCCGCCTTCCCGGCGCGGAGTCCGACGCACGGCTTCCCTACGACGAACCCGTGGTCCAGATCCGCGTGCGCGGTACTCCGAAGAACCCCGTCACGGCCGAGGCGAAGGCCCAGGCCGTCTACGACGCCGTGCACGGACTGGGAAACCGGCGGCTGCCCGGCAACACCTGGCTCGTCTCCAGCGTCGGCACGCAGGCCGGTCCGGTCTACGTCGGACGCGACGCCGGCGACCGCGACGAATGGTCCGTCGCGCTGCGGATGGAGCTGCACCGCCCCGTCGGCAACCGCGCCTGAACCGGCTTTTCCGCACCGCATCAGCATTTCGAGGAGGGGAGCGTCGATGCCCACGGTCAAGATCAACGCCCGCGACATCATCATCCAGGTCGCCGAGACGAACGGCACCACCTGGACGCCGGTCGGGGGCCTCAACTCCGCCGTGCCCAACGCCGGCGAGAACGAAGAGGTCGTCGACACCACGACGTTCGACTCGGCGGGGAACTACGAGCAGGAGGTCATCCAGCGCGGCGCGACGCTCGCACTGGAAGGCTTCCTGCTGAAGGATCCTGCGAACGGCGCCCAGGACCCGGGCCAGGCGCGGGTCGAAGCGCTGGCCACGCAGGTCGGGTTCGCCAGCGTCGGCAAGATCCGCTTCCGGCACCCGGTGGACACGCAGTGGAAGGTCTGGAACGCGACCTTCAGCCTCGGCGAGCACGGCGGTGGCAACAACGACAAGTACGCCTGGGTCGCCACGATCACCCGGTCCGGTCCGTCGACCACCGCCGCCGTCAGCGCGAGCGTCGCGGAGGACGGCGAATGACCGAACCGAACGGCGTCTCCGACGAGCAGCTCACCGTCGACTACGACTTCGACGAGGCCTGGCGCGAGCGCAAGGCGGCCCGTGTGGCGCCGCGCATCCGCATCCTCGGCAAGGTCTACACGCTGCCGCATTCCTTGCCAGCCAAGCTGATCCTGTTCGCGGTGTCGGCGAAGAAGAACGGCCGGGCGGCCACGGACGAGGTCAGCGCCGAGGAGGCGTTCGACATGCTGTCCGCGTTGCTCGGCGAGCAGAACCTGGTCGACATCCTCAACCGCGGCCTGGAGATCGACGACCTGCCCGACGTGCTCGGCACCTGCCAGCAGCTCTACCAGAACCGGCAGCAGGCCCCGGGAAACGGGCAGGCCCCCGCGGCGAGCGTGGCGGGGGCGACGGCGAACACACCATCCGCCTGATCCTGCGCCACTGGCGGCTGCTCTACGCGGACTGGCGGCGCGAGTACGGCCGTGACCTGATGGCCGACCTCGACGACGGTCTGTCCTGGTGGGAGTTCGCCGCGCTCGTTTCCGGGCTGTCCCCGGAAAGCGTGTGGCGCCAGGTGACCAAGGACGAGCCGGTCGAGGTCGACGGGGAGACGGCCCGCTCGGTGATCGGCAACCTGTAGGGAGGGGGTGTGCGATGGCTTTGACCGTCGGCGACTTCATCGCGAACTTCGGGATCAACGACCAGATGTTCAAGGACACGCTGGCCGAGATGCAGACCGAGTTCGACAAGGCCAAGGACAAGATCGTCGAGAAGGCCGGCGAGGCCGGCAAGAAGGTGGCCGAAGCGCTCGGCAAGTCGCAGGGCCCGGTGGTCGGCGCCGCGGCGGGGCTCGGGGTGCAGGCGGCCACGGCGCTCGGTGGCGGCCTGCTGAGCCTGGTCGGCGGGCCGGTGATGGGACTGCTGTCCACCGGTCTGCAAGCCGGGCTGCAGACCGCGATCGCGTTCCTTAGCGAGAAGCTCCAGCCCGCGTTCGACGCGGTCGGCGCGTTCATCAACGGCACGCTCGTCCCGGCGTTCCAGGCGCTGGGCAGCTGGATCGCGGCCAACCAGACCCCGATCATGATCGTCGGCGGCGCCATCCTGACGTTCTTCCTGCCCGCGCTGGTGCAGTTGGGGATCGCGGCCGCGGTGGCCGCGGCCGCGACGATCGCGTCCTTCGCGACGATGGCCGCGCAGGCGGTGGCGTCGGCGGCGGTGTTCCTCGCGCAGAGCGCGGTGGCGATCGTCCAATGGGGACTGATGGGCTGGAGTGCGCTGGCCAGCGCCGCGCAGGTCGTCGCCGCCTGGGTGATGATGGGCGTCGAATCGCTGGTGAACGCGGCGAAGATGGCTGCCGCGTGGTTGCTGGCGATGGGCCCGATCCCGATCATCATCGCCGCGGTGGTCGCGCTCGTCGCGTTGATCATCGCCAACTGGGACACGATCGTCGCGTGGACGAAGGCCGCGTTCCAGGCCATCTGGGACTTCCTCAAGATGGTGTGGAACGCGATCGTCTCGGCGATCCAGGTCGCGATCAACGGCGTCATCGCCGCGATCGGCTGGCTGGGGCAGCTGCCCGGCATGGTGATCGGCTGGTTCGGCTCGATCGTCAGCGGTGCGGTCGGGAAGCTCGGCGAGCTGCTGTCGTGGCTCGGCGGCCTGCCCGGCATGATCCTGCGCGCGCTGGGCAACCTCGGCAACCTGCTGCTCGACGTCGGCAGCTCGATCCTCGAGGGCCTGTGGAACGGCATCAAGAACGCCGCGAACTGGATCAAGGACAAGATCATCGGGCTGATCAAGGACATCATCCCCGGCCCGATCAAGTCGATCCTCGGCATCAACTCCCCGTCGAAGGTGGCCGCCGAGCTCGGCCGCTGGGTGCCGCTCGGGCTCGCCCAGGGCATCGAGCAGACCAGCACCGCCGTGTCCCGGGCGTCCACCCAGCTCGCCGGCCTGGTGACGAGCCGGCTCGGGGACCTGTCGGCCGCCAGGTCCCCGAGCGCGCTTGCCTTCGCCGGTGCCGGGTTCGCCGCGGACGGGCCGCAGCCGGACCGGGCCGTGGTGCACATCGAGAACTTCTACGCCACACCCAGCCAGACCCCGGCCGACATCGCGGGCGACCTGGACTGGATGTCCCGAGGGGGTGGCTGAGTGAGCGCGGGGGACCTGATCACCGCCGACGGCCAGCTGGAGTGGCGGGACACGCTGCTCGGCTCGGGCAGCCCGTTCCGGATGACCAAGCTCGACGGCTGGCTCGACCTGCCGGAGATGCGCGCCGACAACCCCGACCGGCCCGGCCGCCACGGCGGGTTCCAGGGCAACCAGCTGGCCGGCCAGCGCACGGTCACGCTGTCGTACCTGGTCAAGGGCGTGCCGGCGGCGGACTTCGGCGCGGTCGTCACGACCCTGCGGAAGATCACCGCGCCGTCGGAACGGCCGCTGGAGGAGCCGCTCGTCGTGCGGCTCGACGGCGAGAGCTGGCTGGCGAACGCCCGGTGCGTCCGGCGGACGATCAACGTCGAGAAGTACTACGCGCTCGGTTACACGACCGGCGCGATCCAGTGGCAGGCCACGGACCCGCGGCTGTACTCGGTCGCGGAGCAGCGCGACGTCACCGCCCTGCCCTCGCCGCCGGCCGACGGCCTGGCGTTCCCGCTCACCTTCCCGCTGGTGTTCGGCACCGGCAAGCAGGGCGGCCGGCTGCGCGCGGTCAACGCGGGCGGCGCGGCCAGCTGGCCGGTGTGGGAGATCCGCGGCCCGGTCACCGGCCCGGTGATCGCCAACCGGGACACCGGCGAACGGCTGGTGTTCGACGACACCTTCACCGTCGGGGACGAGCAGGTGCTGACCATCGACACCGACGCGCGGACGGTGCTGCTCAACGGCGTCAACCGGAGCGACAAGCTGCTCGCCCGCGGCTGGTTCCCGATCCCCGCGAACGGCGCGGTCCAGGTCGACTTCACCGCCGCGTCCTACGACCCGAAGGCGTCGCTGACCGGGCGCTGGCGGCACGCCATCATCTGACTTGAGGGGGAAACCATGGCCGAGCGCAACTCGTGGGCCGTGTCCGACTCGCCGAACGGCGTCATCACCACCGAAGACGCGCGGCTGGCGCTGAGCGCGGCCGTGCAGTCCGGTCCGAGCCCGGTGCTCTCCCGCAACGGCATCCGACCCGCCAACGGCGATCCCGGCCGGGTGGCCGCGGCGTCGCCGACGCCGGACGGGACGGTGACCGTGCAGCCGTTCCAGATGTTCATGCGCGCGAGCCGCGGGGCCGGCAGCTACGTGCAGACGCTGGACGCCGTGAAGACGCTCGACCTGCTCAAGGACAACCCGGCGCACTCGGCCAACGCGCGGATCGACCTGATCGTCGCGCAGCAGACGGACAAGTTCTACGGCGACACCGCGAACGGGTTCGTGGTCAAGCAGATCGTCGGCGACCCGACGACGTCGCAGGAGCCGACCCCGACGGGCGACTACATGCTGCTGGCGAGCGTGCGGGTCCCGGCCGGCGCCAAGTCGATCGCCCCGGAGCAGATCCAGGACCGCCGGCCCGGCTGGGTGGTCGGGCTCGGCGGGATCATGCCGAGCAAGGGCGTCGACGACCGCAACGGCACCCACGGCTACAACGGCCTCACCACCTACCGGCAGGACCGCCGCTGGCTGGAGATCAACGACGGCGAGAAGTGGCGGGTGCCGAGCATCCCGGTGTGCACCTCGCTCGCCGACGTCCGCGCGATGATCACCGACCCGCTGCCCGGCCAGCTGGCCTTCAGCACGCAGGACAACCTGGTCTACCGCTGGAACGGCGCGGACTGGATCGGCTCGGTCGCGGCGGGCGGCGGCGCGGTCGGCACGACGCCGACGGCCACCCGGCACGAGGCGCGCTACGAGGTCCGCGGCAACGTGCAGACCTTCCCGGCCCAGACCAACACCCGCAGCAGGTTCCCGACCATGGTCTACGGGTCGCCGGACGTCACGACCTCGGCGGCCAACGACGTGTTCACGCTCAACCGGGCCGGGATCTGGACCATCACCGCCAGCTTCCGGACGACCGCGCCGCAGGGCACCGGCGAGTACCACACCTACATGGCGATCACCGACGGCGCCAACGTCGAGATCCGGTACGCGAACACGATGTCGCGCTGGCTGCTCACCTCGCCGGGCACGATGAGCTGCGCCACGACGAACTTCTTCAACGCCGGGGCCACGGTCAGCGTCATCTTCTGGACCGACAACGCGGGCCGCGTCCACGACGCGGGCTGGGCGAACGTCAACCACGTCTCGCTGACCTGGCTGCGGGCCTGAGATGGCCCAGGACCCGGTCCACACGTACCTGATCTCGGACCTGGTGACGAACCGGACGCTCGCCGAGGTCCCGCTCACCGGCGTCAAGTACTCGAAGAAGCTCGGCGCTTCGGGTTCGCTGTCCGCGACGCTGAGCCTGGGCGACCCGCGGATCCGCGCGATCGACCCGTACGACCTGAGCACGCCCGGGCGCCGGGTCGTCTACGTGCTGCGCGACAGCCGCCCGGTGTGGGGCGGGCCGGTGTGGACGCGGAAGTTCGACTCGACGTCCCAGCAGATCTCCCTGGGGTGCGGGGACTTCTGGTCCTACTTCGAGCACCGCAAGGTGCTGCCGGTGCTGCCGGCGGCCGCGTTCACCGACCCGCACTTCGTGGCGAAGCAGAAGGTCGAGTGGAAGAACACCGACCAGAACACGATCGCCCGCAACCTGGTCGAGCTGGCGCAGTCCCACCCCGGCGGGAACATCGGCGTCACGTTCCCCGACCGGGACCTCTCCGGCATCAGGCTCGACCGGACGTACTTCGGTTACCAGAACGTCAGCGTCGGCGACGCGCTGCGCAAGCTCTCCCAGCTCTACGACGGTCCGGACGTGATGTTCGACGTCGGGCCGCCCGACCGCGACGGGCGCCCGACGCGGCTGCTGCGGCTCGGCACGCCGAGGCTCGGGCAGCAGGGCTCCGCGCACGTCTGGGAGTACGGCGGCAACCTGCTCGGGTACGGCTGGCCGTCGGACGGCACCCGGATGGCCACCCGGACGTTCGCCTCCGGCGACGGGATCGAGACCGGCATGCTCGTCGCGGTCGCCGAGGACCGCGACCGGTACCCCGACGGCTGGCCGATGCTGGAGACCGAGTACGGCTACAGCTCCGTCACCGACCCGGGGCAGCTGGCCTCGCACGCGCTTTCGGACCAGGCGGTGAGCCGGCTGCCCGTCGTGCTGCCGACCCTGACCGTCCACGGCGGACTCCCGCCGACCGTCGCCGAGATCGGGATGGGCGACGACGCGCGGGTGATCATCAAGGACGACTTCCACGCCGGCGGGCTCGACACGCTGATGCGGATCGTCGCGCTCGACGTCACCGTCGGCGACGATGGGCGCGAGGGCGTGGTCCTGACCATGAACCCCCTGTTGGAGGACGCGGCCTGATGGCACAGATCAACCAGCCGTCGAACATCGTCGACCAGGTGGTCGCCCTGCGCCGCGAGGTCGACGAGCTCCGCAAGCGGGTCGGCATCGGCAACGCGACCATCTCCGGCGGCACGTTCACCGTGCAGGACAACGGCGTGATCCGGATGGTCGACCCGGACGGGCACCTCATCCTCTACTTCGGGCCGGGCGGCGACGGCAAGCAGATCATCCGCATCCGCCGTGACGGCGGCTCGGACGTGATGTACACGTACACGACCGACAGCGGGCGCCAGTTCTGGGCGCTGACCGACGGCGGCAGCGGCATCGTCGCCTCCGACGACGCCGTGTCCGGCACCGGCCTGGCGCGGCCGTGGATCCCGGTGTCGTTCGAGAAGGTCCGGTTCGCCGACTGGCCGAAGATCACCAACGCGTCGTTCGAAACGGTGTGGGAGGCCAACTTCCAGAAGACCCACCCGTTCATCCAGCTGTTCACCGTCGAAGGGTGCGAAGGCGCGACCAACGGCGAGGGCCAGATCGTGATCACCGACGCCGCCGGGCAGGCCAGGGTCGCGGAGACGTGGTCGATGGGCCCCGGCCTCGGCCGCAACCGGCGGGGCCCGTACGCCCTGCCCGGCCAGCCCTACGCCGGTGAGGTGCGGGTCGCGGTGAACTACCGCCGGACGTCGGGCACCGGCAACGTCGTGGGCGTCGCGATGGACGCCACCCAGCGCCAGACGTGAACCCGCACCTACGCTGGGAGCCATGAACCGTCTCGCCAGTGCGACCAGCCCCTACCTGCTCCAGCACGCGGACAACCCGGTGGACTGGTGGCAGTGGGGCGCCGGCGCGCTCGCCGAGGCGAAGCGCCGGAACGTGCCCATCCTGCTTTCGGTGGGCTACGCGGCGTGCCACTGGTGTCACGTCATGGCGCACGAGTCGTTCGAAGACGCCGACACCGCGGCGCTGATGAACGAGCACTTCGTCAACATCAAGGTCGACCGCGAGGAGCGGCCGGACATCGACGCCGTGTAC
This sequence comes from Amycolatopsis sp. NPDC114504, assembly GCF_055633595.1. Lineage (NCBI taxonomy): Bacteria > Bacillati > Actinomycetota > Actinomycetes > Pseudonocardiales > Pseudonocardiaceae > Amycolatopsis > Amycolatopsis sp. NPDC114504. The sequence goes on along the minus strand of NZ_JBVKDU010000003.1, from coordinate 1,057,969 downwards.
ATGGCCGCCACGCAGGCGATGACCGGGCAGGGCGGCTGGCCGATGACGTGCTTCCTGACCCCGGACGGCGAGCCGTTCCACTGCGGCACCTACTACCCGCCGTCACCGCGGCCGGGCATGCCGTCGTTCCGGCAGCTGCTCGCCGCCGTCGCCGAGGCGTGGCGGGAGCGGCCGGACGAGCTGCTCGACGGCGCCAAGCAGATCGTCGCGCACATCGCCGAGCAGACGGGCCCGCTGCAGGAGTCCGTTGTGGACGAAGCCGTGCTCGCGGCCGCCGTCGAGAAGCTGCGGCAGGAAGCGGACCCCGTCAACGGCGGGTTCGGTCGCGCGCCGAAGTTCCCGCCGTCGATGGTGCTGGAGTTCCTGCTGCGGCACCACGAGCGGACGGGCTCGGCCGACGCACTGTCCCTTGTGGACCAGACGGCCGAGGCGATGGCCCGCGGCGGTCTGTACGACCAGCTCGCCGGCGGCTTCGCGCGGTACTCCGTGGACGCTTCGTGGGTCGTTCCCCATTTCGAGAAGATGCTGTACGACAACGCGTTGCTCCTGCGGTTCTACGCACACCTCTGGCGGCGGACCGGTTCGGCGACGGCGTTGCGCGTGGCTTCCGGGACCGCGGAGTTCCTCTTCGAATACCTGCGGACGGCCGAGGGTGGCTTCGCGTCTTCGCTGGACGCGGACACCGACGGCGTCGAAGGCCTGACGTACGTCTGGACGCCGTCGCAGCTGCGTGAGGTCGTCGGCGACGACTCCGCGGCTTCGCTGTTCGGCGTCACCGAGGAGGGGACGTTCGAGGAGGGTGCCTCGACGTTGCGCCTGTTCGGGGACCTGCCGGAGGCTCTCCGCGTCCAGTTGCTGAAGGCCCGTGCGAAGCGGCCGCAGCCGGGCCGGGACGACAAGGTGATCGCGTCCTGGAACGGCCTGGCGATCACGGCGCTGGCCGAGGCGGGCGTCGCGCTGGACCGTCCACAGTGGATCCAGTGGGCCGTGGACGCGGCCGAGCTGCTGCTGCGCGTGCACGTCGTCGACGGCCGGTTGCGGCGCAGTTCGCGCGACGGCGTCGTCGGCGAGTCGGCCGGGGTGCTGGAGGACTACGCCTGCGTCGCCGACGGGTTCCTGGCCCTGCACCAGGCGACCGGCGCCGCGAAGTGGCTCACCGAGGCGACCGGGCTGCTCGACCTGGCGCTGGCGCACTTCGCGTCCCCGGACGTCCCGGGCGCGTACTTCGACACCGCCGACGACGCCGAGACGCTGGTCCAGCGCCCGGCCGACCCGGGTGACAACGCGAGCCCGGCGGGAGCGTCCGCGCTGGCCGGGGCGCTGCTGACGGCGTCCGCGCTGGCCGGGCACGACTCCGCGACGCGCTATCGCGAGGCGGCCGAGCAGGCGTTGCGGCGCGTCGGCGTGCTGGCCGGGCGGGTGCCGCGGTTCGCCGGGCACTGGCTGTCGGTCGCGGAGGCGCTGCAGGCCGGCCCGGTGCAGGTCGCGGTGGTGGGCGCGGATCCGGCGTTGCGGCTGGCCGCGGCGCGCGGGGTGCACGGCGGCGGCATCGTGCTCGCCGGGGAGCCGGACGCGCCGGGCGTCCCGCTGCTGGCGGACCGGCCGCTGGTGGACGGGCTGCCCGCGGCGTACGTCTGCCGCGGTTACGTCTGCGACCGCCCGGTCACCTCCGCCGAGGAGCTGACGGCTCAGCTCTGAGTGAACGGCCTGCTCTTCCGCCTGTATCCGGCGTAGCTTGAGTAGCGTTGTAATCATGTAATCGCGGAGGTGGCGGACATGGGACGTGGCTGGAAGGGCAGCAGCGGCTGGCAGCAGACGGAGGTGCCGTCGGCGAGCGACGCGGCGGCGTGGTTCGGCGGGCGCCTGCCCGACGGCTGGTTCACCGGAGCACCGGACATCTCGGTCGACCGTGAAGAGATCATCGTGGTGGGCGAGCTCCCGGCGCTGACGGAGGAGTACGCGGACGACGCGGCCCGCGCGGCGGCCGAAGAGGGCCGGATAAGCCGCCACCGCGAGGAGACGCGCGACGAGCGCATCGAGATCGCCCGCCAGGCAGAGCACCGCTACCAGCGCAAGGTGGCCTGGGGAGCGCGCCTGGGCGGCACGACGGCGCTGTTCACGACGCATTCGGCCCCGGTGATGACCCGGCTCCGCCAGCCGGAGCGCCTGGTGTTGGACACCCTGGTGGACGCGGGCGTGGCCCGGTCCCGTTCGGACGCACTGGCGTGGGCGGTCCGGCTGGTGGGCGAGCACGCGGACAGCTGGCTCGGCGAGCTGCGCGAAGCGATGACCAAGGTCGACGACCTGCGTTCGAAGGGTCCCGACCTGGCCTGAGCGGTCTGCCGCGGCCGGTCGTGAGTGGGAAACAGCGTTAGAACACGGTTTCCCACTCACGACCGGTGTCGTGGGGTGCCGCCCCCTCGGTGGCACCCCACGGGCCCCTCAGTCGGCGACCAGCACCGGCCCGCCCTGGTAGAAGCTCGCCCCGGCGCGCCGGAAGCCGCCGGCCTCACGCTGTCGTCGCACGAGCCAGCGACCCGGGGCGATGCCGGTCGCCCCGTGCTCCGGGTGCACCAGGTACACCGGCGCCGCGTTGTCGACCACCGCGACCGCGAGCCCCTCGGGGTCCGCCACCCACCTCGTCAGGTCGCACGAGCCGACCAGCGTGTGCGGGTTGGTCCCGTCGCCGCCTTGGACGAGTTCGACGCCCTCGGCCGGCAACGCGTGCCAGCCGCCGCGCGCTTCCGCCAGCCCGGTCATCGCCCACGGCACCACGATCAGGTCGCCCTGGGCCTGGAGCCCGTCGATCACCGGGACGTCGACCTGCCGGTCGAGGTGGGCGAGGACGTCGAGCCCGGTCTTGTCGAGCAGTTCTGCCAAATACATGGGATCACCTCGAGGAGTTCAGGTCCGGCGCCGCAGCTGCGCGTACTGGGCTCCGGTGAGCCCGTACGTCCAGCCGGCGGCGTCGAGAGGATGGTCGATTTCGGCGGGCACGCGCAGCCCGTAGTGCCGGCGCGTGCCATCGCGTTCGACGGAGCCGTTGACCACCAGCAGCAGGCGCGTCGCCGGGCCGTCGTAGAGCCGGAGCTCGTACCCGGGGTTGCCGGGGTCGTCGGCGCGGTCGAGGAGCTCGAGCCCCGCCTCCGCCACGAACTCCGGCCAGCCGAGGTGTTCCAGCGCGCAGCGGCGCACCTCGACGTTGCGCTCGGCCATGATCCGGTCGGCCGTCGGCGCGTCGATCACCCAGGACGGCACCCGCGTCCCGCGCCACGCGTGCACGGTCCAGCCGTCGGGGAACGCGATGGCCGGGCCGGTCGCGTGGTGCAGCCGGACCTGGCCGTAGTCCCCGTCGACGCGTTCGGTGCGCACGACGAGCGGCCGTTCGGCGATGACGCAGACACCTTCCCGCGGCCACCACCAGCCGCACGACCGCGCGAGGGTGGCCCACAGGTCGAGCTGGGCGACGTCGGCCGCGTCGAACCGCACGTCGTCGACCTGCCGGTGGAGGTCGTACAGTGCGATCCAATGCGCCTCCTGCTGGCCGTCCCAGTGCAGCCCGGCCCGCGTCGTGAGCGCACCGCGAACGGCACCGGCGACGGAGTCCCGGACCGACCGCCGCAGCGCGGGTCCCAGGCCGTTGTTCAGCAACGTCCGCAGGGAAACCCGCAGCGGGTCCGGTGGAGGCCGGTCCATCCGCACGCGCCGGTCGTGCCAGGGGCCGATCCGCTGGTCGAGCCGCTCGCGCAGGGACGTCACCAGCGTCGCCAGGCGGGCTTCGACCGGCAGCTCACCGCCCAGGGAAAGCGCTTGCCCGGGTGCCACCACCTCGACGGCCGCGGCCGGGGAAGCCACCCACGAAAACGTCGGCGGCGACGCGCCGGCCAGCTCGTAAAGGCGGGTGATGGCCGCTTCCGCGGCCGGACGGTCAGCCGGCTCGGTGCTCAGCGCGTGGCTCAGCCAGGAGTTCCGGATTTCGAGGGCCCGTGACCAGAGTTCGGGGCCGGGGAAGCGACGGCCTGGCCGTCGCGGGGCGCTCAAAGCGCGAGGGCGCGCACGCCCTTTCGAATCGACATGGACCGATCATGACAGCAATTTCGCCCGTCGCGCAAGCCTGGACCCGCGGGGGCGTTCGCGCTTAGAGTTCGTCGTGCCCACGGTCCGTGCCGTGGTTCCGCCGTCGCACCGGGTCTTCCCTCGAAGGATGGCGTCCATGGACGGCAGGTTCACCCGTCGGCAGCTGATCAAGGGCACACTGGCGGTTTCGCTCGTGCCCGGTATCCCGGCGCCGGCTCCCCACCGGTACCGCGTCGACGTCCCCACGCTCCCGTGGCCGGCGGCGAACGACATCGTCGCGAACACCACGATTCCCACGTTCCCGGACCGGAGTTTCCCGATCACCGGGTACGGCGCGAAGAACGACGGCAAGACCGACAACACCGCGGCGATCAAGAAAGCGATCGACGCCTGCGCCGCGGCCGGCGGCGGCCACGTGGTCGTGCCGGCCGGCAGTTTCCTCACCGGCGCGGTCTACCTCAAGAGCAACGTCGACCTGCACCTGGAAAAGGGTGCCGTGCTCAAGTTCGGCGGTGACGCGTCGAAGTTCCCGAACGTCCTGACGCGCTACGAAGGAATCGAGTGCGTCAACCATTCGCCGATGATCTACGCCTACCGCGAAAAGAACATCGGCCTCACCGGCAGTGGCACGCTCGACGCGGCGGCGACGTCGTCGTGGAACAAGGGCAGCGACCGCGCTTACCTGGAAACGTTGGTGGCTAGAGGAACTGCGCCGGAGAAGCGCGTGGTCCCGGGTTCCGGGCATACGATGCGGTCGGCGTTCGTCGAGCCGTACGACTGCGAAAACGTGTTGATCCAAGGCATCACGCTGAAGAATTCGATGTTCTGGCAGCTGCACCCGACGCTGTGCCGCAACGTCACGGTCGACGGCGTCAGCACCGATCCCAGCACCGCGCACTCCAACACCGACGGCTGCGACCCCGAGTCGTGCGACCACGTCGTCATCGCGAACTGCACCCTCGGCGCGCACGACGACAACATCGCGATCAAGTCCGGCCGCGACGCCGACGGGCGCCGCGTGAACGTCCCGTGCCAGAACCTCGTCGTCGTGAACTGCGTGATGAACGGCAACTGGGGCGCGATCACCTGCGGCAGCGAGCAGACCGGCGGGATCCGCAACGTCTACGCGTACCAGCTCACCGTGAAGGGTGAGACGAAGTTCGCGCTGTACGTGAAGTCGAACACGCTGCGTGGCGGGTTCACGGAGAACGTCAACCTCGACAGTGTCTCCGGCACCTTCGCGCGGAACTTCGTGTACGTGACGTCCACGTACAACAGCCAGACCGGCGGTTACGTCCCGTCGTTCGGGCCGTTCACGATCGGCAACTGCTCGAGCACGAAGATCGCGGGCAAGACCTTCGACGTGAGCGGTCTTTCGAACGCCCACGTGCACGGGTTCAGCGTGGCGAACTCCACGTTTGACGGCGTGTCCGACACGTCGAACACGCTGAAGTACGTGGACAACGCCAAGTTCACGAATGTGAGGGTCAACGGCAAGCCGATCTGACGTGGCAGGATCGGCGCGGCTGCGGCAGGCTTACTACCAACGAGTAGGAAGCCTGCCGTCAGTCCTTTCCGGAGGTAGCCGTGGACATCCCCGAAGTGCCGTCGAAGGTGGATCCGGACGCGCTGACCACCGTCCTCGACGGGCGCTGGGCCGAGCTGCGCCGCGGGGTCCGCGCGCAGATGAGCGAGGCGGAGTTCCGGGACCCGGTGGACCTCGGCATCGAGGACCACCGCGCCCAGGTGCTCGACCAGCTGCGCGCCCTGGCCGAGAGCGACCGCCCCGGCCTGGGCTTCGACCCGGCGTACGGCGGCGGTGGTGACGTCGGCGGCTCGGTGACGTCGTTCGAGCTGCTCGGCTACGGCGACCTGTCGCTGATGGTGAAGGCCGGCGTCCAATGGGGACTGTTCGGCGGCGCCGTCCAGCTGCTCGGCACCGAGCGCCACCACGCGGCGTACCTGCGCGCGATCATGGACCTCGGCCTGCTCGGCTGCTTCGCGATGACCGAGCACGGCCACGGCTCCGACGTCCAGCACCTGCGCACGACGGCGACCTTCGCGGATGGCGAGTTCGTCATCCACACGCCGGATGCCATGGCCACCAAGGAGTACATCGGCAACGCGGCCCGCGACGGCCGGATGGCGGTGGTGTTCGCGCAGCTGGTCACCGGCGGCGAATCCCGTGGGGTGCACGCTTTCCTGGTGCCGATCCGCGACGAGTCCGGGGCGCCCATGCCCGGAGTGTCCATTGAAGACTGCGGTCCGAAGGCGGGCCTGAACGGTGTAGACAATGGACGGTTGAGCTTCGACAACGTCCGGATCCCGCGCGAGGCCCTGCTGAACCGCTTCGGTGACGTCGCCGAGGACGGGACGTATTCGAGCCCGATCGAAAGCGACAGCCGCCGGTTCTTCACGATGCTGGGCACGCTGATCCGCGGCCGGGTGAGCGTCGGCGGCAGCGCGGGCGCCGCGACGAAACGCGGCCTGGCCCTGGCGATCCGCTACGGCGAGCAGCGCCGCCAGTTCATGACGCCCGACGGCGACGAGGTCGTCATCCTCGACTACCTCGGGCACCAGCGGAAGCTGCTGCCGGCGCTGGCGAAGACGTATGCGCTGTCGTTCGCCCAGGAAGAGCTGGTGGCGAAGCTGCACGACATCGACTCGTCGGCGCCGGAGGAGGAGCAGCGCGAGCTGGAGTCGCGCGCGGCCGGGCTGAAGGCGCTCAACACGTGGCACGCGACGGCGACGATCCAGGCGGCGCGCGAGGCGTGCGGCGGATCGGGCTACCTGGCGGAGAACATCCTGCCGGGCCTGAAGGCCGACACCGACGTCTTCACGACGTTCGAGGGCGACAACACGGTGCTGCTGCAGCTGGTCGCGAAGGGCCTGCTGACCAGCTATAAGCAGGACTTCGAGGACCTGTCGCCGCTGGCCACCGCCCGGTTCTTCACCGACCAGGTGGTGAGCGCGATCCTGGAGCGGACGTCCGTGCGCAAGGCGCTCGAGTCGCTCACCGAGGGGTCCGACGCGGACGTCTTCTTCCGCCGCGAGTGGCAGCTGAGGCTGTTCGAAGACCGCGAGGAGCACGTCGTCGAGGGAGTGGCGAAGCGCCTGCGCAAGGCGGGTTCGGACCCGTTCGGGGTGTTCAACGCGGCTCAGGACCACGTGCTGCGGGCGGGCCGCGTCCACGTCGAGCGGCTGGTGCTGGAGGCGTTCGCGGCGGCGATCGAACGGTGCGAGGATCCGGATGCCCGCACGCTGCTCGACCGCGTCTGCGACCTGTACGCGCTGTCGGCGATCGAAGAGGACCTGGCGTGGTTCCTGGGCCACGGCCGCCTGACGGCGTCGCGCGGAAAGGCCGTCACCGCGGCGGTGAACGGCCTGTGCGCCCAGCTGCGCCCCCACGCGCGAGCGCTGGTGGACGCGTTCGCGATCCCGGAGCAGTTCCTCGCGGCACCGATGCTGCGCTCCTGATCCGCTGACCGGTGGGTGGCCGGCGTCGGGGGCCGGCCACCCACCGGGGGCCTACTTGCGGTGCTTGCCTTCGTCGTCGGTGACCTCGAACTGCTCCTTGCGGACCTTGCCCGAGACGGTCTGCTCGTCGGTGACCGTCTCGGTCCGCAGGCGCACCCGCTCGACCGGCACGGCTTCCTTGCGCACCACGGGCTTCTCGGCGTGGAGGATGACGTCCTGCTCGGCCTCGCCGATCTCGGCGCCGGCCTGGCCGTCCTTGATCGGCTCGCGCTCGATGCGCACCTCTTCGTGCCGCACCGGGACGGTGACCTGCTGTTCTTCGGTGACGACGTACTTGCGCAGCCGCACGTGCCCGGTCTCGACCTGCTCGGTGCCGACGTTCAGCCGCTCCTCGGAGCGCGTCATGCCGGAGTCCTTTTCGGACTTCCCGCGCTGCCCGGCGTCCATTTCGGACTTCCGGCGACCGGCGTCCATGCCGGATTTGCCGCGACCGGCGTCCATTTCGGACTTGCCGCGGCCGGTGCCGCCCATGGCCGGGTCCCGGCCCTGCGTCCGGTCACCCATCCGCCCGTCCGGCGAGGTCCGCGGCATCGGCAGGCCGTAGTGCTGGTACAGCTGGGCGCTTTCCTCGGGGGAGAGGTGCCCGTCGGCGTCGATGCGGGGCGCGTCGGAGACGGCGCTCTTGTCGACCCGGACGTGCACGCCGTCCTTGTCGGTGTGCGCACCCGAGAGCGGGACGAAGCTCTCCTTGGTGCCGAACAGGCCGGTCTTGACGGTGATCCACTCCGGCTGGTGCGTGGCGTCGGCGAGGTAGACGTTGCCGACCTTCCCGAGCTTGTTTCCGGCCGGGTCGACCACGGCACTGTCGATGAGCTCCTGGGGCTGCATGGTCTTGGCCATCGCGGTGCTGCTCCTTTCGCGCGTCGGTGTCTGTAGGAGCCACGGTGAGGCGCGCTGTTGATCACGGCAACCGTCGTGGTGCTCCCGTGGGTGACCCCGGAAAGTGCTGGTTTGAAGCGCCACGCAGTGGCGAGGCCCGGCGCGTTCCCGCAGGTCGCGTGGGGTGTCTTCGCCGTGCCCGGCAGCGTGGGGGATGGCGCGAAGGTGTGGATGTGACCGGCGCCACCGGGCGAGCTGTCACAACCCCGCGGCCCGCGTCGTCAAGGGGGTGACAGCGGACGATGAAGGGAACGGGTCATGGAAGCGCGGTTCAACATGTTCGAGAACGAGGTCACGAGCAAGTTCTTCAAGCGCCTGATCGCGGCGTCGCGCCCGATCGAGGAGTCATCGCTCCCCAAGGCGACGCAGGAGCTGGTGAAGATCCGCGCGAGCCAGATCAACGGCTGCGGAATGTGCCTGGACATGCACACGAAGGACGCGGCCGCGGCGGGCGAGACGGCGGTCCGCCTGGCGATGGTGGCAGCGTGGCGCGAGGCAGTGGTGTTCACCGAAGCGGAGCGCGCGGCCCTGGCATTGGCGGAGGAGGGAACCCGCCTGGCGGACACCCACACCGGAGTGACGGACGAGACGTGGGACCAGATCCGCAAGCACTACGACGACGAGCAGATCGGCGCGCTGGTCTGCCTGGTGGCGGAGATCAACACGTGGAACCGCCTGAACGTGATCGCCCGCAACCCGGCGGGCGAGTACCAGCCGGGCATGTTCGGCTGAGGGTTTTGCGAAGGCGTTCGGCTGGGGACTTCCAGGGGGAGGTCCCCAGCGGCGGCCTAGGCGTACATGGCCAGCCAGATCGCGATGATCTGCTCCTGGGTTCTGCTCGACCTCGGCGTTACTGCCTCTTGGTGCGCTGAGCTGCGGTTTTATCTGTCATCAGTTCTCGCGGGTGCTTGCCTCTTCCTGACCTCTGACGGCCTGGAGACGGCCTGGCGGACCCCGCCACAACCTGCCCTGCATCTCGATACGAAGCCTCCACGCGGCCGGTGGTGCCGGGTCAAGACACGCTTCATCGTCTTGACGCGGTGCTACCGGCCGTTGTCACGATCAGGCTTCGGGATGGAGGTCCCCAACGACGGTGCGTAACAGAGATCGACTCCCAAGCGACCCGATTGTCACCACCGCTCGTAGCTCGCCGAGGAGGCCGGGATGGCTCAGGGGACTCGTGTGCCGCCGCCGCGTGGCGCTGCGCCAGGTGACCCGCTGGCGGCCGCACCGCCCGGCCGGCGGGCGGAGCGGAGCGGCAGCCCGCCGTGTCGGAAGCGGATGCGGCCGCCAAGGCGAGGGGCTACATAGGCGACAGGCGCGCCGCCGGCGGCGGCGCGCCCTTGATCCCATAGAGCCAAGTTCGGCAGTCAGTACGGACTGATTCGGCGAGCGGATCGTCAGCGGCGACCCAGGAACTGTGGGCTGGTAAGTTTGAGAACTACACTATACTTCGGAGGGCGATTTGGCGGTCAGTAAGCAGGATATTGTGAAGCGCTTTGAGGATGCTCAAAATGCATTGGTTCTGCAAGCTTCCGACCTTTCGCTGGAAACCATTGCCGCGATGGTGCAAAAAGAATCAATTGACGTAGCACCTTTATTTCAGCGACGTGAGCGATGGGACGTATTTCGACAGGCTTCATTGATCGAGTCATTCTTAATGAACATACCAGTTCCGCCAGTCTATTTGGCTGAGCAGCAATTCGGTAAGTACTCGGTCATCGATGGAAAGCAGCGCATCACGGCCATCCATGACTTCATGCGCAACCGGTATGCGCTATCGTCCCTGGAAAGATTCACTGAGCTAGAGGGGCTCAAGTATAGCCAACTTCCGGATGAGCTCAGAAATGCCCTGGAAGTAAGGCCTTATATTCGCGCTATTACAATATTGCGTCAGTCTGATGAAGCTACTAAGTTCGAAGTCTTTCATCGTCTCAATTCAGGTGGTCAGCCACTTAATGCCCAAGAGGTTCGAAACGTCATCTTTAGGGGTCCGCTTAATGACCTTATCTTCCACCTTTCCTCGCAGTCGTTTTTGAAGCTGCAACTAAAAATAAGGGACGAGAAGTCGAGTTCTTATCGCGACATGACCGATGTCGAGTTCGTGTTGAGGTTCTTAACGCTCAGGGAGCAATGGCGGAATTTCTCGGGGGATTTCCGTCGATCAATGGATCGGTTTATGGCGATGCATCAGAAGGCGGACAAGGGGAGAATCGATGAGTACTCGGCTAGCTTCCTTCGAAGCTTAAAAATATGCCAAACCATCTGGGGGCCGCACGCTTTCAAGCGACCTGATAAAGGCACTTGGCGGGACCAGGCTTTGGCGGGTATGTACGACGCACAAATGGTCGCTGTCGACTCGCTAAGTGAAAGTGAGGCCGAGAGTCTGATTGCCCGTTCCGGTAAAGTGGTAAGGGCGACGCGCGATCTGTTCGCTGATCCTGAATTCGAGGCGTCTGTTCGCGTTGCAACAAACACTCCTGCTCGAGTCAAGCTGCGCATCGCCAAAATGACGGATTTGCTGAAGGCGCATGCGAAATGAGTGTGGCATCGCCCGCGCGGCAGAAGCTGATAGAGAGAATCGACACGGTTCGCGAGGCTGTTAGTCAGACCTGGCTCGTCGACGGACCATTGACGGATTTGCTACATAATCGGCGAGCTGGGCTGTTGCGTAACGGTTTGATGGTGGTCGCATTCACGTCGCTCGAAGACTTCTTGCGGAATCGTAGTGCTGAGCTGTTGGACCACGTAAGTAGAACGGTCGTTCAGTTCTCAACTTTGCCAAAGTCCCTGCAGAATTCTGCCACTATTGGAGCTTTCAGATCGACAATACTCCAGGCTTCGCTAGCGAGTAAAGTTGGCGGCGATCCAGTCGCCCTTGTGCAGAAGGTTGCCGAGGCGGTGGCTAGTACTGGTACTGGGGCACTTCAGCTAAGTCACTATACTTTTGGGTACAGCGGTTCGAATGTGACTGCGGACGAGGTCTCGTCGATCATGGGAGCGCTTCACGTAGCTGATCCGTGGGGAGAGATGTCGGATTTGGCGGCTCGCTGCGGATTTGGTGGCCTGCCTTTGCGGCAAGCTTATGAGACCCTTCAGCGTAACAGGAATAACGCTGCGCATGATGTTAGGGCAAGCATACAGCCGAGCGATCTAACAGCCTTTTCAAACGACGCCCTCGCCATCGCCATGAGCTTTGACCTTCTTGCTAGTCGTGCAGCGAGGCTGCTAAATGAGGGTGACAGCAATTTCCTGATCGGGAAAACGAAATTGCAGGCGACCTTAGGCCTTCGATTCATCAACCTGGCTGGCAGAAAGTTTAGTGAGAAAAAGGAAGGTTCTGGGCGTGCCGTAAAGGTGAGTGATAGTATCGATGTAGCGTGGAAGCAGGCGATAGTCAGAGCGACGGTGAATCGGGAAGCTGTTGTTAGAAGAAACGGGATGGGCGTTCCAGTGGACTGGCGAAGCACCGACGTACTGTAGGTTTATCCTATTGGTCAGCTGTTCATCTCGGTGCGGTGGTATAGCTCCAGGAACCTGGGGCGCGCTCACGTGAAGTGTGGACTCGAACGACCTTCGGTGGCGTGTTTGAGCCGTAGTCGGATCGACTCGTGAATCGTTAGGTCGCACAGCTTCGCCGGATCAATCCAAAAGACTTCTTTGCTCTCGCTGCTAGTGTGTAACTTGCCGCCTGTCGCGATGGCGCGAAAGCAAATCGAGAACTCTTGGCGGACTTCCCCGTCGTCGTAGGCGATTACGTGTTTGGGGTCGGAGTACAGGCCGATCACACCCGTGACCTCGCATTCGATACCGGTCTCCTCTCGGACCTCTCGAACTGCGGCCTCGGCCAGTGTCTCGCCGAGTTCAAGCTGGCCGCCTGGGATGGAGTACAGGTCGTTGTCGGTGCGCCTGATCATCAGAATCCGGCCTTCGTTGTCCTGGATGAACGCCGATACTGCTACCGCGATGCTGTTGGCCTTGGGTGCGTTCGGGTCGTTGTAGTAGTCGACTCGGGTCATGCTGCCTCCTAGAAAGTGGCCGGCTTGGCGAGGTTCCAGACTGATTCGAAGCTTTCCGAGTACGTTTCGAAGAGGTCCCCGGCGGAGAGTCTCCGCAGGTGGAGGGATGGGGCGTGGGCTCCCTGGAACCCGTAAACGTGCGTGTTGATGATCATCTCGTCGTCGAACCGGAAGATCGAGTTGTAGAGCGTCGTGTTGTGGAACCGCATCTCCACCCCGTCGACTCCGACCAGCGGCCGGTAGGACGCCAGCGCATTGCGGATGCGTGCCGCAAGCGTCCCGTCGCCGAGCTGTTCTTCCTCGCCGCGCAGGGCGACGCTGTCGCCTTCGGGGTCTCCGAACACGAGCCGGATTCGAGCGCCGGCCGCGGCCTTGGCGTTCAGGTCCTTGATGAACCGCGGGCGTTCCACCAGGAACAGCGCAGCGTGTACCAGGATCTCGACAGTCTCCGATGCTTCCTTGATCAGCCTGTCCCACAGTTCGACAGGGACGGCGTTGCGGTGCGGGAAGACCTGCACCAGCTCGGCGGCGGCTGTCTCGGCCTTGCGCTCCGGGGCCACGGAGTCCGGCCACAGGTAGGTCTCCGACTCGCGCGCCATGGCGGCGATCTTGTGCCGGTGCTTGGGGTAGGGCGTCCGGTTCTTGGTGATCCAGCGCTCGACGGTCTTCTGATCGACCCCGACGGCCTTGGCTATCTGCTCCAGCGTCAGGCCGTTGCGCAGTAGCGCGTCGCGCAGGCGTTCGTTCGGCATCGGCACCCCTTGGGACGTGTAGGGACGTCTTCGACGGTACCAGGGACGTCCCGAGATGTCCCGCCACGTGGTGATCACGTCCCGCGGTTTGGCGGAGATTGGGTGTCAGGTTGCCGGGGCAGGCCCGGTGCCAGGACACCGAGGAGGTAGGCGTGACCATTGAAACCGCCGTTCGGCCGGCTGGCTCGGACAAGCGGGCGGTACCTCGCCGACGTGCGGCGTAGGCGCGGCGTGGCATGCGCGACACGGTTCAGATCCACGTCACGGCTGATCTGCCGATTCGTGCCAGGGCACTGACGTACGCAAACCGCGCGGAGGTCCGGTTCGGCAAGGCGTTCCCAGTGGTCCTGCTCGTGGACTCCGACGCCATCGCCGTACTGCGGAGGGAACTGGACAAGGTCAGCGCGGCACTGGACGCCGCAGCGGCACGAGGCGGAGAGACGCCCGAAGCTACCAACTAACCGACGACATAAGGGATTCAGCATGGCTATCGACAAGGGACACCGGTTCGGCATCGACTTCGACGACGCGTTCACCCAGGGCCTCGTCATGGTAGGCGAAGTGTCGCCCGACAACGAGTATCAGTCGCGCGAAGACCGGGCCGCGAACCGCCCGGTGCGGCAGCGGGTCGACGAGATCACGGGTAAGCGGCAGTGGAAGGTGATGGTGACCGACCCGGCGGAGACGCGGGCGAAGCGTGCTTCGTTCGAGATCACGCTTCTCGCTGATGTGCAGCCGGTGCCGACGACGTCGGAGGCGTTGCCGGGGATGCGGCCGATCGAGCTGGACGGCCTGACGGCCGAGCCGCGTGTGGCTGGGCAGGGCGAGTTCAAGTACCAGTCCTACGTCTTCCGGGCGACCGGCTTCAAGCAGGCCGCCACCAATGCCAAGCCGTCCCGGTCCGGCGGGACCGGTGAGACGACGAAGGCAGCGTGAGAGGCATGAGCTTCCGCGAGCAGGTCGAAGCGTGGGAGCAGGCGTACCGCGACTACATGGCCGCGTGGGAACACGGCCGGGCGGTGCTATCGCCGATGAGCGCGACGAACACCGCGAACGCTGCCCGGCGGGTGTCGCGGGCGTGGCATGAGCTGGCGCAGTCACGTGGGTTGCCGTGGTGGTGTGTGGCCGCGTTGGAGTCAGCGGCTGAGGGGTTCGCAGAACTGGCAAGGGATTGGGCAAGTGAAGCAGGACACGGCGGTGATGGACGGGCTGGGAGTGCGCTGGGCAGTCGGCCCGGGCATCGAGGTGACGGTGGAGGAGACCGGTCCGGAGCTGTCTTCTCCACCGGTCCTGGTACTGGCCGGCGTGTCCTTCGTGCTGACGCTGGTCCCTCCGCAGGACCAGGAGACGTGGCCGGAAACGGTGGCGTTCCTGCGGCAGCTCCGCGACCACGCGGACGAACTGGCGGCGCTGCTGGAAGCTCGCGCGGGGAGGCGTGATCGTGCGGAAGGCTGAGCCGAAGACGCTGCGGGACGCCCACGAGGTCGTGATGGACCGCCGCCCTCCGAACGATGCGAACCGGTCGGTGTGGTTGGCGTTCCGGCTCGGCAACGCGCGGTTGTACAAGGCGATCGCGGACGTTGACCGGGGTCATCACCACGAGGCGTTGTACTGGGCCGGATATGAGGAACGGCAGGCGGGTGAGATCTCAGCAGAACTTCAGGCGAAAGGCAAGTCTGCTGAGTAGTCGCATGTAGACGACTGGAAAGTCAACAGTAGTAACGAAAAACGCACGCGATGACGTGCGGCGATGAAGCACGTCCTGATTCGGGTGCGTGTGATCCGTAAGGCGCAGAAGCGGAACCTGGCTACCAACCTTGCCGCTCCTGCGCTGTCCACAACCAGCGGAAGTGAACAATGGCAACGCTAAACGATGACAACGGGCGAGCGTCAACGGGGGTCACCCAAACGCGCTGCGCCTCCTGCAAACGATTCGCCAAACTGCTGCCCGGCGAAACCCAGTGCGCTCCCTGCTTGGGGATGCTGCCGCTGGATCTTCGTGTGAACGGGGGTAGTCGGTGATGTCTCCCGGCTTCGCGGTAGTAGCTCTGGCTGGGCTGGGGCTCGGCGTGTGGGTGCTGCACAAGATCGGCCGCGCCCTGGCCTCGGTGGTGGAAGCCTTGGCTGCGGCGGCTGTGGTGTTCGTGGCCCTGTGGTGGCTGTGCAAGGCCGTCGTCTGGATGCTCGCCCAGGTGGTGACGCGGTGGCGGACAAGCCTCGCCGTGATCGCCGTCTATGTCTGGTGCGACCTACTGGGCTGGCTGTCGCTCGCCCTGGTCCTGGGCGGCATCGCGGTAGTCCTGGCGACGTGGTGGGCGATCGGCCCTGTCTCGTTCGACCAGTGGTGCTGGCGCTTCCTGCGCTCCTGGTGGGCCCGCTGGGCGGTCTACGGGCGGAAGCTGCCGGAGTGGCTGCACGCCTGCGGCCTGTCGGTGCGGGACGAGGCGCTGCCGGTGGTGGTGAACGTGAACCTCGTCGGCCGACGGCGCGCCCTGTCCCGCTCGACCTCGAACCAGCCGAACGCGCGGACTCCGAGGGTGCTTGGCGTCCGCTCCCGCGCCTCCTGGGATGAGGTGCGGGTGGAGCTGGTGGCCGGGCAGAAGCCGGAGGACTTCGACGACGCCGCCCGCGCTTTGGCTGTCGCGCGGAAGGTCGCTCGCTGCCAGGTGCGTGAGCTGGCTCCCAACGTGGTGTCGATCGACTTCCAGCGACGTGACCTGCTCGGCGGCGGGGTGACCGGCCCCCAGGTACCTGACGGTGTCGACTCGACCGGCGTGGACTTGCGCAACGTCTGGGCGGGGCGGACTGAGTACGGGTGTGACTGGCGGGTGCCGCTGCTGGGTTCGGGCGCGCACTGTCTCGTCGCTGGTGCGTCGGGTGCGGGCAAGAACTCTGTGATGTGGTGCCCGCTCGTGGCCGCCGCGTCGGCGATCAGGTTCGGGGTGGTGCGGATGTCCGGTATCGACCCGAAGGGCATGGAACTCGCCTATGGACGCGGGATCTTTTCCCGCTACGCGGTCGGTGGGAAGGACGCGGTGGAAGTCCTTGACGGCCTGGTGGAGGAGATGGAATCCCGCAAGCGCGCGTTCGCCGGTCGGCTGCGCATGATCCCGGTGTCGACGGAGTATCCGTTGGAGCTACTGGAGTTCGACGAGATCGGCGCGCTCACGAAGTACACCGACCGCAAGACCCGTGAGGCCATTGTGGAGCGTGTCGCGCTCCTGACGACGCAAGGGCGGGCGCTGGGGATCTCGGTCCGCGGCTACGTCCAGGAGCCGACGAAGGACACCGTCCCGGTCCGGGAGCTGTTCACCCGGCGAGTGTGCCTGCGAGTCACGTCCAAGACGCACGTGGGCATGGTGCTCGGTGACGGCGCATACGAGCGCGGCGCGTGGGCGAACCGCATCGGCGACTCGGAGGCCGGTGTCGGCTACGTCTGGGGCGAAGGCATCCGCGAGCCGCTGCGGATCCGCGCCGGGTGGGTCTCCGACGACACGGTCAAGGCGCTGGAGGCGTACGTGACGAACGGGGGTGTCGCGGATCTGCGGCACGGCGGCGAGGGGGTGGCCGCATGAACCGGCTGATGATCTTCCTCGACGCCATCCGCGATCACCTCGACTCCCACCAGCTCCCGCCGGCCGCGTCGGTCGACGTCAACGCCTGGTCCAGCCCGATCAGGGTCCAGCTCGACGCGGACGGCCTGCCCGAGGTCTCGCGGGCGTTGCTGGTGTGGGCGCAGACGCTCGAGGACGTCTCGGCGCGGTTGTGGCGGCTGGGTGAGGGGAGGTGGGTGCATCTGTCGATCACCGGGCGGACGCCGTGCGGCATCCCGGTCCGGGTGTTCGGTGTGGTGCAGTTCGACCCGAGCACGTTCCCGGATCTCCCGGTTGGGGCGCAGCAGGACATGCCGGTGTACCTGCTGCGCGACTGGTCGTCGCCTGGGGAGGTGGCGGCCTGATGAGCGAGACACGCGCGGAACGGATGCGGGTACCGCTGGCGGCTGACGTGATCCGGGCGACGGCGGAGAAGCACGGCGTCTGCGTCCGCCCGTTCACAATGGAGGTCGGCGACACCGAAACCGGCGAACTGCGCTACGTACCCGTGCCGTGCGGCTCCACCGTTGAGTCGGTGTGCTTGCCGTGTGCGCGGAAGGCGAAGGCGCTTCGGCAGGCCCAGTGCCGCGAGGGCTGGCACATGACCGAAGAACCCAACCTCACCGCCGCAGCTCCCTCCGAGGATCACAAGGAGTTGCTGACCTACCGCGCCGATCTGGTTGCGGCCTATCGGGAGGTGGTCGAGCAGGACCAGGCGGAGACCGAGGATCTGCGGGAGGAGATCACCGGGGTTGATGCGGAACTTCGGCAACTCGGGATGCGAGGTCGACTGCCCGCCCTCGACCTCCCGACCAAGCGGGGCGTGAAGCGGTCAACGAAGCGGCGGCAGGACGCACCGAACCTCCCGCGCCAAAAGGTCAGCAAGACCACAGTGGGGCGGGAGTACGCGGGGAAGTTCCGGCCGTCCATGTTCGTGACCCTGACCTGCGATTCCTACGGCCCGGTTCGCGATGGGGCCCCGGTCGACCCGTCTCGGTATGACTACCGGCGGGCGGCTCGGGATGCGGTGCACTTCTCGGCGCTGGTCGATCGGTGGTGGCAGAACCTCCGCCGGGTCGTCGGCTGGGACGCCCAGTACTTCGCCACCGTCGAACCCCAGAAGCGCACCGCGCCGCACCTGCACGCGGCGATCCGCGGTGCGATCCCGCACGACGTCATCCGGCAGGTCACCGAAGCCACTTATCACCAGGTTTGGTGGCCGTCGCACGACCAGGTCGTCTACGTCGATCGGCTGCCGGTCTGGGACGGCGACACCCGGACGTTCCTCGACCCGGACACTCGCGAACCGCTGACCACCTGGGACGACGCCGTGGAAGAGGTCGAGGCCCCCGCGCACGTCGTCACCTTCGGACAGCAGGTGCACTCCAAGGGCATCCTCGGCGGCACCGAAGAGGCCGGCCGCCATATCGGCTACCTCACGAAGTACCTCACCAAGTCCACCGGTGAGGTGGTGGAGGCGGACACGGCGCGGTTGCGGGATCACCACGACCGGTTGCACGCCGAGCTGTCGGTCACGCCGTGCTCGCCGCGCTGCGCGGTGTGGCTGCTGTACGGGGTCCAGCCCAAGGGCGCGGGCAGCAAGACCACTCCGGGGCACTGCAAGGGCCGGGCCCACCGGCGAACGACGCTCGGGCTGCCGGGACGGCGGGTGCTGGTGTCGCGGAAGTGGTCGGGCAAGACGCTCGACGACCACAAGGCCGACCGAAAGGCCTTCGTCCAGCAGGCATTGGCGGCGATCGGGATCGAGAAGCCACAACCGGACCCGGCCCGGCTGGCCTGGCGGAAGGTCGAGCCCGGAGACCCGCACGTCCCGCCCCGCGATCACCTCGTCATGCACGCGATCGCGGAACGGATCACGTGGAAGGCCGAGTACGACCGGGCGCTACTCGCCGCCTCTGGACCAGCGGGGACTGATCCGGAAACTTCGGCAACTCAGCTCGCAGCGTGACAAGGGGGAGCAATGAACAACGTCCACAGCATCGAACGCCTCTGGTCCGTCGACGACGTATCCGACTATCTCGGCGTTCCGGTCAAGACCCTCTACCAGTGGAAATGGCGCGGTGAAGGTCCGCCGGTGAAGAAGATCGGCCGGCACCTGCGCTACAACCCAGCCTCCGTGCGGGCCTGGGCCACCGAAGCCGCGTAACCAGTTTCGAGAAAGGGAAGTCCACATGGGACATATTCAGGACAGGTGGTACCGCCAGGCGCGGAACCCGGAAACCGGACGGCTGCTCTTCAATGACAACGACAAGCCGGTCATGGAGCGCTCCGAGCTGTACGGCATCGGGCTGCGGTACAAGGTGCGGTACCTCGATCCGGACAACAACGAGCGTTCGAAGTCGTTCGCGGACAAGCAGAAGAAGCGTGCGGAGAACTTCCTCATCGAGGTCGAGTCGGACAAGCGGGAAGGCAAGTACGTCGACCCACAGGCCGGGCGCGCGCTGTTCGCGGTCGTTGCGGATCGGTGGGTCGCGGCGCAGACCTTCGATCACACGACGCGGGAGCGGGTAATCAGCCGTCTCGCCAACCACCTGAAGCCGTTCTTCAAGGCGAAGACCATCGGGGCGGTCAAGCCCAGTGACGTCCAAGCCTGGCTTCGCTGGCTGCAGGATCGCGAGGTGAGCACGCGCTCGCGGGTCCTGTACTTCACCCACCTCGTGTCCATTCTCAGCTTCGCGAAGGAGGACAAGCTCATCGTGAGCAACCCGGCTCAAGCGTCGAGCGTGACTCGGCCTCGGGCGGATCTGCGGCAGGTGCAGCCCTGGCGTCCGGGGCGGGCACAAGCCGTCTTGAACGCGCTGCCCGTCCGGTTCAAGCCGGTCGTCCGGATTCCCGCTGGGATCGGCCTGCGGCAGGGTGAGGTGTTCGGCTTCTCCCTGGACGACGTCGACCGGGAACGGAACATCGCCCAGATCGAGCGGCAGGTCCGGATCGTCGACAACGTCCTGTGCTTCGCGCCGCCGAAACGGGGCAAGACGCGAGAGGTGCCTATCGGCGGTGAGCTGCTGTCCGCGCTGGACGAGTACGCCGAGCGGTTCCCCGCCACTGAGATCACGCTTCCGTGGGTGCATCCCGAGGGCAAGCCGGTCACCGTGAAGCTGCTGATGGTCGACTACGACGGGTTGCCGTTCCGGCGTGGCGGTTTCCGGCTGAGCGTCTGGCTACCTGCGCTCAAGAAGGCCGGCGTCGAGAAGCCGACCCGGGCGGACGGGATGCACGCGCTCCGTCACCTCTACGCCTCGGTGCTGCTCGACGCGGGCGAGTCCATCAAGGCCCTGTCCAGCTACCTCGGCCACTCCGACCCGGGCTTCACCCTGCGCGTCTACACGCACCTGCTCCCGACCAGCCACGAGCGCACCCGCAACGCCGTCGACGCCCTGTTCAGAGACGGCCTGGCGGCGGCCTGAGGAAGATCCACAAGGGTAAAACCGCAGCTAGGCGTACATGGCCAACCAGATCGCGATGTAGTGGGAAATCGCCGCGAGCACGGTGCACGCGTGGAAGTACTCGTGGTACCCGAAGGTATCCGGCCAGTGGTTGGGCCACTTGAACCCGTAGAACGCCGCCCCCAGGGTGTAGAACAGCCCACCCACGCAGAGCAGCACCACCGCCGCCACGCCGGCGTGCGTGAAAAGCTCGGGGAACACGAACACCGCGACGTAGCCGAGCGCGATGTAGATCGGCACTCCGAGCCACCGCGGTGCGTGCGGCCACAGCATCTTCAACGCCACGCCGAGAACCGCGCCGCCCCAGACGATCGTCAGGACCACGTAGCCCGTCGGCTTGGACATCGCCAGCAGGGTGAACGGGGTGTACGTGCCCGCGATGAACAAGAAGATCATCGAGTGGTCCGCGCGCTTCATCCACTTGTACGCTCGCGGGCTCCACAGGCGGCGGTGGTACAGCGCGCTCACGCCGAACAGCCCCAGGACCGTCAGGCCGTACACCGACGTCGCCAGTGCCGCGGTCGAAGACACTGTGGACGCCGCCAGGCTGATCAGTGCCGCCGCTGCCGCGACGGCGCCGAAGAACGTCCAGAAGTGGATGTGCCCGCGCAGCCGGGGGCGGAGGTCCACTACGGGCTCGGGTGGTTCCGTCGTCAGGCTCACCCGACCAGGTTACGGGACCGTAGGTTCCCGGGCAGCGGTCAAGTCACGCGCCTCACACCGGGTGCGTAGGCTTCCTCGACGTGAGTGTGCGCTCCTTCTTGTCCGACGTCCTGTACAGCGCCTACGGCCGGCGCCTCATCCAGCAGGCCGCCGGCCGGCATCCGCGGCACATCGCCATCATGCTCGACGGCAACCGCCGCTGGGCCCGTGAAGCCGGCTTTTCGGACGTCGCGGACGGGCACCGGGCCGGGGCGAAGAAGATCGCCGACTTCCTGAGCTGGTGCCACGAGGCCGACGTCGAGGTCGTCACCATGTGGCTGCTCTCGACCGACAACCTCAACCGCGACCCGGACGAGCTCACGCCGCTGCTGAAGATCATCACCGACGTCACCGACGAGCTCGCCGCGCCCGGCAAGAGCTGGCAGCTGCGGATCGTCGGCGCCCTCGATCTGCTACCCACCGAGGTCGCGAAGCGACTCAGCGAAGCCGCCGCGCGCACCGAGGGGCGGACCGGGATGGAGGTCAACGTCGCGGTCGGTTACGGCGGGCGGCAGGAAATCGCCGATGCAGTCCGCAAGTTGCTGCTCCAGCACGCGGACGAGGGCACGACCATTCACGAGCTCGCGAAGATCCTGGACGTCGACCACATCTCCGAGCACCTCTACACCTCGGGGCAGCCGGATCCGGACCTCATCATCCGGACTTCCGGTGAACAACGCCTTTCCGGATTCCTGCTCTGGCAGTCCGCGCATTCGGAATTCTGGTTCACCGAAGCGTATTGGCCGGCATTCCGCCGCGTCGACTTCCTGCGCGCCATGCGCGACTACGCCTGGCGGCACCGGCGATTCGGATCGTAGAGACGCCGAAGGGCCCCGGAGCGAACTCCGGGGCCCTTCGCAAGCCACACTCAGTGGTGGTGGTGCTCCAGCGAGTGCAGGATCAGCGCCGGGGTGGTGGCGATGCCCGCGTAGGCACCGGCGACCAGGGAGGCCGCGCCGTAGCCCAGGGCGCCGCCGCCCTCGATGAACGTGGCGTAGGCGTCGCCGAACGTCGGGTCCGGGGTGCCGCCGTGGTCGCCCGTGGCGGCGAACGCGGTGCTGCCGATCATCATGAGGCCCGCAGCGGTGGCGGCCACGAAACCAGCCTTCTTCAGCACTTCGCACACTCCTAGGTAGAACTGTTGGGATCCGGGGCACCGGAGGACCGGTGGTGTGTCCCGCAGTCAAAAAATTACTCGCTTATCGGGCTTCTCGTACGACCTGTACGCCCATTGTGTGAGCCTGACGCAGGCGCTTTCACTCGGTACGGTTCTCTCTTCGTGGCGCAAAATGCGGCGTTGCTCCGAACGTGGTAAAAGCTCATCCCTTGATCTTGTGAATACGTCGGGTCAGCAATTTTCCCAAGATCATTCCGACGTGTGTGCATCGAATGGGGACCTGGTCACCCACGGTGACCATCACCAGCTGTCGATGTCGGACGACCGACAGTGAGGTGACGATCTGGCGAATCACCGTGTTGGCTCCCTGCGCGATCTCGGATTCGTGGGTACCTTCCGAGGTGAGGGCACGCGTTCCGTGCGGGTCCTCGCGGGAGGCCCTGGTCGTGACGGTGATCGAGGGGGCGGCGCAGCCGCCCACGAGACGCACGAGGGGGCCGGCACCCGGCCCTCGTGGCCGCGCCACCTGACCCACCGGTCAGAGGGAGTGGTCCAGCCAGGGAGGTGCCCGGCCCAGCGAGTGCGGGCGTGAGGTGCACACGCCCTCGAGGGAGATGCCGTCGTGACTGCGCAGCGTTTGCCCCGTAAGGCCTCTGGCCGTTCTTCGACCGGTGCCGTTCCTGGCCCGGAGAAAGCCTCGACCTCGCCCGAATCCCAGCAGCACATGTACGTGCTCGACACGTCGGTCCTCCTTTCGGACCCGTGGGCGGTGACCCGCTTCGCCGAGCATGCAGTCGTGCTTCCGCTGGTCGTCATCAGTGAACTGGAGGCGAAGCGCCACCACCCGGAGCTCGGCTGGTTCGCCCGGGAGTCCCTGCGCATGCTCGACGACCTGCGCCGGCAGTACGGCAGGCTCGACGCGCCGCTCCCCATCGGGGACCACGGCGGCACGCTGCAGGTGGAGCTGAACCACTCGGACCCGACGGTGCTCCCGGTCGGGTTCCGCACCGACTCCAACGACCACCGGATCCTCGCCTGCGCGCTCAACCTGGCGGCGGAGTTCCCGGCGGTCACCCTGGTGACCAAGGACATCCCGCTGCGGGTCAAGGCGGGTGCGGTCGGGTTGGAAGCCGACGAGTACCGCGCGCAGGAGGTCACGCCGTCGGGCTGGACCGGCATGGCGGACGTCGACGTCGAGCAGGACGTGCTCGACACGTTGTTCGGCGGCGCCACGGTCGATCCGGTCGAGTACGGCATGGACGACGTCTCCGAGCTGCCCTGCCACACCGGGCTGCGGCTGCTCGCGGGCACGTCCAGCGCGCTGGGACGGGTCACGGCGGACAAGCGCATCCGGCTGGTGCGGGGCGATCGTGAGGCCTTCGGGCTGCACGGCCGCAGCGCCGAGCAGCGCGTCGCGCTCGACCTGCTGCTCGACTCCGACGTCGGCATCGTCTCCCTCGGCGGCCGCGCCGGCACCGGCAAGTCGGCGCTCGCGCTGTGCGCCGGGCTCGAAGCCGTGATGGAACGCCGTCAGCACCGCAAGGTCGTGGTGTTCCGGCCGGTCTACGCGGTCGGCGGCCAGGACCTCGGCTACCTGCCCGGGTCCGAGAGCGAGAAGATGCAGCCCTGGGCGCAGGCGGTGTTCGACACCCTCGGCGCGCTGGTCAGCCAGGAAGTGCTGGACGAGGTGTTCGACCGCGGCATGCTCGAGGTGCTGCCGCTGACGCACATCCGCGGCCGCTCGCTGCACGACGCTTTCGTGATCGTCGACGAAGCGCAGTCACTTGAACGGAACGTCCTGCTCACGGTGCTTTCGCGGCTCGGCACGGCGTCGCGGGTGGTGCTCACGCACGACGTCGCGCAGCGCGACAACCTGCGCGTCGGCCGGCACGACGGCGTCTCGGCGGTGATCGAGAAGCTGAAGGGCCACCCGCTGTTCGCGCACGTCACGCTGACGCGCTCGGAGCGCTCGCCGATCGCGGCCCTGGTCACCGAGATGCTGGAGGACCACGGCTGAGCTTGAAGTCCGTGAAGGCCACCTCGGTTCGAGGTGGCCTTCACGGCGTTTACCAGCCGGAAGGAAGCGGGCGGCCTTCGGCGAAGCCGGCCGCCGACTGGACGCCCAGCAGGGCGCGCTCGTGGAACTCCTCGAGGGTGCGCGCGCCCGCGTACGTGCACGAAGAGCGGACGCCGGAGCCGATCGAGTCCAGCAGGTCCTCGACGCCGGGGCGGGCCGGGTCGAGCGACATCCGCGACGACGAGATGCCCTCCTCGAACAGCGCCTTGCGGGCGCGCTCGAAGACGTTGTCCGTGCGCGTCCGCGCGCCGACAGCGCGCTTCGACGCCATGCCGAACGACTCCTTGTAGGGCCGGCCCTGCTCGTCGAACCGCAGGTCACCGGGGGATTCGTAGGTGCCGGCGAACCACGAGCCGACCATCGCGGCGGACGCGCCCGCGGCCAGCGCCAGCGCGACGTCGCGGGGGTGGCGGACGCCGCCGTCGGCCCAGACGTGCTTGCCCAGCTCGCGCGCCGCGGCCGCGCAGTCGGCGACCGCCGAGAACTGCGGGCGGCCCACGCCGGTCATCATCCGGGTCGTGCACATCGCGCCCGGCCCGACCCCGACCTTGACGACGTCGGCGCCGGCCTGGATCAGGTCGCGCGTGCCCTCGGCCGTGACGACGTTCCCGGCGACCACCGGGACCTGCGGCGACACCGACCGGACGGCCTTCAGCGCGGCGATCATCTTCTCCTGGTGCCCGTGCGCGGTGTCGACGACCAGCACGTCGACGCCCGAGCCGAGCACGGCTTCGGCCTTCGCCGCGACGTCGCCGTTGACGCCGACCGCGGCGGCGACGCGCAGCTTGCCCGCACCGTCGACCGCCGGGGTGTAGATGTCCGCGCGCAGCGCCCCGACGGCGGTGAGCACGCCCGCGAGCCGGCCCTCCGCGTCCAGGCCGAGGGCGAGCTGGGCGCCGTGGCTGTGGAGCCGCTCGAAGACCTCACGCGCCGGCGTGGTCAGCGGCACCGCGACAGCCGCCGGCTCCGCGACGTCGGCGAGACGCGCGAAGCGGTCGACACCCGCGCAGGCCGCTTCGTCGACGATGCCGACCGGGCGGCCTTCGCCGTCGACGACCACGACGGCGCCGTGAGCACGTTTGTGGACCAGGTTGAGGGCGTCGGCCACCGCGTCGCCGCCGGTCAGCACCAGCGGCGTGTCCCACACGGTGTGGCGGCTCTTCACCCAGCCGACGATCTCGGCGACGGCGTGGGTGTCGACGTCTTGCGGGAGCACCACCAGCCCGCCGCGGCGGGCGACGGTCTCGGCCATCCGGCGGCCGGCGACCGCGGTCATGTTGGCGACGACGATCGGGATGGTCGCGCCGGTGCCGTCCGCGGTGGAGAGGTCGACGTCGAAGCGGGACTCCACGTCCGAACGGTTCGGCAGCAGGAACACGTCGTCGTAGGTCAGGTCGTGGGCGGGCCGGTGGCCGTCGAGGAAACGCACGAGTCCCCAGGCTACGTGGCCCGGGCGCGAACGGCGAACGTGGGAGGATCGGAGCATGAGCCGCCGTGACCGGGACACCGAAGGACGGGCCCGCAACGCGCGGCCGCGCGACGGCCTCGGCCGGCCGCTGCCGTACGGCGCCGACGGCGTCGAGCGCCAGCCGGAAGGCATCGCGCGGACCCCGGCGCAAACGCTTGCGGAGGCCCAGCAGCTGCTCGACGACGGCAAGCCGTTCCACGCGCACGAGGTCTTCGAGGACGCGTGGAAGACGACCGACGGGCCGGATCGGGAGCTGTGGCGCGGGATGGCCCAGCTCGCGGTCGGCCTGACGCACGCGGCCCGCGGCAACACGGCCGGAGCGGCGTCGCTGCTGGAGCGCGGCGCGGCGAACATCGAGCCGTACCGAGGCGAGCCGCCGCACGGGATCGACGTCGCCGGGTTGCAGGAGTGGGCCCTCACGCTGGCCGAAGAGGCGAAGAAGCGGGTGCGGGTGTCGCCGACGTCGCCGCGGTTGACGTGCTGACCGCGGCCGGGGCCGCGGGTATCGCCGCGGTGGCGTCGCTGATCGGCGTGACGCTCGGCGCGCTGCTCGAACCGCTGAAGCTCAACGCGGCGCGACGCGCGAAGCTGCGGCAGGACCGCGCCGACCGCTGCGCCGGACTGATCGAGGCCGCGACGCGGGCGCGCAAGCACATCATCGACATCAACGTGGTCCACCGCCGCCGGACGCTCGGCAAGGAACGTGAGACGGACGCGCAGCGGGAGGTCGAGTTCGAAGACGGCTACTACACGGCCCGCACCGAAATACGCGCGTTCTACGGGCTGCTCGTGATGAGCGGGCCGGACGAGCTGGTCGCGCAGGCGAACCTGCTCCGCAAGAAGGAGATGGAGCTCCACCACACCCGGTGGGAACTCGACGCCGACGAGAAGTTCGACCGGGAGTTCCTGCCGGCGCCGGTCCGGCAAGCCAGTGCCGCGTTCGACCGGGCGATCGAGGAGTTCGCCCTCGTCGCCCGGAAGCACACGTCCTGATACCGCAACCAGCACGGACGGCCCGGGCCGGGATCCACCAGCCGGGCCGTCCGGACAGGGCTGCCTAGTGATCGTTGAGGTAATAGTGGTCGCTCGCGTGCTGGAAGTCCGGACCCAGGTAGACCGTGACGCCGATGCTCACGTGTTCCGGGAGGTCGTGCGTGCCGCCATCAGAAGCCCTGGCCGTGGCGCAAGATCCCAGTCCACCGGAGGCGACGAGCGTGTAACGCTCGTAGTAGGCGCCCGAACCCTGTTGGACGGAGACACGCGCCCGGGCAGCAAGTCCGTCGGCGAACGAGTCGCAGACGGACACGACGTCGCCGTTCTCTTCGACGTAGACAGTGCCACCCTTGTTGCCGTCCGTGGTGGTCCACGTGTGGTCCCAGCTGCCGCCGGGCGGGTCCACGGTCGCCGACGCCGACGTCGCGGTCAGGAGTGTGCCGCCGGCGACGAAAGCGGTCGTCGCGACCAAGGCCGCGATTTTGTTGCGCATTGTGTGACTCCCATTTCTCGCACTCGCACACGGAAATCCGGGCGAGTTGTAGACCAACCCCAGTTGCCGAGAGCGCCGGAATCGTCACCCCAGTCGGGCGAGACGCTCTCGCCAGGCCGAAAGTGCCAGCCGTGACTGGACGGCGTCAACCGGCCCCGGACGTTTTACCCGTGCCCGAAGGGTCCCTGGAAACGGAACCTCCGCGCGGCGTGCCGCTACCTGCGAAATCAGCGTCACCGGTGTCGGCTACGGCGTCGAATAGTGCGTTTTCTTCTTGAAATGCACTTCGCGGGAGTGGCGATGGCCCACCGCCGAGCCCCTAGGCCTCGTCCCAGCCGGTCGACGCGGTCTTCTCCGCGCCCAGCGTCGTGCCATCGCCGTGGCCGGTGTGCACCTTCGTCGCGTCCGGGAGCGTGAACAGCTTCTCGCGGATGGACTTCACGATCGTCGGGTAGTCCGAATAGGACCGCCCCGTGGCACCAGGGCCGCCGTGGAAGAGCGTGTCGCCGGTGAACAGCACGCCCAGCTCTTCGGCGTACAGGCACACCGCGCCCGGCGCGTGTCCCGGCGTGTGGATGACCTTCAGCGCCGTGCCCGCGATCGTGATCGTCTGGCCGTCCGTCAGCTCGCCGTCCGGCGCGCGGTCCGGGTGCGTCTGGTCCCACAGGACCCGGTCGTCCGGGTGCAGCAGGATCGGCGCGCCGGTGGCCGCGGCGAGCTCCGGGGCGGCGTTGACGTGGTCGTTGTGCGCGTGGGTGCAGACGATCGCCGCCAGCTTCCGCTCGCCGATGACGTTCTCGATCGCCTTCGCGTCGTGGGCCGCGTCGATCACGATCACCGTCGTGTCGTCGCCCACGATCCAGACGTTGTTGTCGACGTCCCAGCTGCCGCCGTCGAGCTGGAAGGTGCCGGACGTCACGAGGTTCTGCACGATCGCCGTCATGCGCCCGACCCTAACGCGGTAGGCCGGGTGTTCGACAGTCGGCGGTCCAGGAGCAGCGCGCCGATGGCCAGTGCGGTGAAGAACAGGCCGATGGCGATGCAGTTGAGGGTCACGCGGCCGTAGCCGAGCGCGCCGGCGTCGACGAACGGGTACGGGTAGAAGCCGGTGATCGCGCCGCGCGGCAGCGTGAAGGCGAGCCAGGCCAGGGGGTAGAGCAGCGACCACCAGACCGTGCGCCAGGTCAGGGCGCCGCGCGGGCCGGCGACGAGCCAGCCGAGCACGAACAGGATCGGCGTGACCTTGTGCAGCACGGTGTCGGCGAACAACGGAAGCCCGTGCAGCTCGTACAGGCCGGCGAGGGCGACCTGGTAGACGATGCCCGTCACGATGATGCCGACCAGCGCGTCGAGCCAAAGGACGGCGAAGAGCTTGTTGCGGGCCGCACCCAGGGCGACGAGCGCCGAGGTGGCGGCGACCAGCAGGTTCGAGTCGATGGTGAAGAAGCAGAGCAGGTTCGCGAGCCGGCCGCCGGGATCCGTCGCGGTGGCGATCACCTGGGTGACGAGACCGGTGAGCGCGACCAGCGTGGTGACCGCGAACCAGGCGCGGGTGAGCTTTTCGCTGCGCATGTCCGGAGGATAGTTCCACTGTGGACCACCCGATCGAGTCGAGCCGGTCACCCGGTGCGCGTCCTATTGTCGGCGGAGATGGACGTCGAACGCACGCCGGGGCGGCGCGGGCGGACCGCGCTGGGCCCGGCGGAGGAAACCGGGCCGGTCGCGGGGTTCGCCCGCCGGTTGTGGGAGCTGAAGCGCGCGGCGGGCGACCCGTCGTACGACCGGATGCGCACCGAGCTCGGTGCGCTGGCGTCGAAGTCCGCCCTGTCGGCGGCGGCCCGGGGGCGCCACCTGCCGAGCTGGGAGACGACGTGGGAGTTCGTGCGGGTACTGGCGGTCGGGGTGCTGGGCCAGGACGAGACATCGGCGCGGCTGGAGTGGCGCGGGTACTGGGAGGCCGCGAGCGAGCCGGATCCGGAAGACGTTGAGCTCGCCGACGCCGGGCTCGCCGGTGCTGGGATCGCCGACGCTGAGATTGCCGAGGCCGGGCTCGCCGACGTTCCGGTCGCGTCGCCACGCCGGCGCCGGGCCGTCTACGGGCTGGTCGCCGGGGTCGCCGTCGTGCTGGTGGGCGGGCTGGCGCTGGTGTTCGGCGGGGCGTTCGCCGAGGTGCCCGCCGGCGCCGGTGACGTGTCCGAGCTGGTCGCCGACGTCACCTACCCGGACGGCACGCCCGTCCCGGCGGGCAGCCGGTTCGTCAAGACCTGGGAGTTCCGCAACGCCGGATCCGTCCGATGGATCGGCCGGTACCTCGTCCGCTCCGGCTCGTTCGGCAGCCCCGGAGAGTGCCGCACGCCCGACCGGGTGCCGGTGCCCTACGCCGCCCCCGGCGACCTCGTGCGCATCTCCGTCGAGGTGCAGGCGCCGCCGTCGCCCGGGCACTGCCAGGTCTACTGGAAGATGGCCGACGCCGAAGGGCACCTGCTGCTGCCGGACGCCCGCGCGGTGTTCTTCTCGCTGCCCGTCGTGCCCTGAATTTGGCTTTCAATGGCGCCGGTCAATTCGCTGACCTGCGCGGACGGTCCTGCTTTGGCTTTTGGCCAGGACATCCCTTCCCCGGTCCATCGGCGGTCCTTACCGTCGTCGGTGTCCGGATCTCCTGGGCGAATCCATTTCATCTTTTCTTGCAGGGGAAGGAAATCCATGCGTCCGTATCTGAGGGTCGCGGCCGTCACGGGGGCCGCGCTCGTCGCGGGACTGCTGCCCGCCGGCCCGGCGTCGGCCTCGGCTCCGGCGACGGGGGTCGTCGCGAGTGATCCGATCATCACGTGCGAATCCGGGTACCACGGCTGGATGCGCCGGGCCGGCAAGGACGCCATCTGCCTGTGGCCGGGCGAGCGCACCTGGGACATCCGCGTCTTCGAGTGCGCGGGCGACCTGACGCTCTACTTCAAGAACGGCAAGCACGCCTACTGCGGCGGCTCGATGAAGTTCGGCATCGACATCGCCGAAACGTCCACTGTGGTCAAGACGAAGGTGGGGAACCGATGATCCGCGAGCTGGTCGTCCCGGTGGTGGCCCTGGCCGCGACGCTGCTGGTGGCGCCGTCGGCGTCCGCCGCGACGAAGGTGTGCAGCGGCGGCCAGCTGATGGGCGGGGCGACGAAGGTCGTCGAGGTGAGCGCCGGGCAGAAGATCGACATCACGGTGCACAACAGCGACTACCGCGGGATGCTCGTCCAGATCGTCGAAGACGTCTTCGACCGGGGCCTGTGGAGCGGCGCGATCGCCCCGGGCAAGGAGCACACGGTCTCGCACGGCGTGCTCGGCGACCCGCCCGTCTACCACAAGATCCGGTTCGAGGTGACGTCCAACCTGTCCAACAACTACACGTACGCGATCAGGTCGGACCGCTGCTACTGAGTCCGGTGGCGCCCCGGTGTGGTGCACCGGGGCGCTCGGTCGTCAGGCCGCGGTGAGGGCGTCCCGGAGGGTGGTGAACGCCTCGTACTCGGCCTTCTGCTCGACGGGCAGCTGGTAGCTGGCGGCGAGGAGCTTCGGCACGGAGGGGATGATGCTGAGCTTGAAGCTCTGCCCGTCCGTCGTCTTGATGACGAACCGGCCCTGCAGGTCGCGCTTCTTGACCGAAGCGCGGTTCGCGTCCGTGATCGTCAGCGGGGTGCCCGCCGTGATCGTCCCGCTCTTTTCTTCGAGCGGGACGATCACGAGGTCGGTCGAGCCCGGCCGGAAACCGATCGCGAAATTGCTGACGGTGGTGGTGCGGAAAACGATGAAGTTCTTCTGCTTGATTTCCGCGCCGTACACCTTGGTGTAACCGGGCCCGTCGGCGACAGCCCCGTCGAAAGCCGCGTGGATCGCCGCTTTCATCTCTTCCTTGCTTGCCACTTGTGCTCCTCCATGACCGCTCGGGGACTGAGCGGGTCTTCAGGGAGCAGCATCGTAGCGGTGACCGGATCTTCGTCCTGTCGGTAAAATTCCTGACATTTCACGCGTCGAATAAACCGAACTTCGGCGATTCTGGTGAAATTGTCAGCGCAGCGCTTTCACCAGTGCGGGGACGAAGACCGACGCGTCGACCGTGCCCCAGCCGCTGGCGACGTCGAAGCCCTTCGCCGCGGTGAATCCGGTGACGCCGTCCTGGCTGTTGTCGCCTTCGGTGACGTCGACGATGCCCGCCTTCATGCCCTGCGGCCCGAGCTTCGTGTACAGCGCCGGGTTGATCTGGCCGAGCCTGCCGTGTCTGGCCTGCACCGCGAGCGCGAGCACGCCGGCGAACAGCGGCGCGGACTGCGACGTGCCGTAGACGCCTTCCATGCTGATGTCCGGGAACGAGCGCATCTTGCTGCCGGTGATCTTCTTGACGCCGTCCTGCCAGTTCGGCCGCGCGTAGGTCTTCGACAGCCCGGCGCCTTCGGAGAAACCGTTGTCGGCGACGTTCACGACGTCGTCGGCCTTGGTGCGGGCGCCGTTCGCGTCGAGGTGCAGCTGCGTGCCGCCGAGCGTCGTGACGCGCGGGTCGGACGCCGGCCAGCTCGCGACGCGGTACGGGTAGTTGCCCGGGCCGTAGAGGTAGCCGCCGGTCGGGCCGTCGTCGCCGGAGGAGGCGACCATCGTGACGCCGGCCTTGCTCGCGCGCTCCAGCGCCGGGTCGAGCGTCTTGATCGAGTCGAACGACGGGAAGTTCTCTTCCGTGGTCCCGAAGCTCATCGAGATGACGTCGGCCAGCTTGTGCTCGGTCATGTAGTCGACGGCGTGCATCATCTCGGGCAGGCCGGTGAAGCCCTGCGTCTCGGCGACCGGCGTCGCCGCGACGATGATCTTCGCGTTCGGCGCCATGGCGTGCATCATCGTGACGTCGAGGTCGGTCTCGCCGCCCCAGCCCTGGCAGGTGGCGGTGTCCACGCCGGGGTCGGTGCACGCGGGCACCGCGCCGGACGGCTCGATCACCTCGACGTTCGCCGGCGGCAGGCCGTGGTTCTTCGAGTACGTGTCGAGGACCTGCTTGACCTGGTCGTCACCGAAGGACACCAGCGTCGCGACAGTGCTGCCCGCGCCGGTTATGCCGGCGTTCCACAGCTTCGTCGCGTTGTACGCGGTGCTCTCCTTCGGCAGCGACGCCATCGCCGCTTCCAGCTTGGCGACGCGCTTCTGCACGGTGTCGGCGCCGACGAAGGACTGCGCGGCCGCCGTGAAGTGGTGCTTCGACGGCTGGTGCCCGGCGTTCGGCGTGCTCGGCACGGGCGAGGCGCCGGCGGGCGCCGCGAACGCGGTCACGAGCAGGGTGGTGCTCGCGAGCAAGCCGGACACAGCGCGCAATCTCATGCTTTCTCCCTGGCCGAAGGAAACTCCGTCAGCCACTCTGCTCAGCAGAGGGAGAAGGCAACATCGACTTTCGTCTTTCCTTTTAGGAGGAAAGCACCGCGGAGACGTCCGATGTCGTGATCGATACTTTCGTAGTCAGCTCCCTTCCGAACGGTCGCCGTGCAACAGGCCGCGGACCGTGTCGATCGTGTCCGCGTCTCCCGCCTCCTTGTCCGGGCGGTAGCGGACGACCCGCGCGAACCGCAGCGCCAGGCCA
This sequence comes from Amycolatopsis sp. NPDC114504, assembly GCF_055633595.1. NCBI lineage: Bacteria > Bacillati > Actinomycetota > Actinomycetes > Pseudonocardiales > Pseudonocardiaceae > Amycolatopsis > Amycolatopsis sp. NPDC114504. The sequence goes on along the minus strand of NZ_JBVKDU010000003.1, from coordinate 1,025,197 downwards.
CCGGGATAGCGCGTCGAAACCTGGGCGCTGTCCAGCTCGATCTCCACCACGACCTCCGGCCGGACGTACACCGTCCAGTCGTCGCGGTGGGTCTCGATCTCCTGGAACGTCGTCGTCTGCCACGCCAGGATCTCGTCGGTCATGCCCTTGAACGTCTTGCCCACCATGATCGGCGGGCCGCCGTCCGGGTCGCGGGCGCCCAGGTGCAGGTTCGACAGCGTGCCCGTGCGCCGCCCGTGGCCCCACTCCGCCGCGAGCACCACCAGGTCGATCGTGTGCACCGGCTTGACCTTCAGCCACGCGCGCCCGCGCCGCCCGGCCGCGTACGGCGACGCCAGGTCCTTGACCATCACCCCTTCGTGCCCGGCTTCCATCGCCGCCTCCAGCACCTCGGCGGCGCGCGAAACGCCCACCTCGCCGGGGATCACGTGCGCCCCGGCGACCTTGCGCAGCGCCGCGTTGCGCTCGGACAGCGGCGCGTCCAGCAGGTCGACGCCGTCGAGGTGCAGGCAGTCGAAGAAGTACGGCCGCAGCAGCAGCGCCTTCACCTGCTCGTCCCGCGTGCTGCCGAACCGGCTCATCGTGTCCTGGAACGGCCGGGGCCGTCCCGCGTCGGTCAGCGCCAGGGTTTCGCCGTCCAGGACCACCGACTCGCACGGCAGCGCCCGCACGAGCTCGACCAGCTCCTGCACGCTCCCGGTGATCTCGCGCAACGTCCGCGTCCAGACGTGCACCTCGTCACCCTGGCGGTGCACCTGGATCCGCGCACCGTCCATCTTGTACTCGACGATCGCCTCGGCGTGCTCGGCGACGGCCTCGTCCAGCGACTCCGCCGGCGACGCCAGCATCGGCTTGATCGGCGTCCCCAGCGTCAGCCGGAACTCCGCCAGCGCCGCCTGCCCGCCGGTCAGCGCCGCGACGCCGGTGACGCCGAGCTTCCCGGACAGCATGAAGGCCCGCCGCACGTCGACGGCCGGCACCTCGGCCGCCGCCGCGATCGCGTCGACCATCACGCCTTCCAGCGCGCCCTGCCGCAGCTCGCCGGTGACCAGCCGGAACAGGAACTGCTGCTCCTCCTCGGTGAGCCGGGCGAACAGCGCCCGCAGCACGTCCTGCCGTCGCGTCGAAGAGCCGGTGCCCGCGGCTACGCCGGCGGCCTCTGTCAAGGCCGCGTCCACCTCCAGCACCGTGATCACCGGCGACGCGGCGGGCGACGCGCCGAGCCCGGCAAGGGTGCGCCAGCCCGCACCCAGCCGGTCCTGCGCCGTCTGCCCGGTCAGGTACGCGATCACCGTGGCCAGCTCGGTGAACTCGGCCGCGCGCAGCAGAACGGCCAGGATGGCGATCTTCGCCTTCCTGGACCGCGTCGCCGCCAGTTCGGCGGACGCCCGGACTATCTCGCTGAGCAACACCCGGACATCATGACCCGGACCACCGACAATTTCAGAACGTCTAGATGTCCGGCCTGGTGCAGAGGGGGTCGAGCAGCCCGTCCTTGGTCACGCACGGGGTGTACCCGGCGTCCTGCAGCTCGGCCCGCGCGGTCGGGCTCGCGAGGTAGTCCAGGAACCGCTTCAGCACGCTCTCGCCGTCCGGTACGCCCTTCGTGTAGAGGTACTCGACGGTCCAGAACCGGTACCCGGCGCCGACGGTCGTGACGTCGGGGTAGTGCCCGTCGAGCTGCACGACCGTCACCTGCTGGTCGCGCGCCGCGGCTGTTTTGGCCGCCGGGACGTCGGCGTACCCGATCGCGCCCGGCACCGCGGCGACCTCGGTGAGCACCTCGGCGGTCGTGCCGCGCTCGCAGCGCGTGGTCGCCGCGGCCGGGTCGCGCTCCGGCTTGCGGCACGAGTCCGACGTCAGCCGGTCCTCCGCGCCGCCGAGCACCTTCTGCTCGAACGTCTTGCGCGTGCCCGACTCCTGCCCGCGCCCGACGATCCCGATCGGCACCGACGGGCCCGGCCGCAGCTGGTCCCAGTTCCGCACCCGGCCGCTGAAGATGTCCTTGACCTGCTGGGTCGTTAGCTTGTCGATGCCGGCGGCGCGGTTGACGACCAGGCTGTAGACGACCACCGCGACGGCTTTCGCCTCCAGATCGGGGCCCGCCTCGCCGGACCGGCCGTCCGAGAGCACCGCCAGCTCGTCCTTGCCCGCCGTGCCGACCGGGGCGAGCGCGCGGACGCCGGTGACGCTGCCGGTCGCGCGGGTCGTGATCGCGGCGCCGTCGCACTGGCCGTGGTACTCGGCGGCGATGCTGTCGATGATCGGCACGAACGCGCTCGAGCCCTCGACCGAGAGCTTGCCGGTCGCGCACTGCGCGGAGTCGCCCGGCCGGGACCACGAGACGACCAGCGTGGCCAGCAGGGCGCCGGTCAGCAGCACCCCGACCGCCGTCGTGATGACCGGCCAGCCGAACCGGCGCTGCTTGCGGTCGTCCTTGATCCGGCCGGCGGCGAGCCGCGCGTGGTGGTCGATCTCCTTGCTGATCTCGCCCTCGTACCCGTCGGACTCCCGCAGCACGACGACCAGCTTGAACTTTTCTTTGCGCTTCAACGAAAGCCGCGCGAACCGGACGCCGTGCCACTCGGGCGCCTCGGGTGGTGCCTCGGCCGCGGCGAGCCCGGCGAACCGTTTCGGCAGCAGCGCGCGGACGCGGGACAGCTTCACGCCTTCGACCGGCTTCTGCGGCGTCTCACGGGTGAAGAACTCGAGGCCGTCGCGGACGTGCTGGCGCAGGCCGTCGTCGGTGGCATCGGACACGCGCGCGTCCCAGACGATCCGGTTGCCGAAGGTGAACGACAGCGGGATCTCGAAGTCGCCCGGCGCGATGTCGAAGCTGCCGGTGTTGTGCACCCGGATGACGACGATGCTCATCCGGTCGAGCAGCCGCGCGACCTGCTCCAGCTGCGGGGCCGCCTGCGCGGAGCCGTTTTCGCCGTCGTGCAGGTCGATCGGGGACAACCCGATCTTGGAGTTGTAGAGCACCCGGAACGTCAGCCGGCGCCGACGGATGAAGTAGCGGTCGATGAACGGCGCGGCGATCGCGACCAGCGCGGCGAGGCCCAGGACGAGGCTGCCCGAGTCCGAGCTCAGGATTTCGGCGAGGGACTGCATCGTCGCGCCGACGCCCACCGTGCTGCTCCTCTACCCCTGACTCCCCAGGTGAAGCAGCCTAAGGAGCGCTCACCCGGCGTGGGGTTGCGACGACCGAGTGTTCACCGGTCGTTCATCGGCGACCCAGCTGGCCAGCAGGCCGAGTGCACGTTCGGTCTCCGACCCCGGTTCGGCGTGGTAGACGACCATGCCCTGGTCGGGGTCCTGCGGCAGGCGCAGCGTCTCGTAGCGCAGCCGCAGCTCGCCGACGACGGGGTTCATCAGCACCTTCCACCCCTGCGCCTTCTCCAGCACGGCGTGCTCGGCCCACAGCTTCCGGAACTGCTCGCTGGCCAGCGACAGCTCCCCGATCAGCTGCGCGAACCGCGGGTCTCCGGGGTGCCGGCCGCTCTCCGCGCGCAGGTTAGCGACGAGCTCGCGGCACACGGCGTCGTACTCCGGGTGCAGCTGCTTCGCGCGCTCGTCGGTGAAGATGAGCTTCGGCATGTTGCGCTCGTCCAGGTCGGCGAAGGCGAACGCGACCGCGCCGCCGAGCGCGTTCCAGGCCAGCACGTCCATGTACCGCCCGAAGACGAACGCGGGCGCCTGGATGGCGTCGAGCAGCTGCTGCAGCTCGGGCCGCACCAGCTGCGGTGCGCGTTCGTCCCGGCGCCTCGGTGCGGCGAGGTTGCGCAGGTAGGACTCCTCGCCGGCGTTCAGCCGCAGCGCGCGGGCCAGCGCGTCGAGGATCGCGTCCGAGACGTTCTTCGCGCGGCCCTGCTCCAGCCGCGTGTAGTAGTCGACGCTGATGCCGGACAGCTGCGCCAGCTCCTCGCGGCGCAGGCCCTTCACCCGCCGCTGCGTGATCCCCTGCGGCAGGCCCAGGTCCGCGGGGTCCAGTGCGGCGCGACGCGCCTTCAGGAAGGCGCCCAGCTCGGCTGCGTCACTCATGCCTCCAGTATCCCCGGCTCACGGCTCCCCGCCTGGTACTGCCGGACCCAGGTTGGGCGTGACCTGGTCCGTCCGCTTCGCCGCTTCCAGAGTGGTGGCATGAAACGACGAACTTTGGGCGGCACGGGCATCTCGGTCAGCGAGTACGCGTTCGGCGCGATGATGCTGGGCAAGTGGGGCAATCCGGACCACGAAGAAGGCGTCCGGATGCTGCACACGGCGCTCGACGCCGGCGTGAACTTCTGGGACACCGCGGACATGTACAGCGACGGCGAGAACGAGCAGATCGTCGGCAAGGCCTTGAAGGGCCGCCGCGACGAGGTCGTGCTGGCCACCAAGGGCTTCTTCCAGATGGGGGCCGACCCCAACCAGGGCGGTCTGTCGCGGCGCTGGCTGACGCGGGCGCTGGACGACAGCCTGCGGCGGCTCGACACCGACTACGTCGACCTCTACCAGGTCCACCGGCCGGACCCCACGACCGACATCGAGGAAACCCTGTCGGTGCTGACGGACTTCGTGCGGCAGGGCAAGGTCCGCGCGATCGGGTCGTCGGACTTCCCGGCCGAGCAGATCGTGGAAGCCCAGTGGGTGGCGGAAAAGCGTGGCCTGGCGCGGTTCCGCGCCGAGCAGCCGCCGTACTCGATCTTCAACCGGGCGATCGAGGCTGCCGTGCTGCCGACCGCGCAGAAGTACGGCATGGGCGTGCTCACGTGGAGCCCGCTGGCCAGCGGCTGGCTGTCCGGCAAGTACCTGAAACCGTCCGATGTGGACCTTTCCGACGGCCGCCGGACGCTGCAGATCCACAAGTTCGACCCGGCGCTGCCGGAGAACGCCGTCAAGTTCGAGGCCATCGCGCAGCTGAAGAAGATCGCCGACGACCTGGGCCGGCCGCTCACGCACCTGGCGACGGCGTTCGTCCGGGCGCACCCGGGCGTGACGTCGGCGATCATCGGCCCGCGCACGCCGGCACAGCTCGACGACCTGATTGCCGGCGCGGACCTGGTGCTGGACGACGAGGTGCTGGACCGCATCGACGAGATCGTCCCGCCGGGCACCGACCTCAACTCGGCCGAGAAGGACTACACCCCGCCGGCGCTGGCGGATTCGCGCCTGCGCCGGCGGTAGCGGGTCACTTGCCGCCGCGGGCCATGCGGAGGACGTCGAGCGCTTCGTCGAGCTGCTCTTCGGTGAGCTTGCCGTCCTTCACATACCCGCGCTCGAGGACGACCTCGCGGATCGTCTTCAGCTCCTTCAACGCCTGCTTCGCGACCGCCGCGGCTTCTTCGTAGCCGATGTACTTGTTCAGCGGCGTCACGATCGACGGCGAACCCTCGGCGTAGGTGCGGGTGCGCTCGGTGTTCACGGTGATGCCCGCGAAGACCTTGTCCGCCAGCAGCCGCGAGACGGCGGCGAGCAGGCGGGCCGACTCGAGGACGTTGCGGGCGATCACCGGCAGGTTGACGTTCAGCTGGAAGTTGCCCGCGGCGCCAGCGAACGCCACGGCCGCGTCGTTGCCGATCACCTGCGCGACCACCTGCAGCGTCGCCTCCGGGATCACCGGGTTCACCTTGCCCGGCATGATCGACGAGCCCGGCTGCAGGTCCGGCAGCGCCAGCTCGGCCAGCCCGGTGCGCGGGCCGGAACCCAGCCAGCGCAGGTCGTTCGCGATCTTGTTGAGCGACACGGCGAGCGTGCGCAGGTGCCCGGACGTCTCGACGACGCTGTCCTGCGTCGCCTGCGCCTCGAAGTGGTCGCGGGCCTCGGTCAGCGGCAGGCCGGTCACGGTGGCGAGCTCGACCGCGACGCTCGAGCCGAAGCCGTCCGGCGCGTTGAGGCCCGAGCCGACGGCGGTGCCGCCGATCGGCAGCTCGCCGAGGCGCGGCAGGCCCGACTTCAGCCGTTCGATGCCGAACCGGATCTGCGACGCCCACGCGCCGGCCTCCTGGCCCAGCGTGATCGGGACGGCGTCCATCAGGTGCGTGCGGCCGGACTTCACGACGTCGGCCCACTCCGCGGCCCGGACCTCGATCGCGCCGGCCAGGTACTCGAGCGCCGGGATGACGTCCTTGATGACGGCTTCGGTCGCGGCGACGTGGATGGTCGTCGGGAAGGTGTCGTTGGAGGACTGCGACGCGTTGACGTGGTCGTTCGGGTGCACGTCCCGGCCGAGGGTTTTGCTCGCCAGCGTGGCGATGACCTCGTTGGCGTTCATGTTCGACGAGGTGCCGGACCCGGTCTGGAAGACGTCGATGGGGAAGTGCGCGTCGTGGGCACCCTCGGCGACCTCGTCGGCGGCCTTGGCGATGGCGTCGGCGACGTCGGCGTCGAGCACGCCGAGCTTCTGGTTCACGCGCGCGGCGGCGGCCTTGAGCAGGCCGAGCGCGCGGATCTGGGCGCGCTCCAGGCCCCGGCCGGAGATGGGGAAGTTCTCGACGGCCCGCTGGGTCTGCGCCCGGTAGAGCGCGTCGACCGGGACGCGGACTTCGCCCATGGTGTCGTGTTCGATCCGGTATTCCTGGTCAGCCATGACACCGATTCTGGACCTGTTCGCGGGTCACCGCGTGGTGGCGTTGCGCACCCTGCGCCGCTCGCGGCTCGGTCCGATGGCCAGGCGTAGGTGAAGTGGTGGCAGTGCGCGGCGCCGGAGCCCAGGACCACCCCCGCCCTCTCCGGGGGGCGTCCCCTTGGCCAGTCTACCGGCGGTCACCGGCAAAACCGGCGTTCCTGGTGGCCGGCCGCCGACTTGTCCACAATCGTCCGAGGTTGTGGATCGGTGGCCGAACTTGCCTCTGTGCTGGTGCGCGAACGCGGCTGCGACCGGTTCCCTCCCCCGGCGAAAGCAGGACTTCATCGCCGATCGCCGTCCACGCTCCGAGCACTGGCAGCAACGCGAGGAGCGCGAGCAGGAGGCCCGCTCGCGCCGGCCGGCGGCCGAACCCGGCGAGGTCCGCGAACGCGCCGAAGACGAACGGGAGGAAGCCGACCGGTTCGGCCGACGGCAGTCCCAGCCACACGGCGAGGACCAGCCAGCCGAGCAGCGCCGCGACCGCCGCCGTCGCGCTCAGCGCCGTCCGCCGCCCACCCCACGGCGGGCGCCGGTCGTCGGGGCGCCGGTGTCGCACCACGTCGAGTGAACTCCGATCCCGCTAGGATCGGATGTGTTCTCGATCACCGCCATCCACCACTGGCTGGAGCGAGCATGACTGAAGCTTCTGGGGACTCTTACGACCTCGTGATCATCGGCGCGGGCCCGACGGGCCTGTTCGCCGCCTACTACGCCGGGTTCCGCGGCCTTTCGATGGCGGTGGTCGACTCGCTGCCCGAGCCCGGCGGTCAGGTCACGGCGATGTACCCCGAGAAGATGATCTACGACGTCGGCGGGTTCGCCGAGGTCCGCGGGCGCGACCTCGTCGACGGCCTGGTGCAGCAGGCCGCACCGTTCAAGCCGAAGTACCTGCTCGGACGCAAGGCCGAGAAGCTGGAAAGCCAAGCCGACGGAGTCGAGCTGACCCTCGACGGCGGCGAGACCCTTCGCGCGCGTGCCGTCCTCATCACCGCGGGCATCGGCGAGTTCACCCCGCGCCCGCTGCCCGCCGGCGATGGCTGGCTCGGCCGCGGCATGGTCCACTTCGTCCCGTCGCTGCAGGTGCACGCCGGGCAGCACGTCGTGGTCGTCGGGGGCGGCGACTCCGCGTTCGACTGGATCCTCGCCCTGCACCCGGTCGCGGCGAGCGTGACGCTCGTGCACCGCCGCGCCAAGTTCCGCGCGGCCGAGTCGATCGTCCGGCAGGCGCGCGAGCTCGGCACCCGGATCATCACCGACGCCGAGGTCACGCGGTTCGTCGAGGACGAGAGCGGCGCGCTCGAAGCCGTCGACCTCTCGATCAAGGGCGCCGGCGACGAGCGGCTCCCGGCCAACGCCGTCGTCGCGGCGCTCGGGTTCACCGCCGACCTCGGCCCGATCGAGAGCTGGGGCCTGGAGATCGACCACCGCGCCATCGCGGTCGACTCGACGATGGCGACCCCGCGCGAGCGCGTCTACGCCGCCGGCGACGTCGCCGCGTACCCGGGGAAGGTCAAGCTGATCGCGACCGGCTTCGGCGAGGCCGCGACGGCCGTCAACAACATCGCCGTCGCGCTCGACCCGGACGCCCACCTGTTCCCGGGCCACTCCAGCAACGCCGAGTAGGTCAGGCTTTCGTCTTCTCCGCGATCCACGGCGCGTACGCGACGACGGACGTGTAGATCGACGGCGCCGACGCGCACACCGGGTCGTTGTTGCCCGGCCGGCTCGTGACGCCGACGAGCAGCCAGTGGTCGCCGTCGCGGACGACCTCGGGGCCACCCGAGTCGCCGAAGCACGCTCCGGACTTGCCGCCGGGGTTGTCCGTGCACAGCTCGGCCGTGCCGTCGAACACCGACGTGCACTTCGCGCCCTCGACGATGTGCGTGTCGAGCTGCTGCAGCGTCGTGGGGATCTGGCCGCAGTTCACCTTCGGGCAGGTCTGGCCCCAGCCGAGGATCCGGGTGGCCGTGCCCGGCGCCGCGGTCGCCGCCACGGCGATCGGGGCCGCCTTCACCGGCGTCACCAGGCGCAGCAGCGCGATGTCGCCCGCCGGGCTCTCGGTGTTGAAGGCCGGGTTCACGACGACGTCGGCGACCTGGCCGACCTCGCCGCCCTGGCCGACCTCGTTCGTTCCCGTCCGCACCGAGATCCCGGCCGGGGCCTTGTCGAACGCGCAGTGCGCGGCCGTCACCACCCAGGTGGGGGCGATCAGCGCGCCGGCGCAGAACAGCTTGCCGGTCGAGGAGTGCAGCGACACCGCGAACGGGTACGGCTGGTCCGCGTTCCCGCCCCCGACGATGGCGGGTTCGGCCGACGCGGTGGCGGGGACCAGAGCGAACATCAGGACCAGCAGGGCCAGCAGTCGCCTGGTCACGGATCTCCTTCTACGGCAGCGGGGGAACGACGTCGTCGTCGAGCGCGTCCAGGTGGCCGTCGAAGTTGACCGAGGAGTACGCCCGTAGCTTGTCCAGCCGGTGGTAGCCGTCGATCATTCTGACGGTCCCGGACTTGGACCGCATCACGATGGACTGCGTCGTGGCGCCGCCCTCGCGGTAGTTGACGCCGCGCAGCAGGTCACCGTCGGTGACGCCGGTGGCGCAGAAGAAGACGTTGTCGCCGCGCACGAGGTCGTCGTTCAGCAGCACCCGGTCGAGGTCGTGCCCGGCCCCGATGGCCTTCTCGCGCTCGGCGCCGTCCTTCGGCCAGAGCCGGCCCTGCAGCTCGCCGCCGAGGCACTTCATCGCGCAGGCCGCGATGATGCCCTCGGGCGTGCCGCCGATGCCGATCAGCATGTCGACGCCGGTGCTCGGGCGGGCCGCGGCGATCGCGCCCGCGACGTCGCCGTCGGAGATGAACCGGATCCGCGCGCCGGCGTCGCGGATCTCCTTGATGATCCCGTCGTGGCGCGGGCGGTCCAGTACGCACACGGTGACGTCGCCGACGCTGCTGTTCTTCGCCTTGGCGACGCGCCGGATGTTCTCCGCGATCGGCGCGCCGAGCTCGACCTTCCCCGCCGCCTCCGGCCCGACGGCCAGCTTCTCCATGTAGAACACCGCGGACGGGTCGAACATCGCGCCGCGCTCGGCGACCGCCAGCACCGCGATCGCGTTCGGCATGCCCTTGGCCATCAGCGTCGTGCCGTCGACCGGGTCGACCGCGACGTCGCAGTCCGGCCCGTCGCCGTTGCCGACCTCTTCGCCGTTGAACAGCATGGGCGCTTCGTCCTTCTCGCCCTCGCCGATCACCACGACCCCGCGCATCGACACCGTCGAGACCAGCTGGCGCATCGCGTCGACGGCCGCGCCGTCACCGCCGATCTTGTCGCCGCGGCCGACCCAGCGGCCGGCCGCCATCGCGGCGGCCTCGGTCACGCGGACCAGCTCCATCGCGAGGTTGCGGTCGGGTGCTTCACGACGGCGCTGCTCCGTGGACATCAGGCCTCCCGGATCGTGGAACTGGCGGGTCAACAGTCTGTCAGATCCCTGTCCGGTTTCCCGATGCCGAAAGCATGGCAAACGTCACTGGCTGTCGCTGGTTTCGTCCTCGACGGACGCCAGAGCAGCCTCGATGCGCTCGCGGGCGCCTTCGAGATGGCGCTCACAGACCTTCGCGAGCTTCTCGCCCTTCTCCCACAACGCGAGCGACTGCTCGAGGGACAGGCCACCGGCTTCGAGCTCGCGGACGACCTCGACGAGGCGGTCACGGGCCTGCTCGTAGCCGAGTTCCTCGCTGGCTGCTTCACTCACGCTGGGCGTTCTCCGACCTTCCGGCTTGCGCTGCTGGAGGCGCACACTACCGCGCTGGCCATCGCGTGGTCGTACCCGACGAACGCCAGCGCGAACTCCTGGCCGTCACCCTCCGCGATCGCCTCTTCGAGGTTCTCCTGCGCGCCCGCCACCCGCTTGCGGTGCCCGGCGCCCTCGGCGAACCACCAGCGCGAGCCGACCTGCGTCGACGTCGCCTCGGACAGCCGGCGCAGCTGCGGCCCCAGCTCGCGACGCGCGGCGCCGCCGCAGCCGGCGAGCAGCGCCGTCCAGCACTCGGCGGCCGCCCGGTCGGTGCGCATCGCCTGGTCCAGCAGCGGACGCGAGCCCAACCGCCGGGCCGCGTCCATGGTGAGGGGGAGGAACGTCGCCGCCTTCAGCGTCACCCCTGTGCTCCTTCCGCCACCGCGCCGATCGCACCGTCGCCCACGCGCACGCGCAGCTGGGCACCGGCCTCGACTTCGGAGACGGAGCGGAGTACCTGGAGGTTGCCTTCGGCGTCGAGGAACTGCACGACCGCGTAGCCGCGGGCCAGCGTCGCGGCCGGGCCGAGGGCGGTGAGCCGGGCCCGTGCGCTCGCCAGCTCGGCCTGGTCCTTGGCGAGCAGCGTCAGCATGGCGCGGCGCGCGCGTTCCCGGTGGACGTCGACGTCGTCCTGGCGCCGCTGGACGGGTCCGAGCGGGTCGGCCAGCGCCGGACGGCTGCGGAGCTGCGTGAGCAGCCGCGTCTGGGTGTCGACCCAGCCGTGCAGCGCGCGCCGGCCGCGGTCGCGCATCTGCCGGACGCGCTCGGTCTCCTCGCGGTGGTCCGGGACGATCCGCTTGCTCGCGTCGGTCGGCGTCGAGCAGCGCAGGTCGGCGACGTAGTCCAGCAGCGGGGTGTCGGGCTCGTGCCCGATGGCGCTGACCACCGGCGTCCCGGCCGCGGACACCGCGCGGCACAGCGCCTCGTCGGAGAACGGCAGCAGGTCCTCGACGCTGCCGCCGCCGCGGGCGATGACGATGACGTCGACCTCGGGATCGGCGTCCAGGATGCGCAGCGCGCGCATGACCTGCGGGACGGCCTGCGAGCCCTGCACCGCGGTGTTGAACACCTTGAACTGGACGTGCGGCCAGCGCGCCTGCGCGTTGACCAGCACGTCCCGCTCGGCCGCCGAGGCGCGGCCGGTGATCAGCCCGATGCCCTTCGGCAGGAACGGGATCGGCCGCTTGCGCTGCGCCGAGAAGAGGCCTTCGGCGGTCAGCAGCTTCTTCAGGCGTTCGATCCGGGCCAGCAGCTCGCCGATGCCGACCGCACGGATCTGGTCGGCGCGCAGGCTGATCGTGCCGCGGCCGAAGAAGAACGACGGCTTCGCGTGCACGACGACGCTCGCGCCCTCGCGCAGCGGTGGCTCCATCTCGCGGATCAGCCAGTTCGGGCAGGTCACCGACATCGAGACGTCCGCCGAAGGGTCACGCAGCGTCAGAAACGCGGTCTGCGTGTTCGGCCGCGAGTTGACCTGCGTGACCTGGCCTTCGACCCAGACGCTGCCGAGCCGGTGGATCCAGTCGCCGATCTTGCGCGCGACCGTCCGGACCGGCCACGGGTTTTCGGCGGTGCTCGAGGGTGCCGCGGCGGACTCGGTGCTCACCGGCCTTCCGTGCCGTTTTCCTCGTCGTTCTCCTTGGCCTGGTCGGCCTTGCGCGCGTTGGCGATCCGGCGGGACAGCATCCCGGTGAACGACGAGCGGTCGGCGTGCGCGCGCTCGTACTCGAGGATCGTCTCGAGCTGGGGGATCGAGAGCTGGCGCAGGCGGGCCCGCAGCTGCGGGAGCGTCAGCTGCTCGTAGCCGGTGAGCCCGGCCGGGCCGTCGTACCCGCCGGCGCTGGTCCGGGGGATGTCGCCCTTGGCCTTCTTGTCGATCTTGGGCGTGCCGGGCTTCGGCTTGGTCGCGTCCTCCGCGGCGTCGTTCTCGCCGTCGGCGTGGTCCTCGGCGAGCGCGCGTTCCTCTTCGGCCCACGGATCGCCCAACTCCGCTTCGAGTTCGGCCGCTGACGGAATGTGACCGTTGATTTCGGAGCGCGGCTCCGGCACGTCGGCGACCGGCGCGAGGTTCGGCCGCAGGGGCGGGACGTCGGGCTGGAGGTCCTCGTCGAAGGTCGCCCAGCTGGGGGCGTCCTCGACGGGGCGCAGGCTCGACAGGGCGTTGTCGCCCTTGATCGCCAGCTCGGTGACGTGCTGCTGGACACGCATGGAGGCCTGCAGCACCTGGCTGACCACGGTCACCGGGAGCCCGGCGAGCTGCCGGGGAAGCTCACGAACCCGCTCGGCGGTGGAGACGGCGAGGCCCGCGGCGACCCGGAGGGGGAGCGGGAATGGCTTCATGCGTCCAGCCTGCCGCATATCCGCCATCCTGCCCAACCGAACGGGTGGAGTTGGGCGCGTTGCGTGACGCCGGGCACAGCACGGTAGGGGGACGAAGCTCACCCGAAAGGGACTTCGAGTTCGTCTCGGGACTGCCCGTACGCTGGGTGCCATGAGTTCAGCGAGTCCCGGAATCGAGCCCGCGGGTACCCCGACGATCACCGGCACCGCTTCCGGCAAGCGGGTGCTGCTCGCCAAACCCCGTGGTTACTGCGCCGGCGTCGACCGCGCGGTGATCGCCGTCGAGAAGGCGCTCGAGGTCTACGGCGCCCCGGTGTACGTCCGCAAGGAGATCGTCCACAACCGCCACGTGGTCGACACGCTGCGCGAGCGCGGCGCGATCTTCGTCGACGAGACGTCCGAAGTGCCCGAGGGCGCGCTGGTGGTGTTTTCCGCCCACGGCGTCTCGCCGATGGTGCACGCGGAGGCGGCCGATCGGAACCTGCGCACGATCGACGCGACCTGCCCCCTGGTGACGAAGGTGCACAAGGAGGTCAACAGGTTCGCCAAGGACGACTACGACATCCTGCTGATCGGCCACGAGGGCCACGAAGAGGTCGAGGGCACGGCCGGCGAGGCGCCGGACAAGGTCCAGCTGGTCGACAAGGCGGAGGACGTCGACAAGGTCGAGGTCCGCGACCCGTCGAAGGTGATCTGGCTGTCCCAGACGACGCTGTCGGTCGACGAGACGATGGAGCGCGTGGACCAGCTCCGTGAGCGCTTCCCGGGCTTGGCGGACCCGCCCAGCGACGACATCTGTTACGCGACGACGAACCGCCAGGTCGCGGTCAAGGCGATGGCGGCGGAGTGCGACCTGGTCCTGGTGGTCGGGTCGACGAACTCGTCCAACTCGAAGCGCCTGGTCGAAGTGGCTTTGAAGGCGGGGGCCAGGGCGTCGTACCTGGTCGACTTCGCCCACGAGGTCGACGAGGCGTGGCTGTCCGGGGTGACGACGGTCGGGGTGACGTCGGGGGCGTCGGTGCCGGACGAGCTGGTGATGGAGCTGCTCGCTTGGCTGGCCGAGCGGGGTTATGGCGACGTCAACGAGGTGACTACCGCGAACGAGAAGATCACCTTCGCGCCGCCGAAGGAGCTTCGGAAGGTCTGAGGTTCGGTCGGTTCGGCGGCGGGTCGCGGGTGCGGCTCGCCGCCGGACTGCGTTGTGGGGTGCGGTCTTTGATCACGCTGGTTCGGGTCGCAGTCACGCGAGTACGGCTTTCGGGCGCGCGGTTGCGTCCGTGGCCGCGAGGGCTCGGCTTTCGCGCCCGCGAGTCCGGTCTTCGGCCGCGCGGTTCCGTCCGCGGCCACGTCGGCTCGGTCCTCGATCACGCGGGTCCGTCGGCGATCACTCGCGACGCAAAACGGCGGTCACCTTCCGTGGAAGGTGACCGCCTCTTCGGTGGTCGTCAGCGCTCTTCGTCGTCCCAGGGGCGATTGCGGCGGGGTGGGGCTCCCCGTTCGCCGGAGGGGCGGCGGGGCGGTGGCTTGTCGCGGCCGCCGTCCTCGGGCGGGCGGGGGCGTCGGCGGGGGGCGTCGCCGCGTCGGCGGGGGTCGCTCTCCGCGGGCGGTGGTGTGCGGCGGCCTGCCGGGGGTGGCTTGCGTGCGCCGCGGTCGCGTTCGGCCGGGGCGCCGGCTCGCGGGGTGCGGCGTTCGCCGTCCGCGGGCGGACGGGGGCGTCGCGGCGGTTCGCCGTCCCGGCCGCGGCGTGCGCCCTGAGGCAGCGGTGTCTGGCCGGTGCGGTTCGACCCGGGCGGCCGCGGACGACCGCCCGCCGACGTCGCCGCAGCGCGCGTCGAGGGCTTCTCGTCGTCTTCATCCGACGACCGGCGGTCGGCCGCCTTGCCCTTCTTGGGGGCGTCCGGGTCGCGTTCGCGGAAGATCCGGACGAACCCGATCAGCAGCGTGATGCCGGTCGTGATCGCCATGATCGGGAAGCCGTTGATCAGCGGGGTGCCGATGCTCAGCACCTTCGAGAGCATGTCGTCGCCCTCGGAGCCCGAGGTCAGCAGGATCACGCCGGGCACGGTCACGGCCAGCACGAGCGGCGGCATCACCATCGGCCCGAACAGCCCGCGGCGCCGCACCGCGCAGACCGCGATGACGGCCCCGGCGATGTAGCAGACCGTGAAGATCACCGGGATGCTGGTCTGGCTCGGCTTGCCGATGAGGGCACCCACGATCGCCAGGACGAGGCCGACCAGGACCGCCGCCCACCACGGCAACCCGCGCCTCGAACCGACGACTGGACGCTCGTCCCACGGCACGTGGACGTCGTCGGCATCTGGATCGCTCTGGCGATCGCGAATCGCGGTCACAGCACAACACCGTATCTCGTGGTTGTGAAGATCTTGCCAGCACCGCCGCCGACGTGGGTGTATCGCCACCCGGCGGCGTGACCCGAGTGGTCCGCCGGGTGCTGCTGTGACGTGGTCCAGTCCTTTGCGAGCGCTTCCGGTTTGTCTCCTTCACGTGGCCGGGTGTCCGTGGATCGTCGCAGGTGGGAGGCTCGCGACAGCGCGTCGGTCGCCGCCGGCGCAGGAGCGCGGTGAGCTCAGCTGGCCGCCAGTTCGTCCCCCTTCCGCACCTGGGGGACCGCCGAGGGGCTGCCCGCCGCGTCCGTCAGCGGTGCCACCGTCGCCCGGAACGTCTCCAGTGCTTCCATCTCGCGCCGTCGCGCCGACAGGAACCGCTGGAGGTGCGTGCTCGACAGGTTCAGTGCCTCCACCGCGCCGCCCGCCGCGCGGTGGGCCGCCGCCGCTCCGGCTCGCACCTGCTCGACGTCGGCCTCCAATGTCCGGTCGCTCGCCGCGAACAGGGCCGCCGACGCCAGCACCCCGAACCCGGTCGGGCCGCACAGGAACACCCGCCGGTCGATCAGCCAGCGCAGCAGCTCCGGGTCGGTGTCCAGCGCCGCGACCACGGCGGCGTCGGACGGGATGAACATGATCGTCCCGTAGATCGCGTCGGCCCAGCGCTGGTAGCCCTTGCCCGCCAGCTCGGCCGCCCGGGAGCGGACCTGGCGGACGTGCGCGCGCAACGCGTCGATCCGCTCGGCCGGGTCGTCGGTCTCCACCGCCTCGGCCCAGATCGCCATGCTCGCCTTCGCGTCCACCGGCACCGTGCGGTCGCCGCCCACCCGCAGCACCATGTCCGGTTTCGCCGAGCCGCCGCCCCCGACGTCCGTCTGCAGGGTGAAGTGCAGGTTCTCGCGCAGCCCGAGCGCCCGCGCCGTCTCCACCAGCACCTGCTCGCCCAGTTCGCCGCGCCCGCTGATCGAGGCGAACGCGACCTCGTACCGGCGCAGCGCCAGCTGCTGCTGGTCCGACTTCGCCCGCTCGGCCGCCACCTGCCGGGCCGCCGCGTCCGCCCGGCGCATCCCGTCGTTGTAGAGCCGCCACAGCACCGCGACGGCGAACAGCAGCAGGACCGCGAGCACGATCGCCGCGGTGGTCAGCACTGTCGCCACTTCGCCTCCTCCCTCCGGGCCGCCTGGATCCGACCGCGCAGACATCATGGCGGACCCCACCGACAAAAACCGCACCCGATCCGTCGCTCTGGGTAGCTGACCTGCGAACAAATCGAATCCACGCAGGGCGTGTCCGAATCGGCACTCTCGTGTTAGTACACACGTTCGAGTGAGGAGGCGGCGAGCCTGCGCGATTTCGTCGGAGGCGGGTCGTACCTTGGCCCTCGTGAGATTCCTGCACACCTCCGACTGGCACATCGGCCGTACGTTCCACGGCGCCGATCTGCTCGCGGAACAGGAAGCGGTGCTCGGGCACCTCGCCGATCTCGTGGCCGGCGAGGCGATCGACGCCGTCCTGGTGGCGGGCGACATCTACGACCGCGCGGTGCCGTCGGCCGAGGCCGTCCGGGTGGCCACCGCGGCGGTCGCGCGGATCCGCGCCGCCGGCGCGCAGCTGGTCGTCACCCCGGGGAACCACGACTCCGCGCCGCGGCTCGGCGCTTTCGCGGAGTTCGCCGCGGCCGGCGGGCTGCACCTGCGCACCACCATCGCGGGGCTGGCCGAGCCGGTGCTGCTGGACGACGCTCACGGCCCGGTCGCCGTCTACGGAATCCCTTACCTGGAGCCGGAACCGGCGCGCCACGCGCTGGGCGTGCCGGAGGCGCGCGGCCACACCGGCGTGCTCACCGAGGCCATGCGGCGGATCCGCGCGGACCTCGAGACCCGGCCGGGCGTCCGGTCGGTCGTGCTCGCGCACGCGTTCGTCACCGGCGGCGAACCGACCGAGTCCGAGCGCACGATCGCGGTCGGCGGGGTCGAGCAGGTGCCCGGCTCGGTCTTCGACGGCGTCGACTACGTGGCGCTCGGCCACCTCCACGGCCCGCAGACGCTCGCCGAGCACCTGCGGTACTCCGGAAGCCCGCTGGCGTACTCGTTTTCCGAGGCGCGGCAACGCAAATCGGTCTGGCTGGTCGATCTGGACGAGACTGGGCTCGCCGAGGTCCGCCGGCACGAACTGCCGGTCCCGAGGGCGCTGGCGACCCTCCGCGGGCCGCTCGAAGACCTGCTCGTCGACCCGGCGCACGACGAGCTCCTCGAGCACTTCCTCTCGGTCACGGTCACCGACCCGGTCCGCCCGGTGGACGCGATGCGGCGGCTGCGCGGGCGGTTTCCCCATGCGGTGCACCTGGAATGGGAGCCCGAAGGCGGGTACAGCGGCGCCCCGCTGCGCTACTCCGACGCCGTGCGCGGCCGGTCGGACATCGAGATCTCGCGCAGCTTCCTCGACGACTGCCGCGGTGCGGCGCCGACCGAGAGCGAAGAGCAGCTCCTGTTCAAGGCACTGGAAGCGGCCGACCGGGGGGCCCTCGCGAAATGAGGCTGCACAGGCTGGAGGTCGAAGCCTTCGGGCCGTACTGCGCACGCGAAGTGGTCGACTTCGACGTGCTCGGCGCCGACGGCCTCTTCCTCCTGCACGGCGAAACGGGCGCGGGCAAGACCACGTTGCTCGACGCGATCGCGTTCGCGCTGTTCGGCGTGGTTCCCGGTGCCCGCAACGAGGCCAAGCGGCTGCGCTGCGACCTCGCCGAGCGCGACCAGGTCACCGAGGTCGCGCTGGAGCTCACCGTGCAGGGCCACCGGCTGAAGATCGTCCGCAACCCGGAGTACCAGCGGCCGAAGCGGCGCGGCGAAGGCACCACCACCCAGCAGGCGCGGGTGTCGCTGAGCTGGGTCGGCGCCGCGCCGGGCGGGCTCCCGCCGGAGGGCCTGATCCGGATCGAGGAGGTCGCGCGCACCGTCGAGCGGCTGCTCGGGATGACCGCGGCCCAGTTCTTCCAGGTGGTGCTGCTGCCGCAGGGCGAGTTCGCCCGGTTCCTGCGCTCGGACACCGCCGAGCGCGAGAAGCTGCTGGAGCGGCTCTTCGGCACCGAGCGCTTCGCCGACGTCGAGCGCTGGTTCGCCGACCTGCGGGTCGAGCGGGGCCGGGAACTCGACCAGCAGCAGGGAAAAGTGCGGGAACTGCTGGCGCGCTACGCACAGGAGGCTCAGCAGGACCCACCGGAAACCGACGTCGGTGAGTGGGTCGGCACCGTGCTGGCGGCGTCCGCCGAACGTGCCGCGCAGGTCGCGGCCGAGGAGGAGCGCACGCGCGCGGCGGCTCAGCGCGCGGACGTCCACCTGCAGGAAGAGCGGGCCGACGCGGAGAAGATCCGCAGGGTCCGCACCGCGCACCTGCGGCTCCTCGAGATCACCGAGCAGGCTCCGCAACGCGCCGAGTGGGCCCAGGAGGTCGCGGCCGCGCGGCGGGCCGCCGGGGTCGCCGTGGAGGCCGAGCTGCTGGACCGGCGCACGGCGGAGCTGGCCGAAGCCGAGCAGGCGGAGAAGGCACGCGGCGCGGACCTGCGGGAGTTCGGCACCCGGGCCACCGGCGACCTCAAGGCGCGGGCGGCCACCGCGCGGGAAGAGGCCGGCGCGGTCGCGGAGCTCGTCGCCGAGGCCGAACAGCAGCAGCTCGACGTCATGCGGCGCGACGACCGGAAGCTGGCCGCGGTCACGGCCGGGCAGCAGGTCGAAGAGCTGACGACCGAGCTGGCCGCCCTCCCCGGCCAGCTCGCCAAGCTGCGGGCGGACGCCGTCAAAGCGGCCGAAGCCGAGGCGAAGCTCGAGGGCGCCAAAGCCAAAGTCGATGAGCTGAGGGCTTTCGCGCGTGACGCGGCGGAGCTGCCCGAGGCGCGAGCGAAGGTCGAGCGAGGCGAGGCGAAGCTGCGCGAGGTCGTCGACACGCATCAGGCGGCCCGGCAGCACCGGCTCGACCTGCGCGAGCGGCGGCTCGACGGGATGGCGGCCGAACTGGCCGCCGCGTTGCCGGCCGGCGCGCCGTGTCCGGTCTGCGGGTCGGCCGAGCACCCGGCGCCGGCGGACCGGGACGTCGAACTCGTCGACCCGGCTGAGGAACGCGCCGCCGAGGAGGCCGAACAGGCCGCCGACGCGATGCGGCAGCGGGTCGTCGTCGCGCTGGAAGAGGCGAAAGCACGGCTGGCGGGCTTGCTGGAGCGGCTGGGCGAGCGCACGGCCGAGTCGATCACGGCCGAGCTGGCCGAAGCCCGCGCGTCGGTCGCTTCGCTGACGCAGCAGGCGGCCGGGAAGGCGAAGCTCGGCGAACAGGTCGTCCTCCTGGAACGCGACCTGGAGCTGCGGACCGAACGTCGCCGCCGGGCCGAGCAGGCGGCGACCGAGGCCACGACCGACGTCCGGGCCTTGGAAGAACGGCTGGCCGAGCGCGAACGCCGGCTCGTCGCCGGGCGCGGTGAGTTCGCGGACGTCGGTGCCCGGCGGGAGCACCTGGTCGGGCTGGCCGAGGCTCTCGAAGGGGTCGGCGAGGCCCGGACGGCCGTCGCGGGCGCCCGGGAGCGCGTCGCCCAGCAGCGCGCGCTGGTCGAGACGGCGGTCGAGGCGAAGGGGTTCGCGTCGCTGAAGAAGGCGCGGGCCGCGATGCTGCCGGACGAGCAGATCGAGAAGCTCGAGCAGGGCATCGCCGAGGCCGAAGCGGCCGCGGCGGGAGCGCGGGCACTGCTGTCCGAGCCGGACCTGTTCGGGATCTCGCCGGACGACGTCGCGGACGTCGACCGCGCGGCCGACGCGGCTCAGCTGGCCCGGGCGCGGGCCGACTCCGCGTACGCGGCGCTGCGGGTGGCGACCGCTCAGCACGAGGAGCTGACCCGGCTGGCGGGCCTCCTGCGCAAGGCCCTCGCCGGCCTCGCACCGGCCGAAGCAGCGTACGCCGAGCTGCGCGCGCTCGCGGACGTCGTCAACGGGCGCGGGCAGAACAGCCGGAAGATGTCGCTGCGGTCGTACGTGCTGGCGGCGCGGCTCGAAGAGGTGGCGGTCGCCGCCACCCACCGGCTGCGGACGATGAGCCAGGGGCGGTACTCGTTCGTGCACTCGGACGCGGCCGGCGCCCGCGGCACCCGCGGCGGGCTCGGCATCGACGTCCTCGACGACTACTCGGGCACCATCCGACCGGCGAAGACGCTGTCCGGCGGCGAGTCGTTCCTCGCGTCGCTGGCCTTGGCGCTGGGGCTGGCCGACGTCGTCGCCGGGGAGACCGGCGGCGCGCTGCTGGACACGCTGTTCGTCGACGAGGGTTTCGGCACGCTGGACGCCGAGACCCTCGACGTCGTGATGAACATCCTCGACGAGCTGCGCGCGGGCGGCCGGGTGGTCGGCCTGGTGTCCCACGTCGAGGAGCTGCGGCAGCGCATCCCGACGCGGCTGCGGGTCCGCAAGTCCCGCACCGGCTCGACAGTGGAGGTGCGCGCCGGTTGAGTGGAAGTCATGACCGACCAGCCGCCGAACGGCCTGCCCCGCTACCGCCTGCTCACCGGCCCGGACGACGCGAAGTTCTGCCACCGCGTCAGTGAGGCGCTCGACCTCGGCTACCGCCTGCACGGCTCGCCGGCCGCGACGTTCGACGGCACCCAGGTGATCGTCGCGCAGGCCCTGCTGTGGCACGGCGAGCAGGGCTGACGTCGCGTCAGGCGGCCTGCCGGAGGTACATCCCGGCGTAGGAGCACCACGGCGTCCACTCCCGGGCTCGCTCGGGCAGCGAGTCCGGCGGGATGCCCAGTGCCCCGGCGCCACGCCGGACGGCGGGGTCCGCGGCCGGCAGGATGTCCGGCGCGCCCAGTACGCGCATCAGCACGGAGTCCGCGGTGGCGCCGTCGATCCCGGGGCACGCGAGCAGTTCGGCGCGCAGCTCCGCCGCGTCCCGGCCGACGTGCACGTCCAGGCGGCCTTCGGCCAGCGCGGCGATGCCAGGGTGGTCGGGCATGACCGCCGCGAGCCGGTCCGCCGACGGGAACAAGCGCGTCACGCCCCACTCGCCCGTCACTTCCTCGCCGAGCGCCGCGGGAACCCGGTCGCCGAGCAGCGTGCGGACCACCAGCTCCGCACCGTCGACGGTGCCCGGGACGCGGATCCCCGGCACGGCCGTCACGACCCGGGCCAGCGCCGGGTCGGCACCGAGGACCCGGGTGACCGCCGCGGGGTCGGCGTCGAGGTCGAGCAGCCGTCGCACCCGGCTGACCGCGCTGCCGAGGTCTCGCAGGTCGGTCAGTAGCAGCTCGCAGCGCACGTGGTCCGGCTCCGGCGTCAGCCGGACGACGCCGGTGCCGTGCGCGAGCAGCAACGTCCGCGCGTAGGACGTCGACGTCACCTCCTCGACACCGGGAACGGCGTGAGTCGCGAAGAAGCGAAGCAGCCCGGCAGCGTCGAAAGGCGGCCTGAACGGCAACCGCAGGCTGAGGCGCGTCCCGCTGACGTCGCCCTGGCGTCCACGTCGAGACGCGGCGAAGGCGCGAAGCTGCGATGGCGTCGTCGCGAACACCTCGCGGATCGTCTCGTTGAACTGCCGGACGCTGGAGAAGCCGGCCGCGAACGCGACGTCCGTCAGCGGCAGCCCCGACATCTCGATCAGCAGCCGGGCCGAGTGCGCGCGGTGCGCCCGGGCCAGCGCGAGCGGGCCCGCGCCCAGCTCGGCGGTCAGCACCCGGCCGAGCTGACGTTCCGAGTAGCCGAGCCGCCGCGCGAGGCCCGGGACGCCTTCGCGCTCCACGGTCCCGTCGGAGATCAGGCGCATCGCCCGCGCCGCGAGGTCGGCGCGCACGTTCCAGTCCGGCGAACCCGGCACGGCGTCGGGGAGACAGCGGCGACAGGCGCGGAAGCCGTTGGCTTGCGCGGCGGCCGACGTCGGGAAGAAGCGGACGTTGCGCTCCTTCGGCGTCGACGCCGGGCAGGACGGCCGGCAGTAGATACCGGTGGTGCGCACCGCCATGATGAACTGGCCGTCGAAGCGCGGATCGCGGGCGGTGACCACGCGGTAGCAGCGCTCGGCGTCCCGCCAGAGTGCGAGCGTTTCGGTGACCATGGATCCGAGCATGCCAGCAGGTCAGCGCCGTCGCTGGCGGAAATCCGACGCGGCGTTGGGCGCTTGGGCCCCGGTCGGGCGTGGCACGTAGACTGCGGGATCGTGAGTCTGACCCTCGGTATCGTCGGCCTGCCCAACGTCGGCAAGTCCACCCTGTTCAACGCGCTGACCCGCAACGACGTGCTCGCGGCGAACTACCCGTTCGCGACGATCGAGCCGAACGTCGGCGTCGTGCCGCTGCCGGACCCGCGGCTGGACAAGCTGGCGGAGCTGTACAAGTCGGAGAAGATCGTGCCGGCTGTGGTGTCCTTTGTGGACATCGCGGGCATCGTCAAGGGCGCCTCCGAGGGTGCCGGGCTGGGCAACAAGTTCCTCGCGAACATCCGTGAGGCCAACGCGATCTGCCAGGTCATCCGCGTGTTCGACGACCCCGACGTGATCCACGTCGACGGCCGGATCGACCCGATGAGCGACATCGAGACGATCAACACCGAGCTGATCCTGGCCGACCTGCAGACCCTCGAGAAGGCCGTCTGGCGCCTGGAGAAGGAAGCGCGGACCAAGAAGGAAGCGAAGCCCGCGCTCGAGGCCGCGCAGAAGGCGAAGGAAATCCTCGACAGCGGCCGCACGCTCTTCTCCGCGCAGAAGGACGTCGATCTCGAGCTGCTTCGCGAGCACAGCCTCCTCACGACGAAGCCGTTCCTGTACGTCTTCAACGCCGACGAGGCGATCCTGACCGACGACGCCCGCCGCGAGGAGCTGGCCAAGCTGGTCGCCCCGGCGGACGCGGTGTTCCTCGACGCGAAGGTCGAGGCGGAGCTGCTGGAGCTGGACGACGAGGAGTCGGTGCGCGAGCTGCTCGAGTCGGTCGGCCAGCCGGAGCCGGGCCTGTACGCCCTGGCCCGCGCGGGTTTCCACACGCTCGGCCTGCAGACGTACCTGACGGCGGGCCCCAAGGAGTCGCGCGCCTGGACGATCCCCAAGGGCGCGACCGCGCCGCAGGCCGCGGGCGTCATCCACACGGACTTCGAGCGCGGGTTCATCAAGGCGGAGATCGTCTCGTACGACGACCTGATGGACAACGGCTCGATGGCGGCGGCCCGCGCGGCGGGCAAGGTCCGCATGGAGGGCAAGGACTACACGATGGCCGACGGTGACGTCGTGGAGTTCCGCTTCAACGTATGAGCCGTCCGCTGACGCCGCGCGAGCGGGAGGTGCTGACCTTCCTGCTCGCCGGCGACGTCCCGGGCGCGGCCGAACTGCGGGCCCAGGCGGAAACGGCGTGGGTCACCGGCCGGTGTGGCTGTGGGTGCCCGACGATCGACCTCGCGGTGGACGAAAAGCTGCCGGCAGCCCGGCTCACCGAACGGGTGGTCGTGGAGGCGGACGCGCCCGACGGCGGGCTCATCGTGTTCACCGACGACGGGCGGCTGTCCGGCCTCGAGTACTGGACCACGAGCGACGAGGTCCCGGGGGAGCTCCCGTCCGTGGATCGGATCGAGCGCCCGGAGACGAATGCGCCGCCGCTCTGAAGATCAGGGCGACGGCGCGAGGCTGACTCAGCCGAGGAGGCCCATCAGCGCGATCGCGATCAGCACCACCGCGGGGGCGAGGGCGTTGATCCAGGCGCGCTGGGCGGCGGTGAGGGGGGCGGTGGCGGTGCTGTTCATGGCGCTTCCTAGGGCCGAAATCCGATGCTTCCGCCCTGCTCAGCGCGCTGATCTTGCCGTTTGTTAGCGGCTGTGATCGAACTCACCGGCATCCGGGTGACGACGGCCCCGGACGGTGAACCAGAGCACACCTCCGGCCGCTGCCACCATCGTCGCGAATGCCGCCGTGCCTACCACGATCGCCTGCGTCATAGCCGTCTCTCCTAGCAAAAGTCGTTTACCGAGAGACGTCGAAACCGCGGAAAAGTGCACTCAGCGTAACCGGGATCACAAAGAAGAAAGCACCGCGTCGATCTCCGACGCCAGTGAGAAGTCCTTCGCCGTCAACCCGCCCGCCGAGTGCGTGCTGAGGCGGAACGTCAGCGTGCGCCAGCGGATGTCGATGTCCGGGTGGTGGTCGGCGGCCTCGGCCAGCACCGCGACGCGGTCCACCACCTCGATCGCCTGCGGGAAGCTCGCCAGCTCCACCTCGCGG
This sequence comes from Amycolatopsis sp. NPDC114504, assembly GCF_055633595.1. Classification (NCBI taxonomy): domain Bacteria; kingdom Bacillati; phylum Actinomycetota; class Actinomycetes; order Pseudonocardiales; family Pseudonocardiaceae; genus Amycolatopsis; species Amycolatopsis sp. NPDC114504. The sequence goes on along the minus strand of NZ_JBVKDU010000003.1, from coordinate 1,000,883 downwards.
GAGATGACCTTCCCGGACCTGGTCCAGTCCGCGCTCAAGCGTTCGTCGGCCTCGGAGTCGCTCAAGATTTCCGTCATGTCTCCATGGTCGTACGTCCTGGACTACGCTGCACGGTTGCCACGGGAGTCCGGTCGAGCCGGGCTGAGAGGCGGGGTCACCCGCGACCGTTCGCACCTGACCGGATCATGCCGGCGAAGGGAGGGCTTTCCCTCCTCGTCCGGCGAAGTGCAGGAGGGGTAGATGAAACGCAGGGCTGTGCGCGCCGCGACGGCCATCGCCGTCGTCAGCGCCGTCGCCGCGGGGTGCTCGCTGTCGGACGGTGACGGTGCCACGCAGCAGACGCCCACCGTCACCCTCGTGACGCACGACTCCTTCCTGGCGCCGCAGGAGGTGCTCGACGCCTTCCAGAAGCAGTCGGGCATCAAGGTCTCCGTGCTCAAGCAGGGCGACGCCGGTTCGCTAACCAACAAGCTCGTGCTGACGAAGGCCAACCCGATCGGCGACGTCGCGTACGGCGTCGACTCGACCTTCGCTTCGCGCGCGCTCAAGGAAGGCGTCTTCGAGCCGTACACCAGCCCGGAGGCCGACCGCGGGCCGCAGCGCTACGCCGTCGACCCCGAGCACCGGCTGTCCGCGGTCGACGTCGGCGACGTCTGCGTCAACGTCGACACGAACTACTTCACGAGCAAGGGCATCGCGGCGCCGGCGTCGTACGACGACCTGGCCGACCCGAAGTACAAGGACCTGCTGGTCGCCGAGGACCCGGCGACGGCGTCGCCCGGGCTCGCGTTCCTCCTCGGCACCATCGCGAAGTACGGCGAGGCCGGCTGGAAGGACTACTGGACGAAGCTGAAGGCCAACGGGCTCAAGGTCGTCAGCGGCTGGGAAGAGGCCTACACCAAGGACTTCTCCGGCTCGTCCGGCAAGGGCCCGCGCCCGATCGTCGTCTCGTACGCCTCTTCGCCGGCGGCGGAGGTCGGCGACGACGGCAAGCCGCGCACCAAGGCGCTGCTCGACACCTGCTACCGGCAGGTCGAGTACGCGGGCGTGCTGGCGAACGGCAAGCAGGCCGAGAGCGCGCGCAAGGTCGTCGACTTCCTGCTCTCCCAGCAGTTCCAGGCGACGGTCGCGGCCAACATGTACGTCTACCCCGCGCGCCAGGGCGTCGACCTGCCCGCGGGCTGGGCGCAGGTCGCGCCGCTGCCGCAGAAGCCGCAGGCGCTGACGGCGGACCAGGTCCAGGACGGACGCGAGAAGTGGATCGGCGAATGGCGCACGCTCGTGCAGTCTTAGCGCCGCCAAGGACGGCCCGTGGGATCGGCCTGGCGCTGCTGGGTCTGGTCCCGATCGGCTTCCTGGTGGTGTTCTTCGCGTGGCCGGTGCTGGCGATCATCGGCCGCGGGTTCGCCGCGGGCGGCCTCGACGTCGTCCTCGGCGACGCGCGGACCTGGCAGCTCGCCGCGTTCACGGTCGGCAGCGCGGCGGCGTCGACCGTCGTCGCGGTGCTCGCCGGGCTGCCGGTGGCGTTCCTGCTGGCCCGGGTGAAGCTGCCCGGCGTCGGCCTCGCGCGGACGCTGGTGCTGGTGCCGTTCGTGCTGCCGACCGTCGTCGTCGGCCTGGCGTTCCGGGCGCTGTGGCCGGACGGCGGCGTCCTGCCGATCGTGCTGGCCAACGCGTTCTTCAACGTCGCCGTCGTCGCGCGGACCGTCGCCGGGCTCTGGGCGCGGCTGGATTCGCGCACGACCGACGCCGCCCGCGCGCTGGGCGCGTCACCGTGGCGGGCGTTCCGCTCGGTGACGCTGCCCGCGCTGGCGCCGGCGATCGCGTCCGCCGCGGCCGTCGTGTTCCTGTTCTGCGCCACCAGCTTCGGCGTGGTCCTCATCCTCGGCGGCGCGAAGTACCGGACCCTGGAAACCGAGATCTACCTGCGGACCGTCGACCTCCTCGATCTCTCCGGCGCGGCGGCGCTGTCGCTGATCCAGTTCGCTGCCGTGGTCGCCACCCTGGTCCTCGGCGGGCTGGCCCGGCGGCGCAAGGACGGCGCCAGGATCGGCGTCGGCACGTCCCGGCGCCCGCGCGGCGGCGAGTGGCCGGTGGTCGGTGCCGCGGGCGCCGTGCTGGCCCTGCTGCTGACGCCGATCGTCGCGCTGCTCGTCGAGTCGGTCTCCACTTCCGACGGCTGGAGCCTCGCCGGTTATCGAGCGTTAACCAGCACCGGGGAGAAGGGCGCGCTGCAGGTGTCCGGCTGGGACGCGGCGGTGAACTCGCTGAAGGTGGCGATCGACGCGACGCTGCTCGCGATGGTCGTCGGCGTGCTCGCGTCCGTGGTGCTCGTCGCGCTGCGCCGGTCGCCCGCGAAGGCCGCTCGCGGCGTGGGCGAGACCATGGACGCCGTGCTGATGCTGCCGCTCGGGGTGTCCGCGGTGACCGTCGGGTTCGGCTACCTCGTGACGCTCGACGCGCTGCCCGGCGACCTCCGGACGTCGCCTTACCTGGTCCCGCTGGCCCAGGCGCTGGTGATCATCCCGCTGATCGTGCGGATGGTGCTGCCGGTGCTGCGCTCGGTCGATGTCCGATTGCGGCAGGCCGCGTCGACGCTCGGCGCGAGCCCGCTGCGCGTGTGGCGGGAGATCGACCTGCCGCTGACGCTGCGGCCGCTCGTCGCCGCGGCCGGGTTCGGGTTCGTCGTCGCCCTCGGCGAGTTCGGCGCGACGAGCTTCCTCGCCCGGCCGACGTCGCCGACGCTGCCGGTCGCGATCGCGTCGCTGATGGGACGGCCGGGGGAGCTGAACAACCAGATGGCGTACGCCGCGTGCGCACTGCTGATGCTCGTGACGGTGCTGGCGGTCGCGCTGATCGACAGGCTGGGACGTGGCCGGGTGGGAGAGTTCTGATGGCGCTGTCGGTGCGGGACCTGACCGTCCACTACGGATCGTTCGCCGCGGTGCGCGACGCGCGGCTCGACATCGCCGACGGCGAGGTGCTGGCGCTGCTCGGCCCGTCCGGCTCGGGGAAGTCGACGCTGCTGCGCGCGATCACCGGGCTGGAGCCCTCGGCCCGCGGCTCGGTGAGCTGGGACGGCGACGATCTCGGCGCGGTGCCGGTGCACCGGCGCGGGTTCGGGCTGGTGTTCCAGGACGGCCAGCTGTTCGGCCACCGCGACGTCGCCGCGAACATCGCGTTCGGCCTGCGGATGCACGGCGTACCCCGCGCGCAGTGGGCCCCGCGCGTCGCCGAACTGCTGGCGCTGGTCGGCCTCTCCGGCTTCGAAAAGCGCCGGGTGACGGAGTTGTCGGGCGGCCAGGCTCAGCGGGTGGCGCTGGCCCGGGCGCTGGCGCCGAAGCCGCGACTGCTGCTGCTGGACGAGCCACTGTCCGGTTTGGACGCCGGCTTGCGCGAGCAGCTGGCCATCGACCTGGCGGACCTGTTGCGCCGCAGCAAGATCACGGCGTTGCTGGTGACGCACGACCAGGAGGAGGCGTTCACGCTGGCCGACCGGGTCGCGGTGCTCGACGCCGGCGAGGTCCGCCAGGAGGGCGCGGTCCGCCGCGTGTGGCGCAGCCCGGCGGACGACGACGTGGCCCGGTTCCTCGGCGTGACGACGTTCGTGGACGGCGTCGTGGCCGGCGGGGTCGTGCACACGGAGCTGGGTGACGTCGCGCTGCCGGACGTCGACGACGGCCCGGTGCGGCTCGGGCTGCGGCCGCACGCACTGCGGGTGGCTACCGACGGCGTGGCGGGCGAGGTCGTCGCGGCGGTGCACCGCCGCGAGCACGTCCGGCTCGTCGTCAAGCTCGAGGAATCCACAGTGGACGCCGTCGCGCCCGCCGCGTCGGACCTGCGGGCGGGCGACTCCGTGAAGCTGGAGTTCGACCCGGACGGCGTCGCGCTGGTGGGCTGACGACGCCGTCCGGGAGACTCAGCCGTCGCGAGTGGACAGTCGCGCGTAGGCCAGCGACAGGCCGATCACGATGTAGCAGGCCGCGCGCAAAGCGCCTTCGCCCAGCATCTGGGCGCCCATCGGGTCCTGCAGGACCTCCGCCGGGGCCACCGACCAGTCCTTCGTCAGCAGGAACGGGTGCAGCCAGTCCAGCGACGTCAGGAAACCGAGGATCGTGAACACGATGTCGGCCGCCAGCACCGACGCCACCACCAGCATCGGGTGCTCGGTCCAGCTGGAGATCGCCAGCGCCACCGCGCCGACCGCCCACAGCTGGAGCACCACCCAGCCCGCCATCAGCAGGATCCGGGCCAGCGCGCCGCCCAGCGTCAACGTCGTGCCGGAGAGCGTGAACAGCGAGTCCGTGCCGTTGATGATCAGCCCGGTCACCACGCCGGTGAAGCACATCGCCAGCACTGAGACCACCGACACCGTCGCGACGCCGAACGCCTTCACCGCGAGCAACCGGCCCCGCCCGACCGGCGCGATCAGCCAGCCGCGCAGGGTGCCGTGCGCCGTCTCGCCGGCGATCGCGTCCGCGCCCGCCATCGCCGACGCCAGCGGCAGGAGCAGCGCCAGTGACAGCACGACCGCCGCGATCGGCAGCACGAACGCGTTGTTGACGGCGGAGGCCAGCAGCGCGCCGCCGCCCTCGTCCGGGCCGCCGCCGTTCGCCGCGTTCTCGTCGACCAGCGTCAGGCCGATGCCGATGATCACCGGGATCAGCGCGAGAAGCCCGAGCACGGCCAGCGTCCGCGGCCGCCGGAAGATCCAGCGCAGCTCCGCGGCGAGCAGCCGGGTCAGCGGCACCGTGTCGTGGCCCGTGCGGGCCGCCGGTGCTTCCAGGACGGCGGTCATCCCGATCCCTCCACAGTGGACTCCGTCAGCCGGGCGAACAGGTCTTCCAGCCCGGTGCGGGCCCGCGTCGCCTCGTGGACCGCGACCCCCGCGCCCACCAGGACCTGCAGCACCCGCGGCGCTTCCGCCGCCGTGAGGTCGGCCCGGACGCCGTCCGGGGTGAGCCGGACGCCGATCCGGTGCTCCCGCAGCACTTCCACGGCCTGTTCCGCGTCGGGCGTGCGGACCAGCAGGGCCGCGTTCCCCGACTCCAGCAGCTCGGTCAGCTCGCCCTGCGCGACGACGTTGCCGGACTGCAGCACGGCGACGTGCGTGCACGTCGCCTCCACCTCGGCCAACAGGTGCGACGACACGAGCACGGTGACGCCGGAAGCGTGCAGCTCGGCGACGATCCTGCGGATCTCCCTGGTACCCGCGGGATCGAGGCCGTTGGTCGGCTCGTCGAGCACGACCATCTTCCGCGGCACGAGCAACGCCGAGGCGAGCCCGAGCCGCTGCTTCATGCCGAGCGAATAGCCCTTGTACCGTCGGCGCGCGGCGACGGTCAGCCCGACGCGCTCGAGCGCCGAGTCGACCGCGGCCGGGATCCCGGCCGACGCGAGCCGCGGTTCGGCCGCGGCGAAGCGCAGCAGGTTGTCGCGCCCGGAGAGGAACGGGTGGAATCCCGGCCCCTCGACCAGCGCGCCGACGTCCGGCAGCGCGTGCGCGGCGGCGTCGGGCATCTTGCGCCCGAGCAGCTCGACCTCGCCTTCGGTCGGCCGGACCAGGCCGAGCAGCATCCGGATGGTGGTCGTCTTGCCCGAGCCGTTCGGCCCGAGCATCCCCACGACCGCGCCTTCCGGGATGTCGAGGTCGACGTGGTCCACGGCGACGGTGCTGCCGTAGACCTTGCGCAGCCCCCGCGTGCGTGCCGCCAGGGGAACCGCCGGGGCGGACGCTTCCGAAGAAACGTCCGCCCCGGACTCCACAGTGGTGCTGGTCACTTCTGGCCCAGCGCTTCGTAGAGGACCTGCTCCGGCACCGCACCGGCGGCGAACCGGCCGTCGTCGGTCAGCACCGCGGTGCCCACCTTCGTGGTGACGAGGTAGCCGCTGCCCCAGGTGCCGCTGACCTTCTTGGCGAAGCGCTCGAGCAGCGCCTTCGGGTCGGCGTTGCCGCGGCCCTCACGGCCGGACTGCTGCTTCGGCGCCGCGTTCAGCGCGTCGGCCGGGACCTTGCCCGTGACGACGGTGTCCCAGCCGTCGCCGACGACCTTGACGTTGTCCTTCGCCTGCTCGGCGAGGGCCTTGTCCTTGTCGTCCACCGTCGGCGTCTTCTCCTGCACCTTGGCGCCCTTCGGCGGGGTGAAGGTGAAGAGGTCGGCCGGCTGCTGCGTGAACTGGATCTCGCTGAACGCGACCTCGAGCGCCGGCGTCGACGTGCCGTTGCTCAGCACCGACACCCGCAGCGGCATCCGCGTCTGCGAGTCGACCGCGACGCGGATCTCGCGCAGCAGCGTCCGCTCGCTCGGCTTCGGCGTCAGCACCAGCTCGTAGGCCGGGCGGTCGGCGACGGTCGCCGTGCCGTCGACCGACACCGTGCTGCTCTCGCGGACCTTCGCGAGCAGCTCGGTCGACGCGGTGATCGGGTCGGGCGTCTTCTCGCTGCCCGCGCCCTTCTGCTTGGCGACGTCGGCCGGGATCGTCACCTTCGTCGCGGTGTTCGTCTTGGAGCTGTAGTCCCAGACGGTCGTGCCGTCGTGGACCACGGTCTCCTGGCTGGCCCCCTGCGTGGCGGCCAGGCGGCTCTTGCCGGCGCCGTCGCTGAAGATGTGCGCCGAGTCGATGTTCAGCGCCGACGCCCCCGGCAGCGCGTTCCCCACCGACGGCAGCCCCAGGTCGTTGCTGATCTTGACCGTGCCGTCGAACGCGCCCGGCTTGGCCTTCATGACCGACTGGACCAGGTCCTCGGCGCTCACCTGCGGCAGTGCCGGCTTGTCGTCGGCGCTGGCCGGCATCGCGATGAACGCGAGCCCGCCCGCACCGAGCGCGGTGCCGACGACCGCGGCGGTGATGCCCTTCGTCTTCGGTTTCATGCGTCTCTCCCTGTGGTGTTCCCGAGCCCGAGTGTGCCCGGCTCCCTGGCTCCGACGCTTCCCTCTCGAGACTGAGATACCCCTGAAGGTTCTCCCTCTCCGGCTGAGATCGCGCTGAGAGCTGACGCACGACCTGCGGAAACCGGCCATGATGAACCTCGTGAAACCTCGGGTGCTGGTGGTCGACGACGAACCGGGCGTGCGGAAGGCGCTGCAACGCGGGCTGCGCGCGGAGGGCATGGACGTGGTCACGGCCGCGGACGGCCCCACCGGGCTGCAGCTGGCGAGCACCGGCTCGTTCGACGTCGTGCTGCTCGACATCATGCTGCCGGGCCTGTCCGGCTACCGCGTGCTGGAGCGGCTGCGCAAGGACGGCGTCCTGACGCCGGTGCTGCTCGTCTCGGCCAAGGACGGCGAGATCGACCAGGCTGACGGCCTCGACCTCGGTGCCGACGGCTACCTCGTCAAGCCGTTCTCCTTCGTCGTGCTGGTCGCGCAGGTCCGCGCGACCCTGCGCCGCGCCGGCCCGGAAGCGGGCCGGGGGACGCTGCGGCTCGGCGCGCTGGCGGTCGACCGCGGGCTGCGGCAGGTGCACTGGAACGGCGAGGAGGTCGGGCTGAGCCCGCGCGAGTTCGCGCTGCTCGAGGTGCTCGTCGGCCGGGCGGGGACGGTCGTCACGAAGGACGAGCTGCTGCGCGCGGTCTGGGGCGAGGAGCAGGCCGTGACGCGCAACCTCGTCGAGGTCTACGTCGGATACGTGCGCCGCAAGCTGGACGCGGTCGGCGCCGGCGCGCTGCTGCGGACCGTGCGCGGGCACGGCTACCTGGCCTCCGACGCGCAGCTCGACGAGGTCATCACCCCGTGATCTCCTGGTGGCGGGGCCGGTCCCTGCAGGTCCGGATCACCGTGCTGGCCGCGACGATCACCCTGGGCTGCCTGCTCGGGCTGGCCGCTTTGGCCGCGGCGAAGCTGTCGCCGTTGCTCATCGACTCGGTCGACCGCGAGCTGTCCGGCGCGCTGGGCCCGGCGGGTGCCGAGGTGAGCGCCGGGCGGCCGCTGTCCGGCGCGGCGCCGGTGACGCTGCGGGTGCTGGACACCGCGGGCACGCCGGTCGACGGCGGCACCCCGACCGGCCTTACACCGTACGACGTCTCGACGCTCAAGGCCGGGCAGCCGGTCCAGCGCGACGGCGCGCGGTACCTGGCCACGGTCGTCAGCGCGCCCGACGGGTCGCAACGGCTGGTCGTCGCGGGCGCCGGCCTGGTGGGGTTCTCCGCCGCGGTGCACTACGGCGGGGTGTGGCTGGTGGTCGTCGCGTCGGTCGGGGCGCTGGTGGCGGGGCTCGCGACGTGGCTGGTGGTGCGGCTGTCGCTGCGGCCGGTGGCGCGCATGCGGGGTTCGGTCCGGGCGTTGCCGCCGGGGGCGCGGCTGGCGCTGCCGGACTCGCACGACGAGCTTCGCGCATTGGCGGAGGAGTTCAACGCGCTGATGGAGCGGCAGGAGCAGGCCAGCGACCGGCTCCGGCGGTTCACCGGCGACGCGGCGCACGAGCTGCGGTCGCCGGTCGCGTCCATCCGGGTGCAGGCCGAGGTGGCGGTGACGAACCCGGATCCGGAGCTGTCCCAGGAGACGTTGTCGGACATTCTCACGGAGGCCGAGCGGTTGTCGTCGCTGCTGGACGGGCTGCTGTCGCTGGCCCGGTCGGACGCGGGGGAGGTGCCGCCGGCTTCGCCCGTCGAGCTGGTCAGCGAGGTGCGCGCGGCGGTGGCGCGGCTGCCGGCGGGGGCGCCGGAGACGCGGGTGAGCAACGCGGTCGCGCAGGCTTGGGCGTCGTCCGCGCACGCCGAGGTGGAGCTGGTGCTGGACAACCTGCTGCGCAACGCGTGCCGTTACGCGCGCGGCGAGATCGTGGTGTCGGTGCTGGCGTCGAGGTCATCGGTGCGGGTGGTGGTCGACGACGACGGCCCGGGCATCGCCCCGGAGCACCGCGAGAAGGTGTTCGACCGCTTCTACCGGATCGCGGACGACCGGGCCCGGTCGTCGGGTGGGACGGGCCTGGGGCTGGCGATGGTGGCGGAGACGGTCCGTCGGCGCGGCGGCCGGGTCCAGGTGGGGGAGTCGCCGGACGGCGGAGCGCGGTTCGTGGTCGTCTGGCGCGCGGCCGCGGCCGGCGAGGCCGGCTGAGAGCCCGGGTGCTCGGCAGTTGCCGGGTTGCCGGGTTGCCCACAGCCTCGCCGTGATGTGGACAACCGGGCACCGGCGGCGATCTTCGAGCGGGTTTCGTCGGACCGCCCCGATACGCTGGAGCGGGGCGGACCCCCAGGGCGGGCGGGCTCTGCTCGGTGGT
>NZ_JBVKDU010000003.1:412037-991567 GCF_055633595.1 Amycolatopsis sp. NPDC114504 | reverse complement strand
GGTGGCTCTGCTCGGTGGTGGCTCTGCTCGGTGGTGGCTCTGCTCGGTGGTGGCTCTGCTCGGTGGTGGCTCTGCTCGGTGGTGGCTCTGCTCGGTGGTGGCTCTGCTCGGCGGCGGCCCGTGGGGGACGATCGCCGGGCGCGGCCCGTGGGGGACGATCGCCGGGCGCGGCCCGTGGGGGACGATCGCCGGGCGCGGCCCGTGGGGAACGATCGCCGGGCGCGGCCCGCCCCGGGACTTCCGGGTAGATTCCGGGGCTGTGAACGGTGTGATCGTGGGTGCCGCCCTGGTGCGGGACGGGAAGCTGCTCGCGCAGCAGCGGGCCTGGCCGCCGAAGCACACCGGGCAGTGGGAACTGCCCGGTGGCCGGGTCGAGGAGGGCGAGTCCGAGTCCTTCGCGCTGGCCCGCGAGTGCAGCGAGGAGCTGGACGTCGTCATCGAGGTCGGGACGCGCGTCGGTCACGACGTGCCGCTGCCCGGCGAGAAGGTCCTCCGCATCTACGCCGCGAAGCTCGTCTCGCCGGGTGAAGAGCCGCGGGCCGTCGAGCACCGAGCCGTGCGGTGGCTCGGGCCCGACGACCTCGACGGCCTCGACTGGCTGCCCGCCGACCGGATCCTGCTCCCGGCCCTGCACGCGCTGCTCAGTTAGCGCCGATCATCCGCAACGCCGCGTCGAGCCGGTGCGAGCCGCGCTCCCGGGCGCGCTCCGCGCCCGCCTTGCGGACCCGGTCCAGCTCCGCGACGTCGTCGAGCAGCGTTAACGCACGTTCACGCAGCGGGCGCAGCTCCTCGATCACGGCGTCCGCGACGGCGTCCTTCACCGCGCCGTAGGACGAGAACTCCGCCGCCAGGTCGGCCGGCGAGCCGCCCCGGCACGCGGCCAGGATCTCCAGCAGGTTCGCCATCCCCGGGCGGGTTTCCGGGTCGTGCGCCGGGACCGATTCGCCGTCGGTGACCGCGCGGCGGATCTTGCGGCGGATCTGGTCGGGCTCGTCGAGCGCGAACACCACGCCCACCGCGTCCCGCGTCGACTTCGACATCTTGCGCACCGGGTCGGCGAGGTCCTTCACCCGCGCTCCCGCGGGCGGCAGCACCGCCCTGGGAATCGTGAACACGTCGCCGTAGGTGCCGTTGAACCGCTTGGCCAGCGTCCGCGTCAGCTCGACGTGCTGGCGCTGGTCCTCGCCGACCGGCACCTCGTCCGCGCCCTGCAGCAGGATGTCCGCGGCCATCAGCGCCGGATACGTCAGCAGCGACAGCCGCACGCCGGCCTGCCCCTTGGACTTCTCCTTGAACTGGATCATCCGCGCGGCCTCGCCGTAGTTGCAGGTGCACTCCAGGACCCAGGTCAGCGCGCCCAGCTCGCGGGCCAGGTCGGACTGGACGAACACGCGCTCGAGGTCGATCCCGGCGGCGATCAGCACGGCGAGCTGCTCCCTCGCCAGTGATCGGAGTTTCGCCGGGTTGTGCGGGTTCGTCATGCCGTGCAGGTCGGCGACGAAGTACAGGTCGTCCGCGCCGCCCTCGCGCGCCCAGCGGCGGACCGCACCGAGGTAGTTGCCGAGGTGGACGTGGCCGGAGGGCGTGATGCCGGACAGCTTGCTCACGGGGTTCCTTTCCGAGGGGACCACCCCGGAGAAGGCATGAAAAAGGCCGCCCGTCCGGGGCGGCCGCTGGTGATCAGCGCAGGACTAGACGGCCGCCTGGGGCGGCCACCAGCTGGACGTCTGCGCGTGCATGCGGCGAGCATAGCCGACGTCCGTCACCACTCGGTATCGTCCGGACGCGGGAACGGGCTCGCGGGGCTACCGTCTTAACCATGTATGTCGTCCTGCTGAACTACACGGCTCCGATCGAGGAAATCGACTACGCGCTCCCGGACCACGTCGAGTGGCTGAACAAGCAGTACGAACACGGCCACTTCCTGGCGTCCGGGCGGCGGAACCCGCGCACCGGCGGCGTCATCATCACGCGCCCGCTGAACCGCGGGAAGCTCGACGCCATCCTGGCGTCCGACCCGTTCTGCGTGCGGCGCCTCGCCCAGTACGAGGTCATCGAGTTCTCGCCGACCAAGACCGCTCCGGAGCTGCGGCTGCTCAACGAAGCGGTCACGCACTGAGCTAGGCGGCGAGGTCCAGCTTGGCCTTCTTGAGGGCGAGCACCGGGCACTTCTTGCAGCGCGGCTTCGACCGGCAGCACTTCTTCTTGACCTTGCCGGCCTTCATCAGCTTGCGCACGACCTTTCGCGGGTCGTCCGGCTTCTTGCCCACGCGCACGCTCCCTCGAATCGGCGACTAAACCGGTTTCCCACGTTAGGTGAGGCTAACCGATTGGGGGGCGTGGGGCCGCTCACAATGGGGCGACAGGTATCCTTGGTGAGGTCCGCGTGTGACCAAAGCCGGTCACTGGATGCCGAACGGGCTTACGCGGCCACCCACCCCTTGAAGTTCAGGAGTCTTCGCGTGCCCGCAGCCAGCGCTACCGTCGAAACCGGCCGGCCGACCGGTAAGACCCGGCCCGACCTGCGCAACGTCGCGATCGTCGCCCACGTCGACCACGGCAAGACGACCCTCGTCGACGCGATGCTGCGCCAGTCCGGCGCCTTCGCCGACCGGGCCGAGCTCGTCGACCGGGTGATGGACTCCGGGGAGCTGGAGCGCGAAAAGGGCATCACGATCCTCGCGAAGAACACCTCGATCCACCGCCAGACGCCCGAGGGCCAGGTGACGATCAACGTCATCGACACCCCCGGCCACGCCGACTTCGGCGGCGAGGTCGAGCGCGGCCTGGCCATGGTCGACGGCGTCGTCCTGCTGGTCGACGCCAGCGAGGGCCCGCTCCCGCAGACCCGCTTCGTGCTGCGCAAGGCCCTCGAAGCCGGCCTGCCGGTGATCCTGCTGGTCAACAAGACCGACCGCCCGGACGCCCGGATCGCCGAGGTCGTCGAGGAGACCCACGACCTGCTGCTCGAGCTGGCCAGCGACATCGAGGACGCCGACCACGACGCGATCCTCGACCTCCCGGTCGTCTACGCCTCCGCGCGCGCCGGCAAGGCGAGCCTGGAGCAGCCCGCCGACGGCGAGATCCCCGAGAGCGAGAACCTCGACCCGCTGTTCGACACGCTGCTCCGGCACGTGCCGCCGCCCGCCGCCGACCTCGACGCGCCGCTGCAGGCGCTGGTCACCAACCTCGACGCGTCGAACTTCCTCGGCCGCATCGCGCTGATCCGCATCCACGCCGGCAAGCTCCGCAAGGGCCAGACCGTGGCCTGGATGCGCGAAGACGGCAGCGTGCAGAACGTCCGCATCTCCGAGCTGCTGGTCACCGAGGCGCTCACCCGCGTCCCGGCGACCGAGGCCAGCGCCGGTGAGCTCGTCGCCATCGCCGGCATCCCCGAGATCACCATCGGCGACACCCTCGCCGACTCCGAGACGCCGGTGGCGCTGCCCCGGATCACCGTCGACGAGCCCGCCATCTCGATGACCATCGGCGTCAACACCTCGCCGCTGGCGGGGCGCAACGGCGGCGACAAGGTCACCGCGCGGCTGGTCAAGGCCCGCCTCGACCAGGAGCTGATCGGCAACGTCTCGATCCGCGTCCTGCCGACCGAGCGCCCCGACACCTGGGAGGTCCAGGGCCGTGGCGAGCTGGCGCTGGCGATCCTCGTCGAGCAGATGCGGCGCGAGGGCTTCGAGCTGACCGTCGGCAAGCCGCAGGTGGTCCTGCGCACGATCGACGGCAAGCTGCACGAGCCGTTCGAGCGCCTCTACATCGACTCGCCGGAGGAGCACCTCGGCGCGATCACCCAGCTCCTGGCCGCCCGCAAGGGCCGCATGGAGGACATGAGCGGCAACGGCACCGGCCGGATCAAGCTGGAGTACGTGCTCCCGTCGCGCGGCCTGATCAGCTTCCGCACCGACTTCCTCACCGAGACCCGCGGCACCGGCATCGCGAACCACGTGTTCGAGGGCTACTTCCCGTGGGCGGGCGAGATCCGCACCCGCCACAGCGGCTCCCTGGTCGCCGACCGCACCGGCCCGGTCACCGCGTACGCGATGATCCAGCTGGCCGACCGCGGCACGTTCTTCGTCGAGCCGGGCGCCGACGTCTACGAGGGCATGGTCGTGGGCGAGAACCCGCGCTTCGAGGACCTCGACATCAACATCACCAAGGAGAAGAAGCTGACGAACATGCGTCAGTCCTCCGCCGACGTGATGGAGACGCTGGCCCGCCCGCGCAAGATGGGCCTGGAAGAGGCGCTGGAGTTCTGCTCGGTCGACGAGTGCGTCGAGGTCGCGCCCGAGGTCGTCCGGGTCCGCAAGGTCACCCTGGACATCAACACCCGGGCGAAGGAGCGTTCGCGCGCGAAGAGCCGCGACAACAGCTGAATCGGTCGAAAATCGCGTAAAAACCTCCCGGCGTACCGCGCCGGGAGGTTTTTGTATTGCCTGCCGGTCACCCTGGGTGGATAATCGGCCGACGCGAAGTCACGAATTCCGTTGTTCTTCTCCTTATATCTTTATAGGGGCTTTCGCGGATTCGACGCCTGGTGTTCACCACCGGGCCGGACCCGTCCCGTGTCCGGGGCGTGTTCGTTCCGCCGTTCCGGAACGGTCCGGGAACCCGGACGGTGCGCCGCGCGTCTTTTCCGATAGCGGCACCAAGCGGCGCCGCGCCCGGCCGATCCGGGTACGGGAATCCCGGTTCCGGCCGCCGACGCGGTCGTGGGAGCATGGCTGACCCGATCGGGGAGATTCTGGGAGGAACGGGGCGTGCGGGTGAATCGCAAGGCGGTGCCGGTGCTGGCGCTCGCGGCCGTGCTGGTCACCGCTTGCTCGAACACCCCGCCACCGCCCGTGGTGTCCTCGTCGGTCCCGCCGGCCTCGACCACCGGGAAGACGCCGTCGCAGATCGTCGTCGGCGTCGACGACGTGCTCGGCGGGTACAACCCGCACAACTTGGCCGACTCCTCGCAGGTCACGTCCGCGCTGTCGCAGCTGCTGCTGCCCTCGGTGTTCCGCCAGAAGGACGACGGCAGCACCCAGCTCGACAAGAGCCTGATGAAGTCCGCCGAGGTGCTCTCGCAGCAGCCGTTCGTGGTCGCCTACGAGATCCGCCCGGACGCGTCCTGGTCCGACGGCGCGCCCATCGCCGCCGAGGACTTCGACTACCTGCGTACGCAGATGCGCGACCAGCCCGGCGTGATCGGGCCGGCCGGCTACCGGCAGATCACCGACCTGCAGTCCCGCGAAGGCGGCAAGCGCGTCGAGGTCACCTTCGCCAAGCCGTACCCCGGCTGGCAGACGCTGTTCTCGGACCTGCTGCCCGCCCACCTGCTCAAGGACGCGCCCGACGGCTGGCGCGGGGCGCTGGCCTCGAACTTCCCGGCCATCGCCGGCCCGTTCTCGATCAAGAGCCTCGACACCGCCCGCGGCGAGGTGATCCTCGAGCGCAACGAGCGCTACTGGGAGAAGCCCGCGGCCATCGACCGGATCGTGCTGCGCCGCTCGGACCAGAACACGCTGCTCGCGGCGCTGCGCAGCGGCAACGACCAGTTCGCACTGGCCAGGACCACCGGCGACGAGCTCAAGCTGCTCGGCGAGCTCGGCCCGGCCGTGCAGCTGCACACCGTGGCCCGGCCGCTGGTGGCCGACGTGCTGCTGCGCCCGGTCAGCGCCACGCTCCACGACACGCAGGTGCGCGCCGGCATCGCCGCGCTGATCGACCGGTCCAAGCTGATCACCGAGGGCGTCAACGGCGGCCCGTCGTCGCAGCTGCACGCCGACGCGCAGGTCAAGGCGCCGTCGGTGACCGGGTACGCGGCGACCATCCCGCCCGGCCCGCCCACCGCGCCCGACGTCGCCAAGGCCGAGGAGTCGCTGAAGGCGGCCGGCTACGCCAAGACCGCGGGCACCTGGCGCAAGAACGGCAAGGCGCTTTCGCTGGTCATTGCCTCGCCCGCCACCCAGGAGCCGTTCGCGACGATCGCCAAGGAGCTCACCAGCCAGCTCGTCGCGCAGGGCGTCGAGGTCAGCGCGATCACGCCGCAGCCGCGCGACCTGTTCAGCGGCCTGCTCGCGATGCCGGTGGCCGGCGGGATCCAGCAGCCGACCGGCGACTCGGCGGGCAGCGTCGGGATCGACATCGCGGTCGTGCCGCAGGCGGTCGGCGGCGACACGGCTTCGGTGCTCGCGTCCACCTTCGGCTGCCGCCCCGAACAAACGGCATCGGGGACGGACCCGGCGAAACCCGTCGTACCGGGCAACTCGTCGGGTTTCTGCGATCCGGCGCTGCAGCCGTCGATCGACGCGGCGCTGTCCGGGGCGACCCCGATCGCCGAGGCGCTGACCACTCTGGAGCCTGAACTTTGGCGTCAGAACGTGGTGATCCCGCTGTTCCAAATGGCTGACACCCTGGCGATCGGATCGGGTATCTCGGGAGTAACCCCAGGTCCTCCGATGGTGGGCCCGTTCGGGTCCGCCGTGAACTGGACTCGCGGCCCGAAGTAATCGTTCGACTACGCATTCAGTACTACCGGGTGATCTTCACGCACGCCTTCGAGTGGGACTCCGTGAATCCGTGAGGTAACCGTCGTATTTCTGGATGTCCACTGGAAGTCACCCTTTGGTCACGATCGACCCTGAACTGGTGACTGTCGGTGCTTTTCCTTTCTAGCGTGCTCCCGCAGTGCGCCAGTTGAGTGTCGCTTGGCGTGTCGTAGGCTCCGGCACCAAACCGGAGCGGTGTGGGTCCTTGTCACAATTCAAGGACTCAGTGCTAGGAGGGCACACTTCATGAGGAGAACCAAAGCAGTCTCCGCCTTGTCGCTCGTCGCAGGCGCCTCGCTGCTGCTGAGTGCCTGCAGCGGTGGCGACGCGGGCTCGGGCAGCACGGACCAGAACGGATCGTCGACCGACGTCAAGTCGATGGCGGTCGGCAAGGCCGAGCAGGGTGACTCGTTCAAGCTCGCGGACGTCAAGGGCTGGGACGGCACGGTCACGGTCGGGATCGACGACGGGTACTCGGGGTACAACAACAACACCCCGGACACCAACAGCTCGTACAACACGTACATCTTGACCACCGTCCTCGAAGACGCCTTCGTCCTCGACGGCAACAACAAGGTGCTGCTCAACAACGACATCCTCGACTCGGTCGACGTGACCTCCAAGGACCCGCAGGTCGTCACGTACAAGATCAAGCCGAACCTCAAGTGGTCGGACGACGCGCCTTTCGACTGCAAGGACTTCTACCTGGCCTGGCTGTCGGGTAGCGGGCTGGCCAAGGGCTCGGACGGCAAGAACCCGTTCAACGCGGCCTCGACCACCGGCTACGACAAGATCAAGACGGCCACCTGCAAGGACAACCTGACCTTCGAGACGGACTACAGCGAGCCGTACCTCGACTACAAGGGCCTGTTCAGCGGTGTCCAGATCCTGCCGGCGCACGTTCTCGAGAAGAACGCCGGCATCGCGGACATCACCAAGCTCGCGCCGACCGGCGACCCGGCCCAGCTGTCCAAGGCCGGCGACTTCTGGACGAACAAGTGGAAGGGCTTCGACAAGTCGATCATGCCGGCCTCCGGCCCGTACATGATCGACTCGTTCGACGCGAACCAGAAGTCCGTCACGCTGGTGAAGAACCCGAAGTGGGCGGGCGGCAAGGGCGGCCCGGCGAAGATCATCGTCCGCGCCATGGAAGACACCAAGGCCATGGCGACCGCGCTGCAGAACGGTGAGATCGACGTCGCGGCGTCGACCCAGCCGGACGCCACCGCGGCGGCCACGATGAAGAGCCTCGCCCCGCAGGGTGTGACCTACGGCTCGGCGCCGCAGCTCACCTACGAGCACCTTGACCTGCAGTTCAACCGCATCTTCAAGGACGACGCCCTCCGCAAGGCGTTCTTCGAGTCGATCGACCGCAAGGCGATCACGGACAAGCTGCTCAAGGAAGTCCAGGCCGACGCGGCTCCGCTGAACTCGATCGTGTTCTTCCAGGGTGAAGAGGGCTACACCGACCTCTACGGCAGCAAGGCCGGACTGGGTGCCGAGGCCGCGGCCAAGACCCTGACCGACGCCGGCTGGGCCAAGGGTGCCGACGGCATCTTCGCCAAGGGCACGCAGCGGGCTTCGTTCAAGATCACGCACAACCAGAACGCCCGCCGCAGCCAGACCGTCGAGATCATCATCTCGCAGGCCAAGGCGGCCGGCATCGAGGTCAAGGACGAGACCGACGCCAACTTCCTCAAGGGTGGCCGCGTCTCGACCGGTGACTACGACGTCGCGCTCTTCGGCTGGTCCTCGGCGCCGTTCAAGTCGCAGTCGCGCTCGATCTACGTCTGCCCGGACAAGGGTGGCGACCAGAACTACCAGAACCTGTGCGACCCGAAGATCGACGACGCGTTCAACACCGCCGTGAAGGCGACGGACGAGACCGTCAAGACGCAGGCCTACCAGGCGGCCGACAAGGCCATCGCGGACAAGTACGCGACGGTCCCGCTCTGGCAGACCCCGTCGATGTGGGCGTTCAAGGGTATCGACCGCGTGTACATGCAGTCGTACAACGGTGCCCTGTGGAACGCCGGCGAGTGGGAGAAGAAGTAAGCAGGGCCTAGCCCCGCAGCTTCTTCCCCCTCGCTCCAGATGACCTGGGAGGTACCGGGGTCCGGCCACGAGCCGGGCCCCGGTACCCACCGGAAGTAGCTGTTGACCGTAGGGTTACCGCCACTACGGTAGACAACCGGGTAGCGGTCCAGCGCACTTCTGACGACCAGGCCCGGATGAGGAGCAGTTCGTTGAACCTGGTGATCTACATCCTTCGCCGTCTGGCGATATCGATTCCCGTCCTGCTGGTCGGGACCTTTTTGTCGTTCGTGATGGTCGCCGCCACCGGTGACCCGCTGGGCGAGCTGCGGAACAACCCCCAGCTGAGCAAGGACGCGATCGACGCGCTGTCCCACAAGCTGGGCCTGGACCAGGGCGTCGTGCCCCGCTACTTCACCTGGCTCGGGGACTTCCTGTCGGGTGACTGGGGCACGTCCATCGCGCAGGGCAACGCGCTCCAGCCGGTCGCGCCCAAGGTGCTGGCCGCGTTCGGCGTCACGTTCAAGCTGGTAGTCGGGGCCGAGATCCTCGCGCTGATCATCGGCATCATCGTCGGCGTGCTCGCCGCGGTGAAGCAGTACTCGATCGTCGACTACCTCGCCACCACGCTCGCCTTCCTGCTGTTCTCGATGCCGATCTTCTGCATCGCGATCGTGCTGAAGAACTACGCGATCGAGATCAACGGCTGGGTCCGTGACCTCGGTCTGCAGGACGTCCTCGGCAATCCATGGCTACGCACGACCAGCCCGGAACAGCTGAAAACCGACGGCGTCGGGGACTTCATAACCAGCACGATCGGGGCGTACCTGCTGCCGACGCTGTCGATCATGGCGATCAGCTTCGCCGCGTACAGCCGGTTCCAGCGGGCCTCGATGCTGGAAGTGATGAACTCCGACTACGTGCGCACCGCGCGGGCCAAGGGCCTCGCGAACGGCCGGGTCATCTTCCGGCACGCGTTCCGCAACGCCCTGATCCCCGTGACGACGCTGTTCTCGGTGAACTTCGGGTCGGTGCTCGCCGGCGCGATCATCACCGAGACGGTGTTCAACTGGCACGGTATGGGCACATTGCTGGTGGAAGCCGTCAACAAGAACGACACTCAGGTGATGATGGGCTGGCTCGTGGTCATCGCCACCAGCGTGATCGTCGCCAACCTGATCGCCGACCTGGTGTACGGCATCCTGGACCCGAGGATTCGCGTTGGCTGACTTGAACTCCCTTCTCGCGAGCGAAACCGCGACCAAGGACGGAACCCTCCCGCCGGAGGCGCTGCCCGAACCCCGGAGCCAGGGCAAGCTGGTGCTCCGGAAGTTCCTGCACCACAAGCTGGCGATGGCGTCGACCGCGATCCTGCTGCTGATCATCCTGCTCAGCATCATCCTGCCGATCTTCTGGAAGCACAGCTACGAGGACAGCTCCTTCCCGTCCTTCGCGAAGCCGAGCGGCGACTTCCCGCTGGGCACCACGCAGGTCGGCAAGGACATGGTGTCGCAGATCCTGCGCGGCACCCAGTTCTCGCTGCTGATCGCTCTCACGGTGTCGATCCTGTCGACGGTCGTCGGCGTCGTGCTCGGCGCACTGGCGGGCTACCTGCGCCGGTTCACCGACTCGGCGGTCTCGCGGGTGACGGACCTGTTCCTGATCATCCCGCAGATCGCCGCGGCGGCCATCCTGGCGAAGGTGTTCGGGAGCGGTTCCTGGTACATCGTCGCCCTGGTGCTCGCTTCGTTCGGCTGGATGCAGATCGCCCGGATCACCCGCGCCGAAGCGATGTCACTGTCCCAGCGCGAGTTCGTCGACGCGGCTCGCGCTTCGGGTGCCGGCACGTTCCGGATCATCTTCAAGCACCTGGTGCCGAACATGGTCGGCAGCATCACGGTCAACGCGACCCTCGCGGTCGCGCAGGCCGTGCTGGCAGAAGCCGCGCTGTCGTTCATCGGCCTCGGTGTCCAGCTCCCGGACACCTCGCTCGGCCGCGTCATCCTGGAGAACTACGCCCAGCTGCAGACGCGGCCGTCGCTGTTCTTCGGGCCGTTCATCGTGCTCGTGCTGATTTCACTGACGATCAACTTCATCGGTGACGGTCTTCGCGACGCCTTCGACCCGCGACAGCGGAGAATGAAGGCCTGAACGCCGACGCGGGGGTGACCGGTTCCGGTCGCCCCCGCGTCCGTTTTCGCGCGGGGATCGCCGGACCTGGGGGTTCGGATGAATCTCGTGCTCTACGTGCTCCGACACCGAGCACAAGCTGGGCTGGCCCCGCACGCTCTCCAGATCTGGCCTTTGGCCGCCCGTACCACCCGTGAGACGCGTGTTCGCCGCCCAGGTGCGCGTGTCGTCCGCCCAGGAACGACCGAAGGCCGCCACCCAAGCGGGTGACGGCCTTCGTGCGTCAGGGCGTCAGTCGGCGACGGGGGCCAGCTTGCCGGCCTCCCAGGCCGCGCGGCGCTCGGCCTGGAGCACCGGGTCCGCGACCGGCGCCGCCGACAGCAGGCGGCGCGTGTAGTCCTGCTGGGGCGAGTGCAGCACCTGGTCGCGCGTGCCGATCTCGACCAGCTTGCCGTGCTGCATCACCGCGACGCGGTCGGCCAGCAGGTCGACCACCGCCAGGTCGTGGCTGATGAACAGGCACGCGAACTGCAGCGACTGCTGCAGGTCGAGGAACAGGTCCAGCACGCGGGCCTGCACCGACACGTCCAGGGCCGACGTCGGCTCGTCCGCGATGAGCAGCGCCGGGTCCAGGGACAGCGCCCGGGCGATCGCCACGCGCTGGCGCTGGCCGCCGGAAAGCTCGTGCGGGTAGCGGTTCATGTAGTGCCCGCCCAGCTCGACCTTGTCGAGCAGCGAGCGCACGCGGGCCGACAGCTCCTTGCCGGCCAGCACCTTGTGCAGCACCATCGGCTCGGCGATCGACTCGCCGATCGTCATCTTCGGGTCCAGAGTGGACGCCGGGTCCTGGAACACGATCGAGAAGTACCGGCGAAGCGGGCGAAGCTCCTTCGCCGACATCTTCGTGATGTCCTTGCCGGCGATCGCGATGGTGCCCTCGGTGGCCTGGAGCAGGCCGACGGCGCAGCGGCCGACGGTCGTCTTGCCCGAGCCGGACTCGCCCACCAGGCCGACGATCTCGCCCTTGGCGATGGTGATCGAGACGTCGTCGACCGCGCGGTTCTTGCCCTGACCGCGACGGCCCGGGTACTCGAGCACCAGGTTCTTGATCTCGAGGGCCGGCGCGGCCTCCTCGATGACGGCCTCCAGCTCGGCGTCGGCCAGCCGGATCTCCTCGGCGATCTTGGCCGCCTCGGTGCTGTCGGAGGCGATCCCGGCGTCGTCGAGCAGGCGACGTCCCTCGGGACGCTGGCCGAGCACCGGCACCGCGGCCAGCAGCCGCCGGGTGTAGTCCTCCTTCGGCGACGCGAACAGCTCGCGCGAAGGGGCCTCTTCGACGATCTCGCCCTGGTACATCACGATGACGCGGTCGGCCATGTCGGCGACGACGCCCATGTCGTGGGTGATCAGCACGATCGCCGTGTCGAGGGTGTCGCGCAGCTTGCGCAGCAGGCCGAGGATCTCCGCCTGGACCGTGACGTCGAGCGCGGTGGTCGGCTCGTCGGCGATGATGACCTTCGGGTCGCACGAGATCGCCATGGCGATGACGACGCGCTGGCGCAGACCGCCCGAGAGCTGGTGCGGGTACTGCTTGAACCGCAGCTCCGGGTTCGGGATGCCGACCATGTCGAGCAGCTCGACCGCGCGCTTGTCCGCGGCGGCCTTGGAGATGTCCAGGTGCGAGCGCAGGGCCTCGCGCAGCTGCCAGCCGACCGTGTAGACCGGGTTCAGCGCCGTCATCGGCTCCTGGAAGATCATCGCGACCTGGTTGCCGCGGATCTTCTGCATTTCCTTCTCTTTGAGATCCGCCAGGTTGCGCTCGCCGAGACGCAGCTCGCCGGCGATCTTGCTGGTCTTGGGCAGCAGGCCCAGCACCGACATCGACGTGACGGACTTGCCGGACCCGGACTCCCCGACCACGGCGACGATCTCGCCGGGCTGCACGTCGAAACCGATGCCCTTGACGGCGTTCACGACGCCGTCCTCGGTCTGGAACGACACGCTGAGGTCGGAGATCGACAGAACGGATCCGGACACGCCGGCGACATCCGCCGAAGTTGCTTCAGTGCTCACCAAGATGCCCTTCGTGGGGGTACAGACGATCGCGACGCGGCGGTCGCGACTCGCGCGAGGATAACCGAGGGTGTCCCCGACGAAGGTCGGAGCACGGGAATTACGCTCAACCCGTGATCTCCCCGGTACCGCGCAGGCTGCTGCTCGTCCACGCCCATCCCGACGACGAGAGCATCACCACCGGCGCCACGATCGCACGATACGCCGCCGAAGGTGCCGAGGTGACGGTCGTGACCTGCACGCTCGGCGAAGAGGGCGAGATCATGGCCGGCCTGCCCGAGCTGGCGGGGCTGGGCGCCTGGGCGGCCGACCAGCTAGGCGGCTACCGCGTCGCCGAGCTGAAGGCCGCGTGCGCCGCGCTGGGGGTGTCACGACATCGTTACCTGGGCGGGATCGGCCGGTGGCGCGATTCGGGCATGGCGGGCACGCCGTCGGCTTCGCACCCGCGGGCGTTCACCGGGGGGAGTGCCGAGGAGCAGGCCGCGCAGCTCGCGGAGATCCTCGACGAGGTGCGGCCCCAGGTCGTCGTCACCTACGACGCCTTCGGCGGCTACGGCCACCCCGACCACATCCGCGCCCACGAGATCACGATGGCCGCGGCGCCGCGCGCGGAGTCGGTGGCCCGGGTGTTCCACACCGTCACGTCGAGTGACGCGATGCGCACCGGGCTGGCCGCGCTGCGGGCCGGCGAACCCGAGTACCCCGTCCCGCCCGACGACGAGCTGCCGGTGACGCCGGACGAAGAGATCACGACGACGCTCGACGTCGCCGCGTACGTCCCGGCGAAGCTGGCGGCCCTGCGCGCGCACGCGACGCAGCTGGCCGTCGTCGACGGGGACGTCCCGTACTTCGCGCTGACGAACGAGGTCGCCCAGCCGATCCCGGCGCACGACTCCTTCGTGCTGGCCCACGGCCCGGCCGACGGTGCGGCGGACGACCTGTTCGGTGGGCTGTGACCGTGCCGGAGCCGCTGACCTGGGAGCAGCGGCTGCTCCTGCTGCTGCTCGCGTTCGACACGGTGCTGCTGGCCGTGCTGGAGCTGTTCTTCCTGCCGCTGCGGATCGGGGTCGTGCCGCTGCCGCTGACGGTCGTCGTCGGCGCGGTCACCACGCCGTGGCTGGTGTCGACGACGGCGAAGCTGGTGCGGCCCGGGCTTTCGTGGGTACCCCTGGCGGTGTGGGTGGTCGTCGTGTTCGGGTTCGGCCTGCTGGGCCCGGGCGGCGACCTGGTGCTGATCCAGGACTGGCGAGCGCTGGTGCTGCTCGGCGCGAGCGCGCTGCCGGGCGCGCTGGTGCTCGGCGGCGGGCTGGGCCGGGCGGCGGCGGGAAGGAGTGCGGGACGTGGCTGAGGCGATCTCCGACAAGCAGGTCGTGGCGGTGCTGCGGCCGTTCGTGCGGGCGTGCGGGCCGATGCTCGACGCGCTGCGCGAGTCCGACCCGTTCGGCCTGCAGGCGCGGGAGAAGGAAGACCTCGCCGAGGTCGAGTCCGGGCTCAAGGCGAAGCTGATCCACGGCGTGACGTCGGTGAAGGTGCCCGGCACCGCCGCGTGGGCGCGGATGACGGGCTACGACCGGTCGAGCTGGTGGATGAACCGCGTCGGCCGGTTCACGGCGCTGCTGACGTCGATCCCGGGGCTGGGCGGCGCACTGGCCGACCGGCTGCCGGTGCAGGACACGCTGGGGGCGGCGTCGCAGGGGCTGCTGCTGTGCGCGATCGCCGGGGAGTACGGCGTGACGGACGTCGGCACGCGGGTGCGGCTGATCGCGGCGGTGCTGTTCGAGCGCGAGATCGACGCCGACCTCGCGGCGGGCAAGCACCCGGAGCACGACGAAGCGGCCGAGGCCGACGAAGCGGCGAAGCTGACCGAAGAGCTGACGGCGTCGGAGAAGAAGCACGGCAAGGCGACGGTCAAGGCCGCGGGCCGGACGCTGTGGCGGCTGGGCCGGGGACTGCTCGGGATCACCGAGGAGCTGGAGAAGCGGCCACGCGGGAACTTCTTGCACCGTGCGATCGGCATGTTGCCGGTCGTCGGCGCGGCGGGGGACTACTTCGGGGAGCGATCGGGGCTGCGCGAAGTCTGGAAGCGGGCGCACGTCTGGCTGACCGAGCACCGCGCGTGAGCTTCCCGCGCGGTGCCCGGCCCGGACCTCAGTAGTTCCAGAACTGGAAGAGGACGAACCCGTTCTGGGCACCGGGATAGCCCCCCAGCAAGTCGAAAAGCCAGCCGGCACCGGCCCACAACGCGGCGCTCGCCGGCCTGAACAGGAACAAGATCGCGAACAGGGCGATCGGCGCCCACGGGCGGACCTTCGCCCCGAACGCGCGGGCCTGCGGTGACAGGTACGGCTCGATCGCGCCCCAGCCGTCGAGGCCCGGGATCGGCAGGATGTTCAGGATGAACGTCACGACCTGCAGCAGCGCGAGGAAGGACATCGCGATCACGAGGCCGTGCGACATCGGGACCAGCGCGACCACCAGGCACAACGCCGCGCCGACCGCGAGGTTGCTCAGCGGCCCGGCCAGCGACACCCAGGACGACGTCCCCCGTGACCGGAGCGCACCGCGGTTGATCCAGAC
This sequence comes from Amycolatopsis sp. NPDC114504, assembly GCF_055633595.1. NCBI lineage: Bacteria > Bacillati > Actinomycetota > Actinomycetes > Pseudonocardiales > Pseudonocardiaceae > Amycolatopsis > Amycolatopsis sp. NPDC114504. The sequence continues at coordinate 976,205 of NZ_JBVKDU010000003.1, read as the reverse complement.
CGCGCCGCCTGGCAGCGGGATGCCGCCGATGAAGAGGAAGATCAGCGGCAGCACGATCGACAGCACCGGATCGGTGTACTTCCGTACGTCCAGGGTGAGGTAGCCCTTATGGGCGATGCTGTGGTCGCCGCCGCGGTAGGCGACCATCGCATGCCCGAACTCGTGCAGCGACAGCGACGCCACCCAGCCGGCGGCGACGAAGATCACGACTCCGGCGACGGCCAGGGTGTCGTGATCGCGGACTGAGTACGGGTTGACGTAACCGAACGCGGCCATCACGCCGCCGGCGACGGTGAGCGCGAGGATGCCGAGGAAGACCGGGCTGGGGCGCACTGCTGACTTCTGCACACTTCCAGTCTTCCGTATGCCCGGTGTGAAGTTACCGGCGTGTCCCCTTGCGCGGTCGGGCACGAACGTCCCCCGAACTCGCTACTCCGCTTGACCTGACCGCACTACACGGGTGTAATCACAGTGATGTCATTCGTTGTCGAGGGGACAGCGAGTGTCGTTTCACCACCGCCAGCCTGGGGAGTGCTAGGGAGCGAGGAGGCGGACGTGCGGTTGGAAGCCGATGGTAAGGAATGGGGGCACGTCATGGGTTGGGGCGAGATCCCGGAGCAGGCTCTGGGAGATCTCACCGAGCTCATCGATGCCACCGAGGAAGAGCAGGATTGGCAGGAACGCGCCCTGTGCGCGCAGACGGACCCGGAGGCGTTCTTCCCCGAGAAGGGCGGCTCCACCCGTGAAGCCAAGCGGATCTGCCTGGGTTGCGAGGTCAAGGACGAGTGCCTTGAGTACGCGCTGGCCAAGGACGAGCGCTTCGGCATCTGGGGCGGTCTGTCCGAGCGGGAGCGCCGGAAGCTGAAGAAACGGGCTGTCTAGAGGGGGACTCACCGGTGATGCGTCGGCATCACCGGTGATTCCACGTGGTGAACACTCGGCGTGGGTTCACCACCGGGTGACGGACCGGGGCCGTAGGGTGGCCGCACCGATCCGCCGCCTGATCTGGAGCCGTCGTTGCCCCGCACCGCCGCGCCGCCCGCCCTGCGCACCGCGCCCGTTCTGGCCATTGTGGTCTGTCACAACGGTGAGAGCTGGCTGCCGCTGGCGCTTTCTTCGTTGCGCCGCAGCACTGTCCGGCCTCGGCACGTCCTCGCCGTGGACACCGGTTCCACCGACGCGACCGCCCGGCTGCTCGCCGAAGCCGCCGAAGATCCCGGCCTCGACGCGACTCCCGTGCTCTCCGGCGTCATCACGCTTTCGAGTGATGCCGGCTTCGCCGCCGCGGTCGCCGAGGCCGTCGAGCACGCCACCGAACGTTGGGGTGACCCCGGTTCGTGGCTGTGGCTGCTGCACGACGACTGCGCGCCCGAGCCCGACTGCCTCGACGAACTGCTGCGCGTCGCCACCAAGAACCCGTCGGCGACCGTGCTCGGCTCGCTGGGCCTCGACTGGACCGACCCGCGGCTGATCGTCGAAGCCGGCCTGTCCACCGACGCGTCCGGGCATCGCCAGCAGGTCGCCGCGCTCGGCGAGGAGCCGGCCGAGGTGCTCGCCGTGCCCAGCGCGGGCTCGCTCGTGCGCCGCGACGCCTGGGACGAGCTCGGCGGCTTCGACCCCGATTTCCCGTTGCTGCGCGAGGATCTCGACTTCGGCTGGCGCGCGAACGCCGCCGGCGGGCTCGTCCTCTCCGTGCCGACCGCGCGGGTGCGGCACGCGCGCGCCGTCACCACCGGGCAGCGCACGGCGGACGCCGTCGCCACCCCGCTCGCGGCCGCGAACCGCGCTCACGGGCTGCGGGTGTTCCTCGTGAACTGCTCGCCGTTTTCCTTCTGGCTGGGGATGATCCGGCTCCCGCTGCTCTCCCTCCTGCGCGCGCTGGCGTTCGTCCTGCTGCGCCGCACCGGCGAAGCGCGGGCCGAGTTCTCCGCCGCGACGTACCTCCTCAGTGGACGCGGCGGATTGCGTGCCGCCCGCGCCCGCCGACGACGGAATCCGCGGCCTGGCACAGTTCGCGGGCTCTTCACCGGACGCGGGACGCGGTTGCGCAACGCCGTCCGCGCCGGCGTCGTCGGGCTGGTCCGCCGCGGCGTCGAGGAAGACGTCGCGCTCGGCCGCGTGCCCGAGACCGTCGAAACCGAGTCGGCGTGGGTGACGCCGGAAGCGCTCGACGCACGGGAAAGCCGTCCGGTCGGGCCGGACGCGCTGCCCGCCGGCGCCCTGCGCGGCCTCAGCTCGCGCGGGTCCGGGCTGCGCAAGCCGGGCACGCTCGTCGCCGTCGCGCTGCCGGAAACCCCGGCGCCCGAACCGGTCTCCGCCACCGACGAGGCGCCGGAAGAAGCGCCCGAGCCGGAAATCGTCTTCGTCGAGGTGAACCGGCGGCGCGTGCTCGCGGCGACGATCTTCGCGCCGCCGGTGGTGCTGCTCGTCGTGATGACCGCGCTGGGGCTGGTCGTCAACCGCGCCCGGCTCGGCCTCGACCTCTTCGGCGGCAAGCTGCTGCCGGTCGGCGGGCTCGGTGAGCTGTGGTCGTCGTACCTGACGCCGTGGCACGCGATCGCCGGCGGCACCGGCGCGCCCGCGTCGGCGACGCTGCCGGTGCTCGGCACGCTGGGCGCGGTGTTCGCGCCGATCGGCGGCCCGGCCGCGCTGGTGGCGATCCTGCTCCTCGGCGACATCCCGCTGGCGGCGCTGAGCGCGTACGCGGCGACGCGACGGCTGCGCGTGCGCCGGTGGGTCCGCGCGGTCATCGCCGCGACCTACGCGCTGCTGCCCGCCGCGACGGCCGGGGTGGCGCAGGGCCGGCTCGACGTCGTCGTGGTGCACCTCGTGCTGCCGCTCGTGGCCGCGGGCATCGCCGGGCTGCTGATCCGGGCGGACACGCGGTGGCTGCACGTGTCGGCGCTCTCGGCGTTCGGGGTGGCGCTGCTCGGCGCGTTCTCCCCGCTGGCGCACGGGCTCGCGCTCGCCGGGCTGCTGATCGGGTTCGTGGTGCTGCCCGCGCCGACCGGCCTGGCGCGGCGGATCGCGTCGGTCGGCATCGTGGTGCTGCTGCCGCTGGCGTTGCTGCTGCCGTGGCCGACGGTTCTGCTGCGGCACCCGGAGCTGCTGGTGCAGGGGCTCGGCGGCGCGGCGTCGGCGGTGTCCGGTACCGACCTGGCCGGGCTCGACCCGGGCGGGCCCGGCGCGTGGCCGATCGGCGTCGCGGTGATCGCGGCGGCCCTGATCGCGATCGTCGTCCGCCCGACGAAGCTCGCGGCGGGCGGGCTCGCGCTGGCCGCGCTGGGGGCCGGCGGCCTGGTCCTGGTGCGGCTGGTGACGGCGGTACCGATGCAGGGTGGATCGCCCGCCCACGGCCACGCGGGCGTGCCGCTGCTGATCGTCGGCGCCGGGCTGCTGTGGGTCGTGCTCGGTTCGTGGCAGCGCGGCGGCTCGGCCGGCGTGCCCGCGACGTGGCTGCCGAAGGTGTTCGCGGTCGCCGGGGTCGTGGTGTTCCTCGCGCTGGCGGCGGGCGCGGTGGTCGTCGGCGGCCAAGGTCCGCTGCGCGCCGGCGAGCGGCCCGCGCTCGCGCCGGAGGTGTCGGCCGAGCTGTCGGCGTCCGGCCGGTCGGTGCTCGACCTCACGGCCGACGCGACCCGCCAGATCGGCGGCCGCCTGCCCCACTACGGCGACGACGAACTCGCGCCGACGCCCGGCACCCCGGCCCGGCTGGCGGCATGGCGCCGCGACCTGGGCCAAGGCGACGCGGCGGCGGTCCAGCGCGCGTTCGCCGCCGCAGCCGCGGCGGGGGTGCAGTTCGCGGTGCTCCCGCCGGGCGTCGACCCGCAGGCGTACGTGCCACTGGCGAAGGACCTGGTTTCGGTGGCGGCCCCGACGTCCGACGGTCGTGGCGTGCTGCGCCTGTTGCCGCCGGCGGGCCAGGTGATCTTGATCTCGCCGGAGCAGGCGAAGGCAGCGGTGACAGGCGGCGGCGCGCCCGGGAATTCGCCGGGCGTGTCGCCGGTCCAGGCGGACCTGCCCGAGGTGCGGGTCCGGGTGTCCGACGGCCCGACCGGGCGGCTGCTGGTGCTCGCGGCGGAGCAGGAAGCGGGCTGGAAGGCATCGGTGGGCGGCAAGAGCGTGCCGATCGTGCCGGCGTGGGGACACCAGGTGGCGGTGTCGGTGCCGCCGACGACGTCCGAAGTGACGGTGGAGTTTCCCGGGACGGAGCGGAACCTGCTGCTGCTGGCCCAGCTGGCGGCGGTGCTGTTCACGCTGCTGACGGCGGTCCCGGCCCGGCGTCGCCTGTGAGGTGAGGGCCTGGCCCCGGCTTGGGCGGAGCGAGTGGCCCTTTCGCGCGGTTTTTGGGGGCGCGAGTGGCCCTTTCGCAACGGCTTGGGCGGCGCGAGTGGCCCTTTCGCGACGCGTGGAGGGCGCGACTGGCCCTTTCGCGCGGCTTGGGCGGCGCGAGTGGCCCTTCCGCAACGTCTGGGGGGCGCGACTGGCCCTTTCGCGCACCTCGAGCGGCGCGAGTGGACCGTTCGCAGCGGCGGGGCCGGGGGCGCGACTGGACCGTTCGTGCGCGTCCCGCCAGCGCCGCCCCCGAACCGCCGTGAAGCTACTCGCCTTCGATGACGTCCGGTTCCACGCCCAAATACCCGGCCACCTGCTCCACAAGCACGTCGTGCACCAGATCCGCCAGCTCCGACGGGTCCTTCGCCCGCGCCTCCAGCGGCCGCCGGTACAGCACGATCCGGGCCCGCGTGGGCATCCCCGTCCGGTCCACCCCCGCCGGGACCAGCCGCGACAACGGCACCGCGCCGTCGTGCAGCACTCCGTCGGACGGCGCGCGGCCGTTCTCGCGGACCTCGGGTACGTCGTCCACCGCGACGTCCAGCTTCGTCAGCTCGTGGCGCCAGCGGGCCTCGATCGGCTCCAGCGCGTCGAGCACCAGTGCGTCGAACCTCTCCGCCCGGCTCGCGGCGGCGGGCAGGGTCGCCGGATACAGCGTCCCGCGCAGGCCCCGGCCGTGCCGGTCCCTTCGCGAGCGCCGCCGCTGTCGGTAGTCACGAGCCGTCGCCACCCCGGAAGTCTATGCGGTCGGCACGTCCCAGCGCGTGTCGCTCCTACTAGCTTGCGGCGACGCGCTATCGTTTCGGATCGTGCGGAGCGTACGGAAGTGTTCGCGTACCGGCTGTCTCGAGCCGGCTGTGGCCACGCTGACGTATGCCTACAGCGACTCGACCGCCGTCGTCGGCCCACTGGCCACCGCCTCCGAGCCGCACTCGTACGACCTCTGCGAAGCCCACGCGCTGCGGCTGACCGTCCCCAAGGGCTGGGAAGTCGTCCGGCACGAAGGCGCCTTCGCCGCGCCGGACCCGTCGGCCGACGAGCTGACGGCGCTGGCCGAGGCCGTGCGCGAGGCCGGTCGCTCCGATCGGCCGCCCCCCGCGCCCGAGCCGGAAGGCCCCTCCGGGCGCCGCGGGCACCTGCGTGTCCTCCCCGGTCGCGCCTGAGCGCGTCACCCGCCACCACCGCCGGTAGGCTTTCCGCGCGGCGCAGCGGGCGCCGGGACGACTATTCGCGGGGAGACGGCGTGCCAGACCTTTCGGGCATCGTGAAGGCCTACGACATTCGCGGCGTGGTCGGCGAGCAGCTCGACGCGGCGCTCGTCCGCGACTTCGGCGCCGCGTTCGCCCTGCTCATCAAGCCGGAAGCGCCGGCGGTGGTGATCGGGCACGACATGCGCGACTCGTCGCCGGGCCTCGCGGCGGCCTTCGCCGAGGGCGTCACCTCGCAGGGTCTCGACGTCGTGAGCATCGGGCTGGCCAGCACCGACCAGCTCTACTTCGCCTCGGGTTCGCTGAACCTGCCGGGCGCGATGTTCACCGCGAGCCACAACCCGGCCAAGTACAACGGCATCAAGATGTGCCGCGCCGGCGCCTCCCCGGTCGGCCAGGACACCGGGCTCGCCGAGATCCGCGACACCGTCGAGCAGGGCGTGCCCGGGTTCGAAGGCCAGCGGGGCACCACGAGCGAGCGGGACGTGCTCGCCGACTACGCGGCCTACCTGCGCAACCTCGTCGACCTGTCCGGCAACCGGCCGTTGAAGATCGTCGTCGACGCCGGCAACGGCATGGGCGGGCACACCGTCCCCACCGTCTTCGACGGGCTGCCGATCGACGTCGTCCCGATGTACTTCGAGCTCGACGGCAGCTTCCCGAACCACGAGGCCAACCCGCTGGACCCGGCGAACATCGTCGACCTGCAGGCGAAGGTCCGCGAGGTCGGCGCGGACGCGGGCGTGGCCTTCGACGGCGACGCCGACCGCTGCTTCATCGTCGACGAGCGCGGCGAGCCGGTCTCGCCGAGCGCGATCACGGCCCTGGTCGCCGTCCGCGAGCTGGCGAAGGACCCCGGCGGCACGATCATCCACAACCTGATCACGTCCAAGGGCGTGCCGGAGATCGTCTCGGAGCACGGCGGCAAGCCGGTCCGCACCCGCGTCGGGCACTCGTTCATCAAGGCCGAGATGGCCCGCACCGGCGCCATCTTCGGCGGCGAGCACTCCGCGCACTACTACTTCCGCGACTTCTGGCGCGCCGACACCGGCATGCTGGCGGCGCTGCACGTCCTGGCCGCCCTCGGCGAGCAGAACGGCCCGCTGTCCGAGCTGACCAGCGCGTACTCGCGCTACGCGGCCTCCGGCGAGATCAACTCGACGGTGGACGACCAGGTCGCGAAGATGATGGCCGTCAAGGACGACTTCGGCGTCCGCCCCGGTGTCGAGCTCGACGAGCTCGACGGGCTGACCGTCCAGCTGCCGGGCGGCGCCTGGTTCAACCTGCGCCCCTCGAACACCGAACCGCTGCTCCGGCTGAACGTCGAGGCCGCGAACGCCGAGGCCGTGCAGGGGCTGGTGGACGAAGTACTCGCGATCATCCGCAGCTGACCCGTCCCGTGGCGGGCGGCTTCCGGGCCCAACTGTGTCCGGAAGGTGCCCTTCACCACACCTCATCGCGTGGTATGGAGGAACCATGGCCCTCACGCTCGACGCCCAGCTCCTCGAGATCCTGGCGTGCCCGTCGCCCGATCACGCCCCACTGCGTCCCGGGGCACCGGACGACCCCGAGGCCGATGCACTGACGTGCACCGAATGCGGCCGGGTGTACCCGGTCCGTGACGGGATCCCGGTGCTGCTCCTCGACGAAGCCCGGATCCCCGGCGACAGCGGAAATTCCGATGCCGACAGTGCTTGACGACTCGCTGCTCGACGACCCCGCGCGCCTGGCCGAGGCCGACAGCGCGGGGCTGCTCCGGGCGGCCGCGATGGCCGGCGCGCAGGTGCGCGCGACCGCCGAGATGGCCGCCGAGATGGGGCTGGCCGACCGGCTCGACGTGGGGCGCCCGCGCGCCCTCGTGCTGATCGACCGGCCGGGCGTCAGCCGGACGCTTACCCGGCTGCTCGCCGCGCTGCTGACGCCGTCGTGCCCGGTGCCGGTCGTCGTCGCCGAGGTGGTGCCGAGCTGGATCGGCGCGCTCGACGTCGTCTTCGCGCACACCGACGACCCCGGCGACCGCGAGCTCGCCGCGTCGCTGGAACGTGCCGCTCGCTTCGGCGCCTCGGTCGTGCTCTCCGCGCCGGCCGAAGGTCCGGTCGCGGCCGCCGTGGCGGGCAAGGGCGTACTGCTGGCGCCGCGCATCCCGGTGCCGCCGGAGCTGGCGTTCCCCCGCGGCCTGGCCGCGGGGCTGCTCACCGCGAACGCGCTGGGCCTGCTGGTCTCCGACGTCCAGGCGCTGGCCGACCAGCTCGACCTGGAAGCCGAGAAGGACTACCTGGCTCGCGAGTCGTTCGCGAACCCGGCCAAGGCGCTGGCGCTGCGCGTCGCCGACCGCGTGCCCCTGCTGTGGGGTCTCGACCCGGTCGCGGTGGCCGTCGGCGAACACGCTGCGCACGCGTTTGCGGCCCACGCTGCTACCGTCTGTGACGTCGAAGACTATCGTCAGGCTTTGGCGCGTCCCGCATTGCGGCGGGCCGCACTTTCGAGTGGCGCGGCGCGTGACATCTTCGCCGATCCGGACGATCCATCAGGTGACATCCCGACTCGGGTGCTGCTCCTCTCGGTGCGAACCGGTCCGGCCACGGACGCGGCGCGCTACGAGGCCGAGGATCTGCTGCCCGGGTCGGAGGTCATCGCACCGGCCGAGGAGATCGAGGCCGACGAAATCGTGCGGGCCGCGGTGCTGGCACTGCGGTTCGAACTGGCGGCGGTCTATCTCGGGCTGGCGGCGGGCAGCATCGGCGGCGCGGGTCGCTTCGCGCCCGCGAGGGCGTGAGACCCGCCGAGCACCGGCCCCGGCCGGCGCCGAAGGAGTGGAGTTGAGGTGACAGTGGAGCTGCTGCGCAACGCGGTGCGGCCTTACGCCTGGGGATCGCGGACGGCGATCCCCGAGCTGCTGGGCCGTCCGGTACCCGCGCCGCACCCCGAGGCCGAACTGTGGATGGGTGCCCACCCGGGTGACCCGTCCCACGTCATCGGCCCCGACGGGACCGAGCGGAGCCTGCTCGAGCTGGTCGACGCCGATCCGGTGCGGCAGCTCGGCGAGCGGTGCGCGAAGCGGTGGGGCGGGCGGCTGCCGTTCCTGCTGAAGATCCTCGCCGCGGAGGAGCCGCTGTCGATGCAGGCGCACCCGTCGGCGGCGCAGGCCGCGGAGGGGCACGCCCGCGAGGAGCGGCTGGGCATCCCGCGGGAGGCGGCGAACCGCAACTACCCGGACCCGACGGCGAAACCTGAGCTCGTCTGCGCGCTGACGGAGTTCCACGCGCTGGCCGGGTTCCGCGCGCCGGACCGCACGGTGAAGCTGCTGAAGGCGATCGAGACGCCGGGGCTGGCGAAGTACACCGGGCTGCTCGAGGCGGAGCCGGACCCGTCCGGGCTGCGGGCGCTGTTCACGACGTGGATCACGCTGCCGCAGCCGTCGCTCGACGCGCTGCTGCCCGAGGTGCTGGACGCCTGCGTCCGGCACGTCCAGGAGCACGGCGAGTTCGCGGTGGAGTGCCGGACGATCCTCGAGCTGGGCGAGGCGCACCAGCGGGACGCGGGCGTGCTGGCGGCGTTGCTGCTGAACCGGCTGACGCTGCGCGCGGGCGAGGCGATCTACCTGCCCGCCGGCAACCTGCACCTGTACCTGCACGGCACGGCCGTGGAGATCCTGGCGAACTCGGACAACATCCTGCGCTGCGGCCTGACGCCGAAGCACGTGGACGTCCCGGAGCTGCTGCGCGTGGTCGACTTCGCGTGCGGCGAGATGCCGGTCCAGTGCGGTGACGGCGGCGACCGCATGGCCGTCTACCGGACCGACGCGCCGGAATTCGAGCTCTCGCGCGTCGAGTGGGCGCCGGGCCAGGACGACGAGATCTCCGTCGACAGCGTCGGCCCGCAGATCCTGCTGTGCACGGCGGGCGACCTGCTCGTGACGGCCGACGACGGCGAGAAGGTCGAGCTGCGCCGGGGTCAGTCGGTGTGGCTGCCGGCGGCGGACCCGCCGGTGCGCGTGCGTCCGCTGGACGGTGCGCGGGCCCAGCTGTTCCGCGCGACCGCGGGAACCTGCGAGGACTGACGCACTTCTGTGTGCGTTCCGTGTGGTGCTGTTCTCCAGTATCGCCCGTAGGGGTGGTTCTTCCGCCCCGTCGTGTCGATTTTCGAGGAGAACGAGCTTGTGACTTCCTATCCCGATGCCGCCACCGGGCTGCCCCAGCCCGTCCCGGTCGCGGCGCCGTCCCGGCCCGGAGCGCTCCTGGCGCTGGTGGGGGTGGCCGTGGTGTCGGCGCTGGCCGCGATCGTCGACGGTGTCCTGTACTTCGTCGGCGGCCGCGACATGGCCCTGGACGTCGCGGCGGAGACGATCGCGGCGATCACCGGAGCATCGGCGGACTCGGTGAAGGCCGACGGCGGCCCGCTGCTGCAGGCGGCCCTGGACGAGGTGCAGAGCACGCTCCAGGTCCGCGGCGGTGTGGCCATCTTCTTCGGCGCGGTGCTGCTGCTGTGGGGGTTGCTGGCGCTGCGCGGGGCGGTCTGGGTGCGCGTGCTGCTGACACTGGCGGCACTGGCCAACGCGAGCGTGGCCCTGCGACTGGCGACCGACATCGAGGGCGGGACGGCGGCGGTTCGTGGAGTCGCGTGGCTGACGTTGGTGACGGGGTTGGTCGCGGTGGCGCTGGCGTGGCTGCCGGCGATCAATCGGTATGCGCAGGCTCGCAAGGGTCTCCGGTAGCAGCAGCTCTCTGGGGGTGGCGCCGGTCGCGCTTTGCTTGCGCCCGGCGTCCGTGGGCTGGGGTGGTGCCGCGAGGGGGCGGCACCACCCCGTTTTCCGGAAGTGCGGATCGCGGGGGTGGGCCTGTGCCGGACGGTTGCCGGTCACCGGTCGCGTTGCTGGTGGGCCGGTTCGGCGGGCGCGGGAGGTGCTCGCCGGAGGGGCTTGGCCGGTGGTCGGGCGGTTGGTGCAGGCGGGCGCTCACTGTTGGCGGGCGGTCTGGCCGGTAATCGGGCGGTTGGTGGGGCGGGCGCTCACTGTTGGCGGCGGCCTGGTCGGTGGGGGTGGTCGGGCGGGGTCGAGGGCATGGCTTCCGCGGGAAGTACGGCTCCGGGCGGCTGCGAGCCGGGTTCGGTGAGGGGGCGAGGGGCGCTCACCGGAGAAGCTGCTGGCCGGTGCCGGTAGTCGGGCGGGTCGGGGGCATGGCTGCCGGGGGAAGTACGCCCCGGCGGTTGCGAGGCGGGTTCGGTGAGGGCGAGGGGCGCTCACCGACGAGGGCAGCCGGGCCGAGCCGGTCGGGCAAGCAAAGTGCTCGCGAGAGATACGGCCCCGCCGGTCGCAGCCGGCGCAAGCAGCCGCTCGCCGGAGGCCGACCGCCCGAGTCGTCAGGCCGGCTCCGTGAGCGCCAGCAACGCTCCCCGCAAGGCGGCCGCGCTCGCGTCGCGGGGGTCGGCCAACCTCTCCGCCTCGACAGCCGCCTGGGCGGCTGCCTCCTCATCTCCCGCCTCTTCGCACGCCCGGCTCAGCACCAGCCACGTCAACCCCGTCGCCGGTTTCCCGCCCATCTCGCGGAACTCGTCGAGGCACGCCCGCAGCACCGGGATCGCCTGCGACGCACGACCCTCGCCGATCCACCCCGCCGCCAGCGCACGTGTGCACGACAACTCGCGTGGCCGCTCGTCCAGATCCCGGGCCAGGTCGCGGGCCTCCTCGAACGCCGCCGTCGCGCGCTCCCGCGCTCCCGTTGCCGCCGAGATCGCGCCCAGGGTGCGCAACGACTTCGCCAATGCCGAACGGGCCATCGTCCCCCGCAGCAGCTCCACCGACTCCGCGATCGCCGACGTCGCCTCCTCGCCTTCTCCCGTCAGCAGGGACGACCACGCGAACCCGTGCAGCGCCGTGCCGATCCGGCGCAGGTCGCCCGTGGCCCGGGCCGATGCCAGGGCCAGCCGGTCGACCTCGCGGGCGTCCGCCACCCGGCCCAGCCTGAGCAGGGCCGCCGACTCCGCCTCCCGGACCAGCTGATCGTCTAATGTGGACAGTGAGCGGGCGGTGTGCAGTGCCTCTTCGGCGCGGCCCAGACCGATCAGGCAGTGCGCCAGGTTGGCCGACACCCACGCGTGCGTGCGGTGGTCGCCGTGCGCCTCGAGCTCCTTCGCGCATTCGCGGTACGCCGACGCCGCCTCCTCGTACTGGCCGCGTGCGTGCCGCAGCAGCGCCAGGTTCGCCTCCGCGATCGCCGCCGAAGGGCGGTCGTCCGTCGCCGCCAGCACCGTCTCGTACGCCGCGCGCATGTCGGCGTAATGCCCGTGCAGATACAGGTACACACTCAGCTTGTCCAGCAGCAGCAACGCTTCCCGCGTCCCCAGCGTCCCGATCAGCCGCACGAGGTTCGCGCGCTCGGCCGCGAACCACTCCTCCGGACGCTCCAGCAGCCGCTCGACCAACGAACCCGGCAATGGCTGCGGGAACGGCTCGTGGGCCATCGCCGGCATCGGCACCGTGCGCGGCAGACGGGCCGCGGCCGCGTCGGCCAGCGCGAGGGTCGCCGCCAGCACCGTCGACGCTCCGCCGCCCTCCGGAGGCGGACCTTCCGCCGCGTACAGCCGGACGAGGTCGTGCATCCGGTACCGGCCCTCGCCGGTCGCGTCCGGGCCGCGCGCCTCCAGCAGGCTCGCTTCGACGAGCTCTTCGACGGCCTCGTCGGCGTCCTCGCCGATGAGCGTCGTGACCGCCCACGCCGGCAGGTCGACCAGCCGGCACCGCCCGAGCAACCGGAACGCGCGCCGCGCCGGGGGTCTCAGCCCTTCGTGGCTCAGCGCGATGCTGCTCCGGACGGCGAGGTCGCTCACGGTCAGCTCGTCGAGGCGGCGGACCTCGTCCTCGAGCCGGTCGGCCAGCTCGCCGAGCCGCAGGTGCGGGCGGATGGCGAGCCTGCTGCCCGCGATCCGCAGGGCCAGCGGCAGCCGCGCGCACGCCGCGATGATCCGGCCGGCGTCGACGCGCTCGCGGGCCACCCGCGCGCCGGCGAGCCGGTTCAGCAGCTCGGTGGCGTCGTCGTCGGACAGCGGACCGAGCGACAGCCGGTGCGCGCCGGCCAGCCCGCTCAGGCGCTGCCGGCTCGTCACGAGCACCGCGCAGCCCGGCGTGCCCGGCAGCAGGGCGCGGACGTGCTCGGGGTCGACGGCGTCATCGAGCACCACCAGCACCCGCCGGTCGGTCAGCCGGCCGCGGAACACCGCCGCGCGGGCGCGGACGTCGTCCGGCACCGCCGGTCCGGGCACGCCGAGCGCGCGCAGCAGGTCGGCCAGCACCTCGCCGACGTCACGCCCCAGCGGCACGTAGAGCTGGCCGTCCGGGAACCGCGCCCGCAGCCGGTGCGCGGCGCGCACGGCCAGGGTGCTCTTGCCCGCGCCCGGTTCGCCGCTGAGCACGGCGAGCGGGACGCCGGTGCCGCTGCCCAGCGCGGCCGTCAGCTCGGCGAGCTCGGCGTCGCGGCCGGTGAAGTCCGCGATGTCCGGCGGCAGCTGGCACACCGGCCAGACCGGCGGCGGCATCCGCGGCACCGGGTCCTCGCCGCGCAGGACGGCGGCGTGCACCCGGCGCACCTCGGCGCCCGGTTCGACGCCGAGCTCCTCGATCAGCGTGGTCCGCAGCCGCCGGTAGATCTCCAGGGAGTCGCCCTGCCGCCCGGCCCGGTGCAGCGCGATCATCAGCTGCGCGGCCAGCCGTTCCCGCAGCGGGTGCTCGGTGATCATGGCCTGCAGCTCACCGGTCAGCTCCCCGTGGCGGCCGGCGGTGAGCTCGGCGTCGACGCAGTCCTCGAACACGGCGAGCCGTTCGGACTCCAGCCGCGCGACGTCGGCGTCGAGCCGCGGGACGTGCAGCCCGGCCAGCACCGGCCCGCGCCACTGCGCGAGCGCCCGCCGGTAGTGCCCCGCCGCGGTGAGGGCGTCCGCGGCCCGCTGCCCGTCGGCGACGGCCGACCGGAAGACGAGCAGGTCGAGCTCGCCGGGCTCGGCGCACAGCCGGTAGCCGAGCGGCCCGTGTTCGACGCGCAGGCCGTCGATCCGCTCGCGCAGCCGCGAGAGGTAGGTGTGCAGGTTCGAGGCGTAGGACTTCGGCGGCCGCTCCGGCCACAGCGCTTCGACCAGCACGTCGACGTGGACGTGCTGGTTGGCGTTGAGCAGCAGCACGGCCAGCAGGGTGCGCTGCCGGTCGCCACGCAACGAGACCCAGTGCCTCGGCGGGCTTTCGATCGCGAGCGGACCGAGGACGGCGAAGGACGCCATGTCACCTTCCCCAGGCTGGTGAGCAGGGAGAGTCACGTTAGCGGAGGGGTACGACAGAAACCGGCGGTTCCCCGAAGGCGGCGGCGGTGCACCCCGGTTAGCCCGGGCGGGGACGGCCGCGGGCGCGCGGCCCTATTAGGCTCCACCCGGACATTCAGGACCAACCAGGGGAGCGGTCGTGTCAGCTGGAGGCGGAACCAAGGCGATCATCGCCGCGCTCGGGGCGAACGCCGGGATCGCGGCCGCGAAGTTCGTCGGCTTCCTCGTCACCGGGTCGTCGTCGATGCTGGCCGAGTCCGTGCACTCGCTGGCCGACACCACGAACCAGGGCCTGCTGCTGCTCGGCCAGAAGACGTCGAAGCGCGCGGCCGACAAGGAACACCCCTTCGGCTACGGCCGCGACCGGTACTTCTACTCCTTCATCGTCGCGCTGATGCTCTTCACCCTCGGTTCCGCCTTCGCAATCTACGAAGGCATCCACAAGATCGGCCACCCGGAGCCGCTCGAGTCGCCGATCGTCGCCGTGATCATCCTCGTCGTCGCGGTCGGCCTGGAGGGCTACAGCTTCTACACCGCCATCGGCGAGTCCCGGAAGATCAAGGGCGACGCGAGCTGGTGGGGCTTCATCCGCCAGGCCAAGGAGCCCGAGCTCCCCGTCGTCCTCCTGGAGGACGCCGGCGCGCTGATCGGCCTGGTCCTCGCGCTGCTGGGTGTCGGGCTTTCGGTCGTCACCGGCGACCCCGTCTGGGACGGCGTCGGCACCCTCGCGATCGGCGCGCTGCTCGGCGTCATCGCGATCATCCTGATCGTCGAGATGAAGAGCCTGCTCATCGGTGAAGGCGCCAACGAGCCGGTGCTCGCGACGATCGTCGACGAGCTCGCCGCGGGCAAGGTCGAGCGCGTCATCCACATCCGGACCCAGTACATGGGCCCGGACGAGCTGCTCGTCGCGGCGAAGCTGGCGATGGTGCCGGGTCTCGACACCGCCGAGCTGGCCATGGCCATCGACGACGCCGAGGCCCGCGTGCGCGCCAAGGTGCCCGTCGCCAAGCTGATCTACCTCGAGCCGGACCTCGACCGCAGCCTCGCGAAGTAGGGTTCAAGATCCACTTCTCGCCGCTCGGTGAGCCGTCACGCGTCTGACCCGATAGGGTGACCTACCGCGATACACGCAGGCCAGCCGCAGGAGGTCAACGGTGCCCGGAACGGGATTGTGGCGCACTAAATCCATCGAACAGTCCATTTCGGACACCGACGAGCCGGATACCAAGCTCCGGCGGAACCTGAGCGCGTGGGACCTCACGGTGTTCGGGGTCGCGGTCGTCATCGGTGCCGGCATCTTCACGCTCACCGCGCGGACGGCCGGCGACTACGCCGGCCCGTCGGTCTCGCTGGCGTTCGTCTTCGCCGCGATCGCCTGCGCGCTGGCGGCGCTGTGCTACGCCGAGTTCGCCTCGACCGTGCCGGTCGCGGGCAGCGCGTACACGTTCTCCTACGCCACGTTCGGCGAGTTCATGGCGTGGATCATCGGCTGGGACCTGATCCTCGAGCTCGCCGTCGGCGCGGCCGCGGTGTCCAAGGGCTGGTCGGTCTACCTCGAGACAGTGCTCGGCTACCTCTTCGGCAAGGGCGCCAAGACGACGTTCGACATCGGCAGCGTGACCGTCGACTGGGGCGCGCTGGTCGTCGTCGCGATCCTGACGATCCTGCTGGCCGTCGGCACGAAGCTGTCTTCGCGGGTCTCAATGGTGATCACCGGCATCAAGGTCGCCGTCGTGCTGTTCGTGATCATCCTCGGCATCTTCTACATCAAGGGCGCGAACTACTCGCCGTACATCCCGCCGGGTTCGACCGGCGGTGCCGGCGAGACCGGCGTCGACCAGTCCCTCTTCTCGCTGATCGCGGGCGGTGCGAGCAGCTCGTACGGCGTCTTCGGCCTGCTGGCCGGCGCTTCGCTGGTGTTCTTCGCGTTCATCGGCTTCGACATCGTCGCGACGACCGCCGAGGAGACGAAGAACCCGCAGAAGGCGGTCCCGCGCGGGATCATGGGCTCCCTGGCGATCGTCACCGTGCTGTACGTCGCGGTCTCGCTGGTGGTCGTCGGCATGACGTCGTACAAGGACCTGTCCACCTCGGCGGGCGACGGCAGCCACAAGACTCTCGCGACGGCGTTCTCCGCGAACGGCGTCGACTGGGCGGCCAACATCATCTCCTTCGGCGCGCTGGCCGGCCTGACCACCGTCGTCATGGTGCTGATGCTCGGCCAGGTCCGGATCATCTACGCGATGTCGCGCGACGGCCTGATGCCGCGCGGCCTGGCCAAGACGGGCGAGCACGGCACGCCGAAGCGCGCGACGCTGATCGTCGGCGGCCTGGTCGCGCTCGCGGCCGGCTTCTTCCCGGCGGACAAGCTCGAAGAGATGGTCAACGTCGGCACGCTCTTCGCGTTCGTGCTCGTCTCGGCGGGGGTGCTGATCCTGCGCCGGACGCGGCCCGACCTGCCCCGCGCGTTCAAGGTGCCGCTGGTGCCGCTGATCCCGATCCTGGCGATCCTCGCGTGCCTGTGGCTGATGCTGAACCTGACGGTGCTGACGTGGCTGCGGTTCGTCGCCTGGATGATCGTGGGCGTGGTGATCTACTTCGCCTACAGCCGCCGGCACTCGCTGCTCGGCAAGCGGCAGGCCGACGGTCTCGACGAGCCCCTCAAGGCCCCGGAGGCCTAGCGTCACCCACCCGTTCGTGAAGCCCCGCCGATCCGCGTTCGCGCAGGTCGGCGGGGCTTTTTTCGCGGAACTTCACATCGGACGATCTTGCGTTTCGTGCCTAAAAGGGGACCCGGTGTAGCCGACCGAGTGACGTGCGATACCTTTCGATCCTTCGCGTGCCACTGACGGGTGAATTACAGCAGCGTGATTCGCACGCTCGGTGGCTTCGCGACCCCAGATTTCGCAAGTGCTACCTCCCCGCCGGTATCAGGAGTTCTGAATGCGCAGACGTACCTTCCGCGGCGCCGTCGCGATCATGGCGCTGACCACCGCCGCCCTCATCGGCACCGCCGGCTCCGCGCTGGCCTGCCACAGTGACGACACCCGCCCGCACCCGACGCCGGGCAACGCGACGCCGTGTGCCAAGGGCACCGACCTGAAGCAGACCGATGTCGAGGGCAAGATCGTCAAGAACCGCCTCAACATCTCCGAGGTGCACGAGGGCGTCACGGTGACGCGCATCGTCGTCGTCGGTGGCGACGACGGCTTCAACGACTACACCCCGGGCGCCAAGGGCCTCGGCAAGACCGCGCCGTGGAACGACCTGCGCGCGCCGTTCAGCCGCAATGGTCACCAGGCCGACATCGACCACTGGTACCTCTGCGGCACGAAGACCACGAAGCCGACCGAGACCAAGACGCCGCCGACCACCAAGCCGACCGAGACCACGAAGCCCAGCGCCCCGGCGTCCTCGGAGACCGTGAAGCCGACCAGCACCACGACTCCGGCCGTCGTCCCGGCTGGCAACGAGTCCGGCACCGGCGGTGGCCTGGCCAACACCGGTTTCGACAACATGTGGCTGGTCTGGATCGCCGGCCTGCTGATCCTCGGCGGTGGCGGCCTGCTCGCGCTGCTGAAGTTCCGTCGCAAGGCTTCCGAGTGAAGCTGAGCTAGCTCACGGTCGAAGGCCCCTCGCTCCGGCGAGGGGCCTTCACTGTTTCAGGGGGAAGTCCCCGAAGAGCAGGCCCTGCTCGCCGCCGGTGGGTTTGCCGAGACCGGCGGCCATCGCGACGGCGTGGTCCCACTCCGCGTCGACCACGTAGTCCTGGTGCTTGAGCACCCCCGGCGCCCAGCGGTGCCGTCCGGTCGGGCCGCGCAGGGGGTCCGGCAGCCAGTGGTCGCCGCCGAGGATGAGGACGCCGTTGGCGTCGGCCTTCGCCTTCAACGGGCCGGTGCCGCCTTCGGGCTGGTAGCCGACGCCGAAGAGCTGCCGGTCGGACACCTCGTGCCGCCAGGTCGTCACGCCGCCGCCGAAGATGTCGGTGCCGCGGCACAGCGCGCGCCAACGGCCGTCGAGGTCCGCGAAGAGCGTTTCGAGCGATTCCTGCGGGAGCAACGCCGGGAAAGCACGCTGGTAGCCCCATTGCAGCGGGGAGCCGGCGGTCAGCACGCCGACGCGTTCGAGGTCGGCGGCCGGCAGCTCGGCCGCCAGCCGGGCGGCGGCCATCACCGTGAGCAGGCTGCCGAGGTTGTAGCCGGAGAGCACGACCCGCGTCCCCGGTTCGGCGAGGTGCTCGCGCGCCCGCGCGGCCAGTTCGGGGACGACCTTCAGCGCGTAGCACGGCGGCACGGTCGGGTGCGCCGCCCGCGGCCAGAAGCAGACGAGGTCCGCGAGCGCCCCGAGGTGCCGGCTGCGCTGCGGGGTCCGCGCGGCCGTGTAGACGACGCGCAGCAGGCCCGCGGCCAGCGCGCCGAGCGCGACCACGCCGATCGCGGACAGCGGCCCGAACCAGCCGGGGACCAGCCCGAACCCGAACCGCAGCACCAGCAGCGCCGCGCCGCCCGCGGACATCGCCGACGCCACCGTGAGGGCCAGGTGGTGCAGGTGCCGCCGCTCCCACGCCGAGCGCGCCCACGCCGCCGCGGCCTGGGCCTCCTGGTGCTCGTCGTGCTCCATCAGCTCGACGATCGCCGGGACGCCGCGGCGCAGCCGGCGCACCGGGACGGCGACCGCGAAACCCAGCACGGCGAGCACCGCGGCCAGCGCCAGCCCGGCTCCCCACAGAACCGTGACCAGCAGATACGTGTCGGGCACGCGCAGGGGCTCCGCGCCGGAAAGCCGTCGGAGCGCTTCGGCGAGGCCGGCGCCGAACCCGCCGCCGAGCAGACCGGCCAGCGCGAGCACCGGCGCGGCCGCCCAGCCGCCCAGCCACGGCCGCAGCCGGCGCGGTTTGTGCACCCAGGCGGACCGCGCCAGCAGCGCGGCCGGGGCCAGGAACAGCGCGAACAGCACCGTGACGGCGACCAGCGCCGCGCCAAGCCCTTCGACGACGCCGTTGGTCCCCGGCAGCGGGCCCGCGCCGGGCCGCAGCCGCACCGCGGCCACGACGACGAGCAGCGCGGCCAGCGCGATCACCCCCGGCCGGGCGACCCGGCCGGTGTCGACGCCGATCGCGGCCGCGACGACCGTCGCGAGGACCAGCGCCAGCGTGACGATCCAGACCACCAGGTCGAAGCCGTCGCCCGGCACCCGGAACGGCCCGCCGAGCAGCAGCAGCGCGACCGAGGCCAGCGCCGCGACGGTGTGCAGGCAGCGCAGCGCCGGCGTCTCCGGGTCGGCGCGCATCCGCAGCGGCCCCTCGGTCAGGTCGCCGTCGGCGTGCACCGCCCACGTCGCCGACGAGATCCGGTGCAGCACGAAGATCACGACCAGCAGGGGCACGACGCCGACCGCGATCCGCGCCGGCACCGAGCGGACGGCGTCGGGGACCGCGGGCAGGCAGCCGGACCCGGGCGCGAGGCACTGCGTGGCGAACAGGTCGAGCGCGATCGCCGCGAGCTGGCCCATCAGCAGCATGGTCAGCAGCAGGGCGCCGACGCGCAGCAGGCCACGGCACACCGCGCCGAGCACGCGCGGCAGCCGGCGTCCGGGCGGGGCCGGCGGCAGCATCCAGAACGCGACGTTGGCCAGGGAGAACGGGAACAGCAGCGCCCAGGTCGCCTTCGCGGCGCCGCCGGAGGTCATCCCGTGCCACAGGTAGCCTTCGAGGGTCCGCGGGATCGACCGGCCCAGCGCCGGCAGCACGGGCCCGGGCGCCGGGCGTCGCAGCCGGTCCGCCGGGCGGACCACGCGACCCAGCCCGTCGCCGGCGACGTCGACGGTGGAGACCGCGTCGAGCAGGGTCTCGCCACTGGTGCCCACCAGGCCGGCGACACGGATTTCGACGACGCGGGTGTCCGGGCCGGGCATGGGCACGGTGCAGGCCTCCTACGCGATCCTAGGGAAGGTCGAGCGGACAACGGTAGTGTTCGGACGTCATCGAGTCTTGGAGGAATCGCCACTATGACCCCCGAAAGCGTTGCCAAGCGGCACGAGACCCGCAACGGCATCGAGTTCGCCGTCGCCGACCTCGAGGCCGCCGAGTTCGGCCGCAAGGAGATCCGCCTCGCCGAGCACGAGATGCCCGGACTGATGGCGCTGCGGCGCGAATACGCGGAGGTCTACCCCCTGCGCGGTGCGCGCGTCTCCGGCTCGCTGCACATGACCGTGCAGACGGCGGTCCTGATCGAGACGCTGGTTTCGCTGGGTGCCGAGGTGCGCTGGGCGTCCTGCAACATCTTCTCGACGCAGGACCACGCGGCCGCCGCGATCGTCGTCGGCCCGCACGGGACGACCGAGGAGCCCAAGGGCGTCCCGGTCTTCGCGTGGAAGGGCGAGTCGCTCGAGGAGTACTGGTGGTGCACCGAGCGGATGCTCACCTGGGACGGCGAGGGCCCGAACATGATCCTCGACGACGGCGGCGACGCCACCATGCTGGTCCACAAGGGCACCGAGTACGAGAAGTCCGGCGTCGTGCCGAACCCGGACGAGAACACCTCGGACGAGTTCCGCGTGTTCCTCGAGCTGCTGCGCACGTCGGTCGCCGCGGACACCGGCAAGTGGACGAAGATCGGCGAGGGCATCCGCGGCGTCACCGAGGAGACCACCACCGGCGTCCTGCGGCTCTACCAGCTCGCCGCGGCCGGTGAGCTGCTGTTCCCGGCGATCAACGTCAACGACGCGGTGACGAAGTCGAAGTTCGACAACCGCTACGGCATCCGCCACTCGCTGATCGACGGCATCAACCGCGGCACCGACGTCCTGATCGGCGGCAAGGTCGCGGTCGTGTGCGGCTACGGCGACGTCGGCAAGGGCGCGGCGGAGTCCCTGCGCGGCCAGGGCGCGCGCGTGGTCGTCACGGAGATCGACCCGATCTGCGCCCTGCAGGCGGCGATGGACGGCTACCAGGTCCGCACGCTGGAGAACGCGCTGCCCGAGGCCGACATCATCATCACGACGACCGGCAACAAGGACGTCGTGCTGGTCGAGCACATGGCGAAGATGAAGCACCAGGCGATCCTGGGCAACATCGGCCACTTCGACAACGAGCTCGACATGGCGGGGCTCCAGCGCTACCCGGGCATCCGCCGCATCAACATCAAGCCCCAGGTCGACGAGTGGATCTTCCCGAACGGCAACACGATCATCGTGCTGTCCGAGGGCCGGCTCCTCAACCTGGGCAACGCGACCGGGCACCCGTCGTTCGTGATGTCGAACAGCTTCTCCAACCAGGTGATCGCGCAGGTCGAGCTGTTCACCAAGCACGAGGAGTACGACAAGGAGGTCTTCCGCCTCCCGAAGAAGCTGGACGAGAAGGTGGCGAAGATCCACCTGGCCGCACTGGGTGGCGAGCTGACGAAGCTCACCAAGGAGCAGGCGGAGTACATCGACGTGGACGTCGAAGGCCCGTTCAAGGCGGACCACTACCGCTACTGAGTTTCGCTGAGTTTTCGCTGGTCAGGGCCGCCCCGAGAGTGTTCGGGGCGGCCCTTTGTTCTGCGTTCGCGACAGTGATAGCTCGAACGGGTGATGCGCTATCATGGGGGCGTGAAACAGTTGATCACGAGGATCGACGACGAGCTGCACGCCCGGCTGAAGGCGAGAGCCGAAGCCGAGGGGCGCAGCATGAACGACCTGGTCACGGAAGCGTTGAGGGGCGTAGTGGCGAAGACCGAAACCCGCGCGGAATGGAAGCGGCGACTGATCGCCGAAGGCAAGCTGATGACGTTCGAGGCCGAAGGCGAGGCGCCGGGGCACGACGGGCTGGAAAGGCTCTCGCGCGGCTGGGGTACGGCCGTCAGCGAGGCACTCGACTGGACCAGGGGTGAATGGTGACTGTCCTCTACGCCGATACGAGCGCGGTGGTCGGTGCCTACCTCGTCGACGAGCCCGACCACGCCGAGCTGCGGAAGCTGCTGATCGACGGTGATCACGTGGTGTTCACCAGCGAGCTGACCCGGCTCGAGTTCGCGAGTGCGGTCACGGCGGCCAAGCGAACCGGCCGGATTCCGGATGCCCGCGCGTTCCTGGCCCAGTTCGACGAGGACGCAAGGTCGGTCCTCGGGGTCATCCCGTTGGAGCCGTCGCGGATCTTCGCCGCCGCTCGACGGCTGGTCACCGACAACTACCCCGTGCGCACCCTCGACGCGATCCACATCGCCGTCGCGATGCACGACACGGCCGAGCTGACCGGCGGCGAGCCCGTCACCTTCGTCACCCGCGACGAGCGTCAGGCCGACGCCGCGAAGGCCAACGGATTCGAGGTGCGGTGAGCGTCGAACTCTTCGCCGGGATCGACCCGCGTAAGCATCGACCTCACTGAGCATGCCGTGAGCGGACGAACCCCCATCCGACGAGCGCCGCCGCGACGATCGTGAGCGTCAGGCCGGCCACCGTCACGGCCTCCCGGAACTCCGCCGTCTGCTGCACGCTCCAGTGCGCCGTAGCGATGTCGCCGGTGAACAGCGCAGCGAGGATCGTGCCGGTCGCGGCGATGCCGGCGCCCGACGTCACCTCGGTGGCCGTGTCGGTGAGGGCCGCTCCGATCGTGGTCCGGTTCTCCGGGAGGCCGCGCAGCACGTTGACCCCCGCCACGACGCCGACCACCCGCATCCCCGCGGCCACGAGCACCAGCGCGATCGCCACCCACACGTAGCCGAACCGGCTCAGCAGGGCGTACACGGCGAGCCCGGCCACCACCGCCGCCGCGCTGATCCAGGCCGCGCGCGAGAGGCCGGCCCGGCGGACGAACGGACTGACGAACGCGCCGCCCGCGACCAGCACCACCACCTGCGGCAGCATGCCGGCCGCGGCGAGGGCGGGTGGCCAGCCCCAGTCGAGCTGCAGCTGCAGCGTCACCAGGTAGCCGAGGCCGGCCGTCGCCAGCCCGGCCGCGGCCTTGAACGCCAGGCCGCTGGACACCAGCGGGTGCGCCACCAGCTTGAGGTCCAGCAGCGGGTGGCGGGCCGACCGCTCGCGGACGACGAACAGGAACCCGGCGACGACGGCCGCCGCGGTGGCAGCCCAAGGCGTCCACGCTCGAGCGCCCTCGTGCACGAACAGGGTGGGGGCGACGAGCGCGAGGACGACCGTCGCCGTGCCGAGTGCCGCTCCGAGGACGTCCACCGGGTCGCGGTGGAGGCCGGCCGGGTCGTCCGCGGCGATGCCGAACCGCACGCCGGCGAAGGCGAGGGCCGCGACCGGCACGTTCACCAGCAGCAGGACCTGCCACGGCGCGATCGCGAGCACGAACCCGCCCGCGGTCGGGCCGATCGCGAGGCCGACGAGACCCACGGTCGAGATGAGGGTGGTCGCGCGGACGCGCAGGCCGTCGTCGCCGAACAGGCGGAACGCCAGCGCCATCGAGCCCGGGGTCGTCATCGCGGCCGCGACGCCCATCGCCACCCGCACGGCGATCAGCTGCTCCGCGGTGGAGACGAACGCGGTCGCCAGGCTCGCGACGCCGAGCAGGACCAGGCCGATGAGCATGATCCGCCGACGGCCGAACCGGTCGGCCACCGCGCCGAACGCCAGCATCAGCCCGCCGAAGACGACCGCGTAGGCGCCGGTCACCCACTGCAGGACCGTCGTCGACGCGTGCAGCTCGCGGCCGATCGTGGGCAGTGCGACGTTGAGGATCGAGTTGTCGAGCATCTCGAAGAGGAACACGGCGGAGAGCCCCGCCAGGGCGACCCAGGCCTCGCGCAAGGAGCGCGGCGCGGGTGCGGCGAGAATGCCGGTGGTCTGTTCGGAGGACATGCCACTAAGTTAACTGACTAAGTTTAGTGAGACAAGGGAGTGTGATCCGATGCCCAGGACCGGCGAGCGTGGCGGGCCGCAGACGCGGGCGAAGATCTCGCTGGTCGCCACCCGGTTGTTCCTCGAGCGCGGGTTCGACGCGGTCACCGTCGCCGAGGTCGCGCGGGAGGCCGGCGTCTCGAGCGTGACGGTCTTCAAGCACTTCCCGCGCAAGGAGGACCTCCTGCTGGACCGCCAGGTCGACGCGGCCGACCTCCTGCGCGCCGCGGTGCGCGACCGCGCTCCGGGCGTCGACGTGCTCGCGTCCCTGCGCGACGCGACCCTCCGGCTCCTCGACGAGCGCCACGGGCTGTCCGGCGTGGCGGACGGGTCGGTCCCGTTCTTTCGCACGGTCGCGGCGTCACCCGCCCTGATCGCGCGCGTGCGCGAGATCGGCTCGGACCTCCAACGGCTCCTCGCCGACGAACTCGCGAGCGACCCGGCCTTCGACGGCGACGGGACGCTGTTCGCCGCCTTCTTCATCGCCGGCTACGCCACGGTGCTGGTGGAGACCGCGAGCCGGCTCATCGACGGGGGCGACCCGGACGTCGTGGCGGACGACCACCGCGCCCGTCTCGAGCGGTTGTTCACCGCGCTGCGAGCAGGAGTCGCGTGATCAGTTCCACTCGACGGCGACGCCGGCCAGCCCCGGCCCGGCGTCGTTGAAGAACGCGCTGCTCACCCCGCCCATGTCGCACGCCAGCTCCTCCGCCACGACCGGCAGGGCGTCGTCGCGCGCCCGGACCTGACGCGTGCAACGGGCGGGCAGCGCGTTGCGGTCGAAGCGCAGCTGCACCAGGTAGCTCGCGCACCGGTCGCGCAGCATCCGGTAGTACCCCGGCGACGCCGAGCCCGAGTCGTCGCGGACCTCGAAGCAGAACACGTGGATGTCGCCCTCGGCGAGCTTGCGGTCGAACAGCAGCTCCGTCGCCATCGTGTCCGCGTCCGGGTTGCGTCGCATCCGCCCGACGCGGCAGCCCTCGTCGGTGATCAGCTCGACGTCGTCGATGCGGCAGCCCGGATCGCCGTTGTACACCGTCAGGTAGCGGTCCGGGCCGTGCCGGCGCGCCCGCGTCACCAGCCGCGTGCGCAGGCTGACCTGGCGGTGCTCGGCGTCGAACGTGATCGTGTCGTGGACCGACAGCAGCTCGAGGTCGGCGTTGTAGTGGTTCGACGACGGGTACGCGCCGAGCTCGGCCAGCAGGTCCTCGACGATCGACCCCATGTCACCGGAACGCAGGTCGTGGAACGACGCCGCGGGCTGGTGGCCGCGGCGGACCAGTCGCGGCCCGATCAGCACCACCAGGGCGTCCGCGGGCAGCTGGAGGACCGATTCCAGGGCACGGACCGCCGGGAGCGCCTTGGGCACCTCGGGCTGGCGCAGCCCGCGTTGCCAGTAGCTCAGCGTCGACTGTCCGATTTGGACCCCGCGCAGCGCGAGGTGCGCGCGCAGCCGCGCGAGCGAGAGGCCGCGGTAGGCGATCGCCAGTCTCAGGGCGTGGTGGAACTCGCCGGTGCGGAGCGCCTCGGTCAGCTCTTTCGGCAGCTCGGCGACCGATGCCCGGGTCGTACGGGCGCCATCGATGATCAGTGGGAGGTTCCCGTCTTGTGCCACCGCTCGTCCCTTCACCCGACCAGTGTGTGCGCTGGGCGTGAACACCGCGGAACGTTCACGTTAGCAGCGTAGAGTGGCACAGCCGACCCCCGTTCAGGGAGGTTGGCCACGTGATGGTGACTGTTCCGCGTTCCGGTCGCCCCCCGGAACGGTCCGTTC
This sequence comes from Amycolatopsis sp. NPDC114504, assembly GCF_055633595.1. NCBI lineage: Bacteria > Bacillati > Actinomycetota > Actinomycetes > Pseudonocardiales > Pseudonocardiaceae > Amycolatopsis > Amycolatopsis sp. NPDC114504. The sequence continues at coordinate 950,744 of NZ_JBVKDU010000003.1, read as the reverse complement.
ATCCAGATGGCGTTCTTGCTCCTTGTGACCGCGTTGTTCACCGTTGTGACCACCGCTGGTTCGCCCACGTTCGAGCAGGAGGCCGTCCGTGCTGGTGAAGTCGAGCCGGGTCCACGCCGTACTGGCCGTGAGCCTGATGTTGTGCCTGGTCGCGCCGGTCACCGCCGGAGCCGCGCCCGGAGTGCCGTCGACCTTCCAGGCCCTGATCACGATGCAGTCCCAGCAGCGGAGCCAGTGGTGCTGGGCGGGTTCGGGCGCCACCATCGCGGCCTTCCACGGCGCCGCGGTCAGCCAGACGCGGTTCTGCCAGCTCGCCCACGGCGAGACCGGCCAGGACTGCGCGAACCTGCCGGGCACCCTCGCCGACCCGCAGCGCGCCTTCGCGAAGCTCGGGTTCGCCTCGCCGGGCCGCTACCTCGACCGCAGCATCTCCTACGCCGACGTCCGGACGCAGACGGCGGCGAACCGGCCGGTGGAGACCCGCGTCGGGTACCGCTCCGGCGGCGGCCACACCCACGTCCTCTACGGCTACGACGCCGGCCACGACTGGGTGTACTGGGGCGACCCCGGACCGGCCAAGCGCTACAACTGGTCGACCTACGGCTACTACACGCACAACTCGTCGTTCACCTGGACGCACACGCTCACCGGGATCTCCCGATGAGCGGGCGAGCGCTCGTGCTCGCCGTGCTGACCGGCGCGGCGCTGCTGATGACGGCCCCGGTGTCAGGCGCGGCCCAGGCCACCGGCATCAGCAGCGCCGACGCCGTGGCCGCGCACGCCGCGGCGGCGGGCCTCCAGGACACGCTGGTGCGGTTCTTCGCGCAGGCACCGGACGCGAAGGGGCCGGTGACGGTCCAGGTGGCGCCGGGCGCCTACCCGGTCTACGAGCTCTCGCCGGACTTCGTCGTGGGCAAGCCGGGCGCGACGCCGGGTGACTTCGCCTACTTCGCGGTGCCCGCTGTGGCGTCCGACGGCCGGACCGCGACGCTCTGGTCGGTCCGCGGCGACGACGGCACCTGGCAGATCGGCAACATCGCCTCGGGTGACGTCGAGACGGCGTTCGCCCGCACGCTGCCGGCGGGCGCGCAGCTGCTGCACGAACCGCAGATCGATGCTTGGTACGCCGTGAGGGACGGTCTTCTCACGTCTCTGCCGGAGCGAACGACCGTCAACGTCGCCGATTACCAGCGGACGGTCTCGGCGCGGTACGCGGACAAGCTCCCCGGCTCGGCGTACGCCCGCGAAGGCGAGGCGGGCGGCTACGACGCGACGTCCCAGGTGATGCCCCGCGGCGACGGCGGCCCGGCACCGTCCGGCCACGACACCGGCTGGGTTCCGCTGCTGATCCTCGTCGGCGTGCTGGCCGTCAGCGGCGCCGGGTACGTGCTCCACCTGAGGCGGATCTCCGCCTGAAGACCAACCGGCGGGCTCGGCGTCGATCCCCTTCCACCGAGCCCGCCGGTTCACCACCGTTACTGTGACGCCCGTGGGACGACTGGTGGTCATCGAAGGGCTCGACGGCGCGGGCAAGCGCACGCTCGCCGACGGGCTGACGGACGCGTTGCGCGCGAAGGGCGCGAGCGTCGCGTCGCTGGCGTTCCCGCGCTACGGCGTGAGCGTGCACGCCGACCTCGTCAAGGAGGCGCTGCACCGCGGGCACGGCGACCTCGCCGACTCGGTGTACGGCATGGCCGTGCTCTACGCGCTCGACCGCAGCGGCGCGGCGGACGACATCCGCGCGCTGCGGGACGCGCACGACGTCGTCCTGCTCGACCGCTATGTGGCCTCCAACGCGGCGTACGCGGCCGCGCGGCTGCGGCAGGACGCGGCCGGCGAGGTCGTGAAGTGGGTGTGGGAGCTGGAGGTCGGGCGGTTCGGTTTGCCCCGCCCCGACGCGCACCTGCTGCTGCGGGTCGCGCCCGCGGTCGCGGCCGAGCGGGCCGAGCGGCGCGCGGAGGCGGAGACCGACCGGGAGCGCGACGCGTTCGAGACCGACGACGGACTCCAGCGCCGGTGCGCGGCGGTGTACGACGAGCTGGCCGCGTCCGGCTGGCTCGCGCCGTGGCACGTCCTGGACGGCGTCGCGGGCGTCGACCTCGAAGCGCTCGTGAAGACGCTTCTAGCGTCGTAACCGGGCTGGGTCGAACTGCGCGATCGGGTAGGTCGTCGCGCCGTCGACGACCAGGTCCGCGACGATCTCGCCGATCACCGGGGCGAACTTGAAGCCGTGGCCGGAGAACCCGCACGCCAGCACCACGCGTTCCTCGTCCGGGTGCGGCGACACGACGAAGCTCTCGTCGGCCGTGTCGGTGTACATGCACGTCGCCGCGCGGAGGAACGCTCCCGGCAGCGTCGGGAGGTGGCGCTTGACGACGGAAGCCATCTCGTGGACCTCCTCCGCCGACACCGTCCGGTCGATGCCGTCCGGGGTGCAGGTCCGGCCGCCGGTGTGGAACGCGACCTTCACGCCGTCCGCCGGCGCGTTGTGCGCGGGGAAGCCGTAGAACGTGTAGCCGTCGCTCTCCCAGAGGTACACGGGATGCCGCCGGAAAGGTTCGGCTCCGCCCGAAGGCGCGAACCAGTACTGCATCTTGCGCCGTACGGTGAATTCGACGCCGAAGTCGCGCAGCAGCTCCCCGGCCCACGCGCCGGGGCACAGGACGAGCCGGTCGGCCGTGTAGTAGCTGTGCGACGTCCCGACGCGCACGCCGCCGGCCATCGTGCTCCAGGTGAACACCTTCTCCTCGTGGTGCAGCTCGGCGCCGCACCGCGCGGCGAGCTGCAGGTGCGCGGCGACGCTGCCCTCGGGCGACACCAGCCCGGCGCCCGGCTCGTAGAGCGCGACCTCGTCCGCGGCGGGCGCCAGGGTCGGGAACCGCCGGCGGATCGCCGGGGCGTCGAGCAGTTCGTGCGGGATGTCGAAGGCGCGTGCCGAAGCCACGCTGCCAGTGATCGTGCGCGAGCCGGCCGTGCCGACCATGATCCCGCCGCAGCGGGTGAACAGCCGCCGTCCGCTGTCGCGTTCGAGGCCATCCCACAGCTCGTGGGCGCGCAGCAGGAGCGGTACGTACTCGGGTCCTTCGAGGTAGGCCTGGCGCGTGATCCGCGAACCGCCGTGGCTCGACCCGCGGTTGTGCACCGGCGCGAACTGGTCGATGCCCAGCACCCGCTGCCCGCGCTTCGCCAGCCGGTACGCCGCGGCGCTGCCCATCCCGCCGAGGCCGAGCACGATCACGTCGTAGTGCGTCATGCGACCCTTCCCGGCACGCGCTCGCCGAGGTGCTCGATCTCCACCGCTGTCCCGGATCCGCTGTGCTCCACCGGGAGCCAGGCGTACGCGATGGCGTGGCCCAGGGTGTGGCCGTACCCGGCGCTGGTCACGTACCCGGCCGCGCGGCCCTCGACGTACACAGGTTCCTTGCCTTGCAAGACTTTCCCGGTCGTCAAGCGCGTCAGCCGGCGGCTCACGGTTTCGGCGGAACGGCCCGCCAGCGCGTCCCGGCCGAGGAAGTAGCCCTTGTCCCGGCGGACCGCGTCCCCGAGCCCGGCTTCGTAAGGGTCGTGTTCGGTGGTGAAGTCGACTCCCGCGACCGGTGCGCCGGCCTCCAGTCGCAGGCTCGTCAACGCTTGATGACCCGCGACGGCGATGTCCCGTTCGCGCAGGGTGTCCCACAGGCGCCGGCCCAGGTCCGCCGTGGTGTGCAGCTCCCAGCCCGGTTCGCCCACAGTGGACAGTCTCAACGCGACGACCGGAACGTCCCCGACGTACGTCTCCTCAGCCGAGAAGTCCGTTGTGGACAGTTCTGGCAATGCCGCGCCGCTCGCCGGCCCCCAGACACCGAGGCAGCACGTGCCCGGGGTCGTTTCGTGGACCTGGACGGTGCCGTCGCCCGGCAGGTGCCGCCGAAGCCAGTCGAAGTCGAGGCGCCCGCCGGCGCCGATGTGGAACCGTTCGCCGCCGAGGCGGGCCACGGTCAGGCGGCCGCGCACGCCGCCGTCTTCGCCGAGCAGCAGTGTTTCCGTGACCGTCCCCGGCGGTTTCGCCAGGTCGCCGGTCGTCATGGTCTGCAGGAACAGCAGCGCGCCAGGCCCGGTGACGGCCAGCCGCGGCACCGGCGTCAGGTCGAACATCGCGACGCGCTCGCGGGTGACGAGCGCTTCCGCGCCGGCCTCCGAATACCGCTCCGGCCGCGCCCAGCCGTCCGCCGAACCGAAGTGTGCCCCGAGCGCGACCTGCCGTTCGTGGAACGGGCTCGTGCGCACCGGCGACGCGGTGAACCGGACCGACGGCGCGAACCGCGCGAGGTCGCAGCCGTGCAGGGCGAGCACCGGCTGCCCGTCGACGAGCCAGCGCGCCAGCTCGCGCGCGACCCCGGCGGAGTGCTCGGCGCGGACGGCCTTCGCCACCCAGAAGCCGTCGAGCTCCGGGTGTTCGCCCAGCAGCGGCATCCCGTCCGGGGTGCCGGACAGCGGGATCGTCGTCGTGGCCTCGGCTTCGGCGTCCCGGAGCGCGGGCAGGAGCGCGACCGCCGCGTCCCACGGGCCGCCGATGCCGAGCCGGTCGACGTGCTCGCGGACGGTCAGCCCGGTGTCGAGGTCGCGCAGCACGGGTTTGCCCGCCTGGGCGTGTTCGTCGTTGTGCCCGGCCAGTTCCGGCAGTGGCGACGTCCGCGCGTACCGCAGCGGCAGCGGCACTTCGGGCAGGGTGAGCCCGTCCGAGCCGTCGCAGAAGACGACGACGTCGGCCCGTACCCGCCCGGCCGCCGTGACGACGCCCGTGACGCGCCCGCCGGCCCGCTCGACCTCGACGACCTCCTCGGCGCTGAACCGCGCGCCGCGTGCCTTCGCTCGCCTGGCTTGGGCTTCGGCGGCGCGCCGCGCGTGGAGCAGGCCGTCGCCGGGGACGTGGAACCCGCCCAGCAGCCGGGTTTCGTCGAGGAGCGGGTGCAGGTCGGCGCATTCGCGGGGCGTGCGCAGGTACCCTCGCACGCCCCACGACGTCGCCCAGCCGTGCCGCCGCTTCAGGTCCGCGAGCCGCCCGGGAGTGGTCGCGACGTCCAGGCTGCCGACCGGGTTGAAGCACCACTGGCCGTCGAGGCCGCCGTACTTCGCGGCGGTGTACTTCGCGAACTCGGTCAGCGTGCGGTCCGGGTCGGTCCGGAACACCAGCCCCGGCTCTTCGGCCGCGTCGCCGCCGCCCAGGACGGTGACGTCGGTCCAGCCGCGCTCGGTCAGCTCGTCCGCGAGCGCGCAGCCGAGCAGGCCGCCGCCGGCGACGACCACCCGGGGCCGTGCTGCCATCTGTTCCTCCGGGCGACGAAGTTGCGTCTTCGGCAACAAAGTGCGTCATGCGAGACGTCGTGTCAAGCGCCCGAAAAGGGGGTCCGCTCAGGCCCGGGTGAACTCCATGACCCAGTTGGATTCCCAGGTCCGCCCGCCGTCGGCGGAGAACTCCTGCTCCCAGCGGGCTGAGGTGCCCGTGATGTCCGACCAGATGTAGTGCGCCCGGATCGGTTTCCCGTCGTGGACGTCGTCGCCGTAGAAGTCGCCGCGGCCGCCGGTGAACGTGCCGGCGACCGGCGGCTGGAGCAGCCCGGTGCGGTCGTTGGCCCAGTAGATCGACCACTCCTTCCGCTCGACGTCGAACAGTCGCAGCGTGAAGCCGCGGAACCCGCGGGCGGGGAAGCGGATCTCCTCGGTGTTGCCGCCGCCGTCGAACAGCGGCGTGCAGGTGGTGGTGCCGGGGAAGACGTCCCAGTCGTCGCTGCCGGCGAAGAGGGTCGTGAGCCGACGGCTGACGACGGTCCAGGAGCCGTGGAAGAAGGCGAAATCGGTCATGGCGCTGATCTTGGGCCGCCACCACTGACACCTTCTGTCAGTGGTGGCTGGCAGACTTCGCCGGGTGCGTGCGAGCCGGCTGGTGTCCCTGGTGCTGGTGCTGCAGAACCGTGGCCTGATGAGCGCGTCGAAGCTGGCCGCGGAGCTGGGCGTGACGCCGCGGACCGTGTACCGCGACGTCGAAGCGCTGGCGGCCGCGGGCGTCCCGATCTACGCCGAGACCGGCCCCGACGGCGGCTACCGGCTGATGGAGGGCTACCGGACGCGGCTGACCGGGCTGACCGCAGGCGAGGCCGGGTCGCTGTTCCTCACCGGCCTGCCGCAGCCGGCCGCGGAGCTGGGCCTGGGTGCCCAGGTGGCCGCGGCCGAGCTGAAGCTGATGGCCGCGCTGCCGACGCCGTACCGGGACGCGTCGATCCGGATCCGGCAGCGCTTCCACCTCGACGCGCCGGGCTGGTACCGCGAAGCGGACCAGGTGCCGCAGCTGCTCGCGGCCGCGGAAGCCCTGTGGCAGGACCAGGTCGTCGAGGTCTCCTACCGCCGCTGGTCGCCGACGCCCGGCGTGGTGACGCGGCGGCTGCACCCGCTCGGCCTCGTCCTCAAGGCCGGCGTCTGGTACCTCGTCGCCGGGCCGAAGGCGCGCACCTACCGCGTCGCCAACATCGAGGAGCTGCGGGCGCTCGACGAGCACTTCACCCGGCCCGACGGCTTCGACCTGGCGAGGTTCTGGCGCGCGAACGTCGAGAGTTACGAAGAAAGCGAAGCGGGCGAGACGGCCACTGTGCGGCTCTCGCCGGCGGGAATCGAGGCCCTGCCGGACATCCTGGGCCCGCGAGCCGCCCGGCTCGTCTCCCGCACGCTCGAACCCGAGGACGCCGACGGGTGGCGCCGCGCCCGCGTACCGCTGGAAAGCGTGCCCCACGCGGCCGCGGGGTTGCTGCGGCTCGGCGCGGACGCGCAGGTGCTGGCGCCCGCGGAACTGGTGGCACACCTGGGAACCACGATCCGCGCGATGGCGCGGCTGTACCCCTAGTCCCTGAAGTAGCCCAGCTGCGCGGAAAGGTCGTCCGCCGCTTCGGTCATCGGCCGCACGATCTGCTTCACCCGTTGCTTCGAAAGCCGGTACGACGGACCCGACGCGCTCATCGCCGCGACGACGTCGCCGCCCGGGCCGTGGATCGGCACGGCGACCGCGTGCATGCCGAGTTCGAGCTCCTCGTAACAGGCCGCGAAGCCGTCTTCGAGCACTCGCTCCAGCTCGGTCATCAGCTCGTCGGGCTCGACCGTCGTGCGCGGCGTGTACTGCTCCAGCTTCCGCTTCAGCACCCGCTTGCGTTCGGTTTCGGCCATGTACGCCAGGAGGATCTTGCCGCTGGAGGTCGCGTGCAGCGGCGTGCGCTGGCCGGTCCAGTTCTGCGTGGTGATCGCGGCCGAGCCGCGGGCCTGGCTGATGTTGATCGCGACGCCGTCGTCGGCGATGGCGATGTTCACGGTCTCGCCCAGCTCTTCGGCGAGCGAAAGGCAGCTGGTGCGGCCGAGCTTGGCCAGGTCCATCCGGCCCGTCGCGGCGCCGGCCAGCCGCACGATGCCGAACCCGATCGCGTACTTCCCGCGTTCGCCGAGCTGCTCGACGAGACCTCTGGACTCCAGGACGCTGAGCAGCCGCGACGCCGTCGACTTGTGGACGCCCAGCTCGCCCGCGATCTCGGTGATGCCGGTTTCGCCGTTGCGGGCGAGCAGCTCCAGCACGCTGATCGCCCGGTCGACCGACTGCACCTGGCTTTGAGTTGCGTTGCCACCAGCCGAGGCACGCTTTCCCGCCGAGGTTGCGTCAGCAGAGTCCTGGTTCCGCATAGCGCAACACTATCCGTTTTGTACCGCGCCTATCGGCTGAGTGGGCGAATCTCTTGACGCGGACGTCGTCGAAGCCGGATTGTTGCGCAGGAAGCGCAGAGTCGCGCGATGCGCAACATTCACAAACCGTCCCGGCATCCCGCCAGTCGTTTCCGGAGGCCCTGATGATCCGCGCCTGCGCCGTCACCGACCTGCCCGAGGGCGAAGCCCTCCGCCTCGACGGCCCGGTGCCGATCGCGGTGTTCCACACCGAGGACGGCTTCTTCGCCGTCGACGACACCTGCACCCACCAGGACGCCTCGCTCGCCGACGGCTGGCTCGAAGGCTGCTTCGTCGAGTGCCCGCTGCACGCCGCGCGGTTCGACCTGCGCAGCGGCTTGCCGACCTGCCTGCCGGCCAAGGCGCCGGTGCGCACCTACCGCGTGGTCGTCGCCGACGGCGAGATCCACGTCGACGCGCCGGTCCCGGCCGTCCCCTGAGCGCTCCCTCGCAGGTCCGTGAAGGCCGTGTGCCGGCCTTCACGGACCGTCCAGGGGCACCCGGATGGAGCAGGCGGTGCCGCGGATCTTGATCTTTCTGGTGGTCAAACACGCGGGTCGCGCGTCCGGCCGCCGGAACTAGTGCGAATATGTGGACATGAAGGCACGTGTTCTCGTGGTCGACGACGACCCCGCCCTCGCGGAGATGCTCACCATCGTGCTTCGTGGGGAGGGGTTCGACACGGCGGTGGTCGCCGACGGTTCGCGCGCGCTGCCCGCGCTGCGCGAACTGAAGCCCGACCTCGTCCTGCTCGACCTGATGCTGCCCGGGATGAACGGGATCGACGTCTGCAAGGCGATCCGCGCCGAGTCCGGCGTGCCGATCGTCATGCTCACCGCCAAGAGCGACACGGTCGACATCGTGCTGGGCCTGGAGTCCGGCGCGGACGACTACGTCGTGAAGCCGTTCAAGCCGAAGGAGCTGGTCGCGCGGGTGCGGGCCCGGATGCGCCGCACCGAGGCCGAGCCCGCGGAGTCGCTCACCATCGGCGACCTGGCGATCGACGTGCCCGGTCACGAAGTCACGCGGGAGGGCAAGGCCATCCCGCTGACCCCGCTGGAGTTCGACCTGCTGGTGGCGCTGGCGCGCAAGCCGCGTCAGGTGTTCACCCGCGAGGTGCTGCTCGAGCAGGTGTGGGGCTACCGGCACGCGGCGGACACCCGTCTGGTGAACGTGCACGTCCAGCGGCTGCGTTCGAAGGTGGAGAAGGACCCGGAGCACCCCGAGGTGGTGTTGACCGTTCGCGGAGTCGGGTACAAGGCCGGCCCGCCGTGATGGCTCGATGACTCTCGCGAGCCCTGGCCGGCTCCCCGCGTTCGCGCGTTCGACGGCACGCCTGGTGCGGCGTGTCGTCGTTTTCGCGCGCCGTCGGGCGGTCGCGTTCAACGAGCTGTGGAAGCACTCGCTGCAGTTCCGCGTCACCGTGTCGACGCTCGCGCTGTCCTCGGCCGTGGTCTTCGTGCTCGGCATGGTGCTGCAGAACCAGATCACCGAGCGCCTGCTGGACACCAAGCGCGAAGCCGCCATCGCGCAGACCCGCGCGGCCGCGGACACCGCCGCCGGTGAGCTGGTCGGCCTCGGCGGCGAGACGGACGAGGCGATGAGCAACCGCCTCCAGAACGCGCTGAAGAAGATCGCGATCACGCCGACCAGCCAGGACGCGGCCGGCTCGGCGGCGGGCACGTTCGTCCCGGTGCTCGCCAGCGGAGGCCACGACCAGTCCGGCGACGAGCCGGCGTCGGCGGGCCCGTTCCAGAACGTGCCGCCGCGGCTGCGCCAGTTCGTCGAAGCCAACGAGATGAGCTGGCTCGAGCACACGGTCACCGACACCGACGGCGGGCGCACGACGTACCTGATCGTCGGCACGCCGCTCAACACCGTCGCGAGCCCGCTGCAGCTGTACTTGCTGTTCCCGCTGACGACCGAGCAGAACACCGTCGCGACCGTGCAGAACACGCTGCTGGTCGGCGGGCTCGTGCTGCTGCTCCTGCTCGCGGGCATCACGAACCTGGTGACGCGGCAGGTGGTCCGCCCGGTCCGGCAGGCCGCCGCGGCGGCCGAGCAGTTCGCCGGGGGCGACCTCGACCAGCGCCTCACCGTGCTCGGCGAGGACGACCTGGCGAAGCTCGCGGTGTCCTACAACGGGATGGCCGCGAGCATCCAGCGCCAGATCCGCCAGCTCGAGGACTTCGGCGGGCTGCAGCGCCGGTTCACCTCCGACGTCTCGCACGAGCTGCGCACGCCGCTGACCACCGTCCGGATGGCCGCCGACGTGCTGCACGCGTCGCGCGAGCAGTTCCCGGCCGGGCTCGCGCGCTCGACCGAGCTGCTGGTCGACGAGCTCGACCGGTTCGAGTCGCTGCTCGGCGACCTGCTGGAGATCAGCAGGCTCGACGCCGGCGTCGAAGACCTGTCCGCGGAGTTCATCGACGTCCGCCCGATCGCCACCCGCGCGGTCGAGCAGGTGCGGGTGATCGCCGGCAACGCGGGCAGCTCGGTGGAGCTGGTGCTGCCCGACGACGAGGTCATCGCCGAGGTCGACGCCCGGCGCGTCGAACGGATCCTGCGCAACCTGCTCGGCAACGCCGTCGACCACAGCGAAGGCCGGCCGGTGGTGCTCACCGTCGGGGCCAACGAGACCGCGGTCGCGGTGACCGTCCGGGACCACGGCGTCGGCCTGCGGCCCGGCGAGGCCGACCTGGTGTTCAACCGGTTCTGGCGCGCCGACCCGTCGCGCAACCGGCGCACCGGCGGCACCGGGCTCGGCCTGGCGATCAGCCTGGAGGACGCGCGTCTGCACGGCGGCGAGCTCGACGCGTGGGGCGCTCCCGGCGACGGCGCGTGCTTCCGGCTCGTGCTGCCGCGCCGCCAGGAGGTGCCCGCCGGCGACCCGCCGCTGGTGCTGCCGCCGCCCGACCGCATCGCCGCCGAGGTGCCCCTCGGGCTGATCGAGATCACGCCGGCGCCCGAGGCGATCTTCGCCGAACGTGAGGAAATCGGTCAGTGAAGCCACATGCCCGCGGGGCCACGGCGAAGGTGCTGTTCGCGCTGTTGAGCGTCGTGCTGGTCGCCGGCTGCGCGAACGTCCCGCTGGAGTCCCAGCCCCAGGTCGTCTCCGGCGAACGCCAGGGCCAGGGTTCCGGCGACGTCGTGCCGGAGCCGAAGCCGAACAGCGACCCGCTGACCCTCGTGCGCGACTTCGTCGGCGCGACGCTCAAGCCCGGCCAGAACAACGCGGCCGCCCGCGCCTACCTGGACGAGCAGGGCCGCGCGAACTGGCGCCCGAGCCGCAGCCTGACGATCATCCAGGACACCTTCGGCACGGTCTACGACACGGCGCCGCAGCCCGACCCGAACACCCTCGTCGTCAACGTGCGCGGGTTCGACGTCGGCACGCTCGACCAGAACAGCGCGTTCGTGCCGGACTACAGCTCCGCGGCGCTCAAGGTGAAGGTGCGCAAGCAGGCGAACGGCCAGTGGCGGATCGTCGACCCGCCGCCGGACCTGTACGCGACCGAGTCCGACTTCAGCGAGAACTACACCGCGGTGCCGGTGAACTTCTACTCGGAGCAGTCGGCGACCTTCGTCCCCGACCGGCGCTACGTCGTCGCGAAGCCGCAGTCCGGGCTGCCGAGCCGGGTGATGTACCTGCTGGTCAACGGGCCGTCCACGAGCCTGGCCGGGTCGGTGAAGAACCTGCTCGGGGAGCCGGTCGAGATCGACACGAACGTCAAGAGCCTCGACGACGGGACGCTGCTGGTCCCGCTGACCGGGCTGTCCGGGGTCGCCGAAGACATCCGGAACCTGATCGCCGCGCAGATCGTCCTCACGCTGCAGTACGTGACGTCGGCGCGGATCCGGATCCTCGCCGACGGCGTCCCGCTGGTCGCGAACCACCCGGACTGGCGGTCGAACGAGCTGCCGGCGTACGGCGCGACGCTGTCGCCGAACCAGGACCTCAAGGGCCTGATGACGGCCGACGGCCGGGTGCGGTCCATGGGCGACGGCGCGCCGGTGGGGGGCCCGGCGGGCAACGGCGGCTACGACGTCGTGAACGCGGCCCAGTCGATCGACGGCAAGAGTCTGGCGGTGGTGGAGCGCGACGGCACCAAGGTACGGCTGCGGATCGGCGACCTGGGCCACGACCTGCCGCCGGCCGGCCTCGGCGGGACCACGCTGAGCCGCCCGACGTGGCGGCCGGGCACCGGCGAGGTGTGGACGGTGGTCGACCGGGCGTCGGTGGCCAGGGTCGTGCTGAACCCGGCCAACCAGTGGACCCCGCTGCAGGTCAACGCGACGGACCTCACCCAGCAGGGTGAAGTCACGGAGCTGCGGTTCTCCCGCGACGGCGCCCGCGTGGCGGCGGTGGTGAACGAGCAGCTGTGGGTGGCCTCGGTGGTCAGCGCCGGCGACTCGGTGGCCCTGCGCGAGCCGCGGCTGCTGCAGCAGCACGACCTCAAAGACGTGGTGGACGTGGACTGGCTGACCCAGGACACGCTGGTGGCGGTGACGACGTCGCCGTCGCAGCCGGTGGTCCGCGTGACGGTGGACGGCCAGCGGCTGGACGCGTTCAACAGCTCGAACCTCACGACCCCGGTCCACGGCGTGACGGCGGTGCTGGGCCGCCCGATCGTGGTGGCGGACGCGAGCGGCCTGTGGACGGCATCGGTGCTGGGCGAGGTCTGGCGGCCGCATCCCCACACGACGAAGGACGCGGACCCCTTCTACCCGGGCTGAGCGGCCCGCTGAGCCGTCGAAAACTGTCGGTGGTGCCGGGGACACTGTCCGTGTGCTGCTGCTCGACTTGCTGATCCCCGCCCGGTGCGCCGGCTGCGGGGCCCGCGGAGCGCCCTGCTGCGCCCGGTGCGCGGGGGTGTGGGGTTCGGTGTCCGAGGTGGTCCGGGTGCCGGTGGCGGGGGTGGCGCGGGTGTTCGCGCTGGCCCGGTACCGGGGAGTCGGCCGGCGGTTGGTGATCGCGTACAAGGAGCGCGGGCGGCGGGATCTGGCCGCTTCGCTGGGGCGGGCCTTGGCGGAGGCGCTGGTGGTGCTGCCGCTCCGGAAGGCCGCGTCCGCCCGCCCGGCGGAAACCGGTACCGGAACCGCTCCCGAGGCCAGGACGATCTGCCTGGTTCCGGCCCCGAGCCGCCGATCGGCATCACGGGTCCGCGGCGGGCCACACGTTCTGCGCCTGGCGAACGCGGCGGCGAGCGTCCTGGCGGACCGGGGCTTCGAAGTCGCGGTGGCCCCGGCCCTGGAGCTGACGGGCGGGGCGCGTGACGCGGTCGGTTTGGACCGCGCGGAACGGGCGGCCAACCTGGCGGGCCGGTTGCGGTTCCGCGAAGCGGGGCGCCCACCACCGGGATTTCCGGTGGTGCTGCTGGACGACGTGATCACAACGGGAGCCACGGCGGCCGCTTGCGTGCGGGCCCTGGAGGGGGAGGGGATCGAGGTCGCGGCGGTTTTGACGTTGCTGGTAGCCGGGTGATGCGGCGGGCGACGGCCGTGTCAGCTAACGAAAACCGCACACCACCCCCACCGCCCGACCCCGCGAAATCCACCACCGCCCATCAACCCCACCGCGCCTACCACCACAAACCCCACCAACCCCGCACACCCCGCACCTGGGTGACCCGGATGTCACCTACACGAGTGACATCCGTCGGGAACGCGACCGGCCCCGCGGCCGTTGTCCGGGCATGAGGGTGTCGATCATCAGCACTCGGTCGCCGCGCCACTCCACCGGGGTGGCGGCTGCGGCGGACGTGGCCGTCACCCTCGGCTTCCACCAGCGGGCGGCGGTGCGCCGTCCGTGTGATGCCGCGAGTGATCGCGAGCGTCCGACCAGCGGGAGTTGTCCGGTGTTCACCCTCCGCTCACTGCGCGGGGTGACGGAGTCTCATTCCTCGACATCCCCCGGCTCGGGGGCTGTTGCTCCGGGCGTGAGGAAGCTAACGTGCTCCGCTATCAGCAATCCCCGCAGGCAGGGAGGTGACGAGCCCATGTCCCTGGCGCCGGAGGTGCGCTGAGTCCGCGCTCGGGCTTTCGGCACGAGACGTCGTGAACCGATACCGAGTTCCTTCTCAGCCCGCGATCCGGGCTTCCGTCCCCGCTACACCGGCGCCGTGTGTGAACTCAACAGCTCGCAGTCATCTCAGCGAGGGAGGTCGTGTATGGACATCGTCGTTAAGGGCCGCAACGTAGAGGTGCCCGAGCACTATCGGGCACTCGTCAGTGAAAAGCTGGCCCGCCTCGAGCGCTACGACAGGAAAGTCATCCGGTACGACGTGGAGCTGTTCCACGAACCCAACCGACGCCAGGCCAAGAGCTGCCAGCGCGTCGAAATCACCGGAAAGGGACGTGGCCCGGCCGTACGCGCTGAAGCGTGTGCCGCCGACTTCTACGCAGCGCTCGATTCCGCAGTCACGAAGCTGGAAAACCGGCTGCGGAGGACACACGACCGGAGGCGCGTGCACTACGGACGCAGCCGCCCGGAATCGGTCGCCGAAGCGACCTCGGCCCTGCCGGGTGGTGGATCCCCGGCCGCAGCCAGTCCCGCCGCGCTTACCGCGGTGTTGGAAGCACCCGAAGCCGAGCCGCAGACGAACGGCTTCGCGGTCGCCGGAGAGATCCATCTGCCCCAGCAGCAGAGCTGGGCCGACGACGACCTCGGTCACCAGCCCGGTCGCGTCGTTCGCGAGAAGCAGCACACCGCGGAGCCCATGACGGTGGACCAGGCTCTCTACGAGATGGAGCTGGTCGGCCACGACTTCTACCTCTTCAACGACTCGGAGGCGGGCCGGCCCAGCGTGGTCTACCGGCGGAAAGGCTTCGACTACGGCGTGATCCGGCTCGGCTGAGCCGGCTCTAAGGAGGCTTTCCGGATGGCCCGCACGCGGCTCGCGTGCGGGCCATCCGCACGTCCGGACCTACGGCGTGTGCACACGACGCCCACCGTTCCCTACGATGGGGTGGGATGGTGGCGCCGACCACGGCCGCCACCGCGGGAAAACCTGCCCGGGACCGGCCTGGGCGCACTCATGATCAGCTAGTGAGGTCGACCGGATGGTGCTGAACCGCCTGCTCCGCGCGGGTGAGGGCAAGATGGTGAAGCGGCTGCGCAACATCGCCGATCACATCAACACCCTCGAAGACGACGTCAAGGACCTGACCGACGCCGAGCTGCGGGCCAAGACCGAGGAGTTCCGCAAGCGCCACGGCGACGGCGAATCCCTCGACGATCTGCTGCCGGAGGCCTTCGCGGTCGTCCGGGAGGCGGCCAAGCGGGTGCTCGGCCAGCGCCACTTCGACGTCCAGCTGATGGGCGGGGCCGCGCTGCACCTCGGCCAGGTCGCCGAGATGAAGACCGGCGAGGGCAAGACGCTCACCTGCGTCCTCCCGGCCTACCTCAACGCCATCCCCGACAAGGGCGTGCACGTCGTCACGACCAACGACTACCTGGCCAAGCGCGACTCGGAGTGGATGGGCCGCATCCACCGGTTCCTCGGCCTCGAGGTCGGCGTCATCCTTTCGGAGCAGCAGCCGGACGTCCGGCGCGCCCAGTACAACGCCGACATCACCTACGGCACGAACAACGAGTTCGGCTTCGACTACCTGCGCGACAACATGGCGTGGAGCCTCGACGACTGCGTGCAGCGCGGGCACAACTTCGCCGTCGTCGACGAGGTGGACTCGATCCTGATCGACGAGGCCAGGACCCCGCTGATCATCTCGGGCCCGGCGGACCAGTCGTCGCGGTGGTACGTCGAGTTCGCGCGGCTCGCGCCGCTGATGAACGGCATCGACACCACGACGATGGGCTCGCGGGAGCGTCTCGAGAAGACGAACCTGATCAACTCGAAGTACCACTACGAGATCGACGTCCGGAAGCGCACCGTCGCGGTCACCGAGAAGGGCGTCCGGTTCATCGAGGACCAGCTCGGCATCGAGAACCTCTACGAGGCCGCGAACACCCCGCTGGTCGGGTACCTCAACAACGCGCTGAAGGTCCAGGAGCTCTTCCACCGGGACAAGGACTACATCGTCCGCAACGGCGAAGTCATGATCGTCGACGAGTTCACCGGGCGCATCCTGGTCGGCCGCCGCTACAACGAGGGCATGCACCAGGCGATCGAGGCCAAGGAAAAGGTCGAGATCAAGGCCGAGAACCAGACCCTGGCGACGATCACGCTCCAGAACTACTTCCGCCTCTACAACAAGCTGTCCGGCATGACCGGTACGGCCGAGACCGAGGCCGCCGAGTTCCACCAGACCTACAAGCTGGGTGTGGTGCCGATCCCGACGAACCGCCCGATGGTCCGCGCCGACCAGCCGGACCTGATCTACAAGACCGAAGACGCGAAGTACGAGGCGGTCGCCGAGGACATCGCCGAGCGGCACGAGAAGGGCCAGCCGGTCCTGGTCGGCACCACGAGCGTCGAGAAGTCCGAGCGGCTGTCGAAGCTGCTGGTGAAGCTGAGCGTGCCGCACGAGGTGCTGAACGCGAAGCACCACGACCGCGAGGCGCTGATCGTCGCGCGCGCCGGCCAGAAGGGCGCCGTCACGGTCGCCACGAACATGGCGGGCCGTGGTACCGACATCGTGCTGGGCGGCAACCCCGACCTCATCGCCGACCACGTGCTGCGCGAGCGGGGCCTGGACCCGGTCGAGCACTCCGAGGAGTACGAGGCCGCGTGGCCCGAGGTCCTGGAGCAGGTCAAGGCGGAGTCGAAGGCCGAGGCCGAAGAGGTCCGCGAGGCCGGCGGCCTGTACGTGCTGGGCACCGAGCGGCACGAGTCGCGCCGCATCGACAACCAGCTCCGCGGCCGGTCGGGCCGTCAGGGCGACCCGGGCGAGTCCCGCTTCTACCTGTCGCTGGGTGACGAGCTCATGCGCCGCTTCAACGCGACGATGGTCGAGCGCGTCATGACGACCATGCGGCTGCCCGACGACGTGCCGATCGAGCACAAGATGGTCTCCAAGGCCATCAAGAGCGCGCAGACCCAGGTCGAGCAGATCAACATGGAGCAGCGCAAGGACGTCCTCAAGTACGACGAGGTCATGAACGAGCAGCGCAAGGTGATCTACGCCGAGCGCCACCGCGTGCTGGCCGGCGAGAACATGCGCGACCAGATCGAGGGCATGCTCGTCGACGTCGTCAACGCCTATGTGGACGGTGCGACCGCCAACGGTTACGCCGAGGACTGGGACCACGAGAAGCTCTGGACGGCGCTCAAGCAGCTGTACCCGGTCAGCATCGAGTGGGACGACCTCGTGGAGGACGGCGACCTCGACGCGGACGGCCTGCGCGATGCCCTGGTGCAGGACGCCCGCAACGCCTACGACAAGCGTGAGGCGGAGATCAACGCGCTCGTCGGCCCGGACGGCATGCGGACCCTGGAGCACCAGGTGATGCTGACGGTCCTCGACCGCAAGTGGCGCGAGCACCTCTACGAGATGGACTACCTCAAGCAGGGCATCGGCATGCGGGCGCTCGCGCAGCGCGACCCGCTGATCGAGTACCAGCGCGAGGGCTTCGACATGTTCCGCGCGATGCTCGACTCGCTGAAGGAGGAGGCCGTCGGCTTCCTGTTCAACCTTCAGGTCGAGCGCGCCGAGGCCCCGCCGGCGGAGGACGCCGCGGCGCTGCCGACGGGCGTCGTTTCGGGCAACGGCCAGGCGGTAGCGCCTTCGGAAGGCCGGCACGCGCGCCCGGCACCGCCCCAGCCCCCGACGACCGACACGGAGTCGGTCCCGGCCGCCCTGCGCGGCAAGGGCCTCGGCGGAGGTGGCCAGCAGTCGGGAGTGACCCTGTCCGGCCCGGGCGAGGACGGCGAGGTCGAGTCCCACGCCGACAGCGAGGGCCAGTCCGCGGGCGGCGGCGGAGCATCGTCCCGCCGGGACCGCCGTGCGGCACAGCGCGATGCCCAGAAGAAGGGCAAGAAGGGCCCGCGCCGCTGACGTAGAAAGGGGCCGGGGTGCGTGCGGAATTCCGCACGCACCCCGGCTTTCTTTTGTGGAGGAGCGCTTCGCACTGCCGGTGGTGGCGCGGGCGCATCGCCGAGGCCACGCGGGTGCTGCATGGCCCCGGGCACTCCGAACCGGAGTGCCCGGATCCGGCGGACCGGCTTTCCGGACCACCCGGCCGGCGAATCGGGACGCGTGGCCCGGACCGGCCTTCTCCGGCCAGCCGGCGGTGCCCGGGCGGCAGGCGGTGCGCGGTCCGAGCGAGCGGCCCTCACGCCGCCGCCTGCCGACGGGACTGCTGGTCCGGCCGCCCCGGCTTAAGCAGCGCGAAACGTACGCACTGCCAGCCCGCCGGGGTGCGGGTGAAGCGGGCCGCCAGTGCGAACGACCGGCCGTCCGCCTCCACGCGGGCGCACGCCTCGATCACCTCCGGTACCGGCGTGCACACGTGGACCCGTCGCATCCGGTGCCGCGGCCCCGCCAGGTGGGGGGCGCTGAGGCCGTTGTAGACCTCCGGTGCCACCAGCCCGCGGATCTGCGGCACCGGCCGCCTGCCGTCGTACGCCTCCAGCAGCATCGTCAGCAGGCGGTGCACCTCGCTCGCCTCGAGGTGTCTCGGCACCGGCCACCGGGCGTCGCCCCGCCGGTGTTCGTGCGGGGTCATCGCCGACGGCCGTTCGGCCCGGCGCGGTACTTCGTAGTGGACCAGCGTTCTCACGCGGTGTTCCTCGGACATTTCCTCCCCTCCCGGCCACGGCATTTCGCGTGCGCCGTCGGTTAGAGGTGGGAACCGGCCGGAAAGGCGACGGGAATCGCCCGATCCGGGAAAGAACCGCCGAAGCGATGGATTCGCCGATGCCGGTGCGGTAAGCGCCGGCCGGTGTTGCGCTATCCGAGACACCCGTCGCCGCCCCGGCTATGGTGTGCCGGGTGCTGAAGGGGTTATTGGTCGATTTCGCCGGAGTTCTCACGGATCCCGACGCCGGCCGCTTCTACGATTATCTGGTGGCCGCGCGTGAGCGAGGGGTTCGCACCGCGCTGCTGTCGAACGCCCCTGGGGCGTCGGCCGAGGTCAAGAACACGATGTTCGACTATTTCGACGCACTCGTGTTTTCCGGCGAGGTCGGTGTCGCCAAACCGGATCCGGCGGTCTACTTGATCGCGGCCGACCGGCTCGGCTTGCCCGCCGTGCGCTGTGCGTTCGTCGACGACTCCACCGCGAACATCCGCGGCGCCGTCCAGGCCGGCATGGTCGGCGTGCACCACCGGTCGGTCGAGGAAACGCTCACCGAGCTCGGCGCGCTGTTCCCGGACGCGTGAGCGTCACCGCGCGCGGCGCACCAGTTCGAAAGACAGGACCGCCGCGGCCGCTGAGACATTCAGTGACTCGACGTCACCCGGCATCGGAATCGACACCCATTCCGTGACGAGCTCGCCGACTTCGCCGCCGACTCCGGCCGTCTCGCCGCCGAGCACGAACGCGGCGCGCTGCGGCAGGTCTACGTCGAAAACCGTCGTGCGCGCCGACGCGTCGAGCGCGTAAAGGCCGTAACCGGCTTCGGTGAGCATTTCGGCGGCTTCGCGCGCGGAACCGCACCGCAGCACCGGCGCGCGGAACGCGACGCCGGCCGAAGCCTTGACCACCAGCGGGTCGAGCGCCGCGACGCCGCGGCGCGGCACGATCACGCCGTCGAGCCCGGCGGCGGTCGCCGTGCGCAGGATCATCCCGACGTTCGCAGGCGTGGTGATGCCGTCGAGCAGCAGCACGCGCGCCGGCGGGCGACGGCCGGACAGCGCGGCTTCGAGCGCGCGCATCCGCGGCGCGACGACGTCGGCGAGCACGCCCTGGTCCTGCTTGCCGTTGCCGGCGAGCACCTTGACCCGGTGGGCGCTGGCGCGCTGTACCGCCACTCCCGCGTCCTTCGCCGCGCGCTGGATCTCCGCCGCGCCGGGACCGCGAGCGGTGTCGGCGAGGATCACCTTGTCGACGCGCAGGCCGTCGTCGGCCAGCGCTTCGAGCACCGGCTTGCGGCCGTAGACGGTCAGGAAGCGATCTTTTGGCGAGACAGTCGACTCATCACCCACACCCGGCAGTCTCGCACTGTGTAAGGATCGGCTCATGCCCGACCGCCTTTCCGCGCTGGACGCCTCGTTCCTCTACGTCGAGGACCACGCGACGCCGATGCACGTCGGCGGGGTGGCGATCTTCGAGCGGCCGAAGTCCGGGTTCAGCTACGCGCAGCTGCTCGACCTCGTCGGGGCGCGGCTGGCGTACCTGCCGCGCTACCGCCAGCGCGTCGCGGAGGTGCCCGGTCACCTCGCGCGGCCGGTGTGGGTGGACGACGTCGACTTCGACCTGAACTACCACGTCCGGCGCTCGGCACTGCCCCAGCCGGGCAGCGACGAGCAGCTGTTCGACCTGGTCGCGCGGCTGATGTCGCGGCGGCTGGCGCCGGAACGCCCGCTCTGGGAGGCGTACTTCATCGAGGGGCTGGCCGGCGACCGCGTCGCGCTGGTGACCAAGACGCACCAGTCCGTTGTGGACGGTGTCGGCACGATCGAGCTCGGCCAGCTCATCCTCGACCCGACGCCGGCCGAGCCGGAGCCGTTCGAGGACATCTGGACGCCGCGCCGCGAGCCGAGCCGCGCGCAGCTGGTGCTGGACGCGGTCAGCGAGGGCGTCCAACGGCCGGGCGAGGTCGTGGAGAACGTCCGCTCGGCGGCGAACGACGCGTTCGCCACGGCGGGCAAGTTCGCCGAGACCGTCGGCGGGGTGGCGTCGACGCTGCGCACGCTGGTGAAGCCGGCGCCGACCGGGCCGCTGAACGTCCGGGTGTCCGGCGGGCGCGTGTTCTCGGTGGTGCGGACGCGGCTCGAGGACTTCCGCAAGATCCGTGCGGCGCACGGCGGGACGGTCAACGACGTCGTCCTCGCGGCCATCACGGGCGCGCTGCGCGAGTGGCTGCTGTCGCGCGAGGAGACGCTGACCCCGAACGCGACGATCCGCGCGCTGGTGCCCCTGGCGGTCCACGACGCCGAGACGGCGGAGTATTCGCCGCCGGCGCTGGTCGGCAACCAGGTGGCCGCGTACCTGGTGGACCTGCCGGTCGGCGAGCCCAACCCGGTGCTGCGGCTGCAGCACGTCGGCCACGCGATGGCCGAGCACCTCGACTCGGGCCGCCCGGTGGCGGCGCGCGGGCTGCTCAAGGTGGGCGGCTTCGCCCCGGCTACCCTGCATTCGCTGGGGGCGCGGGCGGCGGGGTCGCTGTCCGGGCGCATCTTCAACGTCATGGTGACCAACTCACCGGGCCCGCAGGTGCCGATGTACGCGGGAGAGGCCAGACTGGTCGAGATGTTCCCGGTGATGCCGCTGATGCGCACCCAGGCGCTGGCGATCGGGGTGACGTCGTATCACGGCGGCGTCTACTTCGGACTGAACGGCGACCGCAAGGCCGCATTCGACGTCGATCTCGTGGCCGGGATGATCGAAGAGTCCTTGGAAGAGCTGAAGGGTGCGCACTGGTGAGGGTCTATCTGCCTGCGACCATCGCGATGCTTCGCGACCTCGAATCCTCGGGGGAGTTCCGCGCCCGCAACGGAACGGCGTTCGCGTTGACACCGGCGTTGCGCGAGGCGTACGCGACCGGTTCGGACGAAGAGCTGGAGTACGCGGCGTTGCTGGACGCGGCCCGGGCGTCGCTGCGCCTGATCGCGGCGGAGGAGAAGGGCGAGCCGCGCCGGGTGGTGATTTCGGCGGACGTCGCGGGGGTGACGCTCCGGCCCGACCTGGACGCCCCGGTGGTCCGCATCGGCGGACCGATCCCGTATTCGGCGGTGGCGGCGATCCACGTGGACAACTCGGAGGCGGGCGAAGCGGTGGCCGCGGCAGCGGCGGTGATCGACGCGGCCGACCTGGGCGACCTGGACGCGGAGTTCACCCTCGGCGACGCCGAAGACCACGAACTGGCCTGGTACGCGCCGCAGGAACTGCCGTTCTTGCTGGAGCTGCTCTGAGTTGTCCACAGGTGGACTCGCCTGTGGACAGTTGAAGCACCGCTCGACCACGTTGCGCTGTCGGTAGGCCTTCGGGATCGAATGCCGGTGGTCGCCCGCCGCGGGAGCCCTCGGCTGCCCGGCGGGCGATCTGGTCGTCGCGTTCAGGGCTGACGAACCTGATCCGCCGGTCCCGCATCGCCCGGCGGGTCGAGGGATGCGAGTACGCCTTCTCCGCGATCACCGTCTCCGGTCGGCAGCGTGGCCGACCTGGCCCGAGGCGGGCGACGCTGATGCCATCCAGCAACGGCACTAACTGCGGATTGTCGCCTGCCTGCCCAGGCGTGAGCAGGAACCGCATCGGCAGACCCGCCCGTCCACCGCGAGGTGGATCTTCGTGCTCAGCCCGCCGCGGGACCGCCCGAGTCCTTCCCCGTCGACGGCGAGAACTTCTACTCCGTCGCTGCATCCCCCTTTTTTCCCGGCGCCAGCGGTCCGTACCGTTCAGGCAGGTCACGCCACGGAGCACCGGTGCGCAGCTTCCACAAGATTGCGTTGATCACCTGACGGTGATCCCGGCACCGCCGCCCACCACCCTGCTGCGGCAGCAACGGCTCGATCACCGCCCCGTCAACTCACCGCGACCAACCACGTCCGCAATCCAACCGGACGGCAGCTAGATCACTTACAGGACCACGCCCTAGCCCACCTCGGCCGGAGGTGGCGGCTGGACGTCGACCGGCACGCCCCAGTCGCTGTACCGCGTGGTGATCCGGGCCTCCCCGCCCTGCAGGATCGGCGACAGGTCCAGCACCACCTGCAACGGCCGGTGCGCGTCGTCGAGCCAGACCTCCACCGGGAACTTGCCCCCGAGACGCCCCGCCGAGTCCGCTGACAACCCCGCCGGCAGGTCCGCTCCCAGGCGCGACAGGTCCAGCTCCACCCGGTAGTGCTCCGCCGCCACGCCACCCAGGTTCGTGCGCTCGGAGGAGACGATCGAGCCCGCCGTCCGGATTTCGCCCAGGGTGTGCGCCGGGTCGTTCTGGGCTGCCAGCTGGGCCAGGCTGCCGCCGAGGACCTGGGAAAACGGGTCCGTTCCGTCCGCCGCCACCAGCACCCACGGCTTGCCGGCGCCGACCTCGTCGCGGGACCCCTCCGGGACCTTCGCGTACAGCTTCCCGGCCACCAGCCGCAGCTCCATCGGCTCGCCGATGAAGTCGGTCGTCATCACCTGGGACGTCCCGCCCGCGCCGAAGCGCGCCTGGCCCTGGCCCTTCGAGCGGACCTGGCCCACCGCGACGTCCGTGCCGAACTTCGCCGAGCCGCCGCTCGTCGTGGCCGCCGTGGCGGCGTCGGCCAGCGCCCGCGCGTCGGTGAAGGCGGGTGGGGGCGGCGCGCCGGAGCAGCCGGTGAGCAGGACGAGCAGCAGCACGACGGCGGCTTTGCGCATGGTGCCAACAAAAACACAACGGCTCCCCCGAACTCGTTCGGGGGAGCCGTCGCTACTCAGCGTTTCCGGTCAGCGACCGGCCTTCTTCATCAGCTCGCCGAGGTCGACGACCTGGTCGGCCGGCGGGGCCGCCACGTCGACCGTGGTGCCCCAGTCGCTGTACTTCATCGTGAACTTCGCGTCGCCCGCGGGCGCGCCCATCGCCTGCATCAGCGGGCCCTGGTCCATGGTCACCTGCACCGGCAGGTTGTCCTTGTTCAGCCACAGCTCGGCCGGGATCTTGATGTCCTTGCCCTTGAGCATGTCGGTGAGCTTGTCGCGCGCCGCGGCCGGGACCTGGCCGGTGAACTGGTCGATCGCCTTGGCGACGTCCAGCTCGACCTTGTAGTGGTTGACCTGCTCACCGTTCAGGTCGGTCTGGTCGGACGAGATGATCCGGCCGGTCTTCGAGATCTGGTCGAGCATCTTGCTCGGGTCGCTCTGCTCCGCCGACTGCGTCAGCGCGCCGCCCAGCGCCTGCGAGACCGGGTCGGTGCCGTCGGCCGAGATCTTGGCCCACGACTTGTCCGTGCCCATCTGCTTCTGCTCTTCGGCGGGCAGCTTGATGTACATGACCTTGTCGACCATGCGCATCTCGGTCGTCTGACCGGCCGCGGTGCTGGTCATCGAGAACGTGGTGTTCGCGCCGTCGAAGGCCATCGCGCCGGTCGCGCTGATGGTCTGGCCGGCGGCGGAGCCCTCCATGCTGAACTTCGCCGACTTGGACTTCTCGGTGCCCTGCTTGGACGCCGAAGCCAGCTGGATCGCGTCGGTGAACGGCGAGGCGAGGAGGCCGCCGCCGTTGGCCTGCGACTGGTTGCCCGCGGCGGCCGGCTCGGCGGTGCCGGAGTTGCTGCACGCGGTCAGCGTCAGCACCAGTGCGGCACCCGCGGCGACCAGGGTGGTCTTGCGCATCGAATTCCCCTCAGAGTCGGATCTTCCGCTCGGCATATCGCCCGAACGGGCGATTGGTTACCGATGTGACGGTGACGATCCGCATTCGGTTCCCGGTTGTCTCAGGATTCTGTGACGCGAGTCACTTCGTGGCCGCCGCGGGACTGCAGCAGCCGCCGGAGCGACGCCAGCCGTTCGGGGAGTGCCGTGCCGTCGGTGACGACGTCATCGAGCGCGCAGTCCGGGTCCTCGGGCGGCCCCAGGTGCCCGCAGCCCGACGGGCACTCCTCGGCGGCCGCGGCGAACTCCTCGAAGGCGTCGACGATGTCGTCCGCGGTGACGTGGGCGAGGCCGAACGACCGCACGCCGGGCGTGTCGATCACCCAGCCGCCGTCCGGCAGCGGCAGCGCCACCGCGGCGACGGACGTGTGCCGCCCCTTCCCGACTCCGCTCACCACGCCGACGGCCAGGTCGGCGTTCGGGACCAGGCGGTTGACCAATGTCGACTTGCCGACACCGGAGTGCCCGACCAGCGCCGTCACCCGGTCCTTGAGCATCTCGGCGAGGCCCTCGGGCTCCTCGTCGAAGCGGGTCACGATCGCCGGGATGTCGAGGCCCGCGTAGCCCGCGAGGAGCTCGTCCGGACTGGCCAGGTCGGCCTTCGTCAGGCACAGCACCGGCTCGACGCCGCCCGCGTAGCAGGCGACCAGGCAGCGGTCGATGAAGCCGGTGCGCGGCGGCGGGTCGGCGAGCGCCGTGACGATCAGCAGGCGCTCGGCGTTGGCGACGACCAGCCGCTCGAACGGGTCGGTGTCGTCGGCCGTGCGCAGGAGGGAGCTGGTGCGCTCGTCGACGCGGATGATGCGCGCGAGGGTGTCCGGCTTGCCGGAGACGTCGCCGACGATCCCGACCCGGTCGCCGACGACCACCGGGGTCCGCCCCATCTCGCGGGCCCGCATCGCGGTGATCACCCGGTCGGGATCGGCGTCGACCGCGCAGGTCCAGCGCCCGCGGTCCTTGCCGATGACCATGGCGTTGACGGCGTCGGCGTGCTCGGGACGGCGCTTGCTGCGGGGCCTGGTGCCCTTGCCCGGGCGCACGCGGACGTCGGACTCGTCCAGCTTGCTCCAGTCGTTGCGCGCCAAACCCTCGTCCTCTCGTGCACCGGTGCCCACCCGAATGATCCCACGTCGCTCGCCACGGCCCTGGCCTGCGTGTAACGATGGCGTCCTGTCCGGTAGAGGAGGTTGGCCATGTGCGGCCGTTATGCCGCCACGAAGGACCCGGCGAAGCTGATCGAGGAGTTCGAGGCGATCGACCTCACCGAGGGTCACGCGCGCGCCGATCACAACGTCGCGCCGACGAAGAGCGTGGTCACCGTCGTCCAGCGGCACCCGCGCGACGAAGACGGCCAGGTGCTCGAGGACGAGCCCGCCGAGCGGTCGCTGCGGATGATGAAGTGGGGCCTGGTGCCGTTCTGGGCCAAGGACCCGTCGGTCGGCTCGCGGATGATCAACACGCGTGCGGAGACGGCCGCCGAGAAGCCCGCCTTCCGCCGCGCGCTGGTGTCCCGCCGCTGCCTGGTGCCCGCCGACGGCTGGTTCGAGTGGCGCCGCACCGGCAAGGAGAAGGAGCCGTTCTACATGACCGAGCCGGACGGCTCCTCGATCGCGTTCGGCGGGATCTGGGAGAGCTGGCGGCCCAAGGACGACGACAACGCGTCGCCGCTGATCACGTTCTCGATCATCACCACCGACGCCGCCGGCCAGCTCACCGACGTCCACCACCGGATGCCGCTGATCGTGCCTCGCTCGCACTGGGACGGCTGGCTGGACCCGGACCGCGAAGACGTCAAGGACCTGCTGGTGCCGACGCCGGACGACATCGTTTCGTCGCTGGAGCTGCGGCCGATCTCGACCCTGGTCAACAACGTCCGCAACAACGGGCCCGAGCTGCTGGAGCGCGTCGACCCGGTGCAGGAGGGCGCGCTGTTCGACGCGCCGAAGTCATGACCGCCCTCCCGATCGACACCGCGTACGGCCCGGCCCGGGTCTACCTGCACTGCGCCGAGGAGGGCGTGGCGGTCCTCATGCTCGGCCACGGCGCGGGGGGAGGGTTGGGCGCGAAGGACCTGGTCGCGGTGACGCGCGCGGCGCAGGCGGCCGGCGTGCACGTGGCGCTGGTCGAGCAGCCGTACAAGGTGGCGGGCCGCCGCGCACCGGCCCCGGCGAACCAGCTGGACACGGCGTGGCTGACGATCGCGGACGAGCTGTCGGAGCGCTTCGACGCGCTGCCCCTGGTGTTCGGCGGCCGCTCGTCGGGCGCGCGGGTGGCCTGCCGGACGGCGTCGGCCGGGCAGGCGGTGGCGGTGCTGTGCCTGGCGTTCCCGGAGCACCCGCCGGGCCGCCCGGAGAAGACCCGCCAGCCGGAGTTCGACGCGGTGGAGGTCCCGACCCTGGTGATCCAGGGCGAGCGCGACCCCTTCGGCCGGCCGAAGGTGGGGGCTCACCAGGAGATCGTGATGGTGGACGGCGACCACAGCTTGTCGAAGGACCTGGAGACGGTGTCCCGGGCGGCGACGGAGTGGCTGTCCCGGGTGCTGCGCCCGCTGGCCTGAGCAGCAACAAGGCGCACGACGCCTGTGGCGCACGCTGCAGATCGTGAGCGAGTGGATCCGGGCCGCCGATACAGAGGCAGGAGCGACCTTCGCCGCGGGCGGAGCGGTCTTGGCGGTGACGGCGACGCGGCTGCGCGGATCACCTGCGCCGAGCGTGTCCGTCGCGATCACGCGCGCCGCTGCCAGCGTCCTGCCTGCGGCCTGGACGGTCGTCCCGAGAGCGCGACGGCTGGGGTACGAAGGCCATTTCGCACTACGGCATGATCGCGGCCTTCGGATCGGCGGCCGAGTACCACGCCGCGGCGCTGCCGATCCTCGCGGAGCCCGAAGTCGGCTGCGAGCCTGACCCGGCACGTCCGGGTCTTCTCGCGCGCCGGCCTGCTGCTTCCGTAGCCGGCCCCCGCACCCGACGGGCGGGTCAAGCCGCGATCGGAGCCACCACCGCGGAGGTCAGCCGGATCAGCTCCGCCGGGGCCAGCTCCACCTCCAGCCCCCGCCTCCCGGCCGAACAAAAAACAGTCTCGAACGTCGACGCCGACTCGTCGATCACCACCGGCAACCGGCTCCGGTGGCCCAGCGGGGAGATCCCGCCCAGCACGTACCCCGTCGCCCGCTGGGCCGCCGCCGGGTCGGCCATCTTGGCCTTCTTGCCGCCCGCCGCGGCCGCCAGGGCCTTCAGGTCCAGCTGGCCCGTGACCGGGACCACGCCCACCACCAACCTGCCGTCCACCTCGGCCACCAGGGTCTTGAACACCCTCGCGCGCTCCAGGCCCAGGGCCTCCACCGCCTCCAGGCCGTACGACTCCGCGCGCGGGTCGTGGTCGTACGCGTGCAGCGTGTGAGCCACTTTCTGCTTCCCCAGCAACGCCGTCGCCGGGGTGCCCTTGCCAGCCATGGGCCGGAGTCTAGGGAATGTCCGCACCCCCCGATCGGTTGTACCGGACGTGACACCAACCCTCGCCACCACACGCTCTCGCAGCCGCCGCCGCCCTGAGGCACCGGCGAACCGCGGTGTGCCCGGCCCCCGCGTAAACTCGACGTCGCCGTATGCGCGCACGCGCATCGACGCCGAGCGGGAAGGGAACGGTTTGCCGAGCACGCAGAACCCAGCGTCGGAAGAAGCGACCGAGGCCGAGCGCGCCGAGCGCTTCGAGCGGGACGCCATGCCGCTGCTCGACCAGCTGTACTCGGCCGCGATGCGGATGACTCGCAACCCCGCTGACGCCGAGGACCTGGTCCAGGAGACCTACCTGAAGGCGTACGCCGCCTTCGCGTCCTTCAAGGCCGGTACGAACCTCAAGGCGTGGATGTACCGCATCCTCACCAACACCTACATCAACGGGTACCGCAAGCGGCAGCGCCAGCCCGTGCAGCAGCCCACCGAAGAGATCACCGACTGGCAGATCGCCAAGGCGGAGAGCCACACCTCCGTGGGGCTGCGTTCGGCCGAGGTCGAGGCGATGGACAACCTGCCCGACACCGACGTCAAGGCCGCCCTGCAGAAGCTGCCCGAGGAGTTCCGGCTGGCGGTCTACCTGGCCGACGTCGAGGGCTTCGCGTACAAGGAGATCGCCGAGATCATGGACACGCCCATCGGCACCGTGATGTCCCGCCTGCACCGCGGCCGCGCCCAGCTGCGCGACCTGCTCGCCGACGTTGCGCGCGAGCGCGGTTTCATCCGGGGTGCCAAGGAAGAGGTGGCGGGGCGATGAACGACATGTGCGAGGGCGCGTCGGACAAGGTCCGCTGCGAAGAGGCGCTCGCCGACATCTACCTGCTGCTCGACCGCGAGTGCGGTCCCGAGCGGGACGCCGCGCTGCGCGCCCACATCGAGGACTGCCCGCCGTGCCTCGAGGAGTACGGCATCGACGAGCACATCAAGCAGCTGCTGGCCCGCAAGTGCGGTGGCGACCACGCCCCGGCGGAGCTGAAGAGCCGGCTGCGGGCGTCGATTCGCCAGACCGTCGCCACGCGCGGCGGCGTCACCGTCGAACGCACCGAGATCACCCTCGAGCAGCGTTCCGAATAGCGCCCGAGCACGACGAAGGCCCCCACACCCGGTGTGGGGGCCTTCGTCATGCCGCACGCCGGGAATCAGGCGTTGGGCTTCTTGCCGTGGTTCGCGCCGTTCTTCTTGCGGTCGCGACGCTTGCGGGCGCGCTTCGACATGTTCACTCCTCGTCGTCAAAGCTGGTCAACCTCTCAAGTGTGTCATGACGTCCCGTTCTGGTTGGATGGGGTGGCCGGGCGAGCGCGAGGAGGGGTGCCGGATGGCCGAGATCAGGGCCGAAATGGTCGGTACCGTGCTGCAGGTCGTCGCGGAGCCGGGCGCCGCGCTGGCCGCGGGGGACACCGTGCTGATCCTGGAGTCGATGAAGATGGAGCTGCCCGCCGTGAGCGCGAAGGCGGGCACGCTGACCAGCCTCGCCGTGGCGAAGGGCGACCGGGTCCAGCAGGGTGACGTCCTCGGGACGGTCGAGTAACCCGTGTCGACGCTCGCCGAACTGCTCGCCGACAACACCGGCCTCCCCGGGGAGGCCGCGGACCACCTGCAGACCGTCGTCGCGGAGTGGCAGCTGCTGGCCGACCTGTCCTTCGCCGACTTCCTGCTCTGGGTCCCGGTGACCGAGGACCTGCAGCCGGACGGTGGCGACTTCGTGTGCGTCGCGCACGCGCGGCCGACGACGGCTCCCACCGCGCACCCCGAGGACGTCGTGGGCACGCGGTTCACGGTGGAGGAGCACCCGCAGCTGGCGAAGGCCATGCGCGAGGCGCGGATCTGCCGTGAGGAGGACCCGCACTGGTACCGCGACCTGCCGATGCGGCGCGAGGCGATCCCGGTGCGCTTCCACGACGACGTCGTCGCCGTGATGAGCCGCGAGACGAACCTGGCCGCGCCGCGCGTGCCCTCGCCGCTCGAAATCGCGTACCTGGGCAGCGCCGGCGACCTGTGCCAGATGATCGTCGACGGCACGTTCCCGCCGAGCGGCACCAACGCGACCGACACGCACACGTCGCCGCGGGTGGGGGACGGGCTGATCCGGCTCGACTCGAGCGGCACCGTCGTGTTCGCCAGCCCGAACGGCCTGTCGGCCTACCACCGGATGGGACACGAGTCCGACCTGGTCGGCACCCGGCTGGCGCCGCTGACGCGGTCGCTGATCCGCGACCCGTTCGACGCGACCGAGGTGTCGCACCGCATCATCGAGGCCCTCGACGGGAAGCCGTCGAGCCGCACGGAGGCCGATTCGCGGCGCGGTGCGGTGGTGCTGTTCCGCGCGCTGCCGCTGCGGCCGGCGGGGCAGGCGGCGGGCGCGCTCGTGCTGGTCCGCGACGTCACCGAGGTCAAACGCCGTGACCGCGCGCTGCTGTCGAAGGACGCGACCATCCGGGAGATCCACCACCGGGTGAAGAACAACCTGCAGACGGTGGCGGCGCTGTTGCGCCTGCAGTCCCGGCGGACATCGTCGGAGGAGGCGCGGCTCGCCCTGGCGGAGTCGGTGCGCCGGGTGACGTCGATCGCGCTGGTGCACGAGGCGCTGTCCATCTCGGTGGACGAGCGCGTCGACCTCGACAAGCTGCTCGACAACGTGCTGCCGATGGTCGGCGAGGTCGCCACGGCGGAGTCGCAGGTCGGGCTGAAGCGGAAGGGCTCGTTCGGGGTGGTCGTCGCGGAGATCGCGACGCCGCTGGTGATGGTGCTGGCCGAACTGGTGCAGAACGCCATCGAGCACGCGTTCCCGGCGGGCCGGTCGGGCAAGGTCGAGCTGATCGTCGAGCGCTCGGCCCGCTGGCTGGACGTCGTCATCCGCGACAACGGGCGCGGCCTGCCGGCGGGGTTCTCGCTGGAGCGTTCGGACGGCCTGGGCCTGCAGATCGTGCGGACGCTGGTGGAGTCCGAGCTGCGGGGCTCGCTGTCGCTGCGGAAGGTGCACGCCGAGGCGTCGTCCAGCCGGGTGACGGGAACCGAAGCCGCGCTGCGCATCCCTCTTTCGAGGCGCTTGTAGACCGTCGCGTTTGGACTCGATCACCGTCGGGCATCCGCGTTCCGGTGAACGTGATCGGGTGCGGGTCGCGGGAGGGATCGTTTACACGTTGAAGGCCCGGCACGTCGTGCTCGTGTGCCGGGCCGTTCAACGTTCGCGGGAGGACTTGAAGTCCTGGTGAGGTTTCAGCGCACCCGTTGCCGGGTGGTTTCGCCTCGGTTGTTAAACTTGAACCGGGTAGGTATCACCCCAGACGGCGTGGGCACGACAATGCCCGCCGGGTGAAAGTCCTTTGCGGTTCGGGTAAAGCTGGTGCTTCGAGAAGAACTTCAGGCGTTGGTACGCGTGCCGATGTGCGTACGGCGGCGCTTGAGCGCGCGTCGCTCGTCTTCGCTCATGCCGCCCCACACGCCGGCGTCCTGGCCGCTGGCCAAAGCCCAGGCCAAGCAGTCGGAAGCGGAGGGGCAGCGGTGGCACACGGCCTTCGCCTGAGCTACCTGCGACAGAGCAGGACCGCTGGTTCCCACCGGGAAGAACAGCTCGGGGTCCTCGTCTCGGCAGGCCGCGTCGTGGCGCCAGTCCATGTTCGTGAGCTCCTTCATATGGCGCGGGAGGGCCGCGCCACAGTCGTCAATGGCGGTCGTGTTCTTGGGTGCTTGTGAATGCTTTCACGAAGCACCGCGTTCGACAAGTGTTTCTTGAAGATCGGTGAGTCAGCTCACCCGGCCGAGCGACGCTTCTGACCTGCGGTTTCTCTCCGAAACAGCCACTCGAAGGGAAGGCTGATGCGGTGAGTGGAGCCTCTGCGTCGACGAACGGCAGATTGCACTTTGCCGCAGGCGATCAGCGGTCCCGTCGTCACACGATTACCGTGAGTGCATTCGGGACGCTGAAGAATTCCACCCTGGTCCGCTGGCCGACGAGGTCGCCGTCCACCTGGAAGTTTACCGGTTCAGCTGCGTCGATGCGGATCATCGGCAGGTCATCGTGACGCACGAGACGTCGGCCTTTTTGGTTGCTCTTCGTAGCCAAAGCACGCCGTACATGCTTGAACACCGTGGGCAACCCCAGACCGTTCAACGCGAACAAACCCAATCCCGTCTCGAAGGAGCAACCCGGGTTGAGGTGGACCGGACGCTCGCCCAGGTAGCTCCACGGATCGGTGTTCGACACGAAAGCGGTCAGCGCTTCGGTGGGTTCCTCACCCGGGACGCGGATGGTCAGGGCCGGCCGGCCCAGCGGCGGCCGGAAGTAGGAGCGGACGGCGGCCCTCATGTAGAGGCCCGCGGTCGTCTGCTTGCCGCGGCGCTTCGCGACCCGGCCGACGACGTCGGCGTCCCAGCCGAGCCCGGAGTTGAAGGTGAACCAGTGCCCGTCGGCCAGGCCGAGCCCGACCCGGCGCGAGCGGTCGTTCTCCAGCGCGTTGAGCAGCTGGTGGGTCGCTTCGACGGGATCCGCCGAGATGCCGAGGGCGCGCGCGAAGACGTTGGCCGAGCCGCCGGGCACGACGCCCAGTGCGGGAACCGGCCCGATCTGCGTCGGATCGCCGTCCGCGTCGGCCAGCAGGCCGTTGACGACCTCGTTGACCGTGCCGTCGCCGCCGTGGGCCACGACCAGGTCGATCCCGTCCCGCGCGGCCGAGCGCGCGATGGCCATGGCGTGCCCGCGGTAGTCCGTTTCGACCACGTCGAGCTTGACCTGGCTGGCGAGTGCGTGCGCCAGGACGTCCCGGCCACCGGCGGTGGTCGAGGTGGCCTGGGGGTTCACGACGAGGATTGCGCGCACTACCGCAGGGTAGGTGAAGCTCACCGCCCCGAGAACCTCTCGACGGCGCAAGGTGACCGGAAGCACCGGTCCGGCAACGCTCCGAACAGCACCTGTGACCCTGTGCCGGGCGGCCCTCCTTCGCGTGACGAGTTGTCCGCTCGTCGTGACAAGTGCACCCGGGCCGACCGCCCGCTCATCGACGACACCTGAATTCTCAGCGCCCGGGCGGTCCCGCGAAAACGGCCGACCGGGTGGCATACGATCGAATCAGCTCACGCACGGTGACTCGCCCTGGTCGAGTCCACTGTGCTCCCGTGAAAAAGATTTCCGGAAGGCCGCCGCAGTGAAGCTCTCGCCCGCTCCCCGTGAGGTCCGGCTGGCCGGCGTGGTCACCGCGGTGCCGTCGCTCGCCCTGCTGGTGTTCGGGGTGGTCGTGCTGGTGAACGGCCTGGGCTCGCCGGCGCAGCCGGGCAACAACGTCTACGTCGAGTCCGGCACGTTCATCGTGGTGGCGCTGGCGTTCCTGGCCGCGTCCGGCGGACTGGTGCTGGGGCAGACGTGGGCGCGCTCGCCGGGGGTGGTGATCGCGCTGATCGTGATCGGCCTCGGCTGGTACCTGCTCGGCCCGTCGGGCGAGCCGGCGTGGGGCGTGCCGATCGCGCTGTTCGGCATCGCGACGCTGGTGCTGCTGTTCCGCGCGCCGTCGCGGGCCTGGGCGCTGGGCCTGCGCGAAGGCGAGTCGGAAACCGAAGCCGCCGAGCGGGGCGGCCTCGCCGGCCGCCGCGCCGAGCGCGAAGGCCACGAAGAGGACTGAGCTACGCCTGGGCGGCCAGGGCTCGCAGGGGTGCGTCCGCGAGGCGGTTGACCGTCCACTCGTCCATCGGAACCGCGCCGAGGGCCTTGTAGAACTCCGTCGCCGGGTTCCAGTCCAGCACCGACCACTCGAGCCGGCCGTAGCCGTTCGCGACGCACTCCGCCGCCAGCGCCGCCAGGAGGGCCTTGCCCAGGCCGGACCCGCGGTGGGACGGCAGGACGAACAGGTCCTCCAGGTAGATCCCGTGCACGCCGCGCCACGTCGAGTAGTTGAGGAACCAGACCGCGAAGCCGGCGATCTCGCCGTCCACTTCGGCCACGTGCCCGAACAGCTTCGGTGCCTCGCCGAACAACGCCTCGTGCAGCTGCGGCGCCGTCAGGTGGCACTCGTCCGGGGCGCGCTCGTAGTCGGCCAGCGCGTACGCCAGGCCGACGGCCGCCTCGACGTCGTCGGGCCGGATCCGGCGGATGCGGTCGTCGGGCACGTCAGTCCTCCAGGGCGGGGGGCAGGTTGAGGTGTTCGATCTGGGGTTCGCCGCGCTCGTCGCCGAGCACCGCGATGCCGGCCGCGTCCAGTCCGAAGTGGACACCGGACGTCGCGGGCAGGCCGATCCAGCGGGCCACCAGCACGCGGCTGAAGTGCCCGTGCCCGACCAGGATCACGTCGCCGGCCTCGATGTCGGCGCGGGCGCGCGCCAGCACGCGGTCCGCGCGGTCGGAGACTTCCGAAGCGCTTTCGCCGCCGGGGATCGGGTGGGTCCACACGGTCCAGCCCGGCACGGTTTCGCGGATCTCCGGCGTGGTGATGCCTTCGTACTCGCCGTAGTCCCATTCGGACAGGTCCTCGGTGACTTCGTCGACGCGCAGGCCGGCCAGCGCGGCGGTCCGCAGCGCGCGGGCCCGCGGGCTCGACAGCACGAGCGACGGCCCGCCGAGGAGGCTCCGGAGCGTGCCGCCCGCGGCCAGCGCCTGGCCTTCCCCGGCCGGCGTCAGCGGGATGTCGGTGCGGCCGGTGTGCCGCCCGTTCACCGACCATTCGGTCTGACCGTGCCGGAGGAGGAAGAGACGGTTCGCCACACGGGCGAATATATCCGGCGGTTTGCGCGGCGGCCGGTCGTCTGCTTGGCTACTGAGCAGTAGCTTAGCTCGAGGAGACCCCATGCCTGACACGTCGACGTTCGCGCTGTGGCACAAGCTGGCCGCCAAGCCGGGCGGGAAACAGCTGTTCAGCGCCGCGATGTGCCTGCGCGTGCCGTACTTCCGCACGGTGCTGCCCTCGGTGCGCGAGCTGCGGCCGGGCCACTGCGAGGTCACCGCGCCGAAGTGGTGGGGTGTTTACAACCACATCCACACGTTCCACGCGATCGCCGCCTGCAACCTCGCCGAGATCGCGATGGGCATGCTCGCCGAGGCGACGGTCCCCGCGACGCACCGATGGCTGCCGAAGGGCATGAACGTCCAGTACGTCGCGAAGGCCGAGACGGGCCTGCGCGCGGTGGCGTCGCTGCCCGAGCTGCCGGAGTTCGGCGACGAGGGGTTCGAGCTCGACGTCCCGGTGACCATTTCGGACACGCGCGGCAAACCGGTGGTCACCGGGACGATCACGATCTGGGTGACGCCGAAAAAGCGTTAGAGCGGCTTGTACTGCACGTAGGACGCCTGCTGGAACGCGTTCTCGCCGGACGGCGACGGCAGGCCCAGTCGCCGGTCGACGAGCTTGCCGAGCGGGCCGCAGCCCTGGGTCGCGGGGAGGGCCAGGTCCGCGTCGATGACGCCGGAGAACGCCGTTCGCGGGTTCTCCGAGATGATCCGCGGGGGCACCGAGGGGTCGTCGTGGACGACCGTGTGCAGGGGCGTCGAAGCCGTGCCGATGCTGCAGTCCTTGCGCAGCAACGGGTGTCGCACCACGGCGTAGACGTCGAGCTCGCCGCGGCGCACGTCGTCGCTGTGGAAGTCGGAGTAGCCGCCGTAGCGCAGCTGGATCGTGGCGCCGGCCAGGCCGGGGATGCGCGCGGGAGCGTGCCGCAGCGAGCCGAACACCTGCGCGTACTGGCCGTTCACCCGGCCCTCGCTGAAGGTCAGCCGCACCTCCCCGAGCGGGATCTCCTTGCCGTCGATCGTCAGTTTCCCTTGCGAGACAAAGGCTTCGCAGCGCCACGTGCCCGGGTCGGCGTTCGCGGGCGGTGCCGGGCAGTCCGTGAAGTCGAACGTCGGCAGCTCGTCGGCGGACGCCGTCCCGGGCATGACCCCCAGTGTGGCGACGGCGACCGCGGCCGCCCCCAGTGCGAGAAGTTTCATGCCGGTGAGCTTGCTCGTGCCGGGGACCGCGGACATCCGGGATCGCCCCCAGGGGAAGACCGGAAATTTCCCTCGACCGGGTGAAACGTGTTCCTTTTAGTTAACGCTGTTTACTGAACTCGGGCATGCTCGGGACCATGTCTGCCTTCTCCCGCCGCCGGTTCCTCGGCCTCGCCGCCCTGAACTCCGCCGCCGCCCTCGGGCTGACCACGGTCTCGACGCGGCCCGCCGCCGCGTCGACGCTCCCGGAGTACTCGCCCGCGGTCGTCATCGGCACCGGCTACGGCGCCGCCGTCACGGCGTTGCGGCTGGGCGAGGCCGGCATCCCCACGCTGATGCTCGAGATGGGCAAGCTGTGGACCACGCCCGGCGCCGACGGCGAGGTCTTCTGCTCGATGCTCGAGCCGGACGAGCGGGCGATGTGGTTCAAGGACCGCACCGAAGCGCCGCTCGCGTCGTTCCTCTGGCTCGACCTGGCCAACCGCGACATCGGGCGCCACGCCGGCGTGCTCGACCGGGTGAGCTACGGCGACATGGAGGTGTACCTCGGCCGCGGCGTCGGCGGCGGATCCCTGGTCAACGGCGCGATGGCCGTGACGCCGGAGCGCTCGTACATCGAGGAGATCCTGCCGCGGGTCGACGCCGCCGAGATGTACGGCAAGTACTTCCCGCGGGCCAACGCGGCTCTCGGCGTCAACGTCGTCGACCCGGACTGGTTCGAGACGTGCCGGTCGTACCGGTACGCCCGCGTCTCCCGGAAGGCCGCGCGCAAGGCCGGGTTCGGCACGGTGTTCGTGCCCAGCGTGTACGACATGGACTACCTGCGGCGCGAAGAAGCGGGCGAGGTCCCGCGCTCGGCGGACGCGTCCGAGGTCATCTACGGCAACAACCACGGGAAGCGCTCGCTCGACAAGTCCTACCTGGCCGCCGCGCTCGGCACCGGCCGGGTGACCATCGAGACGCTGCGCGAGGTCCGCGAGATCCTTCAGCAGCCCGACGGGACGTACACGCTGGTCGTCCGCGAGATCGACGAGCACGGCACCGTCCTGGGCGCGCGGCACGTGAACACCAAACACCTGTTCCTCGGCGCGGGCAGCGTCGGCTCGACCGAGCTGCTGGTGCGCGCCCGCGACACCGGACGGCTCCCGGAGCTGGGCGAGGCCGTCGGGCGGGGCTGGGGCACCAACGGCAACGTCATGTGCGGGCGCGCCAACCACGTCTGGGACACCACCGGCGGCCTGCAGTCCGGCATGCCCGCGCTCGGCATCGACAACCGGGCCGACCCCGTGCACCCGGCGTTCGCCGAGATCGCGCCGGTCCCCGCCGGCATCGAGACGTGGGTCAGTCTCTACCTGGCGATCACGAAGAACCCCGAACGCGGGCACTTCACCTACGACGCGGCGAGCGACTCGGCGAAGCTGCACTGGACGGCGTCGCAGGGGCAGCCGTCGATCGACGCCGCGAAGGCGCTGTTCGACAAGGTCAACCGGGCGAACAAGACGATCTACCGCTACGACCTCTTCGGCGACACCCGCGCGTTCGAGAACCGCTTCACCTACCACCCGCTGGGCGGGCTGGTGCTCGGCGAGGCCACCGACGACTACGGCCGCGTCAAGGGCTACCGGAACCTGTACGTCACGGACGGCTCGCTCATCCCGGGCAGCACCGGCGTCAACCCGTTCGTGACGATCACGGCGCTGGCAGAGCGCAACATCGAGCGCGTCCTCGCCGAAGACTTCAGGGGCTGAGCTTCGCCAGTGAGTCGACGAAGCCGTCGTCGGCGGCTTCGAAGAAGGACGCGTCGGCTGCTTCGACGTCCTTCAGGGCCTTCGCGACCAGATCCAGGCCGGCCTGGGTGACTTCGAGGCGCTTCGCGCGCGCGTCGGCCGGGTCGTCGGCGCGCGCGAGCAGGCCGCGGTCCGCGAGCTTGCGGACGACCTGGCTGGTCATCATCGTGTCCGTGCCGGCCCGCTCGGCCAGCTGTCGCTGCGTGGGTGGCTCGCCCGAGCGGGTGAGCCACCACGTCGTGGTCAGCAGCACGAACTGGACGTGCGTGAGGTCGTGCGGGGCCAGCGCGGCCCGCATCGCCCGCTGCCAGGCCAGGGTGACGTGCCACAGCAGGAAGCCGGGGCTGCGCTCGGGGCCGGGCAGGCGGGACTCCGGGGCGGTCATACCCGCGAGCTTGCCTCAGCCAGCCGCGCAAGCGCTTGCATCGCCTCCGGAGTGTCCGATGTGACCTGCTCGCCGAAGCCCTCGGGCCCGTCGATCGTGACGCGATAGGTGATGCGCGTGCCGCCGTCGACGTCGGTCAGGACGTGCTCGAACCGCAGGTGGGCGTCGGGCAGGCGGGTCTCGTCGGTGAAGCTCCGGCCCTCGGTGACCTCGGTCAGTGTGAACGGGATCGGCGGCATGCCGTCCATCGTCATGGTTCCGCTGGTCCCGGCGGCGAACGGGCCGTCGATGACCACCGAGCGGACGCCGGCGTCCCACTCGGGCCAGCGGGCGGTGTCGGCCCAGAGCGGCCAGATCGCGGCGGCGGGTGCGGAGGAGGTCTCGCTGTGCTCGTACTCGTAAAGTGCCATGCGGGCAGACTATATGCGCGCATACTATTTTGGCAAGAGGGTCGCGAGGACCCGGTCGTGCGGGGCTCAGTTCGCCGAGCGCAGCTTGTCGTAATAGGCGACGCAGTCCTGGTAGGACGGCAGCAGGCCCTGCTCCTGGGCTTCGGCCAGCGTGGGGGCGTCGCGGTCCTTCGCGGACAGGATCGGCTCGATGTCCGCGGGCCAGGGCAGGCCCAGCGCCGGGTCGAGCGGGGTGATGCCGTGCTCGCCCGTGGGGTTGTACGGCTCGGAGCACAGGTAGGCCATCACCGTGTCGTCTTCGAGGGCGATGAAGCCGTGTCCGAGACCTTCGGCGAGGTACGCCGAGTTGAACCGCTCGGAGTCGAGCCGGACGGCGTCCCACGTGCCGAAGCTCGGCGAGCCGACGCGGAGGTCCACGACGACGTCGAGCAGCGAGCCGCGCGCGCAGTAGATGTACTTCGCCTGGCCGGGGGGCGTGTCGGCGAAGTGGATGCCGCGGATCGCGCCGCGCCGGGACACGCTGTGGTTCGCCTGGGCCAGCCGCAGGGGGTGCCCGACCGCTTCGCGCAGGGCCTCCTCCTGGAAGGGGGCGACGAACAGGCCCCGATCGTCGGGGAACGCCCGGGGGGAGAACTCGAAGGCGTCCGGGACGCTCAGCCGGCGGAATTCCATGGCGTCACCATATCGGGCGGTTAAAAAACCGAACGGACGTCTTGGCAATTGCCGGAATAGGGGTCCGGTGTGACGTCAACCGCACCGAGGGGTCACCTACTGGACAAGACCTGTCACACTGACTGGACCGCCGCGTCCGCGGCCATCGCCAGACCCACGGCACCGATGGCCGACGTGACGCCTCGCCGACAGGCCGGCGCTACCGCGCTGGGCTGCCGTGCCGGGAACTACCACGGTTTCC
Source organism: Amycolatopsis sp. NPDC114504 (assembly GCF_055633595.1). Classification (NCBI taxonomy): domain Bacteria; kingdom Bacillati; phylum Actinomycetota; class Actinomycetes; order Pseudonocardiales; family Pseudonocardiaceae; genus Amycolatopsis; species Amycolatopsis sp. NPDC114504. The sequence goes on along the minus strand of NZ_JBVKDU010000003.1, from coordinate 911,695 downwards.
CCTGTAGCCGTGGTCCCGTCTCGCATGCCCAGGAGAAATTCCAGTGACCCAAGTCCGATCCGCGAGTTCCGTCATTCCCACTGGGGGAATGACGGAAACGACGACAGGAATCCCCATGAGCGACCCCACCGGTGCCGGAGCGCCGGTCACCGACGAAGAGATCTTCACCGGGCACGAGGGCGGCAAGCTCTCGGTGGCGGCCACCCGCCCGATTTCCAGCCCGCGTGACCTTTCGATCGCGTACACCCCCGGTGTGGCGAAGGTGAGCCGCGCGATCGCCGAGGACGCGGCCAAGGCCAAGCGCTACACGTGGGCGGACCGGCTCGTCGTCGTGGTGAGCGACGGGACGGCGGTGCTGGGCCTCGGCGACATCGGCGCGAGCGCGTCGCTGCCGGTCATGGAGGGCAAGTCGGTCCTGTTCAAGACCTTCGGCGGGCTCGACTCGATCCCGCTGGTGCTCGACACCACCGACGTCGACGAGATCGTCGAGACGCTGGTGCGGCTGCGGCCGTCCTTCGGGGCCGTCAACCTGGAGGACATCTCGGCGCCGCGGTGCTTCGAGCTGGAGGACAAGCTCAAGCAGGCGCTGGACTGCCCGGTCATGCACGACGACCAGCACGGTACGGCGATCGTCACGCTGGCCGCGCTGCGCGGCGCCAACCTGGTCCTCGACCGGGCGATCGCCGACCAGCGCGTGGTCGTCTCCGGCGCCGGCGCGGCGGGGGTCGCCTGCGCGCGGATCCTGCAGGAGGCCGGCATCGGCGACGTCACCGTCCTCGACTCGCGCGGCATCATCCACCCGGACCGCGACGGCCTGAACCCGATCAAGGCGCGCCTGGCCGCGACGACGAACAAGGCCGGCCTCCAGGGCGGGCTGGCGGAGGCGCTGGAAGGCGCCGACGTGTTCCTCGGCCTGTCCGGCGCGACCATCGACGAGACGCTGCTCGGCCGGATGGCGGGCGGCGGCATCGTGTTCGCACTGTCCAACCCGGACCCGGAGGTGCACCCCGAGGTGGCGGCGCGCTACGCGTCGATCGTGGCCACCGGGCGCAGCGACTTCCCGAACCAGATCAACAACGTGCTGGCGTTCCCCGGCGTGTTCCGCGGTGCGCTGGACTCCGGCGCGCGGGCGATCACCGAGGGCATGAAGCTGGCGGCCGCCGAGGCGATCGTGTCGGTGGCCATGGACGACCTGGGCCCGGACCGGATCGTGCCCTCGCCGCTCGACCCGCGCGTCGCCCCCGAGGTGGCCGCGGCGGTGGCGAAGGCCGCGCAGGCCGACGGCGTCACGGACTGACGTTTGGTTCGAAGGGCGGCACTTTCACGGGAAAGTGCCGCCCTTCGGCGTGTTCAGAGCAGTTCGGTGAGGCGGTGGCGGGGGACGTCGACCAGGCGCAGGTCCGTCAGGTCGGCGGGGACGTCGAGGGAGACGTTCGCCAGCCGGGCGTGTGCGCGCGTGAGCACCTCTTCCTGGTGCTCGACGGCGTCCGCGACCACCACCGCGTGCCGGTTGTCCGGCGTGCTGCGCAGGTACCGCAGCGTGTACTTCCCGCGGATCAGCTCCGCCAGCGCCGTCTGGGACCGTTCGTCGGCCAGGTCCGGGTGCGAGTTCGGCACCAGCAGCGCCAGGCGCCGGGCGTTCGTGCCCAGCAGCGTGCGCAGCAGCCACGGGCCCGGGTCGGCCGAGAGGTCCATCGCGACCGCGTCGCCCTCGGGGCCGGAGATCGACCAGTCCACCGGCCGCGTCTCCGGCGAAAGCCCGCCCGCGACGGCGATCTCCTTCAGTTTGTCCAGCAGCGCCGGCTTCGTCCCGGTCGCCTCCACCGACTGCGGCCCGTGCGTGTAGATCGCGGACTTCCCCTTGCCACCACGCATCTTCTTGGCCTTCGCGGTCGGCTGGCAGACGTACAGGTCCGCCGCGCTGCCGATCGCCTGCGCCCCGAAGTAGCGGTTGAAGTCGGGCAGGATCGCTTCGAACGTCAGCCCGAGGGTGGCCAGCGACCGCTGCACCTGCGCGCCCAGCGCCGGGTGCCGCGGGCTGTAGCCGTAGGCGAACAGCAGCCGTCCCTCGGACGGCTCCCGCAGCGCCTGCACCCCGCGCGCCGCGAACAGGCCCATGCCCTCGGGCGTGTACGGCGGATCGCTGAACACCAGGTCGAAGCCGCCGTTGAAGGCCGTCGGAAGGCCGACGCGCAGGTCCGCGTGGGCGGTGGCGATCTCGCGCCCGCCGCGCTCGTCGAGGTAGGCCAGCACGCGCTCGTCGAGGTCGACGACCGTCAGCGACGCCGCCGGGCAGACCGCGTGCACCGCCAGCGACGTCAGGTCGTGGTCGCCGAGGAACAGCAGCCTCGCCGAGGCGAGGTCGTACCGCGCGTCCAGCCACAACGCGCGGCGCAGCACCGTCTCCGGCGTGGCCTGCACGTGGTCGAGCGCGGCCAGCGGCGGCGGCACCTCCGCGACCCACTCGGCGACCTTCGGCAGCAGCTCGTGCGTCGCGACGGCTTCGTCGAGCGGGTCGGCGTAGCGGGGCGCGGTGTACTCCAGGTACGACGCGGCCACGCCGGGGGAGATCCGCAGCCGGTCGCCGCTGCGGTCGAGGTCGTCGCCCAGCGCGGCCAGGACGTCCTCCACGCTGCGCCGCGGCGCCGTGCTCAGCCGCACCAGCTCGCCGAGGTCGTGGTCGCCGGTGCGCAGGAGGTCGATGACGCGGTACAGCGGGCGGACGCCGACGCCGTGCGCGGCGAGGACGTCGTCGAGTGCCTTCACGGGCTCCGAGCCTAGTCACCACCTGCCGGAACGCCGTGCCAACCGTCGCCAACTCGGCTACGGTCGATTGCACCTGACATGGGGAGTGGGCAAGTGACGATCGAATTCCGCGACGTGACCAAGCAGTATCCCGATGGGACGGTCGCCGTCGACAAGCTGAACCTGACGGTCGAGGACGGCACGATCACCGTGTTCGTCGGCCCGTCCGGCTGCGGCAAGACGACCTCGCTGCGGATGATCAACCGGATGATCGAGCCCACCGGCGGCCAGGTGCTGCTCGACGGCAAGGACGTCGCCGAGGGTGACCCGGCGCTGCTGCGCCGCGGCATCGGCTACGTCATCCAGCACGCCGGCCTCTTTCCACATAGGACGGTCCTGGACAACATCGCCACCGTGCCCCTGCTGTCCGGCTGGGACAAGGCGAAGGCGCGCAAGCGGGCCGCCGAGCTGCTCGAGACCATCGGCCTGCCGGTCGAGGTCGGCAAGCGCTACCCGGCGCAGCTCTCTGGCGGCCAGCAGCAGCGCGTCGGCGTCGCCCGCGCGCTCGCCGCGGACTCGCCGGTGCTGCTGATGGACGAGCCGTTCTCCGCCGTCGACCCGATCGTGCGCGAAGACCTCCAGAACGAGCTGCTGCGGCTGCAGTCGCAGCTGGGCAAGACGATCGTGTTCGTCACCCACGACATCGACGAGGCCGTCCGGCTCGGCGACAAGGTCGCGGTGATGCGCGTCGGCGGCAAGCTCGCCCAGTACGGCACCCCCGCCGACGTGCTGCGCCACCCGGTGGACGACTTCGTCGCGTCGTTCGTCGGCCGCGACCGCGGTTACCGCGGCCTGTCCTTCCTCTCCGCCGACGGCGTCGAGGTGAAGGAGATCGAGCTGGTCGAGATCGGCTCCCCGGTGCCGGCGAGCGACGGCTGGCGCCTCGGCGTCAACGCCGACAAGCAACCCCGCGGCTGGCTGCGGCCGAACACCTCCGTGGACGGCGCGCTGTCCGAAGACGACCTCGTCGCCGGCGGTTCACTGTGGATCCACGGGACGCCGATCCGCGGCGCGCTCGACGCCGCGCTGTCCTCGCCCGCCAGCCTCGGCGTGGTCGTCGACGAAGACCACCGCGTGCTCGGCGGCGTCGTCGCGAGACAGGTACTGGACGTGATCGAGGCGACGCCCCAGGCGTCATGAGCTTCTTCGACGAGCTCGGGCAGTACCTGAGCAGCGGGAACACGCGCGCCGAAGTCCTCGGGGACCTGGGCGATCACGTCTACCTGGCGCTGCTTCCGCTGGTCCTGGGCATCGTCCTCGCGATCGCGGCGGGCTGGCTCGGCCACCGCTGGCAGCCGGCGCGGTCGGTGCTCATGGTGCTGGCCAACCTGCTGTACACGATCCCGTCGCTGGCACTGTTCGTCGTCATCCCCGGCCTGATCGGCTCGAAGATCCTGGACAGCATCAACGTCGTCGTCGCGCTGACGATCTACACCACGGCGCTGCTGGTCCGCCCGGTGCTCGACGCGCTCGACGCGGTGGCGCCGTCGGTGATCGCCGCGGCGACCGCCGTCGGCTACAAGCCGGTGCGCAAGTTCTTCGCCGTCGAGCTGCCGCTGTCCGTGCCGGTGCTCGCGGCCGGCGTGCGGGTGGCGTCGGTGAGCAACATCAGCCTGGTCAGCGTCGGCGCGCTGATCGGCACCGGCGGCCTCGGCGTGCTGTTCACCGACGGCTTCCAGCGCGAGTACTTCTCGCCGATCGTCGTCGGCATCGTGCTGACGCTGGTGCTGGCGCTGGTCGTCGACCTGATCCTGGTGGGGATCCGAAATCTCCTGACGCCGTGGGAACGGGTGACTGCCGCATGATCACCGGACTCTTCGACTGGTTCGGCGACCCCGCGCACTGGTCGGGCCCGGACGGCATCCCGCAACGGCTGCTGGAGCACCTCGGCTACACCGCGTTGTCGCTGGTGATCGCGCTGGTCATCGCTGTCCCGTTAGGACTGTTCGTCGGCCACACGGGACGCGGCGGCGTCGCGTTGGTGAGTGCGGGCAACGCGATCCGCGCGCTGCCGACGCTGGGGCTTGTGACGTTCCTGTTCCTGCTCTTCACCGAGAGCGTCACCTCGACGATCATCGGGCTCGTCGTGCTGGCCGTCCCGCCGATCCTGGCCGGCACGTACGCCGGACTGCAGGCGACCGACCACGGCGTGGTCGACGCCGCGCAGGGCATCGGGATGACCGGCTGGCAGCGGCTCTGGAAGGTCGAGGTGCCGATCTCGCTGCCGCTCGTCCTGGGCGGGATCCGCAACGCCGTGCTCCAGCTCGTCGCGACCGCCGCGGTGGCCGCGTACGTCGGACTCGGTGGCCTGGGACGGTTCCTGCTCGACGGACTGGCCATTTTGGACTATCCGGAGGTGATCGCGGGCGCGCTGCTGACGACGTTGCTGGCCGTCGTGCTCGACCTCCTGTTCTCGTTGCTGAACCGCGCTTTGGTGCCGCGGGGCGTCCGGCTCGCGGCGGCCGTGAAGAAGGTGACGGCATGAAGCGCCTGGGTCTGCTGGCCGCTGCTCTGGTCCTGCTGGCCGGTTGCGGCAACCCGCTCGCGGGCGGCGGCGAGGGCGGTGCTTCCGGCGACATCATCATCGGCGCGTCCGACGTCGGGGAAAGCCTGCTGCTGGCCCAGATCTACGCCGGCGCGCTTCGCAACGCCGGTGCCACGAACGTGACGGTGCGGCCGCCGGTGGGCAGCCGCGAGGTCGTCGTCAAGGCACTGCAGGACAAGTCGCTGTCGGTGGTGCCGGACTACAGCGGGAACCTGTTGCGGTACTTCGACAAGGAGACGTCCGCGACGACGTCCCAGGACGTCTACGCGCAGCTGCGCCAGAAGGTCCCGGCCGGGTTCGAGGTCCTGGACCAGGCACCGGCCGAGGACAAGGACCTCCTGGTCGTCGGCGCGCAGCTGGCGGCCTCGGGCGTGAAGACGTTCTCCGACCTGGGGAAGCGCTGCGGTGAGCTGGTGTTCGGCGGGCCGGGCCAGTGGAGCAGCCGCTGGAAGGACAAGATCAAGTCGCTGTACGGCTGCGAGTTCAAGGAGATCCGCACGACCGACACGGGCGGCCCGGTGACGGTGGCGGCGTTGAAGTCGGGCGACGTCCAGGTGGCGGACCTGTTCAGCACATCGTCGACGATCGCGGCGAACGGGTTCGTCCCGCTGGCCGACGACAAGAACATGTTCCCGGCGCAGAACATCGTCCCCCTGGTGGCGCGAGGGACGTTGTCGCCTTCCGAGGCGGCCGCGCTGAACCGCGTCTCGGCGGCGCTGACGACCGAGCAGCTGACGCAGTTGAACGTCGAGTTCACCGAGAAGAAGCGCAACCCCCTGGACATCGCCGAGGACTTCCTGGCGCGCAACAACCTGAAGTCCTAGTCCAGGGCGAGCTTCACCCCGAGGCCGATGAAGATGCCACCGGTGGCGACCTCGATCCGCCGCTGGTTCTTCTTCCGGCGCACCCACCCGCCGACCCGGCCGGCGAGCACGCCGACGGCGCCGTCGACGAGGAACTCGAACACGATCATGACGGCGCCGAGGACCGCGAACTGCAGCCAGACGTGCCCGCGTGCGGGGTCGATGAACTGCGGGAGGAACGCGATGGTGAAGGTGACCATCTTCGGGTTGAGCAGATTGGTTAGCAGCCCGCTCAGGTAGGCGCGGTCACTCTTGCGTTCGACGAGCGGCTTCCGGTTCCGGATGGCCTGGACGCCGAGGTGGATCAGGTAGGCGGCGCCGGCGATCCTGACGACAGTGAAGGCGACGGGAACGGCGGCGAAGAGGGCGGCGAGCCCCGCCGCGGCGACGACGACGTGAACGGCTTCGCTGGTGGCGACCCCGGCGGTGGCGAGCAGCCCGGCTTTCGGGCCGCCGCGCATGCCGCAGCCGAGGATGAAGAGCATGTCCGGGCCCGGCGTGACCATCGCGACGACGGTGGTGAGGACGAAGGCCAGGAGGAGGTGCGGATCGACCGGCATGGGCCGATCCTGACACGCGAGCCTGGCTGGACGAACTTGTTTTCGGCGCCGGATTCCGAGACCCCACACAGCCCCCGCCCTCTCCGGGGGGCGTCCCCGGGTCCAGTGTATCGGGGGCGCCCGACAACAAGCCCCGAACAGCTGTCGGCGGGCCAGGTTGTCCACATCACGGGCGGGCTGTGGATAATCGGTGCTGCGGCGACCGGCTTCAAGCGCAGGTTGTCGCGGACGTCGGTGATCTCGCGGCTGTTCTCGGTGGGTCATCTGCGGCTCGGTGACGGCGCGGACCTGCGAGTCGTCGACTTGGGCGACCCGCTGCCGTACCCCGACGACGCTTTCGACGACGTCGTCGCGGCCCTGGTCCTGCACTACTTGGAGGACTGGACCGCGCCGCTCGCCGAAATCCGGCGCGTGCTCAAGCCCGGCGGCCTTCACCTGCGGCCGGGTTCCGCACCGCCGTCGTCAGCGAACCGCCGTTCGCGCCGGAAGCTCGCGAACTCTTCCCCGATGAGCTGGCGAAGTTCCCGTCCGGGGCCTTCCTGTTCTTCGTCCTCGAGGCCGTTTAACCGCGCAAGGCCGCCGCGACTCGGCCGGCGTCCTCGATCCCTCGCTCCGGTGGCTCCTCCGGCAGCGGCAGCAGCACCACCGACCCGCTCCCGGCCTCGTGCAGCGCACGCACCGAGGCCACGCACTGGTCGAGATCCCCGCAGACCGCGAGCCGCGAGAGCCACGATGGATCCAGCGCGGCCGCCAGTTCGTCCACAGTGGACGCCGAGTCGACCAGCTCCAGCAGCTCCGCGGCGAACGGCAACCCCTCGACCTGCACGCGCGCCCCCGGCGTCAACGACTCCGCCACGGTCAACCGGGCCCGCGAGGGATCGCCCAGCGCCAGCCAGTTGTACGTCACCACCACGTGTCCCGGAGCCTCGCCGATCCCCTCCAACGCCGTCCGCACGAACTCCGGCGGTGACGGCTCGGCCAAGATCGTCCCGTCCGCGGACGTCCCCGCCACCGCCAGGGACTTCGGGCGGCGTACCCCGGCCAGCACCGGCGGCACGACCGCCGGCGGGAACACCAGCTCCACCTCGTCGAGGTTGACGTGCTTGCCCGTCATCGAGACCCGGTCGCCCGCCAGCAGGCGGCGCACCGCCACCAGTGTCTCCTCCAACGCCGCCAGCTGCGAAGCCGGGTACGCGCCGATCTGGCGCATCCACGACGCCACCCCGTGGCCCAGCCCGCCGATCAGCCGGCCCGGGTGCAGCTCCGCCAGCGCCGCCAGCTCCATCGCCGCGATCGCCGGGTTGCGGGCCACCGCCGGTAGAACGCCGATGCCCACCTTGATCGTCGACGTCACCGCGAGCGCCGTCGCCACCGTCGCGATCCCGGCGGCCCAGAAGCAGTCCTCGACCAGCCAGACCTCGTCGAGACCCGCGGCCTCCGCCTGGCGCGCCAGCTCGACCAGCTTGGCCGGGGGCTGCTCGCGGTTGATCCGGACGCCGACGGACGAGGTCGGTGCGTACATGCGGAGGCTCCTCAGATCCGGGAGAACGCGGGCGCGTACTCGAACGCGCCCGCCTGCGTGGGTTTGTAGCCGGTGAGCGTGCGGGCCTGGAAGTGCTTGCCCCAGGCCGGATCCGGGGCCGCGATCGAGAGCGTCGACGCCGTGACGAAGCCGAACCGGCCGTAGTACGCCGGGTCGCCGAGCAGGACGACGACGCCGTACCCGAGCGCGTCCGCCGCGCCGAGCACCGCGTGCATCAGCCCCGATCCGACGCCGGCGGCCTGGTGCCCGGGCCGCACGCCGAGCGGCCCCAGCCCGACGGCCGACGTCGTGTCGTCGCCGACGCGGGCCCGGCTGCAGCACACGTGCCCGGCGAGCTCGCCGTCGCACACGGCCACCAGCGACAGCGCGTCGAGCAGGTCGCCGTCCGCGCGCAGCTCGTCCACCAGCGGCGCCTCGACCGGGGTGACGCCGGGTTCGCGCCGGAACGCCTCGCTGTGGATCGCGTACACGGTGGTCCGGTCGGCGGGCGTCTCGCGGCGGGTGAGCATGCCCGCCACCTTGCCCCGAACCGCCATCGATCGGCAATCAGTTTCGGGTAGCCGCTTTGACAGCGTCCTTGCCTGAGACGAAACAGCCCGGTTCGAGCGCGGTCGCCCGATACGCGAAGGTGAGCCAAGTCGACAGCTCGTGCGGCTGGTCGTTGACCGACTCGACACCGTCGGCGGTGACGATCACGATGTCCTCGATCCGGGCGCCCCAGCGGCCCGGCTGGTAGATGCCCGGCTCGACACTGAAGGCCATGCCCGGCTCCATGTAGGACTCGTCGCCGGCCACGGAGTAGCACGACTCGATCTCCTTGATGTGCTGGATCCGCTGCGGGTAGTCGTCCGGCGCCCCCGGGTCGTTGGGCGTCAGCGAGATCAGCGCCGTCAGCGGCAGGCCGATCTGCTCGCCGTCGAGCCGCGCGGTGTAGCCGAGGATGACCCCGCGCTGCTCGAGGCGGCGCACCCGCTGGTGCACCGCCGACACCGACAGTCCGACCCGCTCGGCGAGGTCGGTGAAGCTGCGCCGCCCGTCGGCCGCGAGTTCCTGGACGATCGACTGGTCCAGCGGCTCCAGGCCGCCGGGTGTCATGCGTTCAGCACGACGAGCAGCGGGTCGGCAAGACGGCGAAGGTGGATAACGTCAAATATGACAGCGGCCGTGCCCCACGGTGTGGAGGGCGGTTCGACAGGTGATCGCGGCCGTCTCGGTCGCCGACGAACAGGGCTGCTACGTCGAGCGTTGCAGCCGCAGCGCGCCAACCTGGCGGAGTCGGCTGAGCCGGGAGTGCCACGCCGATGGAACCGACTCTTCTCCTGGGCCATCGATTACTTGGACTCGGACGTCGGCAGTGGCGGTGGGATATAGGGGGCCTGCTGCCGGTCACGAACCAGCTGTGATTCGCCACTTTGACGGTGTTGAGCACGGCGCTCTCGGTCGACTTGTCGACGACCTCGCTCGACCTTCTGGAACGGCGAACTACAAGCTCTGTCGGTCGATGGCCGAGTGCCCGAGCGCGTGCATGCACCGATATTTGCGATTAGACCCGAAGGAGGTGGCCGGCGCAGTTGGTCCGATATGAACGTCGTCACATGGACTCCTAGCGCAGGGTAGATCGCGCAGGCCGACTTGGCTGTAACACGCTCCTGGACTTTGTCGGCAGACTCGTACGCGAGTCGCAGGCATGTCGTGCTGTCGGTCGGGTAGTCCCCGAAAGCTAGTACCGCGCCGCGGCGCAGCCAGGCGGCTTTGCTGACGGTGTCGACGAACGGGGTTGAAGTCTAAGGGTGCCTCCTTCGGAGAGATGGAGGCACCCTTACGCAAGCATCGAACTACTCCGTATCGATATCCGTCTCGGCTGAAATACGTTCAGGAGGGACTACGGAGAACTTGCTCATAAAATTGCGTTCTTCTCGTGCCAGGAACTGTGCACGCTCCCTGATGAACCCGACGTTATCGCCGCGTTTTAGCTTTTGAATGGCAGTAGATGGGATACCGTGACTGCGAAGTGCTGTAGTGTCGGCCATGTTCGCTAACTCCAGCAATGCGCCCTTGGTTGAAATGCCAGGATTGGTTGGCAGAATAATCCTATTTGCCGGACTTGAGACGTCCTCGCCGCGAGTCATGATGTGACGGTATGCGCTCGTGTCGGACTGAGCCAGCAATTGGATGGCATCGATCTTGTTCCCGTCGACATCCAGGCGATTGTTGAATTCTTGAAGTTCCCAGATCATAAAAGAGCGAACTCTTGCGCTTCGCATGTCGAATCGATCGGGGAATGGTCGTGCGACCTGGTCCGCCAGATCAAGATCGCCGTTTTCAGACGCAAAATTCTTCATTTCTTGCAAGGCTAGCTTGATCTGCGTGGTATTGGCGCCGGCAAAATATCCGGACCATGACGTGCTCCAGAACCACTCAATCAGAGTCTGCAGTTTCGCTGTCGAAGGGTTCGGGCATGTGTGGAAGAATGACGCCAGTAGCATTATCTGTGCGTTGTATGGAACCAGTCGAGCGAGGGGTACGCCGACGGTGATGCGAAGGAATCTGACGGCCTTCTGTAGCGCCGTCTCCGTGGCGTCGACATACTCGGCAAGTCCTTCGCGAACTCGATCAGCGAGAACTTCCCAGCGAGCCTCTTGTACGTCTTCTTCTCCGGCGGCCGCGAGAATTGCTCGAAAAATTGTCATCGACGGAACCGGGCCAAAGCCAGTCGATGCAACACTTTCCTGAATTGTATTGATGCGATCGGCTAAGCTTTCGCTATCATCGTTCTTGTAAGTCAGAGCCGAGACCATTTGATCGGGAGTCATCGACTGTCCACTGCTGTTCAGTCGAGAGAAGACCTTTACGGCCTGTTTCAGGTCTCCGCCTATCAGGCGGACTGCGGCCATTTGGAAGGATTTGAAACGCTGCGCCAACTTCTCTGCTTCATCGATCATGGCAGAGAGGTTTTCGGCGAACTTCACCGATTCCTCGAGCTGCCGTGCGAAACTCAAGAAGTCCATGGTTCGAAGAATCGAGCGCATTGGCAAGTAGTTTTCCGGCGGAGGCGTTGGCTTCTTCCAATGGCGAAATTGGTTTCTGTCCGTTCGTTCCCCGAGGGCTCGGTAAACTTCCCACATCCATGCGCTCTGTTCGGTGCCACTGGGAGTGGTTTGGCTCCTTCGTAGGCAGCCATACAGAGTCGAAAGCCGCTGGTGGCCGTCCAGAAGGTACGATACTCGTCCATCGGTTGGTGGTGGCGGAACTGCGAAATCGGCGATCCTGTCCAGGCTGGCAAGCGGTAGATTCGTCTCCCAGATCAGCAGGCTGCCGATCGGGTATGACCTATCGATGCTGTCGAAGAGATCTGTCATCTGTTCTGGTCGCCAAACAAAGGGCCTTTGGAATTTGGGTACGCGTAGCCTGCCGCTCTTTATTTCGTCAAGTAGGTTCTCGAGCAGCATAATTTCCGGCTTGACCGTGGTCGGAGTTTCCGTATCCGTCATTTTAAGGCCTTTCAGATAATTGATCGGATCTTCGACAGCATTGCTCGCATCTCCGTGGCGACGTCGAGGGTCGGTCGCTCGAACTCTTTCGAGGTTAAATGTTCTGAGATTGATTCGAGCTTTTGAAGAACGCCTGTACCGAATCCGCCACGTAATCGATCCAAGTCTGATTTGGAGATATTCCGGTAGAGTTCAGTTTGCTCGGATCGGATTTTGGTTGGAAATTCAGGGTTGCCAAACCCATGTTTCATATCGTAATATCCGCGTTGCTGACCAGATAGGGATTTTAGCGCTGCAATTTTGCGCGATGTCTCTTTTCTGTTTCCGCAGGTTGCGAGCACCTTGTTTGGCGCGTAGTTCTCGGCCTCCCGTAGCTCAAGAACATGAACCGTCAACCCATCTTTTTGGAGTCGTTCTGCCTTTTGGTGACTCTTTGTTCGTTCGTCGGGGGCCCACCGGTCGCTGTCGAGAAGGGCGAAGACGCGTACATGTAGCCTGTACAGCTGCCGTTCGGCTTTGGCAACTACTTCAAGGCGCTCTCCGCCAGAATGGCGTACAACAATCCAATTCTTGATAAGCGCTGCGGAGATGTCCGGGTACTGGAACACGCGTGCCATTGTCTTGATGAATCTGCCGTCATTGAGTAAATCTTCGACGACGATCACCGCTGGTCTTCCTAGATCTTCTACGACCTCGGCGAGGTTGGTCTTTTCTGCGACTACTATTGGTTGAGAGATTGGGGTGGACCATGTGGAAGCAACCAGGGCTTTTCGTGCAAGTTCACTGGAGGTGCCCGCAAAGAAGGGGGCATGAATTTCGAAGTATTCTCGAGCTGAATTAATGCTCGCCTCTTCGGGGGTCCAGGTGTGGCGTCCTTCTGCGAACCAAGTGAAGAGGTTGATCAGTTGGTTCGCGGATCCGGGCTGTTCAAATGCTGTTGCGCAAATATGGATTCGCATCATGCCCGCCTTGAGCGTGCGAGCTGTGCCTGCGCGAGGTGTCGTGTCTCGTCGTAGTCTTCCGAGAAGACCCCTGCGGGCCAGAAGTCCAGGTTGCCGTCTTCGTCGATATTGATGCGGCGAGCCGTACTGGATCCGTCCAGGTTCTCGATGAAGTAGATGGATAGATCATCCGGATTCACTTTTCCTTCTGCGACCCTGCGTCGAAGGCGAAGAAGAAATGTCTCGCTATGAGTCTCGATGACAAAGCGCGTCTTGGTCTTTGTGATCGCATCCAAGTATAGGTCGGCCAGAGTTCCGTGTGCTCCGGGATGCAAGTGCAGTTCAGGTTGCTCGACTATTTCCAAAACCGGAAAGGTTGAAGGTGAATAAATATCTAGGGCTCGTTGCACGAAGATCGGGAGAGCTTGCGCAATTCCGGTGCCGGTGTCGACGATATTGACCTGCAGTGCAGGATCTGTCTTCGACTGCAGGATGATGGTATACAAACCGGCGCGATCGACTGCGTTTATAGACCAATCCGGCAGGGTGCTCTGAAAGTATTCATTGATAAACGTGATCAGGCCGCCTTGATTTCGCCGCAGGTCACTGGCCAAAATTCCGGCAGTGTACTCGCCGCTCTTGCCGACAAAGTCCGGCATTCTTGCCGGAAGTCGATAGAAACGGGCGGGTCGATCTCTGAATGGTCCAATGTAGCGAATCTTGTCGAGTCGTTCCCGTGCTTGCTTGCTCAAGGTGATCAGGCGGGCTTTCTCAGATTCTGGCAAGCGGTCGGTATCTACTCGGATCGGCAGTAGGCCCTGGAATTCGACAGCGACCCCGTGTGCGGTAGTCTGATCGGGACCTTCGACGGAATACAGTGACGCGCTCTCAGGGGAGTCGGTTCCCTCCCAGGTCAGCTTGAACATCTTGTCCATTGCTGTCAGTTCTAGTGAGCTGATTACCTGAGTGTGGTACTCGTCGATGTTCTGGATTTTCGTTGCCAGTTTGATCTCGGGCGACGAATCGTCGCTGAGGCCGAGCTCGATGCCAAGGCTGCCGTGAGGGCGGTGTCCGTGGATTAGATCCAAAAAAGAGTCGACGATATCGTCGCCCAAGAGATCGAGGTCCAACGGGGCCGATGAATCGGTCGTCATGCCGGTGGCTACGACGAGCGGCGCTCGCGTCAAGGCGCTCTTACCAGAGTTGTTGCGGCCGAAGAGACACGTGATTTTTCGCAGATCAAGGGTCTGCTGGCTGGCAAAAGATCGGTAGTTGCTCAAAGCCATCCTGGTGAGGGGCACGCTGCACACTGTAGCGCGCATCACGCTCCGTGTATTGGCGAGCGTCCTCACGGATTGTCAAGTTGTCCCCGAACGCCATGAAGGCCTCCTTACCGGCTCCAAGCGCCGGTAAGGAGGCCTTCGTCGTGCTCAAGCGATCAGTCGAACGCCTTCGAGATGAGCGCCTTCTGCTCCACCTCGTGCACCTTCGACGAGCCGGCCGACGGCGCCGCCATCGGGCGGCGCGACACGACCTGCAGGCCCGAGAGCAGCTCCGGGAACTTCCGGGGCAGGTTCAGGCCGAAGAACGGCCACGCGCCCTGGTTCTCCGGCTCCTCCTGGACCCACACGACCTGCGACGCGTTCGTGTAGCGCTCCAGCGCCGCCACCAGCTTCTTCTTCGGCAGCGGGTAGTTCTGCTCGATCCGCACGATCGCGACGTCGTCCGCCTCGCGCTTCGTCCGCTCCGCGATCAGCTCCCAGTACAGCTTCCCGGAGGTCAGCAGCACCTTGCGGATCTTCGCCGGGTCCGGCGTCACGTCGTCGATGACCGACATGAACCGGGACTGGCCGGTGAAGTCGTCGGTCGCCGAGGTCGCCGCCTTGTTGCGCAGCATCGACTTCGGCGTGAAGACGACCAGCGGGCGCTGGATACCGTCGAGGGCGTGCCGGCGCAGCAGGTGGAAGTAGTTCGCCGGGGTCGACGGCACCGCCACCGTCATCGAGCCCTCCGCGCACAGCGAGAGGAAGCGCTCGATGCGGCCCGACGTGTGGTCCGGGCCCTGGCCCTCCTGGCCGTGCGGCAGCAGCAGCACGACGTCCGAGCGCTGGCCCCACTTGGCCTCGCCCGAGGAGATGTACTCGTCGATGACGGTCTGCGCGCCGTTGACGAAGTCACCGAACTGCGCTTCCCACATCACCAGCGACTCGGGGTTCGCCACCGAGTAGCCGTACTCGAAACCGACGGCCGCGTACTCCGACAGCGCCGAGTCGTAGATCATCACGCGGCCCTGGCCGTCGGCCAGGTTCTGCAGCGGCGAGTACTCCTGGCCGGTCTTGCGGTCGATGAACACCGAATGCCGCTGGGTGAACGTGCCGCGGCGCGAGTCCTGGCCGGACAGCCGGATGAGCCGGCCTTCCAGTGCCAGCGACCCGAACGCGAGCAGCTCGCCGAACGCCCAGTCGATGTCGCCCTCGCGCGACATCTTGTGGCGGCGCTCCATGACCGGCTTGACGCGCGGGTGCGGCGTGAAGCCCTCCGGCACGTTCACGAACGCGTCGCCGATGTGCTCCAGCGTCTCGCTCGAGATCGCCGTCGACACCTTCGCCGGGACCTGCTGCTCCTCCTCGACCGAGGGGGACGCCTTCGCCGGGTGCTTCTCCAGCTCCCGGACCTCGTTGAAGACGTGCTCCAGCTGGCTCGAGAAGTCGCGCAGCGCGGCCTCGGCCTCTTCGACGGAGATGTCACCACGGCCGATCAGCGACTCGGTGTAGGTCTTCCGCACCGAACGCTTCGTGTCGATGATGTCGTACATCGCCGGCTGCGTCATCGAGGGGTCGTCGCCCTCGTTGTGGCCGCGGCGGCGGTAGCAGATCAGGTCGATGACGACGTCCTTGTGGAACGCCTGCCGGTACTCGACCGCCAGCTTGGCCACCCAGTGCGCGGCCTCCGGGTCGTCGCCGTTCACGTGGAAGATCGGCGAACCGATCATCTTCGCGACGTCGGTGGCGTACTGCGACGAGCGCGAGTGCTCCGGCGCGGTCGTGAAGCCGACCTGGTTGTTGACGACCACGTGCACGGTGCCGCCGGTGCGGTACCCGCGCAGCAGCGACAGGTTCAGCGTCTCGGCGACGACGCCCTGGCCCGCGAAGGCCGCGTCGCCGTGCATCAGGACCGGCAGCACGGTGTAGCCCTCGCCGCCCTTGTCGAGGAGGTCCTGCTTCGCGCGGACGATGCCCTCGAGGACCGGGTCGACGGTCTCCAGGTGCGACGGGTTCGCCGTCAGCGAGACCTTCGTCTCGCCGTCACCGAACATGCGGAAGTACTTGCCCTCGGCACCGAGGTGGTACTTCACGTCACCGGAGCCGTGCGCCTGGCCCGGGTCGAGGTTGCCCTCGAACTCCTGGAAGATCTGGCTGATCGGCTTGCCGACGATGTTGGCCAGGACGTTCAGCCGGCCGCGGTGCGGCATGCCGATGACGACCTCGTCGAGCTCGTGCTCGGCGGCCTTGTCGAGCAGCGTGTCGAGCAGCGGGATCGCCGTCTCGCCGCCTTCGAGCGAGAAGCGCTTCTGGCCGACGTACTTGGTCTGCAGGAACGTCTCGAACGCCTCGGCGGCGTTCAGCTTCGAGAGCACGTACTTCTGGACCGCGGGGTCCGGCTTCTCGTGCGGGATCTCGACGCGCTCCTGGATCCAGCGGCGCTCCTCGGGGTCGAGGATGTGGGTGTACTCGATGCCGACCGTGCGGCAGTACGAGTTGCGCAGCACGCCCAGGATGTCGCGCAGCTTCATCCGCTCCTGGCCGGCGAAGCCGCCGACCGGGAACTCGCGGTCGAGGTCCCAGAGCGTCAGGCCGTGGGACAGGACGTCCAGGTCGGCGTGGCTGCGCTGGCGGTAGTTCAGCGGGTCGGTGTCGGCCATCAGGTGGCCGCGCATCCGGAACGCGTCGATGAGCTCGATCACGCGGGCGGTCTTGTCGACCGGGCCCTCGGGGATGTCGGCGACCCAGCGGATCGGCTCGTACGGCAGGCGCAGGCTGGTGAAGACGTCGTCGTAGAAGCCGTCTTCACCGAGCAGCAGCTGGTGGATGCGCTTGAGGAACTCGCCGGACTCCGCGCCCTGGATGATGCGGTGGTCGTACGTCGAGGTCAGCGTCATGATCTTGCTGATGGCGAGGTCGACCAGCGTCTTCTCGCTGGTGCCCTCGAACGCCGCCGGGTACTGCATGGCGCCGACGCCGATGATGGCGCCCTGGCCGGCCTGCAGACGCGGCACGGAGTGGTTGGTGCCGATGCCGCCCGGGTTGGTCAGCGAGATCGTGGTGCCGGCGAAGTCGTCCGCGGTGAGCTTGTTGTTGCGGGCCTTCTTGACGATGTCCTCGTAGGCCTGCCAGAACTGCAGGAAGGACATGTCTTCGCAGCCCTTGACCGAAGCCACGACGAGCGTGCGGGAGTTGTCCTTGCCCTTCATGTCGATCGCGAGCCCGAAGTTGACGTGCTCCGGCGTGATCGCGAACGGCTTCCCGTCGATGACCTGGTAGTGCCGGTTCATGTTCGGGTAGTTCTTCAGCGCCCGCACCATGGCGTAGCCGATGAGGTGCGTGAAGGAGATCTTGCCGCCGCGGGTGCGCTTGAGATGGTTGTTGATGACGATGCGGTTGTCGGCCATCAGCTTGGCCGGGACCGCGCGCACGCTCGTCGCGGTGGGGACGCTCAGCGAGGCGTCCATGTTCTTCGCGATGGCGGCCGCGGCGCCGCGCAGCTGCTTCGACTCCGGCTCGTCCTTCTTCGCTTCGGCCTTCGGCTCCGCCTTGGCGGCGGCCGGCTTCGGCGCGGCCTTCGGCTCCGGCTTCGCGGGGGCCGCCTTCGCGGGGGCCGGCTTGGTCGACGCCTGCTTGGCCGCCGACTCCGCGTTCTGCACGGCCTTCGGCGACGGCTGGGCGGCCTGGCCGTTGGTGGCCGGCTTGGCTTCGGCCTGCTGCCGGGCGTTGTCCGCCTTGGCCTGCGCGTTCTGCGTCGGCTTGAAGTCCGCGAAGAAGTCGTGCCACGCGGCATCGACTGAGGAAGGGTCGGCGAGGAACTGGTCGTACATCTCCTCGACCAGCCACTCGTTGGGGCCGAATTGTGACGCAGGGCTGCTGCTGGACACGGCTGGGGCTCGCCTCTATCCGTCTCGATCTCGATCATGAATCCGCTGATGCGCCTACCAGGCTAACCCCCTCGGTGACCGCGATGTGATGGAACCGGCCTGTGTGAGGCGTGGCGCACTAGGGGATCGGTCACTGACTCGATCAAGATGTGCTAAGGGAACCTTAAGCGCTGTACCCGGTACAGGGTTCGCGGGCTCTTGTCCTCCGGTTCGTCCCGCGGTTCGGGGACGTTCACCGCGCCGGGTTCCACTGGAGGGATGTGGCTGGTCGAATGTCCTTCGTTCTGGGACCAGGGCCTGGTGCGGCCGCTGGTGACGGAGTCCGGCAAGGTCGTGCTGCGCTGCGACTCGTGCCAGGCGGTCTGGCCGACGCTGGCCGACTTCGAGGAGATGGAGTGGGTCGAGCCCGACGAGCCGGACTGGCTGGTCGGAGCCGGCGTCCACGTCCGCCCGGGGACGGTCAGGTGGGCCTCCCAGCCGGACGTCGAGGCGGCGGGGCTGGGCGCCCTGAAGTGGCGGGCGCTGCCTTAGCCGAGCGGGTACGGCGGTTCGTGGGGGACGAGCTTGACCGCCTTGTGCAGCTGGTCGGTGGCGAGCAGGCCGGAGATGTCCCGGACGACCGGGGTGACGTCGGTGACGGCGGTGATCCACCCGCCGGCGTAGCGGTCGAGGGCTTCGCCGGTGAGACCGAGGCGGACAGCTTGGAAGTTCAGCGGCGTGTGGTCGAGATCTCGCTCGGCGTCCCACTGGATGAGCACCGGACCCTCGTGCGAGAGGGCCCACTCGAAGCCCTCGCGCGTGAGGTCGACGGCCAGGACGCGCTCGTGGCCGGGCTTGCTCCCGTTGCCGCTGTGGTAGGCGGCCAGGCGGAAGGACGGGTCGAGCCAGACGGTGCCGTCCGGCTCCCCGAAGGTCTGCTTCTCGAGCGCGGCGTCGGCGACGGCCGGTGAGCACGCCTGGTAGACGCGGACCGTCGTCTCGGTCTGCGCAGCTCGCACCTGCCGGTCGGGGACCCGCTTCTCTTCGAACATGCCCGCCATGCTCCCAGCGCGCCGGCCGCCCGGCCACGGACTTTCGTGCGCAAGAGGGCATCGCCCGTGCTCAGCGGGGCATCACGCGTGACTGGAGGGGCATCACGCGTGATCCCGCGGGCATCAGCGCGATGCCCGCTCAATCACGCGTGATGCCTTCCTGATCACGCGTGATGCCCGTTTGCGCACGTCAGCCGAGGGACCAGAGGCGGGCGTAGAGGCCGTTCGCCGCCAGGAGCTCCTCGTGCGTTCCCGTCTCCGCGATGCGGCCGTGGTCCAGGACCACGATGCGGTCCGCGCGGGCCGCCGTCGCCAGGCGGTGGGCCACCACGAACGTCGTGCGGCGGCGGGACACCGTCTCCGTCGCGCGCAACACCGCCGCCTCCGTCGAGGGGTCCAGGGCCGCCGTCGCCTCGTCGAGGAGCAAGACGTCCGGGTCCACCAGCTCCGCCCGGGCCAGCGCCACCAGCTGACGCTGCCCCGCCGACAGTGACCGGCCGCGCTCGCCCACCGGCTGCAGGAAGCCCGCCGGCAGGGCCGCGACGCCGTCGAACGCGCCCACCGCGCGGACCGCCGCCTCCACCTCCGCGTCGGTCGCCGCCGGGCGGCCGTAGCGGACGTTGTCCGCCACCGTTCCCGAGAACAGGTGCGCCTCCTGCGGCACCACGCCCATCCGGCGCCGCAGCCCGGCGAGCTCGTACTCGCGGACGTCCGTGCCGTCGATCCGGACCTCGCCGCCGGTGACGTCGTAGTAGCGCGCCACCAGCTTCACCGCCGTCGACTTGCCCGCGCCGGTCGCGCCGACCAGCGCGATCGTCTCGCCGGCCGCGACGTCCAGCGAGAACTCCGCGAGCGCCGGCGTCTCCGCGCCGGTGTAGGAGAAGTCGACCTCCTTGAACGACACCTCGCCCCGCAGCCGTGACGGCGTCGCGACGGCGTTCTCCGCCGCCGGCACCGACGTCGGCGTCCGCAGCAGGTCGCCGATCCGGTTCAGGCCGACGCGGGCCTGCTGGTAGCCGTCGAACACCGACGACAGCTGCTGGATCGGGGAGAAGAACTGCTGCAGGTACAGCAGGAACCCGAGCAGCACGCCGGCCGACAGCGTCCCGGCCGAGACGCGGTTCGCGCCCGCCACCAGCACGGTCGTCGTCGCCAGGTCGGACATCAGCGCCACCAGCGGGAAGTACGTCGCGACGTACCGCTGCGCCCGCAGCCGCGAGCGCCGGTAGTCGTCGCTGCGCGAAGCGAACGCCTCCGCGGAACGGTCTTCGCGCGTGTACGCCTGGGCGACGCGCAGGCCGCTCATGTTCTCCTGCATGTCCGCGTTGACGAGGCTGACCCGCTCGCGGGCCTCGTTGTACGCCTTCGACGCCGCCCGCCGGAAGATCACCGTCGCGACGGCCAGCACCGGCACCATCGCCAGCGCGTACAGCGCCAGCCCGGCGTCGGTGACCAGCAGCGCCGCCGTGATCCCGGCCAGCGTCAGCGCGCTGACCACCGCCGTGGCCAGGCCGGTCTGCAGGAACGTCGACAGCGCGTCGACGTCCGTCGTCATCCGGGTCATGATCTTCCCGGACAGCTCCCGCTCGTAGTAGTCGAGCCCGAGCCGCTGCAGGTGCGCGTAGCTGCGGACGCGCAGCGCGTACAGCACCGTCTCGCCGACCCGCGAGGTCAGGCGCGTCTGCGCGAACACCACCAGCCAGTCGGCCGCGATCACGAGGGCGCCGATCCCGGCGGCCAGCCAGATCATCGACTCCACGCCCGCGCGGACGCCGTGGTCGACGCCGAACTGGTAGAGCCCGGGCAGCGCGATCGACGCCAGCGCGTCCGCCGCCACCAGCCCGATCACCAGCGCCAGCGGCCAGCGGACCGGCCGCAGCAGCCGGGCCAGCCGGAAGCCGGGGTCGGGCGCGGTGACGTCCACATCGGACATCCGCGGCTCGTCGACGGCGGGTGCGAGCTTGCGCACGCCTTCGATCAGCTCCGGCGTCGGCGGCACGTCCAGGCCGCCACTGCCGCCGCCCCCGCCGACGAAGCCGCTGCTGTTCGTGTCGCCGCTGCGCAGGCGCGCCGCGTCCGCGAGGTCGTCGACCTCGTCGCGGCTCTCGTCCCGCGGCCACAACGCCTGCGTGATCCCGGCGGGGCCGCGGTCGAGGCCCTCGCAGCGGTGCTTCTCCTCGACGTCGTCGCCCGGGCCCGCGACCAGCTCGCGGAACAGCGGGCAGCGCGCCATCAGCTCGTCCTCGGTGCCGACGTCGACGACGCGGCCCTCGTCCAGCACCGCGATCCGGTCGGCCAGCGCCAAGGTCGAGCGCCGGTGCGCGATCAGCAGCGTCGTGCGGCTCGCGGTGACCGAGCGCAGGGTGTCGTGGATCGCCGCCTCGGTGACGGTGTCGATGGCCGACGTCGCGTCGTCCAGGATCAGGATCCGCGGGTCGGTGATCAGGGCCCTGGCCAGCCCGAGGCGCTGGCGCTGGCCACCCGAGAGCGTCAGCCCGCGCTCGCCGACCAACGTGTCGTAGCCGTCGGGCAGCGCGCGGATGAACTCGTCGGCTTCGGCGGCGCGTGCGGCCGCGACGATCTCCTCGTCGCTCGCGTCCGGCCGGCCGTACGCGATGTTGTCCCGGATCGAGGAGGAGAACAGGAACGCCTCCTCGAACACCACGCCGATCGCCTGCCGCAGCTGCCGCAGGGGGATGTCGCGGACGTCGAGGCCGCCGACCCGCACCGAGCCCGCGTGGACGTCGTAGAACCGGGGCAGCAGCAAGGAGATCGTCGACTTCCCGGAGCCCGCGGTGCCGACCAGCGCGAGGGTCTCGCCCGGGTTCGCGGTGACCGAAAGCCCGGCCAGTACCGGGTCGCTGCGCGTGTAGCCGAACCGGACGTCGGCCAGCTCGACGCCCAGTGGCCCCGACGGCAGCGGCCGCGCGTCGGGGGAGTCGACGACCTCGGGTTGCGCGTCGATCAGCTCGTACACGCGCTCGGCGCCGGCGCGGGTCAGCTGGGCCTGCACGACCAGGCCGGACAGCATCCGGGCCGGGCCGATCAGCGTCGCGAGGTAGGTCGCGAAGGCGAGGAAGGTGCCCAGGGTGATCGAGCCGTTCAGCGCGAGGACACCGCCGATGCCGAGCACGGCGACCTGACCGGCCGCGGGCAGGGCCGCGGTGGTCGCTGTCGGTACTGCCGACAGCTTCGCCGCGCGAAGCCGCTCCGCGAACAGCTTGCGCGCGGTCCCTTCGAGCTTCGAGACCTCCCGCGCCTCCTGTCCGAAGCCCTTCACGACGCGGACGCCGGTGACGGTCTCCTCGACCTGCTGCGCGACGTCCGCCGCGCGCTGCTGCGCCGACCACGTCGCCGGGAACAGGCGCTTGCGGCTGCGGGCGATGACGACGCCGACCGCGGGTGTGACGACCAGCGCGATCAGCGTCAGCACCGGCGACATCCACAGCATCGCCGCGAACGACAGCAGCGCGAAGATCACCGAGCCGAACGAGAGCGGGATCTGCATGAGGATGCCGACGACCAGCTGCAGGTCGGAGATGGCCCGCGAGACGACCTGACCGGTGCGCAGTGCGTCCTGCTTGCCGCCGTCGAGGCGCGAGACCGCGTTGAAGACCCGCTGGCGCAGGTCGTGCTGGACGTCGAGGGCGAGCTTCCCGCCGAAGTACCGGCGCAGGAACGCCGTGGCGAACGCGACCAGCTGCAGCGAAACCAGGAAGACGGCGATCCCGGGCAGCGCGCCCGTCCGCCCCGCGACCGCGTCGTCGACCGCCGTGCGCACCAGCAGCGGGCTCGCGGCCTGCACGCCGACGCTGAAGACGGCGGCGAGCAGCGAGAGCACGACGACGCCGCGGTGTTCCCAGGCCGCGGCGGACAGCCGGCGGACCCAGCCGACGGTCTCAGCGGGTGGGAGCTCTTGACGGGAGCGGGGCGGAGCGATGGTCACGTTGCAACACTAAGCGCCGCCACCGACAAAATATTTCCCGGAAAGCCGTGAAGGCCGCCTCGAAGACTTCGAGACGGCCTTCACGGACGGGTGAAACTCAGGTGATGTCGCGCTTCTGGTTGCCCGCCCAGCCGAGGCCGAAGAACAGCATCGTCCAGGCGAAGAAGATCAACGCCGAGGCCCACCACGAGATCACGCCGGGCGCGCCCGCCGCGAGCTGCAGGCCCAGTGCCGACCAGTGGTCGACGCCGCCGGGCAGGTTGAGCGAGTTGATCCCGAACGCGTCCGCCGCGATCCCGCCCACGATCCCGTTGGCGGTGCCGTTCGGCAGGATCCCGCCCAGGATGTCGGCCGGGCCCCAGAGCGCGATGACGAGGACGTTCTCGACGATCAGGAACCACACCAGGAACAGCACCACCGCCAGCGGCACGTTGCGCAGCACCGCGCCGAACCCGATGCCGAACAGCGTCACCAGCACCGAGGCCAGGATCGTCCCGCCGAGCGCGGCCAGCCACTGACCCGCGCTGGGCCATCGCCCGGCGTCGACCGACACCATCACCGCGACTGCCGAGACGCCGAAGCTGACCAGGCCGTAGATCGCGCCCCACGCCACGTACGTGAGCATCTTCGCGGTGAGCGCCGCGATCCGGTTCGGCGCGGTCAGGAAGGTCGTCGTGATCGTCTTGCTGCGGTATTCGCCGGCCAGCGCGAAGACCCCGAACAGGCCGGGGATCAGCTGCGCGATGTTCACGCCGTGCGCGAACGCCAGCAGCCCGACCGGCAGCTTGCTCGCGTCCAGGCCGACCGCGCCCGCGACCTCGCGCGCGTCGCTCGAACCGATGAAGTCCGCGAAGTCGTTGGTGATCCTGCCCCAGACGAACGTCAGCCAGAACGCCACCAGCGCCAGCGGGATCAGCAGCACCCACCACGTGTTCAGCGAGAGCGTCTTGCGGAACTCCGCTTTGATCAGGTTGCCCATCACTGCTGCGGTCCTCCCCAGTACTGCTGCTGCTGTTGCTGCGGACCCGTCGGCGGATACCCCGGCGGCGGGCCCTGGTACTGCGGCTGCGGGGGATAACCCTGGGGACCGCCGGCGTACTGACCCTGCGTCAGCTGGAAGAACATCCGCTCCAGGTCGGCGTGGTCCTCCTGCATCCCGTAGACGGCGATGCCGGCCTTCGCGGCGATGTCACCGATCTGCTGGACGCTCGACCCGGCGACCGCGACCCGGCCGTCCGGCGTCGGTGAGACGGCGGTGATGCCGTTCTCCTGCAACGCCTTCACCAGCGCGCCCGGGTCCGCCGGCTGCACCAGCACGCGCGACTGCTGGCTCTTGCGCAGCTGGTCGAGCGAGCCGTAGTACCGCGTGACGCCCTGGCTGATGATCACGACCTGGTCGATCAGCTGCTCGACCTCGTTGAGCAGGTGGCTCGAGACCAGCACCGTCCGCCGCTGCTCCCGCGCGTACGAGCGCAGGAAGTTGCGCAGCCACAGGATGCCTTCGGGGTCGAGGCCGTTCGTCGGCTCGTCCAGCACCAGCACCTGCGGGTCACCCAGCAACGCCGTCGCCAGCGCCAGCCGCTGCCGCATGCCGAGCGAGAACCCGCCCGCCTTCCGGTCCGCGGCGCTGCCCAGGCCCACCAGGCCGAGCACCTCGTCCGCGCGCCGGTCCGGCACCCCGATGGCCGCCGCGTACACACGGAGGTGGTTGCGCGCCGTCCGGCTCGGGTGGAAACCCTCGTTCTCCAGCACCGAGCCCACGATCCGCGCCGGGTTCCCCAGCTGCGAGTGCGGCCGCCCGTTGATCGTCGCCTGCCCCGCCGTGGGCGTCACCAACCCGAGCAGCATGCGCAACGTCGTCGTCTTCCCGGCGCCGTTCGGGCCCAGGAAGCCCGTCACCGAGCCCGGCTCGACCGTGAAACTGAGGTTCTGCACCGCGTTCACCGCGCCGAACTGCTTGCTCAGGTTCTGCACCACAATCCGGCCACTGCCGTCGTGCATACCGTCCCCTAACGTTCCCGCTGATGCGGCGTCATCCTGCCCTACCCGCGCCGCCCGCGCGCACGGAACGGCCGAACCCGCGAAGAGCGACCTTCGTCACGTTCCGCTACCGGATCCGGCGGGCGGCCGCGCGCGTTGCACGGCGCTGACCTGAGGTTTCGGTGCTGGGGTGACCCTGGGGGCAGATCAACTTGGTAAAGAATTCATTCGACTTGCCGACCCGGTGGAGCAAAGTCCGCCGGACACCTCTAAGCTAGTAAGTGGCGGCCCGCTCCCAATGACCCCCAGGTTGGTTGAGCGGGTCGCCGCTTCGTCTCCGCCTCGGGCTTCGCCTCCTCGGCGTCGGCTCATCCCCTCTACCCGGGGGCCGAGCCCCCGGACCCCCACGGTGCCTCGGGCTCGGCTTCCAGCGTTGTCCCGGTGGCGTGGTCTGGTTGCGTGTCTGGTTGCGTCGTTCGGTGGTGCTTGTCTTGTGGCATCGTTGCGCGGTGCGGATCTTGCTCGTTGAAGATGAACGGCGGCTGGCCGAAGCCCTGCGGGCCGGGCTCGGGGCCGAGGGCTATGCCGTCGATGTCGCCCACAACGGGCGGGATGCTCTCTGGCTCGCCGGTGAGCACCCCTACTCCGCCATCATCCTCGACATCATGCTGCCCGGCCTGAACGGTTATCGCGTCTGCCGGCGGCTGCGGGACCAGGGCGACTCCACCCCCATCCTCATGCTCACCGCCAAAGACGGCGAGGACGACGAGATCGAGGCCCTCGACACCGGCGCGGACGACTTCCTGCCCAAGCCCTTCTCCTACGGCGTCCTGCTCTCGCGGCTGCGCGCCCTCATCCGGCGGGGCGGTGCCACCCGGCCGGGGGTCCTCAAACTGGGTGATCTCGAGCTCGACCAGGCCGGCCGGACCTGCCGGCGCGGCACCACCGACATCACCCTCACCGGCAAGGAGTTCGCCCTCCTCGCCTACCTCATGCAACGGCCGGGACAGGTCGTCACCAAAGCCGAGCTGCTCGACAACCTCTGGGACTTCGCCGCCTCCGCGACCGCCAACCTCGTCGAGGTCCACGTCAGCGCGCTGCGGCGCAAGATCGACGTCCCCTTCGGCGCCGAGACCATCCGGACGGTCCGCGGCGCCGGCTACCACGTGGTCGGCTCGGGTGCCTAGCTTCCTCCGCTCCACCCGGTTCCGCGTCGCCGTGACGGCCTTCGCCGCTTCGGCCGTCGCGCTCGGCGCCGTGTCGGTGTGGTTCGTGCTCCAGGCGGAGGGCCGCCTCCGGAACACCGCCGCCCAGCTGGCCGACGCCCACGCCGACGCCATCGTCCAGCTCCTGAACACCGGCGCCCGGCCCGCCGACCTGGCGCTGCTCGTGCGTGACTCGATATACGAGGTCAAGGACCAGGCCGGCAAGAGCGTCGCGTCGTGCCCGGTCCTGCGCGACGCCACCCTGGCCACCTCCGACACCGACGTCACGCTCGCGCCGTACGAGTTCGACCGCGCGAGCCAGGCGTCCGTCGGCTGCGGGCCCGAACTGCGCGACGTCGACGACTACCTCACCCTGCACGTCGTCCACGCCGACAGTGGCGACAGCAAGTACGACGTCTACGCCGGCGTCCAGATCGACCCCGAGGGCCAAGCCGCCGTCGACTCCGTCCGGACCGTGCTCACGGCCGGCGTCCCCGCGGTCGCGCTGCTCATCGGCGTCATCGCGTGGCTAGCCGTCCGCCGGTCGCTGCGCCCGGTCGAGGCCATCCGCGGCGAGGTCGCCGAGATCGGCGCGCACGACCTGAGCCGCCGCGTCCCGGCTCCGCGCACCGGCGACGAGATCGCGCGCCTCGCCGGGACGATGAACACCATGCTCGCGCGGCTCGACGAAGCCGTGACGCGGCAGAGCCGGTTCACCTCCGACGCGTCGCACGAGCTGCGCACCCCGCTCGCGTCGCTGCGGACGCAGCTCGAGGTCCTGCTGGCCCACCCCGACCGGCTCGACTGGCGGCACTCCTGCGAGAACGCGCTGCTCGACGTCACCCGCCTGCAGGACCTCGTCGCCGACCTGGTGCTGCTCGGCAAGCTCGACCACGCCGGGCCGGACCGCCTCGAACCCGTCCCACTGTCCGAAGTGGTCCAGACGGTCGCGGCCGGCCGGGCGGAGATCGAGATCCGCGGCGCGCCGGTCGTCCGCGGCCACCGGTCGCGGCTCGAACGGCTCCTGCGCAACCTCGTCGACAACGCCCGGCGGCACGCGGCGTCCCGGGTCGCCGTCGAGGTGTCCGCTGTGGACGGATGGGTGGTGCTGTCGGTCACCGACGACGGGCCCGGCATCCCCGAAGCGGACCGCGAGCGCGTCTTCGACCGTTTCGTCCGCCTCGACGACGCCCGCGCCCGCGACGACGGCGGATCCGGGCTGGGCCTGGCGATCGTCGCCGACATCGCCCGCGCCCACGGCGGCACGGCCGCGGTCGAAGGCGGCAGCCGGTTCGTCGTCCGGCTCCCGGAGCTGAAGACGTCTTAAGCCGGCTTCAGGCCGGGTTCAGCGTCGGCGGCCGACGCTGCGCGCATGATCAACTCTTGGCGGCCCCTCGACCACGCCGAATACCGGTCGTCGTCGTGGTTCCCGGGTCTGACCGGCGTGCGCGCGCTCGCCGCGCTGGCCGTCGTGTTCTTCCACTACGGCGGGCCGGTCGTCGACCGGCTGCAGGGCTGGATCGCCGTCCAGCTGTTCTTCGTGCTGTCGGGCTTTCTCATCACCACGCTGGCGCTGCGCGAAGAGGAGCGCACCGGCCGGATCTCGCTGCGCGACTTCTACGTCCGGCGCGTCTTCCGGATCATGCCGGTGTACTTCCTGCTGCTCGGGCTGACGGCGCTGGCCGTGACGCTCGCCGGGACCTACCAGAGCAGCCGGCTCGCCGACGCGATGCCGTACTACCTGACCTTCCTCAACGAAGTCGTCGACTTCAACACGCCGTACCCGACGTCGTGGTCGCTGGGCGTGGAGGAGAAGTTCTACCTCGTCTGGCCCGCGGTGCTCGTGCTGACGTCGTTCGCGAAGTCCGGGAA
This sequence comes from Amycolatopsis sp. NPDC114504, assembly GCF_055633595.1. Taxonomy (NCBI): domain Bacteria; kingdom Bacillati; phylum Actinomycetota; class Actinomycetes; order Pseudonocardiales; family Pseudonocardiaceae; genus Amycolatopsis; species Amycolatopsis sp. NPDC114504. Next base: position 883,764 of record NZ_JBVKDU010000003.1, on the reverse strand, counting down.
GACCGCGCTGCGCCTGATGATCGGCGCGGGCGCGGTGGGCGTCGTGCTGGGTGTGCTGCCGCTGGCGCCTTCGCAGCAGTGGGCGAGCCTGACGGTGCACTACGGCTCACTGGTCGTCGGCTGCCTGCTCGGGCTGGCCCTGCACCACCCGCGCGGGTTCGCCGTGCTGCGGCCGCTGACCAGCCCGGCCGCGGCGGTGCTGGTCGCGCTCGGGTTCTGCGTGCTGCAGCTGTCGGTCAAGCCGCTGGGGCAGGCGCTCGGCGGGAACTGGCAGTTCGTCGTCCCGATCTACGCGGTGGGCGCGGCACTGCTGCTCGTCGCGGTGGTCTCCGCGGGCCCGATACGGAGTCTGCTCGCGAGCCGTCCGCTGACCTACCTCGGTGACCGGTCCTACGCGCTCTACCTGTCCCAGACCGGCGCCGCGGGCGTGGCGGGACTCCTGCTGCCGACGGGCTTGCTCAAGGCTGCGGCGACGTCGGCTGTCGCGCTGCTCTTCGCCTGCGGCCTGCGACGGTGGGTGGAACTGCCCGCGATCGCGTTCGGCCGGCGGCTGGTGGCGAAAGGGGAGCGGGCCCCTGCCGGGGAACGACAGGAGCCCGCTCGGGTGAAATAGGGTCAGGCGAGAACCGTCTCCAGCGCCGTGTGCGGCAGGTCGTGAGCGACCGCGACCGGGCCGTTCGTCAGGGCGCCCGCGTGCGTGTTGAGGCCCTTCGCCAGCGCCGCGTCCGCCTGCAGCGCGGCCTTCCAGCCGTGCTCGGCCAGCTGGACGGCGTAAGGCAGCGTCACGTTCGTGAGCCCGTAGGTCGACGTCCGGGGCACCGCGCCCGGCATGTTCGCGACGCAGTAGAAGACCGACTCGTGGACGGTGTAGGTCGGGTCGTCGTGGGTGGTCGGGCGCGAGTCGGCGAAGCAGCCGCCCTGGTCGATCGCGATGTCGACGAGCACGCTGCCCGGCTTCATGCGGGACACGAGCTCGTTCGAGACGAGCTTCGGCGCCTTCGCGCCCGGGACGAGCACCGCGCCGATGACCAGGTCGGCCTGCAGCACGGACTCCTCGACCGACAGGCGGTTCGACGTCACCGTGCGGATGCGGCCGCCGAAGTCGTTGTCGATCTGGCGGAGGCGGTCGACGTTGGTGTCGAGGATCTCGACGTCCGAGCCGAGCCCCAGCGCGACGCGGGCGGCGTTGATGCCGGCCACGCCGCCGCCGATGACGACGACGCGCGCCGGGTGCACGCCCGGGATGCCGCCGGGCAGCACGCCGCGGCCGCCGCTGGGCTTCATCAGTGAGAACGCGCCGACCTGCGGGGCCAGCCGGCCCGCGACCTCGGACATCGGGGCGAGCAGCGGGAGCGCGCCGTTCGCGGTCTGCACGGTCTCGTACGCGATCGCGGTGGTGCCGGCGGCGAGCAGCGCGTCGGTCAGCGGCCGGTCGGCGGCGATGTGCAGGTAGGTGAAGAGGACCTTGTCGGCGCGCAGCCGGGGGTACTCCTCGGCGATCGGCTCCTTGACCTTGAGGACCAGCTCGCCCTCGGCCCAGGTCTCCTCGGCGGTGGCGAGGATCTTCGCGCCGGCGGCGACGTACTCGTCGTCGGAGATGGACGAGCCGATGCCCGCGCCGGTCTCGACGAAGACGTCGTGCCCGCGGCCGACCAGCTCGTGGACCCCGGCCGGGGTCAGCGCGACCCGGTACTCGTGCCTCTTGATTTCACGGGGAACAGCGATACGCACGGTCGGCCTCCTGGGTCGGTCTGCGTTCGGATTCGGTGCGGTGGTGCCACTCACGGTGAGCCACCCGGACGGCGGTGTCATCGTGCTGTGCGGACATTTCTTCGCCGTTATCGTGGTGCTACGCGGACAAGAACGTTGACTTCGACCGCGCTGGAGGTTGCAGCGTGCAGGCATGAGAGCTGTGTGGTTGCGGGAGTTCGGCGGGCCGGAAGCGCTGGAGCCGGGGGACGCGCCGGACCCGGTCCCCGGGCCCGGGCAGGTGCTGGTGGAGGTCGCGTTCGCGAACACCACGTTCGTCGAAACGCAGACGCGCGCCGGGACGGGACCGTTCCGTCCGGCGTTGCCGATCGTCCCCGGTAACGGCGTCGGCGGCGTCATCAGCGCGGTCGGCCCGGGCGCGGACCCGGGGTTCGCCGGGCAGCGGGTGGTGACGTCGACCGGCGGGTCCGGCGGGTACGCCCAGCGCGTCGCGGTGGACGCGGCGGCGGTGTTCGCGGTGCCGGACGCGCTGGCGCTCGACGCGGCGGTGGCGCTGCTCGCGGACGGCCGGACCGCGACGGGCCTGGTCCATGCGACCAGGGTGCGGCCCGGCGATCGAGTCCTGGTCGAGGCGGCGGCGGGCGGCGTCGGCGGCCTGCTGGTGCAGCTGGCGAAGGCGGCGGGAGCTTCGGTGGTCGGCGCGGCGGGCGGGCCGGCGAAGGTGGCCCACGTCCTGGGGGCGGACGACGTCGTCGACTACCTGGCCCCGGACTGGACGTCTTCGGCCGGCGAGGTCGACGTCGTCTTCGACGGCGTGGGCGGGGCGATCGGCACGGCGGCGTTCGGGCTGCTGCGTCCGGGCGGGCGGATGGCGGTGTACGGCCTGGCGGGCGGCTCGTGGGCGGAAGTGTCCGAGGAGGACGCCGCGGCGCGCGGAGTCTCCCTGGTCCGTTCGATCGGTAGTCCGGCGGAGCTGCGGGCGTTCACGGAGTCGGCGTTGTCCGAAGCCGCGGCCGGCCGCCTGGTGCCGGTGATCGGCCGGCGCTTCCCGCTGGAGAAGGCCGCGGACGCCCACGCGGCGATGGAGTCCCGGACCACGGTGGGAAAGACGCTCCTGGTCGCATGATCGACATCGACGAGTTCCTGGCCCGGCCGCTGACGGCCCGGGTGGCCACGGACGGACCGACCGTGCGGCCGACGTGGTACCTCTGGGAGGACGGCGCGTTCTGGATCCTCAGCGGCCCGTGGTCACGCCTGCCGTCGCGGGTTCGCGTACGGCCGGCGATCGCGCTCACCGTGGACATCTGCGAGCTGGACACCGGCGTGGTCCGGCAGGTCATCGCGAGCGGAGACGCGCAGGTGCGTCCGTTCGACGTCGCGCGTGGTCGCCGGAAGCTCGTCCGCTACCTCGGTTCCGACGAAGCGCGCTGGGATCCGAGGTTCCGCGCGTACCTGCACGACAACGCCGACACGGTGTGGGTGCGCTTGCGGCCGTCGCGGCTGGTCGCGAAGGACCTCGGCTACCGAGTGCTGTGAAGGGCACCCCCGAACGCGCCGGGGGTGCCCTTCACGGAAGAGGTCAGGCGCGGTAGGCCGACCAGGAGCTGTTCATCCGCGTGGCCTGGCCCGCGGTGAACTCGTACATGCAGCTGTCGTAGCTGTAGTCCATGAAGTTGTGGATCGGGTCGTTGCCCGCCGCCGAGCAGGTGTTCTTGCTCGCCGGGCAGCCGGACGTCGCCGTCGCTTCGGCCGGGGTGTCCGAGACGTAGTCGCCCGAACCGGAGCAGCCGCCCTGGAACGTGTGGTACAGCCCCATCCAGTGGCCGACCTCGTGGGTCGCCGTGTCGCCTTCGTTGTAGTTCGTCGCCGAGCGGCCCGGCAGGGACTCGTCGAGGATCACCACGCCGTCCAGCTTCGGCTGCGAGCTGTAGTTCGAGGGGAACGTCGCCCAGCCGAGCAGGTCGTCGCCGAGGTTGGCGGTGTAGATGTTGAGCGCGTTCTTGCCGCCCTTGCGCAGCGCGTTCTTCATGTTCCGCTCGGCGGACGTGCCGTCGGTGATGCCGTTGTACCAGGTGGAGTTGTTCGTGTAGTCGGTGCTCGTCAGCGTGAAGCTGAAGCCGCTGGAGGCGTACGCGCTGTTGAGCACGGAGATCTGCTTGGTGATGGCCGACGCCGGCAGGTTGCCGGTCGAGCCGCTGGTGATCACGTGGAAGTAGACCGGGATCGACACCGCCGCCGGCGCCTTCAGCGTGGTGCGCTTGCCGGCGAGCTTGCTCTGCAGGTCCGCGTCCATGCGGGCCGCTTCGGCGGGCGACAGGTTGTCGGTGTGGCCGTCCTTGCCGCGGTCGGCCGCGTGCGCGGGGGTGAAGCAGTCGCCGGCCGGCGCCGCGACGGCGCTCCCGGCGGTGGTGCCCGGGACGACCAGCGCGACCAGGGAGAGTGCGGACACCGCACCCAGCTTGACGGCCCTGCGAACCCGCTCGGAACTGCTCATGGACACTCCTCTGCGACGACCCGGCTACCCCGGGTGCTGCGAAGAAGGTGCGTCAGGCGATCACCGGAATCCACCATCTTTCGGCTGGAAAAGACAATCGGAACGATCGGCGCGATCCATGCGGAGTAACGCATAGGTCGTGGAATGGGCCGAACGGCGCAGTCAGCTCCAGCGCAGCGCGACCAGCTGGGTGATGAGGGCCAGCCGGACGTCGGGGTCGTCGAGGTCCAGCGGCACCAGTTCCAGGAGCTTGCGCATCCGGTACCGCAGGGTGTTCGGGTGGATCCGCAGCTCGCGCGCCGCCGCGCGCGGGTCGCCGGGATGCCGCAGCCACTCGTAGAGCGTCTCGACGTAGCCGGCCTTGCCCGTCTCGTCGTGCGCGCGCAGGAGCCCCAGCGGGCCGAGCTCCGCGACCTTCGCCCCGGCCGCCGCCGTCGCGCCGCGGTGCAGCGTCAACGCCGTCCAGGCCTCGTCGAAGGTGATCACGCGCTCGTCGATGATCTCCGCGCGCAGCAGGCCGAGGGCTTCGTCGGCCTGGAGGCGGGACGCCGAGAGGTCACCGATCTCGCCGGGCGCGCCTGCCGCGGCGCGCGGAGCACCGCTGCGACGAGACGGCCCCGTCACGACGAGAGCGTCCCGGAGCTCCGCCCAGCCGCCGGGGCCCGGCCGGTCCGGGACCACGGCGTAGAGCAGCCCGCCCAGCTCGGTCGCCACCGGACGGCGTCCGATGCCCTGGGAGATCCGCTCGAGCAGGGCGAGCCGCAGGCCCTCGGCGTCGCGGCCGTCGCCGCCGGTGACCTCGATGACGACCACGCGGTGCGGCTCGTCGGACAGGTCCAGCTCGGCCATCGCCTTGCGCGGGTTCGCGCGGCCTTCGAGCACCCCGCGCAGCAGCTCGGCCGACGCGCGGCGCTGCGCGTCGGTGTGCGCGCGACGGCGCAGCAGGTGCAGCGCGACGACCGGGGCGGCGTCGGCGAAGGCGGCCGCGCGCTCGTCGGACACCGGCCCGGCGACGACCGCCCACATCGACCCGAGCAGCTCGCCGCCCATCCGGATCGGCACGATCAGCCGCGGCAGCGTGCCGTCGCGCTGGGCCGGGACGAAGATCGTCTGCCGGCCGCGCGACAGCTCGCGGAACACCCCGCGCGAGCGGAACCGCGCGAGGACGTCGTCGGGGATGCGGCGGCCCATGATCGTGGCGACGCGCGCGGGGTCGGTGAGGTCCTGGCGCGCGGAGTAGGCGAGCACGCGCGAGTTGGTGTCCTCGATGGTCACCGGGGCGTTCACGACGGAGGCGACGGCGTCGGCCAGCCGGAAGAGGTCGCCGGAGCCGGGGTCGAGGTCCTCGGACTCGTCCGCGAGAGCGTCGAGGACGGTCCGCAGCAGCCACACGAGCTGGGCCCACGACGTCGCGGCGTGCACCTGGACGAGCGCGACCCCGCTGGCCTTCGCGGCGCGCTTGACCGCGGCGGCCACGGGCGGTTTCAGCAGGACGGCGGCGGCGCCCTGTTCGGCACTCCGTTTCACCAGCTCGGCGGCGTCGTCGGCCCCGGAGGTGGCGACGCCGAGCACGAGATCCCCGGCGGCGACGGTCCCGCCGGGTTCGGCGATGACGACGTCGGCGACGGCGGGCGAGTCGTCGGGCACCTGGAGCGCGTGGAGCAGCGTCGGCCCCACCCGGTCGACCACGCTGCGCACCGAGACCACGAGGTCATTCTGGCCGAGAAACCGGTGGACGGCTCGGTAGGGTCGGATGGGTGAGCGACGCGCGGCGGATCGTCGAATCCGGCTACGACAACTCGGCGGAGCGGTACCTCGAGTGGAGCACGCGGATCGCCGACGACCCGCGGCTGCGCTTCCTGGCCGAGCTGACCGACCGGCTCGCCGACGGCGCCGAGGTGCTCGACCTCGGCTGCGGCGCGGGCGTCCCCTGCACGGCAGTGCTCGCCGAGCGGCACGACGTCCTCGGCGTCGACGTCTCCGCGGCGCAGCTCGACCTCGCGCGGCGCAACGTCCCCGGGGCGCGGTTCGAGAAGGCGGACATGGCCGCGGTGTCCTTTCCGGACGGCAGTTTCGACGCCGTGACGGCGTTCTACTCGGTGCTGCACGTCCCGCGCGAGGAGCAGGGCGCGCTCTTCGGCCGGATCGCGAGCTGGCTGCGGCCCGGCGGCTGGTTCCTCGCCGCCCTGGGCTGCAGCGAAGCGAACGGCGTCGAGGACGACTGGCTCGGCACGCCCATGTTCTTCAGCAGCCACGCCCCGGCGGAGAACCGGCGGCTCCTCGAAGCCGCCGGTTTCACGCTGGTCGTCGACGAGCCGGTGACCATGCACGAGCCGGAAGGGGCGGCGACCTTCCACTGGGTGCTCGGCCGCCGCTAGCGCGACAGCACCGCGTCCAGCACCTGCCGCAGCTCGCCCGCCGGGTCCTCGACCGGCTCCTTCGCGCGCCACGCCACGATGCCGTCCGGACGCACGAGCGACGCGCCACTCCGCGAAAGGCCGTACCGCGGGGCGATGTCGTCGAGCGTGTGGCAGGCGATGCCCGCTTCGGAAGCCGCGGGTTCCCAGCGCGACCCGTCACCCGCGCAGAGCAGCACCCACGAGCGCCCCAGCAGGTCCACAGTGGACGCCAGACCCGGGGCCCGGAAGCCGGGACGGCCGGTCGGCGCGTGGATGTCCTCGACCCGCGCGCCGTCGTCCAGCTCCTCCGAGAGCACGGCGGACGAGCGATACCGGAACCCGAGGATGGCGTTCAGCATGTCCTCCGGCTCGGTGATCCCCGAGACGTCGAGATCGGGGTGCATCCGCTGCTTCATGTTGTGCAGCGAGGTGTCGATGATCATCCGCGCGATCGGCCGCCGCTCGGCTTCGTAGGTGTCGAGCAGCGCCGGGCCCGCTTCGCCGCGCAGCACCGCGGCGAGCTTCCACGCGATGTCCGCGGCGTCGCCGACCGCCGTGTTGCCGCCCTGGCCGCCGGTCGGCGGGGTCACCTTCGCCGCGTCGCCGGCCAGGAAGACCCGGCCCTCGCGGAACCGGTCGGCCAGCCGCGCGGCGATCTCCCACGACCCCGTCCAGACGATCTCCGGCTCCAGGTCCGGCAGGTCGGTGGCCGCGCGGATCATCGAGACCAGCCGGTCGTGGGGGAAGTCCGCCGGGGACTCGCCGCGAGAAGGGAAGTAGTCCGGCGCGAAGACGTACCGGTTCGGCACGTCGGTGTTGACCAGCCCGGCGGTGAAGTCCGGGTGCTGCAGGTAGAAGAGATCCGTCACGCCGGGCTGGACGCGGTCGCCGAGGTCGGCGTCGAACACGACGCCGAGGCAGTGGCTCAGCGCGTCCATCCCCGTCGTCCCGATGCCCAGCCGGGCGCGGATGCCGCTGCGCCCGCCGTCGGCGGCGACGACGTAGTCCGCGCGCACCTCCGTCTCCTCGCCCGAGTCGCGGTGCCGCAGCGTCGCGGTGACGCCGTCGTCGTCCTGCGTCAGCTCGACCAGTTCGGTGCGGAACCGGACGCGCGCCCCGGCCTTCTCGGCGTGCGCGAGCAGGATCGGCTCGACGACGTCCTGCCCGGCCATGCCGGCGGGCATCGTCGTCGAGGCCGAGATGTCGAACTCGCTGCCGTCCTCCATCAGCCGGTGCAGGACGCGGCCGGCCAGGCTGGTCGCGACGGTGATCCGCAGCCCCTGTGACGCCCGCGGGCTCACTTCCAGCACTTCGCGGTCGATTCCTGCCCAGTGGAACAGCTCCATCGTGCGCCAGTTCTGCCCGGCGGCCCGTGAGTGGACCGACGTTCCGGCGTGCCGTTCGACCGTCAGGACGTCCACTCCTTCCCGCGCCAGGAACAGCGACGCCGACAGTCCGCCCAGCCCGGCCCCCACGACCAGCACCTGAACCCGCTCCGACATGATTTCCTCCCAGTCCATGAATCTCTCTGTAAAAGTATCTTAGTCAGAGAGAGATCTGGAGCGCAAGCGGCGTAGGCTCCCAGGACGTGGGAACGGTTGGGTACTCCGTTCGGCCGAAGTAGCGTCAGGCTGAACGAACCCCTTGAGCCGCAAGGAGAAACCGATGAGCGCGGACGACACCTCGGCGTGGTCCTTCGAGACCAGGCAGATCCACGCGGGCGCCGCGCCGGATCCGGCCACCGGCGCGCGGGCGACGCCGATCTACCAGACGACGTCGTACGTCTTCCGCGACAGCCAGCACGGCGCCGACCTGTTCAGCCTCGCCGAGCCCGGCAACATCTACACGCGGATCATGAACCCGACGCAGGATGTGCTGGAGCAGCGCGTCGCGTCGCTCGAAGGGGGCGTCGCGGCGCTGGCGTTCGCGTCCGGCTCGGCCGCGACCACGGCGGCGATCCTCAACCTCGTGGGCGCGGGCGACCACTTCGTGTCCAGCCAGTCGCTCTACGGCGGCACCTACAACCTCTTCCACTACACGCTGCCGAAGCTCGGCATCGAGGTCACGTTCATCGACGACCAGGACGACCTCGAGCAGTGGCGCGCCGCCGTCCGGCCGAACACGAAGTTCTTCTTCGCCGAGACGCTCGCCAACCCGGGCAGCAACGTCCTCGACATCCGCGCCGTCGCCGACGTCGCGCACGAGGCCGGCGTCCCGCTGCTGGTCGACAACACCATCCCGACGCCGTACCTCGTACGCCCGATCGAGCACGGCGCCGACGTCGTGATCCACTCCGCCACCAAGTACCTCGGCGGCCACGGCACGACGATCGCCGGCGTCCTGGTCGACGGCGGCACGTTCGACTTCGGCAAGGACCCGGCGAAGTTCCCGGGCTTCACCGAGCCCGACCCGAGCTACCACGGCCTGAAGTACTGGGAGGCGCTCGGCCCCGGCGCGTTCGCGGCGAAGGCGCGCGTCCAGCTCCTGCGCGACACGGGCGCGGCGATCGCCCCGCTGAACAGCTTCCTGATCCTGCAGGGCATCGAGACGCTGTCGCTGCGCATCGAGCGGCACGTGCAGAACGCGCAGGCGCTCGCCGAGTGGCTCGAGCAGCGGGACGAGGTCGAGAAGGTGTACTACGCCGGACTGCCGTCGAGCCCCTTCTACGAGGCCGGGCAGAAGTACCTGCCGCGCGGCGCGGGCGCGGTCCTGTCGTTCGACCTGCGCGGCGGCGTCGAAGCGGGCCGGAAGTTCGTCGACGGCACCGAGCTGCACAGCCAGCTGGTGAACCTCGGCGACGTCCGCAGCCTGATCGTGCACCCGGCGTCGACCACGCACAGCCAGCTCTCGGCCGAGGAGCAGCTCGCCAGCGGCGTGACGCCGGGCCTGGTCCGGATCGCCGTCGGGCTGGAAGGGATCGAGGACCTCAAGGCCGACCTGGAGGCCGGATTCCGGGCGGCGAAGGCGGAACTGTGACGGCTGGTTCCGTCACCGGCGCCTGGCGGATCGGTGATCCGCCGGGCCGCCGGAAGTTCGTCACCGGCCCCGGCGCGCTCGCGCTGGAGGCCGGTGGCGTGCTGCCTTCGTTAACGCTCGCTTACGAGACGTGGGGGACGCTGAACTCCGACGCGTCCAACGCCATCCTCGTCGAGCACGCGCTGACCGGAGACAGCCACGCGGCCGGGCCGCCGGTCCCGGGGCACCCCAGCGCGGGCTGGTGGGACGGGCTGATCGGGCCGGGAAAGGCCCTGGACACCGACGAGTACTTCGTCGTGGTCCCGAACGTCCTCGGCGGCTGCCAGGGATCCACCGGGCCGTCGTCACCCGATCCGGACGGGACGCCGTGGGGCAGCCGGTTCCCGGTCGTGACGGTGCGGGACCAGGTGGCCTCGGAGGCGATCCTGGCCGATCACCTGGGCATCGAGCGCTGGGCGGGCGTCGTCGGCGGGTCCATGGGCGGGATGCGCGCGCTGGAGTGGGCGGTGACGCTGCCTTCGCGGGTGGCGTCGGTGCTCGTGCTGGCTTCGACCGCGCGGGCGTCGGCCGAGCAGATCGCCTGGGCCGCGCCGCAGCTGCACGCGATCCGCAGCGACCCGTTCTTCCACGGCGGTGACTACTACTCCGCGCCGGAAGGACCCCGGGCCGGACTCGGCATCGCGCGGCGGATCGCGCACGTCACCTACCGCAGCGAGCCGGAGCTGGCCCAGCGGTTCGGCCGCGCGTACCAGGGTGACGAGGACCCGTTGCGGGGCGGCCGGTTCGCCGTCGAGTCCTATTTGGACCACCACGCCGGCAAGCTGGCGGGGCGGTTCGACGCGAACAGCTACCTGGTGCTGACGGAGTCGATGAACACCCACGACGTCGGCCGTGACCGCGGCGGCGTCGCGGCGGCTTTGGGCCGGGTGACCGCCCGCGCGGTGATCGGCGGGGTGGACAGCGACCGGCTCTACCCGCTGTACCAGTCGGCGGAAATCGCGGCGGGGATCCCGGGGACGTCGGAGCCGTCGGTGGTTTCCTCGCCGTACGGCCACGACTCGTTCCTCATCGAGACCGATCAGATCGCCGCCCTGGCGAAGGCGCTTCTGGGCTAGTCACGCGCTCTCCCAGGCGTACCAGGGTGTCCGCGACCCGGCGCGACGCGTCGGCGGCGTAGTCCCCGAGCCGTTCCGCGGCGCGGTCGGACAGCTTCGCGACCCGCCACGCGACGTCGTCCGCGCGGTCGCCCGCTTCGTCGCCCACGGTGGCGATCCGGTCGGCGAGCCGGCCGGTGCCGGCGGCGAGCAGATCCTTGAGTGCCATGACTTCCCTCCGCCTAGAGCATTCCGGCGCGGCGCCACAGCCGCGCGCTCGGGCCGCCGATCAGGTCGTTCTCCTTCAGGAACCGGACGAGCTTCCGGGCGCCGAAGGAGAGCGTCTCCCGCCGGTGCGCGCTGGTCCGCGCGGCTTCGACCGCGACGCCGGGGTCGATCCCCGCGCGCAGGTATTGCCGCGGCCGGGACAGCAGCCGCGACATCAGCAATGCGCCGACGGCGACGACGATCCGCGCGAACTCCTTGCGCCACCAAGGCGCGTGCGCCAGCTCGCGGACGAGGTCGTCGCGCGCGTACCGCACGTGGCGCGCCTCTTCCGTGACGTGGATCCGCATCACCGCGCGGACGACCGGCTGCACCGACTCGTCGTCGAGGTGCTCGCGCTGCAGCGCGTCGAAGATCTCCTCGCCGATCAGCGTCGCCACCCACATCGCCGGGCCGTGGAGGATCGACGGCAGGGCCTGCGCGGACAGCTGCAGCCAGCGGTTGTTGCGGTAGGGGCGTCCGTCGACGCGCTCGATCAGCCGCGCGAACATCGTGGAGTGCCGGCACTCGTCGGCGACCTCGGTCAGCGCGTAGTGCACGTGACGGGTCGTCGGGTCCTGGCGGTAGGACGCGCGCAGCAGCATCTGCATGAGGATCAGCTCGAACCAGATCCCGACGCTGACGGTGTTCACGAGCTCCTGGCGCGAAAGCTCGATCCGCTGTTCGCGGCTCAGCGTGTCCCACAGCGGGGTGCCGTAGAGGGAGACCAGCTTTTCGGGGATGAAGAACTGGTCTTCGTTGAGCGGCGCGGCCCAGTGGACGTCGACGTCCGGGTCGTAGGAGAGCCGGGCGCTCGACTTCAGCAGCCGTTCCGCCGTGGCTTCGCGATCACCCACGCGCACCTCCCTGTGTCGTGTAACACTAGAACGCATGAAACATTTTCCGTCAAGTTGTAAAGGCGCCTAGGGTTGCAGCCATGCGCGACCTCCTGAAGCACGCGCTCGAAGCCGAGCTGCCCGGCGACGAGACCGCGGAGCGGATCATGGGCGCGGCGCTGACCCAGGCCGAGGACTTCGGGCTGCGCCGGTTCACCGTCGACGACGTCGCGCGCCGCGTCGGCCTCTCGCGGGTGACGATCTACCGCTACTTCCCCAAGAAGGACCAGCTGCTCAACGCGCTGGTCCTGCGCGAGATGAAGCGGTTCCTGACCAAGGTCGACGCCGTCGTCGAGGCGCAGGCGACCCCGGAGGAGAAGCTCATCGAGGGGTTGAGCTTCTCCCTGGGGTACCTGCGCGGGCACCGGCTGCTCAACCGGCTGCTGCGCACCGAGCCGGAGCTGATCCTCCCGCAGCTGACGGTGCAGGCGGGCGGCCTGTTCGCGGCGGCCCGCACCCGGATCGCGGCGCACTTCCACGCGGAGATCGCGGCGGGCCGGCTCAGCCTGCCCGCCGAGGACGTCGACGGCATGGCGGAGCTGCTGATCCGGATCGTGGTGTCGCTGGTGCTGACCCAGGAGACGGTCCTGCCGGTCGACGACGACGTCCAGCGGCGCCGGCTGGCCGAGCTGTACCTGGCGCCGATCGTCCGCTCGCTGCGTCCGGCTTAGTTTGTAGCGCGCTAGTCCGACACGGCTTCCGAGATCCAGGGCGCCACCGGCAGGTCGCGGTCCAGGCACTCGACCGACAGCCGGATCGTCCACCGCAACGCCTGCAGCACCAGGCTGTCCACCTCGTCGGGCGCGGCGTTCGCCAGGGCGATCTCGACCTGCTCCTGCGCCGCTTCCGTGTTGCCGTGGACCTCCGCCAGCAGTGTCCGGACGGCGGTCCGCACCGGTGGGTCGGCCTGGTCGATCGAGACCTCTTCGCCGTCTTCGTCGAAGACCTGGACCTTGACCGGGGCGCTGCCGCCGTCGCCGAGGGTGGAGACCATCGCGCTGCATTCGCCGAACAGCAGCAGCATCAACGCTTTCGTCTCGTCCGCGCGGGCCTGCGGTTCGGCGGCCGTCGGCGCGACCTCGACGAGGGCTTCGGCGTCGTCACCGAGGCTCAGCGCCGTCAGTGCGCGCTGTGCCTTCTCGACGAGCTCCTGCTCGTTCCAGTCCGCATCCACGTGCCCCATCAAACACCAGCGACGCCGATCGTGGGGATACCTTGATCCGGGTCGGTCATCCGGCCGCGCGGAGCGCACCCAGCGCGAGCCGGGAGAGCAGTTCGGCGAGGTCTCCGTCACTGAGATGGCGGTTGTACGGGGTCGAGTTGATCAATCCGAACACGGCGTGTGCCGCCGACCGCGCCTGTCGTTCTCCCAGCTCCGGCATGGCTTCACGGATCGCGCTGACCCACACTTCGACGTACTGCCGCTGCAGCGCGCGCACCTGCTTGCGGTCGGCGTCGGTGAGGTTCGCGAGGTTGCGCTCCTGAACGGTGATCAGCGCCGGGTGCGCGAGCGCGAAGCCGACGTGGAACGCCACCAGCCCGGCCAGCGTGTCGTCCGGCGAGCCGGGCCTGGCCGCCCACGTCGTGCCGCCGTCGAGCAGGTAGCGGCTGATCGAGTTCAGCATCTCGCCGAGGATCGCGTCCTTGCTGCGGAAGTGCCGGTAGAGCGCGGGCCCGGAGATGCCGACGGCGGCGCCGATGTCGTCGATCCCGACACCGTGGAACCCGTGGTGGGCGAACAGCTCGGCGGCCGCGGACAGGATCTGTTCGCGTCTGTTCGCCTTCTCGCCGTTCACGAGCGGAGTGGGGTTGACCGGCATCCGGCCATATTAGGGCCGCAGGTTAGCGAGCGCTAACACCCAGCGGTGCGGGCCTCGCTTCCGGGCTGCGTGAGCAGGCCGGCGAGCGTCAACATCGGATGGCGCCGGCCTCGCCCGGAGGCGTCCGGCACGCGAACGAATCCCGAGGTTAGCGAGCGCTAACACTGTTCCCGTCTTCCGGCGTGGGCCGAGTGGGTTACTTACAGGTAACTAGGGGTTCCTCGTGGGCCTTCCACATGCTGTGCTTTTGGGGTCGGTTCTGTCACAAAGGAGTGGCCCATGGGGGTTCCGATCCGTCTGTCGCGACGTTTCCTGCTGAGGTTGAGCACGGCTCTCGGGGCCGTCGTCCTGTCCACTCTCGGCGTCACGGGCCTCGCCCACGCCGCCGGGACCGTCTACGCCGCGCTCGGCGATTCCTACTCCTCGGGAGTCGGCGCCGGCAGCTACGGCAGTTCCGGGAGCTGCTACCGCAGTTCCAACGCCTACGGTCAGCTCTGGGCCAACGCCCACAGCGGCACGTCCTTCACCTTCCTGGCCTGCTCCGGCGCCAAAACCGGGGACGTCATCAGCCAGGCCAACTCCATCCCCTCCAACGCGACCCTGGTCACGGTCACCGTGGGCGGCAACGACGCCGGCTTCAGCGACGTGATCCAGACCTGCACCCTCGGCAGCGACGCGACCTGCACCGCCCGCGTCAACACCGCGAAGACCTACGTCAACAACACCCTGCCCGCGTTGCTGACGAACACCTACAACGCGATCAAGGCCAAGGCTCCGGGTGCCAAGCTCGTCGTCCTGTCCTACCCGCGCTTCTACACCGTCCCCGGCTCCTGCTGGGTCGGGCTGAGTGACACCAAGCGGACCGCGATCAACTCCGGCGCGGACACCCTCGCGTCGGTGATCCAGTCCCGGGCGGCGTCGGCGGGCGCGACGTTCGTCGACGTCCGGCCGTCGTTCGTCGGGCACAACATCTGCTCGTCGGCCGACGACTACCTGCACAGCCTGACCTGGCCGGTGATCGAGTCCTACCACCCGACCGTGGCCGGGCAGTCGGGCGGCTACTACGCCCCGCTGCGGGGCGCGATCGGCTGACCTTCCTCCCGCGGAAGCCCGTGAAGGCCCCTGGCCGGCCCGAGAAGCCGGTAGGGGGCCTTCATGGCATTCCGGCGACTGGACACTCACGTTAGCGGTCGCTAACATCGAAGCTGAGGTTAACGACCGCTAACGTCGAGGGAGCCCATGGACACGCCGGCACTGGGGACTTCGGCTGCCCCGGACAGCGAGGCCTACGCCCGCAACGTCACATCCCACGCGGAGCTGGTCGAGGACCTCCGCAAACGTTTGTCGAGCGCCCGCCTCGGCGGGCCCGAGAAGTCGCGCACCCGGCACGTCGAACGCGGCAAGCTGCTGCCGCGCGACCGCGTCGACACGCTGCTCGACCCGGGTTCGCCGTTCCTGGAACTGTCCCCGCTGGCCGCGAACGGACTGTACGACGACGAGGCGCCGTCCGCCGGGATCATCACCGGGATCGGGCGCGTCTCCGGCCGCGAATGCGTGGTCGTCGCGAACGACGCCACCGTCAAGGGCGGCACGTACTACCCGATGACGGTCAAGAAGCACCTGCGCGCCCAGGAGGTCGCGCTGCACAACAACCTGCCGTGCGTCTACCTGGTGGACTCCGGCGGCGCGTTCCTGCCGAAGCAGGACGACGTCTTCCCAGATCGTGAACACTTCGGCCGGATCTTCTACAACCAGGCGACGATGTCCGCGCGCGGCATCCCGCAGATCGCCGCGGTGCTCGGCTCGTGCACCGCGGGCGGCGCGTACGTCCCGGCGATGAGCGACGAGGCCGTGATCGTCCGGAACCAGGGCACGATCTTCCTCGGCGGCCCGCCGCTGGTGAAGGCCGCGACCGGCGAGGTCGTCACGGCGGAGGAGCTCGGCGGCGGCGACGTCCACTCGCGGCAGTCCGGGGTCACCGACCACTTGGCCGACGACGACGCGCACGCGCTGCGGATCGTCCGCTCGATCGTCTCGACGCTCGGGCCGCGCACCCCACGACCGTGGGATGTCCTCCCGACCGAGGCCCCTGCCGTCGACCCCGCGGAGCTGTACGGCGTTGTCCCGACCGACCCGCGCACCCCTTACGACGTGCGGGAGGTGATCGCGCGCATCGTCGATGGCAGCCGCTTCGGCGAGTTCAAGAAGGAGTACGGCTCCACGCTGGTCACCGGCTTCGCCCGGATCCACGGCCACCCGGTGGGCATCGTCGCGAACAACGGCGTGCTGTTCGCCGAGTCCGCGATGAAGGGCGCGCACTTCATCGAGCTGTGCGACAAGCGCTCGATCCCGCTGCTGTTCCTGCAGAACATCACCGGCTTCATGGTCGGGCGCGCGTACGAGGCCGGCGGCATCGCGAAGCACGGCGCGAAGATGGTCACCGCGGTGGCCTGCGCGCGCGTGCCGAAGTTAACCGTCGTTATCGGGGGCTCGTTCGGCGCCGGCAACTACTCGATGTGCGGCCGGGCGTACTCGCCGCGCTTCCTCTGGATGTGGCCGAACGCGCGGATCTCCGTGATGGGCGGCGAGCAGGCGGCGTCGGTGCTCTCGACGGTCCGTCGCGACTCGATCGAAGCGCGCGGCGGTGAATGGTCCGCCGAGGACGAAGAAGCCTTCAAGGACCCGATCCGCGAGCAGTACGAGGCGCAGGGCAGCCCGTACTACTCGACGGCGCGGCTGTGGGACGACGGCGTGATCGACCCGGCGGACACCCGCACGGTGCTCGGCCTCGCGCTTTCGACCGCGGCCAACGCGCCCCTGTCCGATGTCAACTACGGCGTCTTCCGGATGTGATGATGTTCGACTCAGTGTTGGTCGCCAACCGCGGCGAGATCGCCGTCCGGGTCATCCGCACGCTGCGGGCGCTCGGCATCCGCGCGGTCGCGGTGTACAGCGACGCCGACGCCGACGCGCGGCACGTCCGGGAGGCGCACACCGCGGTCCGGATCGGTCCGGCGGAGGCCGCGAAGAGCTACCTCTCCATTCCGGCCATCGTGGACGCCGCCGTGTCTTCGGGCGCGCAGGCCGTGCACCCGGGTTACGGCTTCCTGGCGGAGAACGCCGAGTTCGCGCGGGCCTGCGAGGCGGCCGGGCTGGTGTTCATCGGCCCGCCGGTCGCGGCGATCGACGCCATGGGCGACAAGATCCGCGCCAAGGCGACGGTGTCCGCGGCGGGCGTCCCGGTCGTGCCCGGTGCGTCCGATGTGGACATCCCGGCCGGCGGGTTCGCCGAGGCGGCCGCGAAGGTCGGCTACCCGCTGCTGCTCAAGCCGTCCGCCGGCGGTGGCGGCAAGGGCATGCGGCTGGTCCGCGAAGAGTCCGAACTGGACGCGGCCATCGAGTCCGCGCGGCGCGAGGCCAAGGGTTCCTTCGGTGACGACACCCTGCTGATGGAGCGGTTCGTCACGACGCCGCGGCACATCGAGATCCAGGTCATGGCCGACCAGCACGGCAACGTCATCCACCTCGGCGAGCGCGAGTGCAGCCTGCAGCGGCGGCACCAGAAGATCATCGAGGAAGCGCCGTCGGTGCTGCTGGACGAGGCCACGCGCGCGAAGATGGGCACCGCGGCGGCCGAGGCCGCGCGCTCGGTCGGGTACGTCGGTGCGGGCACGGTCGAGTTCATCATGTCGGCGCACGACCCGGACGAGTTCTTCTTCATGGAGATGAACACCCGGCTGCAGGTCGAGCACCCCGTCACCGAGCTGGTCACCGGCCTCGACCTGGTCGAGTGGCAGGTCCGGGTGGCCGCGGGCGAACACCTGACCGTCGCGCAGGAAGACGTCGTCCTCAATGGACACGCGGTCGAGGCGCGCGTGTACGCCGAAGACCCGGCGCGCGGGTTCATCCCGACGGGCGGGACGGTGCTGGCGGTGCACGAGCCGGCCGGTGACGGCGTCCGCGTCGACTCGTGGATGACGCGCGGCGCGGTGATCGGCTCGAACTACGACCCGATGCTGGCCAAGGTCATCGCCTGGGGCCCGGACCGCGCGTCCGCCCTGCACCGGCTGGACATGGCGCTGGCCGACACCGCACTGCTGGGCGTCGGCACCAACACGGCGTTCCTGCGCGGGCTGCTGGCCGACGAGGACGTCCGGGCCGGCCGGCTCGACACCGAGCTGGTCGACCGCCGGCTGTCCACTTTGGTCTCTTCGGACGTGCCCGAGGAGTTCTTCGTCGCGGCCGCCGTGGACCGGTTGCTGGAGCTGCAGCCGTCGGGGTCCGTCGTGGACCCGTGGGACGTGCCGGACGGCTGGCGCATGGGCGGGTCCGGCGGGGTCACCTTCCGCTTGAAGTCCGGCCAGGCCAAGGCCGTGGTCCGGGTGCAGGGCACGCCCGCTTCCGCCGTCGTCCAGGTCGACGACGGCGAGCCCGTCGAGGTTTCGGCCCGGCGCGACGGTGACGTCCTGGAGATCCGCCACGCCGGCGGGTTCGACCGGTACCGCCAGGCCTGCGGTCCGGATCGGACGGTCTGGCTCGCCCGGGACGGACTGAGCTTTCCCTTCGGTGAGCAGGAGTTCGTCCTGTCTTCGCGCGGCGAGGCCGCCGGGGCCGGGCCGATCACCAGCCCGATGCCGGGCACGGTGCTCGTCGTCAAGGTCGCCGCGGGAGACGTCGTGAAGGCCGGGACGCCGTTGCTGGTCGTCGAAGCGATGAAGATGGAGCACACGGTCACCGCGCCGATCGACGGCGTGGTCAGCGAGCTCCCCGTCCGGGCCGGCCAACAGGTCGCGCTGGACGAAACCCTTGCCGTAGTCACGCCCCAAGAGGAGCAGCAGTGATCGACTTCCGCCTGGACGAGGAGTACGAGGCCCTCCGCAAGACCGTGGAGGACTTCGCGCACGCCGAGGTCGCGCCGGTCATCGGCGAGCTGTACGAGAAGGAGGAGTTCCCGTACGCGATCGTCGCCAAGATGGGGGAGATGGGCCTGTTCGGCCTGCCCTTCCCCGAGGAGTTCGGCGGCATGGGCGGCGACTACTTCGCGCTGTGCCTGGCCTTGGAAGAGCTCGCGCGGGTCGACTCGTCGGTGGCGATCACCCTGGAGGCCGGGGTTTCGCTCGGCGCGATGCCGATCTTCCGCTTCGGAACGCAGGAGCAGAAGGAGAAGTGGCTGCCGTCGCTGTGCGAGGGCACGGCACTGGGCGGCTTCGGCCTGACCGAGCCGGGCGGCGGCTCGGACGCGGGTGCGACCCGCACGCGGGCCACTTTGGACGGTGAAGACTGGGTCGTCAACGGCAGCAAGGCGTTCATCACGAACTCGGGCACGGACATCACGCGCCTGGTCACGGTCACGGCCGTGACGGACGTGATGGAGAACGGCCGCAAGGAGATCTCGGCGATCCTCATCCCGTCCGGCACGCCGGGCTTCGAGGTGGCGCCGAAGTACTCCAAGGTCGGCTGGAACTGCTCGGACACGCACGAGCTGTCCTTTTCGGACGTCCGCGTCCCGGCGGAGAACCTGGTCGGCACGCGCGGCCGCGGGTACGCCCAGTTCCTGTCCATTTTGGACGAAGGCCGCGTCGCGATCGCCGCCCTGTCGGTGGGTCTGGCGCAGGGCTGCGTCGACGAGTGCCTGCAGTATGTGAAGGACCGCGTCGCGTTCGGCAAGCGGATCGGGGAGTACCAGGCGATCCAGTTCAAGATCGCCGACATGGAGGTCCGCACGCACACCGCGCGCCTGGCGTACTACCAGGCGGCGTCGAAGATGCTGCGCGGCGAGCCGTTCAAGAAGGAGGCGTCGATCGCGAAGCTGGTGGCGTCCAACGCGGCCATGGACAACGCGCGCGACGCGACGCAGATCTTCGGCGGCTACGGCTTCATGAACGAGTACCCGGTGAGCCGCTTCTACCGCGACGCCAAGATCCTGGAGATCGGCGAGGGCACGAGTGAGGTCCAGAAGATGCTGATCTCGCGCCACCTCGGCGTCGCCTGACGTCGCAAGTCGCCTGACGTTGCGAAAGGGGCACCTCCCGCGGGAGGTGCCCTTTTCGGCTACTGCGGCTGTTGCTGCTTCTTGTCCTCTTCGGCCCAGGCGGCCTCCGCCTGCATCTGGATGTCGGTGAGGCCGCGGTCGACCTGCACGATGTCCTTGCCCGCCCAGCCCACGAAGTTCTTCGAGCTCTTGGCGTCGGACAGCGACTTCAGCATCGGGTAGTAGTCCGGGGCCTTGGCCTTCAGCCAGTCGTCGACGAACTTCATCTTCTTGTAGCTGTCGCCGAACTTGGTCTTCAGCCAGTCCTCGTGCTTCTTGATCGTCGAGACGTCGTGGTCGCTCAGGTGCGACTTCGGCGGCGTCGGCTTGGGCGGCTCCGGCGGCTTCGGCAGCGGCCGCGAGAAGTTCGGCGTGGTGCCGTCGCCGGGGTGGGCGCTGGGCGTCGCGCCACCGGTCGGCGGCGGGCCGTCGTGGGTGACCGCCGTGCCCGGCGGGGGCAGTGGCCGCGAGAAGTTGGGGGTCGTGCCGTCGCCCGGAGGACGCGTGCTGGGCGTGGCGCCGCCGGTCGTGGGCGGGCCGTTGTGGGTGATCGCGGTACCCGGCGGCGGCATCGGCGTCATCTCGTGCCCCGCGCTCGAGGAGGAGCCCGGCTTCCCCTTGACCAGCTTCGACAGCCCGGTGAGCCGGGCCAGCGTGCGGCCGGCGTAGGAGACGACCTTGGCGAGCTTCGCCATCATCGCCGCGACCTGCACCGAGACGGTCGCGACGCACTTGGTCACCCCGACGGCGATCGACGCGCCGAAGGTGGGGATGGCCAGCGCGAGCGCGATCAGCATCGTCGAAATGATGTCGCCGAGGATCGTCGTGATGATGTCGCGCAGCAGCGAGCGGACCGCGCCGATCAGGGCGCCGGTGGTCTCGACCATGTAGCCGGCGACGTCGGCCGCCTTGGCGTTCGCGTCGATCCAGCCCTTCCGGTCGTTGATCGACTTGAGGAAGCTGTCGTAGCCCTTGCCCTGCCACTGGGTGATCGTGGCCTTGAGCGTGTCGTCCAGCGACGTGCCGGTGTTGCGCAGCGACTCGCCGATCTTGTGCAGCTCGTTGGCGACCTTCGTGACCTCCGCGGGGTTGCCCGCGACCTGGTCCAGTGGCCACTTCAGGAACGAGACGTGCTCGATCAGCCAGCCCAGGCCCGCCGCGATCAGCTTCGCGAGGGGGTCCATGGCGAACGCGACGGTGTCGAGCACGGCGCTGATGACGTTGATGCCGAGCTCGACGCTGACGGCCGCGAGGTCGCCGCCGTGCTCGGTCTGGACCTTGCCGATCGAGTCGCCGACCTGCTTCCAGCTGTCGAAGACGCCGGCGCCGGTCGTGGAGTTCGATGCCGTGATGGGAACGGTCACTTGCCCAGCTCCGTCTCGAAAGTGCTCAAACCCTGGGCGGTGTTCGAGTCGTGGGTCGCGTACGTCTCGGCGGCCTTCTTGAGGTCGTCGGCGGACTTGCCGATGTCACCGACGAGCTTGGTGATCTCCCCGGTGATCACGCCCATCGTGATCCGCGAGGGCACGGCGAGCACCTGCGCGAGCAGGATGCCGAACGCGGCGTTGTCGAACCCGTTCGCCGCCTGCATCCGGTTCGCGGCGTCCTGCACCGCCGGTTGCGTGGTGCCGGACAGGAACTGGCTGAACTTCTGCAGCTCGGCCGGGTCGACCGTGAAACCTTCTCCGGAAACCACCGGTTCTCCTCCGTACTACCAGGGGTTGCTGTCGCCGTCGTCCTCGTCCGGCGCGGGCCGGGGACGACGACGGGGCGGGGGTGGCTGAGGCGGCTGCGGGTTCGGTGGCGGGCGGTGCGCGGGCGGCGGGGGCCGGTCGTCGGCCTCCTGCTCCGGCATGAACACGTCGCTCTTGTCCGTGGGCGTTTCCGCTTCGGGTGCCGGCAGGAACTCGTCCAGCAGTTCGCGGGCGGCCGAGTCCTCGCCGACCATGCCGCTGAACGCGTCGGCGACCTGGGCCGAGACCTTCTGCTGGGCCCGGCCGATCAACTGCATCACCAGGCCGGACAACGCTTGCGGGGGCCGTTCGTACGCGCGCGGGCCGAACCGGAGCTCCTGCAGGACGCCGCTCGGGCCGACGGTCACCGAGACCGCCCCGTCCGGCGACTGCACCGAGGCGACGGCGGTGCGCAGCTGTTCTTGCGCCGCCGCGGCTTTCGCCTGGATTTCCTCGAGTTCGACGGTGAACGCGGCCAGCGGGTCGCCGCCGGGGGGCACTGACTGGGTCAATTTGTCCTCGTCGCGAGAGAGGTTGTGAACCCTGCAAGTCAATCAGCGCAGTTTTAACTTCGGATGGCTCGAACGGAGCCGCAGGCTGAACGCGATGCCGACCCCGGGTGCCGAAGGGCCGCTGCACCTGCTGGACGCCGATATCTATACCGGTATAGTTATCGTCATGGTCGAGATCAAATCCGCGACCGAGCTGGCGGCAATGCGCGAAGCCGGGCGAGTGGTCGCCCAGGCGCTGGACGCGGTGAAGGAGACCGCCGCGATCGGCGTCTCCCTGCGCGAGCTCGACGAGGTCGCCGCGCAGGTGATCGGCGGAGCCGGGGCCAAGCCGTCGTTCCTGCACTACCAGCCGTGGTCCGCGCCGACGCCCTATCCCGGGGTCATCTGCGCCAGCGTCAACGACGTCGTCGTGCACGGCATCCCGACGGCGTACCGCATCCAGGACGGCGACCTGGTCAGCATCGACTGCGGCGCCATCCTCGACGGCTGGAACGGCGACGCCGCGATCAGCTTCGTCGTCGGCGACGCCGACCCACTCGACCTCGCGCTGATCGAAGCGACCGAGCGCGCCCTGGCCGCCGGGATCGCCGCGGCCCAGCCGGGCGCGAAGCTCGGCGACATCTCCCACGCGATCGGCACCGCCGGGCGCGCGTCGGGCCACGGCATGCTCGAGGACCACGGCGGCCACGGGATCGGCCGGCGGATGCACGAGGACCCGCACCTGGCGAACGAAGGCCGCGCGGGCCGCGGGATGCGGCTCAAGCCCGGTCTCGCGCTGGCGATCGAGCCGATGCTCACCCGCGGCGGCGACGCCTACCGGTGCGCCGAGGACGGCTGGTCGCTGCTCACCACCGACGGCAGCCGCGCCGCGCACGTCGAACACACCATCGCCATCACCGAAGACGGCCCGCGTGTGCTCACCGTGCGGTAGACAAGGGGAATGGACAACATCGTCATCCGATCGGGTGACTCTGGGGATGCTGACACACTGCTGCGCTTCTTCGACGAGGCCGTCGAATGGCTCGTCGCGCGCGGCAGTTCTAAGCAGTGGGGGACCGAGCCGTGGACCCGCGTCCCGAAGCGCGTCGAGCGCGTCAAGGTGATGGCCGCGGACCCGGGCCTGCGCATCGCGATGGTCGACGGCGAGGCGGCCGGCGCGCTGATCGTCTCCGAGGAGCACGACCCGCACGTGCCGCCGGTTAACGAGCGTGAACTGTACGTCCGGCTGCTGATCACGTCGCGGCGGTTCACCGGGCGGCGCGTCGGCGGGCGCCTCGTCGAATACGCGCTCGACGAGGCGCGGCGGCGCGGCATCGACCTCGTGCGCGTCGACTGCTGGGCCGGCGGCGACGGTGCCTTGCAGCGTTACTACGAGAGCCAGGGCTTCAAGCCGACCGTGCAGTTCCACGTCGAGGAGTGGGTCGGGCAGGTCCTGGAGCAACGCGTGGGGTAGCGCGATCGCGGACCAGGGGTGACACTGTTGACGGGTTGCCAACAGACGAAGGAGTCGCCATGGCCGAGGAGCTCGCGGGCAAGGTCGTCGTCATCACCGGCGGCGGGCAGGGGATCGGCGCGGCGACCGCGTCGGCGCTGTCCCGGCTGGGCGCGCGGGTGGTGATCGGCGACCTCGACCAGGTCCGGGCCGAGAAAACGGCCGGCGAGCTGGACGCGGAAGCGCTGCCGCTGGACGTCACCGACATCCGCGGCTTCACCGAGTTCCTCGACGAGGTCGAGCGCCGCCACGGCCGGATCGACGTCCTGATCAACAACGCCGGGATCATGCCGCTGGCCCGCCTCGAGGACGAGAGCGACGCGACGACCCGGCGTCAGCTGGAGATCAATCTGCACGCCGTCATCCACGGCACCCGCGAAGCGATGAAGCGGATGCGGCCGCGACGGTCCGGGCACATCGTGAACGTCGCGTCGTTCGCGGGCAAGGCGGGTTTCCCGGGTGCGGCGACGTACTGCGCGACCAAGCACGCCGTCGTCGGATTGTCCGAAGCGGTGCACCTGGAGCTGCACGGATCCGGGGTGCACGTCTCGTGCGTGATGCCGGCGATCGTCCGGACGGAGCTCGCGAGCGGACTCGGCGAGGCGAAGTTCTTCAAGTCGTCACGGCCGGAGGACGTGGCCGACGCCATCGTGTCCACGCTGCGCAAGCCCCGGCTCGAGGTCTTCGTGCCCCGCTCGGTGGGCACTATGGGCAAGCTCACCCGGCTGCTGCCCCGGCGGGCCGGCGAAGAGCTCGCCCGCGCGTTGAAAGCGGACCAGCTTTTGGCTTCAGCGGCCCATTCCCCGGCCCGCGCGGACTACGAGGCGCGCGCCGCCGAAAGCGCACCCGGGGCGGGCACGGAGTAACTCGGACGGCCTAGTCACTGTCCGATTTGGACGTGGCCGCTGTTGAGTCCACCGGCCTGACCGGGCAAGATTGGCCGGAAGTGCCCGGGGGACGTCGCAGGAGGCTTTCGAAATGGTTTCACCGCCCGCACGGCTGGCCGCGGCGGCGTCGAACGTGGTCGGCAAGGTGCTGCACGGCGGTGTCGCCGACCTGCGCCCGATGCCGCGGGTGCTGATCGACCAGGGGCCCAACCGCTCGGTGTACCGGATGACGCACAGCAGCCGTCCGGTGTCCGGGCCACCGATCCTGCTGGTGCCGCCGCTGGCCGCGCCGGCGATCTGCTTCGACCTGCGCCGCGGCTGCAGCCTCATCGAGCACCTGGTCGAGGGCGGTCGCAACGCGTACCTCGTCGACTACGGCATGGTCGCCTTCTCGGACCGCCGCCTGGGCATCGAGCACTGGATCGACGAGGTCCTGCCGCGCGCGATCCGCAAGGTGAGCGCCGACAACGGTGGCCAGGCCGTGCACCTGGTGTCGTGGTCGCTGGGCGGGATCTTCTCGTTGCTGGTGAACGCGGACCAGCCGGACCTGCCGATCGCGTCGATCACGGCGATCGGCTCCCCGGTGGACTTCACGGCGATCCCGATCATCGCGCCGTTCCGCCCGCTGGTGGACCTGACGAACGGCCACCTGCTGACCCCGATCTACCGCGCGTTCGGCGGCGCACCGTCCTATTTGGTCAGTCGGGTGTTCCGCGCGACGGGCATCAGCAAGGAGATCACGAAGCCGATCGCGATCCTTTCGCACCTCGACGACCGCGACTACCTCGCGCAGATCGAGGCGGTCGACCACTTCATGGGCAACATGTACGCCTACCCGGGCCGCACGTTCGGCCAGCTGTACCACCGCTTGTTCCGCACGAACGACCTGGCGGAGGGCAAGGTGGACCTCAACGGGCGCATCATCTCGCTGTCCTCGGTCCGGGTCCCGACGCTGGTGGTGGCGGGCGAGAACGACACGATCGCGCCGCGGCCGTCGGTGGAGCGGGTGGTGGAACTGCTGGACAAGGCCCCGGAGGTCCGCTTCAAGACGGCGCCGGGCGGCCACCTCGGCGTCCTGACGGGCCGCAAGGCACGCGGCACGACGTGGCGCTACCTGGACGAGTTCCTCGACGACCAGGCGTCAGCCGACTAGGTCGATCTCGAACGGCTCGGCCGCGCTGTAGCTGACGTCCGCCCAGACCGCGCCGGGCACTTCGTAGCGCCGGTGAGACGTCAGCTTCGGGTCGTGGCCGGGGTTCTGCGCGGGGTTGTGGCCGACGCCCGCGCGATCCGAGCCCCACGCGAAGATGTTCGAAACCCACATCGGCCGCGCGGAGCCGTCGCCGCCCAGCCGCGGCCGGATCACGATCGCCCCGCCGGGACTGCCGGACAGGTAGACGCGGACGCTGTGCTCACCGGCGTCCGGCGGCGTGACGGTGATGCGCTCCAGGATCTCGACGCCGACGGGCCCGGTGCTGGTGGGGTTGGCCGCACGTTCGCGCAGCCAAGCACTGTCGATGCCGACGGGGTCGATCTTGCGGCCGACGGGAACGCAGACGTCCTTGTGCCCGGCATAGCGTTCGACACCGCGGTTCATGTACCGCAGCAGCGCGGCGACGAGCTTCGGGTAGGCGTCGAGCTGCGCGGCCGTCCAGCCACCGGCGCCCGCGGACTCCGCTTCGATGCCGAGGAACTCGTCGTTCACATCGAGGAACCCGAGCCACCGCGACGCACCGGCGTGATAGGCACACCCGGCGGCGACGACGTAGATGGTGCCGCTCCGGCCGAGGCCGAGGTTGCACAGCGGTCCGGCGAGATCGGCGCGGCCGTGCGTGACGATGTCGAGCGAGGGGTAGTCCCCGGGCGCGGAGTCGGCGGTGGCGGTGTGGTGCCCGACAACACCTTCGACGACGCGCATGCCGCCGTGGCCGCGGGTCTGCCACCCGGGGACTTCGACAACGGGATACCCGGTGCTGCGGGCGGCATCGACGAGCCAGGGAACGTACACGGGTCAGCCCTTCAGAGCGTCGTAGGCACCGGCGTCCGCTTCGGTATCGGGCGCATCGCGCGCCGCGATCCGGGCGGCGAGTGCTTCGCGCGCTTCGTCGAGGGTCTTCGGTTGCTGCCGGGTTTTGTCCCAGCCTTCCGCAGCCCATTCTTCGGGCGTCTTGATCGGCGTGGAATCCCCAGGCTCATGGACGACGGTCTCGCTGTGTTCGGTCACGGTCGGCCTCCGGACCGCGAGGGTACCGGAGGCCGACCGCCCCGCGCTCACTTCAGCTCGGCGCTCGACTTCCCGAGAATTCTCCGGGCGACGATGAGCTGCTGAATCTGCTGCGTCCCCTCGAAAATGTCCAGAATTTTGGCGTCCCGGGCCCACTTCTCGAGCAAAGACTCTTCGCCGTAAGCCCCGGTCAGCTCGACGCACTTCAGCGCGATCTCGACGACCGAACGTCCCGCCTTGGCCTTCGCCATCGACGCCTGCAGCGAGTTCGGCTTGCGGTTGTCCGCCATCCACGCCGATTCCAGCGTCAGCAGGTAGGCCGACTCGTAGTCCGCCTCCAGGCGAAGGAACTCCGCCGCTGCCGCGTGCTGCGAGTTCGCCGGGCGGTCGTAGTCGATCACCACGCCCGCCTCGGTGAGAATCCGGCGGGTCTCCTCCAACGCCGCCCGGGCCACGCCGATCGCCATCGCCGCCACCAGCGGACGGGTGTTGTCGAACGTCTGCATGACGCCCGCGAAACCCTTGGCCGTATCGATTTCCGGCGTGCCCAGCAGGTTCTCCGCCGGCACGCGGCAGTTCTCGAAGCGCAGCACCGCCGTGTCCGAAGCGCGGATGCCGAGCTTGTGCTCGACGCGCACCACCTCGAAGCCCGGCGTGCCCTTCTCCACCACGAAGGACTTGATCGCCGCGCGGCCCTTGGACTTGTCCAGCGTCGCCCAGACCACCACCGCGTCCGCGCGCTCGCCCGACGTCACGAAGATCTTCTCGCCGTTGAGGACGTAGTGGTCGCCGTCGAGGCGGGCCGTCGTGCTGACCGCCGCCGAGTCCGAGCCGAACTCGGGCTCGGTGATCGCCATCGCCGCCCACATGCCGGAGAAGCGTTCCAGCTGCTCGTCCGTCGCGACCGAGCCGATCGCCGCGTTGCCGAGGCCCTGGCGCGGCATCGACAGCAGCAGCCCGACGTCACCCCAGCACATCTCGATCGTGCCGAGGACCACGTTCAGGTTGGCGCCGTTGCGGTTGCCCTTTTCCTTGTCGTCGCCGGAGCGTCGCACGCCGGCCGCGCCCGCGCCGCCCTCGCCGGAGGAGTTGAGCCCGTCCAGCAGCGCCGCGAACATGTCCAGCTCGCTGGGGTACGTGTGCTCCGCGCGGTCGTACTTGCGCGAGATCGGCCGGAACACCTCGGCCGCGGCCTGGTACGCCTGGTTGATCAGCGCGCCGGCCTTCTTGGGAGCTTCCAAGTTAATCATCGTTAACGCCTTTCCGAAGCCTAGAGAAGGACGGCGCCTTCCATGACGCCGATGGCGCGCAGGTCCCGGTACCAGCGCTCGACGGGGTGCTCCTTCACGAAGCCGTGCCCGCCGAGCAGCTGCACACCCGCGCTGCCGATCTGCATGCCCTTGTCCACGGCGAGCTTCCGCGCCAGCGCGACTTCGCGGGCGTAGGGCTTGCCCTGCTCGGCCCGCGCCGCCGCGCGCAGCGTCACCAGCCGCAGGCCCTCCAGCTCGATCGCGATGTCGGCGACGGAGAACGCGACCGCCTGCCGGTGGCTGATCGGCTCGCCGAACGCCGTCCGCTCGTTGACGTACGGCACGACGTAGTCGAGGACGGCCTTCGCGGTGCCGGCGGCCAGCGCCGCCCAGCCCAGCCGCGAAAGCCGGACGAGGTCGGTGAAGACGTCGAGCTTGCCGCCGCCGAGCAGTGCGCCCGCGGGCAGGTTCACGCGCTCCAGGTGCAGCTTGCCGGTCGCGGCGCCGCGCAGGCCCATCGCCGGTTCGCCCTCGATGGTCACCCCGACGTTCGACGACTCGACGAGGAACAGTGCCGGGCCGCGGCCTTCGAGGTCGGCCGACACGATGAACAGCTCGGCCTGCGCGGCGCGCGGGACCAGGCTCTTCACGCCGTCGAGCTGGTAGCCCTTCGGCGTGCGGCGCGCCTTCGTCGCGGGCTTGAACGGGTCGTAGAGCGCCTTCTGCTCCTGCAACGCCAGCGCCGCGGCGGGCACATTCTCGCCGACGAACGCGGGCAGGTAGTCGGCCTGCTGCTGCTCGTCGCCCCAGCTGACCAGCGCGGTGCTCACCGCGGACGGCGCGAGCACGGCCACGGCCAGGCCGAGGTCGCCGTGCGCGAGCGCTTCCGCGACGAGCGCGTTGGTGACGACCGAGCGTTCGACGCCGACCCCGCCGAGCTCCTCCGGGATGCCGACCAGGCTGATGCCCAGCTCGGCGGCCCGGGTCAGCAGGCCTTCGGGCGCCTCGAGCTTGGCGTCGGCGTCCGCGGCGGCCGGGCGCAGCTGCTCGGCGGCGAACTCCGTCACGGTTTCGACGATGAGCTGCTGGTCCTCGCTCGGCGTGAGGTCGAACAGTCCGGTGTCGCCGGCCGGCGTGAGCCGGGCGGGCTTGCCCAGCTTCTGCACCGACTTGAACGACCGGGTCGCCGCGCCGGCGGCGCGGAAGCCGGTGCGCGTCCCCGCGGTGACCAGGCCTTCGATGGGCTTGCGCAGCCCCGCCCGATCGACGACCTTGCTCCCGGCCAGCCGGGTCAGCGCGGACAGGCCCCAGCCCATCGCGTCCCGTTTCCTTGGCGCAGCCATGTGGCCCTCCATCCGTTACCTACTCGTGAGTAGGTTAACGCGGGAGTCGCTTCGGCGCCAGTGTGGGCTCACTTACGAGTGAGCCGGGCCGAGATCTCCCACAGCTCCCGGGCGTCGCCGTGGTCCCGGCGTCGCTCGAGCCGGGGCTGCCCGCCGTTCCGGCCACCCGGGCCGACGTAGGCGTTACCCGGAACGTCCTCGGTCGCGGCGAACAGGATGGGCAGCGCGCCGTACTCGGCCTTCTGCTGCGCGATCACCGGGTAGAGCGCCTTCAGCGCCATGGCCTGGACGCCGCTGTAGTTCCGGTCGATCCCGGTCCGCGCGACGCCGGGGTGGGCGGCAACGGCACGGACGCCGCTCCCGGATTCGGTCAGCCGCCGCTGCAGCTCCTGGGTGAACAGCAGGTTCGCCAGCTTCGACTGCGCGTACGCGCCCATCTTCGAGTAGCGGCGGCGCTCCCAGTTCAGGTCGTCGAGACGGAGCCGTCCCATCCGCGACAGTCCGGACGAGACGGTAACGACCCGTCCTGTCAGGTGCGGCCGCAGCAGGGTCGTCAGCAGGAACGGCCCGAAGTGGTTGACGGCCATGTGCGTCTCGAAGCCGTCGGCGGTCTTCCCGTAGGGCACGGCCATGACGCCGGCGTTGTTGACCAGGACGTCGAGGTCGCCGGTCCAGCCGGCGGCGAACGCGCGCACCGAGGCCAGGTCGGCGAGGTCGAGGCGCCGGACCTTGGTGTCGCCCGGCGGCGGCGTGACGCGGGCGGGGTCGCGCACGGCGAGGACGACCCGGTGACCCCGGGCGGCGAGCTCGCGGGCGGTGAGGGCGCCGAGGCCACCGCCGGCGCCGGTGATGAGGTAGGTGGTCATGGCTTCAGCGTCGCCGCGCTCGCGGCGACCCGGCAGAGTGCGCCGATCGGGGGATCGGCGATCCCTGGGTGTGCGCGGCCCGGACGTCGATAATCGATCGCGTGAACCGTGCCGAGCTCGCCGACTTCCTGCGCCGCCGCCGCGAGGCTTTGCGCCCCGAGGACGTCGGGCTGCCGCTCGGGCAGCGCCGCCGCACGTCCGGGCTGCGCCGCGAGGAGGTCGCGACGCTCTCGGGGATGTCCACCGACTACTACACGCGGCTGGAGCAGCGGCGCGGACCGCGGCCTTCGGAGCAGATGCTGGCCGCGATCGCCCGCGGCCTGCGGCTCACTCTGGACGAGCGCGACCACCTGTTCCGGCTGGCCGGGCACACGGCGCCGTCCCGGGTGTCGCGCGCGGACCACGTCAGCCCGGCGCTGATGCGCGTGCTGGACCGGCTGCACGACACTCCCGCGCAGGTGATGTCGAACCTCGGCGAGACGCTGGTGCAGAACCGGCCGGCCCAGGCGCTGCTCGGCGACGAGACCGGCCACACCGGGCCCGCGCGCAGCGCCGCCTACCGGTGGTTCACCGACCCCGCGGAGCAGCTGCTCTACCCGCCCGCGGACCGCACGCGCCACGCCCGGTTCCTGGTGGCGACGCTGCGGGCGTCGTCGGGCACCGATCCCCGGGCCGCGGAGCTGGCGCGGTTGCTGCTGGCGAAGAGCGCGGAGTTCGCGAAGCTGTGGGAGGCGCACGAGGTCTCGGTGCCGTTCGAACGGCGCAAGACGATCGTGCACCCGGGTCTCGGCGAGATCGCGCTCGACTGCCAGCTGCTCTTCACCGACGACCTCGCGCAGCTGCTGCTGGTCTTCACCGCGACGCCCGGCACCGAGGACGCGGAGAAGCTGCAGCTGCTCTCGGTCGTCGGCCCGGAGCTGTTATGAGTGCTCGGTGTGCACCTGCCGCCGCCATTCGGCGAACCGGAGGCGTTCGAAGCCGATGAGCCCGAGCACGAGCCCGGCGACGACCAGGAGCAGCACGGCCGCGGGCACGTGCTCCAGCAACGGCGTCGCCGCGACCAGCAGGACACCCAGGGTCAGACGTTGGACGTTCCAGCTGCCGAGGTTGCGCTTGCGCAGGGCGCTCAGCGCGATCAGGTAGAGCGCGAGGCCGCCGGTCAGCGCCCAGATCGGCACGCCGTGCAGCGCTTCGCCGGGTGTGTGGTGTTCGGTGTCGGCGATGTAGAGGAAGGCCTTCTTCAGGCCGAGGGCGACGAGCACGATCCCGGCGATCAGCGGCAGGTGCAGGAAGGTGTAGGAGTCGGTGGCGAGCTTCGTGCGCTCGGTGCCGGTCGCCTGGGTCAGCCGGTGCTCGGAGACGCGCGCGACGACGTCGAAGTACGTCCACCACATCCCGGCGGCCAGCGCGAGCCCGCACACGGCGGCCCCGGTGACCAGCCACGACATCGGCAGCGCCCCGATCCCGATGCCGATCGCGACGATCGACTCCCCGAGCGCGATGATCACGATCAGCCCGAACCGCTCGGCGAAGTGCGCGGGCGAGTTCAGCCGCCACCCATCGGGTCCGGCGAGGTAGACGTTGAGGTAGTCGGCCAGCAGCGCGACGACCCACAGTCCCAGCTGCCACGGCCCGCTCAGCGCGGTGCTGACGGCGAGCAGCACGACACTCGGCAGCAGCCCGACGAACATCCGCAGCAGGACCTTGCGCAACCCGGGATCATGCCGCGCGGCGCCGAGGTAGGCGACGAGGTGCAGCAGCCGCACGAGCGCGTAACAGGCGACGAAGAGCGCCGGAGCGAACAGCCCGCCGGGGAAGTCGACGAAGGCCTCGGGGATGGTGAGCGAGACGAGGAACATCACGGTCATCGCCCCGAACATGGCCAGCCGAGCGATCCCGTGGTCGACGTGGATGGTGGTCCCGAGCCAGGCATAGGAGCACCAGCACCACCACAGGACGGCGAGCATGACGATCCCCTGCCCGACGCCCATGGGGCTCAGGTGGTCGGCCATCAGCTGGGTGGTCTGGGTGATGGCGTAGACGAAGACCAGGTCGAAGAAGAGCTCGATGGTGGAGACGCGGTGGTCCTCATCCGCGCTAACCAGGTGCAGGCGTCTCGTGGGCACGCCGAATTATGGACGAAACAAGGACAAGGAGGACCGCTTTCCCGGTGACGCTGTGCGCGAACATGGCCGACGGTGCACGCGTCTGGGACAATGACCGAGGGACGTGGGGAGGTGGGTCGTGCATTCCTATGCGGCCGCGCTGCACCGGACGATCATGGCCGTCGACATCGCCGGGTACAACAACCCGAGCCGTACTCTGGCCCACTTGCGCGAAGTCCATGAAGGCCTCTGGCGGGTCCTGCGCACGACATTCGCCGATACGGGCATCCCGTGGGACTCGTGCTTCGTGGAGAACACCGGCGACGGCGCGATGATCCTGCTCCCTCCGGACATCGCGAAGGCGGACCTCGTCGCGCAGTTCCCGGCGCGGATGCGCGACGAACTGCGCCGCTACAACCATGTGCACGCGGAGGAGGCCCAGGTCCAGCTTCGCCTGGCTCTTCACGCGGGTGAGGTGGCGGAGGGCAGCCACGGACGGATCAGCAAGGCTGTGAGCTTCACGTTCCGCATCCTCGACGCTCCTGAGGCCAAGGCGGCTCAGAAGGAGGCGAAAGCCGATCTGGTGTTGATCACTTCGGACTTGCTCTACCAGGACGTCGTCGTCCAGGACGCGGCCGCCGATCCGGGGGCGTTCCGCCGGATCCCGGTGAAGGTCAAGCCGGGCGAGAACGCCGCGTGGGCGTGGCTGCGCGTGTTCGGCAGGGTGAACGGCGTGGTGGTCGCCTTGCCGAAGGTGACCACGCGAGTGGCGTTCCCCGCGTTGATCGATGCGTTGCTCGCGGTGCCCTGCGTGCGCAAACCCGAAAGCCGGCGTCTGCTGCTGGAACTGTTCCCCCGTCGGGAGATCGCCGACGTCGTGCCGTATCACGCCGAGGACCGCCTCCACGTCATCGCCATGGCGCGGACGTGCCAGCGGTTCGACGGAGGGTTGCTCGACCTGCTCGGCGCCATTCGCGAAATCGAGCCGGAATCACCGCAGGTGGCGGCGGTGGCTGTGATCATCGACGGCTGGCCGGACGAACGGGCGCTCTGACGCTTGTCCAGTTTTTGCCACTTTTCCGGACGGGCCCGATCGGTAAGCTCACGATTCCCGGGCCTTGCATGAGCCCTGGTGGAGGTGGTCCAGCACGTGTCGGCCGGTGAACGGGTGTACGGACCCGGACGCGAGTTCCGTTCTTGGCCGGGCACAACGATCGCGGTCCGGGAAGCGATCGTTAATGTGCTGGCGGCAGCCAGTCTGGCCGTCGATCCCGCCGGCCGGGCGCTTTTGCGTGAGCTGATCCACGACAATCTCGGTTTCCCACTGACAATTCCGGAGCAGGTGACCGGGCGCGATCACGTGATCGAAGTCGTCAACGCCTGCGCGAAGGCCGACGGCGGGATGACCGCTCTGGCCGACGCGGTCCGGATGATGCGCCCGGATTCGCCGGAGTCGGAGCAGATTCGCCGACTGGTACACCAACCGCGCATGCATGACCTCCTGCCCGAATCGGAACTGCTGTGGCTGCGGTCGATGCTGTCCGGTCTCGTTCCGCCACGGCTGTCGGCGTCGGTCCGTCGTGCGGCCGGGCCGGGAGAGCCGCCGTCCGACGTCCGCGACGCGTGGGACGCTTTCTGTGCTCTGTCGGATTTCAACTCCCCGGCGAGCGGGTTGCCGCCTGCGCTCGCGTTCGTCGAGTTCGTCGCGGCGAAATGTGCTCAGGGCCTGGCCAGCGAACTGCGGGCCTGGAACGCACTGCAGGCACGGCGCATTCAGGCTGAAGCGGGCTTGCGCGAACTCCGGGCGGAAACGCGGGCGGATCCGTCGGACCCGCCGCGGCTGCACCTGATGATCGTCGTCCAGCCGGACGGCATCGACCCCGGACGGCACCTCGTTTCCTACTGGCGCCAAGACGATCCCGAAGAATGGCCACCGGCCCGCGGCGGTCTCGACACGGTGCCCGGTGACGAACTCGAACGCCACGTGGACACCCTCGTCGTCGAAGCCGAACGGGCCTGGGCGGAGTATCGCGGCGAAGTAGCCCTGGAGTTCGTCCTGCCGCGGTCGTTGCTCCACCTCCCGGTGCACCTGTGGTGCAAGGAACACGAAACCGGTGACCCTCGGCCATTGTTCCTCGACTACCCGATCGTCGTACGTTCACTGGAACGGATGCGATCGCCGCAATGGCATCGGGCATGGCGAATGCGCTGGGAAGCGATGATGGCCGATCCATCGGCTGAACGGGTGTATTTCTGCGCTGAAGAAGACACCGATGAGCGGCACCGGCTCGACGCGATACTCAGTGGAGATCAATGGGTCCTCATGGTTCTCGCGGCGGCTCCGACACTTCGGCCGCGACCGGGTGAGGACGCACTCGCCGCAGGATTGCGATCCGGGCTTCCGGCACTACTATGGCACCCCGAGGCTTCGCTGGATCTCTTGCGAGAGGTGGTCACGTGGCTCGTCAACGGCGGTGGTCTCGGCGATCTTCCGGCCCGGGTGCAGAAATCCCGATGTGCCGCTTTCCGCGAAATGACCATTCCGGTGGATCTGCGCGTCGTCCGGAATCTGGTCATCCTCTGGGACGATCCGGCACGCCTTGTATTCCTCGACACCCCGCCGTTCCGGCCAGGTCCACCACCAGGGAGCGCCGATGAGCGAGGCCGGGCTTCCTGACGAGGTGCCGCAATGGTGGATCTACCGCGGTACGGCGGATCCCGCGCCCGAGCGGGCGGACCTGCTCCCGCCTCCGCCGCCGTGGCGGGTGTTCGACGGTGGTCCTCTCCTCGATGACGTCCCGGTGCCACCCGATGACGGCGAAATGAAGCGCCGGCTCGGTGCGGCCGGTGCGGAATCGGTGCCACGGGCCGACGTTCACGAGCTCGACATGGTCAACGCGGCGCTCTACCTGCGCCGTCCGTTGCTCGTCACCGGGCGGCCTGGCAGCGGGAAGTCCAGCCTGGCGTTCCGGATCGCCCGGGAACTCGGGTTGGGCCGGGTGCTCCAGTGGCCGATCACTTCGCACACCACAGTTAAGACCGGGCAGTACGGCTACGACGCCATCGGCCGCGCCCAGGCTGCGGGTGCGTGGGCAGTGGCCGCGGGGAGCCGGGCCGGCGAACCGGCCGAACCGCCGATCGGCGACTTCGTCCGGCTGGGTGAGCTCGGCACCGCGTTCCTGCCCCGCCGGCGTCCCCGGGTGTTGTTGATCGATGAGCTGGACAAGTCCGAAGCCGACCTGCCGAACGACTTGCTGAGTCTTTTCGAGGACGGCGAGTTCGAGATCCCCGAGCTGGTCAGGATGGCCCGCCGCACGCGGGAGGTCGAGGTGTTCACCGCCGATCCCGACTCCACGGCGGAGATCGTCGGTGGTCGGGTCCGGTGCCACGCGTTCCCCATCGTCGTGATCACCAGCAACGGTGAGCGGGACTTTCCGCCCGCCTTCCTACGCCGCTGCCTGCGCTACGAGACCAAGGACCCGGACGTCGCCCAGCTCGCCGCGATGGTCGCTGCGCACCTGCTCGATCCGGCCGACTCGCACCGTTCGCGGATCATCGAAGAGTTCGTCCGCCGCAGTGAGGCGTTCGGGGGACTGCCGGTCGACAAGCTGCTCGAAGCCGTCTACCTGGCCACTGCGGGAGCCTACCGAGTGGACGACGCTTCCTGGCCGAGGCTGGTCGACGCGCTGTGGCGGCAACTGAGCTCCCTGGCTTCTTGACGTGCCGGCCGAGCCATCCGACGGCCCCGTGGTCTCCAACCTGAGCTGGAGCGAGGTGGGCGACGCGGTCTGGCTCGCGATGGCGATCGGGGACTCCGCGCCGCGTTCGCACCCTGAGCTCGAGGTGCCCGATGAACCGGCCGTCCCGGACGACCCGGACCGCGCCGCACCGGAACCACCGGAGGAGCCGGCCGGGCTCACCGCGCCGACCCTCGGCGGGGAAACCGATCGGCTCGTCACGGCGCTGGTGAAAACGGCCGAGGTCCTGGCGGCCGGCCATGCGGCGGAAGCCCAGGGGCCGTCGCGGTTCCTGCCGGAGGCCGCAGCGATCACCCGGGCACTCCGCCCCCTCAAGCAAGTGCGTCCTTCGGGCGCGGAGGAAGACGCAGTACTGGACGAAGACCGGACGGCCGAGCAGGCGGTGGAGGACAAGCTCTGGCTACCGCAGACCAGGCCCTCCTTGGTCCGCGGGCTCGACCTGACCGTCGTGGTCGACACGAGTCCTTCGATGGCGCTGTGGCAGCCCACTGTTGCGGCCTTCCTCACGGTGCTCCGGCAGCTCGGGGCGTTCCGCGCAATCCAGGTCCGGCTGCTGGAAACGGACAAGGGGACTGGTGAAGGTGTGTCCGGGCCGGTGTTGCGCGGCGGCACACCAGGCGCGCCCGAACGCCAGCCCGCGGAGCTGCTCGACTCGTCCGGGCACCGCATCATGCTCGTGCTGACCGACGGGATGGGGGAGGCCTGGCGGGCGGACACCGTTTCACCGCTGCTGGCCCAGTGGGGGCGAGCCATGCCGGTGACCGTCGTCCAGATGCTGCCGCAGCGGCTCTGGGGCCGGGCCGGGCCGCAGCTGCACCAGGCCAGGCTGGTGACGCCTGCGCCTTTCCGGCCCAACCGGCGGTACGGGCTCGAGCTGCCGGATTCCTGGCTGACCGGTGAAGACCCGAAGACCGCCGGAGCCGGCGCGGTGCCGATCCCGATCATCGAGCTGGATCCGCGCTGGCTTTCCTGGTGGGTACGGATGATCGGCCGGGCGCAGCCGGATCCGATGCAGGCGGTCGTGATGCTGGCGCGGACGCAGCCCCAGCCCGTGCCACCGTGGGAAGAGCTGCACGGGCCGGTGTTGTCCGCCCGGGACCGCGTCAAGCACTTCCACGGTGTCGCCTCGCCGTCGGCGTTCCGGTTGGCGACCTTGCTCGCGGCGGTGCCGATCAGCCTGCCGATCGCGCGGTTCGTCCAGGCCGAACTGGTGCCCGAGGCGGAGACCGCGGACCTCGCGGAGGTTTTCAGCAGCGGCCTGCTCGACGTGCCGCCGACCGGACCCGACCGGAACTGGGACGACATCGTCTACGACATCCCGCTTCCCGTGCGCGAAGAGCTTCTGGCCGCGAGCCGGCGGTCGGACACGGCCCGCGTCGTTATCGCCGCCCGTCGGTTCGGGGACCGCTATCCGGTGCTGCTCCGAGTCGCCGACGCACTGGACGATCCGGATCGCGCACCCCTGCCCCAAGCGGACGCCGACCTGGTGGCCGGCGTCGCGCTCGAACGCGCCGTGATGCGGGCGCTGTCCGGGCCGTACGCCGGGCGGGCGGACCGGTTGTCGCGCTGGGAGTCCGAGTTGGCCGCGGCGAGCGAGCCCGACACGGAGCCCGGTGCGGGGGCTCGTCCCGCGCCCACGACTGAGAACCTCGTTGCCGACGTGCACGACGAAGCGGCGGATTCCCTGCGCCGGGTCCGCCAGTTCAGCACCGACGCGCCGACGGTGTGGGGCGCCGTGCCCGCCCGGAACCCGGACTTCACCGGCCGGCACCGACTGCTCGAGTCGCTGGCTGACGATCTTCACGCCGATGGCCGCGCCCTGCTCCACGGAACCGGCGGGCTCGGCAAGACCCAGATCTCGGCGGAGTACGTCTACCGGCACCTGGGCCGGTACGACGTGGTGTGGTGGGTCAGTGCTGCCCAGGAGACGCAGATCCGGGCCTCGCTTACCGAGCTGGCCCGACAGCTCGGACTGCCCGGTGCGGCGGAAACGGCCACCGCGGTCCCGGCGGTGCTCGAGGCACTGCAGGCCGGGCGGCCCTATCGCCGGTGGCTGCTGGTGTTCGACTCGGCGGACGAACCCGAGGCCGCGCTGCCCTTCCTGCCCACCGAGGGGCCGGGCGAGATCTTGGTGACGACGAGGAACCCGGAATGGCACGGGTTCTTCCCACAAGTGCTGGAGGTCGGGTCGTTTACTCGCGCGGAGAGCACTGAACTGCTGAGCCTGCACGATCGGCAACTCGGTGCCGAGCAGGCCGATCGGCTGGCGGCGAGGTTGGGTGACTTGCCGCTCGCACTGGCCCAGGCCGCCGCGCTGCGAACCGAGATCGCGATGCCCGTGGAGGAGTACCTACGGCGTTTCGACGACAAGGCCACGGAAATCCTCGCGACGTCGACGCCGACCGAGTACGAGGTCCCGATCGCCGCGGCGTGGAACGTTTCGTTCGACGAACTTGGCACCCGGAACCGCGCCGCGCACCAGCTGCTGCAGGTGTGCGCGTTCTTCGCGCCGGAACCGATATCCCGTAGCATCTTCGTCGGGGTCCGCGGGCTGTCCATCGCGCCGGAGCTCGATGCCGCCATGAGCGACCCCACCCAGCTCGACCAGGCCTTGAGGGAAATCAACCGCTGGGGGCTGGCGAAGGTCGACCACCGGTCCGACACGCTCCAGCTGCACTGGCTGGTGCAGCTCGTGCTGCGGAACCGGATGAGTGAGCAGCACCGCAGGGACGTCCAGCACAGTACGCACCTCCTGCTCGCGAACCGCGACCCAGGCGATCCGGCGGACGCCCGCAACTGGCCCCAGTACCACACGGTGCTGCCACACATCTACGCCGCGGAACTGATCGACTCCGAAGACATCTGGGTGCGTGCTCTCGTCATCAACCTCATGAAGTTCCTGTACTTCTGGGGCGACCACGCCGGGGCGACCCTGCTCGCCGAGCGCGTGGTCACCACGTGGACGGATCGCTTCGGTGAAGCCGACCTGTCGACCTTGGAGGCGTCGGAGCGGCTCGGCTTCTTCCTGTGGGTGCTCGGCCGGTACGAAGAGGCCGAAGTGATCAACAATCGCACGCTCCGGCTCTACCAGGAGAAAAAGGCCGAGGAACATCGTCCGGAACAGCGGCTCAACGCCCAGTTGTCGGTGGCCGTTGTGCTGAAGGCACGCGGGGACTTCGCCGGTGCACGCAGGCTCAACTTGGCGACCTACCAAGAAGCCGTCGCCGTTCTCGGTGGCAGCGAACCCAAGACCCTGACCGCCGCGCACGACTTCGTCGTCTCGTTGCTCCTGACCGGCGAGTACGACGAGGCGCGGCGGATCGGCGAGGACACGTACGCGCGATGCGCGGACATCCTGGGCCCGGACAACGCCGCCACCATCAGCACGCTGAACATCCTGGCCATCTGCCGCCGTGAGATCGGTGACTACGCCCTTGCCCGGCTGGAACTGCAGAAGATCGTGGAACGGGTCCGCCGTCTGTTCCGCGATGACAACGCCGGGGTCGTGCGCCGTGAGTGCCACCTGGCCGTGGCGATGCGGAAGGACGGTGAGCACGCGGGCGCCTTGGCGCTGTCCCGGAGCACGCTGGAGCGCTTCCGGTCCCGCTACGGACTCAGCCATCCGAGTACGCTCCCCTGCGCGCTGGCACACTCGATCGACCTCCGCTACGCAGGAGATCTAGAGGCGGCCAGGAGCCTGGGACAGCAGGCGGTGGACCTGTACCGGTCCAGCCTCGGCGGCCGCCACCCCCACTGCTTGGTGTCGGAGCTCGACCTCGGCGTGACGCTCCGGCTGCTGGGCGACTTCGCGGCCGCACGGAAGAGGGACGGTGAAGCGTTCCGGCATCTGCGGAAGATCCTTGGGGCCGACCACCCGCACACCATCGCCGCGGCGATCGACCTCGCGAACGACGAGGCCGGTTCCGGCTCGACTCGCGCCTCCGCCGAGCGGCTGCTGGTGCGCGACACCGAAAGCCTGGCACGCGCCCGGCGCACGCTCGGCGACGACCATCCGACCACGCTCGCGGCCCAGCTCAACCGAGCTCTCGACCTGAGCGGAGTCGGCCGAGAACGCGAAGCCGCTCTACAACAGCAGGACGTCGTGGCACGCTATCGCCGAGTGCTTCGCGGCGACCACCCGATGACCGTGGCCGCTGAGCAAGGGGTGCGTGCCGTGTGCGACATCGACCCGACTCCGCTGTAGTGGGTCAGCGCTCGGCGGCGGCCAGCCATCGGGCGACTTCTTCGGGAGCCGGGACGGGGCCTCCCTGCCTCCGGATTCCGCGGTGCACCGCGCGCACCAGTTCGGGTTGCCCGAGCACGACAGCGGCGGTGGCCTCATCGCCGGTCGCCCGCAGACCAAGCCCCAGTCCGATCCAGGCGCGGGGCGCGTCGAGATCACCGAGAAGTTCGGTCCGGTAGCCGTCCAGGGCTGCCTGGGGACGCCCGTCCACCAAAGCGAAATCCGCTTCCGAAGCGCCGGTGATCCGCGGCCAGGCCTCTTGGGCACGGCGTGCGCCGTCTTCACCGAGCCGGACGCGCAGCAGGTCCGCCCGCGCTTCGGACCAGGTGCCGTCAGGTTCGGTGACCAGGACGGTGGACACGGAATCAGTGCGCGGCGCGGCGGCGGCACTCATCCAGACCCGGACGATCCGGTCGACCGCGTCGGGATCCGAGCGCAGGTGACGGAGCCGCCAGCCCGCGTAGTGGTCTGCGGCCAGCAGGCCGGACCAGCGCGCGGCGGACGCGGAGACCTCGTCGCGCCGCCAAGGTTCGCAGCGATCGGCGATGTGGTCGAGGAACTGCCGCCCCGCGTCGGTCAGCTCGTCGTCATCGCGGATCGCTTCGAGAGTCCGTTCGACCTGGTGCCGCCAATGCGCGAACTCGAACGTTGCCAGTTCGTCGTCCGGCCGGCTGCGGCGGAGTGCGCGGTAGAACTCGGTGACCGCGAAAAACGCGTAAATGCCGTGGATGACGCCGCCGATCGGGCGGGGATCGTCGCGCCACGGCGCGTACAACCGTTCCGTCTTGTCGTCCGACTGGAGGGGCACGAGCTGCAGGAGTCCGCCGAGCCGGATGTGCTGGAATTCGTGCACCATCGCTGCGGCCAGTGTCGCCGGGTCCTCGGGCCGGCAGATCACCGCACCGCCGAACGCCTCTCCGCTCGACGCGCTCGGCAGTCGGTACGGGAACGGCGGGTCCGGCACGATCGTGTCGAGGCCGGCGGGCAGGGCGTCCGCGAGTTCGGGGACCAGCCGGGCGATCAACTCCCAGGCTTGCCCGAGCAGATCACGCCAAGCGCGCAGGTCTTCCGAGCCGAGCCGGTAGGGAGCCCGTGGACCGTGCAGCCCGCGATACGGGTCGACGTCGTCGATGCGGACCGCCAACCGCCGCCGCCCTGCGCTCAGCTCGACGGTGCGAATTCCCTGCCAGCCGGG
The DNA here is from genome assembly GCF_055633595.1 of Amycolatopsis sp. NPDC114504. Taxonomy (NCBI): domain Bacteria; kingdom Bacillati; phylum Actinomycetota; class Actinomycetes; order Pseudonocardiales; family Pseudonocardiaceae; genus Amycolatopsis; species Amycolatopsis sp. NPDC114504. Next base: position 842,472 of record NZ_JBVKDU010000003.1, on the reverse strand, counting down.
TTCGTCGGCCGACGGGTCGGCCGGAACCACCACTGTCCGGCCACAGGCCGTGATCTCGACCTGGCCGGCTGCTCCGCGGACTTCCGCGGTGGCGCAATCGGGCACGCCGTCGAGGTGGGCGATGCCGAGCGTCGGCAGGGCGACGATTCCCCGCCACACCGGCACCCGGACGTGGAACGTTTTGACTCCGGCCCGCACCGCCGCCGCGGCCGCCAGGGCGTGGAGATGTCCGATGTGGACCCAAAGCGGCCGGTCGCCGTCTGCGTCCTGCCCGATCAGGCGTGTGGTGTAGCCGGCCCAGCTGCCCGTGTAGGGATGGGTGAGCACGGCGTCGAACGCTCGCGGGTCGGTCTCCTGGGCGCAGACCAGCAGGTTCCACGCCGTATCCGGTGAACCCAGCGGGCTTTGCCGGTCCGGGTTTTCCGCCACTTCGTCGATGATGGCCCGCAGAAGCAGCAGGCGGCGGCTGCGCTCCGCGGTGCGCAGCCGCAGGACGGGATCCGGGCCGCCTTCGGAGCGGGCCAGGAGGGCGAACTCCTCCCACGACAAAGTGTGCAGGAGCGGTTCGCGTGTGGCATTGCTTGAGGTGGGCACGGTCAACCCTTCCGGAAGCCGCTCACTCGACCCGTTTCGCGCCTTGGCTCCCGCTCGCCGTGATCGGGATGTGCGCCGTACGTTCGACGGCGCGCCGGACTGAACGGCGCACGAGCGCGGAGTCGAGTTTCCGCAGCTCGGACAATGGCAGGGCACTGAGGTCCAGGAGCTCGGATTCGATCCCCGGTCGCCTCTTGCCGCCCGGCGATCGCATCGCGATTTCCCCTCTCTCGAGAACCCGCTTGGAGGCGCGCGTAAGCTAGCACCTCCCTTCTGTCACCCGTCCAGGGAGGGGCCGCGAACCGAGCCTACGCTCGGCCGTCGTGTTCGAACCGGCATCCGTGCGCGTCAACGGCAAGTCGGCAAACCGGAGGAATCAATCACCGCCCGGCCCGGGCTCACCGCAGGTCGAAGAGCCGCACTCGGTGATCGCTGGTCGCTCGGCGTTCGGAGTTCGTCGGTAGTTGTCCGCCTTTTGCCCCTTCTCCCTCTGCGCCGGATAGGTAGACTCGCGATCTTCGGGGCACTTCGCGGGGGCGGGAGGTGGTACGCCGGTGTCGACCAAACAAGGGCGCCCCCAAATCGGCATCGCGATTCGCCGCGCACTCGTCGACGTACTCGTGGTCGCGGGTTTCGCCGACGACAAGTCCATCCGCACATTGATGGTCGCGGAGCTGCGCCGAGCGCTCGACAACCCGTTCACGGTGCCGGACCAGTTGGCGCCGCGAGCCCAGTTGATCGAAATCGTCAACGGGTGCAGCGGGATCGAAGAAGGCCTACCGGTCTTGGCCGACGTGCTCGAGTTCCTCCGGCCGGGAACGAAGGAGTGCACGCAGTTCCGCACTCTGGTGGATTCCCTGCCGCTGCAGGATGTGGTAGACGAGGCCGAGCAAGAACGATTCCGTCATCTGCTCGAAGGCTTCTCACCGCCCGGGCTCCGCGCGGCCGTTCGCCGCGCCGCCCGGCACATCTCACCCGTCCCGCAGTACGCGAACGCGGCCGAAGCCTTCCTGGGTCTTGCGGACTTCAATGCCGCTCCTGAAGAGCTCCCTCCGGTCGTGGCCTTCGCCGAACTGATCGCGGCCGATTGTGACGAGCCGTTGGCGGCACAGCTCCGCAGGTGGTCTGACGGACAGGCGCACCGCCTCCGTCTCGACGGTGCGCTGCGCGAACTCCGCGCCCACGTCACGCCGTCACGCTCGGGACGGCTGCACCTCACCATCATGATCATCCGTGACCTCGTCGACGAAGAGCGCTACGAGATTTCCTCTTGGCGGCAGGATGACCCCGATGAGTGGCCACCCCCGCGCGGGGAGACCGTGCCGACGACGTCGGCCGGCCTCGAAAGCGAAGTGGCGAAAGTGGTCTCCGCGGCGGAAGAGGCGTGGGCGGAGAGTGACGCGGAGGTCGTCCTCGAGTTCGTGCTGCCTCGTGTGCTGCTGGATCTGCCCGTGCACTCCTGGAGCACGGAGCGAGAGTTCGGGACACCTCAGCCGTTGTACCTGACTTATCCGACGGTAATTCGTTCACTGGAACGGATGAGATCCCGGCGTTCGCACCGTGTTTGGCGGCGACGATGGGCTTCCTGGGCCCAGGAACCATCCTTCGAACGAGTGTATTTCTGCGACCCGGGAGACACCGAAGATCGTCATCGTCTCGACGCGATTCTCAGTGACGAGCGATGGCTCATGACGGTGCTGACCGAGACGCCGCCCGCCAGCGCGATTCCGGATCGTGACGAGCTTTTCGCCGCGTTGCGGGCGGGCTTGCCCGTCATCGTCTGGCACCCTACGGTCTCTTCGGAAGTCGTGCGCGAAGTGGTAGCGTGGTTGGCTGGCAGTGACGATTTGGGAAATCTGCCCGCACTGACCCGGAAACACCGGCTCGACGCACTTGGAAATCGGTCGTCGTCCCCGGATGGCGGCATCATAGGGGACTTGGTGGTGCTATGGGACGACCCGAGCCGGATGCTCCCCCTCGGCGACGGCGGACCCGGCCCCGAAAGGGGACGGGCTGTCGATGAGCGCGACCGAGCTTCCTGACCGCACACCCGATTGGTGGATCTATCGGGGTACTGGGCACCCCCTGCAGGACACCCACTTGGCCGATCGGCTACCGCCACCGCCGCCATGGCGGGACTTCCGGCGTGACGGCGAGCCCCTCGCGGCCGACGTGCCGCAGGATGACGCCGAAACCGACCGGCGTCTGGGCGTCGAAACGGGCTTCGCCGGCGGACACCCGGACCGCGCCGAAGTCGACATGGTCAACGCTGCGTTGTACCTGCGTCGCCCGCTCCTGGTGACCGGCAAGCCCGGCAGCGGCAAGTCCACCCTGGCTTACCGGATCTCCCGCGAACTGCGGCTGGGCCGGGTGCTGCGCTGGTCGATCACTTCGCAGACCACCTTGAGATCCGGGCTCTACGACTACGACGCCATCGGCCGCGTCCAGGCCTCGGCCGCGCACCGCCCCGGCGAGGCCGGCGGGGAAGAGCCGCCCATCGGCGACTTCCTCCGGCTCCGCGAACTCGGGACCGCGTTCCTCCCGCGCCAGCTGCCCCGGGTCCTGCTGGTGGACGAGCTGGACAAAGCGGAATCCGACCTGCCCCACGACCTGTTGTCGATCTTCGAGGACGGGGAGTTCCTCATCTCGGAGCTCGCGCGGGACGCTCGCCGCTCCCCGGTGGCCGAGGTGTTCACCGCCGATCCCGGCTACAGCGCGCAGATCGAGAACGGGGTCGTCCGGTGCTCGGCGTTCCCCGTGGTCGTCATCACCAGCAACGGAGAACGGGATTTCCCGCCGGCGTTCCTGCGGCGGTGCCTGCGGCTGGAGATGAAGGACCCCGATCCGGCGCAGCTCGCCGCCATCGTCGCCGCGCACGCGCTCGACCCGCAGCACCGCGCGGTGCTGATCGAGGATTTCGTCGCGCGGCGCACGGCGCTCGGCGGCCTGCCTGCGGACAAGCTTCTCGACGCGATCTTCCTGGCGACGTCCGGTGCGTACCAGCCCGACGACCCCGGCTGGCCTGGACTGGTCGAGGCGCTGTGGCAGCAACTGAGCCAGCAGGGACGCTGAAATGCCGGGCATCCCGGGTGGCCACGAGAACCACGACCTGACGGCGACCGAAGTCGCCGACGCGTTGTGGCTGGTGGCCGCCATCGGGGCGGAATCGGCGGGCGGCCCGGAGCCGTCCCCGTACCCGGCCGTGTCGACGCGGGCTCCACGCCCTCCCGAGCCGCCCGAAACCGGCGGGGGGAATCATCTCCCCGTGGAAGCGCCCGAACCCGCCGGCGACCGGCGACCGGCTCCCGACCCGCCACCGGCCGACTGGTTCGAGCCGGGAAACGCCCGCGTCGCGGGCGGCCTGCTGGGGAGCCGGGGAGAATCGGCGCCAGCCGGCGCGATTTCGCCGTTGCCCGACATCGGCAAGCTGGTCCGGTCGTTCCGGACCTTCAAGCGCAGGGTGCCCTCGACCCAGCCGGAAGCCGTGGAGCTCGACGAAGAGGCGACCGCCGAGGTCAGCGCCCGGACGGGCATCTGGTTCCCGATCACCAAACGGAAGCGCGTGCCGTGGCTGGACCTGACCTTGGTGGTCGAGCAGGCACCGTCGATGGCGCTCTGGGATCCCACCGTCGCGGCGTTCGTCGCGCTGTGCCAGCGACGGCTCAGTGTGTTCCGCTCGGTCCAGGTCCGGTTACTGGAAACCGGCAAGGCCGGGCGCGCCGAAGGGGGCATGCTCCTCGAGCCGGTGCTGCGCGGCGGGACGCCGGACAGCCCGGTGCGCGGGACCGGCGAGCCCGTCGGGTCCTCCGGTCGGCGGCTGATGCTCGTCCTGACCGACGGGATCAGCGACGCCTGGCGCCAGGATCTGGTGCAGCCGCTGCTGGCCCGGTGGGGGCGCAAGATGCCCGTCGCGGTCGTGCACCTGCTGCCACGGCGGCTCTGGGCCCGTGGCGGCGTCGACGCGCAGAATGCCGAGATCACGTCCAAAGGCCCGGTGCGGTCCAATGACACTTACCGGGTCCGCTTGACCGACCTGCTGCTGGACGATCCGGAGCACGCGGACGTGCCCGGCGACTCGGTCGCGGTCCCGGTGCTGGAACTCGGCGAGCGGTGGTTCCGCCGGTGGGCGGAGGTCGTCACCGGGCGGGCGGACGAGCCGAGGAAATGCCCGGTCGTCGTGATTCGAGACCAGCCGGGGAACACGGTAACCGATTCGAGTGACATTCCAGTGCCGCGAGAGAATGAGGTGAACGCACAGGAACGGGTGAGGGACTTTCACAGCCAGGCTTCGCCGGCGGCGTTTCGGCTGGCCACGCTCCTCGCGGCAGTGCCCGTGGATATCGACGTGGCCTCCGCGGTGCAAGCGGAGATGCTCCCGGACTCCGGCCCAGATCACCTTGTCGAGGTATTCACGAGCGGGCTACTGCGTCACGACGGAACCCGTCAGCCGTGGGACCGCACCACGCCGTGGGAGTTTTCCGGCCAGACCCGGAGGGTATTGCTCAGTGGGGCGCGGCGGTCGGATACGGCGCACGCGGTTCGCGCGGCGTCGCGGCGGATCGGCGAGCAGAACACCGTGCTGGCAAGGCTCCAGGCAGCGTTGGTGGACCCGGACACGACGCCGGACCCCGAACCCGACACGGCGACGAGTGCGGAGATTGCGCTCGAGCGCGATGTGATGAGCGCGTTGTCCGGGCCCTATCTGTCGAGGGCGGATCGATTGGCTAGGCTCAAACTGGGGAGCCCCCCACGTCTGGATCGAGCAAGTAGCGTTACTGTATCGCCGGTGAGCGCCACGATGCCCAACGACGTCGAGAAATCGGATCTTCCCGGCCAATCCGCGGCCGTCGATCGGGAGAGCCGAGATTCGGCGCATCATGCCTCGTCGGGTAAACAGGACGTGGCGACCACCGGAAAAGCCTCAGTAGTCGCCAACGTCGGTATGTCGACTTCTCGTCAAGTACGACGTTCGGGTGAAGAAGTTCCCCCGATCTGGGGTGCCATTCCGCCGCCCAATCCCAATTTCACCGGGCGGGGCCAGTTGCTGAGCCAGCTGACCGAACGGCTGGGTGCCGGCACCACGGCGGTCCTTCCGGCCACATTGCATGGTATGGGTGGCATCGGCAAGACGCAGATGGCCACCGAGTACATCTATCGCCATCTGCAGGATTACGACATCGTCTGGTGGATCCAGGCCACCCAGCCGACGCAGATCCACGCCTCGCTCACCGAGTTGGCCCAGCACCTCCGCTTGCCGGGTGCCGACGAGGCCAACACCGCCGTGCCCGCGGTAAAGGAGGCGCTGCGCCTCGGCCGCCCGTACCGGCGGTGGCTGCTCGTCTTCGACTCGGCCGAAGACCCGGACATGGTGCGCCCGTTCTTCCCGGTCGGGGGTCCCGGCGACATTCTGGTGACGTCCCGCAACCCCAACTGGGCGGGCGTGGCGCGTCCCCTCGAAGTTGCCGTCTTCGAGCGCAGTGAAAGCAAGATGCTGCTGAGCAGGCGGGGTCCCCAGCTCGACGATTCGGACTCCGATCAGATCGCCGAGAAGCTCGGCGATCTGCCGCTGGCGATCGAGCAAGCTGCGGCTTGGCTGGCCGAAACCGGCATGACGGCCAGGGAGTACCTGCAGCTGTTCGACGAGAAGGTCGCGGAGATCCTCGACACCTCGAACCCGCAGGACTACGAAACGTCGGTCGCAGCGGCGTGGAACGTGTCGTTCGACCAGTTGAGCGTGAGCAGCCCTGCCGCGCACCAGTTGTTGCAGGTCTGTGCGTTCTTCGCGCCCGAGCCGGTGTCGCGGAACTTGTTCGCGGGTGTCCGCGGACTCACCGTGTCACCCGAGCTCGACACCGCGCTACGCGACCCGATCAAGCTGGGCCGGGCCGTTCGCGACATCAACCGGTTCGGCCTCGCCAAGATCGACCACCGGACCGACACCATCCTCTTGCACCGGCTAGTGCAGCTGGTCCTGCGCAACCGCATGTCGGAGCAGCACCACAACGAAATGCGGCACGGTGCACATGAGCTGCTGGCCAACCTCGACCCGAGAGACCCGGAAGCACCTCGGCAGTGGCAGCGATACCTCGAGGTGTTGCCGCACATCTACGACGCCGAGCTGATCGAGTGCACGGACCAGTGGGTGCGGCAGCTGGTGGTCAACCTGATGAAGTTCCTCTACCACTGGGGTGACCACGACGGGGCGGTCACGCTCGCCGAGCGCGCGGTGAAGGCGTGGGCGCAGGACCGGGAAGAACGGCATCGCCGGGGCGAAGCCCCCATCGAAGACCCGCCGTTGCAAGAGCTGCAAGCATCCGAGCGTTTGGCCTTCTTCCAATGGACCGTGGGGCGCTACGGCGAGGCGGCCGAGATCAGCAGGCGCACCTTCGACCGCTACCGGGAGTCGATCGGCTCCGACCGGGAAGAGACACTCGAAGCCGCGCTCACCTACGCCGTCATCTTGAAAGCGCGGGGTGACTTCGCGGAAGCGAACCTGCGCAACGAAGAGATCTACGTCAAGGCGCGCGGCCTGTTCGGGAACGACGACCCAGTCACGTTGAAGGCCGGCCGCGACTATGCCACGGCATTGCTTCTGGTCGGTGACTACCAGCAGGCGAACGAACTGGCTTCCGACACTTACCAAAGGTCGGTCGAAGTCTTGGGTTATGACAACGCGTCGACCGTCGCGATCCAGGTCCTGATGGTGATCGCCCGGCGCGAGCTGGGTGATTACCCGTGGGCGCGGATCGAGCAGCAGCAGATCACCGACCGGATCGAGCAGCTCTACGGTGAGAACAGCATCAGCACCCTCCGACGTAAATATCACCTGGCGGTTGCCTGCCGGAAGAACGGCGACCACGACGAGGCACGCATGATCTCCGAAGATGCCCTGCGCCGATTCCGGATCCGGTACGGAGACAAGCACCCGCACGCGCTGGCCTGTGCTCTCGGATACTCGATCGACCTGCGGCATGCTCGTGACTACGTGCAGGCCCGGGAACTGGGGGAAGAAGTCTTCGATCTCTATCGCGAAAGCCTGGGCGAGAAGCACCCGCACACACTGTCGGCGGCGCTGGACCTGGGTGTGACCATGCGACTGTCCGGCGATCCGTCCAGTGCCCGAGTACTGGACGAGCGGTCGTTGGAAGAGTTCCGGGCGCAACTGGGCGAAGATCACCCACACACCATCGTGTGCGCAATCGACGTCGCGAGTGATCTCGCCGCGTTGGACCGCGTTGAGGAAGCGGCGGAGCGCGACGCCAATCTGCTGGTACGTTCGCGCCGGATTCTCGGCGAGGACCACCCGACTACGCTGGCGGTCCAGCTCAACCGATCACTGGACCTCCGAGCTCTTGGACATATCGAAGAGGCGGACGAGCTCTACGAGGACGTCCTCAACCGTTACCGGCACGTCCTGGGTGAAAACCACCCCGGCACGGTCGCGGCGTCACAAAAAGTCCGCGCCGACTGCGACATCGACCCGATGCCGCTGTAGCGCTCAGTGGGTGAACCGGCCGATCCACGCGGCGAGGGGCTCGACCTCCGGGACGGCATCGGTGTTAGAGCGGAGTTCTCGGTGCACGGCCCGGACCAGTTCCGGGCGGTGCAACAACGCCCGCGCCGCGGGTCCGGTGCCGCGGGCCGTCAGGGCGAGTCCGAGGCCGACAAGTGCGGTGGGCGCGTCGGGGTCGGCGGCCAGCAAGCGCCGGTAGCCTTCCACCGCTGGCTCGATCCGGCCGGTCACCAGGGCCAGGTCGGCGTCGGTCACGCCCGGGACCGTCGGCCCCTGGTTGATGAGCGCGTCACGGTCACGGCCCAGCCGAAGTCGGATCAGGTCGGTTCTGGCGTCGGTCCAGGCACCATCCGGGACCGGTGTCGGCGTGCGTGGCTCGAGAGGAGCGTCGAGCTGTGGCCGTGCATCACCACGGCGCCACGCCTTGGTGAGTGTCGCGACGGTGTTGGCGTTCGGGCGCAGGTGGCGGAGACGCCAGGTCGCGTAATGATCAGCTGCCGCCGTGGTCGCCCAAGCGCCCGGCGCGCCCGCCACCGGCTCTTCCATCCACGAGATGGACTCGGCGGCGACGCCGTCGAGGAACCTTCGTCCCGCCGAGGTGAGGCTTCCGTCCTCGCGCACCGTGCTCAAGGTGCGCCGGACCGCTGCCCGCCACAGCGCGAACTCGAAGGAGGCCAGGGCGTTGTCCGGCTCGGCCATGGCCAGCGCCCGCCAGAACGAGGTCACGCCGAAGAACGCGTAGATCCCGTGCAGCGCCCCACCGATCGGCCGGGGATCATCGCGCCACGGTACGTACAACCGTTCGCGTGGATCGTCGATGTGCAGGGTGGCCAGGTGCTGGACACCACCCAATCGGATGTGGTGGAACTCGTGCACGAGCGCCGCAGCGAGCTGCTCGGGATCGTTGCTGTAGGAAACGACGGCGCTCCCGAAAGCTTCGCCTGTCGAGGCGCTGGGCAACCGGAACGCGACCGCCGGCGCCGGCACTAACGACTCGAGGCCCCCGGGAAGGGCCTCGGCCACGGCGGGCAGGAGTGCGGTGAGCAGCCGCCACGCACCATCTACGACGGTTCGCCACGATTCGACTTCCAGCGCCGTCAGCCGTCGCGGCGCGATCGGTTCGTAGAGTCCGCGATACGGGTCGAGGTCGTCCAGCCGGATCGAAAGCTGCCGGTCGTCTTGCCAGCTCGTGATGCGGCGGATCGGTTGCCAGCACCGGGTTTCAAGGCTCAGATCCTCCGGCAGGCGGACTTCGCCGTGCCGATCCTGGAAGATGATCCGGTCGTGCGTGGCGGACACCCGAGCTACTCCGTACTCTTCGCCCGCGTCGAGCCGCACCATGCCGAGGGTCGGCAGCGACACGCCTCCCTGCCAGATCGGGAGTTCCGCCTCGAAAACCGCTCCGGCCCGGATGGCGGCAGCCGCGGCCAGGCAGTGGACGTGCCCGAGATGAACCCAGAACGGGCAAACGCCCGCGACGTCCTGGCGACTCAACCGGGTGGTGTAGCCGGCCCAAGTGCCGGTGTATGGATGCCCGAGAATCGTCTCGACCGAGGCGGGTGCCCGTTCCTGAATCCGGGCCAGCAGTTCCCACGCCGATTCGGGTGACGGCAGTGGACCGGGAGGCTCCGGTGATTTGGCTGCTTGGTCGATGATTCCGCGCAGAAGGAGGAGCCGCCTGCTTCGTTCGGCTGCGCGGAGCCGGCGCACCGGGCCGGATCCGCCGCCACCGCGGGCGACCGCGTCGAAATCGTGCCAGGACAATCGATGGGGTACCAGCTCGTCGGAGGTCACGATCAGTCGACCCGTTTCCTCCCCCCGCTGCCGCTTGCAGTCACCGGGATGTGGGCGACTCGTTCCGCCGCATGCCGCAATGCTTTGCGCATGTCGCCGCCATCCAACGTGCGTAGTCTGCTGAGGGACACGCCGCCGAGATCGACGAGTTCGGATTCGATTCCGTCTTCTGCACCGGAACGTGCTGCCTGCATCGCGCTTTTCCCCTTCCGCAGGGAGAGCGGACCCCGTCGGCCCGTTTACATTGTCCCGCATTGAGGGTGGTTTCGACAGGGACGGCCGGTGTGCGCTGATCAGCCGATGCCCAGCACCGTGTGCAGCAGCGTTGTCAGTTCGCCTTCGAAGTGCGGACGGTCGGCCAAGCGGCGGGTCCGGGCCAGGTCGTTCGCTATGGTCAACGCCGCGTGCACCGTGATCTTCGCTTCGCGCGGGGGTAGTGATGGGCGGACTGTCGAGAGCAGCGTGACCCACTGGGCGACGTAATCCCGTTGCACCCGCAGCAGATCAGCCTTGTCGCGGTCCGGCATCGTCACGCGGTCGGTCGAAAACGACACCAGCAGCTCCGGCGTGTGCAAAATCGTGTGCACGTACGACGCCGCCAGGCGGCGCAGGGCGGAGTGCTCGTCCGACGTCTGCAGTGCCCTCTCCGCCGCCAGGGCCAACCGGTCCGCCGCGCGGTGGCCGATCGCCACCATCAAAGCCGCCTTGCTCGGGAAGTGCCGATACACGCTCGGGCCCGCGATGCCCGCCGCTGCTCCGATGTCTTCCATGCTCACGTCGTGGAACCCGCGCTGGGCGAACAGTGCCGTCGCCTCCGCCAGGACCTGCTCGCGGCGAGAGGGAGTACCCAGGCTGAGCACAGAAGAAGGTGGCGGTGACGACGGTGCCGGGAGTGTGGCGTTCAGCACACCGAGGGCCAGCTCGACGAGCAGCTGAGCGAACCGACGGCGCGCCACCGACGTGTGGTGCACCGACACGCTGCCGAACACCGACAGCGCTGCCCAGCACAACAGCTCGGCGTCTTCGGCCGGCAAGTCAGGGCGCTGGACCAGCAGCGCCTTCGACCACGCCGTCAGCGCCAGCGTCGAACGGCGGGCGATCTCCCGCTGGTCCTCCTTCGGGAGATGACGCCCCTCCCAACGCCACAGCGCCGCGATCTCCCGGCGTTCGACGGCCTGGGTGGCCAGCCGAACCAGGAGGGATTCCAGCTGGTCAACGGGGGAAACCGAGTCTGACAACGCCTCCGCCGTCGCCGCCTCCAGGTCCTCGAAGCCGCTCAGGACCACGTACGCCAGGATCGCCTGCTTGTCCGCGAAGTGCCGGTACAGCGCCGGCCCCGTGACGCCCGCCGCGTCCGCTATGTCCTTGATTCCCACTCCGGGGAAGCCGCGCGCGCGGAACAGCTCCGCCGCCACCGCGGCCAGCTGGGCCTTGCGGTCGCGGGGGCGCGCACTTCGCACAGAGTCGGTCATCGTGAAAGAACGATAGCGGCTAACGGCACACCTGCAACCCATTGACACCTTGGGGTTATCCGGCGATATGTTAATGGCCATTAGCACTACCGGTCGGTATCATCGGCCACGGAACGACGACGTCCACCGCTCGCGAGGAGAGGTTCTGTGAGTAGCGAGGCCTACATCTACGAGGCGATCCGCACGCCTCGCGGCAAGAACAAGGGCGGTGCCCTGCACGGCACCAAGCCGGTCGACCTGGTGGTCGGCCTGATCGAAGAGCTCAAGGTCCGCCACCCGAACCTCGACCCCGCGGTGATCGACGACGTCGTACTCGGCGTCGTCTCCCCGGTCGGCGAGCAGGGTGCGGTCATCGCGCGCACCGCCGCGCTGAACGCGGGCCTGCCCGAGACCGTCGCCGGTGTGCAGCTCAACCGCTTCTGCGCCTCCGGCCTCGAAGCTACCAACACCGCCGCGCAGAAGGTCCGTTCCGGCTGGGACAACCTGATCATCGCCGGCGGCGTCGAGTCGATGTCGCGCGTGCCGATGGGCTCCGACGGCGGCGCGCTGTTCATGGACCCGGCCACCGCCTACGACAACTACATCGTCCCGCAGGGCACCGGCGCCGACCTCATCGCGACCATCGAGGGCTTCTCGCGCGAGGACGTCGACGCGTGGGCCGTCCGCTCGCAGGAACGCGCCGAGGCCGCCTGGTCCGGCGGCTACTTCGCCAAGTCCGTCGTCCCGGTCAAGGACATCAACGGTGTCACGGTCCTCGACCACGACGAGCACCGACGTCCCGGCTCCACCGTCGAGAGCCTCGGCAAGCTCAAGCCCGCCTTCGCCGGCATCGGCGAGCTCGGCGGCTTCGACGCCGTCGCGCTGCAGAAGTACCACTCGGTCGAGCGCATCAACCACGTCCACACCGGCGGCAACTCCTCCGGCATCGTCGACGGCGCCGCGCTGGTGCTCGTCGGCTCCGAGCAGATCGGCAAGACCTTCGGGCTGACGCCGCGCGCCCGGATCGTGGCGACCGCGTCGATCGGCTCCGAGCCGACGATCATGCTCACCGGCCCGACTCCGGCCACCGAGAAGGTCTTGAAGACCGCGGGCCTCAAGCCCGAGGACATCGACCTCTGGGAGCTCAACGAGGCGTTCGCATCCGTCGTGCTCAAGTGGATCAAGGACCTGCACCTCGACGAGGACAAGGTCAACGTCAACGGCGGCGCGATCGCCATGGGTCACCCGCTCGGCGCCACCGGCGCGATGCTGGTCGGCACCGTGGTCGACGAGCTCGAACGCCGCCAGGCGCGCCGCGCCCTGGTGACCCTGTGCATCGGCGGCGGCATGGGCGTCGCGACCATCATCGAGCGGGTGTGAGGACCACAATGGCCGAGAGCAAGACCATCCGCTGGGAGCAGGACTCCGACGGGATCGTCACCCTGACCCTCGACGACCCGAAGCAGTCGGCGAACACGATGAACGCCGACTTCCGCGAGTCGCTCGGCGTGACCGTCGACCGCCTGGAGGCCGAGAAGGACTCCATCACCGGCGTCGTCATCACGTCCGCGAAGAAGACCTTCTTCGCCGGCGGCGACCTGAACGACCTCATCCAGGCGAAGCCCGAGAACGCGGTCGAGTTCACCGAGTCGTCCGGCCTGATGAAGGGCCAGATGCGCCGCATCGAGCAGCTCGGCAAGCCGGTCGTCGCGGCGATCAACGGCGCAGCGCTCGGCGGTGGCCTCGAGATCGCGCTGGCGACGCACCACCGCATCGCCGCCGACGTCAAGGGCAGCCAGATCGGCCTGCCCGAGGTGACGCTGGGCCTGCTGCCCGGCGGCGGTGGCGTTGTGCGCACTGTCCGATTGCTGGGTATCCAGAGCGCGTTGCTGAACGTCCTGCTGCAGGGCCAGCGTCACCGCCCGGCCAAGGCGCTCGAGCTCGGCCTCGTGCACGAGCTCGTCGGCACGGTCGAGGAGCTCGTCCCCGCCGCGAAGGCGTGGATCAAGGCGAACCCCGAGGGCGGCGTCCAGCCCTGGGACGTCAAGGGTTACAAGATCCCCGGCGGCACGCCGTCGAACCCGAGCTTCGCGGCCAACCTCCCGGCGTTCCCGGCCAACCTGCGCAAGCAGATCAAGGGCGCGAACATGCCGGCGCCGCGGGCGATCCTGGCGGCCGCGATCGAGGGCGCGCAGGTCGACTTCGACACCGCGATCCTGATCGAGACGCGCTACTTCATCAGCCTCGCCACCGGCCAGGTCTCGAAGAACATGACGAAGGCGTTCTTCTTCGACCTGCAGACCATCAACTCGGGTGGTTCGCGGCCGGACGGTTTCGAGAAGTACACGGCGAAGAAGGTCGGTGTCCTCGGCGCGGGCATGATGGGCGCCGCGATCGCGTACGTGTCGGCGAAGGCCGGCATCGACGTCGTCCTCAAGGACGTCTCGCTCGAGGCGGCCGAGAAGGGCAAGGGCTACGCGGCCAAGCTCGAGCAGAAGGCCCTTTCGCGCGGCAAGACCACGCAGGAGAAGTCCGACGCGTTGCTGGCAAAGATCAAGCCGACCGGTGACCCGGCCGACTTCGCGGGCGTCGACTTCGTCATCGAGGCTGTGTTCGAGAGCGTCGAGCTGAAGCACAAGGTGTTCGGCGAGATCGAGAGCGTCGTCAACGCCGACGCGGTGCTGGGCTCCAACACCTCGACGCTGCCGATCACCACCCTCGCCGAGGGCGTGCAGCGGACCGAGGACTTCATCGGGATCCACTTCTTCTCGCCGGTCGACAAGATGCCGCTGGTCGAGATCATCTGCGGCGAGAAGACGTCGCCGGCGACGCTGGCGAAGGTCTTCGACTACACGCTGCAGATCAAGAAGACCCCGATCGTCGTCAACGACAGCCGCGGCTTCTTCACCTCGCGCGTCATCGGCACGTTCATCAACGAGGCCGTCGCCGCGCTGGGCGAGGGCGTCGAGCCGGCGTCGATCGAGCAGGCGGGTTCGCAGGCCGGCTACCCGGCGCCGCCGCTGCAGCTGATGGACGAACTGACGCTGACGCTGCCGCGCAAGATCCGCAAGGAGACCCGCGAGGCGATCGAAGCCGCCGGTGGCACGTGGAAGGCGCACGCGTCGGAAGGCGTCATCGACCGGATGGTCGACGAGTTCGACCGCAAGGGCCGCTCGACGGGCGCGGGCTTCTATTCCTACGGCGAGGACGGCAAGCGGACCGGGCTGTGGCCGGGGCTGCGCGACGCGTTCAAGTCGGGCTCGGTCGAGGTGCCGTTCGAGGACCTCAAGGAGCGGATGCTGTTCGCCGAGGCGCTCGAGACGGTGAAGTGCTTCGACGAGGGCGTCCTGACGTCGGTCGCGGACGCCAACATCGGTTCGATCTTCGGCATCGGCTTCCCCGCGTGGACCGGTGGTGTCATCCAGTACATCAACCAGTACGAGGGTGGCCTGCAGGGCTTCGTCGACCGGTCGCGTGAGCTCGCGGCCCGGTACGGCGACCACTTCGAGCCGCCGCAGTCCCTGGTGGACAAGGCTGCCAAGGGCGAGATCTACGAATAAGCACTGACTGAAGGGGCTCTCCTCGGCTGAGGAGAGCCCCTTCGGCGCGTCTCGGACCCGAAGAGCTGTGGCCGAGGCTGAAGTAGCTTCGGAAGTTGTAGATCAAGGGGCTCCATGCCTCCGGATCCACGTACTCGGTGCCGGGCACGACGAGCGCGGGGTCGGCGCGCGGACACACCAGGCGCGATGGCTCCCGTCCAGCCGAGAGCCCACGCCGAGGCTCGGGCCGCCCTCTGCGTTTGCGTGCTGAGCAGCGCCCTGGTGTGCCGGAGTAGAAGGATCCGTGGTTTGATCTCCGTGGGCGCGATCGTAGGCGCCGGACACTTCGGTGCGTGCCCGAAGGGATAGTCCCGGGGGTGACTGGGCATGATCCATCGCCCGATCGGGGTCGCTGCCGGTGCAGAGTAGTATCCGGTTCTTCTCTTTCATCAGCGCGAGGGAGACCTGGCCGTATGGCAGCCCCCGTTCATCAGGCGATCGTCATGCTCGACGTTGAGGGATACAGCGCGGTCGAGAGGACGAGAGACGACGTCGACGCGCTTAAAAAAGGTCTTCACGAGGCATTGATTGCGGCATTTACCGATTCGGGAATGCCTTGGGATGATCTGTATCACGAGATCAACGGCGACGGCTATCTTGTTCTCGTGCCCGCTCAATTCGGGAAGTCGGCGCTGGTGGAGCGACTTCCTCGGTGCTTGGCCCAAGAGATCCGCGTGCACAACGCCCGGAACGAGAAACAGGCGCAGATGCGGCTGCGGATGGCGTTGCACGCTGGTGAGATCGCCGACGGGCCACATGGGGTGACCTCGCCGGCGATCAACAAGACCAAGCGGTTGGTGGACGATCAAGCCTTGAAGGACGCGCTGGCCGGCTCCAAGGGCGTGCTGGTCATGATAACCTCGACCTGGTTCTTCGAAGAGGTCGTTCGGCCGAGTGCGGCCGCGGCCGCTTCCACCTTTCGCAAAGTAAAGATCAAGCGAATTGAAGAGCACGCTTGGATCTCGCGGCCGGGAGATCCGTACTCGGCCAAAAAGCACCGGTCCGCCGCGGCTTTACGACTTTGGTGGCTGGTTGCGGCGCTAATCCTGGTGGTGGTATTCGTACTGGTCGTGCTTATGTTCTTTTAGTGGCCACGGTTCCAGCGCGAGGTGCGGCAGCCGGCGGTCCAGCCACCGCGGCAGCCACCACGCGCGTTCGCCGAGCAGCCGCATGATCGCCGGGACGAGCAGGCAGCGGATCACCAGCGCGTCCAGCAGCACCGCGACCGCCAGGCCGAGGCCGAACTGCGCGAGCATTCGCGACGGGTCGAGCAGGAACGCGCCGAACACCAGCACCATGATCGCGCCGGCCGCGGTGATCACGCCGCCGGTCGACGCGAGGCCTTCGCGCACCGCGAGCCGCGCGTCGCCGGTGCGCCGCCATTCCTCGTGCATGCGCGACACCAGGAACACCTCGTAGTCCATCGACAGCCCGAACACGATCGCGAAGATCATCACCGGCACGAACGCCTCGATCGGTCCGGGCTGCGCGCCGAACCAGCCGTCGCCGAACACCAGCGTCATGACGCCCAGTGAAGCGCCGATGCTCAGCAGGTTCAGCAGCGCCGCCTTGAGCGGGATGAGGATCGACCGGAAGACGACCATCAGCAGCAACGCGGACAGCCCGACGACGACCAGCACGAACAGCGGCAGCCGGTCGGCGACGGCGTCGGCGAAGTCCGTCGCGGCCGCGACCGAGCCGCCGACCAGGTAGTGCCCGGGGAGTGCCGGCAGGACGTCGGTGCGCAGGCGCGTCACCAGCTCGGCGGTCGCCTCGTCCTGGGGTGACGTCGTCGGGAACACGAGGACAGTCCCGTTAACCGGCGTTAACGCGCGCGCGACTCCGGGCGTCGAGGCCAGCTTCTGCTGCAGCGCGCCGGCGTCGCCGTCTTCGGTGACGATCGCGAGCGGCCCGGTGAAGCCCGGCCCGAAGCCCTCGGCCAGCAGGTCGTACGCATGTCGCGTCGTCGATCCGGCCGGGTCGGTGCTCGCGTCGGCGAACCCGAGCCGCATGCCCGCGGCCGGGATGGACAGCCCGACGAGGAGGACCAGGCCGATCGCGAGCGGTGCCAGCGGACGCCGCTGGACACCGTCGGCGAGCCGTCGCCACGCCTTGCCGTGCTCGCGGCGGACGGCGTGTTTCCGGATGCTGCGCTCGAGCCGCTTGCCGAACAGCGAGAGCAACGCGGGCAGGAGCGTCACCGACGCGAGCATCGTCATCAACACGGTGAGTGCGACGGCCAGCGCCACCCCGCGCAGCCCGCCGAGCCCGAGCGCGAGCAGGCCGAGCAGCGCGATGATGACCGTCGTCCCGGCGAACAGCACCGAGCGCCCGGCGGTGTCGAGCGCCCGCCGGGCGGCCGCGTCTCGTTCGTAGCCGGCGAGGATCTCGCTTCGATAGCGAGAGAAGATCAACAGTGCGTAGTCGACGCCGACGCCGAAACCGACCAGCATCATCAGCGGCGCGGTGTAGCTCGCGATGTCGACGAAGTGCGAGACGACCGTGATCACGCCGAGCGTGCTGCCGACCGCGAACACCGCGGTGAGCACCGGCAGCCCGGCTGCGAGCAGCGAGCGGAACAGGAACACGAGGATGACCAGCGCGGCGAGCAGCCCGACGCCTTCCGCGGGTCCGCCGCCTCCCGAGATCCGCTCGATGGGATCGCCGGCGAGCGCGACGGTCACCGGTCCGGCTTGTTTCGCGGTGTCGGCGAACTTGACGATGTCGTCGTAGGGGAGGTCTGTCGACGCCGCGTCGAAGGTGACGGTCGCGTAGCCGATCCGGCCGTCGGGCGACAGCGTCTCGAACGGCCCGGTCACCGACCGCACGTGCGGCTGCAATCGGACATTTCGCAGAGTGTTTTCGACCGCGGCGCGCTGCGTCGCGAGCCCGTTGTCCTCCTTGAACACGATCTGCGCGCTCGCCCCGGACTGCACGGTGTTCTTCAGGAGGTCGACGACTTGCTGGGACTCGGTACCGGGCAGCGAGTTGTCGTCGTGGAACGCGCTGCCGGTGAGACGGGAGGTGAACGTGACGCCGATGAGGACCAGCGCCCAGAGTGCGACGGCGAGCCACCGGTGGCGCTGCGCCCAGCCGGCCACGCGGGCCAGCCTTCCCCCAGTGGGGCGAGTGATGGTGTCCATGGGGGACAAGGATTCGCCGCGACGGCACTACTTCGCGTCGCGCAGCGGAGGACACTTGCCGTGCTCCCGGCGGTGTCCCTTACGGCGCATCCCGTACTCCTGGGGGAGTACGGCTAGGGGGTGAGCCACCGCGGTGTTACCGCGCCGGACTCGTAGGCGAGGACGACGAGCTGCGCGCGGTCGCGCATGCCGGTCTTCGTCATGATGCGGCTGACGTGCGTCTTCGCCGTCGCCGGGCTGAGAGTGAGTTCGCGCGCGATCTCGTCGTTCGACAATCCGGCCGCGACCAGGGAAAGCACTTCGCGTTCGCGGTCGGTGAGCCGGTTCAGCGCCGGAGCCGGCGACGGGCGCGTGACGCGCGCGGCGAACTCCGAGATCAGCCGCCGGGTGATCGACGGCGCCAGCAGCGCGTCGCCGCGGGCGACCACGCGCACGGCGTGGATCAGCTCTTCGGGTTCGGTGTCCTTGACCAGGAACCCGCTCGCGCCCGCGCGCAGGGCGCCGTAGACGTCTTCGTCGAGGTCGAACGTTGTCAGAATGACGACCTTGCTGTGTACCGCGGGGTCTTCGAGCAGGTGCCGCGTCGCGGCCAGGCCGTCGAGCACCGGCATCCGGATGTCCATCAGCACGACGTCCGGGTGGTGGTCGTGCGCGGCCTGCAGGGCTTCGCGGCCGTCGGCGGCTTCGGCGACGACGTCGATGTCGTCCTCGCCGTCCAAAATGGACCGGAAGCCGGCGCGGACGAGCCGCTGGTCGTCGACGAGCAGGACCCGGATCATCGGCCCATCATCGCACCGGCAGCCGTGCGCGCACTCGATAACCGCCGCCCTCGCGCGGTGCCGCGGTCAGTTCGCCACCGAGCGCCCGCGCGCGTTCGGCCATGCCGCGGATCCCGGTGCCCGGTGGGGCGTCGCCGCCGCGGCCGTCGTCGTCGACCTGCACGGACAACGCGTCGGCGCCGTAACCAAGCCGGACGACGACGCTCTTCGCGCCGGCGTGCTTCGCGACGTTCGTGAGCGCTTCTTGCACCACGCGGAACGCGGCGTGCTCGACGTCCGGCGGCAGGTCCCGGGCGACGCCGTCGATCTCGGTGCGCACGGTCAGCCCGGACGCGCCGACCGACTCGGCCAGTTCCGCCACTCGCGACAGGCCGGGCTCGGTCTGTCGGAGCATGCCGAGCGTCGCGCGCAACTCCTGGAGTGCGGTCTTGCTGGCGTCCTTGATGGTGCCGAGAGCGTCTTCGGCCTGCGCGGGGTCACGCCGGTGCAGCGCGGCGCCGGCCTGGACGTTGATCAGCGCGAGGTGGTGGCCGAGGGCGTCGTGCAGCTCCCGCGCGATGCGCAGGCGTTCCTCGGTGGCGCGCGCCCGGGCTTCGGCTTCCTTGGTGCGCTCGGCCTCGGCGCGGTAGTGCGCGACGGCGCCCCCGGCGACGAGCGCGACGAACCAGCCGGTCATCAGGAAGAACGCGAAGTTGTCGACGTGCCGGCCGGTCCGCGAGCTGACCTCCCCGGCGGCGACACCCGCCATCGCGGCGACGACGAGCAGCGCGGCCCCGCGGATCCGCCCGGCCGCGGCGGCGTTGTAAAGGGTGTAGGCGAAGGCCAGCAGCACGAGGCCGTCGGGATCGGTCAGCGGGTAGTAGAGGGCGCAGCAAACGAGCGTTAACCCGGCGACGCTCAGCGGGTACTTCCGCCGGAAGAAGACCGCGGCGCAGGCGAGAACGGTGAGGACCCAGCCGATCGCGGCGTGGTTCGCGGGCTTGGCGCCATCGTTCAGGACGGCGAACAGCGACCCGACGAGCACCGCGACAGTGACCGCGAGCTCGGGGAGATAACGCCGCATACGCCCGAGTCTAAGCGGCGTAACAAACGCTCCCGGGCCAGCGACTACGGCGGCATTGGTTCGTGCTGCTAAGGAGTCTGGGTGAACAAGAAGCTGGGATGGATCCTGGCCGCCGGCCTGCTGGTCGCGGGCTGTGGCGTCGGTGCTCCGCAGGTCAAGGATGCGGGCAGCGTCGGCGTTCTGGACGCACCGTCGTCAACGTACTCGGCGCCCGTTCCGGTCACGACCGAGACGCCGACGCCGACGCCCACGTCCGAAGCGCCGGTGGTCACGACCGCGCCGACCCAGGCGCCGGCCGTCGCGCCGAAGACGGCCGCGGCCAAGCCCAAGGCCACCACGAAGGCCGCGCCGAAGCCGGCCACGTGCGGCGCCGACTACTACGTGAACTCCTCCGGCAACTGCGTCCACCGGCCCAGCGACAACCCGTCCGGAGCCACCGCGATCTGCAAGGACGGCTCGTACAGTTACAGCCAGCACCGCTCCGGCACGTGCTCCGGCCACGGAGGCGTGCGCACCTGGCTGTGACGAGAGCACCAATCGAGCGGAAAACGCCCGGCGCGTAGGTACAGTGCATGAAGTTGCATGATGCGTACTAACTACACACCGGGGGTGTGCTGGTGTCCCGTCCCGGGCGGTCCGGCCGCGCGATCGTCGCGGTGCTCGCTTCGTGCGGGCTGGTCGCGTCGTTCATGCAGACACTGGTCGTGCCGCTCATCCCGGTGTTCCCGCGGCTGCTGAACGCCTCCGCGGCCGACGCTTCCTGGGTCGTCACCGTGACGCTGCTGGCCGCGTCCGTCATCACCCCGGTCAGCGGGCGGCTCGGCGACCTCTACGGCAAGCGGCGGATGATCCTCGTCAGCCTCGCGCTGCTCATCGCCGGTTCGGTCGTGTCCGCGACGACGAGCGCGCTCGCGTTCCAGATCCTCGGCCGCGGGCTGCAGGGCTGCGCGATGGGCGTCATCCCGCTCGGCATCAGCATCATGCGCGACGAGCTCCCGCCCGAACGCGTCGGCGGCGCGATCTCGCTGATGAGCGCGACGCTCGGCGTGGGCGGCGCGATCGGGCTCCCGGTCGCGGCGATCGTCGCCGAGAACGCCGACTGGCACGTGCTGTTCTGGATGGCCGCCGGCCTCGGGCTGTTCTTCGCGCTGCTGATCCTGAGGTTCGTGCCGGAGTCGCCGGTGCGCACCCCCGCGCCGTTCGACTACTTCGGCGCGTTCGGGCTGGCCGCCGGTCTGCTCTGCCTGCTGCTGCCGGTGGTCAAGGGCGCCACGTGGGGCTGGACGAGCGTGCCGACACTCGGGCTCGCCGCGGCGGCCGTCGTCATCCTGCTCACCTGGGGCGCCTACCAGCTGCGGCGGCGCGACCCGCTGGTCGACCTGCGGGTGTCGTCCCGCCGCCCGGTGCTGTTCACGAACCTGGCGTCGATCATGGTCGGGTTCTCGATGTACGCCATGGCGCTGTCGTTCCCGCAGCTGCTGCAGGCGTCGGCGTCGACCGGGTACGGGCTGGGCCAGACGATGGTGGAGTCCGGGCTCTCCCTGGCCCCGAACGGCCTGGTGATGATGCTGCTCTCGCCGGTTTCGGCGCGGCTCATCACCCGGTTCGGGCCGCGTCCGACGCTGATGAGCGGTGCGCTGGTGATCGCCGTCGGGTACCTGTTCGCGATCGTGCTGATGGACAACGCGGCCGAGCTGATCACGGCGTCGGTGATCATCGGCGCGGGCGTCGGGATCGCCTACGCGGCGATGCCGGCGTCGATCATGGGCTCGGTGCCGGTCACCGAAACGGCGTCCGCGAACGGCCTGAACTCCCTGATGCGCTCGGTCGGCACAGCGATTTCGAGCGCGGTGATGGCGGCGATGCTGGCCCAGCTGACGATCACGGTCGGCGGCCTGTCCGTGCCGTCGCTGTTCGGCTTCCGGGCGACGTTCGCCGTGGCGGCGCTCGCCGCGCTGGCGGGCGTGCTGCTGGCGGGACTGGTGCCGAAGACGCGCGTGGCGCCGGATCTCGTCGCCGTCTAGTTCTTGCGCGCCACCAGGGCCAGGCCGCCGCACTCGGCCGGGTTCGCCGGCACGTCGGCCGCGTCGTCCGGCCGCCACTGCGGGATGAAGACGATGCCTGGGTCGAGGATCTCGAACCCGTCCACGAGCGCGCGCAGCTCGTCGGCCGTGCGGGGCGTCACCGGGTTCGCGCTCTTCTGGTACATCGCGACGGCGCGGGCGGTCCCGTCGCTCTGCTGCTCCGGAGTCGCCGACGACATCGCCAGGTAGCTGCCGGGCGCGAGCGCGTCGCGGTAGGCGGAGATGAGCCGGACGGGGTCGCGCTCGTCCGGGATGAAGTGGACGAACAACGCCATCACGACCATCACCGGCTGGTCGAGGTCGAGCATCATCTCGGTGGTCTCGTGCTCGAGGACGTCGTCCGGGAACTCGGCGTCGGCGTGCACCATCACCGCGTTCTCGTTGTCCTCGAGCACGATCTCGCTGTGCGCGACGGCGACGGGCTCGTTGTCGACGTAGACGACGCGCGCGGTCGGGTCGATCGCGTGCGCGACCTCGTGGACGTGCCCGACGGTCGGCATGCCCGAGCCGATGTCGAGGAACTGCCGGATGCCCTGGTCCATCCCGAACCGGATGGCCCGGCGCAGCCACCGCCGGTTCAGCTGGGCGCGTTCCCGCGCGTTCGGCTGGGCGGCCAGCACCTGGTCGGCGAACATCCGGTCGACGGCGTAGTTGAGCCGGCCACCGAGGATGTAGTCGTACACGCGCGCGGCGTTCGGCTTGTCGAGGTCGATGCCGCGACGCGCGTACTCGTCTTCACTCATGGCCGCTCCAAGATCCGGTATGACGGCGAGAATAGCCGACGTGAGACATCTTCAGTTCTTGCGCGCCACCAGGGCGAGCTGGCTCGCCAGCTCCGGGTGCTCGCCCACCTCGTCGGGGTCGTCCGGCCGCCACTCCGGAGTGAACACGATCCCGGGCGGCAGGATCTCGAAGCCGTCCAGCAGCGCGCGCAGCTCGTCCTTCGAGCGCGCCACGACGTTCGTACCGCTCTTCTGGTACATCTCCGCGGCGCGGCGGACCTCTTCGCCCTGGCCCTCGAACGTGCCCGACGACAGCGCGAAGTAGCTGCCCGGCGCGAGCGCGTCGCGGTAGGTGGCGATCAGGCCGGCCGGGTCGCGCTCGTCCGGGATGAAGTGCACGAACGCGGCCATGATCAGCATGACCGGCTGGTCGAAGTCCAGCAGCATCTCGGTCGTGTCGTGCTCGAGGACGTCCTCCGGGACCTCGGCGTCCGCCTGCACCATCTCGGCGTTCTCGTTGTCCTTCAGCACGATCTCGCTGTGCGCGACGGCGACCGGCTCGTTGTCGACGTACACCACCCGCGACGCGGGGTCGATCGCCTGGACGACCTCGTGCACGTGCCCGACGGTCGGCATGCCCGAGCCGATGTCCAGGAACTGCCGGATGCCCTGCTCGGCGCCGAACCGGACGGCCCGGCGCAGCCAGCGCCGGTTCATCAGGGCCAGCTCCTTGGACTCCGGCCGCACCGCCAGGATCTTCTCGGCGAACATCCGGTCGATGGCATAGTTGAGCTTGCCGCCGATCAGGTAGTCGTAGACGCGCGCAGCGTTCGGCTTGTCGAAGTCGATCTCGCGCTTCGCGTGTTCGTCGGTCATCGCCGCGCCACGAGCGCCAGCCCGCCCGACTGCTCCGGCGGGTCTTCGAGCGGCGCGTCCGGCCGCCACTCGGGCGTGAACACCACGCCCGGCGGCAGGATCTCGAAACCCTTCACCAACGCGCGCAGCTCGTCCGGCGACCGCAGCGTCAGGGGTGTGCCGCTCTTTTCGTAGAGCGAAACCGAGCGCTGGGACTCCTCGCCCTGCCCCTCCCACGTGCCCGACGACAACGCGAGGTAGCTGCCCGGCGCGAGGACGTCGCGGTAGGTCGCGATCAGGCCGGCCGGGTCGCGTTCGTCCGGGATGAAGTGCACGAACGCGGCCATGATCACCATCACCGGCTCGCTGAAGTCGAGCATCGCCTCGGTGGTCGGGTGCTCCAGCACGTCGTCCGGGTGCTCGGCGTTCGCCTGGACCATTGCCGCGTTGTCGTTGCCCTCGAGCACGATCTCGCTGTGCGCGACCGCGATCGGCTCGTTGTCGACGTACACGACCTGGGACGCGGGGTCGATCGCCTGGACGACCTCGTGCACGTGCCCGACCGTCGGCATCCCCGAGCCGATGTCGAGGAACTGCCTGATGCCCTGCTCCGCCGCGAAGCGCGCCGCCCGCCGCAGCCACGCGCGGTTGACCAGCGCCATGTGCCGCGCGTTCGGCAGCACGCTCAGGATCCGGTCGGCGAACATCCGGTCGACGGCATAGTTCAGCTTGCCGCCGATCATGTAGTCGTACACGCGCGCCGCGTTCGGTCTTTCGAGGTCGATTCCCCGCTTCGCGTGTTCGTCTTCGCTCATCCGCCGCTCCCGGGCTCAGGTGTGACGGCGAGAATAGCCGGGTCAGAGCAGCGGCGGCACCACCGCGTCGATGAGGTGCGGACCCGGCTCGGCGAAGGCTCGCTGCAGCTGCTCGGCGAGCTCCTCGGCGGTCGTCGCCCGCGTCGCTGGCACGCCCATGCCCTCCGCGATCTTCACGAAGTCCATGTCCGGCCGCGACAGGTCGAGCAGGTCGTTCGCCTTCGGGCCGCCCGACGCCGCGCCGACGCGCTGCAGCTCCAGCCGCAGGATCGCGTACGCGCGGTTGTTGAGCAGCACCGTCGTGACGTTCAGGTTCTCCCGCGCCTGCGTCCACAGCGCCGAGATCGTGTAGAGCGCGCTGCCGTCCGACTGCAGGTTCAGGACGGGACGGTCCCGTCCCGCCACGGCCGCCCCGGTGGCCACCGGCATGCCGTAGCCGATCGCGCCGCCGGTGAGCGTCAGGACGTCGTGCCGCGGCGCGCCGGCCGTCGCCGTCGGGAGCAGCAGGCCGGACGTGTTGGCCTCGTCGGCGATGATCGCGTTCTCCGGCAGCAGCGCACCGATGACGTCGACCCAGTTCTGCGGAGTCAGCGGCCCGGTCGGCAGCGCGGGCCGGGACGGCTGCTGCAGCACCGGCTCGGTGTCCGCGGCGACGACGTCCGCGACCTCGTTCAGCGCGCGCGTGACGTCTTGGCCGACGGACGCGAGTGTGTGCACCTTCGCGCCTTCGGGCACGAGGTCGCTCGGCTTGCCCGGGTAGGCGAAGAACGACACCGGCGCCTTCGTGCCCGCGACGACGAGGTGCTTGACCCCGTCGAGCTGGTAGGTGACCTGCTCGGCGAGGTACCCGAGCCGCTCGATCGTCGGCAGGCCCGCGCCGCGCTCGAGACGAGACGGGAACGTCTCGACGAAAACCTTCGCGCCGGTCGCGGCCGCGATCCGGCTCGCCGCGCGCAGCCCTTCCTCGCGACACGCACCGCCACCGATCAGCAGCGCCACCGACTCGCCGGTGCCGAACACCGCGGCGACGTCCTTGACTGTCGTCGCGTCGACGGCTTGCGGCACGCGCGGCGGGACCGGCGCGCACGTCTCGCCGCCGTCACCCCACGAAGCGTCGGCGGGCAGGATCAGCGTCGCGACGCGACCGGGCGCGTCCTGCGCGGCCGCGACCGCGGCGGCGGCGTCGGCCCCGACGTCCTTGGTGTGCTCCGAGCGGCGCACCCAGCCTTCCAGCGAGCCTGCGAGGGCCTCGATGTCCGACTCCAGCGGCGCGTCGTACTGCTTGTGATAGGTCGCGTGGTCGCCGACGACGTTGACGATCGGCGTGTGCGCGCGCCGCGCGTTGTGCAGGTTCGCGAGGCCGTTGCCCAGGCCCGGGCCGAGGTGCAGCAGCGTCGCGGCGGGCTTGTCCGCGATGCGCGCGTACCCGTCCGCGGCGCCGGTGACGACGCCTTCGAACAGCGCGAGCACACCCCGCATCTCGGGCACAGTGTCGAGTGCGGCGACGAAGTGCATCTCCGACGTGCCGGGGTTGGCGAAGCACACCTCGACCCCGGCGTCGACCAGCGTGCGGATCAGGGACTGGGCGCCGTTCAGCTCGCTCATGCGGTTCCTTCGGGGAAGAGAACGCCGGGGTTGAGGATCCCGGCGGGGTCGAAGCTCTGCTTGATCCGGCGCATCAGCTCGATCTTCGCCGGGTCTTCGAGTGCCTGGTGGTAGCTCGCCTTGGTGCGGCCGAGGCCGTGCTCGCCGGAGATCGCGCCGCCGAGTTGCATCGCGAAGGCGAAGATTTCGGTGAGCAGCTGCTTCCGGTTGTCCGCGTCCTTGCAGAAGATCGCGAGGTGGACGTTGCCGTCGCCGGCGTGCCCGCAGCCGATCGCGCCGCCGCCCGCGGCCATCGCGAGTTCGCGCGCCTTCGAGATGAACTGCGGCATCGCGGTGCGCGGCACGACGACGTCGATCACGTCGTCGGCGCCAGCCGCCTTCGCGGTCCAGAACGCCTTTTCGCGTGCTTCGATCAGCTTGCGCGCGGCGGGGCCTTCGAGGACGTAGACGTCGGTGGCGCCGAGTTCGCCGAGCAGCTCGCCGACGGTCTCGATGTCCTCGTGCAGGCGTCCGTTCTCCCGGTTTTCCAGCGCCACCACGAGGTAGGCCTCGCTGGTGTCGCGGATCTTGTCCGGGACGCCGAGCTCGAGCTTCTCGTTGTAGACGATGGCGGCCATCGTCATGTTGTCGATGTACTCGAGGATGTGCGGCGCGAGGCCGCTGGAGACGATCGCCGGCACGGCGGCCATGACCTGGCCGAAGTCACCGAACGGGGCCAGCACGGTGGCGCCGTGGGTGAGCCGCGGGTGCAGCTTGACGGTGATCTCCGTGGCCAGCGCGAGGGTGCCCTCGGAGCCGATGATCAGCTGCGTGAGGTCGTAGCCGGTGGAGATCTTCGACGTCTTGCCGCCGGTCCGGAGGATCTCGCCGGTCGGCAGGACGGCCTGCAGGCCGAGGACGTTGTTGCGGGTGACGCCGTACTTGACGGCCCGCATCCCGCCGGCGTTGGTCCCGACGTTCCCGCCGACGCTCGCGCTCAGCTCGCCGGGGTAGACGGTGTAGCTAAGCTCGGCTTCGGCGGTCTTGACGTCGAGCTCCGCGAGCGTGACGCCGGGCTGCACGACGGCGACGTGGTTCCCGGTGTCGACTTCCAGGACCTGGTTCATCCGCTCGAAGGAGATCAGGAGCCCGTCTTCGCGCGGTCGCGCAGCGCCGGAAAGTCCGCTTCCGGAGCCTCGCGCGGTCACAGGCAGGTTGTGTTCTGTCGCGACCTTCAGCAGCTCCGCGACTTCGTCCGCGGTTGCCGGCTTCGCGACGTACGCCGGCTTCTGCGGCTCTGCGTTCAGCGCTTCGTCGTGTGCGTAGTCCTCGGAGATCGCTTCGCCGGTCAGCAGGTTCTTGTCCCCGACTATCTCGGCCAGCCGTGCCGCCACGTCGCCCATCGACAGCTTCTCCTCCGCGCCGTTGCTGTGGTTACCGCAGCGTAGTACGTACCGCCGGTACGCCGCCATGAAGGTTTTTCACATTTGGGCGGAGAACCCCGGGTGGGCGCCTGAAGTGGCGCCTACCCGGGGAACGGTCAGGTCAGCCGATCGGCCACGGCGGCCGGCAGTCCTGCCGCGGCAGCCCGATCGACGAGTTCGTGTACACGCCGTCGGCCAGGGTGTTGTCCATGATCGGGCGTTCGACGTAGCACCAGTGCTGGGCGAAGTAGCCGCCCGGCGCCTCGAGCGTGTCGAAGTGGCAGACGCCGTCGGTCTGGATGCAGTAGCGGATGTACGGGATGCCGCCGAAGTCCGTTCGGCCCGGGCCGAACGAGACGTACCCGCCGAACGGCGACGGCGCGCCCGCGCCCGCCGGGATCACCGCGCTGATCCCGCGTCCCGGCGGCCCGACCGGCTGCATCGGGTCGGCGTAGAGCTTCGCGTTGAAGTGGCTCCTGTCGACGTTGACGACGCCGTCCGCGATGTCGTTCAGCAGGAAGTTCGCGACGATCGCGCCCTGCGAGTACCCGACGACGGTGAACTCGCCGCCCGGGTCCTCGTTGAACGAATCCTGGGCGACGCGCTTGGCCTCTTCACGGCCGATGGCGACGCTCTGGTCCATCGGCGTCGCGCCGCACGGGCCCGGGAGCCCGGACGCGCCGGCCGGGTAGTTCACGACCTTGCGGATCCCGCCGCGCAGCCACGCTTCCTGGTACTGGTCGGCGTTCCCGTTGCAGGTGCCGCCGATGAGGATGTAGTAGTGCGCGCCTTCGGCGTGCGCGGCCGGTGTGGTGACGAACCCGGTGACGAGCGCCGCCACCGCCGCGCCGATCAGTGAAAGCCGTTTCAGATTTTTCACTTCGCAGTCCCCTCCGTTAGTTGATCACTGCGGTGGGGACGTTAGGGAGGGCCGATGAAATCCGGATGAAACCGGTGATCAGCCGATTACAAAGCAGGATTTAGCTCAGACTAAATCTCTGGCGGGTGACTCCGCGCCGGATGAAGCTTCCCGGCATGACATCGACGTACACCTTCGAAGACGGCGTTTCCGTGCGGCGGCTCGGTTTCGGCGCGATGCGGCTCACGGAGTGGGACCACGTCCGCGACGGCGCCGCTGCGGTCGCGCGCCGGGCGGCCGAGCTCGGCGTGACGTTTTTCGACACCGCCGACGCCTACGACCTGGGGTTGAACGAGGAACTGCTCGCCGACGCGCTGCATCCGTACGAGGGCCTGTTCATCGCGACGAAGTGCGGCCACGCGCGCCCGAGCCGGAGCGAGTGGGTGCCGCTCGGCCGGCCCGAATACCTCCGGCAGCAGGCGGAACTCTCGTTGCGACGCCTGCGCGTCGAGCGTCTCGACCTGCTGCAGCTGCACCGGCTCGACCCGCAGGTGCCACTCGCCGACCAGGTCGGCGCACTCGCGCGGCTGCGGGACGAGGGCAAGATCGCGCGGATCGGGTTGTCCGAAGTCAGCGTCGCGCAGCTGGTCGAAGCGCGGGCCGTCGCGCCGATCGCGAGCGTCCAGAACCGCTACAACCTGACCGACCGCGCGTCCGAGGACGTCCTCGACTACTGCGAGCGCAAGGGGATCGCGTTCGTGCCCTGGCTGCCGATCGCACGCGGTGACCACGCGACGGCGGGTGGCGTGCTCGGAAAGGTCGCGGCCGGCCTCGGTGCGACACCCGCCCAGGTGTCCCTCGCCTGGTTGCTGCGCCGGTCGCCGGTGGTGATCCCGATTCCCGGCACGTCGTCGCTCACGCACCTCGAAGAAAACTGCGGAGCGGCCGGAGTCGCAATTTCCGACGACGATTTCACCAGGCTGAGCGAGGTGGCGTGAAAACGGCCCGGCCGCGGTTTCCCGCGGCCGGGCGTTCGCTTACCGCCTGGATCAGACGAGCCAGCCGAGAACGTGCGCGAGGTGCGCCAGCGCGCCGGTCACGATGTCGTGGCAGTAGTGGGCGTGCTGGGCGAACATCTGCATGGAATGACTCCTTGTCGAACAACTCATGATTTCCCTGGAGAAGCTCCCTGTGGGGAGCGGAATCAGGTTTTCACCGCGCCGGCGAACTGTCAAAACGCCGTTTCCGGGAAACCTTGGAGCTGCGGAATCTTCCCATCGTAAACACGTAATCCCTTCGTGTTCGACGCCGGGGTGCCCGCTTCGGCGGTCAACCACTGTGGGTAAGAACCGGAGTGAACCTCACTGTCGGTAATTTCGACCTTGATCCGGCATCCCGGGTACGCGCGTAGCTCGATCCGGTGATCACCCGCCACGAAAGGTGAGTGTCCGACGATCACTCTTTCGGGTAGCCCCTACGCGCAAAAAGGGACGCCGGGTGCGGCAGTCGCACCCGGCGTCCCGGTGGTGAGCAAGGGATTCAGGCTCGGGCGAACGAGAGCGTCTCGCCCTCGACCCCCCGCAGCCAGAGGTCCTGCGCGGCCGCCGCCATCTCGGCGAGACCCTCCTCGATCGTGGCGAACACGTTGCCGGGCACCCAGCCCGCGTCACCGTTGATCAGCAGGTTGTTGCGCCCGTAGAAGATCGCGAGGTCGGTCGCGCCTTGGTCGCTGTGCGCCTCGCTCTCCTGGTCGTAGCCGTACGCGGGGTTGCCGATCTCCCAGGCTTCGAAGCCGAAGTACACGACGTCGCCGGGGATCGGCGTGATCGTCGGGTTCTCCCGTCCGGGCTTCGGCTCCGCGAAGGGTGGCACGAGCGTGTAGACCTCGTTGCGCGCGTACTTCGCGTGGTAGGCCGAACCGCTCTGCGGCAACGCGTCCCACACCGCTTTGCAGGTGCGCGGCGCCTCGTCGTCGAGCAGCCGGGCCCGGCAGGAGATCCCGCGCTTGTCGAGGGTGATCGTGATGTACCGCGCCATGCTCAGCTCCCCGTCACGGACGCGACGACGTCGCCCCAGATGCGCAGCGCGTCGTCGACCTGCTCGGCGTTGACGACCAGCGGCGGCACCATGCGGACGACGTTCATGTACGGCCCGCAGGTCAGCAGCAGCAGGCCGTTCTTCGACGCCGTCTGCTGGGCGGCCGCGGCGGTGGCGGCGTCCGGCTCGCCGTCGGCGGTGGTGAACTCCGAGCCGACCAGCAGCCCGAGCCCGCGCACCTCACCGATCGCCGGCGTCTTGTCCGCGATCACCCGCGCGCCTTCGAGCAGCTGGCGCCCGCGTTCGGCGGCGTTCTCCACCAGGTTCTCCCGCTGGATGACCTCCAGGGTCGCGATCGCCGCGGCGCACGAGACGGCATTGCCGCCGTACGTGCCACCCTGCGAGCCCGGGAACGCCTTCGCCATCAGCTCCTGCGAAGCCGCGATGCCCGACAGCGGGAAGCCGCTGGCCAGGCCCTTCGCGATGAGCACGATGTCGGGGGAGACGTCGAAGTGGTCGTGCCCCCAGAACTTGCCGGTGCGGCCGAAGCCGGTCTGGATCTCGTCGAGGACGAGCAGGATGCCGTGCCGGTCCGCGCGCTCGCGCAGGCCCGCCATGAACTCCGTGTTCGCCGGGACGTAGCCGCCCTCGCCGAGCACGGGCTCGACGAAGATCGCGGCGGTCTCGTTCGGGGCACTCACCGTCTGGAACAGGTAGTCCAGCTCGCGCAGCGCGAACTTCGTCGCGGTCTGCTCGTCCCAGCCGTAGTGGTAGGCGTAGGGGAACGGCGCGACGTGCACGCCCGCCATCAGCGGGCCGATGCCGGCGCTGAACCGCGTCCCGGACGTCGTCATGGTCGCCGCCGCGACGGTCCGGCCGTGGAAGCCGCCCTGCATGACGATGACGTTCGGGCGCTTCGTCGCCTGTCGCGCGAGTCGCAACGCCGCTTCGACGGCTTCGCTGCCCGAGTTCGCGTAGAAGAGCGAGTCGAGCCCGCTGGGCAGGACGTCGCCGAGGCGCTCGGTCAGCTCGAGCAGCGGCTTGTGCATCACGGTCGTGTACTGCCCGTGGACGAGCTTGCCGATCTGCTCCTGCGCCGCGCGCACGACGTGCGGGTGGCAGTGCCCGGTGCTCGTGACGCCGATGCCGGCGGTGAAGTCGAGGTGACGTTTGCCGTCGACGTCGTAGAGGTAGACCCCTTCACCGTGGTCGACCACGACGGGCGTTGCCTGCTTGAGCAGCGGAGATAGCTGGGCCATGGCAGCGTGCTCCTTGGTCGGTTGAGCGGGTTGTCGATTGTTGACAATATCCATAGCATGGCTCTCGGGACAACACGTGAGGAGCAGTCGGGATGAGCGCGAGCACCGAGTCCGGCGTCGTCGACGCGGTCGGCAAGGAACTGTTCATCGGCGGCAAGTGGGTCGCCGCCGAGTCGGGGAAGACGTTCCCGGTGGTGGACCCGGCCACCGGCAGGGAGCTGTGCCAGGTCGCCGACGCCTCGCCGGCGGACGGCGTCACCGCGCTGGACGCCGCCGTCGCCGCGCAGGCGGACTTCGCGAAGGTGGCGCCCCGCGAACGCGGCGAGATCCTGCGCCGCGCCTACGAGCTGCTGATGAAGCGCCAGGACGAGCTCGCCCTGCTCATGACCCTGGAGATGGGCAAGCCGCTCGCCGAGTCGAAGGGTGAGATCGCCTACGCCGCCGAGTTCTTCCGCTGGTTCGCCGAGGAGGCCGTCCGGATCGACGGCGGCTTCGCGACCGCGCCGAACGGCGTGGGCCGGTTCCTCATCACGAAGCAGCCGGTCGGGCCGACGATCCTGATCACGCCGTGGAACTTCCCGATGGCGATGGGCACCCGCAAGATCGGCCCGGCGGTCGCCGCGGGCTGCACGATGGTGATCAAACCCGCCGCGCAGACGCCGCTGTCGATGCTCGCGCTGGCCGGCATCCTCGCCGAGGCCGGGCTGCCCGAGGGTGTCCTCAACGTCCTCACGACCAGCGACTCCGGCGGTGTGATGGAGCCCCTGATCCGCGACGGCCGGGCTCGCAAGCTCTCCTTCACCGGCTCCACCGGCGTCGGCCGCAAGCTCCTGGAGCAGTGCGCGGACAAGGTGCTGCGGACGTCGATGGAGCTTGGCGGCAACGCACCGTTCCTGGTCTTCGACGACGCCGACATGGACGCGGCGATCGATGGCGCGATGCAGGCGAAGATGCGCAACATCGGCGAGGCGTGCACCGCTGCCAACCGGTTCTACGTGCAGCGCGGCGTCGTCGATGAGTTCGCGCGACGCCTGACCGAGCGGATGCAGGCGCTGCCGATGGGCCGCGGCACCGAGAAGGACGTCGTGGTCGGCCCACTGATCGACGACAAGGCCGTCGACAAGGTGACGGAGCTGGTGAAGGACGCCACCGACCGCGGCGCGAAGGTGCTGACCGGCGGCTCGGGCGTCGACGGGCCGGGCCACTTCTACCAGGCCACCGTGCTCACCGACGTCCCGCAGGAAGCGCGGCTGACGCACGAGGAGATCTTCGGGCCGGTCGCCCCGATCACGCCGTTCGACACCGAAGAAGAGGCGGTGGCGAAGGCGAACGACACCGAGTTCGGGCTGGTCTCCTACGTCTTCACCAGCGATCTCAAGCGGGCGTTGCGCGTCTCCGAAGCTTTGGAGGCCGGGATGATCGGCCTCAACCAGGGCATCGTGTCGAACCCGGCGGCGCCGTTCGGCGGGATCAAGCAGTCCGGGCTCGGCCGCGAGGGCGGCTCGGTCGGCATCGACGAGTTCCTCGAGACCAAGTACATCGCGGTGGCCCTGTGACGGCCTACCGCATCGCGAGCATCCCCGGCGACGGGATCGGTGTGGACGTCACGGTCGAGGCCCGCAAGGTCCTCGACCGGGCGTCCGCGCTCTTCGATTTCTCCTTGGAGTGGACGGAATTCGACTGGAGTTGCGAACGGTACGCGCAACTCGGGGCGATGATGCCGGACGACGGCGTCGCGCAGCTCTCGGCGTTCGACGGGATC
The DNA here is from genome assembly GCF_055633595.1 of Amycolatopsis sp. NPDC114504. Taxonomy (NCBI): domain Bacteria; kingdom Bacillati; phylum Actinomycetota; class Actinomycetes; order Pseudonocardiales; family Pseudonocardiaceae; genus Amycolatopsis; species Amycolatopsis sp. NPDC114504. The sequence continues at coordinate 809,135 of NZ_JBVKDU010000003.1, read as the reverse complement.
CTGCTCGGCGCGGTCGGCTTCCCCGGCGTTCCGGACCACGTTTCGTTGTGGGGCTTGCTTATCCCGTTGCGGCGCGCGTTCCAGCAGTACGTCAACCTGCGCCCGGTGCGGCTGCTGCCGGGCACGACGTCCGTGCTGGCCGGGCGGAAGGCCGAGGAGCTGGAGCTGGTCATCGTCCGCGAGAACTCCGAAGGCGAGTACTCGGCGATCGGCGGCCGGCACAACGCCGGGCGGCCGGACGAGTTCGTGCTGCAGGAGTCGGTGTTCACGCGCGTCGGCGTCACGCGGATCATCCGGTACGCCTTCGAACTCGCGCGGACACGGTCTTCGCGCGTGTGCTCGGCGACGAAGTCCAACGGGCTCATCCACTCGATGCCGTTCTGGGACGAGATCTTCGCCGAGGTCGCGGCCGAATACCCGGATGTCCACAGTGAACAGATGCACGTGGATGCACTGGCGGCGCGGATGGTCCAGGCGCCGGACCGGCTCGACGTCATCGTCGGGTCGAACCTCTTCGGCGACATCCTGAGCGACCTCGCGGCCGCGATCACCGGCGGACTGGGCATGGCACCGTCCGGCAACATCAACCCATCGGGTGAACATCCGTCGATGTTCGAGGCGGTCCACGGGAGTGCTCCGGACATCGCGGGGCAGGGGATCGCCAACCCCGTGGCGCAGATCCTGGCGGCCGCGATGCTGGTCGAACACCTGGGCGAAACCGTTGCCGCGCAAGCGATCCGTGCCGCGGTGGACCGGGTGCTCGACGAGGGCCGCGTGCGCACTCCGGACCTCGGCGGCACGGATACCACAGAACGGCTCGGCTCGGCAGTGGCCGAAGCACTGGGCTGAGTTTTTGTCGGTGCCCTCCGGCACGGTGGTCACAAGTCCACCGAGGGGGAGGAGTCACCCGATGTGCTTCGAATGTGAGAACCCGGACAGATCCGGTTACCTGGAACGGCTTCGCGCCGGCGTGGCCGAGCGGGGCTGGGTCGTGCAGGGAGTCGAGGACTGCGGGTCGTACCCGCCGTGGGCCTACACGATTGGCCTGAGCGGGTACGGCCTGCCGGAACTGGTCGTGACCGGCCTGCCGATGCTGGAGGCCGCCGAGCTGCTGAACGACCTGGCCGCGCACTCTCTGCACGCGTCGCCACCGACACCGGGCGAGCGCGTCCCGTTGCGGCGCGGCCCGGTGGTGGAGGCGGTCCCGCTGGCGGAGCCGTCGGTGCACCTGATCTTCGCGGTGGCGTTGTACGGCCCGGAAATCCATGCGCTCCAACTGGTCCACGCGGACCCGCAGGGGCGCTTCCCGTGGTCCGCGGACTACCGCGACGGCCGCGGTGGCCAGCCGGTGCTGGGGGTGCGTGATGGCGCTTAGCTGCGGGTGCTCGCCGCCGGCCAACTGCTTCCCGATACCCGTGCGGGCCGTCCACGTACGCTTGCCGGTTCCCCCGGATCCCGAGCCTGTGGTCCGGGTGCGGCTGTCGCGTCGGCGGTTGCGTGCGCCGGTTTACCGGCCGCGCGCGTCTGCCTTCAGGTCCGTGCTGCCGGAACTTCGCTCACGCGTTTCCCGGCACCGGCGGGACGTGTCCCTCGATGAGGCTCGTCCCCGGCGCGAGCCGCTGCACCGCGTCCTCCATGTGGGAGTCGAGCAGCGCCAGCGCCGTCTCTTCGTCGCCGTCGCGAAGGGCTTGGATGAGCTTCGTGTGCTCATCCACCCGTTCCTCGACTCGCTGGTAGGTGCTCTGCAGCGCGGTCAGGCACATCCGCGTCTCGATGAGGAGGGTCCGGGCCATCCGGACGAGCCGCTTGCTGCCGGATGCGTTGATGAGGGCCTCGTGGAACCTGAGGTCCGCGGTGGAGAGTGCGCTGGGGTCGTCTTCACTGGCGGCCGTGGCCATCTCGGTGACGGTCTGTTCGAGCAGGTCGGCGATCCGGTCGCGGTCCCCGCCCCGCACGGCGCGGATCATCGCCGCGCGTTCGATGGCCGATCGAGCTGCATAGATGTCGTAGACGTCGCCGGGCTCGAGGTCGATCACGAACAGCCCGCGGTGCCGTTCGCTGCGCAGGAGCCCTTCGGACACGAGATGCTGCATGGCCTCCCGGAGCGGCCCCCGTGAGACCTGGAACCGGGAGGCCAGCTCGGTCTCGCCGAGCTGGGTCCCGGGCGGGAGGGCGCCGGTCATGATCGCGTCGCGTAGCTGACGCGCGATGACCGCGGCCGTCGACTCGCGGCTGACCGGTTCGATCTCGGGCAGCATGCCCGGTGGCAGGGCCATGTCAGGCGCTCCCGTCCGGCAGGTGCCGGAACAGCGCGCCGAGGGAGCGGACGAGCCGGTGCCGTCCGGTCAGGCGCAGGCCCTCCCAGACGGTCACCTGGTTGGCGGTCAGCACGGGCTTCTTCAGCGCGGCCTCGACGATGTTGATCTCCTGGAGCGTCCGCATCGCGGTGTCCGGCACCAGCACCGCGTCGGCGTCCGGGTGGTCGTTGCGCACGGCGAGCTCGATGACGGCTTCCGACGTCATCGCGCCGACCTCGGCGGCCGTGACGATGTCGGCACTGGCCATCGAGACGACCTCGATGCCGCCGGCCTTGAGGAAGTCCACGAACAGCCGGGCGATGTCGTCCGGGTAGCTGGCGGCGACGGCGACCCGCTTGACGTCCAGGGCGCGCGCGGCGTGCACGAACGCGAAGGAGGTGCTGGAGGCCGGGACCCCGGCGACGGCGGCGAGGCGGTCGGCCTGGTCGCGGGCGCCGTCCCAGCCGTAGACGAAGCTGCCGCTGGTGCAGGCCCAGACGACCGCGTCCGGCTCGTGCTTCTTGAGCAGGGCGGCGCCGTCGGCGAGGCGGGTCTCGCTGCCGAGGTCCAGGAGCTCGGCGACCGCGTGCTTGTCGGTGCCGTAGATGTGCTCGACCGCGAGGCGGATGTCGCCCTCGTCGGCGGCCGCGCCGCCGAGCAGCTGCTCGGCCAGCGGGTAGTCGTCTTCGGCCGCGTGGTCGGGGTAGATGAAGCCGATGGTGGTCACGAAACCTCCGCAGGGACGCAAATTGTCGACAATCCTAGTGGATGGTCAAGGAAAACCGTCACGACACGTCGCGAAGCCACCTTCCCGGTCCGACGATCGGCAGGTTCATCCGGCGTAGGCATGCCCACATGGTCAGCTGGTTGGCGGTGAGCACCGGCTTGCCGAGTGCGGCTTCCAGTGGCTCGATCAGGTCGTAGGTGGGGAGGTTGGTGCAGCTGACGAAGATCGCTTCGGCTTCGCCGTGGTCGGCGGCGAGGATGCGTTCGGCGATGGTGCGGTAGCTGACCTTCCAGATACCGCCGCCCAGCCCGAGGTGGTCGCTGGCGACGGTCTCGACGTTCAGTTCGCCGAGGAAGTCGTGCAGGGCGCCGGTGAGGTCGGCGTCGTACGGCGTCAGCACCGAGACGCGGTGCAGGTCGAGCTGGTGCAGCACCTCGGCCAGGGCACCTGAGGTCGTGACGGCGTCCGGCGCGCCGGCGTCGCAGATCGCCTTGGTCAGCGAGCGCTCGTAGTCGACGCCGTTGACGAAGCTGCCCGACGTGCAGAGGTAGGCGACGACCTCGGGCTCGACGTGCAGCACGTCGCGGGTCGCGCTGGCCAGGTGGTGGCTGTCGCTGACGAGGCGTGCCATCTCCATGCTCACCGGCACCGGCTCGTACGGCGTCCGGGCGAGGTGCAGCGACACCTCCATCGGTACCCAGCGCCAGAGCTCGCGCTCCAGCGCGAGGTCGAACGGCGCGATGACGCCGATGCCGCGTTGCGCCAGCGGGCCGTCGAACGCCAGGAAGTCGAAATCCAAGGCTCAGCCTCCGGAATACGTCTGAACTTGATGACACGTCCGGTGCTCCGGGGGTCGTTCCTCGGATTGTTGACAATCATACGAGCGACTTTTACCGTGTCAACGTGATCGGCTCGGAAACCCAGGAAACCCCGGTCCTGGCGGTGCTCTGCGGCGAGTCCCGTCCACCGGACATGCGTGCTGTCGAATCCGGGGCCGTCGTGCGTTACACGGACGCGGCGGGCCTGCCCGAAGCACTGTCCGGGGCCGACGCGCTCTTCGTCTACGACTTCCTCTCCACGGCCGTGCCGGGCGCCTGGTACGCGGCCGATCGCCTGCGCTGGCTGCACATCGCGAGCGCGGGCGTCGACCCGGTGCTGTTCCCCGGGCTGGTGGAGAGCGACGTCGTCCTGACCAACTCCCGGGGTGTCTTCGACGACGCCATCGCGGAGTACGTGCTGGGCGTCGTCCTCGCCTTCGCGAAGGACTTCGCGCGGTCGCACGACCTGCAGCGCGAGGGGCGCTGGCTGCACCGGGAGAGTGAACGTATCGCCGGGCGCGAGGTGGTGGTCGTCGGCACCGGGCCGATCGGCCGCGCCATCGCGCGGTTGTTGCGCGCGGCCGGGATGCGGGTGAGCGGCGCCGGCCGCCGGGAGCGCACGGGTGACCCGGACTTCGGCGTCGTGCACGAGTCCTCGCAGCTCGACGCGTTCTTGCCGCACGCCGACTACGTAGTCGCCGTCGCGCCGCTGACCGAGCACACCAAGGGCATGTTCGACGCGCGCGCGTTCGCCGCGATGAAGCCGTCGGCGCGGTTCGTCAACGTGGGCCGGGGCGAGCTGGTCGTCACCTCCGACCTGGTCGCCGCGCTCGAGAGCCGGACCATCGCCGGTGCCGCGCTCGACGTCTTCGACACCGAGCCGCTGCCGCCGGACAGCCCGCTGTGGACCATGCCGGACGTGCTCGTCTCGCCGCACATGTCCGGGGACTTCATCGGCTGGCGGAACACCCTCGTCGAGGTGTTCGCCGAGAACTTCCGCCGCTGGCGCGCTGGGGAGCCGCTGCGCAATGTCGTCGACAAGACGCTCGGCTACGTGCCGTCGGGGAACCAGGGAGCCGGATGAACGACAGGATGCTGACCGCCAGCGAGCTCGTCGCCGCCTACGCGACCGGTGAGCTTTCGCCGGTCGAGGCGACGCAGAACGCGCTGCAGGCCATCGAAGACCGCGACGGCGAGTGCAACGCGTACTGCCTCGTCGACGCCGACGGGGCGCTGGAACAGGCCAAGGCGTCGGAGGTCCGCTGGCGGGACGGCAACCCGATCGGGTGGCTCGACGGCGTGCCGTCCTCGATCAAGGACATGTTCCTGACGCAGGGCTGGCCGACCGTCCGGGGGTCGAAGAGCATCGACCCGGACCAGCCGTGGGACGTCGACAGTCCGGTCGCCGCGCGGATGCGCGAGGCCGGCCTGGTGGTGCTGGGCAAGACGACCACGCCCGAGATCGCGTGGAAGGGCGTCACCGACAGTCCGCTGCGAGGCATCACGCGCAACCCGGCCGACCCGTCGAAGACGTCAGGTGGGTCGAGCGGCGGCAGCGCTGCGGCCGTCGCGGCGGGGATGGGCGAGCTGTCCGTCGGCACCGACGGCGGCGGCTCGGTGCGGATCCCGGCGTCGTTCTGCGGCATCGTCGGACTCAAGCCGACCCACGGCCGGATCCCGCTGTACCCGGCGAGCCCGTTCGGCCCGCTCTCGCACGCCGGCCCGATGGCGCGGTCGGTCGATGACACCGCGCTGCTGCTGGACGTCCTGTCGATCCCCGACCACCGCGACCCGGCCGCGCTGGCGCCGCCGGTGGGGTCGTTCCGCGAGGCCGTGCGCCGGGACGTGCGTGGGCTGCGGGCCGCGTTCTCGCCGACGCTCGGGTACGTCGATGTCGATCCGGAGATCGCGGCGGTCGTCGCGGCGGCGGTCCGCGCGCTCGGCGACGCGGGGCTGCACATCGAGGAGACCGATCCGGGGTTCGCCGATCCCAAGCCGGCGTTCGACATCCTGTGGTCGTCGGGGGCGGCGAAGCTGCTCGACTCGTTCCCGCCCGGGTCCGAGGAGCGGACGGACCCGGGCCTGCGCAAGGTCTGGGAGCTCGGCCGGACGTGGTCGGCGAGCGACTACCTCGACGCGACCGCCGAGCGGGCCGCTCTGGGCATCCTCATGGGCGAGTTCCACACGCGCCACGACGTGCTGATCACCCCGACCGTCCCGATCGCCGCGTTCGAGGCGGGGCACGACGTGCCGCCGGGCAGCGGGTTGAGCGAGTGGCCGGAGTGGACGCCGTTCACGTACCCGTTCAACATGACCCAGCAGCCGGCGATCAGTGTGCCGGCCGGCTACACGTCGGAGGGGCTGCCGGTGGGGCTGCAGATCATCGGGCCTCGGCACTCGGACGACCTTGTGCTGGCGGTGGCGAAGCTCCTGGAGGAAGTGCGGCCCTGGGCATCGGCCTGACCACACGTGAGGGTGAAACCCGGGCCGGGGCGGGGAAAGCTGTGCCACTGTCTGCCGGGTGAACGCTGAAGGCTGGCGGTACGAGCGCGCCATTCCGACCGTGGACGTCGCGGGAGAGCCGACCCGGGTGGTGGTGGGCCTGATCGAGCAGGGCGACCGTCTGACGGCGGCGCTCCGCGTGGACGACGGCAAAGCAGCCCTGGTCTCCCTGGAAATGGGTGGCGAGCTGTTGAAGGCGTTGCGGGAGACGCTGGAGAGCTGGTGGCGTCTCGACGGTCACCGTGACCTGACCCCGGAACCCCGAGCCGGCCGGTGAGACCCTGCGCGGGCGGTTTGCCGGCCGGCGTGATTCGGCTTTGCGCCGATCACTGGCTGTCCACTGTGTTGATTCCGGGCGTCGACTGCTGAATCCTCATCCCGGTGCGCCCGAGCCGACCGGTGCGCGGCGGACCAGGCCGCGAATCTGCGGGTTGAGCAGGACGATCGCCGTCGCGCCGACGACGAGGGCCGCGCCGCCGAGGAGCGTTGCCGAACGGCCGGCGTGCTCGGCCAGCGGACCGGCGGCGATCTGGCCGAGTGGCATCGCGACGAACGAGCCGAGCATGTCGTAGGAGTAGACGCGGGCGAGCTTCTCGGGCGGCACGTTCTCCTGCAGCGACACGTCCCAGGCGACGCCGAACTGCTCGATCGCGAAACCCGAGAGGAACATCGCGAACAGCAGCGGCAGCAGATAGGGCGTCTGGCCGAGGGCCAGCATCGGCAGCGCGTCGACCGTCACGAGCGCGACGCCGAACAGCAGCATCCGGCGTGGCTGCCAGCGCGCGGCGAAGACGCCGCCGAGCAGCGCGCCCGCGGTCTGGACTGCCAGCGCGAGGCCCCAGCCGGTGCGGCCGAACGTGTCGTCGGCGACCAGCGGGCCGATCACCAACAGCGCGCCTGCGTTCACCGCGTTGACGATCATGAACTGCAGCACCACCAGCCACACCCACGACCGGGCGCGGAACTCGCGCCAGCCTTCCGCGAGCTCGCTGAGAGGACGGCTGCCCGGGATCCGCTCGCCGCGCGGGAGGCGGATCCGGCGGTAGGACAGCGCGGCGGCGAGGAACAGGAGGGCGTTCCCGGCGAGCGCCCACCCGGAGCCCGCGAACGCGACGAGGACGCCGGCGAGCCCGGCGCCGGCGATGCGGCCGACGTTGGACAGCAGCCGGACCAGCGCGTTCGCCTGGGCGAGCAGCGGCGCGGGCACGGTCAATGGCGTGAGCGACGCGGCCGCCGGCAGCGAGATGGCCGAGACGGCACCGTTGACCAGGCTGAGCCCGACCAGCAGCGGGACGGAGGCGAATCCACAAAGGACACTCGCGGCGATGGCGGCCTGGGTGAGCGCAGCGGCGGTCTCGGTGCCCTGCAGGATCACCGACCGCGGCAACCGGTCGGCCAGCATCCCGCCGAAGAGCACGAGCAGCACGTTGGCGATCGACCGCGCCCCGACGACGATCCCGAGATCCACAGCCGACCCGGTCAGGTCGACGACGGCGAAAGCCAGCGCGAAGGGAGCGACGGCGTTGGCGAAGTCGGCGAAGGTCCGCCCGGTGACGAGGGCGCGAAAGCGAGGTTCGCGAAGCGGGGCGAGGAGCGGGGAGGTCATGGGAGCAGCTCCGGCGGGACGGTAGCGGAGGGCGATTGGACGCGTTGGCGGCGATCGAGTCGCGAGCTGGGTTCGCGTGGTGGGGTGAGCGGGTGGCTCATCCGCGAGGCGACATCGGGGCCGGGCTCATGGGGCGGCCTCGCGGCCGGCAAATCCGGCGCGGCGGCAGTGGGTCGGGTTCGCGCTGCCGGACATGGCCCGCTTGAGCCGGCGCGGCAGGCCACGGGGGCGAGTTGGCGGCCCGGCGACGCCGGCGCTGCAGCGGGCACGTGTTCGCGCTGCGGATGAGTCGGCGCGGGTTGGCGCGGGCTGGCGTGTTGCGTACCGGCAAGAGTCGATCCAGCGCGGCGGACCTTCCCCGGCAGCGTCATCATCGGACTTCATTCGGGGTCAGCTCGAACAGCGCCACACTCGCGCTGACCTGGACCGTTCCCGGGGTTCGTGGTGGCTGGGCCGCCGCGTGCAGCTCCTGGCTCAGCTCCGATGCCCGCTTGAGCAGTCGCGCCCAGACTGCTGGGTCCACCCACAGCTCCGCGTCCGTCAACGACGCTCGCTTGCCCGGTGCCCGGGACCCCGCCCGTCGCAGGAGCTCGCCCGCGATCGCCTTGGTCAGCAGCTGCTCCTCGGCCGGGTTGCGGGTTGTCAAGCGGCGGCCCGACTCCGGGTCGTGGCGGTACCTCTTCGCGCGGCCGCCGCGGATTGTCAGCTCCTCCGCGACATCCAGCAGGCCTGCCTCGTGCAGGCGGCGCAAGTGATAACTGATGTTCGCCTGCGTTTCGCCCAGCTCGCGCGCCGCCTCGGCTGCGCTCATTGCCGTTCCCGTCAGGAGCGACAAGATCCGCATGCGGAGCGGGTGCGCCAGTACGCGCAGGTTGTCGTGGGGCATGGCGTCAGTCTGCCATGACCGTCAAAGAGTTATTTGGGGGTTGCCTGAGCGGCTCCGGAGGGCGATGCGACGCCCTCCGGAGCCGCCGGGGTCACGGCAGGGGCGCGCTCACGTGGTCGAGCGTCCAGTTGCCGACGCCCGGTGTTCCTTCGTTGCCGAAGTACGTGTGCAGGGTGTTGCCGAAGACATGCTGGAACACGCACGCCGACCCGTTGCCGTAGACGGGCCCGGCCGGGAGCTCGAAGAACTGCGCCGTCGGGCTGGCCGCGGTCAGCACCCGCGTCTTCCAGACGTTCGTCTGCTCCAGCGTCTCCACCGCCAGGTAGTACAGCGAACCCACCTTCATCACCTGCGGCGACGCCACGACGTCGTGGGAGTACGCGATGAGCGTGCCGAGGTCCGTCGGGCTGGTCTGCAGCAGCGCGTCGAACGTCGCCGCGCTCTTGACGCGGATCTCCTTGCGGCCGTTGGCTTCGCGGAACCAGTACAGGTACACGGTCTGCGTGTCCGGGTCGCGGAACAGCGTCGGGTTGCCGTTGATCACGGTCATTTCCTTGACCAGCGGCACGAACGACGTGAACTGCGTGCCGTCGATCCCGTCGGTGCTCTTGCGCCCGGCGATGTAGTACTCGCCGCCGTCGGGGTTGCCGCCGCACCAGTACACGTTGTGCACCAGCCCGATCGTGTTGTCGGGGTTCAGCAGCGCGTTCCCCCAGCGCTCACCGGTGCCGGTGAACAGCGGCGTCGGTTCCTGCGTCCACGCCGTCGTGTTCAGGTCGTTCGTGCGCGCGATGCCCAGACCCGAGCAGTTGTGGTGCCCGTAGTAGCCGATGTAGCGGAAGCCCTGGTTGATCGACGGCGACTGCGTCGGGTTGACCTCCAGCACGCTGAACGTGTGCGGGTGGTCACCGGAACCGCTCCACGAGACGGGGCTGAGCACCGACTTCTGCGGCGTGCCCAGCGCGAAGTAGCCGAGGTCCGTCGACGGGGACTGCTGGGCGAAGGCGTAGAACAACAGCGTCTTGTTCTGGTAGCCGAACGACTGCATCTGCGCGTCGGTGAACTCGCCGGTCCGCACCGTGAGCCAGTCCTTGTCGGTGGGGTGCCACCAGCGGTACACCGCCACGGTTCCCGTGCGCTGCGTCGGGAACGCGTAGTACTGGAACGTCTTGTTCTGGTAACCCCAGGTGGCCATCTGCGCGTCGGACGCCATGCCGGCGGGCATGTCGATCCAGTCCTTGTCCGTCGGGTGCCACCAGCGGGAGACCTCGACCATTTCGCTGTTGCCGACCAGGCTGACGTAGAACTGCGGTCCGGTCGGCGTCTGGTACCCGTAACCCTGGAGCTGCGCGGCGGTGGGCTGGTTGCCGTGCGCCGGCACCGACAGCCAGTCCTTGTCCGTCGGGTGCCAGTACCTCCGGACCGCCGTCGGCGCACCGGATCCGGGCTGCAGCGTGAGGGCGGCTGCCGCGCCGTGGGCTACTTCAGTGCTCATGAACGTTCCTCCCCAGGTACTTCAGAGCGAAGTACTCATGACTGTTAGTCGCCTGAGCGCGTCGAAAGGTTTACCGCCGCGACGTAATCGTGACGGTGTGCGGAAAGGAGTCGGTTGATCACACAGAGAACTCCGTGCCGTCGGCCGGGAGCAGGGCGCCGGCGGACCGCACGGCGGCGTGTTCTTCCGACGCCGGGTCCAGCACCGGGTTGGTGTTGTTCAAGTGCGTGAACGCCCAGCGCCCGGGCCGACCGGCGATCCGGGCGAGGCTCGCGGTGATCGGCAGATGGCCCATCGCGAGCTGGTCCGGACCACCGACGCCCGCCATCTCGTCCGCCGCGAAGAACGTTCCGTCCAGTAGTACCAGCGAAGCATCCGCGACGAAGGAGTCGAATCCCGGGGGCCAGCTCTTCAGGCACGGCGCGTACACCAGCGCACCGCCGGTCGAGAGATCCGAGATCCGGTACGCGACGACCCACGGGCCATTACCAGGGGACGAGACGTACTTCGGTTTCTTGTCGCTCACCGGCAGCACGTCGACCCGCAGTCCGGGAAGGTCCACGAGCGACGTCCAGCCGCCGTAGCCGTCGGCGATCGCGCGAAACGGCGACAGCGCTTCCAGTACCGCGTCCGGTGCGAACACCGGGAGACCACCGGCCTCACGCAGCATCAGCAGGCCCAGCGAGTGGTCGAGTTCGGCGTCGGTCAGCAGAACTCCGCGCAACGGGATTTCGCGTGGACCGGGCCCCGCGCGCAACGCCGGAGTCGCGAGGATCTGGGACCGGATGTCCGGCGAACAGTTGAGCAGGTACCAGCCGGCACCGTCGGCGCTGACCGCGACGCAGTCCTGGGTGCGCGGTGGCAGCCCGGCTGCGCACAGGCGGCACGCGCAGTTCCACTGTGGACACCCGCCGCCCGCCGCGGTGCCGAGCAGGATCACCTTCACCGGCGCATGGCCAGGTCGGATTCCGGCGGCCGGGCCAGGACGAGGTCGACGACCTCGCGCCGGGGGGAGCGCGAGCACACCGGGTCGGTGGCCGCGGCGTCGCCGGTGAGCAGGAACGCCTGGCAGCGGCAGCCGCCGAAGTCGACGGAACGGCGGTCGCACGTCCGGCACGGTTCGGCCATCCAGTCCTCGCCGCGATAGGCGTTGAACGACGACGAGTCGTACCAGATCTCGGCCAGCGGCTTCTCCCGCACATTGTCCAGGGTGAGCGTCGAAATCGCGGACGCCGCCGGGCACGGCAGCACGGTTCCGTCCGGCGCCACGGTCAGCTGCCGCGCGCCCCAGCCGTACATGCACGGCTTCGGGTACGGCTCGTAGTAGTCGGCGACGACGTAGACGATCTCCATCGTGCCGCGCAGCCGCCGGATCGCCGCGCGCACCACGGGTTCCGCGTCGGCGAGCTGCGCGCGGGTCGGCATCAGCGCCTCGCGGTTGCGCAGCGCCCAGCCGTAGTACTGGGTGTTCGCCAGCTCCAGCCGGTCCGCGCCCATGCGCTCGGCCAGCTCGATGATCCCGGCCAGCTGGTCGTGGTTGCGCCGGTGCAGCACCACGTTCAAGGACAACGGCAGCCCGGACGCCTTCACCAGCGTGGCAGCGGCGAGCTTGTGGTCGAACGCCCGCGCGCCGGCCAGCAGGTCGGAACGCTCCCGCGTCGCGCCCTGCGCCGACAGCTGGACGTGCGCGAGCCCACTGGAAACCAGGTCGTCGAGCCGGTCGGAGGTCAGGCCGAGGCCGGAGGTGACGAGGTTGACGTAGCACCCGAGCGAGCTCGCGTGCGCCACCAGGGCGGACAGGTCCGGCCGGGCCAGCGGCTCGCCGCCGGACATGTGCACCTGCAGCACGCCGAGTTCGCGTGCTTGCGAGAGCACCGAAATCCAGTCCGAAGTGGACAGTTCGGCGGACCGCGCCACGAGTTCGACCGGGTTCGAGCAGTAAGGACAGTGCAGCGGACAGCGGTGGGTCAGCTCGGCCAGCAGGCCCAGCGGCGGGGTCACGTCCACGCGACGACCCTCCGTTCGCCCAGCCGAGAGAGCACGTCGAGGACGTCTTGTTCCCGGACGCCGGTGAAGCGCTTTCCCAAGACCGCGGTGATGTCGGTGACGGTCCGGGCGCCGTCGCAGAGTTCGAGCACCGCGGCCGCGGTGGCGTTCGGGACGAGGACGCCTTCGGGGAACAGCAGGACGTGCGTCTCGCGGACGTGGTCGAAGGACAGCCGCACGCCGCGACGCAGCTGGGGAACCGAGACCGGGGCGATCACTTCGCCGCCCGTTCGATCGCGTCGAGCATCGACCATAGGACATCGCACTTGAACGACAGCGCGGCGATCGCGCGGTCCTGCTGCTCGCGCGTGGCGCAGTGGCGGACCACGATGTCGAGCGTGTCCTTGCCCTCGCCGGCGACCTTGTCGATGCGGTTGGTGAAGTAGTCGAGGTCCGCGCGCGCGATCCACGGGTAGTGCGCGAGCATGTCCGCGACGCGCTGCTGCATCAGGTGCCCGGCGAACATCTCGGTGAGTCCCGAAGCGACGGCCTCCCACCACGGCTTCGTCCGCGCGAAGGTCACGTAGGCGTCGACGGCGAACCGGACGCCGGGAGCGACGTGCCGCTCGTCGAGCACCTCATCGCGCTCCAGGCCGACGGCCGTGCAGAGCCGCAGCCAGCGTTCGATCCCGCCGGTGCCGGCGTGCGGGCCGTCGTGGTAGACGATCCGGTCGAGCCACTGGCGCCGGATCTCCGGCAGCGGGCAGTTGGCGATGATCGCCGCGTCCTTCTGCGGCAGCTGACACTGGTAGTACCAGCGGTTGGCCGCCCAGATCCGCAGCCCGTGCTCGTCGAGCTCGCCCGCGTGCAGCCTCCGGTGGAACGGGTGCGTGCCCCAGTACCGGTCCGAAAGACCGCGCAGGGCCTCGATGAATGCGCTTTCCGCGAGCGGCTCGACGGGCATCGGTCAGTCCGCCATGCGGGCCGCGTAGGCGGTCACCTCCATGGGAGTTTCGTACTCGACGAAGTCAGGGGTCGTCCACACCTCGACGGATTCGGTCATTTCCTGCTCCTCTCGCGGGGCTGATCGCCGTCACCGTAAGAGCGCGACGAGCGGGCTGGCCAGAGGAGTTCGGAAAGTTTCCTTCCGATGGCGCAGTGGGGTGCCGATCAGCGGTGCTACTTGACCGCGGCTTCCAGCTCCACCAGCGCCGTGTCCAGGTGGGTCAGGATCCGCTGCAGGTGCGGCACGCTGCGGCGGCAGCCCGTGACGCCGAAGTCGAGGTTGTCGCCGTTGCTGGTCAGCGTGATGTTGACGGCCTGGCCGTCGAGCAGCACCGACGCCGGGTAGATGCCGTCGAGCTGCGCGCCATTCCAGTACATCTGCTTGCGCGGCCCGGGCACGTTCGAGATCACCAGGTTGAACGGCGGCCGCGTGTTGTTGACGACGCCCGGGATCGGCGAGACGCCGAGCTGCGCGACGTTAACGGCTGATAACAGCAGCGTCTGCAACGGCGTCAGCTCCGAGAACAGCCGCTTGCCGTTGCGCATGGACTGGTGGATCGTGACGAGCCGCTTGCCCGCGTCCGGCAGGTCGGTGGCGAGGTTGCACAGCAGTGCGCCGATGTTGTTGCCCGCCGCTTCGCCCGGGTCGTTCTGGCGGCGCAGCGACACCGGCACCATCGCGACCAGCGGTGCGTCCGGGAGCGCGCGCTGCTCGATGAGGTAGTCGCGCAGCGCGCCCGAGCACATCGCGAGCACGACGTCGTTGCGCGACACCCCGGCGGCGGTCGCCACCTTCCGGACGCGGTCGAGCGACCACGACTGCGCCGCGAACCGGCGCGCGCCGCCGATCGGCACGTTGAACATCGTCCGCGGCGCCTGCCCCGGCAGGGTCACCGTGTGCTCGCCGAACGCCTCGCGCGCCACCTTGAGCGCGGCCGGCGCCAGTCCCGCGAGCTGGTTGGCGGTCTTGCCCGCGGTCTGCAGGAACGAGCGCGGGCTCTTCGTGCGGCCTTCGCCCGGTTTGCGCCGGGTGCCCCACCACGGCGGGCAGTCGAGGTCCGCGGGGTCGTCCGACAGCGTGCCCTGCAGCTGGCGCAGCGCCGAGACGCCGTCCATCAGCGCGTGGTGGACCTTCGTGTAGACGGCGAAGCGGCCGTCGGCCAGGCCCTCGATGAGGTGTGTCTCCCAGAGCGGCCGGTGCCGGTCGAGCAGGGTGCTGTGCCAGCGGGACGTCAGCTCCAGCAGCTCGCGGATGCGCCCCGGCTGCGGCAGCGCGGAGTGCCGGAAGTGGTAGTCGAGCTCGAGGTCGTCTTCCGCTTTCCAGGCGACGTGCCCGAGCGTGTTGACCGGCCGGGCCGGGCGGCGGCGGAACACCGGCCGCATGTTGTCCGACTCCAGCAGCGAGCGGCGGACGTCGCGCAGGTAGTCCGGCCCGGCGCCGTCGGGTTTCTTGAACAGCTGCAGACCGCCCACGTGCATCGGATGCTCGCGCGTTTCGACCAGGAGGAACATCGAGTCGGTCACGGGCATCATCGCCATGGGACATCACCTTCCGCACTCGGCACGCCGACTCTACGCGCTCGGCTGCCGTGGGTGGATCACGTTCTACATTGGCGAGTATGACCGTCCGCGGCGCTCGGGAAACGTCCCTGCCACCGATGGCCGAGTGCGTCGTGATCGGCGGCGGTGTGATCGGTGTGAGCTGCGCGTTCCGCTTGGCGGAGGCCGGCGTCGACGTCCTGCTGCTGGAGCGCGACGGGCTCGGCGAGGGCTCGACGGCGAAGGCCGCGGGCGGCATCCGGTCGTCGTTCACGAGCCGCGTCAACGTCGAGTTGGGACTGCGCGGGCTCGCCGCGTACAGCGCTTTCTCACGCGACTTCGGCGTCGAGATCGACTTCCGCCGCGACGGCTACCTCTACCTGCTCACCAACTCGGAAGACACAGTTGCAATCGGACATTGCGCGGAGCTGCAGCAGGCCTACGGCGCGAGGAGCCACCTCCTGGACCCGTCCGAAGTGCGCGACATCCTTCCGCTGCTCGGGACGGACGGGATCGTCGCCGCGCTCTGGTCGCCGGACGACGCGAAGGCCACTCCGGACGCCGTCGTCCAGGGTTACGCGAAGGCGGCCCGCGCGTGCGGCGCGCTGCTCCGGACCGGCGTCGAGGTCACCGGGATCGAACGTGACGGCGACGCGTTAACCGGCGTTAACACGACCGCGGGGTTCGTCCGGACCGGCGCGGTCGTGTGCGCGGCCGGCGCGTGGTCTGGGCGGATCGGCGAGCTGGCCGGCCTCGACCTCCCGGTGCGCCCGTTCCGGCGGCAGGTCGTGTTCACCGGGCCGGTGCCGGGACTGCCGGCCGCGGTGCCGCTGACCATCGAGATGCCGTCGGCGTTCTACTTCCACCGCGAGGGCCCTGGCCTGGCCATGTCGTTCTGCGAGGACGACGGCTTCCCGGGCTTCGACACCCACTACGAAGCGGGCGAGTGGCTGCCGCGGCTGGCCGAGCTGGCGGGCCGCCGGATCCCGGCCGTGCTCGACGCGGACATCCGCACGGCCTGGGGCGGGTTGTACGAAGTGACGCCCGACCGCAACCAGATCGTGGGGGAAAGCGTCCTGCTGTCGCGGTTCTTCTACGCGACCGGCTTCTCCGGGCACGGGTTCCAGATGGGACCGGCGACCGGCGAGCTGATCCGGGACCTCTACCTCGGCCGAGAACCGGCCGTGGACATCGCGGAGCTCGACGTCCGGCGCTTCGAACGCGCCGATACCGCACCGGTCGAGCACAACATCGTCTAGGGGTTGATTGCCAGATCGTTCAACGATCTGGCAGTATCCGGGCCGTGGCTGTGAGTGGTGCTCGGGAGTTGGTGGACGCCCTCGAAGGACTGGGGACGGAGATCGTTTTCGGCCTCCCGGGGGTGCACAACCTGCCGTTGTGGGAGGCGCTCGCCGAGACCCGCATCAAGCTCGTCGGGGTCCGTCACGAACAGACCGCCGGCTACGCGGCCGACGGCTACGCGCGCGCCACCGGCAAGCTCGGCGTCGCCCTCGTCACCACCGGGCCGGGCGCGGCGAACACCCTCGGCGCGGTCGGCGAAGCCATGGCGTCCGCGGCTCCGGTGCTGATCATCGCCACCGACATCCCCTCGACGCTGCGGCGTCCCGGCGTCGTCCGCGGCGTGCTGCACGAGACGTCCGACCAGCAGGCGATGTTCGCGCCGGTGACCAAGGGGGTCTTCACCGTGCGGGCCGCCGACCAGATCGGCACCACCGTGCACCGCGCGGCGCGGCTCGCGCTGGAGGCGCAGAGCGGCCCGGTCTACCTCGGCGTGCCGACCGACTACCTGCGCGAGACGGTGCCGCACCGTCGGCCGCCCGCGCCGCACCGCAAGCCCGACGGCGACGTTCCCGACCTCGCCCGCGCGGAAGCGCTGCTGTCCGACGCGAAGAACCCGCTGATCTGGGCCGGCGGCGGCGCGCTGCGGTCCGGGGCCGGGGACGCCATCGGCGCGCTCGCCGAGAAGATCGCCGCGCCGGTCATCACGACGTTCGGCGCCCGCGGCCTGCTCCCGCTCGACCACCCGTGCCTCGCGCCGAACCCGGTGCACACGCCGGAGGTCGGCGAGCTGTGGGACGAGGCCGACGTCGTGCTCGCCATCGGCACCGACTTCGACGGCCTGATGACGCAGAACTGGCGGATGCCGAAGCCGCGCACGCTGGTCGCGATCAACGTCGACGCCGACGACGCCGCCAAGAACTACCCGCCGGACCTGACGCTGGTCGGTGACGCGCGCGCGATCGTCGAGCGGCTGCTGCCGAAGCAGCGGCCGGGGCTGGACGACATCACGTTGCGGCTGGCCGGCATCGGCCGCCGGGTGCGCCAGCGGATCCGGGACGAAGAGCCGCAGGCCTACGACTTCCTGTCCACTTTGGACGAGGTGCTGCCGACAGACGCGGTGCTGGTGTCCGACATGTGCGTCGCCGGCTACTGGGTCGGCGGCTTCCACCGGGTGCGGGCGCCGCGCAAGCTCGCCTACCCGATGGGCTGGGGCACCCTCGGCTACGGCTTCCCGGCGTCGCTCGGCGCCGCCGCGGCCGGTGTCGGGCGCGCGATCTGCATCACCGGTGACGGCGGGTTCCTCTACGGCTGCGGCGATCTGGCGACGCTCGCGCAGGAGCAGCTGCCGGTCACGGTCGTCCTGGTCGACGACGGCGGCTACGGGATGCTGCGCTACGACCAGGACCGCGAGGGCCTGCCGCACCGCGGGGTCGACTGGGACAGCCCGGACTTCGTCGGCCTGGCCCGGTCCTTCGGCGTGCACGCCGACCGCGTGTCCGGGTTCGGGCGCGCGTTCCGGCGGCTGCTCGGCGAGTTCGTCGAGTCCGACGAGCCGAACGTCCTGGTCGTGAAGGCCAAGCTCAAGCCGCCGTTGAACACGTCCCCGCGGTGGTATCGCACATGAGGATCGGCGTCGACATCGGTGGCACGTTCACCGACCTCTGCGCGGTGGACGGAACGGGGATCGCGGCCGTCGGCAAGGTGCTGACCACGCACGACGAGCCGGCGCGCGCGGTCGAGGAGGGCCTGGCCGCGTTGCTCGCGGAGTCGGGGATCGCCGCCGGTGACGTCGAGCAGGTCGTCCACGGGACGACGCTGGTGACGAACGCGCTGATCGAGCGCAAGGGCTCGCGCACGGCGCTGCTCGCGACCGCCGGCTTCCGGGACGTCCTGGAGATGCGCCGCGAGCACCGGTACGAGCTGTACGACCTGCACATCGAGCTGCCCCCGCCACTCGTCCCGCGGCACCTGCGCTTCGACGTCCCGGAGCGGATCCTCGCCGACGGCTCCATCCACATCGGACTCGACGAGGAGTACGTCGCGCGGCTCGGCCGTGAGCTGGCGGCACGGGGTATCGAAGCGGTCGCCGTCTGCTTCCTCCACGCGTTCACGAACCCGGCGCACGAGCGGCGCGCGGGCGAGATCCTCGCCGAGGTGGCGCCCTCGCTCCGGGTGGCGCTGTCCTCCGACGTCGTCCCCGAGATCCGCGAGTTCGAACGCGCGTCGACCACGGTCGCGAACGTCTACGTCCAGGACCTGACTGAGCGCTACCTGCGCGACCTCGAACACCGGCTGGGGCGCCTCGGGATCGCCGGGGCGCCGCACATCATGCTGTCCAACGGCGGACTGGCCACTGTGGACACCGCGGCCCGCCACCCGATCCGGATCCTCGAGTCCGGCCCGGCCGGCGGGGCGCTGGCGGCGGCCGCGATCGGGCCGGCCGACCTGCTGGCCTTCGACATGGGCGGCACGACGGCGAAGCTGTGCCTGATCGCCGGCGGCGCGCCTTCGGTGACGCACCAGTTCGAAGTGGACCGCAAGTACCGGCTGCTGCCCGGGTCCGGGCTGCCGGTGCAGGTGCCGGTCACCGACATGATCGAGATCGGCGTCGGCGGCGGGTCGATCGCGCGGATCGACGCGCTCGGCCTGCTGACCGTCGGACCCGACTCGGCCGGCTCCGAGCCCGGCCCGGTCTGCTACGGCCGCGGCGGCACCGAGCCGACGGTGACCGACGCCGACCTCGTGCTCGGCTACCTCGACCCGGACTACTTCCTCGGCGGCGGCATGAAGCTCGACGCCCCGGCGGCGCGTGCGGCGATCAGCGGCATCGCCGGACCGCTCGGCGTGAGCGTCGAAGAGGCCGCGTGGGGCATCCACACCAGCGTCAACGAGGACATGGCGAACGCTGCCCGCGTGCACGCCGTCGAGCGCGGCCGGGATCCGGCGAAGCTGCCGATGTACACGTTCGGCGGGGCAGGCCCGGTGCACGGCGTCGGCGTCGCCCGCGCGCTCGGGGCGCCGTCGGTCGTCGCGCCGCCGGCCGCCGGGGTGCTCAGCGCGGCCGGGTTCCTCACCGCGCCGCTGGCGTTCGACTTCGTCCGGTCGGCCCGCGCGGCCGTGCGAGAGCTGGCGTGGGAGCAGGTCGACGCGCTGTTCGCCGAGATGGAAGCCGAGGGTGCGGCACTGCTCGCGAAGTCCGGAGCCGCGGAGGTGACGCATCGGCGGATCGCCGAGATGCGCTACGCCGGGCAGGGCTACGAGATCCGCGTCCCGGTCCGCGGCGGCCGCTGGCCGGACGCCCTGATCGACGAGTTCACCGCCACCTATCGCGCGCTGTACCGGCGCACCGGGCCCGACGTCGGCGTCGAGGTGCTGAACTGGCGCGTCGTCTCCAGCGGGCCCGCGCCGGACGTCACGCTCCGGCTGACCACTCAGGTGACCAGCGGCGACGCGCGCAAGGGGACGCGGAAGGCCTACTTTCCGGCGGCCGGTGGATTTGTCGACACGGCCGTGTACGACCGCTATCGCCTCCGGCCCGGCGTGCGGATCAACGGGCCGGCCATTGTGGAGGAACGTGAGTCCACTGTGGTCGTCCCGCCCGGCGCGCACTGCGTCGTCCGGGAGGACGCCGCGCTGGAGGTGACGGCGTGAGTGTCGACCCGATCCTCGTCGGGCTGTTCGGCAACCGGCTGCACTCGATCCTCGCCGAACAGCAGAACGCGCTGGTCAACACGGCCTTCTCCGCCGTCGTGCGCGAATCGCTCGACCTCGCCTGCGCGGTGTTCGACTCGCGTGGCGAGATGATCGGCCAGTCCGTCGGCGGCACGCCCGGGCACATCAACGCGATGGCCACCGGCATGCACCACTTCGTCGCGGCCTACCCGGCGGAGACCCTGGAACCCGGGGACGTGCTGCTCACCAACGATCCGTGGCAGACGGCCGGGCAGATCAACGACATCACCGTGGCGACGCCGGTGTTCCGGCGCGGCGAGGTGGTCGCGTGGTTCGCGTCCTGCTGCCACGCGCCGGACATCGGTGGCCGGCTCGTCTCCGCCGAGGCGCACGAGGTCTTCGAGGAGGGCCTGCGGCTGCCGATCCTGAAGTTCCTGCGCGCGGGCGAGGTCAACGCCGATCTGGAACGGCTGATCCGGGCCAACGTCCGGACGCCGGAGGAGACCGTCGGCGACCTGTACGCGCAGGTCACCGGCAACGAGGTCGGCGCGGCCAGCCTGCTGAAGCTGCTGGACGAGTTCGGCATCGACACCCTCGACGACGTCGCCGCCGAGATCATGAACCGCTCCGAGAAGGCGTTGCGCGACGCGCTGCGGAAGCTGCCGGACGGGACCTACACCAACGAGATCGTCACCGACGGCTTCGACGACGAAGAGATCGTCCTGCGCGTGACGGCCACTGTGGACGGTGACGAGATCCACCTCGACTTCGCGGGGTCGTCGCCGCAGAGTCGCCGGGGCATCAACGTCGTGCTCAACTACACGCGGGCGTACGCGTCCTTCGCGGTCAAGGCGGCGATTTCGCCGGAGGTGCCACACAACGCCGGGTCGTTCCGGCCGGTGCACGTCACCGCGCCCGAAGGGTCGGTGCTGAACTGCCTGCCGCCCGCCCCGGTCGCGTCGCGGCACCTGATCGGGCACTTCCTGCCGTCGCTGCTGATCGGTGCCCTGCCCGGCGCCGCGATCGCGCCGAGCGCGGACGCGCTGTGGATGACCATCTGGCGCGGGCCGGGGTTCATGCTCAACGTCTTCCAGACCGGCGGGATGGGCGCGCGCGCCGACAAGGACGGTCTGAACACCACCGGTTTCCCCAGCGGCCTGCGCTCGACGCCGACGGAGGTCATCGAGACGATGGCACCGCTCGTCCAGCGGTCACGAGAGCTGCGCGTGGACTCCGGCGGTGCCGGGCGGTGGCGCGGCGGCCTCGGCCAGGTGACGACGATGGCCGCACGTGACCAGGACTCCTGGAGCGTCAACGGGAACGTCGACCGCGTGCGCGCCGCGGCGTCCGGTGTGGACGGTGGAGCACCCGGCGCGGCCGGTCGGTTCGGGCTGCACCACGGGGACGACCTGCCTGCCAAGAGCCGGGTGACGCTGACGCGCGAGTCCGTTGTGGACGTCACCCTGCCCGGCGGCGGTGGCTACGGGCCGCCGCTCGAGCGGCCCGTCTCCGAGGTGCTCGACGACGTCGTCGAGGGATACGTCTCGCTCGCGGCGGCGCGTGCGGTGTACGGCGTCGAGGTGCGGTACCTCGGCGACCCGGCGGCGCTCGTCCGGCTGCCCGGGGACTACGCGGTGGACGAAGAGCAGACAGTACGACTGAGAGCGGGGAAGTGACATGGGTCGGTTGGCCGGCAAGGTGGCGGTCGTCTTCGGCGGCGCGCGGGGCATCGGCCTCGCCACGGTGAAGGAGTTCCTCGCCGAGGGCGCGACGGTGTTCGCGTCCGACATCCGCGAGCCCGCGGAGTCCCTCGACGGCTACCGTCACTCTATTGTGGACGCCACCGACGAAGACGCCGTGGCGTCCTTTGTCGACGGTGTGCTCGCCGAAGCCGGGCACATCGACGTGCTGGTCAACAACGTCGGCATCCACCTCGGCAAGCCCCTCGCCGACACGACGCTGGCCGAGTTCGACAACATCTTCGCGCTCAACGTCCGGGCGGCCTTCCTCGGCACCCGCGCCGTGCTGCCGCACATGATCGAGCGCAAGGCCGGCAGCATCATCACGACGTCGTCGAACGGCGGCGTGATGGGCCGCCCCGGCGACCCGGTGTACAACGCCACCAAGCACGCGCTGGTCGGGCTGACGAAGTCGATCGCGGTCGCCCACGCGCACCAGGGCATCCGCGCCAACACGGTTAACCCCGGCGCGATCGACACCGACATGCTGCGCAGCACGCTCAACTCGCCCGAGGAGTTCGAGACCAAGCAGCACCAGCTGGTCGCGAGCACGCCCGCGGCGCGCGTCGGCGAGGCGTGGGAAGTCGCGAAGGCCGTGGTGTTCCTGGCCAGCGACGAGTCGCGCTTCATCAACGGCGTCGTGCTGCCGATCGACGGCGCGAAGGCCGCGGGCGCGATGCCGGGCAACCGCTACAGCCTCGACTTCGAGCTCGGCGTCAGGTAGCGCCGTGACCGTCGATCCCTCGGGGCTGGAGAGCGAGCGGCACCTGCTCGAGCGCAGCGGCACGGCCGAACGGGTCGCCGCGATCCTGCGGCAGTACATCACCGACGGCGTCTTCGCCCCCGGTGAACGGTTGTCCGAGCCGGTGATCAGCTCGGCGCTCGGCGTCTCGCGCAACACGTTGCGTGAGTCGTTCCAGCTGCTGGCCCACGAGCGGCTGGCGGTGCACGAGCTGAACCGAGGCGTGTTCGTACGCGAACTGACCACAGAGGACATCGAGGACCTCTACGTCGTCCGCCGCGCCACGGAATGCGGTGCCCTGCGGCGGGCGGCCGAGCTGTCCACTGTGGACCTGGTGCCGGTCGAACAGGCCCTGCGGGACGGTCGCGCGGCCGCGGCGGCCGAGGACTGGCCGGCGGTCGGCACCGCCAGCATCCACTTCCACCAGGCGCTGGCCGACCTGGCGGGCAGCGAACGCATCTCCGCGACCATGCGCCAGGTGCTCGCCGAGACGCGGTTGTTCTTCGTCCTCAACGAGAACACGCGCGAGTTCTACGAACCGTTCCTGGTCTGCCACGAGCAGATCCTGCGCGACCTGCGCGGCGGCCGCTTCGGCGTCGCGGAGGCAGCGTTGGAGCGCTACCTCCGCGACGCCGAAGCCCTGCTGCTGGCGCTCAGCAGGTGATCGTGGCGTCCGCCCAGTCGGCGTGGTCGGAGTCGTTGGTGTCCCCGCCGTCGGTGACGACGAGGTCGAGCACCCGCACCCCGCTCAGGTTCGCCGCGAGCTGCTGCGCGGGCAGGCCCGCCGTCATGACCCCGGTCGCGGCGAGCTCCTTGCCGTCGCCGAGGACCTGGAACGCGACGCTGCCCTTGGCCTTTTCGTCGTCGTGGCCGACGGACGCGCCGAACGCCGTGCAGCCGCCGCCGAGGTAGAACCGGACGCGCGACGGCGCGTGCACGCCCAGGCCGTCGTCGTAGGTCACCCCGCCGATGGTGATCTTGTGGCCGTCACCGGCTTTCGACTCGCCGTTGCTCGTGCCGCGTTCGACCGGGCCGTAGCCGTTCTCGGCGGAAAGCCAGGTCGCCTTCGACAGCGGTGTCACGCCGGGCGCCGGCGGTACCACGATCGGCGCGCCGCCGTCGGCCGTTAACGAGCGTTTACCCCAGGCCGTCCAGTAGTTCGCCGTCGCGGTCAGGGTGACGCGGTCGCCGCTCGGAGCGTCCGGACGCACGGTCCAGGAGCGTTGCCATGTCTTGCCCGGGGCGACCACCGGCACGAGCACGTCGGCGCGGCCGTCGAGCTTCCAACCGGCCGGGGCGGTCAGCTTGACCTGCGCGGCGAGGAGCGGGGTGCTGCCGTCGTCGGTCAGCTTCAGCGTGGCCGTGAACGGCTGGGCGGCGTCGGCGAAGTCCGGCGCCTGCACGGTCAGCGTCGACAGCGGAGCAGCGTTCGGGAACTTGGCGGGCCAGACGCGGAACACCGCGGCGCCGTGACTCGGCACCGACGCCCGGAGCGTGCCGGTGGTCTCCGTTTCGGCGCCGGTCCACAGGTCGCGGACGCGGTAGTCGCGGGCCTTCGCGAGGCCGAGCTCGGCGGTGGTGGCGGACATCGGCGCCGCGGTCAGGCCGCGGTTGAAGAGCACGACCGCCGCCGAGCCGTCCGACATCGGCTTGGTCCAGACCTCGGTGTCGCCGTCGTCGCGGAGCTTGTACCCCTGCTTGCCCGCCCAGTCCTGGTCGAGCGCGACGATGTCCTTGTTCTCCAGGATCGACTTGGTGGTGTCGGACATCGAGCGCAGGTCGTTGCCGGCGAGCAGCGGCGCGTTCATCAGCGCCCACAACGCGAAGTGCGCCTGGTACTCGGTGGTCGTCATCTTGCCGTTGCCGACTTCGAGCATGTCCGGGTCGTTCCAGCCGCCCGGGCCGGAGTAGCCAGCCAGCGCGAACTGCTTGTCGAGGATCCCGGTCATGCTGCTCCAGCTGTCGCTGATGTCGCCGGTCGTGCGCCACAGCTGCGCGCCGGCGTCCTTGCCCCACAGCCACGGCTGGTTCTGACCCCACTCGCAGAGCGCGTAGAGGATCGGCCGGCCGGTCTTCTTGATCGCTTCGCCCATCTTCGTGTAGCGCTCGATCGCCGGGCGGTTCTGGTTGTTGCAGTTGTCGTACTTGAGGTAGTCGACGCCCCAGTCCGCGAACGTCTGCGCGTCGACGTCCTCGTGGTCGAGGCCGCCGGGCATGGTCTTCTGGCAGGTCAGCGTGCCGGCGCTGGTGTAGATGCCGAGCTTGAGCCCGCGGTCGTGGACGTAGTCGGCCAGCGCCTTGATGCCGCCGGGGAAGCGCGCGTGGCTGGCTTCGAGCTTGCCGTCGGCGGTGCGGTTCTGTTCGGCCCAGCAGTCGTCGATGTTGACGTACTGGTAGCCGGCCGCCTTCAGGCCCGAGCTGACCATGGCGTCCGCGGTCTCGCGGATGAGCTCTTCGTTGATGTCGCAGTGGAACTTGTTCCAGCTGTTCCAGCCCATGGGTGGCCGTTGGCCGAGCTGCTGGGCGTCGGCCGGCTCGGCGGCTTGGGCGGGTGGGGGAGAAGCGATCGCGGCGGCCACGACGGCGGCCGCGAGCCCGACAAGAAGACGCATGATCCCTCCAGGAGTGCGCAACTCTGCACAAACTCACTCAACAACAAACACCATGAAGAGGTCGGATGTCTACGGCCGTTAGGAGGAACACCTTGCGGATTCCTCCCCGGTGGGAGAGAAAGGGCCGTGACTTCGCTGCCTGCTGACCACGACGGATTCCGCCCGCTGGACGGGATCAAGGTCGTCGACCTGTCCCGCATCCTCGCCGGGCCGTACTGCACGCAGTACCTCGGCGAGATGGGTGCGGACGTGGTGAAGGTCGAGCCGCCCGGCCACGGCGACGACACCCGCGGCTGGGGCCCGCCGTTCGTCGGCGAGAGCGACGAAGCCGTGTACTACCTCGCGGCGAACCGGAACAAGCGCGGGATCGTGCTCGACCTCAAGAGCGAGCGCGGCCGTGAAGCCCTCCGACGTCTGGTGGCCGACGCGGACGTGCTCGTCGAGAACTTCCGGCCGGGCACGCTCGAGAAGTGGGGGCTCGGGTATGCGGTCCTGTCGGATCTGAACCCGCGGCTGATCCACGTGTCGATCACCGGGTTCGGGCAGACGGGCCCGTACCGCGACCGCGCGGGCTACGACCTGGTCGCGCAGGCCCTCGGCGGCGTGATGTCGCTGACCGGCGAGCCCGACGGCGCGCCGGCGAAGGTCGGGCTGCCGGTGGCGGACCTGAACGCCGGGACGTGGGCGATCATCGCGGTGCTGATGGCCTTGCAGGCCCGGCACACGACCGGCCGCGGCCAGTACCTCGACGTGTCCCTTTTGGACAGTCAGCTGGCCTGGCACGTGTACGCCGCGGGTGCGCACTTCTACGACGCGCCCCGGCCGCGCCGGATGGGCTCGGCGCACCCGAGCATCGTTCCGTACCAGGCGTACCACGTGTCGGACGGCTGGCTGATCATCGCGGTGGGCAGCGAAAAGCTGTGGCACGCGTTCTGCGGGGCGCTCGATCTGGACATCGCTTCGGACGCGCGGTTCTCATCGAACGCCGCGCGCGCGGCTCATCGCGACGAGCTGAACGCTCTCCTGGAGCCGGTGCTGCTGACGCGCACGGCGGCGGACTGGATGAAGTCCTTCGACGCGGCGGGCATCCCGGCGGCCCCGATCAACGAGATCGACGACGTCTACGCGGACCCGTGGACCGCCGCACGCGACCAGGTGGTCCGCTTGCCGCACCCGACGGTGGGGACGTACCTGGGGACGGGCTTCCCGGTGAAGGCATCGGACACGCCGGCGCGGCCGACGTCGGCGCCGCCGACCTTGGGGCAGCACACCGCGGAGGTGCTGGCGGAGCTGGGCTACTCGGCGGAGGAGATCGCGGAGTTCCTGGGCTGAGGCTCAGCTTCCCGGCACCAGCGCCGGGTCGGCCGGAGCACGCGCCGCAGGCCCGGCGGCGTCGGCGTTGCACGTTGCGTCGCCGTTCCGGCCAGTCCCGCGTCGCGAAGTGTGCACGATGGAGTGTTCGCGCTCGCCGCTTCGCCCTGGTAGGGATGGGGGAGGACTGAGGAGGACCGATGTCAGCACAGCACGCCCTTTGGCACCCGTTCGCCGACATGGGTGCGGTCGACGGCGACCGGATGGTCATCACCCGCGGCGAGGGTTCCTACGTCTGGGACGACGCCGGCCGCCGGTACTTCGACGCCACCGCGTCGCTCTGGTACGCGAACTTCGGCCACGGGCGGCCCGAGATCACCGAGGCCGTCGGACAGCAGCTCCGGAAGCTCGACTCGTACAACCTGTTCGGCTACAACGCGAACGAGCCGGCGATCGAGCTGGCCGACCGCGTCGCCGCGCTGGCGCCGACGCCGGGGTCGAAGGTGTTCTTCGGGTCGGGCGGCGGGGACGTCATCGACACCGCCGTCAAGCTCGCGCGGGCGTACTTCGCGCAGACCGGGCGGCCGGAGAAAGCGCACGTCATCGGGCGGACGCAGGGCTACCACGGCACGCACGGCTTCGGCACGGCCGTCGGCGGCATCCCGGCCAACGCGGCCGGCGTCGGCCCGCAGCCGCCGGAGTTCTCGCATGTGCCGTTCGACAGCGCTTCGGCGCTGGAGGCCGAGATTTCCCGCGTCGGCGCGGCCAAGGTGGCGGCCTTCTTCTGCGAGCCGGTGATCGGCGCGGGTGGTGTGCTGCTCCCGCCGGAGGGCTACCTCGAGGAGGTCGCCGCGATCTGCCGCCGTCACGACGTGCTGTTCGTCGCGGACTGCGTGATCGCGGCGTGGGGCCGGCTCGGGACGTGGTTCGGCATCGACCGCTGGGCGGTGGAGCCGGACATGATCACGACGGCGAAGGGCATCACCGGCGGTACGATCCCGCTGGGCGCGCTGGTGGTGGCCCCGCGGGTGGCGGAGCCGTTCTTCACGGGAGCACCGGGCGCCCCGATCTTCCGCCACGGCGCGACGTACGCGGGCCACCCGGTGGCCTGCGCGGCGGGCTTGGCGACGCTCGACATCTACGAGCGCGACGGCCTGATCCCCCGCGGCCGCGAGCTGGAGAAACCCTTGGCCGACGCGGTGTCCGGGGTCGCCGGCCACCCGCTGGTCGCGGAAGTCCGGGCGGGCCTGGGCTTCCTCGCGGCGGTCGAGCTGACGCCGGACGTCATGGACGCCGACCCGGGCGCCCCGGTGAAGCTGCAGCGCGCGTGCCGGGACGAGGGCGTGATCGTGCGGAACCTCGGGCGCGGTGTCGCGGTCTCGCCGCCGTTGATCGCGGGGGAGGCGGAGCTGGATCTGCTGGCCTCCGCGCTGCCGAAGGCCCTGGACCGCTTGGCAGCTCAGGCTTGACGCGCGGTGAACGGCTCTTTCCTGTCCTCCGACAGCAGGAAAGAGCCGTTCACGCTCAAGAAATGCAGAACTCGTTGCCCTCCGGGTCCGCCATCGTGACCCAGCTGTGCGGCCCCTGACGGCCCCGGTGCAGGAACTTCGCCCCGCGGGACGTCAGCTTCTCCAGCGTCGCCTCGACGTTGTCCGCGCCGACCCACACGTCGATGTGGAGCCGGTTCTTCACCGTCTTCGGCTCCGGGACCTCCTGGAACAGGACCCGCCGGGGTGGACCCTCGGGTGGCGAGTCCGGATGGCGGATCGCCGCCCCGGCTCTCCACACCAGTGAGCCGTTGTACGTGCGGGTTTCCTCCTCCTTCGCGTACCCCTTCGCGATCATCTCGCGGATGAAGTCCGCGTCGGTCGGTTCCACCGGCCAGCCGAGCGTCTCGGCCCACCAGTCGGCGAGCACGTGCGGGTCGGCCGTATCCACCACTACCTGGAAGTCATGCGCCATACGGGCACGTTAACGACCGAGTCCGACATTTTCCGGAGCATCGAGTCCTCGGGCACGACCGTGAAGCGCCACTTGTCGACGCCGCCGCCCATGATCTCGGCGTAGCGGCGGGCGCCGTCGGCGTTGGCGAACCGCACCTGCTGGCCGTTCGTCAGGTGGGTGATCTTGACCGCCATGACAACCTCCGAAGTCTGTGGGCCGGCCCAGGAGCTTCCCCCTCCGAGGCCGGCGAGCACAGTAGAACACATGTTCGACCCGGTGCGCCAGTACATCCCCCAGCCAGGGGAGAAAAAGGCAAAACGGCAGGTCAGAGTGTTCGGATCATCGCGACGCGCGGCCAGGCGTCCAGACCGCGGGCGGCCTCCGCGCGGCGGATCGCGCGCAGCCCGGCGCCGATTTCCACGTCCGACAGCACCCGGAATCGCAGCCGCTCGTAGTACGGCGCGTTCCACGGCACGGCCGCGAACGTCGTGAGCGTCAGCGCCGGCAACCCGCGCGCGACCGCCCACTCGGCGAGCGTCTCGATCAACGCGCTGCCGAGCCCGCGGCGCGCGTGCGAGGGCCGCACCGAGACCTGCTCGACGTGCGCGTGCCCGTCGACGACCTCGGCGATCAGGTACGCCACCGGCCGGTCGGCGTCGTCCACGCTCACCCAGGCGCGGCCGTCGGACTGGTACTCCGCCAGTTCGGCGGGCGAACCCGGGTCGTCGTCGGCGATCGCGGCCATATCGAGAGCGCGGAACAGGCTGCCCGCCTCGCGCTCGACGTCGATCAGCGCGGGCAGGTCGTCGGGGCGCGCGAGCCGGATCACGAAGGCATTCGTACGCGTCCGGCGGGGATTTTCACAGCGAATAAGACGAGATCGTGCGCTGGATGCGGGTCGCGTACCCCTGCAGGGCGGTGATCGCGGTGCGCCGGGCCTCCTCGGTGATCCGCGCGGCCGGACCGGCCAGGCTCAGCACGGTCGGCCGCCGCCCGTAGGCCTGCACGGGCACCGAACACGCCCAGACGCCTTCGTCGATTTCCCCGGAGCTGACCGAAAACCGGTTCTCCAGCGCGTGCTTGAGCTCGTCACGCACGAAGGTGCCGCGCTGCTCGACGATCGGCGCCAGCCGCCGGTCGCGCTCGATCTCCGGCAGGAGCGCGAGCAGCATCTTCCCGGACGCGCCGCGGCCGAGCGGCAGCGAATGCCCCGGCTCGAACGTGAACCGCATGGCGCGGTCGCACTCGACGCGGTCCGCGCACACGGCGGCGTCGCCGAACTGCTGGAAGAGCATCACGGTCTCGCCGAGCTCCCGCGCGGCTTCCTCCATCGACGGCTTGGCCAGCCGCACGAGGTCGTTCGCCAGCTGCGCGGCGCGCGCGAGCGGCATGACCTGGCTCGTGAGGTGGTAGTGCCCGGCCCGGCCCTCCTCGAGGAGCTGCAGCTCCTTGAGGAGCGCGACGTAGCGGTACGTCGTCGCGACCGGGGTGCCGATCGTCGCGGCGAGCTCGGCGACGCTGGCCTCCCAGCGGGACTCGGAAAAGGCGAGCAGCAGCTGGAGGACCTTCCGGGAACTGCTGGCACCGGGGGTTCGGCGCGGTTCGGTGGTGGCGGAACCGTCAACGGCACTGGCGGCACTGACGGCAGGCGTCATCATGACCTCTCGGTGAGACAAAAACGACCTTCGCTATCACACGGGGTGAATAAATTAGCACGTTGTGTTAAACGAAGGCCAGCATTCGACCGACGGTCCGCCACTCGGGAAAACCGCGAGTCAGAGCGTGAGGAACTCGCCGGGTTTCGTCACCACCGGTGACTCGACGTAGAGGCCGCGGTACTCGTCCTGGATCCCGGAGTTGTGCACCTGCAGCGCGAGCGGACCGGTGCGCCCGGCGGTCTTGTCGGTGAACCGCAGGACTTCGGTGCCCTTGCAGGTCGCGGCCGTCCCGGTGAGCGGGCAGCAGGCCATCCGGGCCACGCCGGTGGCCGCGTCGCCGATCAGCTCGCACTGGGCCCACTTCTTGATGTCGATCGTGGTGTGCGGCAGCTGCGTGAACAGTTTGCCGCCGCCGTCGTTGTGGCCCGGCCGGTAGTCCCAGTGGCCACCGTTCGGCGGCTGGAACTGGATGGCGCTCAGCGCGTCGCGGATCGGGTCGGTGGTGCCCCAGATCAGCACGGTCGGTTTGTGGTTGCCCTTGACCTGCCGGACATTGAATATCCACCGAAAAGTGCCGACCTGCGCTTTGTTGTAGTACAACCAGCCGCGCGCGGTGCCATTGCCGTGGATGACGCCGTTCTTCGCCGACCACAGGCCTGACTTGGACGATGTCCAAGCGCTCAAATCGGTGCCGTTGAACATCGGGACGAGGTTCGGGTCGCCGTACGGGTTGTCCGCCGCCTGCGCGGCCGGGGCGAACCCCGAGGCCACGACGATCCCCGCGGCGAGCACGCCAAGGAGCTTCTTCAACATCATGCCGTCCTCTCGACGAATGCGATGGGCATTGCGTTCGGACGGCGGATTTCACGCTACGAGTGGTGCGGGTGAGGAGTCAACCGCGGTCCCGCTGATCGGTCAGGAACGGCGTCAGCAGCCCGGGAACCGCCTGGTCGGCGAGCGCGAGCCCGGCGGACTCGCCGACGTCGAGCACGCGGTAGTGGCCCTTGCCCGCGGCGACCGGCGCGATGATCGTGACCAGCCCGGCCCGGCGCTGGAAGTACGAGCGTTCGACGACGATGCCGGTCATCCCGTCGCAGCGGACCGCCGCGGTGCCGCGGTCCAGCGAACCCGAGCGCGTCACCAGGTAGCGCCCGGTCAAGGCGTGCCCGAGGCCGCGGTAGCGGTCCCAGCCGACGAGCGCGGCGAACGGCAGCAGCACGAGCGCGGCCTGCCACGGCCAGTCCGGCAGCGCGCCGAGCCACGCCAGGCCGTACAGCCCCGCCGCGAGCAGCAGCACGCCGACGACGGCCCGGGAGATCCGCCGGTACAGCGCGCGGCGCGGGTGGCGCACCAGCGGCGTCGCGGCCGGGTCCTCGCCGAGCACCTCCGCGACGACCTCGTGGGCTTTCGCGAGCGGCGCGGGCGGGAGCAGCAGCCCGCCGCTCTTGTCCGCGCCCTTGCCCTCGCGCAGGCCGCCGGCGATGGCGACGCAGCGGGCGCCGCCGGCCAGCCGCAGCGGCAGCGGCTCGCGGATTTCGACGCCCCGCAGGCGGTCCTCCTCGATCGACACCGAGCGCGTCGTGATCAGGCCGCGCCGGATGTGCAGCGTGCCGGCGGGTTCGCGGGTGAGCCGGAAGTTCCAGAACGACAGCACGTACCCGCCGATCGACAGCAGCGAGACGAGCACCAGCAGGCCGGCGGCGGCCAGCACCAGGCTGACCCACGTCGGGGTGTCGGCGAAGTGCCCGACGACCGTCTGGACCAGCGAGAACTGGACCGGGTCGAAGTGCAGCTCGTGCGCGAAGTGGTAGACAGTGCCGACTGCGGCACCGACGACCGCCAGCCCGGACAGCGTGAACGGCGCGTACCGCAGCCACTTCTTGTCGACGGCGACCACCAGCTGCTCCGGCGGCGCGGTCGCCTCTTCGGAGGAGAGAGCCACGGCCTTGCGGTGCAGGAGCAGTGTCCGCAGCCGCTGCGCTTCGGCGATCGTGACGGCGTCGAGGACCAGCTCGTCCTTGTGCCGGCTCCCGCCGTTCGAGTGCCGCCCGGTGCCGATCCGCGCGGCGGCCAGCGAGAACAGCCGGTGCTTCGGCTCGGAGGTGACGTCGACCGTGCGGATCCGGTCGCGGGGGATGGCCCGCTGCTTGCGCAGCAGTAGCCCGGTGTGCCACTCGACCTGCGTCTCGGTGATCCGGTAGCGCGAGGTCAGCACGTGCGAGACGCCGGTGCACACGGCGATCGCGGTGACGGCGAGGCCGATCCACTGCCACGACTCGCCGCGCCCCACGAGCAGCGCGCCCAGCAGCACCGGCAGCGACCGCACCACGTCCAGCACCGGCCGGATGAGCAGCATGCGCCGGTCGAGGCGGTGCCACGGCGCGTCCGGGGTGCCCTCGGCGGGTGGGGTCACGGCCGCTTCGGCCGCGGGGGAGAGTGCGTCGGCGGGGGTCACGTCGCGTCGCCCCGGACCGCCTGGGTCTTCTTCGTGAGCTCGTCGGCCAGCTCCAGCGCGCGGTCGTGCGCCAGGCCCGCGATGCGCAGCGGGCCGGCCGCGGACGCCGTCGTCACGGTGATCTTCGCCAGCCCGAAGAGCTGCTCGAAGGGGTCACGCTCGATGTCGACGGTCTGGATCCGCGACACCGGCGCGATCCGCCACTCCTGCTTCAGCCAGCCGGCTTGGGTGTAGACGGCCTCACCGGTGACCTCCCAGCGGTGCACGCGGTAGCGCCACTGCGGCATCACGATGAGGTGCAGCGGGGCGAGCACGCACGAGATCACCAGCGTGACGTCGAGGAACGCCGGCGGGTCGTCGCTGGTCACGACGATGACGGTCTGCACCCCGACCAGCACGATCCAGAGGAGCGCGGCGGTCGCCGTCCAGTAGCCGATGGCCCGGCGGCTGACCTGGTGCGCGGGCGGCCGCAGCCGCAGTGCCGCCGTGTTCGTGCTGTGTTCGCTCACAGGTCAAGCGTGCCCGATCGGCGCCTTGCGTGCCCACGACATGTGTCACTGAAGTTTATTCTGGTTAGGCCGCCGCGCCCCGCTCACAGGCCGGCGGCCAGCTCGGATGTCATGCGGCGGCCGACGGCTGAATAATCTTCACCGATGGCGATTCGGTCCGTCCTCGATCGCGTGCCGTTACGATCGGCCACACCGTCGGAGGAATGGATTCGCCGTCGGGGTGTGTTGTGCTTGAAGGATTCACATACGTGTCGGCTAGCAGGAGGACCCGGTGGGACTCGATCCCGACGACCTGTACGAGGTGGACTCGGACGTCCCCGACCTGACCGGGGCGGTGCTGATGCACCACTTCGAAGGGTTCATGGACGCCGGTTCGGCGGGGCGTCTGCTGGCCGAGCACCTGCTCGGCGGAGAGCACCGGGTGGTCGCGCGCTTCGACGTCGACCGGCTCATCGACTACCGCTCGCGCCGCCCGACGATGACCTACGCCGTGGACCACTGGGAGGACTACGACGCGCCGGAGCTGGTCGTGCACCTGCTGCACGACGCCGACGACACGCCGTTCCTGCTGCTGTCCGGCCCCGAGCCCGACCACGACTGGGAGCGGTTCTGCCGCGCGGTCCGGAACCTGGTCGAGCGCTGGGGCGTCCGGCTCACGGCCGGCTTCCACGGCATCCCGATGGGCGCGCCGCACACCCGCCCGCTCGGCGTCACCGCGCACGCGACCCGCAAGGACCTGGTCGGCGAGCACCAGCCGCTGCCGAACCGGCTGCAGGTGCCGGGCAGCCTGGCCGCGCTGCTGGAGTACCGGCTCGGCGAGTGGGGCCATGACGCCGTCGGGTTCGCCGCACACGTGCCGCACTACCTGGCGCAGTCGACGTACCCGGCGTCGTCGCTCGTCGTGCTCGACGCGCTGGGCCGCTCGACCGGGCTGAGCCTGGCCGAGGGCGAGCTGCGCTCGGCGGCGGAGCTGGCCGACGCCGAGATCAACCGCCAGGTCGCGGAGTCCGACGAGGTCGCCGACGTCGTCCGCGCGCTGGAGCGGCAGTACGACACGTTCATCGAGGCGTCCGAGCGCGGCTCGCTGCTCGCGGAGTCGGTCGAGCACATGCCGACCGCCGAGGAGCTCGGGTCCCAGTTCGAGCGGTTCCTGGCCGAGCAGAACGGTGGCGACGGACCCGAGCGTTGATGACGCGCTACGACGAGATCGGCGTCGGCTATTCACTGGGGAGGCGCACCGACCCGCGATGGCTGACGCCGGTGCTCGACGCGCTCGGTGACGCGGATTCCGTGCTCGACGTCGGCTCCGGGACGGGGTCCTACGAGCCACCCGGGCGCCGGGTCACGGCGGTGGAGCCGTCGGCCGAGATGATCCGGCAACGGCGGCCCGGAGCGGCGCCGGCGATGCGGGCGGTCGCGGAGGCGCTGCCGTTCGCCGACGGCGCGTTCGACGCGACGCTGGCCGTGTTGACCGTGCACCACTGGCCGGACTGGCGCCGGGGTCTCGAGGAACTGCGCCGGGTCTCGCGCCGTCAGGTCGTCCTGGCCTACGACACCGCGCTGCACAACGACTTCTGGCTCGTGCGGGAGTACGTGCCGGAGGTCGCTTCGCTGGAGTCGTCCCGTCCGTCGGCGCCGGAGATCGCGGATTTCCTGGGCGAGGCTTCGGTCGTCGAGCTGCCGGTGCCATGGGACTTCACGGACGGCGTGTTCCCGGCTTACTGGCGCGGTCCGGAGGCCTACCTGGACCCGGCGGTGCGGCGGTCGTGTTCGGCGCTCGCGCAGACGTCGCCGGCCGCCGTGGAGCGGGGGATGGCGCGGTTGCGGGCCGATCTCGAGTCCGGGCGCTGGCACGAGGAGCACGCGGAGCTGCTGGACCGGACGGAGTGGGACGCGGGGTTCCGGCTCATCGTGAGGTGAGCTGAGAGGACCGTCCCGAGATCACGAAGCCGCCGGCGGCCCGTCGAGGATTTCGCGCAGCTCCAGCGTGCCGAACTCGGCCCACGGGTGCCGCGACGCGACATCGAGGACCGTCGACCGGTCCGCGCCTTCGAGGATGTTGTAGCCGCCGACCTGCTCCTTGGTCTCGGCGAACGGGCCGTCGGTCAGCAGGACTTCGCCGTCCCGCACGCGGATCGTCTTCGCCTCGGCGGGCGGGTGCAGGCCCGTGCCGCCCTGCCGGACGCCTCGCCGTTCGGCCTCGGCGGCCCAATCGTGGCAGCGCCGCGCCATCTCGGGGCCGGCCGCCGCGCCCGCGGACTCGTCACCGCACAACAGGAGCAGGTATCGCACGGCGTCAGCATGCCACGCGGGCTCAGCCGTGGCAGCCGCCTTCGTTCACCGGGCCGAACGACGGCAGGATCAGCCCGCACAGGTAGCCGTCGACCCACCGGCCGTTCCCGGTGAGGTTGACGGCCAGCCGGACCAGTGGCGCGAACCCCTTGATGCCGGCGGCGAGCGCGTCCTGGTTGCGCTGCAGCATCGACGTCAGCTGGTCGAGCTGGGTGAGCAAGGGCCCGAGCTGCGCGTCGTTGTCGCTGACCAGCCCGGACAGCTCGGTGGCGAGCTGCCGCGAGCCGTCGAGCAGGGAGCTGATCGCCTGCTCGCGGTCGCTGACCTCGGACAGCAGCAGGTTCCCGTCGGCCAGGAGCTGCCGCACAGCGGCGTCGCGGTCGACGAGCGTCTGCGAAACGACACGCGTGTTGCCCAAGAGGGTGGCGAGCTGCTGGTCGCGCGAAGCGAGCGTGTCCGACAGCCGCGACAGCCCGCTGAGCGCGGCCCGGACGCTCTGCGGGGTGTTCGCGAGCGTCGCCGACAGGGTGTCGAAGCTCTTCGCGAGCTGGGTGGTGTCGATGCTGTCCACAGTGGACGAAAGCTTCCCGAACGCCGCGAGGACGTCGTAGGGAACGCTGGTGCGGGACCGCGGGATCGGCTGTCCCGGGTCGAGCGTCCCGTCGCCCCGCGGGTCGAGCGCGAGGAACTTCTGGCCCAGGACGGTCTTGAGCCGGATCGCCGCGCCCGTCGTGTCGCCGAGCCACGCGCCCTTGACCCGGAAGGAGACCAGCACGTGGTCGCCGCGCAGCTTGACGTCCGAGACACGGCCGACCTCGACGCCGGCGATGCGGACGTCGTTGCCCGCGAACAGGCCGGCCGCTTCGCTGAACTCCGCGGAGTAGGTCGTGCCGTCGCCGATGATGGGCAGCGAGCGCGCGTTGAGCGCGGCGAACACGCCCAGGGCCAGCACGGTCAGGCCCGCGAGCGCCGTCTTGACCGGGGCGTCGGCGGCCCGGCGTATTGACATGGCGTCAAGAGTGACGTACGCCACGCCGGGTCGCCAGCCGAGTCCCCCGATGAGACGAAGATCGTCGGTTCAGGCGGACGTGAGCGCGGGGTACTCACGATATTCGACCGCGTTGGCGGCGCGATCGGTCATCCAGGTGAACACCCGGCCGAACAGCCGCGTGCTGATCATCTTGTAGGCGCGGTTGCGGCTGCGGATCTTCGCGACGGTGCGCGGGGCGAGGAAGTTGCCCGAGCCCTTGCCGTTCTTCTGCCCGACCGTGGCCGGCTTGCGGAGGCGCTCCTCGTACTTCGCGAACGCCGTCACGTGGTCGCCGCCGGCCGCCGCGAGCTCACCGGCCAGCACCTGGGCGCCCATCATCGCGAGCCCGGTGCCGGACCCGCCGGGCCCGGCGCACCACGCGGCGTCGCCAAGGAGCACGATCCGGCCCTTCGACCAGCGGTCGAGGTGGATCTGGCTGATCGAGTCGACGTACAGGTCGTCCGCCCCCGGCAGCGACCGGAGCAGCTTCGGCGTCTCCCAGCCGGTGTCGGCGAAGAGCTGCGCGACCAGGGCGCGCTGCTCGTCGGGGGTGCGGCGGCGGAACTCGACGCCGTCGGCGGCGAAGACCAGGTTGACGTGCAGCTTGTCCGGCAGCCGGTGGCTGCCCACGGTCAGGCCGCGGCCGGGTTCGTTGTACATCACGCTGGTGTGGTCGAGGCCGAGGTGGTTGGGCGCGGTGAACCCGGCGATGCCGAACCCGAGGTCGCGCCGGAAGTCCGATTCGGGCCCGAAGGCGGCGGCCCGCACCCCGGAGTGCACGCCGTCGGCCCCGACGACGAGGTCGAACCGGCGCGGCGCGCCGTGGCGGAAGGTGACGTCTACGCCGTCGCCGGTCTCGGTCAGGCTGGTGACGCGGTCGCCGAAGACGTACTCGGTGTACGCCTTGGTGTGGTCGTAGAGGATCCGCGCGAGGTCGCCGCGCAGGATCTCGACCTCCCCGCTCCAGGCGGCGCCGGGCACCGTGAGCTGGGGTTTCGCGTCGAGGCCGAGCACGGTCTGGTCGCCCATCGCGGTCTCGAACCGCCGGATGTCGTCGAGGACGCCCATGGCCTTCAGGAGCTTCACCTGCTCACCGCGGAAGTCGACGGCCTGTCCGCCGGGCCGCAGGGCGGGTGCGGTCTCGACGACGGTCACGCGGTAGCCGTGGCGGCGCAGCCAGTAGGCCGCGGACGGGCCGGCGATGCTGGCCCCGGACACGAGCACGGTCTTGGCGGTCATCGGAGGTTCCTCTCGGGTCGGTGGTGATGACCCGAGAGTGCGGCCCGCCGCTGACGGTTCTCGCACGATCCGCTGACCGTTCGGCCGGTGGTGTCCGGTTCGAGTGGCTAGCATGACGCCCGTGGACCGCTCCGCCGCAGACCGGATCCCGCAGGACGGCGAAGATGCCGCCGTCGAGGCGCGCATTTTGAACGCCGCCGCGCACCTCATCGCCGACGAGGGGTTCGGGCGGCTGAAGATTGGGGCCGTCTGCGCCCGGTCGGGCTACGCGCGGGCGGTCATCTTCCAGCACTTCGGCGACAAGGACGGCCTCGGGAAGCGGCTGGTCGAGTACGCCGTCGAGGAGTTCACCAACTCCTACAGCGAGGCCGTCGCGGCCCGGACCGGCTCGGCCACCGCGACGCCGATGGACATGCTGCGCGCGCTGGTCGACATCATCTTCGAGCTGATCCGCACGATGCCGACGCTCAACCAGGCCTTCCTGGCCCTCTGGGGCGACGCGGCGGCGGAGTACTCGGCTCTGCGCGGCGCACTGACCGAGGCCGACCGCCGGTTCCGGTTCGCCATCGCCCAAACCCTGGCCAGCGGCGTCGCGGACGGGACCATCGCCGGCGTCCGCGACGCGGATGCGTACGCGTCGGCGCTGCTGGCGCAGCTGCGCGGGATCTCGATGCAGGCGCTGATCGACCCCGACGGCATCGACCTGCGCGGCGTCCGTACCGAGCTGGAGCGCGGCATCGACCGCCTTTCGCCGGGCTTCCGCGGCAGTCTTTAGAGCGCGAAGACGATCCCCCGCAGCACGATCACCCCGATGAAGACCAGCGTGAAGGCGAGGTCGAGCGAGATCCCGCCGATCCGCACCGGCCGCACGACGCGCCGCACCGGCCCGATGACCGGCTCGGTGGCCGAGTAGGCCAGGCTCCGGGCCCGCCGCGTCCACGGCGGGCTGTCGGCCAGCACCCCGACCCAGTCCAGCACCATCCGCGCGATCAGCACGAGCAGGTACAGGCTCAGCGCGAAGCCGAGCAGTGTCCCTAGTGCACCCATGGTTCCTCCTTGTCCCCCTGACAACGCGCGGGAGGTGCGGGGAGTGCCGGATCCGTCCGGTTCACAGGTTTTCGACAGGATCGCCCGCCCAGCGGCGGATGGCGAACCGGCTGCCGTCGCGCTCGACTTCGGCGGCGCCGGGACCGGCGAAGTGCGCGGGGATCACGAGCTCGCGGTGGTCGGCGGCCCGTTCGAGGACCCGGCGCCGGGTGACGGCGGCCTGCTGTTCGTCTTCGCAGAAACAGCTGCTGTGCCGGGGTTCGAGGATCTGCACGGGGCTGTGCAGCAGATCGCCGACGAACACGGCGCGGTCCCCGCCGGAGGCCAGCCGCACGACGGACGAGCCGGGCGTGTGGCCGGGCGCGGGTTCGAGGGTGAGGTTGCGGTCGATGCGGTGGTTTCCCTCCCACAGCACGGCTTTCCCGAGCACGGGGGCGATGCTGTCGGCGTAGACCAGCAGGCTGCCTTCACGGCGCACCTGGTCGTGCTCGGTGCGCGGGGCGGGGCGCCGGTGGGCGTTGCGCGGGTCGAAGTACACCTGGTCGGCGCGGGGGATCAGGTAGGTGGCATTGGGGAAGGCCGGCACCCAATCACCGTTGCGCAGCACCGTGTTCCAGCCGACGTGGTCGTAGTGGATGTGGGTGTTGACGACGACGTCGACGTCTCCGGGTCGGACACCGGCGTCGGCGAGCCGGTCGAGGAAGTCCGTGGCCAGGTGGTCGAACAGCGGGATCTGCGGGCGGTCCCGGTCGTTGCCCACGCCGGTGTCGATCAGGATGACCCGGCCCTCGCTGCGCAGCACCCACGTCTGGACCGTGCCGCGGTAGCCGCCGGTGTCCGGGTTCCAGTGATCGGGCGCGAGCCAGTCGGCGTTGTCCTGCCAGAGCTCGGGCGGGCTGGGGACGATGGTTCGCGCGGGGGCGATCTCGCCCTGCCACTCGAGGACCTTCACGACTTCGACGTCACCGATGTGCATGTCTCCACTGTGAGTCTGCCTTCTGAGCTTTTCAATGCTCTGGTTGCTCACTTTGATGCGCGAACGTCTTATAGTTGCTTTCGTGGACCTCCTGAGCGACGCGATCGCGGCGGTGCGGATCGGACAGCCGACGTCGAACCGGCTGCGCGCCGGCGACGAGTGGTGCTACCGCTTCGCGCCGTACGAGGGCGCGGGCTTCCACGTGCTGCTGCGCGGCAGCGGCTGGCTGATCCCGCCGGCGGGCGAGCCGGTGCCCCTGGGCGCGGGCGACGTGGTCCTGGTCCCGCACGGCAGCGAGCACACGCTGTCGTCACGGCCGGACGCGTCGGGCGCGGTCCCGTTCGAGACGGCGGTCCCCGAGCCGGCCGGTCGAACGGAGTTCCTGTGCGGCAAGTACCGCCTGTCCCGGACGCGCCGCCACCCGGTGCTGGCGAGCCTGCCGGAGGTGGTGCACATTCCCGCCCAGGTCGGCGGTTCTCCGGAACTCCGGGCGGCGATAGACCTGCTCGGCGCGGAGGTGACGTCCCACCGTCCAGGCTCGGCGACGGTCCTGACGGGGCTGCTGGATCTGTTGCTGGTCTACCTGATCCGCGCGTGGCTGGCGGAAAACCCGGACGCGGGCTGGCCCCAGGCGTTGCACGACCGGTCGATCGCGGCGGCGCTGGAGGCTCTGCACGCGAATCCCTCGGCACCGTGGCGCATCGAGGATCTGGCGTCCCGGGTGGGCCTGTCCCGCGCGACGCTCGCCCGCCGTTTCACGGCGCTGACCGGCCAGCCACCGATGGCGTACTTGACGTGGTGGCGCTTGACGACGGCGGCGGGGCTGTTGCAGGACACGGATCTGCCGCTGCCGTCGATCGCTTCGAAGGTCGGCTATGGCTCGCCTTTCGCGTTCTCGCACGCGTTCAAGCGCCAGTTCGGCACCGCACCGGGAAGCTACCGGCTAGTGTCGCGATCATGAAGCCGGTTTCCGCGGTCGACCTCGACGCAGCCATCGCTTGTCTGTCCAACGGTTTGCAGCCGGCGGTGTCGAAGGACTGGACGACGGTGCCAGGCACCGGCGACCTGGACGGTTTCCGTACGGCAGAGCACATCGGCGACTGTTTGTTGTCGTACGCGGCCCAGCTGGTCTCACGTCGTTCCAGCGGTTACGTGCCGTTCATGGCAGCGTTGGAGAAGGAGGCGTCGTCGGCCGAGGCGCTGGAGTTCGCATTGGCGGGCAGCGCAATCCTGGCGGCGGTGGTCCGCTCGGCACCCCCGGAAGCCCGCGCATTCCACCCGACGGGCACATCGGACCCGGCGGGGTTCGCGGCAATGGGCTGCGCAGAGGTACTGGTCCACGGCGAGGACATCGCCCGTGGCTTGGGCCTCGCGCTGGACCCACCCCGGGAGATTTGCGCTCGTACGGTGTCGCGGCTGTTCCCGCACTTGGGCGACGTGTCGGACTTGGACCCATGGACGGCGCTGCTGTGGGCGACGGATCGCGTGGAGGTCCCGGGGCGCCCGAAGCAGACAGGCTGGCGCTGGAAGGGTGCCCCGCTGGAAAGCTGAGATGCGAAAGCCCCTGTCGCGATTCCGCCGACAGGGGCTGACTGGCCGTTGTGAAGAAGTGTGCCCTCGGCAGGATTCGAACCTGCGACACCTGCCTCCGGAGGGCAGTGCTCTATCCCCTGAGCTACGAGGGCCCATCGCTGGGCGACTCGGAAAGCTTAGCGCATCCCGGTGCCCCCTCGCGCGCAGGTGGTCCCATCTGCGAATTCGCTGGTCAGCGGTCAGAAAGTTGATCCACTAGCCGCTACGTCGCTAGCGTGGGAAGCCCACCTGAAGGAGCCGACATGGTCAAGCCGTTCCAGGTGTCTCTCGATGAGGCCGAGGTCGCCGATCTGCGGGAGCGGCTTCGGCGGACTCGGTGGCCTGAGGCCGAGACCGTCCAGGACTGGTCGCAGGGGGTTCCGCTCGCCTACGTCCGGGAGCTCTGCCGGGACTGGGGTGAGGAGTACGACTTCGGGTTCGCCGCCCGGCTCAATGCCTTCCCGCAGTTCCGGGCCGACGTCGACGGCGTCGGGCTGCACTTCGTGCACCTTCGGTCGCTGGAAGCCGATGCCTTGCCGCTCGTTCTGACCCATGGGTGGCCCGGGTCCGTGCTCGAGTTCCTCGATGTCTTCGGGCCGCTCGCCGATCCCGCCAAGCACGGTGGGGATCCCGCCGATGCCTTCCACGTCGTCGCTCCGTCGCTGCCCGGGTTCGGGTGGAGTGACAAGCCCGCGCTGAAGATCGCGCGGGTCGCCGAGCTCTTCGACCTGCTCATGCAGCAGCTCGGCTACGACCGCTACGGCGCCCAGGGTGGTGACTGGGGCGCCGCCGTCACCAACGCGCTCGCGCGGTCCGGGCGGGTTGCCGGGGTGCACGTCAACTTCGCGCCCGTGCGGATGGACCAGGACGATCCGACGCCCGGGGAGCGGCGGGCCCGCGCCGACCTCGAAGAGTTCCGGCGCTCCGGGGCCGGGTACTCCGCGCAGCAAGCCACCCGGCCGCAGACGCTCGGCTACGGCCTCACCGACTCGCCCGCCGGCCAGGCCGCCTGGATCGCCGAGAAGTTCTGGGCCTGGACCGACAACAAGGGCCACCCGGAGGACGCCGTCGACCGGCAGAAGATCCTTGACGACATCTCCGCCTACTGGTTCACCGCGACGGCGGCTTCGTCGGCGCGGATGTACTGGGAGAACAACGACCGGGATCTGTCCACTGTGGACGTCCCGGCCGGGGTTTCGGTGTTCCCCAAGGAGATCGTGCGGCCGTCGCGGCGGCAGGCCGAGCAGCGCTACACCGACCTGCGGTGGTTCGAGGAGTTGCCCGTCGGCGGGCACTTCGCCGCGCTGGAGCAGCCTGAGCTGTTCGTCGACCAGGTCCGCGGCTTCTTCCGGCTGGTGCGCTAGGCGAGCCAGCCGGTCGTCAGGCGCTGGACGGCCGAGCCGTCGCGGTCGGCGAACTTGAGCCCGGTGAACTCCTCGGCCTGCTTCGACGTCTGGATGCGGAACGCCGGCGCGTCGGCCGTCATCGCGCCCACGATCACCTCGGCGACCTCGTCGGCCGTCTGGGCGCCCTCGAACGACTTCGTGACGTTCGCGACGTACTTCTGCAGGGACTCCGCGTAGGGGCCGGCTTCGGCGAAGAGGTGCTCGCCGACGCCGATGTTGTTCACGAACTCCGTCGCGACCGCGCCCGGCTCGACGACGCACACCGTGACGCCCTGGGCCGCGGCGACCGGCGCGAGGGACTCCATCAGGCCCTCGACGGCGAACTTCGCCGCGCAGTAGGCCTCGTTGAACGGCTGGCCGACCGCGCCGCCGATGCTGGTCACCGTGATCACGCGGCCGCCGCTCGCGCGCAACGCCGGCAGCGCGGCCTTCGTCGCCTCGACGACGCCGAAGAAGTTGACCTCCATCGTGGCGCGCACCGCCGAAACCGGCTCCTGCTCGAGCGTGCCGACGTGCCCCGCGCCGGCGTTGTTGACCAGCACGTCGAGCCGGCCGTAGTCGGCGAGGACGCCCTCGAACGCCGCGCGCACGGACGCGGGATCGGTGACGTCGAGGGGGCGGATGTCCAGGTCGACGCCGGCTTCGCGCAGGCGGTCGGCGCGGGCGGGATCGCGCAGCGTGGCGACTGTCCGGAAGCCCGCGCGGGCCGCCCGGACCGCCGTGGCGAGGCCGATTCCGGTGGACGTGCCGGTGATCAGGGCGACGCGGTCGTTGCTCATCTCGAACCTCGATGTGATTCAGGTGAATGATGATTAATGCAGTGAACTAAAATGACTATAGGCATGGATGGTTCATGCAGTCAACTATCGGCTTACACTCACCGGATGAGCGCTGACCCAATCACCGACGACGTCGTCGCCCTGCTCGCCCGGATCGTCGACCGGTTCGTCGGCTCCTACGAGTCCGCGGCGGCCGCCCAGGGGCTGACGACCGTGCAGGCCAAGGTGCTCGGCGCGCTCCGGGAGCCGATGCCGATGCACCGGATCGCCGAAAAGCTGAACTCGGAGCGCTCGAACGTGACCGGGATCATCGACCGGCTGGAGGCTCGCGGCCTGGTCGAGCGCCGGGCGGACAGCCGCGACCGGCGGATCAAGAACATCGTGGCCACGCCCGCGGGTGCCGTGCTCGCGCGCGACTTCCAGCGGTCACTCGGTTTCGCGGCCGAACCGCTCGCGGCGCTCGGCCCGGACGACCGCGTGAAGCTGCGTGACCTGCTGGAGCGGATGGTCGGCGCCGAAGCGTGACGAGTCCGACTGGCGGGAAACCCCGCCTGGTGGATTGGTAGCCGCGAGCGCGCGGAGTAGCTTTCGGGTGGGTGAACTTAGGGTGCCCTCTGTTGCACATATGCGCATTCGACTATATGTTGGCCCCGACGGTGAACCGCGAACGGAGGCGGAATGGGACACGGCCACGGGCACGGCCAGTCGGTCGCGCCGGCGAGCGCGTCGGGGCGGTACGTGCGGAGCCTGACCATCGCCCTGGGCATCGGCGCCGGCTTCATGGTGCTGGAGTTCGTCGTCGGCTTCACGACCGGCTCGCTGGCCCTGATCTCCGACGCGGCGCACATGTTCACCGACGTCCTCGGGGTCGGGATGGCCCTCGTCGCGATCATCCTGGCGCGGCGCACCGGACCCACGGTCAGCCGCACCTTCGGCCTCTACCGCGCGGAAGTGCTGGCCGCACTGGCCAACGCCGTCCTGCTGTTCGGGGTCGCGGGGTACGTGCTCGTCGAGGCGATCGGCCGGATCGCCGACCCGCCCGCCGTGCCCGGCCTGCCGGTGCTGCTGGCCGCGTCCGCCGGGCTCGTGGCCAACATCGTGTCGTTCTGCATGCTGC
This sequence comes from Amycolatopsis sp. NPDC114504, assembly GCF_055633595.1. Lineage (NCBI taxonomy): Bacteria > Bacillati > Actinomycetota > Actinomycetes > Pseudonocardiales > Pseudonocardiaceae > Amycolatopsis > Amycolatopsis sp. NPDC114504. The sequence continues at coordinate 764,872 of NZ_JBVKDU010000003.1, read as the reverse complement.
GCGCGGGCGCGAAGGAGAGCCTCAACGTCCGCGGCGCCTACCTCGAGGTGCTGGCCGACCTGATCGGCTCGGTCGGCGTGCTGCTCAGCGGCGCGCTGACGCTGCTGACGGGCTGGCGCTACGCCGACCCGATCATCGGTGTCGCGATCGGGCTGTTCGTGCTGCCCCGCACGTGGACGCTGGCCCGCCGCGCCCTGCGCATCCTGTTCCAGCACGCGCCCCAGGGCGTCGACGTCGGCGCGATCAGCGCGGAGCTGTCCGCGCTGCCGGGCGTCGCGGACGTGCACGACCTGCACGTCTGGACGCTGACGTCGGGCATGGAGGTGGCTTCGGCGCACTTGACGCTGGCGCCGCCCGCTCAGCAGTCGGATGTGCTGACGGAGGCGCAGAACCTGCTGTCCTCGCGGTATGCGATCGAGCACGCGACGCTGCAGGTGGAAGCGCCGCAGTGTGCGCGGCGGTGCCAGGAACTCAGCTGGTAGGTCAGGCCGGCAGCGGCTGGGCACCCCGGCCGGAGAGCATCAGCTTGATCTGGTCCATCTCCGCGCCCTGCGAGGCCAGGATGCTGTTCACCAGTGCCTTCAACGCCGGCAGGGACGAATGCGCCGCCGCGTACTGGGCCATCGACGTTCCGCCCTGGTGGTGGCGGAGCATCAGCTGCAGGAAGTAGACGTCGAACTCGCGGCCCGACAGCGAGCGCAGCTTCTTCAGTTCCGTGTCCGTCGCCATGCCCGGCATCAGGGCGCCGCCCGCCGGGTTGATCGATGACGGGGCCATCGACATCCCGTCGTGGCCCACCATCGGTTCCGTCATCCACTTCATCGGCGCGCCGATCGACTGCTCGGGCTGGTCCCACAGCATGAGCCAGCCCTTCATGCGGCCGACCTGCTCGAGCTGCGTGCGCTCGATGTCGAACGAAAGCTGCTTGATCTCCGGGTCGGTCGTGCGGTCGCGGGCGATGCCCGCCATCGTCACCGCCTGGAGGTGGTGCGTGGACATGTCCTGGGCGAAGCCGACCTCGACCGAGCCGGCGGCCGGAGTGGCCGCCGCCGGCTCGTCGACGGCGCGGGTGATGAACATCCCCGCCGTCGCGCCGATCAGCAGGACCGCGAGCAGCGTCCCGCCGATGATCACCCAGCGCGACCAGGTCGGCTGCTCGGTGACCTCTTCGGTGTCGAGGTCGGTTTCGGTGGTCACTTGGTCGGCGTCGGCGAGGCCGGGGCCGAAGCCGGAGCGGAGGCCGGGGCGGAAGCGGGCATGCCCTGCTCACCCTGGGCGGCCGTGCTGCCCTTGTAGTCCATCGGCTTCGCGTCGGGGCCTGGCTTCGACGGGTCGAACGGCGGCGGGTTGTCCGGGTCGAACTGGCCCGGGACGGCGTCGCAGGACGCGCCGACCTCGGGGTAGACGCCGTTCGGGTTGCTCCGCAGCGCCGCGATGAACTCGTCGATGCGGGCGTCGTCGGCGCTGTCCAGCTTCAGCTGGTGGCCCCACGACTGCAGCGAGATCGGCTTGTCGAGGCCGGGGTACGGCGACAGCATCGTGAACGGCTTGTCCTTGGCGCGGACGCTCAGCAGGTTCAGCGCGTCACCCGAGATCTGCTGCGGGTTGTAGGCGATCCAGACCGAGCCGTGCTCGAGCGCATGCACCATGTTCTCGGTGCGGACGGCGGTCGGGTACACGATGCCGGTGCAGGTGGCCCACGTCTGGTCGTGCGGGCCGCCGAACGGCGGCGAGTGGTCGTAGGCGACGCGCTCGGTCGGGAGCACGTGCACGCTGCCGGTGTAGGTCGCGGTCACCACACCGGGGATGCGCTTCGAGGGGTCCGGGTCCTGCGCGGTCGGCGCGAACGAGGCGGCGGCCGCCTCACGGTCGGCCTGGTCGCGCTTCGGCGCCGACTTCACCATGTAGTAGGTGATCACGGCGGCGAGCAGGGCCACGATGGCCACGACGGCGATGATCGTGCCCCACGGCGTGCCCTTCTTGCTCACCACGGAACCGCGGGCGGCCTTCACCGCAGACCCCTTTTTCCGAGTTGTCCCGTTCGCCATGGCTCCCGCGTTCTCCCTCTGGTGACTGCGGACGGATTCCCGCCCGGGCCAGTGTAGAGACCGCCCGTCTGATCACCGTTAACACCTCACACACTGTGTCAACCGAGGCTTCGCCTCGGGCCGGGGGCTCCGCCACCCGGACCCCCGAAGAGCGGGTGTCGTGACGTGGCCGAGACCGATGCGAGCGCCCCACCTGGGCACACCTAGAATTCGACGAGTGACTCCCGCCGCTCTCGCCGACCTGGTCCGCAGCTCCGCCGTGCAGGTGCTCGCCGCACGCGGCATCGACGACGCCGTGCTGCCGGAGCAGGTGACCATCGAACGCCCGCGCAACCCCGACCACGGCGACTACGCGACGAACCTGGCCCTGCAGGTGGCCAAGAAGGCCGGGCTGAAGCCGCGCGAGTTCGCCGAGGAGCTCGCCGAAGCGGTCTCGGCGGACGACGGCGTCGCCTCGGCCGAGGTGGCGGGTCCCGGCTTCCTCAACTTCCGGCTCGCCGCGGCCGCGCAGGGCGACATCGTGCGCCAGGTGCTCGACGCCGGCGCCGCGTTCGGCCGCGGGGACGCGCTGGCCGGCACGAAGATCAACCTCGAGTTCGTCTCGGCGAACCCGACCGGCCCGATCCACCTGGGCGGCACCCGCTGGGCCGCCGTCGGCGACGCGCTCGGCCGGGTGCTGGGCGCGCAGGGCGGCGAGGTCACCCGCGAGTACTACTTCAACGACGCCGGTGCCCAGATCGACCGGTTCGTCCGGTCCCTGATCGCCGCCGCGAAGGGCGAGCCCGCGCCGGAAGACGGCTACGCGGGCGGGTACATCAACGACATCGCCGCCGAGGTCATCAAGGCCGAGCCGAGCGCGCTCTCGCTGCCGGAAGAGCAGCGGCACGAGACGTTCCGCCGGATCGGCATCAACCTGATGTTCACCGAGATCAAGCAGAGCCTGCACGAGTTCGGCACCGACTTCGACGTCTTCTTCCACGAGAACTCGCTGCACGAGTCCGGCGCGGTCGGCGCGGCCGTCCAAGAGCTGAAGGACTCCGGGAACCTCTACTTCGAAGACGGCGCCTGGTGGCTGAAGTCGAAGGAGTACGGCGACGACAAGGACCGCGTCGTCATCAAGCAGGACGGCAACCCGGCCTACATCGCCGGTGACCTGGCCTACTTCAAGGACAAGCGCAACCGCGGGTTCGACCTCTGCATCTACATGCTCGGCGCGGACCACCACGGCTACATCGCCCGCCTCAAGGCCGCGGCCGCCGCGTTCGGCGACGACCCGGCGACGGTCGAGGTGCTGATCGGCCAGATGGTCAACCTGGTCAGCGACGGCAAGCCGGTGCGGATGTCCAAGCGCGCGGGCACCGTGATCACCATGGAGGACCTCGTCGAGGCCGTCGGCGTCGACCCGGCCCGCTACGAGCTGATCCGCTACTCCGTGGACTCCACTTTGGACGTCGACCTGGACCTGCTGCGCAAGCACTCCAACGACAACCCCGTCTACTACGTCCAGTACGCGCACGCGCGGCTGGCGTCCCTGCAGCGCAACGCGGCCGACCTCGGCCTCGCGAAGCAGTCCGGTTCGGACGTCGATTTCGGACTGCTCACGCTGCCCGCCGAGGGCGACCTGATCCGCACCATCGGCGAGTTCCCGGAAACCGTGCGCCGCGCCGCCGACATGCGGGAGCCGCACCGGATCGCGCGCTACCTCGAAGAACTCGCGGGCGCCTACCACAAGTTCTACACCGTGGGCCGCGTGCTGCCGATGGGTGACGAAGAGGCGACCCCTCTGACGTACGCCCGGCTCGCGCTGTGCGAGGCCGCCCGCCAGGTGCTGGCGAACGGCCTCGCCCTGCTCGGTGTCTCTGCTCCGGAACGGATGTAACCCATGGCTCACCCCGCGGGCCCCAGGCACGCCGACGTCTACACCCACGCCGACACCTCCGGGCTCCAGCCGTCGGGGGCCGAGGAGCTCGACAAGCTCCCGGCGAAGGTGTGGCCCCGCAACACCTTCCGCGCCGGCGACGGCGTCGTGCGGATCGCCGGGGTCGACGTCCGCGAGCTCGCCGAGAAGCACGGCACGCCCCTGTTCGTGGTCGACGAGGCCGACTTCAAGTCCCGCTGCGCCGACTACGCCGAGGCGTTCGACGACCCGTCGCTCGTGCACTACGCGTCCAAGGCGTTCCTGTCCATCGAGATCGCCCGCTGGGTGGCCGAGCAGGGGCTGAGCCTGGACGTCTGCAGCGGCGGCGAGCTCGCCGTGGCGCAGCGCGCGAACTTCCCGGTCGAGCGGATCACCTTCCACGGCAACAACAAGTCGCCCGCGGAGCTCGAAGCCGCGATCGTCGCGGGCGTCGGCACGATCGTGCTCGACTCGTACTTCGAGATCGCCCGGCTGGCCGACATCGCCGCGCGCCACGACGTCGTGCAGGCGGTGCTCATCCGGGTCACCGTCGGCGTCGAGGCGCACACGCACGAGTTCATCGCGACCGCCCACGAGGACCAGAAGTTCGGGTTCTCGCTGGCTTCCGGCGACGCCGCCGAGGCGGTGCGCCGGGTGCTCAACGCGCGTTCGCTCAAGCTCGTCGGCCTGCACAGCCACATCGGCTCGCAGATCTTCGACGCCGACGGCTTCGAGGTCGCTGCCCGCCGCGTCGTCGGCCTGCTCGCCGACCTCGCGAAGGAGCACGGCCCCGAGCTGCTCGACCAGCTGAGCCTGGTCGACCTCGGCGGCGGCTTCGGCATCGCCTACACCGAGAAGGACAACCCGCCGCCGCCGGCGCAGATGATCACGCAGATCCGCGAGATCGTCCGCAAGGAGTGCGCGTACGCGGGCCTGCCGGTGCCGCGCATCGCCGGCGAGCCCGGCCGCGCCATCGCCGGTCCCGGCACCGTCACGCTCTACGAGGTCGGCACCATCAAGGACGTCGCGCTCGGGGACGAGTCGTCGCGGCGCTACGTCAGCGTCGACGGCGGGATGAGCGACAACATCCGGACCGCGCTCTACGACGCGGTGTACGACGTCCGGCTCGTTTCCCGCTCCGCGAGCGAGAACGACCAGCCGGTCCCGGCCGTGCTGTCCCGGGTCGTGGGAAAACACTGTGAGTCCGGCGACATCGTCGTACGAGACTGCTGGTTGCCCGACACGCTGGCTCCCGGCGACCTGCTGGCCGTCGCGGCGACCGGTGCCTACTGCTACTCGATGGCGAGCACGTACAACCGGCAGCCGCGCCCGGCCGTGGTCGCCGTGCGCAACGGCGGCTCGCGGCTGCTGCTGCGGCGCGAGACGACCGACGACATGCTCCGCCTGGAGGTCTGAACACAGTGGCTGCCCCCGAAGAACGGCGTGCCGTCAAGGTCGCCCTGCTCGGCTGCGGGACCGTCGGCAGCGAGGTCGCCCGGCTGCTCTCCGAGCAGGCCGGTGAGCTGGCCGCGCGGGCCGGGGTCGCGGTGGAGCTGGCCGGCATCGCCGTCCGCCGCCCGGACAAGCACCCCGAGCTGCCGCCGGAGCTGCTGACCGCCGACGCCGAGAAGCTCGTGACCAGTGACGACGTCGACGTCGTGGTCGAGCTGGTCGGCGGCATCGAGCCGGTGCGCGGCTGGCTGCTGGCCGCGCTGAAGGCCGGGAAGTCCGTCGTCACGGCGAACAAGGCCCTGCTGGCCGAGCACTCCGCCGACCTGTTCGAGGCGGCCGACGCCGCGGGCGCCGACCTCTACTTCGAGGCCGCGGTCGCCGGCGCCATCCCGCTGCTGCGCCCGCTGCGCGAATCCCTCGCGGGCGACCGGATCACGCGTGTCATGGGCATCGTCAACGGCACCACGAACTACATCCTGTCCGCGATGGACTCCACCGGCGCCGGCTACGCGGAGACGCTCGACGAGGCCAGCCGCCTCGGGTACGCCGAGGCCGACCCGACCGCCGACGTCGACGGCTACGACGCCGCGTCGAAGGCCGCGATCCTCGCTTCGCTGGCCTTCCACACCCGCGTGACCGCTTCGGACGTGCACCGCGAGGGCATCGCCGACGTCACCGCCGCCGACCTCGGCGCGGCCCGGATGCTCGGCCGCACGGTCAAGCTGCTGGCGATCTGCGAACGCGTGGCCGACGACGACGGCGTCGAGTCGGTCTCCGCCCGCGTGCACCCGGTGATGATCCCGCGCAGCCACCAGCTCGCGGGCGTCGGCGGCGCGTTCAACGCCGTCTACGTCGAGGCGGACGCCGCCGGCGAGCTGATGTTCTACGGTCAGGGCGCGGGCGGCGCGCCGACCGCGAGCGCGGTGCTCGGCGACCTCGTCGCGGTGGCCCGCAACCTGGTGGCCGGCGGCCGCGGCCCGCGCGAGTCCGCGCACGCGGCGCTGCCGGTGCGGCCGATGGGCCAGACGCCGACCCGGTACCACGTAAGCCTTTCCGTGGCCGACCGCGCCGGCGTGCTCGCCCAGGTGGCGCAGGCGTTCGCCGGGCACGGCGTGAGCATCGCGGCCGTGCGCCAGAGCGACGTCGGCGACCGCGCGAGCCTGGTCGTGGTGACCCACCAGGCTCCCGACGCGGCGCTTCAGTCCACTGTGGACGAGATCGCGAAGCTCGACGTCGTCCACGAGGTCGTCAGCGTTATGCGGGTGGAAGGCGAAGACCAGTGAGCAGTCAACCCTGGCCGGGAATCATCGAGGCGTACCGGGACCGCGTCCCGGTTCCGGACGGGGCGCAGGTCGTCACGCTCGGGGAAGGCAACACGCCGCTGCTGCCCGCGCGGTACCTGTCCGAGCTGACCGGCTGCGAGGTGCACCTCAAGGTCGAGGGCGCGAACCCGACCGGCTCGTTCAAGGACCGCGGGATGACCGTGGCCATCACGCACGCGCTCGCCAGCGGGCTCAAGGCGGTGATCTGCGCGTCGACCGGCAACACGTCCGCCTCGGCCGCGGCCTACGCCGCCCGCGCGGGCCTCACCTGCGCCGTGCTGGTGCCCCAGGGCAAGATCGCGATGGGCAAGCTCGCCCAGGCCGTCTTGCACGGCGCGCGGATCCTGCAGGTCGACGGCAACTTCGACGACTGCCTCGAGCTGGCCCGCAAGACCGCGGCCGACTACCCGGTCACGCTCGTCAACTCGGTCAACCCGGTGCGCATCGCCGGCCAGAAGACCGCGGCCTTCGAAATCTGCGACGCGCTGGGCGAGGCGCCGGACATCCACTGCCTGCCGGTCGGTAACGCGGGGAACATCACCGCTTACTGGGCGGGGTATTCGGAGTACGCGGCCGACGATGTGGTGAAGAACACCCCGCGGATGTTCGGCTTCCAGGCGGCCGGCGCGGCCCCGCTGGTGCTGGGCGAGCCGGTGCGCGACCCGGACACGATCGCGACGGCGATCCGGATCGGCAGCCCGGCGTCGTGGACCGCCGCGGTGAAGGCGAAGGAAGCGTCGGACGGGCTCTTCGAGGCCGTGACGGACGAGAAGATCCTGGAGGCGTACCGGTTGCTGGCCGGGCGTGAAGGCGTGTTCGTCGAGCCGGCGTCGGCCACCAGCGTGGCCGGCCTGCTGGCCACGGCCGCCGACGGACGGCTGCCGCGCGGGTCGCGCGTCGTCTGCACGGTCACCGGCCACGGCCTGAAGGACCCGCAGACGGCCTTGGCGGGCAACGTCGAGGTCGAACCCCTCGCGGTGGACCCGTCGGCGGTCGCGGCGGCGCTGGACCTGCGGTGACCGCCGGGTTCAAGGTCACCGTCCCGGCGTCGACGGCGAACCTCGGGCCGGGTTTCGACGCCTTCGGCATGGCGCTGGGCCTGCACGATGTCGTCGAGGTGCGGGTCATCGACGCCGGGCTCAAGGTCGAGGTCATCGACGCCGGCGCGGGCGGGGTCGAGGACGTCCCCACCGACGAGACCCACCTCGTCGTGCGGGCCATCCGGCGGACCTGCGCGCACCTCGGCGTCGAGCCGCCGGGCCTGCACCTGCGCTGCTACAACGCGATCCCGCACGCGCGCGGGCTGGGTTCCTCGGCGGCCGCGGTGGTGTCCGGCGTCGCCGCCGGGTACGCCCTCGCCGGCCGGGAAATCGAGGAGTTCGAGGCGCTGCAGCTGGCCGCCGGCTTCGAAGGCCACGCCGACAACGCCGCCGCGAGCCTGGTCGGCGGTCTGGTCGTGGCCTGGTGCGAGGGCACCGAGTTCCACGCCGAACGGCTCGCGCCGCACGCGTCGATCCGGCCCGTCGTGGCGGTGCCGTCGGTGCGCTCGGCCACCGCGACCACGCGCGGCCTGCTGCCGGCGACCGTGCCGCACGCCGACGCCGCGCACAACGCCGGCCGCGCCGCGCTCGCCGTGCACGCGCTGACGGCGAAGCCGGAGCTGCTGCTCGCGGCCACCGAAGACCGTCTGCACCAGCACTACCGGGCCCCCGCGTACCCGGCGAGCGGCGAGCTGGTGGCGACGCTGCGTGCACGCGGAGTCGCCGCCGCCGTCTCCGGCGCGGGTCCCACGGTGCTCGCGCTGACCACGACGGGAATATTGCCGCCAGGGGTCGACGTTGAGGGCTTCGACGTCTTCGAGCTGCCCGTGGATCTCGCGGGCGTGCGGGTTGCGGCTCAGTAAAGGCTGGGTCACGTGGCCGCCGCCCCGTCCGCCACGCGGGGGGTGGTTGTTGCACCCGGCACCGGCGCGGTCTACCCTCGGGGGCGTTCGATCACCGTGCGTTTCCGCACCCGATGCCGGTCCCCGGATCGCATCCTTCGTTGATCCGCCGAATCCGCACCGCCTGGCAAGCGGGGTAACGCGGAGGAACGTAGGCGGGTTTCCGGTTTCGGCGGTGCCGAATTCCGTGTCCTCCGAATGGAGGACGCAAACCCCTGTGGTGGAGGCGCTCCAGCTGTGTTTCGCACGGCCGAAGAGCTCGTCTCCCGTATCGGGGGGGGCAGATACGCCGGTTCGCGATCAGAAGCGAGCGGCAGTCCGCTGATCCGCCTGGAGGCGTGGATCGGTCAGGAAGGACATGTGTGAGCAACACCGATCTTTTGAGCGACGTGGGTAGCAGCGCCGCGGAGTCGAACGGCACCACCCCCGCTCCCAAAAAAACGGTCGGCGGGTTGACCGGGAAGACCGTGGCGGAACTGCGTTCGCTGGCTGGGGAGCTCGGCGTCGGTGAGACGACGGGCATGCGCAAGGGCGATCTGATCGCCGCGATCCGTGAGCGTCAGGGCAAGTCGCGCAAGCGTCCGGCCGCCGAGACGCTGCCCCTCGAGGGCGTCGGCGAGCCGGTGAAGGCGCCGAAGCGCGAGCCCAAGGCCGAGGCGCCGTCGGCGCCGGTCGAGACCAAGCCGGAGCCGAAGGCCGAAGCCCCGGTCGCGAGTGCTCCGGTGGTGGAGGCCCCGCAGGCCGAGCGCCCGCAGCAGGACAAGCAGGACGGCCAGCAGGGCCAGGACGGCCAGCCCGACGAGGGTGGCCGAGGCCGGCGTCGCCGCGGCTCGAACCGCGCCGCCGGTGCGCCCGACGGCCAGGTCGGGGGCGACCGTCAGCAGAGCGGTGACCGTCAGGGCGGCGACCGTCAGCAGGGCGACCGTCAGCAGGGCGACCGCCAGCAGGGTGGCGGGAACAACCGCGACCAGCAGCGCCAGGGCGGCCGCAACGACAACCGCCAGGACGGCAACCGTCAGGACGGCAACCGTCAGGACGGCAACCGCCAGGACGGGAACCGCCAGCGCAACCAGCAGGACGGCGGCAACCGCGGCCAGGACCGCGACAACCGCGCCCAGCAGCAGGACGACGACGAGGAAGGCGGCCGTCGCGGCCGTCGCTTCCGCGACCGTCGTCGCCGGGGCAGCGGGGGCGGCCAGCGCGAAGCCGGCGGCTCGCCGGACACCGAGATCCGCGAGGACGACGTCCTGCTGCCCGTCGCGGGCATCCTGGACGTGCTCGACAACTACGCGTTCGTGCGGACTTCCGGCTACCTCGCCGGCCCGAACGACGTGTACGTCTCGCTGTCGCTGGTCCGCAAGTACGGCCTGCGCCGCGGTGACGCCATCACCGGCAGCGTGCGCCAGCCGCGCGAGGGCGAGCAGCAGCGGCAGAAGTTCAACCCGCTGGTGCGCGTCGACTCGATCAACGGCCTGGACCCGGACGAGGCCAAGCGCCGCCCGGACTTCACCAAGCTGACCCCGCTGTACCCGAACGAGCGGCTGCGCCTCGAGACCGAGTCGCACAAGCTCACGACCCGCGTGATCGACCTGATCATGCCGGTCGGCAAGGGGCAGCGTGCCCTGATCGTGTCGCCGCCGAAGGCCGGTAAGACCACGATCATGCAGGACATCGCGAACGCGATCTCGACGAACAACCCCGAGTGCCACCTGATGGTCGTCCTCGTGGACGAGCGTCCGGAAGAGGTCACGGACATGCAGCGCTCGGTGAAGGGTGAGGTCATCGCCTCGACCTTCGACCGGCCGCCGGCGGACCACACCTCGGTCGCGGAGCTGTCGATCGAGCGGGCCAAGCGCCTGGTCGAGATGGGCCACGACGTCGTCGTGCTGCTCGACTCGATCACGCGTCTCGGCCGCGCGTACAACCTGGCGGCCCCGGCGTCCGGCCGGATCCTGTCCGGTGGTGTCGACTCGACCGCGCTCTACCCGCCGAAGCGGTTCCTCGGCGCGGCGCGCAACATCGAGAACGGCGGCTCGCTGACCATCTTCGCCACGGCGATGGTGGAGACCGGGTCGACGATGGACACGGTCATCTTCGAAGAGTTCAAGGGCACCGGTAATGCGGAGCTCAAGCTCGACCGCAAGATCGCCGAGCGCCGGGTGTTCCCGGCTGTCGACGTCAACCCGTCCGGTACCCGCAAGGACGAGCTGCTGCTCTCGCCGGACGAACTCGCGGTGACCGTGAAGCTGAGCCGGGTGCTGCACGCGCTCGACTCGCAGCAGGCCATCGACCTGCTGATCTCGCGGCTGCGCAAGACGAAGACGAACGTCGAGTTCCTGATGCAGGTCTCGAAGACCGCCCTCGGTGGCGGCGAGGACGACTGAACGTGCTCATCGCCAGGCCTCCCCGCTCGCCGCGGGGAGGCCTCCGGCACGTCCGGAATACCAGGTCAGCGGGGTGCGTTCCAGTGATCGTCAGCCCGTCTGGCAGAATTACCCGCTGAAGTCCGGCACCGGTTCACCCCGCGAGAACGACTGGGGACCCGGAGCCAACGAGAGAGGACACCATGAAGAGCGGTATTCACCCCGAGTACGTGGTCACGAACGTGAACTGCGACTGCGGCAACAGCTTCACCACGCGCAGCACCAAGACCAGTGGCGACATCCACGTCGAGATCTGCTCGAACTGCCACCCGTTCTACACGGGCAAGCAGAAGATCATGGACACCGGTGGCCGGGTCGCGCGCTTCGAGGCTCGCTACGGCAAGCGGCAGAAGAAGGACGCCGACGCCAAGTAGCTTTTTTCACGGCGCCCACCCGCACGCGCGGGTGGGCGCCGTTGTTTTGGAACCGGGCTGAGAGGTGGCACAGGTGGATTCGAGCTCGCTCAAGGGGCTGCTCGCCGAACACGCGGAGCTGGAGACCCAGCTGGCGGACCCGGCGGTGCACGCCGACCAGGCGCGCGCTCGAAAGCTCGGCCGCCGCTACGCCGAGCTGACGCCGGTGGTGCGGGCCGTGCACGAGCTGGACACCACCCGCGACGACCTCGCGGCCGCCCGGGAGATGGCCTCGGAGGACGCGGAGTTCGCCGCCGAGGCCGAAGTGCTCGCCGCGAAGATCCCCGAGCTGGAGTCGAAGCTCACCGAGCTGCTGCTGCCGCGCGACCCGTACGACGGCTCCGACGTCGTGATGGAGATCAAGTCCGGTGAGGGCGGCGAGGAGTCGGCCCTGTTCGCCGGCGACCTCCTGCGGATGTACCTGCGCTACGCCGAGCGGCACGGCTGGAAGGCCGAGGTGCTCGACTCCGTGGACTCCGACCTGGGCGGCTTCAAGGACGTCACGCTCTCGATCAAGACGAAGTCGGCGGTCGTCGACGGCGTCTGGTCCCGCCTGAAGTTCGAGGGCGGCGTGCACCGCGTCCAGCGCGTGCCGGCGACCGAGTCGCAGGGCCGGATCCACACGTCGGCGTCCGGGGTGCTGATCTACCCGGAGCCGGAGGAGGTCGAGGTCGAGATCGACCCGAACGACCTGCGCATCGACGTCTTCCGCTCGTCGGGTCCCGGCGGCCAGAGCGTCAACACGACCGACTCGGCGGTGCGGATCACCCACCTGCCGACCGGCATCGTCGTGTCCTGCCAGAACGAGAAGTCCCAGATCCAGAACCGCGCGCGGGCCCTGCAGGTGCTGCAGGCCCGGCTCCAAGCGGTGGCCGAGGAAGAGGCCGCGGCGAAGGCGTCCGACGCCCGCCGCTCGCAGGTCCGCACGGTCGACCGCTCGGAGCGGATCCGCACGTACAACTTCCCGGAGAACCGGATCTCGGACCACCGGGTCAACTACAAGGCGTACAACCTGGACCAGGTCCTCGACGGCGACCTCGACGGCGTCCTGGACGCGCTGGCGACGGCGGACCGCGAAGAGCGCCTGGCCGTTTCGGCCGGCTGACCCTCAGGGGATCGCCGCCTCGATCCGGTCGAGCTGGGCGGCGACGATCTCTTCGAACGCCGCCCGGCGGTCCGCGCCGAGCGGCCGGACGTCGCGGGCGAAGTGGGCCAGCGCCGGGAAGCGCTCGGGGTCGGCGCCCAGCACCGCGACGCGGAACTGCTCCATGCCCTGCTCGTGTTCGGTGGGGGTGACGGTGCTGACCCCGGCCTCCGACGCGATCAACGCGGCGATGAGGATCGCGAGCCGGTGGTAGCGCGCCGGGATCTCCGCGTCGGGCAGCCCCGACGTGCGCAGGGCCTGCAGCACCTCTTCCATGACGAGCCGGGACCCGGCGCCGCCTGACGCGTAGCGCCCCCAGATCGCGGCGATCTGGGGCTGCTGCCCGAAAGCCTCGCGCAGGCGCAGAGCTGTGGCGGTGAGGCGCTGCTTCCAGTCGCCCTCGGGGCGATAGCCCTCCATGGCGGCCACGAGGGTCCGGTCGGCGACCGCGCGCAGCAGCTCGGTCTTGTTGCGGAAGTGCCGGTAGAGGCTCGAGGAGTCGGTCCCGAGCGCCACGGCGAGCTTGCGCACACTGAACGACTCGGCGTCGTCCGTCCGCAGCAGCTCCGCCGCCGTGTCCAGGATCTCCTCGGTCGACCAGCGCCTGCGGCCTGTCATCGCGTTCCTCTCGTCCGGTGCCTGTCCCAACCTATTATGCACTTGCTGTTGCACGCACCGCGTGCATAATGAGGACAACGGCACTTCCGAGAAGGGAACCCCACCGTGCAGAACTCACTGGACCCCGCCGAGCTGACCGCCGCCCTCGAGAACGTCCACCGCGCCGGGATGCCGGGCCTGTTCGCCGAAGTGCAGGCCGGCGACCAGGTCTGGCGCGGTGCCGCCGGCGTCGCCGACGTCGGCACCGGCCGTCCCGTCACCGCCGGCCTGCGCCACCGCGTCGGCAGCATCACCAAGACCTTCACCGCCGCCGCGGTGCTCCAGCTGGTCGAGAGCGGGCAGATCGGGCTCGACACCCCGATCGGCCACTACCTGCCGCGTCTGGTGCCCGGCGAGCGCGGCGACGCGATCACCGTCCGGATGCTGCTCGACCACACCAGCGGGCTGGCCGAATACCTCCCGTACGCCTATCCCTCGCTCAGCGCGTTCCCCGACCTGGCGAAGACCGGACCCGAGAGCTTCGACGACCACCGGTTCACGCGGTTCGACCCCGCCGAGCTGATCCGGCTGGGGGTCACCGCGCCCGCCGCCGGCGTCCCGGGCGGCACACCGGGGCTGTACTCGAACACCAACTACCTGCTCCTCGGCGAGCTGCTGGAGCACGTGACCGGCACGGCGGCCGAAAAGCACATCACGCAGTACGTCATCGAGCGCGCCGGCCTCCAGGACACCGGGTTCCCCGAGGGCACGGACGTCGCCGGGCCGCACTCGCGGCTGTACGAGGCGTGGTTCGGCAAGATCGACCCGCCGCGCGACTACAGCGTCTTCGACATGTCCTGGGTGGGGCCGGCGGCCGCGCTGGTCTCGACCGTCGCGGACCTCAACCGCTTCTTCCGCCTGCTGCTCGCGGGCGAGATCGTCAGCCGGTCCTCGCTGGCGGAGATGCGGCGCACCGTCAAGGTCGTCTCGCAGGAGGGCAAGGTCATCGACTACGGCCTCGGCCTGCACCCGGCGGAGGCGCCCGGCCGGGAAACGTTCTGGGGCCACGGCGGCACGGTCTGGGGTGGCGGCACCCTCGCGATGATCCGGGCCGACGGCGAGCGTCAGCTGTCCGTCGCGATGAACCTGCAGCGGTGGAACCGGCTCGACCCCGCGGGCGTGCCGCAGCCGCATCCCCTCGACGGGGCGCTCGCGGAGCTCCAGCGGGTGGCGATGTACGGATGACCGCCACGTCCCGGGTGGCCGCGGCGCTGGGGGCCGGGCTCGTGCTCAGCGCCGGGGTCGGCCTGACCCGGCTGCTCGTCCGGGACACCTCCGGCGGCACCGGCCTGCCGCCGGCGCTGGGCCGGGGCGGGTGGCGATGTACGGATGACCGCCACGTCCCGGGCGACCGCGGCTTTGGGGGCCGCGCCCGGGCCTGAGATCAGGCCGAATCGGCGGGCGCGGCGCCGGGAACGGGGGAAACGGGCGCGTGCCGGAACACCACGTAGTGGTAGAGCAGGTAGTTCCAGAACAGCCCGACGACGATCGCCGCGCCCTTCGGCACCAGCAGGTTGACGCCCGGGAACAGGTGGCTGACCAGCGTGATGACGCCGAACTGGACCACCCAGAGCCCGAACGCCGTCACCCCGAAGAACAGCAGCGCCTGGCGGCGGATGTCGCCGTCCTTCGCGCGGAACGTGAAGTTCCGGTTCAGCGTGAACGACAGCAGCATGCCCGCCGTCGTGGAGATGAAGTTGGCGACGAACGTCGGCACGCCCAGCGTCGCCAGCAGCGCGTACCCCAGCACGTCGACGAGCGTGTTGCCGATCCCGACGATCCCGAAGCGCACCTGCGTGGCCGTGACGAACCTCATCGGGCGGCGCTCCGGTCTCCGGCACCGGTGCGCACCGACGCCACCGTGTACAGCGGCCGGTTCTGGACCTGCGAATACGTGCGGCCGATGTAGCTGCCGAGCACGCCGAGCATGATGATCTGGATGCCGCCGAGGAAGAACATCGCGATGGTGATGAACGCCCAGCCGGGCACCGCCGTCTCCGGCGCGAACAGCTTCACGCCGACGACGTAGAGCACGCCGAGGAAGCTCAGCAGCGAAATCAGGTACCCCATCCGCGTGATCATCCGCAGCGGCGTCGTCGAGAACCCGAGGATGCCGTCGGCGGCGAAGCGCAGCATCTTCGTCAGCGGGTAGCCGGTGACGCCGGCGTGGCGCTGGTCGCGGTCGAACAGCACCGCCGTCTGCCGGAACCCGACGTAGCTGACCAGGCCGCGCAGGAACCGGTCGCGCTCGCGGTACTTGCGCAGCTCGTCGACGACCTTGCGGTCGACCAGCCGGAAGTCGCCGGTGTTCTTCGGGATCTCGACCGCGGCCATCTTCTGCAGGAACCAGTAGAACGCGGTCGCGGTGAACCGCTTGAACGGCGAATCCCGGCGTGAGCGGCGTTGCGCGTAGACGACCTCGTAGCCCTCTTCCCACTTCTCCAGCAGCTCGAGGGCGACCCGCGGCGGGTCCTGCAGGTCGCTGTCCATGATGATCGTCGCGTCGGCGTCGACCAGGTCGAGCCCGGCGGTGACGGCCATCTGGTGGCCGAAGTTGCGGGAGAGCTCGACGACCGTGACCCGCGGGTCGCGCGCCCCCAGCTCCGTGAGCCGGTCCAGGGACGCGTCCCGGCTGCCGTCGTCGACGTAGATGAAGCTGAAGTCGTACCGCCCGGCCATGGGCGCGGTGACCTCGTCGACCGTGCGGTGCAGCAGGTCGATGTTCGCTTCCTCGTTGTAGATGGGGAAGATGAACGCGACCCGGCGGCGCGTGGTCGGCTCGGTCGGCACTGGCGCTCCCGTGGGTCGGCGTCTCGGGCATCCTAGAGATCGGCGACGCCCTCGGCGAACACGGCCATCCGCTGGTCGTAGTCCTCGGCCGGGCCGAAGTGGACGGCCACCGCGTCCGCCCCGGCCAGGATATACGCCCGGAATCGCGCGATGGCGGCCCCGAGATCGTCCCCGTTCCATTCCATTCTGGCGGTCAGCCGTGTTTCGCGGCCGTTTGTCATGCCCGTGAGCTTTTCGGCGCGCTCGCCGAATTCGGCGGGGGACAGCCCGGCGCTCATCCAACCCGAGCCGATCCGCGCGGCCCGGCGCAGCGCGACGGCGGAGTTGCCGCCGACGGTGATCGGCACCGGCCCGGCCGGTCGCGGCTCGAAGTACCCGCCGCCGGGCCCGCGGCCGGTGCGGAAGAGCTCGGCGAGCAGGTCGAGGGTGGCGTCGGTCCGCTTTCCGCGCCCGCCGAAGTCCGCCCCGACCTCGGCGAACTCGGGCTCGTTCCAGCCGGTGCCGATCCCGAGGTCGAACCGGTGCCCGGAGAGCCGGTCGAGCGTCGCGACCTGCTTGGCCAGCGCGAACGGCTCCCGCAGCGGCACGATCAGCACCGACGTCCCCAGCCGGATCCGGCTGGTGCGCGCGGCGATGTGGGCCAGCGTGACGAGCGGTTCGTAGACGCCGCCGAAGACGTCCCCGAAGGCACCGGGCGGGATGAGGTGGTCGGGCAGCCAGGCGGCGTGGTAGCCGAGGTCCTCGGCTACCCGGGCGAGTTCGGCGGGCCGCGCGGGGTCGAGGTCCGGCTGCTCGTTCGGCAGGACGACCTCGATGAAATGTCCGGTCATGCCCGCGACGTTAGGTCTTCACATCGGTGTGAAGGTCAAGTCGGCAGGGGGACGTATGCGGATCGGCGAGCTCGCGGGTCGCACCGGCGTCAGCACGCGGTTGCTGCGCTACTACGAGGAGCAGGGCCTGCTGACGGCCTCGCGCGACGGCAACGGCTACCGGGCCTACGCCGAAGACGCCGTCGTGCGGGTGCGTCAGATCCGGCGGCTGCTGGCCGCGGGGCTGACCACCGAGGTCATCTCGTCGGCGCTGCAGTGCGCTCGCGGCGAGGACGCGCACCTGGACCTGTGCCCGGAGCTCGCGGGCCTGCTGCACCGCGAACTGACCGCGATGGACGACCGGATCGGGGCGCTGCAGCGGCGCCGTTCGGTCCTGGCGGGGTACCTGACCGGAGAGGGGACCTCGATACGCTGAGGGGCGTCGGACCGGCGCGTGTCCTGACAGGGGAGTTCCGCCTGGTGTGCCAGGCTTGACGAGGTGAAGGACGACGAGTGAATCGGCAGCCGCTGCGCCTGGCCATCATCGAGGCCACCCGGATCCTCGAGCGCGCGGGTGTCGCGTCGCCGCGGTTCGACGCCGAGGTGATCGCGGCGCACGTGCTGGGGGTCGAACGCGGCAGGCTGCCGATGGTGCCACTGGTCGACCCGCCGGTCATCGAGGCCATCGGCCAGCTCGTCCAGCAGCGCGCGAAGCGGATCCCGCTGCAGTACCTGACCGGCTGGGCGGCACTGGGGGACATCACGGTCGCGGTCGGCGCGGGAGTGTTCGTCCCCCGGCCGGAGACCGAGCTGCTGCTCGAGTGGGGCGTGAAGTTCCTGCAGGGACGCGAGTTCCCGGTGGTGGTCGACCTGTGCACGGGCTCCGGCGCGCTGGCGCTGGCGGTGGCGAACGCGCGCCCGGACGCGGTGGTCTACGCGGTGGACGTCGACCCGCAGGCCCTGGCCTGGGCGCGCCACAACGCGGACGTCCACGCGGACGCGGGCAACACCCCGATCCGCCTGTATTCGGGCGACATCGGCGACCCGACGATGTTCGCCGAGCTCGACGGCCTGGTCGACCTGGTGCTGTGCAACCCGCCGTACGTCCCGGAGGGAACGCCGGTGCCCCCGGAGGTCGCGGAGCACGACCCGCCTCGCGCGGTGTTCGCGGAGGAGAGCGGCCTGGCGGTGATCCGCCACGCGATCGCGGCGGGAGCGCGGCTGCTGCGTCCAGGTGGCGGGTTGGCGATCGAGCACGACGACACGCACGGGTCGGCGGTGCCGGCGTTGGTCCGGGCCCGGCGGGTGCTGACCGGGGTCGAGGGGCACGCGGATCTGACGGGACGGGCTCGGTTCGTCACCGCTCGCCGGCTGGGCTGAGCGGTCGTGAGTGAGAAACAGTGTTCTAACACTGTTTCTCACTCACGACCAGCCGCGGCAGACTCTAGAAGCCGAACGCCGTGCAGCTCGCCGTCGCGGTCTTCGACGGGTCGCTCACCGACGTCGCCGTCAGCTTCACCCTTGCCGCCAAGTCACCACCCGCTCCGCGCTTCGCGAGCGCCGGCACCTTCACGTGCCCGCCGAACTTCGCCGTCGCCAGCTCGTTCGGCAGCCGGACCTCCCACCCGCGGGCGTCCGTCGACACGCTCAGCCGGTACGTGTCCGTGTCGTACGGTGCCTTCGCGCCCTTGGCCGACCCCGTGTTCAGCAGGCCGAAGTCACACGTCGCCAGGCCGCCGCGGGCGAAGGCCGGCAGGGCCGGGGTCAGCGCCGCGCCGCGGGCCTGGCTGCCCGAACCGTCCAGCGAGGCCACCGTCACCGTGTACGACAGGATGCCGCGGCGGTCGCGGGCCAGGTCGGTGATCAGGAACCGCAGCCGGTTGGCCTGGTCGGTGTACTCGTACGGGCTCGCCGCCTCCGTGCCCGCCTTGAACAGGGCGTCGTTGAGCTGCCGGTAGTCGCCGACGGTGATCTTCACCGGGGTCCCGTCCGGCTTCGTGTAGTCGGTGATGCCGATGTCCTGCGGGTTTGCGTCGATCACCCAGTCGAAGGGCGCGTTGTCCTGGTTCTTCGTCTTGGTGATCATGACGCCGGAGTCCGGCGCGAAGGAGTCCGCGCCCATCCGGTCGACGACCTCGACCGTGTAGTTGTCGTAGCCGCCGCCGTCGCAGAACGGGTCCTTGGACCGGTCGCACTTCGGCGCCTTGTCCCCGCCGGTGAGCTTGATGTTCAGGCCGGTGAACGCTCCCGGCTGCGCCTCCGTCTCGCGCGCGGTCAGGCGAGCCGACACCGGACCGGACGTCGCCAGCGCGTTGCGGTCCAGCTGCAGCACGTCCGCCGGGTCGACGATGCCGAGCTTCAGCTTGTTGCGCAGCTGGTGCTGGGCGCCCATCGAACTGCCCTGCGTCGCCGGGATCTGCCAGCGCGTGTGCGGGCCGCCGGGCCCGTTGAACGTCCCGCGCGACAGCATGTCCCACGGCCCGCTGTAGCTGCGCGACGGAGGGACGCCGAACGGGTTGTTGTAGTTGTCGCCGATGCCCAGGATGTGGCTGAACTCGTGGGCGTAGGTCGACTGGCCCGAGCTTTCGGCCTGCACCGAGCTGCCGTTCTGCGCGTTCGGCCAGATGCTGGCGGCCGACGCCCACGACGTCCACGGCACGTACCGCGTCGCGGCGTAGTTGGGCAGGTCGTGGTTCGGCGGGCCGAACGCGTCCGGGACGTTCTCCTTCGCGCCGAACTTCATCTCGCCGAACTCCTGCCAGGTCGAGCTCTCGTCCTGGCCCGCGGAGAGGTAGAAGACGAAGTCGAACTGGTTCGCGGTGTCGCCCACGTCCGCGCGCCACGCGTCGCCGGCGTCCTTGCGGATGTCGCGGTCGCAGTTCGCGCCGGGCGGGCACGCGCTCGGCTGGAACTCCATGCCGTACTCGAAGGACTTGCCGGGCATCCGGTACGGCCCGAACGCGGTCAGCTGCACGGCGAACCGGCCGCCGGAGTCCTCCATCCAGTACTCGTTGATGGTGTGGCCGTTGTTGAGCGCCTCGGGCTTGTTGAGGAAGTCCTGGTAGTACTGCGCGACGCCGGCCCGCGGGATGTTCGCGGCGGCCGGTCCGGGGTTGCCGAAGATCGTCGAGTTCGCCGGCTTCGTGACGACGAAGTCCTGGTCCGGGTAGTCGGCGAGGACGACGGCGCCCTTGAAGGTGCGCTGCGTCGGCTTGAGCGAGGGATCGGCCCAGTTCGTGCCGGGCACCTTCTGGTAGTCGGACCAGGTCATGTGGTCCTGGTTCTCCCAGTGCGCGGCGTCGATCGGGGCCGGCCAGCCACGGGTCAGCGGCTCGGCGGCGGCGGTGCCGGCGCCGAGCCCGGTGAGGACGGTGACCGCGGCGAGCAGGGCGAGCGCTTTCGGGGTTCTGGGGCGCATCTGCGGCTCCTTCACTGGGAACCCACGGGGGTGGTGGTTCCCAGTGATCGACCGTATTGAGCCACGCTGTCCCGGTTCTGCCTCGAGGCGAGGTTTACCCGCTTGCCCCACGACGAAAGTCTGGCCGGTTGTCAGAGCGCCGGTGTGACGCGGCCGACGCCCGCTCCGGCGGCCGGACTACGCTTGGCGCCCATGAGCGTGGTCTACGACTGCAGCAAGCGGGAGTCCCGGGCCGACGGACTGACGGCGGCCGCGGGCGCGGTGCGGTCGAGCAGGCTGGTCGTCCTGCCGACCGACACGGTCTACGGCATCGGCGCCGACGCGTTCGACGCGGGCGCCGTCCAGGCGCTGCTGCGCGCGAAGAACCGCGGCCCGGACATGCCGGTCGGCGTGCTCGTCGGCTCGTGGTCCACTGTGGACGGCCTGGTGCTCGGCGTGCCCCCGCAGGCACGTGCGCTCATCGAAGCGTTCTGGCCGGGCGATCTGTCCATCGTGCTCCCGCACGCGCCGAGTCTGCAGTGGAACCTCGGCGACGCCCGCGGCACCGTGATGCTCCGGATGCCGCTGCACCCGGTGGCACTGGAGCTGCTGCGCGACGTCGGCCCGATGGCCGTGTCGAGCGCGAACGTCTCGGGCCGGCCGCCGGCCAGCACCGCGCAGGAGGCGCAGGAGCAGCTCGGCGACTCGGTCGCGGTGTACCTCGACGGCGGCTCGAGCGGCGAGGCCGTCGCGTCGAGCATCGTGGACCTCACCGGCACCGAACCGGTGGTGCTGCGCGAAGGCGCCGTGGGCAAGGACGCCATCGCGGAGGTGCTGGGTGTACCCGCGGAATCGTTGGCCTGAAGCCGGATCAAGCGGTTTTCCGCGGCACGATAGCGTGTCGCGGGTGACCCCGACCCCGCGAGCGTGACGCACCCGTGCCGCCCACATCCGGTCTTCTCCCCATCCGGGAATACATCCTCGTCGCGCTGACCGCGACGGCGGTGACCTACCTGCTCACCGGCCTCGTGCGCCGGCTCGCGATCCGCGTCGGCGCAATCGCCAACCCGCGTGCGCGCGACGTCCACGTCGCCCCGATCCCGCGGATGGGCGGGATCGGCATCTTCCTCGGCGTCGCCGGCGCGATGGGCCTGGCCCACCAGCTGCCCGCGCTGTCGCACGGCTTCGACGCGTCGTTCGACTCGGTCGGCGTGCTGCTCGCGGCCGGGGTCATCTCGCTGATCGGCGCGCTCGACGACCGCTTCGAGCTGGACGCGTGGACGAAGCTGGCCGGCCAGGTCATGTGCGCCGGGATCCTGGTCATCTTCGGCGTGCAGTGGGTGTCGTTCTGGGTGCCGTGGGGCGGGCAGGGCGACTCGTTCGGCTCGGTGCTGGTGCTCGACAAGAACCAGGGCGCGCTGCTGACCGTGGTGATGGTCGTGGTGATGGTCAACGCGATGAACTTCGTCGACGGCCTCGACGGGCTGGCCGGCGGCCTCGGGTTCATCGCGGCGACGGCGACGTGCGCGTTCTCGCTGGGCCTGCTCGACAGCTCCGGCGGCGACGTCGGCACGTACCCGCCGGCGCTGATCGCGGCGACGCTCGCGGGAGCGTGTCTGGGCTTCCTGCCGTACAACTTCCAGCCCGCGAAGATCTTCATGGGCGACTCGGGGTCGATGATGATCGGCCTGATGCTCGCGGGCGCGACGACGTCCGCGTCCGGGCGCGTGCCGTACCCGCAGTTCAGCGGCAAGGACGCGATCGCGCTGCTGTCGCCGCTGGTGGTCGTGGCGGCGGTGCTGTTCGTACCGCTGCTCGACCTGATCATGGCGGTCATCAGGCGCACGCGCCGCGGCGAGAGCCCGTTCGCGGCGGACAAGATGCACCTGCACCACCGGCTGCTGGAGATCGGCCACTCCCAGCGCCGCGCGGTCCTGCTCATCTACTTGTGGGCGGGGATCCTGGCGTTCGGCGCGGTGTCGGTGACCCTGTTCGACGACGCGGCGGCGCTGTGGATCATCGGGGTGGGGCTGGTGTTCGCGGTGGTGGTCTCGATCGTCCCGCGCCTGCGTTCGCGCAACCAGCCCGGAACCTGACCAGGCGCGTTCTCTAGACTCGGTGTCCGAACCGAGCAGGGAGCCAGTCGTGAGCGAGACCGAACCGCAGGACCAGGAGAACCCGCACGCCAAGGTGGTGCTGCAGGCCGCCCGGGCGATGACGAAGGCTTCGCTGCTCGTCACCCCGCCCGCGGTGATCGTCTGCATCGTGCTCTTCAGCATCCTCAAGGGCATGCCCGGCTTCCTCGGCTCGCTCGTCGGCGGGGTGCTCGCCATGGTGGCGTCGCTGTCCACGCTGGGCCTGATGAAGTTCAGCGCCGGCCAGGACCCGATGTTCGTCATGGTGATCGCGCTCGGCGGGTACGTCGTGAAGGTCGTCCTGCTCTTCGGGGCGCTGACGCTGCTGAAGGGCGTCACGGCGCTGCACCCGCTTTCGCTCGGCATCACCATGATCGTCGCCATCCTGCTGGCCGCCGCGGCCGAGTTCGCCGCCTTCCGCAAGACCAAGATCCCGACGATCATCCCCTCCTGACGCCCGTCCGGTTTGCCGTAGACTTCCGTTACTCACGGTGAACCGGGCTGCGGCCGCCCGAGTATGACCGGGGCCACAGACGTGCGCTTTCGCGCGGCCCCCGAAATGCCCCCGGGACCCGCCGCCTGCACCGTTGCCGAAGGGGTCCCGTCCGGTCCCGGACCTGGGTCCCTGGCGGACCCGGGACTTAGGTCCTGGGCTGATCGGTTGGTATGGAGTACGCCTGTACGGCACTGATTGACCTGCTGGTATGGTCCGCGTCAAGGGTGGCGGCCTCGGCCGCACGCTCCCTAAGACGAACCGCGATCAGCAGTGTGGCGACCGTGTAGTTCCGCCTCTTCGCCGCTGGTCCGAAGTAGACCGCAGGGCAGTGTTCACGCGAGACAACCCCGTGTGCAGAACGTGAAGCCGTGTTCATCGCACAGTGGGGCAGCCGCCTCCGGCGTCCCGATACGTATCGGGTACGTTAAGTCCAGATCGTGACGATTCCCCCGGCGGAGTGAACGCCGGCCGGGAGAACCGGAAGGAGCCCAGTGGGCGCGCTGGTATTGGCCGAGGGTGCTGTGTTCGCACCGCCCGGCGCCGAAAGCTTCGAGTTGCCGGCGTTGTTCGGCGGAGTCACCAAGCCGATGCTGCTCGTCGTGCTCTCGGTGGTCATCATCGCGACGTACTTCCTGCTCGCGACCCGCAAGCTTCAGGTCGTGCCCGGCAAGGGGCAGTTCGTCGCCGAGTCCATCTACGACTTCAGCCGCAACAACATCGCGCGCGAACAGATCGGCTCGAAGGACTTCAAGCGGTACGTGCCGCTCGTTTTTTCGTTGTTCACTTTCGTACTGGTGAACAACCTCTACGGGATCATCCCGTTGCTCCAGTTCCCGACCATGGCGCGATTCGGTTTCCCGGTCGCTCTGGCGGTCCTCGTCGTCTACCCGGTGTACCACTACGCGGGCTTCAAGAAGCACGGCTTCGCCGGCTACTTCAAGAAGGAACTCGCGCCCCCGGGTGTGCCGAAGGCGGTGCTCCCGCTCTTCTCGCTGATCGAGTTCGCGGAGAAGTTCTTCCTGAACCCGCTCACGCTCGCCATCCGTGTCTTCGCCGCCATGTTCGCCGGTCACCTGATCCTGGCGGTGTTCACGCTCGGCGGCACGTTCCTGCTGACCGAGACGTCGAGCTGGGCGCTCAAGCCGGTTTCGCTCGTGGCCTGGATCTTCGCCATCGGGATGACCTTCCTCGAGGCCTTCATCCAGGTCCTGCAGGCCTACATCTTCGCCCTGCTTTCGGCGGGGTACATCGGCGCCGCGCTGGCGTCGGAGCACTGAGAACACAAGCCCCCGATCCACGCGAGCGCGTGGACCGAAGTGAAGGGAAACGCACGTGAGCAACATCGTTCTGGCCCAGGCCGCCGAGCAGGCCGCCAACATCAACCCCGGCCTCGCCGCCATCGGTTACGGCCTCGGCGCGATCGGCCCGGGCATCGGTGTGGGTCTGATCTTCGCCGCCGTCATCAACGGCACCGCGCGTCAGCCGGAGGCCCAGGGCAAGCTGCAGGGCATCGGCTTCTCGACCTTCGTGCTGACCGAGGTTCTGGCCCTGATCGGCATCGTCATCTACTTCATCGCCTCCGCCGCCTGAGTCAGCAGCTCATCGCTTAAGGAGACGCCGTGCTGAAGAGTGCAATGCTCCTCGCCGCAGAAGGCGAGACGCACAACCCGATCATCCCCGACATCTCGGAGCTGATCCTCGGCATCGTCGCCTTCCTGATCCTGCTGTTCATCCTCAAGAAGTACGTCGTCCCTCGCTTCGAGGCCGCGTACGACGAGCGTGCGCAGAAGATCGAGGGTGGCATCGAGAAGGCCGAAAAGGCCCAGGCCGAAGCCGAAGACGCGCTGGCCAAGTACCGGGCCCAGCTGCAGGAAGCCCGCAGCGAGGCCGCGAAGATCCGCGACGACGCCCGGCTCGAAGCCGAGCAGATCAAGGCGGAACTGCGGGCCGACGCCGAAGCCGAGTCCCAGCGGATCGTCGCCCAGGGGCAGGCTCAGCTGCAGGCCCAGAAGGCGCAGATCATCGCCGAGCTGCGGGCCGACATGGGCCGCAACGCCGTGGAGCTGGCCAGCCGCATCGTCGGTGAGTCGCTCGAAGACGAGGCGCGCCGTCGCGGCACCGTCGACCGGTTCCTCGCGGAGCTGGACACCGCCGGTGCCAACGGCGCCGGAATCTAGCGGGGAAGTAGACCGGAATGACGATGCTGCATGCTGCGAGCCGTGAAGCGCTCGGCCTCGCCGAGGAACGCCTCGGCGAGGTTCTGGCCGACGCGGGAGCCGACGCGGCCACGGTCGGCGACGAGCTGCTCTCGGTCGTCGACCTGCTGGACCGGGAGATCGGTCTCCGCCGGGCGGTGAGTGACGCTTCGGCGAAGCCGGAGACGCGCACTGCGCTGGTGCGCCGGCTGTTCGACGGCAAGCTGTCCGAACCGGCCTTGAAGGTGCTCGACGCCGTGGCGGGCAACCGCTGGTCCAGCCCTCGTCAGCTGGTCGACGGGCTCGAGTCGCTCGGTCACTCCGCGCTGCTCACCGCGGCCGAGAAGACCGGCAACATCGACGCCGTCGAGACCCAGCTGTTCCAGGTCTCGCGAGTCGTGGCCAACCACCCGGAGCTCGAGACGGCGCTCTCGGACCTGGCCGGCCCCGCGGAGGCCAAGCGGACGCTGGTGCGCGGGCTGTTCGCCGACAAGGTGGACGTGGTCACCGAGACCCTCGTCGAGCAGGTCGTCCGCCGGGCCAAGGGCCACGGCGTCGGCGCCGGGCTCGACCAGCTGGTCAAGCTGGCCGCGGAACGCCGCGAGCGCTCGGTCGCCTACGTGACCAGCGCGAGCGCCCTGACCGACGAGCAGGCCGCCCGGCTGGGCGCGAAGCTGAACGACATCTACGGGCGGGCGATCGCGCTGCACGTCGAGGTCGACCCCGACCTCGGTGGCGGGCTCGTGGTCCGCGTCGGGGACGAGGTCATCGACGGGAGCGCCGCGGGTCGGCTGGCGGCCCTGCGCAGGCGGCTGGCCCGGGCATAGCCCCAGGTCACACAAGACTTTGCATACTGGCAAGAACGAAGCGAGAGCGGGAAAGACATGGCCGAGCTGACGATCTCCTCGGATGAGATCCGTAGCGCGATCGAGAACTACGTCTCGAGTTACGCCCCGGACGTGAGCCGGGAAGAAGTTGGCATCGTGGCGGACGCCGGTGACGGCATCGCCCACGTCGAGGGCCTGCCCTCGGCCATGGCCAACGAGCTGCTCGAGTTCCCCGGCGGCGTCCTGGGCGTCGCGCTCAACCTGGACGCGCGTTCCATCGGTGTCGCGATCCTCGGCGACTTCGAAAGCATCGAGGAGGGCCAGCAGGTCAAGCGCACCGGCCAGGTCCTGTCGGTGCCGGTCGGCGACGGCTACCTCGGCCGTGTCGTGAACCCGCTGGGTGCCGCCATCGACGGTCTCGGCGACATCGAGACCACCGACCGCCGCCCGCTGGAGGTCAAGGCCGCTTCGGTGGTCGAGCGCCAGCCGGTGTCGGAGCCGCTGCAGACCGGCATCACCGCGATCGACGCGATGACCCCGATCGGCCGCGGCCAGCGCCAGCTGATCATCGGTGACCGCAAGACGGGCAAGACCGCCGTCGCCGTGGACACGATCATCAACCAGAAGGCCAACTGGGAGACCGGCGACCCGAAGAAGCAGGTTCGCTGCATCTACGTCGCCGTCGGCCAGAAGGGCTCGACGATCGCCGCGGTCAAGAAGTCCCTCGAGGACGCGGGCGCGATGGAGTACACCACCATCGTCGCCGCCCCCGCTTCGGACTCCGCCGGCTTCAAGTGGATCGCGCCGTACACCGGCTCGGCCATCGGCCAGCACTGGATGTACGAGGGCAAGCACGTCCTCATCGTGTTCGACGACCTGACCAAGCAGGCCGACGCGTACCGCGCGATCTCGCTGCTGCTGCGTCGCCCGCCGGGCCGCGAGGCCTTCCCCGGCGACGTCTTCTACTTGCACTCCCGTCTCCTCGAGCGGTGCGCCAAGCTCTCGGACGAGCTGGGCGCGGGCTCGCTGACCGGGCTGCCGATCATCGAGACGAAGGCCAACGACGTGTCGGCCTACATCCCGACGAACGTCATCTCGATCACCGACGGCCAGTGCTTCTTCCAGTCGGACCTGTTCAACGCCGGTCAGCGCCCGGCCATCGACGTGGGCATCTCGGTGTCCCGCGTGGGTGGTGCCGCGCAGGTCAAGGCGATGAAGAGCGTTTCGGGCTCGCTCCGGATCGACCTGTCGCAGTACCGCGAGCTGGAGGCGTTCGCCGCCTTCGCCTCGGACCTCGACGACGCGTCGAAGGCGCAGCTCGAGCGCGGTGCCCGCCTGTACGAGGTGCTCAAGCAGCCGCAGTACTCGCCGGTCCCGGTCGAGGAGCAGGTCTGCACGGTGTGGCTGGGCACGAACGGCCACTACGACTCGGTCCCGACCGAGGACGTGCGCCGCTTCAACCACGAGTTCCTCGACTCGGCCCGCCGCAAGCACGAGGACGTGCTGAGCGCGATCCGCGACTCCGGCAAGTTCGAGGACGAGACCGCCGACAAGCTGGTCGCCGCGGTCAACGAGTTCAAGAAGGAGTTCACCACGGCCGAGGGCAAGTCCCTCGTCGAGGCGGACGCCGACGCCATGGACGCCGACAAGGTCGGGCACGAGACCGTCAAGGTCAACAAGCCCGCTCCGAAGAAGTGAGCTGATAGCTCATGGCCGCACAACTCCGGGAACTCCGGTCGCGCATCAAGGCGACCAAGTCGATCGGCAAGATCACCAAGGCGATGGAGCTCATCGCCACCGCGCGCATCACCAAGGCGCGGGCGAAGGTCGCCGCCTCCCGGCCGTACGCCGACGAGATCACCAAGGTGCTCTCGGCGCTGGCCGGTGCGGCGGCCAACCTCGACCACCCCATGCTGGTCGAGCGCCCGAACCCGAAGCGGGCCGCTGTCCTGGTCGTGACCAGTGACAAGGGCCAGTGCGGTGGCTACAACTCCAACGTGCTGCGCGCGACCGAAGAGCTGCTTTCCCTGCTCCGCTCCGAGGGCAAGGAAGCGCGGATCTACGTCACCGGCAACAAGGGCCTGAACTACTACCGCTTCCGTGACCGCCCGGTGGTGGACGGCTGGACGGGCTTCTCCGACCAGCCGACCTACACCGCCGCGGTGGAGGCGGGCGAGGCCCTCGTCCGGTCGTTCATGGCCGGCGTCGACGACGAGCACGGCAACGCCGACGGCATCGAGGGTGTCGACGAGATCCACATCGTCTACACCGAGTTCGTGTCGATGCTGACGCAGCGCCCGACCGCCAAGCGCGTCGCGCCGCTCGAGGTCGAGTACTCCGAAGGAGAAGAGGAGAAGCCCGCCGGGCTGCTCCCCAGCTACGAGTTCGAGCCCAGTGCCGACAAGCTGCTGGACGCGCTCCTGCCGAAGTACATCAACACGCGGCTCTACGCGGCCATGCTCGAGTCCGCGGCGTCCGAACTGGCCGCCCGCCGGACGGCGATGAAGGCCGCGTCGGACAACGCGAACGACCTGGTGGGGAACCTGACGCGGGAGATGAACCAGGCCCGCCAGGCGCAGATCACCCAGGAGATCTCCGAAATCGTCGGTGGCGCGAACGCGCTCACCGCAGCAGGAAGTGATGATTGATGACCAGTACTGAAGCCCCGCGCGCCAAGGGGCGCATCGTGTCGGTGACCGGTCCGGTCGTCGACGTCGAGTTCCCGCGCGGTTCCGTGCCCGACCAGTTCAGCGCGCTCAAGGTCGAGATCGAGTTCGAGCAGCTCCGCAAGACCGTGACCCTCGAGGTCGCCAGCCACCTGGGTGACAACCTCGTCCGCACCATTTCGCTCCAGCCGCAGGACGGCCTGGTCCGGGGCGCCGAGGTCACCGACACCGGCAAGCCGATCACCGTGCCGGTGGGCGACAAGGTCAAGGGCCACGTCTACAACGCGCTCGGCGAGTGCCTCGACGAGCCCGGCTACGGCGACGACCTCGAGCGCTGGGGCATCCACCGCAACCCGCCGTCCTTCGACCAGCTCGAAGGCAAGACGGAGATGCTGGAGACCGGCCTGAAGGTCGTCGACCTGCTCACCCCGTACGTCCAGGGTGGCAAGATCGGCCTGTTCGGCGGTGCCGGCGTCGGCAAGACGGTGCTCATCAAGGAGATGATCACCCGTGTCGCCCGGAACTTCGGTGGTACGTCGGTGTTCGCCGGGGTCGGCGAGCGCACCCGTGAGGGCAACGACCTCTTCCTGGAGATGAGCGAAGACGGCGTCATCAACGACACCGCCCTCGTGTTCGGCCAGATGGACGAGCCGCCGGGCACGCGCATGCGCGTCGCCCTGTCCGCGCTGACCATGGCGGAGTACTTCCGCGATGTGCAGAACCAGGACGTGCTGCTGTTCATCGACAACATCTTCCGGTTCACCCAGGCCGGTTCCGAGGTGTCGACCCTGCTGGGCCGCATGCCTTCGGCCGTGGGTTACCAGCCGACGCTGGCCGACGAGATGGGCCAGCTGCAGGAGCGGATCACCTCGACCCGAGGCCGGTCGATCACCTCGATGCAGGCGATCTACGTCCCCGCGGACGACTACACCGACCCGGCCCCGGCCGCGACGTTCGCCCACCTGGACGCCACCACCGAGCTCTCGCGTGGTGTCTTCCAGAAGGGCATCTTCCCGGCGGTGGACCCGCTGGCGTCGACGTCGACGATCCTCGACCCGGCCATCGTCGGTGAGGACCACTACCGCGTGGCTTCCGAGGTCATCCGGATCCTGCAGAAGTACAAGGAACTGCAGGACATCATCGCGATCCTCGGTATGGACGAGCTCTCGGAAGAGGACAAGCTGACCGTTCAGCGCGCGCGCCGCATCGAGCGGTTCCTGTCGCAGAACATGCTGGTCGCCGAGGCGTTCACGCAGATCCCGGGCTCGACGGTGCCGCTCTCGGAGACCATCGAGTCGTTCGACCGCATCTCGAAGGGTGACTTCGACCACTACCCGGAGCAGGCGTTCCTGGGTATCGGTGGCCTCGAGGACCTCGAGAAGAAGTACAAGGAAATCACCAAGAAGTGATTCCGTGAGTACGGCGGGGGCAGTGTCCTATGTGGATGCGCGCCCCCGCCGTTCTCATACCGGGATACAGACCTATTACACTCGGGATCAACACCCCGAGCTAAGGAGTGCTACGTGGCTGAGATGTCCGTGGAGCTGGTGGCCGTCGAGCGCCGTCTCTGGTCGGGTACCGCCACTTTCGTGGTGGCCCAGACCACCGAGGGCGAGATCGGCATCATGGCCGGCCACGAACCCGTGCTCGGGCAGCTCGTCGAGGGTGGCGTGGTCAAGGTGACGACCACCGACGGCGAGACGGTCTGTGCCGCCGTGCACGGCGGATTCCTCTCCGTGACCGGTACCGGGGTGAGCATCCTGGCCGAGAGCGCCGAGCTTTCCGACGAAATCGACGTCAACGCGGCGAAGGCGGCACTGAGCGCCGACGACGAGACCGAGCGGACGAGGGCCACGGCCCAGCTCCGCGCGGCAGGTCAGTCGGCCTGAGCGGGAGACGGGCAGGAGCCGAGGCCGTGAAGATCACCGTGGTCGTAGTGGGGCTCCTGATCGTGCTCGCCGTGCTGGTCGCCTGGTACGGCCAGCGGTGGATCCGGATGCGCCGCGGCGGGGGCGTGAGCGTCGCGCTGCGGTGGCGTCCGGACGCCGCGCGGTCCAGCTGGCACCTGGGGCTGGGCCGCTACGAGGGCGACGAGTTCGTCTGGTACCGCGTGTGGAGCCTGCGGACCGGCCCGGACCGCGTCTTCCAGCGTGAAAGCATGCAGATCGCCGACCGGCGCGACCCGTCCGGGACCGAGGCCTACGCCGTTCCTGAAGGCTCGACCGTGCTGCGTTGCGAGTCGGAGACCCAGGAGGCGATCGAGATCGCCATGGGCCCGGGCGCGCTCACGGGGTTTCTCTCGTGGCTCGAATCCGCTCCGCCGGGGCGACGTCTCCCGCGCGCCTCCTGACGCTGTCTTTGTCTCAAACTGGGACAGCCACGGCCGCCGTTTTGGCTTACGGTTGAGGCCATGATCTTCATCGTGGTCAAGTTCCCGGTCAAGCCGGAGCACGCCGAAGCCTGGCCGGAAATCGTCGCCGACTACACCCGGAACACCCGCGCCGAGGCCGGCAACCGGTTCTTCGAGTGGTCCCGCAGCCTCGAAGACAAGAACACGTACGTGCTGGTCGAAGGCTTCGAGGGCCAGGACGCCGCCGTCGCGCACGTCGGCTCCGACCACTTCAAGTGGGCCGTCGCGAACCTGGGTGCCTACATCAGCGACAACCCGCAGATCATCAACGTCCAGGACGCCTCCGACTGGGGCCCGATGGCCGAGATCTCGCCCCACTAAACTGGGGTTCGTGACTCTCGTCGAGATCCCCGGCTCCAAGTCCGTCACCGCCCGCGGCCTGTTCCTGGCCGCCGCCGCGAACGGCACCACGACCCTCGGCCGTCCGCTGCACTCGGACGACACCGAGGGCTTCGCCGAGGGGCTCGTCAAGCTCGGGTACCGCGTCGACCGGCAGCCGGGCGCGTGGACCATCGAGGGCCGCCCGTCGGGTCCCGGCGTCGCCGCGGCTGACGTCTTCTGCCGCGACGGCGCCACGACGGCCCGGTTCCTGCCCGCGCTGGCGGCGGCCGGCACCGGGACGTTCCACTTCGACGCTTCCGACCAGATGCGCCGCCGCCCGCTCGGCCCGCTGACCGACGCGCTGCAGGAGCTCGGCGTCGACCTGACCTTCGAAGGCGAGCCGGGGCACCACCCGCTGACGATCCGCGCGAACGGCGTCAAGGGCGGCTCACTGACCCTCGACGCGGGGCTGTCGTCCCAGTTCCTGACGGCGTTGCTGCTGCTCGGGCCGCTGACCGCCGAGGGGCTGCGGATCACGGTGACCGACCTGGTGTCGGTGCCGTACGTCGAGATCACCCTCGAAATGATGCGGCGGTTCGGCGTCGACGTCCGCCGCGAGGGCAAGACGTTCGTGGTGCCACCGCAGCCGTACCAGGCGTGCGAGTACCCGGTCGAGCCCGACGCGTCGACGGCCAGCTACTTCCTCGCCGCGGCGGCCGTCACGGGCCGGACGGTGACCATCCCGGGGCTGGGGTCCTCGGCGCTGCAGGGTGACGTCCAGTTCGTGTCCGTGCTGGAGCAGATGGGCGCGCACGTCGAGCTGACCGAGGACTCGGTGACGGTCGCGGGCCCGTCGGACGGCCTGCGCGGCGTCACGGTGAACATGCGCGACATCTCGGACACCGTGCCGACGCTGGCGGCGATCGCGCCGTTCGCGTCGGGCCCGGTGCGCATCGAGGACGTCTACAACACGCGCATCAAGGAGTGCGACCGCCTCGACGCGTGCGAGGAGAACCTGCGCGCCATGGGCATCGCGGTTGAGACGGGCCGCGACTGGATCGAGATCCAGCCGGGCACGCCCACCGGCGCGATGGTCAAGTGCCGGCGCGACCACCGGATCGCGATGGCGTTCAGCATCACCGGACTGCTGACCGAGGGCATCACGCTGGACGACCCGGACTGCGTCAAGAAGACGTTCCCCGGCTTCCACCAGGCGCTGCGCGCGCTGCGGGACAGCTGGGGGATCTAGGGCTGCCCGCCCGGGGCCCACAGCACGTCACCGTCCGGGTTCGCCAGCCGCGCCAGGATGAACAGCAGGTCCGACAGCCGGTTCAGGTACTTCACCGCGACCGGGTTCGTCGTCTCCGGCTCGGCCTCGTGCAGCGCCCACGCGCTTCGCTCCGCGCGGCGGGACACCGTCCGCGCCTGGTGCAGGAACGCCGCGCCGGGGGTCCCGCCCGGCAGGATGAACGACGTCAGCTTCGGCAGGCGCTCGTTGAACTCGTCGCACCAGCCTTCGAGCCGTTCGACGTACTTCTCCGTGATCCGCAACGGCGGGTACGGCGGGTCGTCGGAGATCGGCAGGCAGAGGTCGGCGCCGACGTCGAAGAGATCGTTCTGCACCGCACGCAGGACATCCGCGACCTCGTCGGTCAGCTGCCCGACCGAGATCGCCAGGCCCAGCACCGAGTTCGTCTCGTCCGTGTCGGCGTACGCGCCCAGGCGCGGAGACGTCTTGGGCACGCGGGACCCGTCGCCGAGCGCGGTCGTGCCGCTGTCGCCGACCTTCGTGTAGACGCGGTTGATGCGAACGACCATGAACCCACCATAGCGGCCCCCGCCCGGGCCGAATCCGGGCGAGAGGGCATGATTGGCGGCCATGAGCGAGCACTTCGACGTGCATGGCGGAGCCCGGCTGGTCGGCGAGGTCGACGTGGTCGGCGCGAAGAACAGCGTGCTGAAGCTGATGGCCGCGGCCCTGCTGGCCGAGGGCACCACGACCATCACGAACTGCCCGCAGATCCTGGACGTCCCGCTGATGGGCGACGTGCTGCGGAGCGTCGGCTGCGAGGTCGTCATCGAGGGCGACACCGCCACCATCACCACGCCCGCCGAGCTGTCGCACCGCGCGGACTCGGCGGCGATGGGCAAGCTGCGCGCGTCCGTCTGCGTGCTGGGGCCGCTGGTCGGCCGGCTGAAGCAGGCCGTCGTGGCGCTGCCGGGCGGGGACGCGATCGGCTCGCGCCCGCTGGACATGCACCAGAACGGCCTGCGCAAGCTGGGCGCGACGAGCACCATCGAGCACGGCTGCGTCGTCGCGAAGGCCGAGACACTGGTCGGCGCGCAGATCTGGCTCGACTTCCCGAGTGTCGGCGCGACCGAGAACATCCTGATGGCGGCCGTGCTGGCCGAGGGCACCACGGTCATCGACAACTGCGCGCGCGAGCCCGAGATCGTCGACATCTGCACGATGCTCACCGAGATGGGCGCGAAGATCGAGGGCGCCGGCACGTCGACGCTGACCGTGCACGGCGTGGAGCAGCTGCACCCGACCGAGCACAGCGTGATCGGCGACCGGATCGTCGGCGCGACCTGGGCGTTCGCGGCGTCGATGACCCGCGGCGACATCACGGTCCGCGGCGTCAACCCGCACCACCTCGACCTGATCCTGAACAAGCTGCAGCTGGCCGGCGCGGACGTCGAGACGTTCGGCGACAAGGGTTTCCGCGTGGTCCAGCCGGAGCGCCCGAAGGCGGTCGACTGGGTGACGCTGCCGTACCCCGGCTTCGCGACCGACCTGCAGCCGTTCGCGGTGGCGCTCTCGGCGGTGTCCGAAGGCACGTCGATGATCACGGAGAACGTCTACGAGGCGCGCTTCCGCTTCATCGAGGAGATGGTCCGCCTGTCCGGCGACGCGCGCACGGACGGCCACCACGCGGTGGTCCGCGGCGTCAAGACGCTGTCGAGCGCGCCGGTCTGGGCGTCCGACATCCGCGCGGGCGCCGGCCTGGTGCTGGCGGGCCTGTGCGCGGACGGCGTCACCGAGGTCTGGGACGTCTTCCACATCGACCGCGGCTACCCGCACTTCGTCGAGAACCTGAACCGCCTGGGCGCGAACATCAAGCGCGTCAGCGGCGAGCCCGACCGGGCGTGAGTCACGCGCCCTGCGCGCCGAGTGCGCGCAGGGCGAACTCCACCAGCCGCTCCACGTAGTCCTCTTCGGCCGGGGCCATCCGGACCACCAGGCGCCAGTAGATCGGCGCCGCCAGGACGTCGAGCGCCAGTTCCATGTCCAGGTCCGCCGGGAGCTCGCCGCGGGCGATCGCGCGGCGCAGCATCGCCTCGCCGACCTCGCGGCGGGGGCCGCCGATGGCCTCGCGCAGGCCGCGGCCGTGGTCGGGGTTGCGGGCGTCCTCCGCGACCAGGTCCGGCAGGATCCGGGAGAACAGCGGGTGCATCAGCCAGTCGATCAGCGCCTGCATCGTCTCCCGCAGGTCGCCGCGCAGTGAGCCGGTGTCCGCCTCCGCCGCGCGGGTCACGCTGAAGTCCGTCACCACGGACGCGATCATGTGGTCCTTCGACACCCACCGCCGGTACAGCGCGCTCTTGCCGACGCCGGCGCGTTTCGCCACGGCTTCCATCGACAGCCGGCCGTAGCCCTGCTCGGCGAGTTCCCACATGACGGCGTCGGCGATCGCCTGCGTGACCTCGGGCTGGAGGACCGCGGCGCCGGTCGGGGTGCGTGCCATGGGCGCAGTGTAGCGGGTGGACGAGACGGTACCGTCCCGTCTACAGTTACGTCGGGACGGTACCGTCTCGTCCGATCGATGACTGGAGGTTGAGATGTACTCACGAGACCTCGTCGAGCAGGGGATCGACCTGCTGCTGAAGCACGACATGACCGCGTTCGCCGGGTTGTGGGCCGAGGACGGCATCCTGGAGTTCCCGTTCGCCGGCCCGGGCTACCCGAAGCGCGTCGAGGGCCGCGCCGCGATCACCGAGTACCTGCGCGACTACCCGAACCTGCTGGACATCCGGGAGGTCGTCGCCAAGACCGTGCACGAAACGACCGACCCGGCCGTGGTCGTCGCCGAGTTCACCGTCGCCGGGGTCGTGGTGGCTTCGGGGAAGCCGTACGAGCTGTCCTACATCGCGGTGATCACCGTCGAGGACGGCGAGATCCGCCACTACCGCGACTACTGGAGCCCGCTCGCCGCGGCCGAGGTCCTCGGCGGCGTCGACGAGCTGACGGCGGCCTTCGGTGGCTGACGTCCTGGTCCTCGGCGGCACCGGCACCACCGGGCGCCGGGTCGTCGCCGGCCTGCGCGCTCGCGGTGTCCCGGCTCGGGCGGCCACGCGCAAGCCGGGCGAGCCCGGGCAGGTCCGGTTCGACTGGGCCGACCGCTCGACCCACGCCGACGCTCTGCGCGGCGTCTCCGCGATGTACCTGCTGCCGCCGATCGGGGAGGCTTCGCCGGCGAAGCTCGTGTCGCCGTTCCTGGACGACGCACTGGCCGCGGGCGTCCGGCGGGTCGTCCTGCTCAGCTCGTCGGCCGTCACGGCGGACACGCCCGGGCTCGGCGACCTCCAGCGGCTGGTGCGCGCGGCGCCGGAGTGGGCCGTGCTGCGGCCGTCCTGGTTCATGCAGAACTTCACCGGCGAGCACCTGGTCGCCCAGGGTGTGCGCGACGGCGAGATCGTCACCGCCACCGGGGACGCGCGGGTCGCGTTCGTCGACGCCGGCGACATCGCGGCGGTCGCCGTCCGCGCGCTGACCGATCCCGAACCGCACAACACCGAACACGTGCTCACCGGTCCGGCCGCGGTGAGCTACGCCGAAGCCGCGTCGATCGTCGCCGCGCGCACCGGCCGTCCGGTGCGGCACCGCGCCGTGAGCACCGCCGAATTCGCGGCTCTGCTCACCGCGGCCGGGATTCCGGGGGACTTCGCGCGGGTGCTCGCCGCCCTCGACGAGGACATCCGCCGGGGCACCGAAGACCGCGTCACCCCAGCCGTCGAAGAGGTCACCGGCCGGCCCGCCCGCCCGTTCGAAACCTTTGTGGAGGAGGAGATCCGATGAAGCAGATCATGTTCACCGAAGACCCGCAGTTCTGGTTCGAGACGCTGCGCCTGTTCGGGCACTCGTCCTACGGCGGCTCGGACTTCGGGGAGGTGCTCGCGGCCGCGTCGACCGTGACGGCCGGCGACTACGACAGCTGGCACGACGCCTACCGCGCACTGGCCGACCGGCTCTACGCCGAGGCCGCCGACGCCGGGCCGATCACCGCGCGGGACCTGCTGCTGCGGGCGTCGACGTACTACTTCTCGTCGGAGTTCTTCCTGCACGGCGACCCGGCGGACCCGCGGATCGCGGCGGCGTACGACCGCTGTGTCGAGAGCTTCCGGCGGGCCGGCGTCGCGGAGCCGGTCGAAATCCCTTACGACGGAACGGTTCTGCAGGGGTACCTCTACCGCGCGCCGGGTGACGGGCCGAAGCCGTTGCTGATCATGCACAACGGGTTCGACGGCAGTGCCGAGGAGTGTCACTACATGGGCGCGGCGGCCGGCGCCGAGCGCGGTTACCACGTGCTGACGTTCGACGGCCCGGGCCAGCCGAGCGCGATCCGGCGCGAGAAGCTCGTGTTCCGGCCGGACTGGGAGCACGTCGTCACGCCGGTGGTGGACTTCGCGCTGGGACTCGACGGCGTGGACGCCTCGCGCGTGGCGCTGCTCGGCATCAGCCTCGGCGGCATGCTCGCCCCGCGCGCGGCGGCGTTCGAGCCGCGGCTGGCGGCGGTCGTCGCGGTGGACGGCGTGTACGACGCGGGTGCGGCGGTGACCGGCCTGCTGCCCTGGGACCGCGCGGAGATCGTCCGCCGGGCCCAGGCTCCCGAGGACGCGGAGTTCGACGCGATCCTCGCCGCCGGCCGCGAGGCGAGCTCGACGCTGCGCTGGGCGTGCGACCACGGCCGGTACGTCCTGGGCGCGGCGACCGACCGCGAGTTCATCGCGAAGTACCTCGAGTACACGCTGGAGGACGGCGTCGCGGAGAAGATCACGTGCCCGACGCTGGTGTGCGAGGCGGCGGACGACCTGTTCTTCGCCGGGGAGACCGAAACCGAGCCGCGCCGGCTGTACGACCACCTGAACGCGCCGAAGACGCTGCTGACGTTCACGGCGGAGGAGGGCGCGGACGCGCACTGCCACGTCGGCGCCCAGCGACTCGCGGCCGGCCGGATCTACGACTGGCTGGATCGCACGCTCTGACCGCGCGGCCGAACGGGTGAACCGAACCCCCGGTGCTCAACGGCGAGCGGTGCCGGCGCGTGGTCAGCGCGACCGACGACCGAGGGGGACCTTCATGAACCTGTTCAAAAGAACGACGACGGCGGGGCTGGCCGTGCTGGCCCTGGCCACCGTCGCGGTGGCACCGGCGGCGGCCGCGAGCCCGGCACCTTGCACCTGGCAGGCCGAAAGAGTCGCGCTCCCGCCGTTCGGCCAGCCCGGTTTCGTCGACGTCGACGCGACGGACGGCGAGGGGAACTACGTGGGCCACTCCATCGACCGGAGCACGTCCCGCGTGGTGCTGTGGGAGCACGGCGTGCCGCGGAACCTCGACCTGCCCGCCGGCTTCGACTCGGCGATGCCCGCCGGGCTGAACCGGTCGGGGGCCGTCCTCGTGAACGCGGATGCGTTCACCAGCCCGGCGACCTCGCAGATCTTCTTGTACCGCAACGGAACCTACGAGCAGATCCGGCCGCCCGACGGCTATCGGGACGTGCACGCGGACGCGATCAACGACCGCGGCGACGTCGTGGCCACCGCGCGCGTACCGGGTGGCAGCGTCGTGATCCTGTGGTCCGTCCTGGCCGCCGGTCCGCGGGTCATCGCCCCGCCGGAACTGCCTTACGCGTC
Organism: Amycolatopsis sp. NPDC114504; assembly: GCF_055633595.1. NCBI lineage: Bacteria > Bacillati > Actinomycetota > Actinomycetes > Pseudonocardiales > Pseudonocardiaceae > Amycolatopsis > Amycolatopsis sp. NPDC114504. The sequence goes on along the minus strand of NZ_JBVKDU010000003.1, from coordinate 726,613 downwards.
CGCCGTGGACATCGACGAGGACGGCACCGTTCTCCTCAGCGGCGGCAATTCGGCCTACCTCTGGCGCTCGGGCACCCTCACCCCGCAGCCGCCTTCGCCGCAGACTCCCGTGCTGGCCCGGGCGATCAGCGGCGGCAACGCCGTGGGCACCGTGCTCGACCCGGCCGGCCCGAAGGCCGTGCTGTGGTCGCAGAACACCCCGCACCCGCTCGACGGCGGTGGCACCGCGGAAAGCGTCAACCGCCACGGCACGATCGCCGGCCGGGTCGGCGGGTGGGACGGCCCGCCCGCGGTCTGGCAGGGCACGAGCCTGGTGACGAAGCTGCCGCTCCCGGCCGGGGCGGCGTCGGCGTCGGCCGACCTCGTCGGCGACGACGGGACGGTCTTCGGCCGCGACGACTACGGTCCCGTGCTCTGGCGGTGCGGTTCCTGACTCAGCCTTCGAGGGCCAAGGCGGCACCGAAGCCGACGAGAGCCGCGCCCGTCGCGCCGTCCATGGCGCGGCGGACGCGGCGCCGCTCCAGCCACCCGCGCACCCGGTGCACGAAGAACAGCAGCAGCACCTGCCACACCACGCCGAGCGCGGCGACCGTGTAGGCCAGCAGCAGCGAGTCGGCGAAGGTCGACGCCGGGGTCAGGAACTGGGGCAGCACCGACAGGTACAGCACGATCACCTTGGGGTTGGTGATGTTCGACAGGAAGCCCTCACGGAACCGGCGCCACCGGGACGTGCGAGCGCGGCGGACGTCGTCCAGGTGCTCGTAGTTCCCGCGCCACGCACCGCGCAACGCCTGGATTCCCAGGAAGACCAGGTAGGCCGCGCCCAGCCACTTCACCGTCTCGAACAACGGCTGGTAGCGCGTGATCACCGCGCCGAGGCCGAACGCCACGGCCGTGCCCTGCAGGAAGTTCGCGACGCTGATGCCCGCGCACGCCCAGCCGCCGCCGCGCGCGCCGCCGGTCAGGGCGTTCTTCAGCACGACCATCGTGTCCGGGCCCGGCATCATCGCCAGGAACGCCATCATCCCGGCGAACCCCAGGTAGGTGTTCCACGTCATCAGGACTCCAGGGCGAGGGCGGCGCCGAACCCGAGCAGCGCGGTGCCGGTGACGCCGTCCAGCGTGCGGCGCACCCGGCGGCGGCCCAGCCACGCGCGGACGCGGTGCACGAACACCAGCAGCACCAGCAGCCACAGCCCGCCGAGCACCGCGACGGTGTAGGCGAGCAGCAGCGAGTCCCCGATGCTCGACCCGGCCGTCAGGAACTGCGGCAGCACGGACAGGTACAGCACCAGCACCTTCGGGTTCGTGATGTTGGAGAGGAACCCCTCGCGGAACCGCCGGAAGCCACCACCGCGGCGCCGCTGGACCTCCTCGACGACGGTGTAGTTCCCGCGGAACGCCCCGCGCAGCGCCTGGAAGCCGAGGAAGACGAGGTAGGCCGCGCCGACCCACTTGAGCGTGAGGAACACCGGCTGCGACCGCGCGACGAGGACGCCGAGCCCGAGCGCGGCGGCACTGCCCTGGACGGCGTTGCCGGCGAAGATGCCGAGCGAGGCGAGCAGCCCGCCGCGGAACCCGCCGGACAGCGCGTTCTTCAGCATCACCATCGTGTCCGGGCCCGGCGCGAGCACGATCAGGACCACGATGAGCAGGTAACTTCCGTAGGCACTCCACGTCACGGCTGCCCACGCTAATTGACGGGACCGGCCCGGGTCTCGCGGATTTCGGTCACAGTGCACCGAGCGTGCCCGGTCGCGCACAGCGTGCTCGGGGTTCGGCGACCAGGGCTTCCGCAGAGTAGTGTTCGGCCATGTCAGCAGGGGAAATCGATCTTCTACCCGGTGAGCGCGTGCTCTGGGCGGGCGAGCCGGTCCAGCGCCCGTTCTACGTCGCCGCGGACGGGGTGATCGCCCCTGCCGGACTCATCCTCGCCGTCGCCGCGCTCTGGTTCCTGCTGGCGAAGCAGCCCAGCGGCGGCGCCATGGGCGGGACCGTCGTGGTGCTGGTGATCGGCCTGTACGGCGCCGTCGGGCGGTCGGCCGTCCGGTACCTCGCGCTCGGGCGCACGACCTACGCCGTGACCGACAGCCGGATCATCGCGCGCACGGGGCTGTTCCGGCAGAAGGAACGCGCCAGCGTGCTGGCCGGGCTGTCGGCGCCGGTCCTCAAGCCGGGGCCCTCCCGCACCGGCACCCTGTCCTTCGCCGAGCCGGGGACCGTGACGCTGATGGGAGTCGGCGAGCCCAAGCGCGTCCGCGACCTGCTCACCAAGGCCATCGACGAGGCCAAGGCCCGCCAGGCCCCGCCGGAGGCGGACGCTTCGGGCACTTCGGCCGCCTGAGGGCAACCGACACGGCCTTCCCGGGCGTCAGCCCCGCAAAGGGAGGTCGCCGTGGAAGAACCGATCATCGCCCTGCAGCCGGGTGAGCGGCTGCTGTGGTCGGGGCGGCCGCGACGGGTCGTCCCGGTCGGCTGGGAGTGGTTCCGCCTCGGCTTCGGCTCGATCCTGGTGTCGGTGTTCACCGCCGCCACCGGGGCGGGCGTGGTCGCCGTCTTCGGGTTCGCGGTCGTCTGGGGACCGGTGCTCGCCCGGCTGTGGACGACGCATCGCGCGGTGTACGCGGTGACCGACCAGCGGGTCGTCGTGGCCGACCGCATCTCGGGCCGCACCCGCAAGTGGATGGATTCGACCACCCCGGCGGTCACCTCGCTCCGCGGCGACGGCGTCGGCACGCTCACCTTCCACCCGCTGTTCGAGACGGTGGACATCCTCGGCTTCGGCTTGCCGAAGAAGAACCAGCCGCGCCCGATCGCGCTGTTCGCCGTGCCGGACGCCGAGCAGGTCCGGGCGCTGATCGTGCGGGCTCTGGTCGCGGACTGAGTCACCCGGACGTGTCCCATCGCACTGCCACCGTAAGTTACCGCTCGGTACACTCGGCGAAACGTCCACCGCCGGAGGTGCCCAGTGCCGTACCCAACGGACCACGAGCGAGACCGACCGTGGGTGATGCGCACGTACGCGGGCCACTCCTCCGCGGCCGCGTCGAACGAGCTCTACCGGCGCAACCTCGCCAAAGGCCAGACCGGTCTCTCGGTCGCCTTCGACCTGCCGACCCAGACCGGCTACGACCCCGACCACCAGCTCAGCCGCGGTGAGGTCGGCAAGGTCGGCGTGCCCGTGTCGCACATCGGCGACATGCGGCGGCTCTTCGACGGCATCCCGCTCGCCGAGGCCAACACGTCGATGACGATCAACGCGCCCGCCATGTGGCTGCTCGCGCTGTACGTCTCCGTGGCGCGCGAGCAGGCCGAGGCCGAGGGCCGGGACGTCGACGAGGTCCTCGCGAAGCTCACCGGCACCACGCAGAACGACATCATCAAGGAGTACCTGTCCCGCGGGACCTACATCTTCCCACCGGGGCCGAGCCTGCGGCTGATCACCGACATGATCGCGTGGACCGTGCACCACGTGCCGAAGTGGAACCCGATCAACATCTGCAGCTACCACCTGCAGGAAGCCGGCGCGACGCCGACGCAGGAGGTCGCCTACGCGCTGTGCACCGCGATCGCCGTGCTCGACGCCGTCCGCGACTCCGGGCAGGTCGAGGCGGCCGACATGGCCAAGGTCGTCGCGCGGATCTCGTTCTTCGTCAACGCCGGCGTCCGGTTCGTCGAGGAGATGTCCAAGATGCGCGCGTTCACCGCGCTCTGGGACGAGCTCACCCGGGACCGTTACGGCGTAACGGATCCGAAGGCCCGCCGGCTGCGCTACGGCGTCCAGGTCAACTCGCTGGGCCTCACCGAAGCCCAGCCGGAGAACAACGTCCAGCGGATCGTGCTCGAGATGCTCGCGGTGTCGCTTTCCCGCGACGCGCGGGCCCGCGCGATCCAGCTGCCCGCCTGGAACGAGGCGCTCGGCCTGCCGCGGCCGTGGGACCAGCAGTGGGCGCTGCGGATGCAGCAGGTGCTCGCGTTCGAGACGGACCTGCTGGAGTACGAGGACATCTTCGACGGCTCGCACGTCATCCAGGCCAAGGTCGACGAGATCATGACCGGCGCGCGCGAGGAGATCGCCCGCGTGCAGGACCTCGGCGGCGCGGTCGCCGCCGTCGAAAGCGGCTACATGAAGTCGCAGCTGGTCGGCTCGCTGGCCGAGTACCGCCGCGGGATGGAGAACGGCGAGCGCGTCCTGGTCGGCGTCAACAAGTTCGAGACGACCGAGCCGTCGCCGCTGCAGGCCGAGGGGGCGAAGGCGATCGAGACGATCGATCCCGCCGTCGAGAAGGCCGCCGTCACCGCGATCGAGGAGTGGCGGACGCAGCGCGACGACGACGCCGTCGAGCGGTCCCTGGCCGCGTTGAAGGAACGGGCGCAGACCACGGAAAACCTCTTCGAGGCCACTGTGGACTGTGCGCGGGCCGGTGTCACCACCGGCGAGTGGTCCGGCGCGCTGCGCGAGGTGTTCGGCGAATACCGGGCGCCCACCGGGGTTTCCGCGGCCGCCGCGGGTGGCGGCGACCCGGGGATCGAGCGGGTGCGCTCGCGGGTCCGGGAAACCGAGGCGGAGCTCGGCGAGCGGCTGCGGATCCTGGTCGGCAAGCCCGGCCTCGACGGGCACTCCAACGGCGCCGAGCAGGTCGCCGTCCGGGCTCGCGACGTCGGTTTCGAGGTCGTCTACCAGGGCATCCGGCTGACACCCGAGCAGATCGTCGCGGCCGCCGTGCAGGAAGGCGTGCACGTCGTCGGGCTGTCGGTGCTCTCCGGCTCGCACCTGGAGGTCGTCCCGCACGTCGTCGACGGCCTGCGCGCCGCGGGCGCCGGTGACGTGCCGGTGATCGTCGGCGGCATCATCCCGCCGGACGACGCCGCGCTGCTGACCGAGCGCGGCATCGCCCGCGTGTTCACGCCCAAGGACTACGAGCTGACCCAGATCATGGACGGCATCGTCTCGCTGGTCCGGGAGCGTCACGGCCTCAGCTGAGGTCAGCCAGGATCTCCTTCGTGGACTTCACGGTGGCGAACTGGTTCGCCAGGTTCGCCGCCGTGACGCGGTACAGCTCGTCGGCGGTCACCTCCGGGAGGTCGAACGTGAACGTCGCGTCAAGCGCGAAAGTCACGTCGTAGCCCAGGTTCCCGCCCATTCGCGCGGTGGTCTCGCAGCAGAAGTTCGTCTGGATCCCGGCGAGCACGAAGCTCGTGATGCCGCGCTTGCGCAGCCACGCGTCGAGGTCGACGTCGCCGAGGAACGCCGAGTTGACCTTCTTGCCGAACACCAGGTCCGGCCGCGCGCCGTCGAGCTCGGGCTTGAAGTCGTTCCCGGGCTGGCCGGGCCGCAGTGACGACTGCGGCCCCGTCGAGTCGTGGTGCACCAGCACGACCGGCCGCCGCCGCTCCTGCCACGCGTCGAGCAGTGCCTTGATGTTCGCCTCCGCGCCGGGGTTGTTGCGCGGGCCCCAGACGGGCTCGTCGAACCCGCGCTGGACGTCGATCAGGATGAGTGCCGTTTCGGTCATGACGTCGAGTTTCGCGGGATTCTCGCGCTCAGGGGAGTGGCAGAAGACGCGCGATGCGGTACTTTCCTGCCATGCGCACGATCGGCGTTCTCCTGCTGCCGGGCACCCGGATGTTCGACCTGGCGGTGATCGGCGAGGTCTGGGGCCAGGACCGCACCGACAGCGGGATCGGCCCGTTCACCTTGCGGTTGTGCAGTCAGGGCCGGGTCCGCACGGCCGTCTCGCCGTTCGGTGACGTCGCGGCGACGCACGGGCTCGCCGGCCTCGACGGCTGCGACCTCGTCCTGGCGCCGGGCCGCGACGACCCGCTCGCGCCGGTCTCGCCGGCCGCCGTCGCGGCGCTGCGGCGGGCGCACCGGGCCGGGACGACCGTCGCCGCGCTGTGCTCGGGCGCGTTCACGCTGGCCGCCGCCGGCCTGCTCGACGGCCGCCCGGCGACCACCCACTGGCGCGACTTCGACGCCCTGACCGTCGCCGCGCCGCGCGCCGACCTCCAGCGCGACGTGCTCTACACCGACGACGGCGGCATCCTGACGTCGGCGGGCGTCGTCGGCGGCCTCGACCTCTGCCTGCACCTGGTCCGCCGCGACCACGGCGCCGACATCGCTGCCGCACTCGCCCGCCGCCTGGTGATGCCGCCGACGCGCGAGGGTGGGCAGCGGCAGTACGTCGACACCCCGGTGCCTTCCGCCACGCGGCCGGGTTTGTCGTCCACAATGGACTGGGCGCTGGCGCGGCTCGGTTCCGGGATCGGTGTCGACGACCTGGTCGGGCACGCGCGGATGAGCGAACGGACGTTCCACCGCGAGTTCGCCGCGGCGACCGGCGTGACACCGGGGCGCTGGCTGCGCGTGCAACGCGTCCGCCTCGCGCAACAGCTCCTGGAGACGACGTCGTTGCCGGTCGAGCGGGTCGCGGAGCGTTCGGGCCTGGGCACGGCCGCGAATCTGCGACGCCGGATGCGTGCCGAAGTCGGCGTCGGGCCGGACAGCTATCGGCGCACCTTCCGGCGGGTTACCGTCGGGGCATGACCGAGTACGAACACATCCTGGTCAAGCGCGACGGCGACACCGTCACGATCACCATGAACCGCGCCGCGCGGCGCAACTCGCTGTCCGCGGACCACCTGGCCGAGCTGCTCGCCGCGTTCCACGAGGCGGGGACGTCCGACGCGACCGGCATCGTGCTGGCCGGCGCCGGGCCGGTGTTCTCCGCCGGGCACGACTTCGGCGACGTCGCCGCGCGCGACCTGATGGGCGTGCGCGAGCTGCTCACGCTGTGCACGGACCTGATGAAGACCATGCAGTCCGTGCCGCAGGTCGTCATCGCGCGGGTGCACGGCCTGGCCACGGCGGCGGGGTGCCAGCTCGTGGCGTCGTGCGACCTCGCGATCGCCGCCGAATCGGCGGGCTTCGCGCTGCCGGGTGGCAAGGGTGGCTGGTTCTGCCACACCCCGGCGGTCCCGGTGGCGCGCTCGATCGGCCGCAAGCGCCTGATGGAGCTGGCGCTGACCGGCGACGTCATCGACGCGCCCACCGCGCTCGACTGGGGCCTGGTCAACCGCGTCGTCCCCGACGATCAGCTCGACGACGCCGTCGCCGAGCTGCTGGGGCGCGCGACGCGCGGCAGCCGGGCCAGCAAGACGATGGGCAAGGTCACGCTGTACGCCCAGCTCGACCGGCCCGAAGCCGACGCCTACGCGATCGCGCTGGAGGTCATGGCCTCGGCGTCGCAGCTGCCCGGCGCGCGCGAAGGCATGGCGGCGTTCCTGGAGAAGCGCAAGCCCTCCTGGCCCGACTGAGCCATTCCGGTTCCGGCCGGTCTTCGTCGTGGCCGCGAGCCGTACAATACGGTATGGTATGGCCATGGCGGGCAAGCGGGACTGGCTGGACGCGGGGTTGACGCTGCTGGCGGAGCAGGGTGCGCCGGCGCTGACGATCGAGCGGCTGACCGAGCGGCTCGGCCTGTCGAAGGGCTCCTTCTACCACCACTTCAAGGGCATCGCCGGCTACCGGACCGCCCTGCTGGAGCACTTCGAGGCCGAACGCACGACCCGGTTCGTGGAGCAGGCCGAAGCCGCTTCGGGTGACCGCCTGGGCGCGTTGCTGAAGCTCGTTCTTTCGCCGGGACCCGGGCCGGAGCTGGAGATCGCCGTCCGGGCGTGGGCCCTGCAGGACGCCGAAGCGAGGGCGGTCCAGGAGCGCGTCGACCGGACCCGCGTGACCTACCTGACCGAGATCAGCGGCGACGCCGGCCTGGCGCAGGCGCTGTACCTGATCGTCGTCGGCGCCGGGCAGGTCGTGCCGCCGCTGTCCGGCCGGCAGCTCAAGAGTGCGTTGGAACTCGTTCTGGGGAGAAGGAAATGACCGAGCCGTTCGTCGAGGGCGCCGATTACGTGGAGTTCAAGGAGATCGAAAGCGAGAACAGCCTGCGCGAGTTCGTCGCGGGCGTGTTCGGCTGGTCGCCCGTCTGGGTGAAAGTCCTGTTCGGTGCCCGGTACGTGCTCGCGAAGGCGTTGCGGCTGGACACCGCGGCCGTTCCGCGCACCGGCCGGCTCCGGCCCGAGGACGTCGGGTTCGCGCCCGGCGACCGGGTCGCGTTCTTCACCGTCCGGGCCGGCGACCCGGAGCGCTACCTCGTCGCGGGCGTGGACGACAGTCACCTGAGCGGGTACCTGACGGTCGAGGCGGTGCCCCGCGGCTACCGGCTCGGCACGCTCGTGCACTTCCACAACCGCGTCGGGCCGGCCTACTTCGCGCTGATCAAGCCGTTCCACCACCTGGTGATCCGCGGGATGCTCAAGGCCGGTGCCGCTCGAACAGCATGAGCTGCGCCCACGCGGCGATCGACTGCGCGTCGGTGATCTCACCGGCCAGGATCATCTTCTCGAGGTCCGCGCGCGCGAACCACGCGCTGCGCATGTCCTGCTCCTCGAGCTCGCGTTCGGGCTCGCCTTCGGTGATGTCCGTGGCGAGGAACACCCAGCCGCGCTGGCTGCTCATGCCGGCGGCGACGTCGAGCTTGCCGAGCGGCACCATCGAGCCGGCGCGCAGACCGGTCTCTTCGCGCAGTTCGCGCACGGCGAGCTCGGCGGGCGGCACGTCGGCGAGGTCGGGCGCGGTGCCCTGCGGGAACTCCCAGCGCCGTTCGCCCAGCGGGTAGCGGAACTGCTCGACCAGCCGGAACCGGTCGCCGTCCTGGGCGATGACGAGCGCGTAGTCCGGCTTGTCGATCACGCCGTAGAGGCCGGCCGAGCCGTCGGGGCGGCGGATGTCGTCCTCCCGCACGGTCATCCAGTTGTTCCGATACACCTCGCGGGACGCGACACGCTGAATGGGGTCCACGCGCCCAGTATCACCGAGGCTGTCCTACCCTCCTCGGGTGCGTCTCGTGATCGCGCGGTGCCAGGTCGACTACGCCGGCCGGCTCACCGCCCACCTGCCGATGGCCACCCGCCTGTTGCTCGTGAAGTCCGACGGGTCGGTGTCCGTCCACTCCGACGACCGCGCGTACAAGCCGTTGAACTGGATGAGCCCGCCCTGCTGGCTGATCGAGGACGGCAAGATCTGGATCGTCGAGAACAAGCAGGGCGAGAAGCTGGTGATCTCGATCGAGGAGATCTTCCACGACTACAGCCAGGCACTGGGCGCGGAACCGGGCCTCCAGAAGGACGGCGTCGAGGCGCACCTGCAGGAGCTGCTGGCCGAGCACATCAAGACCCTCGGCGACGGCTACACCCTGGTCCGCCGCGAGTTCCCGACACCGATCGGCCCGGTCGACATCATGGCCCGCGACGCGGACGGCAAGTCGGTGGCGGTGGAGATCAAGCGCCGCGGCGAGATCGACGGGGTGGAGCAGCTGACGCGGTACTTGGAGCTGCTGAACCGGGACCCGCTGCTGGCCCCGGTCCAGGGGGTGTTCGCGGCCCAGATCATCAAGCCGCAGGCCCGGACGCTGGCGGAGGACCGCGGGATCCGGTGTCTGACCCTGGACTATGACGAGCTGCGCGGCATCGAGTCCGACGCGTTCCGGCTGTTTTAGCCGTGGAGCCCGGGCGGTACGTGCACTACAAGGGCGGCGAGTACGAGGTGCTCGGGCTGGCGCGGCACAGCGAGACGGAAGAAGAGCTGGTCGTGTACCGGGCGCTGTATGGAGCGCGGGGGCTGTGGGTTCGGCCGGCGGCGATGTTCGGGGAGACGGTGGAGACCGCGGACGGTGTGGTGCCGCGGTTCCGGCGGGTGGACTGAGGTTCATCGCACGTCGAAGGCGATCGCGTAGGTGCTTCATCGGCACCTCCGTGATCGTGGGATGAAGATCGCGGGAAGCGCGCCCGTTGTTTCAGGTGCGGGTGACCTCGGGGCCTCCGTTCGGCCCACAGGGGCGGGCCCGGCGCCGATACCGAATCGATGCCGAATTGCGGTATCTGATTCCCCGCTGATTACTCCGCAAGGAAATCGTTAACCCGATAGGTCGCCGATAAGTGATCGCCTCCTTTCTGACCTGCCTTTATGCGCTGTTCGGGTGAGTTCGGGATCTTATTGCGCCGACTCGTGGGACACTCGATTTCGAGGGGTTCCGCCGGTGTGTCCGGTGTGCCGGAGGGTGGTGCGCTCGGCCGTCTTTCTTCGTCGTGCCAACGTTTCAATCGCCTTCGAGCTCGGTGTGTGCATGTCGTCCGGCCGGTGTGCGCGCTTTTCGCCTGCACGGAGGAGGAAGTCATGCGTTATCGCCCACTCGGTTCCGATCCGGCCGACCCGCGTCTGGGGCGGTTCATTCCGGACGACTGGCGGCACGTCGAACGGTATCCGCTCGCCGCGCTCTCCGCGGAAGATCGGCCCAGCCGGGCGCCCGTCGTGATCGGGGTCAACTGGTACTCCGCCTTCGACACCCCGGCGGAGGACAAGGCCTCCGGCGAGTTCTTCATCGCCAAGGCCGGCGTCAAGAAGCTGGGCCGGATCCGCGGCGGCCACTGCGTCTGCCTCGAGCCGGGCGGCACCCCGGACACCGACGCCAACTACGCGTTCTACGACCAGGGCAAGGAAGGCGCCTGCGTCGGCTTCGGCTGGTCGCGCTGCATGTCGCTCTTCAACGGCAGCGAGTACACCGCCCGCTGGCTCTGGGACTCGGCCAAGAAGCGCGACGAGTGGGCCGAAACCAACCCCGGTGACGACAACGGCACGTCGGTCCGTGCCGCGGCCGAGGTGCTCAAGGAGGCCGGGCACGTCCTCTGGGACGACTCCTACGCCAACGACGACTGGCAGGCGCGCGAGAAGTACACGCCCGAGGCCAAGCAGGGCATCAAGGCCTTCCGCTGGGCCAAGTCGGTCGACGACGTGCACTCGGTGCTCGCCAACCCGCGGGCCGACGAGCTCGGCGCCGTGCCGCTGCTCAACTCGTGGGGCCCGGGCTACCCGCACCGCACCTACCTACCCGACGAAGTGCTCGCCAAGCTGATCGAAGAAGACGGCGAGATCGCGGTCCCGACCGACCGGTGATCCACCACCGCTCCCGCGGCGTCTGACGGAGGGCGCGTTTCCCCAGCTCACAGCCGGGGGGACGCGCCCTCTGACCACTTTGGACACGTCAGCGTGCCGACCCTGAATCCATGCAGTACTGTCCGGATCCGACAGGGTAGTGGTGATTCCTGTCGGTTGTTGTCCGGTTTGAACAAAGGTACTGCCGGGAGGTGGGTCGGGTGCTCGTCCTAGCCGATGCGAACCTGCGACTCGACGCGAGCGCGATCGACTACATCGAGTTGGCGTTCTACTTCGTGCTCGTGCTCGGCATCGGGTACCTGGCGCGGCGTCAAGTGTCCAGCAGCCTCGACTTCTTCCTGTCGGGCCGCTCGCTGCCCGCCTGGGTCACCGGCCTGGCGTTCATCTCGGCGAACCTCGGCGCGGTCGAGGTCATGGGCATGTCGGCCAACGGCGCCCAGTACGGCCTGCCGACCGTCCACTACTTCTGGATCGGCGCGATCCCGGCGATGCTGTTCCTCGGCATCGTGATGATGCCGTTCTACTACGGCTCGAAGGTCCGCAGCGTCCCCGAGTTCATGCGCCGGCGCTTCGGCAAGCCGGCCCACCTCGTCAACGGTGTCAGCTTCGCCGCCGCTCAGATCCTGATCGCCGGCGCGAACCTGTTCCTGCTGGCCAGCGTCGTGAACCTGCTGCTCGGCTGGCCGCTGTGGGTGTCGATCATCATCGCCGCTGTGATCGTCCTCTCCTACACCGCGCTCGGCGGCCTCTCCGCCGCGATCTACAACGAGGTCCTGCAGTTCTTCGTGATCGTGATCGCGCTGGTCCCGCTGACGATCATCGGCCTGGTCAAGGTCGGTGGCTGGCAGGGCCTGGTCGACAAGGTCACCAACAGCCCGGGCGGCACCGCCCAGCTGCACTCCTGGCCCGGTGACAACCTCACGGGCTTCGGCAACAACATCCTGTCGATTCTCGGCATCGTGTTCGGTCTGGGCTTCGTGCTGTCGTTCGGTTACTGGACGACGAACTTCGTCGAGGTCCAGCGCGCGATGGCGTCGAAGAGCATGTCCGCCGCGCGGCGGACGCCGATCATCGGCGCGTTCCCGAAGATGTTCGTGCCGTTCATCGTGATCATCCCCGGCATGATCGCCGCGGTCACCGTGTCCGAGTACGTCAAGGACAAGCAGGTCCTGCTCGACGGCGGCACCGCGGAAAGCGGCGTCACCTTCAACAACGCGCTGCTCCTGCTGATGCGCGACCTGCTCCCGAACGGCATGCTCGGCATCGCGATCGCCGGCCTGCTGGCCTCGTTCATGGCCGGCATGGCCGCGAACCTCAGCTCGTTCAACACGGTCTTCACGTACGACATCTGGCAGACGTACATCAAGAAGGACAAGCCGGACGGCTACTACCTGCGTCTCGGCCGCATCGTGACGTCGGTCGGCACGATCCTCGCCATCGGCACCGCGTTCATCGCGTCGAACTCCGGCAACATCCTGAACTACCTGCAGGACCTGTTCTCCTTCTTCAACGCGCCGCTGTTCGCGACGTTCATCCTGGGCATGTTCTGGAAGCGGATGACGCCGCACGCCGGCTGGAGCGGCCTCGTGCTCGGTACCGCGTCCGCGATCACCGTCTGGGGCCTGTCGCAGGCCGGGGTGATCGGCCTGAGCGGCCAGGGCACCAGCTTCGTCGCCGCCGGGACCGCGTTCGTCGTCGACATCGTGGTGAGCGTCGTGGTGTCGCTGGCGACCAAGCCGAAGCCCGACGAAGAGCTGGTGGGGCTGGTCTACTCGCTGACGCCGAAGGAAACGCGCAAGCACGACGACACCGGCGAGAACGCGGGCTGGTACCGCAAGCCGGGCCTGCTCGCGGGCATCGTGCTCATCCTGACCATCGTCCTCAACGTCATCTTCTAGGAGGTTTGACGGTCATGGCTACCGAGTCCACTTCACAGCCCAAGAAGGCGGGCGCTTTCGACATCCGGCTGATCATCGCCCTGCTGATCGGCGTCTACGGCGTCATCCTCACGGTGATGGGCGCCTTCTTCACCTCCGACGCCGATCGGGAGAAGGCGGCCGGGGTGAACATCAACCTGTGGGCCGGGATCGGCATGCTGGTGGTCGCCGCCGCGTTCGTCATCTGGGCTCAGGTCCGGCCGCTGGTCGTGCCGGCGGAGACCGAGACCGGCGACACCACCCCCGCGGCGGGGGAATAGCCGGGTTGTCCGGACAGCGGCGCGCTGGTTTCGCTACCGTGCACCGCGTGCTCCCTGACGTTCGGCGCCGCCGTCTCCCGAAGCTGTTCCTGCTGGTCACCGCCCTCGCGCTGCCGCTGACCGCGTGCGGGCAGGACCTCGGCAAGTCCAACTTCGCGCGGACGACGGTGCCCGCGGCGGCCGGCACCGGCCAGGTCACCGACGGCCCGATCACCGATGCCGCCGTGGCGGCGAACGTCCTGCGCACGATCAAGCCGTGCCAGTTCCTGACCAAGGAGGCGCTCGGCGCGCTGGGCCTCGGCACGGTCGAGGAGGACCCGTCGCCGTCGTCGATCGCCTTCGACCGGTGCGGCAACAAGGTGAAGGATCCCGGCGGCAAGGAGATCCGGCTCGACTTCGAGATCGGCGGCACCCTGCTGCCGCACGCGGACAAGACGACCGGACAGGTCGGCGGGCTCCCGCTGCGCGTGAACAAGACCGACGACACGAGCTGCACGGTCGCGACGATGACGGCGCTGAACCCGGACATGGCGCTGACGGTCTCGGTCACCTACCCCGGCGACCCGTGCCGGCCCGGCCAGACGCTGATGGACGCCATCGTGCAGAAGCTCCACAGCTCGCCGGAGAAGTACTCGACGCCCGCGGGCACCCTGCTGACCGCCGACCCGTGCGCGATGGCCGATACCGCGGCGGTCGCGCCCAGCGTGCCGTCGGCGAAGTCCGCGCCTTCGGGCCTGCACTCCTGCCAGTGGCAGAGCAACGGCGCCAACCCGACCGTGACCGTCGAGTTCCTGCCGGGACTGCCGCCGATCCTCGGCGACGGTTACTCCAAGGTGGACCTGGGCAGCGGCGTCACGGCGTTCCAGAAGCAGGCGAGCGGGAGCACATCGCGGTGCACGGTGGAGTGGCAGCACCGGCCGTGGCAGGGCGACGATGTCGAACTGGCCCAAGTGGACTACGAGAACTACAACGCCCAACCGGCCACCGACGACCCGTGCGGCAAGGCGGTCACCGTCGCGAAGAACGTCGTCACGAAGCTCCCCAAACCCTGACCTGGCGGCGGGCCGCGCGGAGAGGTAGGAAGGGAACCCCACCCGCCGATGTGCCGGAGGTTGCCGTGAAGAAGATCATCAACGATCCGGCGAACGTCGTCGCGGAGTCGCTGCGGGGCCTCGCGGCCGCGCACGCGGACATCCTGCGGGTCCAGGAGGATCCGGACGTCGTGGTCCGGGCCGACGCGCCGGTCGCCGGCAAGGTCGCCGTCATCTCCGGCGGCGGGTCCGGGCACGAGCCGCTGCACGGCGGGTTCGTCGGCCTCGGCATGCTCGCCGCCGCCGTGCCCGGCGCGGTGTTCACCTCGCCGACGCCGGACGCCGTGCAGGCCGCCGTCACCGCGACCACCGGCGAAGCGGGCGCCCTGCTCATCGTGAAGAACTACACCGGTGACGTGCTGAACTTCGAGACGGCCGCCGAGCTGGCCGCCGCCGAAGGCCTCGAGGTGCGCAGCGTCGTGATCGACGACGACGTCGCGGTCAAGGACTCGACCTACACCGCGGGCCGCCGCGGGGTCGGCGGCACGGTGCTGCTGGAGAAGATCACCGGCGCGGCCGCCGAGCGGGGCGACTCGCTCGACGCCGTGACCGCGCTGGCGCGGAAGGTGATCGGCCAGGTGCGGTCGATCGGCGTCGCGCTGACCGCGCCGACCGTGCCGCACGCCGGCACCCCGAGCTTCGACCTCGGCGACGGCGAGATCGAGTTCGGCATCGGCATCCACGGCGAGCCCGGCCGCGAACGGATCCCGCTCGAACCGGCCGACGCGCTGGTGGCGCGCCTGGTCCAGGCAGTGGTGGAGGACCTGCCGTTCGAGTCCGGCGACCGCGTGCTGCTGTTCACCAACTCGATGGGCGGCACCCCGCTCGTCGAGCTCTACCTGGCGCACGGCATCGCCGAGCGGCTGCTGGCCGAGCGTGGGATCGTGGTCGAACGCCGGCTGGTCGGCCCGTACATCACCAGCCTCGAGATGCAGGGGATGAGTCTGACGTTGCTCAAGCTGGACGACGAGCTGACCGAGCTCTGGGACGCGCCGGTCAACACCGCGGCGCTGCGGTGGGGGGTCTGATGACCTGCAAGGCCGACGGGGTCGCGGCGGCCGTGCGTGCCGCGGCGGCCGTCGTCGCCGAGCACCGCGCCGAGCTCATCGAACTCGACCGCGCCATCGGCGACGGTGACCACGGCGAGAACCTGAACCGCGGGTTCACCGCCGTCGTCGCGGCGCTCGACGCGGGCGCGCCGGAGACACCGGGCGCGGTGCTGAAGCTCGTCGCGACGACGTTGATCTCCAAGGTCGGCGGGGCCGCGGGACCGTTGTACGGCACGGCTTTCCTGCGTGCCTCGGCCAAGCTCGGCACCGCCGCGGACCTCGACGTGCCGGCGCTGCTGGACGCGCTGCGCGCCGGGCTCGAAGGCGTCCAGGCCCGCGGGAAGGCTGTCGGCGGCGACGCGACCATGGTCGACGCCCTGATCCCGGCGGTGGCGGCCGCGGAGAAGGCGGCCGAGGACGGCGGGGACGTCGCCGCGGTGCTGACCGCGGCGGCCGACGCGGCCGACCGCGGCGCGGAGTCCACAGTGGAGCTGGTGCCGCGCAAGGGTCGCGCGTCCTACCTGGGCGAGCGCGCGGTCGGGCACCTGGATCCCGGCGCTCGGTCTTCGGCGCTGCTGCTGCGCGCGTTCGCCGAGGCCGCCCGGTGAGCGTCGGCATCGTGCTCGTTTCGCACAGCGCGAAGCTCGCGGAAGGCTTGGCGGAACTGGCCGCCCAGATGGCCCCGGACGTCACCATCCTGGCCGCGGGGGGTCTTTCCGACGGCTCGATCGGCACGGACTACGACGAGGTCGTCGCGGCCACCCAGCGCGCCGACTCCGGCGACGGCGTCGTGCTGCTCTACGACCTCGGCAGCGCGCAGATGACCGCTGAGCTCGCCGTCGAATCGCTGGCCGATCCCTCGGCCGCGATCGTCGCGGACGGCCCGCTGGTCGAAGGCGCGATCGCGGCGGCGGTCGCGGCGCAGTCGGGCAAGGACCGCAAGGCGGTGGCGGAGGCCGCGGCGTCCGCCGGGATGCCCGAGGACCTTTCGCCGGCCGAACCCGCCGCCGCCGGTGATGGCGACGAGGTCGAGCTGGTGCTGCGGAACGAGGTCGGGCTGCACGCGCGGCCGGCCGCGGTGCTGGTGCGCGCGCTGAGCGCGTTCGACGCCGAGGTCACCGTCCGGCTCGGCGACCAGGAGGCCGACGGCCACAGTGTGCTGGGGCTGATGTCGCTCGGGGCCCGCCAGGGTGACCGGATCCGCGTGCGGGCGCGCGGACCGCAGGCGCGCGCCGCGCTGGACAAGGCGAAAGAGCTGGTGGACGGCAACTTCGGCGAGTGAGTCCGGTTCGCCGACCGGGTGACTTGCGCGGTACTGACT
Organism: Amycolatopsis sp. NPDC114504; assembly: GCF_055633595.1. NCBI lineage: Bacteria > Bacillati > Actinomycetota > Actinomycetes > Pseudonocardiales > Pseudonocardiaceae > Amycolatopsis > Amycolatopsis sp. NPDC114504. Next base: position 709,945 of record NZ_JBVKDU010000003.1, on the reverse strand, counting down.
CGATTCCGTCTGGGCTTCCGGCGGTTCCGTGTGGCAGAGTCAGGGGCCAATTACCAGCGAGTAACATCTCTGGAGGCCTCGATGGCGCGGGACATCTCGACGGTCGGAGTGGTCGGCCTGGGCACGATGGGGGCCGGGATCGCCGAAGTGCTCGCGCGCAGCGGGCTCGACGTCGTGACGGTCGAGCTCGACGAAACCGGCGTCGCCCGGGGTCGCGGGCACATCGAGCACTCGACCGAGCGCGCGCTCTCCGGCGGCAAGCTCGATCCGGCCGGCCGGGACGCCCTGCTGGGCCGGATCCGGTACAGCACCTCGCTCTCGGATCTGTCCGAAGTGGACCTCGTGGTCGAGGCGATCCCGGAGAGCCTGGAGCTGAAGGCCGACGTCTTCACCGAGCTGGACAAGATCACCCGGCCCGAGGTGATCTTCGCGTCCAACACGTCGTCGCTGTCGATCACCGAGATCGGGGTGCACACCGCGCGTCCCGGCAAGGTCGTCGGCATGCACTTCTTCAACCCGGCGCCGGTGCAGAAGCTCGTCGAGATCGTGAAGACCGTGGTGACCGAGCCGGAGGTGGTCACCGACGTGGTGGCGTTCGCCGAGCGGCTCGGCAAGGTGCCGGTGGTGATCGGCGACCGGGCCGGGTTCATCGCGAACGCGCTGCTGTTCGGCTACCTCAACCACGCGGTGCGGATGTACGAGCAGCGCTACGCCACGCGCGAGGACCTCGACGCCGCGATGCGCTTCGGCTGCGGGTACCCGATGGGCCCGCTCGCGCTGCTCGACCTGATCGGGCTGGACACCGCGTACGAGATCCTCGACACGATGTACCACCAGTCCCGCAACCGGCTGCACGCGCCGGCGCCGCTGCTCAAGCAGATGATCACGGCGGGCCAGCTGGGCCGCAAGACCGGCAGGGGCTTCTACGCCTACGACGCGCCGGATTCGCCCACCGTGGTCTCGGACGCTTCGGTCAAGTCCACAGTGGAGGGTGTGCCGCCGCGGCCGGTGTCCCGGGTCGGCGTGATCGGCACCGGGACGATGGCGACCGGCATCGCGGAGGTGTTCGCCAAGCGCGGCCTCGACGTCGTGCTGCGCGCCCGGAGCCTGGAGAAGGCGCAGGCGTCGGTGGCTCGCGTCAAGAAGTCGCTCGACAAGGCCGTGGTCAAGGGCAAGCTGTCCGAAGAGGACGCTGCTTTGGCCTTGGCTCGGATCACCCCGGTGACCGACTTCGAGGCGCTGGCCGACGTCGACCTGGTCGTCGAGGCGGTGGCCGAGGAGCTGTCGGTGAAGCAGGCGGTGTTCGCGGCACTGGACGAGGTCGTCCGCCCGGGCGCGGTGCTGGCGACGACGACGTCTTCGCTGCCGGTGATCGAGTGCGCGGCGGCGACGTCCCGGCCGTCCGACGTGATCGGCCTCCACTTCTTCAACCCGGCCCCGGTGATGAAGCTGGTGGAGGTGGTCTCGACGATCGCGACCGCCCCGGACGTGGTGGCCACGGCGAGCGCGGTCTGTTCGGCGGTGGGCAAGCACGCGGTCCACTGTGGAGACCGCGCGGGCTTCATCGTCAACGCCCTGCTGTTCCCGTACCTGAACGACGCGGTGAAGATGCTCGAGGCCCATTACGCGGGTGCCAACGACATCGACACGGCGATGAAGGTGGGCTGTGGCCTGCCGATGGGTCCGTTCGAGCTGCTGGACGTGGTCGGGCTCGACGTGTCGCTGGCCATCCAGCGGACGCTGTACAACGAGTTCCGCGAAGAGGGTTTCGCGCCGGCGCCGCTGCTGGAGCACCTCGTGACGGCCGGGCGGCTGGGCCGGAAGACCGGGAAGGGCTTCAAGGACTACTGATCAGCTGCCCAGGCTGAGGGCGACGTTCCCGTTCCGCGCGTCGTCGGGTTGCACCATGATCCGGCCTCGGTGGGACACCTCGACGAGGTAGAACTTCTCGCCCGCCGGAACGTTCGGCGCGGACAGCGTGAACACGCAGCTGCCGCCGCCGTTCGGCCGCCCGGTCCCGAGAGCGCCTTGGGAGAGCACGGTTCCCGCGGCGTTGTAGACGGTGACCGTGGTCCCGGTGGTGATGTCCGAGTAGCCGCCGGAACCGCCACAGGTGCTGTAGGCGTACCCGCCGCTGTTCAGCGTGAACGTGCCGCGGAGGTCGAACGCCTCCCCGGACGTGGGCGTGCCGGGGATCCCGGTGGGCGCACCGGAATCCGCCAGGTCCAGGCCCACCCACAGGGCGCCCACCAGTGCCGCGCCGCCGGCGGCCGCGAGCAGCAGATGCCAAGGGTTCGTTCCGGTGCGCACCGTGGGCGGAGCCTGCGGCGGCGCCCACGGGTCCGGCAGCACAGGTTCGAACGCACTGGTCATCGCGGCCTCCGTCGGCACGTCCGGGGATTGCTCCGTTTGCAGGAGGGAGGTCGGCCGGATGGCGACGGTCGTTACCGGGGTGCCCCGATCGTGATCGTGCGGCTCAGCGCTCGGTCACCTCGCCGAGGACCGGTTTCACGTCCAGGACCGGGGTGCCGTCGATTGCTTCGAGGCCCGTCACCGTGAGCGTGCCGTTCTCGGCCGCCGTCACCGTCACCGTGTGGAGGCCGATCGGGTTCGGGCGGTCCGGGGAGCGTGTCGAGAACACTCCTTCGAGGGGACGGTCCGGGTCGCTGCGCGGGTGCACCGACTGGACCTCGCGGTCGGCTTCGTGCAGCCACGTCAGCAGCACCACGCGGTCGCCCGGGCGGAGGTCGGCCGCGGCCCGGTGGAACTCCGGGGCGAACACCACCCGGGCCGGTGGAGCGCCCTCGTCGGCTTGCCTCGGGGCCGTCGCGCGGTCCGTCAAGGACGACTCGATGTGCGCCACCGGGTGCACTTCGAAGGCCGTCACTTGTAGTAGCCGTCCACCGGTACGCGGGCCTCGTCGAACAACGCCGGGCCGTCCAGCTCGTAGCCCCACTTGACCGGCGGTCGCAGCGTGAGGAACTGCTCCGTCGACAGCGCGTAGACGACGCGGCCGAGCCCGGACCGCTCGATCGCGCCGGTGCACATCCCGCACGGCTGGGTGCTGGTGAACATCGTGGTCGTCGCCGCGGCTTCGGGGGTCAGGTTCTGCGCCGCCCAGCGGGCGAGCTTCAGCTCCGGGTGCGCCGTGATGTCGTTGTCGGACAACGACGTGTTGCGGTCTTCGGCCAGGACGTTGCCGTCGGCGTCGGCCAGCAGCGAGCCGAACGGCGGGTTGCCGTGCTCCTCGCGCGCTTCGCGGGCGAGGTCGATAGCGCGCCGCAACAGGGTTTCTTCGGTGTCCTTCACCGATTCTCCTTCCAGGACGCGGCGATCGCCGCGAGGTCCCGCCACGCGACCTCCGGGTGGAGGGTCTCGGCGGGGTCCGAATCGAACGGGTCGAGCACGACGGTGTCCGCGCCCAGCGCCCGCAACTGCGCCAGGTCGTCGAGGATCTGGTCGAGGGTGCCTTCCCCGGCACGGCGGCCCGGGCCGGTCAGCTCTTCGCCGGTCACCCGCAGGAGGATGCGCGGCGCGAACGCCGGCACCGGCCGGTCGCCGGCCAGGGTTTTCAGGCGCTCCAAGCCTTCCCGGAAGCCGGACATGGTCAGCCGCAGCGGGTGCCACGCGTCGCCGAGCTCCACCGCGCGGCGCAGCCCGGCGTCGCTGTGCCCGCCCAGCCAGAGCGGGATCGGGCCGGCGCGGTAGTCGTCCTGGTCGGCCCAGGCCGCGCGGATCGTCCGGAGGTACTCGCTGGTCAGCTTCCCGCGCTGCTCGAACGGCACGCCGAGCGCGTCGAACTCCTGCTTCGCCCAGCCGATACCGGCGCCGAGCACGAGCCTGCCGCCGCTGAGCGCGTCGAGGTTCGCCGCCATCCGGGCCACCAGCAGGGGATGCCGGTACGGCACGACCAGCACGGTGGTGCCGAGCCGCACCCGCTCGGTGACGCCCGCGAGCCACGACAGCGTCGTGAACGGCTCGTAGAACGGCGCCGGGTACTGGCCGGCGACGTCCGGGGTGATCGCGACGTGGTCGGAGACCATCAGCAGGTCGTAGCCGAGGCCTTCGACGGTCCGCGCCCACGCGCGCAGTACGCCGGGGTCGGTGCCTGGGCCGAAGTTGGGGACGTTCACGCCGATCTTCACTCGGAAAGGCTATCGAGGTCAAAGCCGTGATCGGAAGGGAATGATCACGGCGTTCGGCGGCTTCGGCCGTGGATCTCGCGGTACATTCGCCCCATGACCGAGAGTCTCGATCAGACGGACTGGGCCATCCTCGTCGAGCTGCAGCAGGACGCCCGGCTGCCGCTCACCGAACTGGGCCGCCGCGTGAACCTCAGCGCGTCGGCCACGACCGAACGGCTCCGGCGGCTCGAGTCGGCCGGCGTGATCACCGGCTACCGCGCCGAGATCGATCTCGGCAAGGTCGGCTACGCGGTGCTCGCCGTCGTCCGGCTCAAGTACCCCGGCAGCCGGCACGAGGCACTGCACAAGCTGCTCGGCGAGCGCCTCGAGATCCTCGAATGCCTGCGCACCACCGGCGACGACTGCTACACGCTCAAGGTCGCCGCGGCCTCGATGGCCCACCTCGAGCGCACGATGGACGAGCTGGCGCAGTTCGGCAGCACGACCACGAGCATCGTCTACAGCCAGACGCTGCCCTACCGCGGACCGCGGGAGCCCGCCCGTGATCTCGACGCCTGAGCGGATCGTCGTCTACGGCGTGACCGGCTCGGGCAAGTCGACGCTCGCGGCCCGCATCGCCGAGCGCACCGGCCTGCCCTACGTCTCGGCCGACGACCTCACCTGGCTGCCGGGCTGGGTCCAGGTGTCCGACGAGGAGCAGCGCCGCCGCATCGCCGAGGTGTGCGCGGGGGAGCGCTGGGTCCTCGACGCGGCGTACACCCGGTGGAAGGACGTCGTGCTGCCGCGCACCCAGCTCATCGTGGGTCTCGACTACCCGCGCTGGCTTTCGCTGGGCCGCCTGGTGCGCCGGACCGCCCTGCGCTCGGTGACCCGCGAGCGGATCTGCAACGGCAACGTCGAGTCGTTCCGCCAGATGTTCTCCGCGGACTCGATCATCCGCTGGCACTTCGCGTCGTTCGCGCGGAAGCGGGCGCGGATCCGGGAGTGGGCCGCCGAACCGCCGTGCCCCGCGGTCGTCCGGGTGACGTCTCCGCGCGAGACCCGTCGCTGGCTCGAGTCGCTCTGACTCACGCGCCCGGCGGGAGCAGCGGGCCGCCGCTCCAGTGCTGGAAGACGAGGTTCGTGTGCACGCGAGCGACCTCGTCCCGGGCCGTCAGCTCGTCGAGCACCAGGCGCTGCAGCTCGGCGGCGGAGCTGGTCGCGACGTGCGCGAGGAAGTCGTCCGGCCCGGTCAGGTGGTAGACCGCACGCACCTCGGGTAGGGACAGCAGGTGCTCGATGAACGGGTCCACCAGCGGCCGCCGGTGCGGGCGGACCTGGACGAACAGGAACGCCTCCAGCGGACGGCCCAGCTTCGCCGCGTCGACCGACGCGTGCTGCCCGGTGATCACGCCGGTGTCCCGCAGCCGGGCGACGCGGTCCAGGCACGTCGACGGCGCGATGCCGACCGCGGCCGCCAGGTCCTTGTTGGTGACCCGGGCATCGTTCTGGAGCAGGCGCAGAATTTCGAGATCAACCGGACTCAGTTCGACGGAATCGGCCATCGGCGAATGATATCCGAGACTGTTGCTCCGGATCCGGTGAAAGCTCGACGATGCTGACATGACCTCCTCGCTGCGCACGCGTGCCGTCCACGCCGGCCGTGACGACCTCACGGACCTCGGCGTGCACGCCGTCCCGCTCGACCTGTCGACGACCTACCCCTCCCGCGACAGTGCCGCCGAAGCCGCCCGGATCGACGAGTTCGCCGCCGGCGGCGAACTCGACGGCCCGCCGATCTACGGCCGGGTGGGCAACCCGACCGTCGAACGGTTCGAGCGGGCGCTCGCCGAGCTCGAAGGCTTCGAGCACGGCGTCGCGTTCGCCAGTGGCATGGCCGCTGTCTCGGCCTGCCTGCTTTCCGCGGTGGCGCAAGGGAAACGGCACGTCGTCGCCGTTCGCCCGCTGTACGGCTGCAGCGACCACCTGCTCGAGTCCGGGCTGCTCGGCACGGAGGTCACCTGGGCCGCGCCCGACGCCGTCGCCGCCGCGATCCGGCCGGACACCGGGCTGGTGTTCGTCGAGACGCCGGCGAACCCGACGCTCGCCGAGGCCGACATCGCCGCGTTGGCAGTCGCCTGTGGGGACGTGCCCCTATTGGTGGACAACACTTTCGCGACCCCGGTGCTCCAGCGCCCCGGCCGCCACGGCGCGCGGATCGTGCTGCACAGCGCGACGAAGTTCCTCGGCGGCCACGGCGACGTCATGGGCGGGGTCGTCGCGTGCGACGCCGCGGAAGCCGCCCGGCTGCGGCAGATCCGCTTCGCCACCGGCGGCGTGCTGCACCCGCTCGCCGGATACCTGTTGCTGCGCGGGCTTTCCACGCTGCCGCTGCGTGTAAACGCGGCGTCGGAGACCGCGGCGACGCTGGCCTCACGGCTCGGCGAGCACCCGGCCGTGACCGCCGTCCACTACCCGCGCCTCGGCGGGCCGCTGGTGGCGTTCGAGGTCGAGGGCGACCCGCACGCCCTGATCGGCGCGGTCCGGCTGATCACGCCGGCCGTCAGTCTCGGCAGCGTCGACACGCTGATCCAGCACCCGGGTTCGATCAGCCACCGGATCGTCGACGTGGGCGACCGGCACGACGCGGGGGTGTCCGACCAGCTGATCCGGCTGTCGGCCGGGCTCGAGGACGTCGAGGACCTGTGGGCCGACCTCGAGCAGGCGCTGAAGGCGCTCTAGCCGCAGCAGCCGCCGCCACAGCAGCCACCGCCGCCGCCCGCCGGGACCGCGGGTCCGCTCGCGGCCCCGGTGAGGGCGACCGTGGTGAGCAGCTTGACGGTGTCGGCGTGGCCCTCGGGGCAGGCCGCCGGCGCGCTCGATTCGCTCATCGGGCGCAGGAGCTCGAAGGTCTCGGTGCACTCGCGGCAGCGGTAGGCGTAGGTCGGCATGCCGCGATTATCGCCGGACGGCCGGGTGGATGGGAAGCTGGGCGCGTGCAGCCGCCTTCGCTCGCCGACGTTCCCCACCTCGGCCAGGTCGTCCCGTCCCTGCTCGCCGCGCTCGGGGTGCCCGGCTTCGCGAACACGCTGGCGTTACCGGAGGCCCGCAGCGCCGGGGTCCTGCTGGTCGACGGGCTCGGCTGGGAGCTGCTGGCCGAGCACGCCGCGGACGCGCCGGTGCTGACCGAGCTGGCCCGCGAGTCGCTGCGCGTGGGCTTCCCGTCCACGACCGCCGCCGGGGTGGCGGCGATCGGCACCGGGCTCGCGTCCGGCGAGCACGGCATGGTCGGCTACACGTTCGAGATGCCCGGCACGGGCGTGCTCAACGCGTTGCGCTGGTGCAGCCACGAAGACGGCAGCGACCTGCGTGGCGCACTCCCCCCGCGCGAGGTGCAGCCGCTGCCGACGACGTTCGAGCGGGCCGCGTCGGCCGGCGTCGACGCGGCCGTGGTGTCGGCCGCCAAGCTGCGCGACACGGCCCTGACCCTGGCCACGCAGAGCGGTGCGCGGTACGCCGGGGTGCACGCGCTGGGCGACCTCGCCGCGCGGACGCTGTCGGTGCTCGACGGGCGCGCGTTCTGCTACTCCTACCACGGTGACCTCGACCTCATGGGGCACGTCTACGGCCCGGGTTCGGCCGCGTGGCGGGCGCAGCTGCGGCAGGTCGACCGGCTCGTCGAGTCCCTTGTGGACGGTCTGCCGGCCGGTGCCCTGCTCGCGGTGGTGGCCGACCACGGGATGGTCACCGTCGACGACAAGCTCGACCTCGAAGACGTCCCGGAGCTGCTTGCCGGGGTCCGGACCTTCGGGGGCGAGGTGCGGGCGCGGCACGTCTACACCGAGCCGGGCGCGGCCGCGGACGTCCTCGCGGCCTGGCGGGCGGTGCTGGGCGAGCGGGCCTGGGTGCGGTCGCGCGAGGAGGCCGTCGCCGAGGGGTGGTTCGGGCACACGGTCAGCGACCGGGTGCTGCCGCGGATCGGCGACGTCGTCGCGGCGGCCCGCGGGCGGTTCGGGATGGTGCGGGGGCTCGCCGAGGCCGTGGAGACGTCGCTGATCGGGCAGCACGGGTCGCTCACCACGGCCGAGCAGCTGGTGCCGCTGGCGCTCGCCCAGGGGTGAGCGGGCCCGGTTTCCGGGAACTTTCCCCGGCGGTCCGCCGACCTGTCCACTGCGTACCCGAGTGGCGGGAGTGGGCGGAATGGACGGGATCGGGGTCGTCGGGGCCGGTGGCGAGGGGCGGGCCGTCGCGGCGCATCTCGCGTCGCTGGGGTTGCCCGTGCACCTCTGCACGCGGGATCTCGCGGCCGTGGCGGAGATCGCGCGTCGCCGGGAGATCGTCGCGAGCGGGGTGCTCGACGGGCGGTTCCCGCTGCGGGAGGTGACGGCGGATCCCGCGTCGCTGGCCGGGCGGGCCGTGGTGTTGGTCGCGACCGTGACCACCGCCTACCCGGAGGTCGCCGTCCGGCTCGCGCCGCACCTTCGGCCCGGGCAGGTGGTGGTGCTGTTCTCCGGCAAGCTGTGCGGGAGCGTCGAGTTCGCGCACGCGCTCGCCGCCGCCGGGGCACCGGAGGTCGACGTCGTGGAGACCGATGCCCTGTTCGCCGCGCGGCCGTCCGGGACCGGCGGGGTGACCGTGCTGGGCGCCAAGGGCTGGAATCTGATCTCCGGTTGCACGCCGGCCGCCGTCGGACGGCACGCCGGGCTCCTGCGCGAGTGGTTCCCGATGCTGGAGGTCGCGCGCAACCCCGTCGAACGCGGCCTGCACGACTTCGGCGCGGTCGCGCACGTGCCGATCGCGCTCGCCAACCTCGGCACCATCGACCGGGCGGAGGAGCTGCTGTTCTACGTCGAAGGCGTTTCCCACCGCACGATCGCGCTGCTGGAGCGGACCGAGGCCGAGTTCGCCGCCGTCGCGCGGGCGTACGGCGCCCGGCTGCTGCCCATGACCGAGGTCCTCGACCGCTACTACGGCTGCCCGGCCACGACGCTGCTCGACGCGTTGCGGACGGTGGAGCCGTACCGGACGATCGCCGCGCCGACCAGCCTCGACCACCGGTTCCTCACCGAGGACATCCGCTCCACGCTCGTGCCGCTGCAGGCACTCGCGCGGTGCGCCGCGGTCGCCACGCCGATGGTCGACGCCGCCATCACGATCATGTCCGTGCTCGGAGGAGAGGACTTCCGGCTGACCGGGCGGACGCTGGCCCGGCTCGGCTGGGACGGGCTCGGTCACGACGGGATCCGGCGCCGGCTGCGGGCCGGTGGCCGGGTCGCGGCTTGAGCTCCGACGGGCATCACGCGTGTCTGGAGAGGCATCTCGCGTGATTGGAGGGGCATCACACGTGATTGGGGAGGCATCACGCGTGATTGGAGGGTCGACTCGCGTACCTGGTTGGACGACACGCGTACCTGGGTGGACGACTCGCGTATCCAGATGGACGACACGCGTACCTGGGTGGACGGGTCAGGGGCGGGTGCGGGGGGCGGATACCGTTTGGGGGTGCCTCGACGCAACCGTCCCGGCCGCCGGGCGGACGGCGGGCCGCCCGAACGCGAGCTCGGTGCCGCGACCGGGTGGGCGCGGGCCGAGTCCGGTTCGGACGGCGACTGGCTCGTGCGGACCGTGCCCGGCTCACAGGCCACCAAGGACTACCGCTGCCCCGGCTGCGACCACGAGATCCGGCCGGGCACTCCGCACCTCGTCGTCTGGCCCGCCGACGAGACCGGCTCCGTCGCCGACCGGCGGCACTGGCACCGCGCCTGCTGGGACGCCCGGGCGCGCCGGCGGCCGAACCGCCGCCGGTGACGCGATTCCTTCTGGAGTTGTCAAACATCGCCCGGCTCAGCGCCGGTAGTGCCGCGAGAAGGCGCCGTCGTACATCTCCTCCGTGTACTCGGTGAAGCCGAGCCGCTCCGCCACCCGCAGCGACGGCTTGTTGTCGACGCTGACGCTCGCCAGCACCGGCACCGACGGCAGCTCGCGGGCACACCACTCCAGGACCGCCAGCCCGGCCTCGACGGCGTACCCCTTGCCCCACGCCGACGGCCGGAACCGGTAGCCGAGGTTGAGCACCTTCTCGCCGTGGAACTCCCGCAGCCGCACCCCGCACATGCCGAGGACCTCGCCGCCGCCGCGTTCGGTCACCGCGGGGTAGCCGAAGCCGTGCTCGGCCCAGTGCGCCAGCCACTCCGAGAACATCGCCGACGCGCGCGGGACGTCGGGCGGGTCCGGGTGGAAGCGGTTGGTGCGCGGATCGGTGTGGATGTCGACCATCGCCTGCCGGTCCGCCTCGTGGAGCGGACGCAGCAGCAGCCGGTCGGTTTCGATGTCGGTGAACACATCGGCGAAGCTAGCGCGGGGGTCCGACAAAATATCCGGCATGACCGAACTGCCGCTGGTCCTCCTCCACGCCTTTCCCCTGGACGCCCGCATGTGGAACGCGGTGCGCGAGCCCCTCGCTTCACACCTTCGGGTGATCACCCCGGACCAGCGCGGGCTGGGTCGCTCGCCGCTGCCGGAGACGGACCGCGAACCGAGCCTCGAGGACGCCGCGCGCGACGTCGTCGCCCTGCTGGACCGCCTGGAGCTGGACCGCGTCGTGCTCGGCGGCTGCTCGATGGGCGGCTACCTCGCCATGGCGGTGCTGCGGCTGGCGCCGGAACGGGTCGGTGGGCTCGTGCTCATCGACACCAAGGCCGCGCCCGACACGCTCGAGGCCGCGCAGAGCCGGCTGGACGTCGCCGAGCGCGTCGACCACGAGGGCATCCACGGCTGGCTCGCCGAGGCCAACCTGCCGAACCTGCTGGCCGCGTCGACGCGTGAGCGGCGGCCGGACATCGTCGAGAACGTCCGGGAGATCATCGAATCGCAGCCGCCGGCCGGGATCTCGTGGACGGCGCTCGCGCTGCGGACCCGGCCCGGCTCCCTCGAACTGCTCCGGGAAGCGAAGGTCCCGGCGCTGGTCGTCGTCGGCGAAGAGGACCCGATCACCCCGGTGGCGGCCGCGAGCGAGATGGTCGAGGCCATGGACGGCGCGACGCTCGTGGTGCTCCCGGAAGCCGGGCACCTGACGCCGCTAGAAGACCCGGCGGGCGTGGTCGAAGCGATCCTCTCCTGGTACCCGGCGACTCACGAGAAATAGGCGGCGAGCGCCGACCGGGCGCCGTCGAGCCGGTGCGGGAACCGGATCGCGATGACGTACTGCCAGACGACCGAGTACAGCTCTCGTAGCCGCGTACACACCTGAAGCGCCTCTTCGTCCACTTCGCCCGGGTATGCGGCCAGGTACTCGCGGCCACCCTGCCGGGCGAGGATCCCGAGGTCCCAGGCCAGCGGTCCGAGCCACGTGTCCTCGAAGTCCAGCCAGCACGGGCCCGCGGGAGTGGCGATCAGGTTGCCGGGGTGCGCGTCGCCGTGCAGCGGCTGCACGGCGACGTCCGGCAGCAGTGCGGCGAGGCGGTCCGTCTCGCCGCGCAACCGGGGGTCCAGGTCGTGCCGGTCGAGGATGCGGACCAGGTCGTCGAGCGGTCCTCGCCGGGGCAGCTCGCCCGGGTAGTCCCGCAACGCGGAGTGCACCTCGGCGAGCGAACGCGCGACGACGTCCGGTGCGTACCGGTGGTCCGGATCGTGCGGGGTGTGGTGCCAGAGCGTGACCGGCAGCCCGTCGGCGAAATGCGGTCCGGCCGGGGGATCCGTGGTCGGTGAGACGACGAGCACACCACGTTCGGTGAGGAACCGGGAGAGGGCGAGGTCCCGCTCCTGCCACGCCGGACCGGGCCGCGCGAGGCGGGTGGTCCCCGGCACCCGCGCGACCAGCGGACCCAGCTTCACCAGCACGTTCGAGCGTTCGTGGAGCACCTCGGGCTCGTGCTCCGGCAGACCCAGCCGGGAGGTCACGGTCCGTGCCGCGCGCACCGCGGCGCGCGTGTATTCGTCGGCCACGGCCCGATCTTGCCAGCCGGTGCGCGCGACTGTCGGTGACGAGGGCTACGATCCCCCATGACCGCTGAACCGGGCGTTGCCCACCTCGGCGGCCGGACGATGACCACCACGAGGTTTGAGTGTTGGAGGCAGGAGTGACGGCCGTAGCCCCCAAGCCGATCGCGACGCGCCCGTACCCCGCGCGCGAGTCGGTCAAGGGTTCGTACCTGCTGCGGTTGTTCCGCACGACGGACCACAAGCAGATCGGGATCATGTACCTGGTCACGTCGTTCGCCTTCTTCATGGCGGGCGGCGCGATGGCCATGCTCATCCGTACCGAGCTGGCGCGACCCGGGCAGCAGTTCCTCTCGCAGGAGCAGTACAACCAGCTCTTCACCATGCACGGCACGGTGATGCTGCTGCTGTACGCGACCCCGATCCTCTTCGGTTTCGCGAACTTCGTGCTCCCGCTGCAGATCGGCTCGCCGGACGTCGCGTTCCCGCGGCTGAACGCGTTCTCGTACTGGCTGTACCTCTTCGGCGGCCTGATCGTGCTGTCGGGCTTCCTGACGCCGGGTGGCGCCGCCGACTTCGGCTGGTTCGCCTACACCCCGCTGTCGGACGCGATCCACTCGCCGGGCGTCGGCGCGGACCTGTGGATCTCCGGCCTGGTGGTCTCCGGTCTCGGCACCATCCTCGGCGCGGTCAACATGGTCACCACCGTGGTCTGCCTGCGCGCGCCCGGCATGACGATGTACCGGATGCCGATCTTCACCTGGAACATCCTGGTGACGTCGATCCTGATCCTGCTCGCCTTCCCGATCCTGACCGCGGCCCTGATGGGCCTGCTGGCGGACCGGCACCTGGGTGCGCATGTGTTCGACCCCGAAAACGGCGGGGTGATCCTCTGGCAGCACCTGTTCTGGTTCTTCGGCCATCCAGAGGTCTACATCGTCGCGCTACCGTTCTTCGGGATCGTGTCGGAGATCTTCCCGGTGTTCAGCCGCAAGCCCATGTTCGGCTACAAGAGCCTGGTCTGGGCGACGCTGGCCATCGCGGCGCTGTCGGTCGCGGTGTGGGCGCACCACATGTACGCCACCGGCGCCGTGCTGCTGCCGTTCTTCTCCTTCATGACCTTCCTGATCGCGGTCCCGACCGGCGTGAAGTTCTTCAACTGGATCGGCACGATGTGGAAGGGCCAGCTGTCCTTCGAGACGCCGATGATCTTCTCGATGGGCTTCATCGTCACGTTCCTCTTCGGCGGCCTGACCGGCATCATGCTGGCCGCGCCGGCGATCGACTTCCACGTGTCGGACAGCTACTTCGTCGTCGCGCACTTCCACTACGTGCTCTACGGCACGATCGTGTTCGCGACCTTCGCCGGTATCTACTTCTGGTTCCCGAAGATCACCGGCCGGATGATGGACGAGAAGCTGGGCAAGTGGCACTTCTGGACCACGTTCATCGGCTTCCACGGCACGTTCCTCGTCCAGCACTGGCTGGGTGCCGAAGGCATGCCGCGCCGGTACGCGGACTACCTGACCAGTGACGGCTTCACGACGCTGAACACGATCTCGACGATCGGTGCGTACATCCTCGGTGCCTCGACGCTGCCGTTCATCTGGAACGTCTTCAAGAGCTACCGGTACGGCGAGATCGTCACGGTGGACGACCCGTGGGGCTACGGCAACTCGCTCGAATGGGCGACGTCGTGCCCGCCGCCGCGGCACAACTTCACCGAGCTGCCCCGGATCCGCTCCGAGCGGCCGGCGTTCGAGCTGCACTACCCGCACATGATCGAGCGCATGCACAGCGAGGGCGAGATCGGCTTCTTCGGGAAGCAGAAGGTCAACAGCCACGCGGCGCCGTCGCAGGTGCTCACCGAAGCGCTGATCCCGGGAGACCACTCCCAGGACAACGCCAGCGAGCAGGGCGACGACAAGTAGGACCTGATCGAGTGAGCGCGTGCCCGGCTTTTGTGAAGCCGGGCACGCGCTCTACTTATGTCCGGGGCCGGACCGGCAGACTGACCGTGCAGCGTCGCCGAACGAGGGATGACCAGTGACCCAGACCCCCGTCCTGATCACGACCACGGGCCCCGACAAGCCGGGCGTCTCGTCCGTGCTGTTCGCCGTGCTGACCCGGCACGACGTCGACGTGCTCGACGTCGAGCAGGTCGTCATCCGCGGGCAGCTCGTGCTCGGGGTGCTCGCCGGCGTGTACCGCGATCCGGAGGGCCTCCAGGAGTCGGTCGAGCAGGCGATGGCGTCCGTCGGCATGACGGTCGAGGTCAAGATCGGCTCGGCGATCGGGGACGACCCGTTCGCGCTGGGCCGCCGCGACTCCACGCACGTGCTGGTCGTCCTGGGCCGCCCGGTCACCGCGCGGGGCTTCTCGGAGGTCGCGCGCCGGCTGGCGTCGCTGGGCGTCAACATCGACGGGATCCGCAGCGTCGCCGACTACCCGGTGACGGGCCTGGAGCTGTACGTCTCGGTCGACGGGGACACCCCCGAAGCCGACGCCGCGCTGCGTTCGGCGCTCGCCGACGCCGCGGTCGAGGTGGGTGTCGACATCGCGGTGGAACGGGCCGGGATCACGCGCCGGGCGAAGCGGCTGGTCGTCTTCGACGTCGACTCGACGCTCATCCAGGGCGAGGTCATCGAGATGCTGGGCGCGCACGCCGGGGTCGAGCCGGAGATCCGCGAGATCACCGAGGCCGCCATGCGCGGCGAGCTCAACTTCACGGAGTCGCTGGAACGCCGGGTCGCGCTGCTGGAGGGCCTGCCCGCGTCGGCGATCGACGAGGTCGCCGCGTCGATCGAGCTGACCCCGGGCGCCCGCACGACGATCCGCACGCTTAAGCGGATGGGGTTCAAGACCGGCGTGGTGTCCGGCGGGTTCACGCAGGTCATCGGGGGTCTGGTGGAGGAGCTGGGCCTCGACTTCGCGGCGGCGAACGAGCTCGAGATCGTCGACGGCAAGCTCACCGGGCGCGTCGTCGGGGACGTCGTCGATCGCGCCGGCAAGGCGAAGGTGCTTCGCCGCTTCGCCGGCGAGTACGACATCCCGCTGGAGCAGTGCGTCGCGGTCGGGGACGGCGCCAACGACATCGACATGCTGTCGGCGGCGGGCATGGGCGTCGCGTTCAACGCCAAGCCCGCGCTGCGCGAGGTGGCCGACACCGCGCTGTCGCACCCGTACCTGGACGCCGTGCTGTTCGTGCTCGGCCTCACCCGCGGCGAGGTCGAGGCGGCCGATGCCGCCGACGGGCTTGAGCTGATGCGGCCGTGAGCAGCGTTCTCGACCCCCTGGGCGCCCGCTACGCCTACTGGCTCGGGCTGCCGGCCGAAGACACTTCGGACACTTCCGACGAGCTCCCGGAGGAAGTCCGGGCGATGCCGGTGATCCTGCGCATCGAGCGGGCCGAGCCGCCGGGGCGCACGCCGCTGCTGGAGGCCGCGGCGGCCGCCGCGCTGGCCGTCTGCCTCGACGAGCGTGCCGAGCCCGGCGGCGAGTGGGCCGAGCCGATGCACGCGTGGCTCGACAACCGGATCCGCAAGGTGGCGCGGCGGGCGCGAGGTGCGCACTGGGCGGCCGTCCAGGACCTGCCGGGCATCACGGTCGAGATCGACGGCGCCGAGGCGCGGGCCCTGGTGCCGGGCCTGGTCGCCGAGGCCCCGAAGGAGGTCTCGCGGCTGCAGATCTCGGGCAGCGAGCTACCGCCCGACGAGCCGGGGCCGTTGCCCGCCGGCGTTCCGCTGCTGCTGCTCAACCCGCACGCGCCGATGACCGTCGGCAAGGCCGCCGCGCAGGTCGGGCACGCCACGATGATCCTCGCGGCGCTGCTGGACGACGACGCGCTGGCCGGTTGGGCCGCGCGAGGCTACCGGACCGCCGTGCGCACGGCGAGCGTCGCGCGGTGGAAGGAACTGCACCCCGGGGACGACCCCGAGGGCGCGTGGCGGCGTGATCGCGTCGTCGCCGTCCGGGACGCCGGGTTCACCGAGGTCGATCCGGGCACGATCACGGTTCTTGCCCAGTGGGAGCCGGAACAAGCGGTTTCCTGAGCGGGTTGGAGCGGGCATGGGACTCGAAGTACAGCGCGACGGCCAGCACTCGTTCGTCGGCCGCAACGACCGGGGCGCCGAGGTGCGGCTGGGCCGCACCGGCGCCGAAGGGGCGTTCTCGCCCGCTGAGCTGCTGCAGATCGCGGCCGCGGGCTGCAGCGCGGTGACCGCCGAGGAGCTGATCACGCGGCGGGTGGGCGAAGACGCGAAGTTCCGCGTGACCGTCAGCGCCGACCGGCGTGAGGGCGCTTCGGAGCTGGACGCCGTGCACGTCGCGTTCGATGTCGACGTGTCGACTTTGGCCGCGGATCAGCGGGAAGCGCTGGCCGGTGCCGTGGATCGCGCGATCGAGCGGCTCTGCACGGTGAGCCGGACGCTCAAGAAGGGGATCCCGGTGACGGAGGAGTTCCCCACCGCCTAGTTCTCGCTGGACTCCCAGACGACGTACGCCTGGTCGGCGTCGGTCGTCATGGCCTCGATGAACTTCTCGTTGTCGAAGCCCGGCAAGGACTGCAGGCGCTCGATCAGCGCGTCGGCCGCCGGGTCGCCGCTCGGCACCGCCGTGCCCTTGCCGTCGGTTCCCACCAGCATGAAGAACACGTCTTCGTTCCAGGGGCCGTCGGGAATCACCCGGACCATCACCGATGACAGAGCAGCCCACGTGACAGCTTCTTCGCTGCCGTCCGCGAGCCGCCGCCGCACACCGGTGTCGTCGACACTGACGGTCCGGGACTGTGCGCTGGACGAATCCTGGGTCAACCGGTGCTCCTTAGCTGCTTCGGTTGCTTCACCGTACCGGGCGGTGTTGTGGACCGCGTCACGCGGGCGCGGCAGCGTCCAGCCGGCGCAACGCGTCGCGGGCCACCTTCGGGTCCATCGTCGGCCAGAACGGCGGCAGCGAAGCACGGAGGAATCCGCCGTAGCGGGCGTTCGCGAGCCGCGAATCCAGCACCGCGACCACGCCGCGGTCGGTGACCGACCGGTGCAGCCGCCCGGTGCCCTGGGCCAGCAGCAGCGCCGCGTGCGTCGCCGCCACGGTGAGGAAGCCGTTGCCGCCGCGCGCTTCCACCGCGCGCTGCCGCGCCGAGGAGACCGGGTCGTCCGGGCGCGGGAACGGGATCCGGTCGACGACCACGAGCTGCAGCGACGGCCCGGGGACGTCCACGCCCTGCCACAAGCTCAGCGTGCCGAACAGGCACGTGCGGACGTCCTCGGAGAACTTCTGCACCAGCAGTGACGTCGAGTCCTCACCCTGGCAGAGGATCGGGAAGTCGAGCCGCTCGCGCATCTCCTCGGCCGCCTGCTTGGCCGCCCTCATCGAGGAGAACAGCCCCAGCGTGCGCCCGCCCGCGGCCTCGACCAGCTCGGCCAGTTCGTCCATTGTGGACGTCGCGAGGCCGTCGCGGCCCGGCGGCGGCAGGTGCTTGGCCAGGTAGAGGATGCCGTTCTTCTTGTGGTCGAACGGCGACCCGACGTCCAGGCCGATCCACTTGGGGCCGGAGTCGGTGTCGGACGGTGCTTCCTTGTCCGTCGCGGCTCCCGGCGCCTTCTCGACGCGAGGCGCGCCCGGCGGGAGCCCCCACTGGCGCGCCATGGTGTCGAACGTGCCGCCCAGGGTCAGCGTCGCCGAGGTGAGGATCGTGGTGTGCTGGTTGAAGACGCGCTCGCGCAGCAGCCCGGCGACGCCCAGCGGCGCCACCTTCAGCGCCGGCGGCCGCGGGTTCGACGAGAACTTGTCGCCGGAGAGCCAGACGACGTCGCGCTGGTGCGCCTGGTCGTCGTCGAACGCCTCCAGCAGCCGGACCGCGGTGTCGTGCACCTCGTCGAGCAGCGAGCGTGCCAGCTTGCGCGCGGTGGCCCCTTCGACGTCCTCCTTGCGGTCCGAGCCCAGTGAGGTGATGCACCGGTGCGCGGCGTCGCGGATCGCCGGGATGGCGCCCTTCAGCGGCTGCGGCAGCTGGTCCATCCGGCCCGCGGGCAGGTCGTCGACGATCAGCGCCAGCCCGTCGCCCGCCTCCAGGAGGCCGTCGGCGACGTCGGCGTCGATCAGCTTGCCGCAACGGCGCGCGGCCGACGCGCACATCGCGCTGGTCAGCTCGCCGGTGGCGACCGAGGTGACGCGGTCGACGAGGTCGTGCGCCTCGTCGATGATCACGACGTCGTGGTCGGGGAGGACCTGGTAGCCCTGCAGCGCGTCGATCGCCAGCAGCGCGTGGTTGGTGACGATGACGTCGGCGCGGCCGGCTTCGGCACGGGCCTTCTCGGCGAAGCAGTCCGTGCCGATCGGGCAGCGGGACGCGCCGAGACATTCCTTCGCCGTCACCGATACCTGGCGCCACGCCTGGTCGGTGACGCCGGGGACGAGCTCGTCGCGGTCGCCGGTTTCGGTGTCCGACGCCCACTCCCGCAGCCGCGTCACCTCCTTGCCCAGGCGTGACACCGCGAACGGGTCGAAGAGCTGGGCGTCCTCCGGCTCGTCTGGCGCGCCGGAATCCAGGCGGTGCAGGCACATGTAGTTGCGGCGGCCCTTGAGGATCGCGAAGGTCGGTTCGCGGCCCAGGGGCTTCTTCAGCGCCTTCGCCAGGCGCGGGAGGTCGCGGTCGACGAGCTGGCGCTGCAACGCGATCGTCGCCGTGGAAACCACGACGGTGGCTTCCTTTTCGACGGCGTGGCGGATCGCGGGAACGAGGTAGGCCAAGGACTTGCCGGTGCCGGTGCCGGCCTGCACGGCCAGGTGCTCGCCGGTGCGGATGGCGCGGCCGACGGCGTCCGCCATCTCGACCTGCCCTGGACGCTCGGCACCCCCGACGGACTCCACCGCGTGGGTGAGGAGTTCGAGGACGCCGGGGAAGTCAGTTCGAGCGGGCACAGCGACACATTAGCCGCCGCCTCCGACAAAGAGCGGCGCTCCGTCGCGAACGGGCCACTCGCGTCGCGGGACCTCCCGTGTGGAAGGTCCCGCGGCGAGCAGTCAGTCCTGATCGCGGCCGGAGACCAGCTTCCAGGTCAGCGGCAGCAGGCCGGCGGCCACGACGATCTTGATCGCGTCCCCGACCAGGAACGGCGTCACGCCCTTGGCGAACGCCGTCGACAGGTCGAACCCGGTCGACGCCATCAGCCACGGCACGCCGAACGCGTAGATCACGACGTTGCCGAGCACCATCGTGCCCGCGGTGCGCACCGGCGTCCGGTCGCCGCCGTGGCCGGCGAGCGCGCCGACCAGCGCGCCGGCGAAGACGAACCCGACGATGTAGCCGGCGCTCGCGCCGGACAGGCCCGCGGTGCCGTGCTGGAACCACGGCACGCCCACGGCGCCGACCAGCAGGTACACCAGCATCGACGCGGCACCGCGCGACATGCCGAGCGAGGCGCCGACGAGCAGCGCGGCGAACGTCTGGCCGGTCATCGGCACCGGGCTGCCCGGCACCGGGATGGTCAGCTGCGCGGCGGCGCCGGTGAGCACCGCACCGCCGGCGACCAGCGCGATGTCCCGGACGAGGGAACCGGGCACGAGGTCGGCCAGCACGGGCCGCTTGCCGGCTAAGGACAGCGAAGACACAGAACCTCCCTGGGTGAGCGGACGACCGAGGTTAACGCTCGTTACCCCGGGAAAAGACCTGGAAGTTGCGTTCCTCACCGGCCACCCGTCCGGGTGGACCCGATCAGGGAAGGCACCGGGCCTGCCGATGACGAAAGGGGTGACTACGAACTGTCACGGAACCGAGGAGGCCGGTAGATGCGAAACGCCAGGAAGAGGACATTCCGGTTGCTGGCGGTGACGACGCTGGCCACCCCGTTCCTGGTCGCCGCCGCGCCGGTCACGTCCACCGGATGGGCGTCTTCCGGCTCGGTCGACGTGACCGTCGACAACGAGCACGTCGTCACCGGTGAGCTGGCGAAATGCACCGTCGACGGCCCCTACAGCGCCCGGACGCAGGGGGGCGAGACCGGCGACGTCGCGGTGTTCGGCGTCGGCGAGACCGGCTGCGGGCGCTCGGGGGCGGTGTCGATCGCGCAGGCGTCCGGGCACCGGTTCGAGACCGCCGTGCTGAAGCGCTACGGCGGCCCGGCGCTCTCCGTGCGCACCTTCACGGCGAAGTGCGCGACGACGGAGACCGGCAGCCAGGGCGAGGTCTCGATCGGCACGGTCACCGGGATCACCGTGCCCGCGGAGATCCCGCCGAACGACCGGATCGTCATCCCCGGCGGGCCGGCCGGCACCGCGCTGGCGACGGTGATCCTCAACGAGACCGTGACGCCGCAGCCGCCGGACGGCAGCCTGGTGACGCACGCGGTGCACATCAAGCTGTTCCCGCAGGGCGGCCCGGCGAGCGGGGACATCTACCTGGGCACGGCCGCCTGCGACCCGTTCAGCGAGAAGTAGCGAAGCGGCCTGCCGCCGCGACGAACTCGCCGGCCCGCGTAGCCAGGTCCGGGAGGCTCCCGGACGGCGAGAGCGCGTCGCCCAGCAGCGGGGTCGCCGCCGCGATCGCGATCGCGCCCGCGCGCAGGTAGCCCTCGACGTCGGCCAGGTGGACGCCGCCGGTCGGGACCAGCGGGACGTCCGGCAGCGGGGCGCGGATCGCGCGCAGGTAGGCGACCCCGCCGACGGCCGCGACCGGGAAGACCTTCACCGCGGCCGCGCCGAGGCGCCAGGCCTGGTCGATCTCCGTCGGCGTCAGCGCGCCGCAGACCACCGGGGTGTCCAGCTCGGCCGCGCGTTCCAGGACCGCCGGGTTCACCGTCGGCGTGATCAGGTACGCCGCGCCCGCGTCGACCGCGATGTCCACATCGGACGGTTCGCGGACGCTGCCCGCGCCGATCAGCGCGTCGTCGCCGAGCGCCAGGCGCAACGCGGTGATGGCCGCCGGTGCGCCGGGTGTCGTCAGCGTCGCTTCGAGCAGGCGGATGCCCGCCGCGTGCAGCACCATCGCCGCGTCGGCGAAGCGTGACGCGTCGGCCGCGCGCAGGATCGCGACCAGCCGGTGCTCGGCCAGGAGAGCTTGCAGGTCCTTCACTCGGCCGACCCGACGAACGCCGTGCCGGTGTGGGCGACCCCCGCCTTGGCGAAGTCCTCGATCGTCGCGTCGACCGTCGGCTGCGAGCCGCCGACGGTGAGGTCCAGCAGCACCCGTACGCCGAAGCCCGCCTTCGCCGCGTCGAGCGCCGTCGCGCGGACGCAGAAGTCGGTCGCGATGCCGACGACGTCGACATCGGTGACGTCGTGCTCGCGCAGCCACGTCTCCAGGGACTTCCCGTCGCGGGCCGCGCCTTCGAAGCCGGAGTAGGCGGCGCTGTACTCGCCCTTGGAGAACACCTCGCCGATCGGGACGACGTCGAGCGCGGGGTGGAACGACGCGCCCGGCGTGCCGGCGACGCAGTGCACCGGCCAGCTGTCCTTGAAGTCCGGGGTGTCGCTGAAGTGCGCGCCCGGGTCGATGTGGTTGTCCCGGGTGGCCACGACGTGGCTGTAGCCACCTTCGGCGGCCTGCTTCGAGATGGCGGCGGCCGCGGCGGCCCCGCCCGGCAGGCCGAGCGAACCCCCTTCGCAGAAGTCGTTCTGCACGTCCACCACGATCAGCGCGGTTCCCATGGCCGGTCTCCGTTTCAGAGGAAGAGGGTGGGGATGGCGGGCTCGCCGTGCGAGAGCTTGAGGCCCTCCCACGGCAGGCTGACCAGGCCGCGGCGCAGCCGCTGCCTCGCGTCGTCGAGCGTAGGCAGGTCCGCCTCCGCGCGGCCACCGCGGATCAGCGGGATCTGCAGCGGGCGGTCGTCGGCACCCAGCTCGGGCGCGGTGCCCGGGCTCGCGGTCCAGACGACCTCCTCGACCGCCGTGCCGGTGCCGCGGTAGCGCCGCAGCGCGGACTTGCGCCCGCCGCGGGACTCCTTGTGCGCACTGCGCTTGGCGACCGGCTTGCCGTCCACCTCGACCAGCTTGTAGACCATCCCGGCGGTCGGCGCGCCGGACCCGGTGACCACCGAGGTGCCGACGCCGTACGCGTCCACGGGCTCCGCGCGCAGCGCCGCGATGGCGTGCTCGTCGAGGTCGCCGGAGACGACGATCCGGGTGTCCTTCGCCCCGAGGGAGTCCAGCTGCTCGCGGGCGCGGCGGGCGAGCGGGCCGACGTCGCCCGAGTCGATCCGGATCGCGCCCAGCTCCGGCCCGGCGACGCGGACCGCGGTCTCGATGCCGGCGGTGATGTCGTAGGTGTCGACGAGCAGCGTCGTGTCCGCACCCATCTTGTCGACCTGTGAGCGGAACGCCTCTTCCTCGCTGTCGTGCAGCAGCGTGAAGGCGTGCGCGACGGTGCCGCGGGTCGGGATTCCGTAGCGGCGCCCGGCTTCGAGGTTGGACGTCGTCGCGAAGCCGGCCAGGTAGGCGGCCCGCGCGGCCGCGACCGCGGCGTACTCGTGCGTGCGGCGCCCGCCCATCTCGATGATCGGGCGGCCGTGCGCGGCCCCGGACATCCGGGCCGCCGCGGAGGCGATCGCGCTGTCGTGGTTGAGGATCGACAGCACCAGCGTCTCGAGCAGCACGCACTCGGCGAACGAGCCGGAGACGGTGAGCAACGGCGAGCCCGGGAAGTACAGCTCGCCCTCGGGGTAGCCGTCGACGTCACCCGAGAACTCGTAGTCCGCGAGCCAGGCCAGCGTCGCGTCGTCGACGACCGCGGTGGCCTCCAGCTGCGCCAGTTCGGCGTCGGTGAAGCGGAAGTCCGCGATCGCGTCGAGGACGCGGGCGGTGCCGGCGACGACGCCGTAGCGGCGCCCGTCCGCGAGTCTCCTGGCGAACACCTCGAAGACGCAGGGCCGCGCGTGCGTCCCGTCGGCGAGCGCGCTGCCCAGCATGGTCAGCTCGTAGTGGTCGGTGAGCAGCGCCGTGCTGGCCGTCGGCGACTCCGGTGAACCCATGGGGTCAGCCTATTCACCCACATGGCCGGACCTGGCGCGGCGTACCCCGTCGCCCCCGTGACACCATGGGGTGCATGTCCATGCCTGTCGCAGCCGAGCAGACGCAGGTCGAGCCGGCCGGTGCCGAGGTGACCGAGTCGGACACACCCTGGCGGACCGTGGTGTGGAACGACCCGGTCAACCTGATGTCGTACGTCACGTACGTCTTCCAGAAGCTCTTCGGGTACGGGCGCGACCACGCCACCAAGCTCATGCTGGACGTGCACCACAAGGGCAAGGCGATCGTCTCGTCCGGCACCAAGGAGAAGGTGGAGACCGACGTGGCGAAGCTCCACGCGGCCGGCCTGTGGGCCACGATGGAGCAGACCTCGTGAACGGTTGGCGGCGCAAGGGCGCGGTGATCCACGCCGGCTTCGAGCAGCAGGAAGCCGCGGTGCTGCGCGGGCTGGTCAGCCAGCTCGAGGACATGCTCACCGCGCGCGCCGAGGAGGCGCCGCAGGACGAGCTCGCCGAGCTGACCGGCATCCGGATCGGGCCGACCGAGTCTCCGGACGACCCGGTGCTTTCGCGGCTGCTCCCGGACTTCCACAAGCTCGACCCGGACAACCCGACCCGCGAGGACCTCGACTCCGCCGCGGCGATGCGGTCACTGCACGAGCCGGAGCTGCTCGACATGAAGGTCGGCGTGGCCAAGATCGTGCTCGACACACTGCCCCGCGACGGCGGCCACGTCCGGCTGACCGAAGAGCAGGCAGACGCCTGGCTGGGCGCGCTCAACGACGTCCGGCTGGCGCTCGGCACCGCGCTCGACGTCACCGACGACATGCCCGACGAGCTGCCCGAGGACGACCCGCGGGCGCCGCACCTGGGCGTCTACCACTGGCTGACCTGGGTGCAGGAGACGCTGATCCAGGCGCTGACCGGATGATCACCGACGTGCCGGGTGTCCTGGTCGGGCACCACGAGCGGGTCGGCGACGGCTGGGCGACCGGCACGACGGTGGTCCTGGTGCCCGACGGCGCGGTCGGCGCGGTCGACCAGCGCGGCGGCGCACCCGGCACGCGGGAGACGAACCTGCTGGAGCCGGAGAACCTGGTGCAGCGGGTCAATGCGGTCTGCCTCTCGGGCGGGTCGGCGTACGGGCTGGCCGCGGCCGACGGCGTCATGCGGTGGCTCGCCGAGCGGAACCTGGGGTTCCCGGTGGGCGCCCAGCCGTACGAGGTCGTGCCGATCGTGCCCGCCGCGGTGCTGTTCGACCTGCCGCGCAGCGAGTGGGGCAACCGGCCTGACGCATCTTTCGGCTACGCGGCCTGCGAAGCAGCTTCGGACTCCTTCGCGCAGGGAACGGTCGGCGCCGGTGCGGGGGCGGCCGTGGGGTCGTTGAAGGGCGGGATCGGGTCCGCGAGCGAGGTCGTCGGCGAGTTCACGGTCGGCGCGGTCGCGGCGGTCAACGCGGCGGGCGAGGCCGTGGACCTCTCGACGGGCCGGGCGTACGCGGCCGACCACGGCGACTTCGGCGTGACGTGGCCTTCGCGTCCCGCGGATCTGCCGTCGCGGCGGACCGACCTGAACACGACGATCGGCGTGGTCGCGGTGGACGCGGCGCTGTCGAAGGCCGAGGCACGGCGGATCGCCGTCGCGGCCCAGGACGGCCTGGCGCGCGCGGTGCGTCCCGCGCACACGATGTTCGACGGCGACACGGTGTTCGCGCTGGCCACGGGCGCGCGTGAGCTGCCGGACGCGAGCGGCCCGTTCGGCGCGGCGGCGCGCACGGTGGCGTTGGACGCGCTCTGCTCGGCGGCGGCGCGGGTGTTCGCGCGGGCGATGGTGCACGGCCTGCTGGCGGCGACGACGGCCGGCGGGGTGCCGGCTTACCGGGACGTGTGGCCGGAAGCGTTCGCCTGAGTCAGAGGTCCGGGAGCGGGTCCGGCGGCAGGTCGTGGGCGCCTTCGAGGTTGGCCGCGCGGACCGCGCTCACGTACTCCTCGTCGATCTCCAGGTGCAGCCGGGCGAAGGACAGCACCGGACCGAGCGACGGGTGGACCTCGACCGGGCCGATCTCGGTGCGCCGCGACACCCGGTCGTAGACGGCTTTCGGCGTGTAGCGGCGGAAGCGACCGCCGTAGAGCACCGTGATGGCGCGGTCGGTGACCACGATGAAGAACGCCGCCCGCGTGCGGACGCCGTCGACGTAGAGCGAGACGCCGGGGATGAGGTACTGGATCACCTCGCCGTCTTCGAGGAACTCGCGGCAGCGTTCACGGGCGTTCGCGGGCATCGGCATGCCTCGATTGTCCTGGTGAGCGCAATATCTCATCATCTGGACAGCTTGTGTCCACCACCTAAGATGTGGATGTGCTCCGGATCCGCCGTGAACTCGTCGACGAGATCGTCGCCCATGCCCGCCGTGACCACCCCGACGAGGCCTGCGGCGTCATCGCCGGGCCCGAAGGGTCCGACTCGGCCGAGCGCTTCATCCCCATGCTGAACGCCGCGCGCTCGCCGACGTTCTACGAGTTCGACTCCGGTGACCTGCTGAAGCTCTACCGGGAGATGGCCGCCAACGACGAGGTGCCCGTGGTGATCTACCACTCGCACACCGCGACCGAGGCCTACCCGTCGCGGACCGACGCGAACATCGCGGCCGAGCCGGACGCGCACTACGTGCTCGTCTCCACCCGCGACCCCGAAGTGCACGAGTTCCGGTCGTACCGGATCGTGGACGCCGAGATCACCGAGGAGCCGGTCGAGATCGTCGACTGAGCCCCGTCGGAATAAACCGCCGCGCCACCGGCGTCTGCGTGTAAGAACCCACCGGAGGTAAGAACCCATGGCCGTGACCGTCTCCATCCCGACGATCCTGCGCACCCACACCGGCGGCGAGAAGTCCGTCGAGGCGAAGGGCGCGACCGTCCTCGAGGTCATCGACGACGTCGAGTCCCGCCACGCGGGCATCAAGGGCCGCCTGGTGAAGGAGGAGAAGCTGCACCGCTTCATCAACGTCTACGTCAACGACGAGGACGTGCGCTTCGCCGGCGGGCTCGAGGCCGAGGTCAAGGACGGCGACACCCTGACCATCCTCCCCGCCGTGGCCGGTGGCTGATCGATGGCTCGCTTCGAGTCCCTGCTCGACGCGCTCGGCGGCACCCCGCTGGTCGGGCTGCCCCGGCTCTCGCCGACGCACGACGTGCGCCTGTGGGCGAAGCTGGAGGACCGCAACCCGACCGGCTCGATCAAGGACCGCCCCGCGCTGGCCATGATCGAAGCCGCCGAGCGTGAAGGCAAGCTGCGGCGCGGCTCCACGATCCTGGAGCCGACGTCGGGCAACACCGGCATCTCGCTGGCCATGGCCGCCAAGCTCAAGGGCTACGGGCTGGTCTGCGTCATGCCGGAGAACACCTCGACCGAGCGCAAGCAGCTGCTTCAGGCCTACGGTGCGCGGATCGTGTTCTCGCCGGCCGCGGGCGGCTCGAACGAGGCCGTCCGGCGGGCGAAGGAGCTGGCGGAGGCGAACCCCGAGTGGGTGATGCTCTACCAGTACGGCAACCCGGCCAACGCCGACGCGCACTACCGCGGCACCGGTCCGGAGCTGCTGAAGGACCTGCCGACGCTGACGCACTTCGTCGGCGGCCTCGGCACGACCGGGACCCTGGTCGGCGTCGGCCGCTACCTGCACGAGGCGAAGCCGGACGTCCAGGTCATCGCGGCCGAGCCGCGCTACGGCGAGCTGGTGTACGGCCTGCGCAACCTCGACGAGGGGTTCGTCCCGGAGCTGTACGACGCTTCGGTGCTCAACGGCCGGTACTCCGTGGGCGCGTACGACGCGCTGCGCCGCACGCGTGAGCTGCTCGAGAACGAAGGCATCTTCGCGGGCATCTCGACGGGCGCGGTGCTGCACGCGGCGCTGGCGGTGGCCGAGAAGGCCGCGGCCCGGGGCGAGCAGGCGGACGTCGCTTTCGTCGTCGCCGACGCCGGGTGGAAGTACCTGTCGACGGGTGCCTACGCGGGGTCGCTCGACGAGGCCGCCGCGCGGCTCGACGGGCAGCTCTGGGCCTGAGTCACTCGGCCTTCCACAGTTCGGGCAGAGCCAGGTCGACGCCGTCGGCCTCGGCCAGCCGCCCGAAGGTGGCCATGGTCGTCTCCAGGTCGTCGAACACCTTCGGCAGCAGCTTGAGCGGCTTGGACAGCGGTCGCCAGAAGGCGTCCCAGTGGATCGGCCGGACTTTGCGCGGTCCGAGCGCGCCGACGGTCTCGCGCCAGTACTCCTCCCGCCATTCCTCCGTCTGCTTCCCGGCCGCTCCGGCACCGAGGTAGACGACGTCCGCGGAGTAGCCGGCCAGTGCGCCGGGCACGAAGTTCGCCGACGCGTGGACCTGGACGCTGCCCGCCGCGTGCGCGATGTGGAACGAGTAGCACCGGCCGGTCTTGAAGGCCTTCGCCTTGGCCGGCAGCCGGACCGGCTCGGTGATCTCGCCCGGCACCCGGTCGCCGTCGCTGTGCTTGGTGTCGACCGGGGTCACGGTGAACGCGCCGAACTCCACGGGCTTGCCCGGGACGAGCTCTTCGAACGGCTCGGCGGCCAGGCCGTAGC
This sequence comes from Amycolatopsis sp. NPDC114504, assembly GCF_055633595.1. NCBI lineage: Bacteria > Bacillati > Actinomycetota > Actinomycetes > Pseudonocardiales > Pseudonocardiaceae > Amycolatopsis > Amycolatopsis sp. NPDC114504. Next base: position 682,328 of record NZ_JBVKDU010000003.1, on the reverse strand, counting down.
CCTCCTGGACCTTCCGGGTCGACGGCGAGCCGGCCAGCGTGGCGCCGGTCAGCTCGGCGACGACCGGCGCGTCGAGGACGTGGTCGACGTGCGAGTGCGCCACCAGGACGGCGTCGAGCTTCGTGACGCCGAGGCGGCGCAGGGCGTCGTCGATCCGGCCGCGGTCCGGCGCCACGCGCGTCGCCATCTTCAGCAGGGACGGTCGCGAGAAGAAGCCGTCGACCAGGACGGCCGAGGTGCCGTCGGTGACCAGGACGTTCGACACCCCGGCGAAAGCCGTGCGCAGTTCGGGCATGCTGAACAGCATGAAGGTCATCGGGTTGCTCGGCGGGATGAGCTGGGAATCTTCCGCCCAGTACTACGGGCTCGTGAACGAACGGGTGAAAGACGCTCTCGGCGGCTTCCACTCCGCGCACACCGTGCTCTACTCCGTCGACTTCGCCGCGATCGAAGCCATGCAGGCCGAAGACCGCTGGGACGACGCCGGCGCCGAGCTGAACCGGGCGGCCCGTGCGCTCGAGGCCGCCGGTGCCGACTTCGTCGTGCTGTGCACCAACACCATGCACAAGGTCGCCGACCGGCTCACCGACGGCCTCGGCATCCCGCTCCTGCACCTTGGCGACGCCACCGCCGCGGCCGTCGAGGCCGCCGGGATCCGCCGGGTCGGGCTGCTCGGCACCGGCTTCACCATGGGGCAGCCGTTCTACCGCGACCGGCTCGCCGCGCACGGCCTCGACGTGCTCGTGCCGGGCGCCGAAGACCGCGACCTCGTCCACCGCGTCATCTACGACGAGCTGGTGCTCGGGGTCGTCGAGGACACCTCGCGGCAGGCCTACCGCGAGGTGATCGCCCGGCTGGTCGACGCGGGAGCCGAGGGCGTGATCTACGGGTGCACGGAGATCGAGCTGCTGGTCGGCCCGGAGGACTCGCCCGTGCCGACCTTCCCCACGACGCGGCTGCACGCCGATGCCGCCGTCGACTTCGCGCTCGGCAAGGCCCCGCTGCCGCCTGCTCCGGTCACACGCTGACCACCGGTCCTCCCGTGTGGGCTTCGTGCTGCGCCACGACCTGCCGCCACAGCCGCTCGCGCTCCTCGGCCGTGAACAGGTCCGGCGTGATGCCGAAGACGTCCGCCGCGGCCGTCCACCAGTCCGCCGGGGACTCGACGAACTCCTTGGTGCCGTGGCGGTTCAGGGTCCGCGCCCGCAGGGTGTCGACGCCCGTCGCGTCGCGGCGTTGCAGCACGCAGACCCGGACGAACCCGGACTCAGGCGCCGTCGACAGCCACGCGTGCTTCTCGGCGAAGTCGGCCATCTCGGCCGGGCCCGGCGCGAAGTCGAAGCCCGCGAAGCTGCCCGACGGGTCGTGGTCGAACCGCCAGCCGCCCGGCGCCACTTCCGACGGCCGCAGCCGGTAGGTGTGCGGACCCTGCGAGTAGGTGCCTTCCCGTAGGGGGAGCGGCTCGTGGATGCCGTCACCCAGGCCCGCGTCGACCAGCCACGTCGTCTCCGGTTCGTCCGGCACGCCGGTGACGGTGAGCGCCAGGTGGTTGCGGTCGACGTTCGGCGCGTCGCCCGCACCGCCCTGCACCCCGCCGAGGTGGCGCGTGACCTGGTAACCGAGCTCGGCCAGCAGCTCGGAGAAGGCGCCGTTCAGGTGGTAGCAGTACCCGCCGCGGCCCCGCAGGATCCGCGCGAGCGACGCCGACGGCTCCAGCGGCGTCGGCCGCCCGAGCTGGACCTCCAGCGCCTCGTACGGCACGCGCTCGACCTGCGCCGCGTGCAGGCGCCGCAAGGCCGCGACACTCGGCGGCTCGGCGTCGAGGCCGAGCCGCTTCAGGTATCCGTGGACGTCGAAGTTCCCCATGCCCGAGACGCTAGCGGTGGGTACCGACAAAAAGCCGGGATCAGGGATTTCACCCGAGGTGGACCCGCTCGGATCGACGTAGCGTCGAATACGTGAGCACTTTGAACCCCGCCCCGGAAACCGACGCCGCCAAGCGCGTGCTGCCGCCGAAACCGAAGGCGGCCGCGCTCGTCGCGCTCTCGTTCACCCTGCTGCTCTACCTGGTCGAGCTGGTGGACGTGATCCTGCCCGGCGACCTGGACCAGGGCGGCATCCACTCGCGGATGCTGTCCGGCCTCGACGGCGTGCTGTTCGCGCCGCTGCTGCACGCCGGCTGGTCGCACCTGTTCGCCAACACCGTGCCGGTGCTGCTGTTCTCCTTCCTCGCGATGGCCGCCGGGATCGGCCGGTTCGCCCTGGTCACGGCCATCATCTGGGTGGTGTCCGGGCTCGGGGTGTGGCTGATCGGGCCGGCCAACACGGTCACCGTCGGCGCGTCCGGGCTGGCCTTCGGCTGGCTCGCCTACCTGCTGGTGCGCGGCATCTTCAACCGCGCGGCCGGGCAGATCCTGGTCGCCGTCGTCCTGCTCGGCGTGTGGAGCGGCATGCTCGCCGGCCTGCTGCCCGGGAACCCCGGTGTCTCCTGGCAGGGACACGTCTTCGGCGCGCTGGCCGGCGTCCTCGCGGCGTGGCTGACCGGCCGCACGGGCAAGTCGCGCAAAGCCGAGCCCGCGGCCCCGGGTAACCTCGAAGGGTGACGTCCTCGCCCGCTGATGCCCCGATCGGCGTGTTCGATTCCGGCGTCGGCGGGCTGACCGTCGCGAGGGCGCTGCTCGAGCAGCTGCCCGCCGAGCAGCTCCGCTACGTCGGCGACACGGCGCGAAACCCGTACGGCCCGCTCCCGATCGCCACCGCCCGCAGCTACGCGCTCGAGGCCCTCGACGAGATCGTCGAGAGCGGCGTGAAGGCCCTGGTCATCGCGTGCAACACGGCGTCCGCGGCCTGCCTGCGCGACGCCCGCGAGCGCTACGACGTGCCGGTCATCGAGGTCGTCCTGCCCGCCGCGCGCCGCGCCGTCGTGGCCACGCACACCGGCCGGGTCGGCGTGATCGGCACCGAGGGCACCGTGCGGTCGCGCGCCTACGAGGACGCGTTCGCCGCCGCACCCGGCATCACACTCACCAGCGTCGCCTGCCCGCGGTTCGTCGACTTCGTCGAGCGCGGCATCACCTCCGGGCGCCAGGTCCTCGGGCTCGCGCAGGGCTACCTCCAGCCGCTGCTCGACGCCGAGGTCGACACGCTCGTGCTCGGCTGCACGCACTACCCGCTCCTGCAGGGCGTGCTGCAGATCGTGATGGGCCAGGAGGTCACCCTGGTGTCGAGCGCGGAGGAGACGGCCAAGGACGTCGTCCGCGTCCTCACCGAACGGGACCTGCTGACGACTCGGGAGACGCCGCCGCGGCACGAGTTCCTGGCCACCGGCTCGGCCGAGCCGTTCACGCGGCTCGCGGCGCGGTTCATGGGGTTCGCCCCGGGTGTCCTGGCTCCCACCACCGCGTGATCAGACGTCCGGACGCTTAGGGTGGCGAAGTGCGACTGACCATCCTCGGGTGCTCCGGCAGCATCCCCGGGCCGAACACCGCCGCGTCCGGTTACCTGGTCGAGGCGGAGGGCTTCCTGCTCGGCCTCGAACTCGGCAACGGCACGCTGGCGCAGCTGCAGGCCGTGGCCGACCCGTTCGACCTGGACGCGTTGGTGCTCACGCACCTGCATCCCGACCACTGCGCCGACGTCAGCGCGCTCACCGTCCTGCGGCGCTACCACCCGGCGCCGCCGTACCCCGCCCGCCCGCGCCTGCTGCCGCTCTACGCGCCGCACGACGCGCCGCTGCGGCTCGCGAACGCGTACGCGCCCAACGAGACCGAGCGGGCCACCACCGACCTCACCGACGTCTACGCCTTCCACCCGCTGCGGGCCGAGCCGTTCCGGATCGGCCCGTTCGAGGTCGTCGCGGTCGCGGTCGACCACCCGACCCCGGCGTACGGCCTGCGCATCTCCTACGGCGGCCGGATCCTCGCGTTCACCGGCGACACCGGGCCGTGCGCGGCGCTGAACGAGCTCGCCGACGGCGTCGACCTGCTGCTCGCGGAGGCGTCGTGGACGGATTCGGCCGAACGGCCGGCCGGGGTGCACCTGTCGGGGAAGCAGGCGGGCGAACTGGCGCGCGACGCCGCGGTCGGGCGGCTGCTGCTGACCCACATCGCGCCGTGGACGGACGCGGGCGCGGTTCTGGCCGAGGCGTCGGCGGAGTTCCCCGGGGCCGAGGTCGTCAAGCAGGGTGCCGTCTACGACGTCTGAGCCGCCGGTCCTAGAGTGCTCTCCGTGGCTCGAAAAGATGGCAGGAACGACGACCAGCTCCGTGACATCAAGATCACCCGGGGATTCCAGCAGTGGCCGGCGGGGTCGGTGCTGATCGAATTCGGCAACACGCGGGTGTTGTGCGCCGCGAGCGTCACCGAAGGCGTGCCGCGCTGGCGGGCCGGGTCCGGGCTCGGCTGGGTGACGGCCGAGTACGCGATGCTGCCGTCCGCGACCAACACGCGCGGTGACCGCGAGTCGGTCAAGGGCCGCATCGGCGGGCGCACGCACGAGATCTCGCGGCTGATCGGCCGTTCGCTGCGTGCCTGCATCGACCTGGCGGCGCTGGGCGAGAACACGATCGTCATCGACTGCGACGTCATCCAGGCCGACGGCGGCACCCGCACGGCCGCGGTGACCGGCGGGTACGTCGCGCTGGCGGACGCGATCACGTGGCTGGGCGCGGCGAACCGGCTCAACGACCCGCAGCCGCTGTCGTCGTCGGTGGCGGCGGTGAGCGTCGGCGTGGTCGACGGCCGGGTCCGCCTCGACCTGCCGTACGAGGAGGACTCGCGCGCGGAGGTCGACATGAACGTGGTGGCGACGGACGCGGGCACGCTGATCGAGGTCCAGGGCACCGGCGAGGGCGCGACCTTCGCGCGGTCCACTTTGGACAAGATGCTCGACCTGGCCCAGGCCGGCTGCGAAGAGCTGACCCGCCTGCAGAACGAGGCGCTGGCGCTGCCGTACCCGGGCGAGTTGCCGGAGCCGCGTCCGGACAAGAAGAAGGGCTCGAAGTGACGAAGCTGCTTCTGGCCACGCGCAACGAGAAGAAGCTTGGCGAGCTGCGGCGGATCCTGGTCGCGGAAGGCATCTCCGGCCTGGAGGTCATCGGGCTCGCGGACGTGCCTCCGTTCCCGGAGGCACCGGAGACCGCGCCGGACTTCGAGGGCAACGCGGTGGCGAAGGCCCGCGACGCGGTGGCGGCTTGTGGGCTGCCCGCGATCGCGGACGACTCGGGCATCGCGATCGACGCGTTGAACGGGATGCCGGGGGTGTTGTCGGCTCGGTGGGCTGGTGGTCACGGCGACGATGCCGCGAACCTCGAGTTGGTGCTGGCCCAGCTCGGGGATGTGCCGGACGAGCGCCGCGGGGCGCAGTTCGTCTGCGCGGCGGCTTTGGTGCTGCTGTCGGGCGAGGAGACCGTCGTGCGTGGCGAGTGGCGCGGGACGATGGTCCGTTCGCGGCGGGGGGCGAATGGGTTCGGGTATGACCCGATCTTCCAGCCTGATGGGGAGTCGCGGACGTCGGCGGAGATGGAGCCGGCGGAGAAGGACGCGGTTTCGCATCGGGGGCGTGCCTTGCGGGCGCTGGTGCCTGCGTTGCGGGAGCTGGCGGAGGGCTAGTCGCTCGAGTCACTTGTCACTCGGGCCGAGGATCGCGACCTCGCAGTCGTGCTCGATCTTGTCCGCGTTCGGGGGCTGGGAATCGCTCGAGTACGTCCAGGGTGACTCGTCGTTGTCCGGGGTCTCCGCCACGTGCATGCCCTTGTCGTTCATGCACTGGACCCACCTGTGCATGTTGTCCTGGTACGCCGGGTTCTCGCGGTCCATTCCCCACGGCAGCAGTGGCAACTTCGACCGGCACGCGTCGCCCGCGTCCTTGTGGTCCGTGCTCCACTTCTTTGCTCCCTCGATGGTGTTCGGTTGCGTGTCGACGTCCGCGTTGTGGTCCTTCATGCACGTGCGCCACGGCTCGATCAGGCGGTTGGACTCCTCCGCCGTCTCGTCGACGCGGTGACGCGGGCGGCCGCCGTCCGCATCTGTCGAGGGAGCCACAGAAGCCGAAGAAGACGACGCCGGCGTCGACAGTGAAGCCACCTGCGGGGGCGCTGCGGGCGGAGACGAACACGCGGCCAAGCCGAGCAATAACACCGAACCAGCCAGAAGACGAAGAGCCATACCGGAAGCATGACCGGCGCTTTTCAGGAACTCGTCAGCACGCCGTGAGCGACTCATGCCAGCGCCTGCGTCGGCGGCATCCGCGCCGCCCGCAGCGACGGGTGCAGTCCCGCCAGGACCCCCACCACCAGCGCCCCGACGACCCCGCCCGCCACCGAAGCGACCGGAATCACCGGTGGCCAGCCTTGGTAAGTCGTGTAGCCCAAGGTCACGAGCACGCCCAGCGCCGTCCCCGCACAGCCGCCGAGACCCGAAAGTGCCACGGCTTCGGTGAGGAACTGGTCGCGGATGTTTCCCCGCGTCGCACCCAGTGCACGCCTCAAGCCGATCTCGCGACGGCGTTCCAGCACCGAGACGAACATCGTGTTGGCGACGCCGACCCCGCCGACCAGCAGCGCCACCCCCGCCAGCCCCAGGAACAGCGCGGAGAACGCCGTCTGCGTCGCCTGCTTCGCCGCCAGCGCGTCCGACGGCCGGGACACCTGGACCAAGCCCGGCAACGCGGGGTTCAGCGTCGCCGGCAGCACCGCGCGGACGTCGGCGATCGCGTCCTCGCGCGCCTTCACGTACACCACCGTCGGGTGCCCGTCGAAGCCCAGGAACCGTTTCGCGGACTCCCATCCGACGAGCACCGCGCGTTCGACGTCCGGCGCCAGCGGCATCGGCGCGAGCACCCCGGTGACCGTGTACCACGTCGTCCCGATCAGGACGACCGGCGGCGGCTGCCCCGGCACCACGCGCGGGATGCCGAGCCGGGACGCAGCGACGTAGCCCAGCGCCACCACCGGCAGGTCCGACGCGTCAAACCGTCCTGATTGGACAGTCCCGTTCAACGCCGGCAGCAGGTCGGGCGACGCGGCCAGCACCGCGAGTCCCGAGCCGTCCTGCGGGTCGATCCGGTCGGACCGCCGGACGACGGCGTGCGTGTTGGCCACGGCCGCCGCCGTGGTCACCGGCCCGATCCGCCGCACGCTCCCCACCGCCGACTCCGGCAGTACCACCGGCGGCGTCTGGTTCGGCTGCGGCTCGGCGCGCAGCATGTTCGTGCCCAGCGCGGTCAGCCGGTCGAGCAGCGCCGCCTGGCTCGACGCGGGGATGCCGGTGACCAGGATCAGCGTCGCGATGCCGAGCGAGATCCCCAGCGCCGACAGCACCGCCCGCAGCGGTCGCGTCCTGATGCCCAGCAGGCCCACGCCGAGCACGTCGGCGGGCGTCACGCCGAGTCCCCGACGATCCGGCCGTCGCGGAACTCGACGCGCCGGGGCAGCCCGGCCGCGATGTCCCGGTCGTGCGTGATGACGGCGATCGTCGTGCCCTCGGCGTGCAGCCCGGTCAGCAGGTCCAGCACGGCCCGGCCGTTCGCGGTGTCCAGCGCCCCGGTCGGCTCGTCGGCCAGCACCAGCGCCGGGTCGTTGACGACAGCACGCGCGATCGCGACGCGCTGGCGTTCGCCGCCGGAGAGCTCGTGCGGCCGGTGGGCGACGCGGTGCGCGAGCCCGACCCGGCCCAGCGCCTCCAGCGCGAGCGGACGGCGACGGCGGCGCGGCACCCCGGCGTACAGCAGGCCGGTGGCCACGTTGTCCACAGCGGACAGCCCGTCGGTGAGGTGGAACTGCTGGAACACGAACCCCAGCCGGCGCCCGCGCAGCGCGGACAGCTGCCGGTCGGACAACGTCGTGACGTCGTCGCCGCCGACCTCCACCGTGCCGGCCGTCGCGCGGTCGAGCGTCCCGGCGATGTGCAGCAACGTCGACTTCCCCGAGCCCGACGGCCCGACGATCGCCAGCAGCTCGCCGTCGGACACGGTCAGCGTGACGTCGTCGAGCGCGACGACGTCGCCGGGATAGCGCTTGCTCACCCCGCGCAGGGCCAGCACCGGCGTCACGACGTCGTCACCACCTTCAGGCCTTCGGTGACCCCGTCGCCGCTGATCTCGACGAGGTCGCGCGCGAACATCCCGGTCTTGACCGCGCGAAGCGTCCCGTCCGGCAGCTGCACGGCGTACCCGCCTTCGCGCAGCGCCAGCAGCGCGCCGACGGGCACCGCGAGCACCCCGGCGTGCGTTTCGGTGGCGATCCGCACCTCGACCGCCGCCGAATCGAGGTCGGCGACGGACTTCGGGTCGTCGGGGGTGACCGTGACGTTCACCTTGGCCGGCCCCTGCGGCCCGCCTTCCGGCGTTCCCGTGACGTCCGTGCTCACCGACGTCACCTTGGCCGGGACCGTCGTCCCGTCCGGCCGGGCCACGGTCACCGGCGCGCCGGTCTTGATCGCCGCGACGTCCGAAGCGGACACCGGCGCGACCACCACCTTCGTCGTCGCGCTGACGGTGAGCAGCGGCCCCGCGACCGGGTCGCCGGGCTGCGCGGTCACCGAGTTGACCCGCACCGGGCCGGGCAGCACGAGGACCTGGCCGACGTCGAGGACTCCCGTTTCCTCGAGGCCGGCCTTCTTCTGCCACTTCTTCAGGGCGTCGGCGAACGTGAATGCCTTGGGGTGACCCACTTTGTAGCCGAGCGCGGCCAGGTTCGCGGCGACGACGGCGACGTCCGGGCCGGTGAGGTCCGGGTTGTCGAGCTTGCGGAACAGCGGGGTGTCGCCGAAGAACACCGGGACCCCGCGGCCGTCCACTGAGTACAGTGCCTTGCCGCGCTGGGCGACGTTGCCGACGGCGGGCAGCTTCGTGACGGTGCCGGAACCTGTGCCCTTCACCGGCACCGGCGTCCCGAAGCCCAGGGTGCCGGTGAACGACTGCGTGTTCGCCAGGTCGGTCTTCCGGACGGCGACGGTGGTCACGGCGGGCGGCGGCGCGGCCGGGGCGGCGGTCCCACGGCCGTGGTCCACGACGAAGTACGTCGTGGCGCCCAGCACGGCGACCACGGCGACGGCCGCCCACAAGCCACCCGATCGGGTTTTCATGGGCGTCACGCTCGCAGCGGAATGTCAGGGACCGGTCAGGAAAGCGTGGTCTTCCGGTAGCCGCGCTTATGCTCGGATCATGTGCGCCCACATCGTGCTGGCCGAGGACGACGCCAAGCAGGCGGAGCTCGTCCGGCGCTACCTCGAGCGGGAGCGCCACACCGTGGTCGTCGTCGGCGACGGCGCCGTCGCGCTGGACCTCGTCCGCCGGCACCCGCCCGACCTGCTGGTGCTCGACGTCATGCTGCCCGGGGTGGACGGGCTGGAGATCTGCCGGACGCTGCGCGCGGAGTCCGACCTGCCGGTGCTCATGCTCACCGCACGGTCCACAGAGGACGATCTGCTCGCCGGGCTCGACCTCGGCGCCGACGACTACGTCACCAAGCCGTTCAGCCCGCGCGAGCTGATGGCCCGGATCCGGACGCTGCTGCGGCGGGCCGCCCCCGCGCGTCCCGGCGGTACGGCGCGGGTGGGTGGCCTGACCGTCGACCCGCTGCGCCACGAGGTGACCGTCGAGGGCCGGCCGATCGACTGCACGCCGGGCGAGTTCGGGCTCTTGGAACTGATGGCGACGCAGCCCGACCGCGTCTTCACGCGTGGCCAGCTGCTGGAACACCTGCACGGCTTCGACCGGTTCATCACGCAGCGCGCGATCGACGTGCACGTGATGAACCTGCGCAAGAAGATCGAGGCCGACCCGCGGCGCCCGGCGCGGCTGCTGACCGTCTACGGAGTCGGCTACAAGCTGACCGCGGGCGCCGATGCGCCGTAGCCTCCTCCTGCGGTTGTTCGTGCTGTCGGCGCTGGTCGCGGTGGCCTCGATCGCCGCGACGGCGTGGCTCGCCGCGCGCACGACGTCCGGCGCGATCCAGCAGGAGCAGGGCCAGGCCCTGGCCGACGACGGGAACATCTACCGGGGGCTGCTGAAGTACGCCGCGACCCATCCGGACTGGCACGACGTCGGTGACCAGCTGCGCGGCACCGCGGCGATCTCCGGCCGCCGCATCGCGCTGACGCTGACCGACGGCACTCCGGTCGCCGATTCGGCCACCGACGGCCGGCCGCTGCCGCTGCGGCCCTCGATCGTCGTCGACCCGCTGTCGGTCGACTCCGGGCTCGGCCAGGACACCACCGCGGACCGGATCGACCCGGACGCGGTCGGCCCGTACGCGCTGGCCGAGGCCGACCGCGCGAACCTCGCCGCCGTCGCCCAGCGGGTGCTGCGGTGCGTGCAGGGCCGCTCGGGCGCCGGCACGATCGAGACGTCGCCGGGCGGGCACCCGCGGATCGAGGGCGCCGACCCGTTCGTGCTGTCCGCGTGCAGGGGCTCCGCGCTCAGCCTGCCGACGAAGACCGAACAGGCCGCGCTGGACCAGCTGTCCACGCTGGTCAACGCCTGCCTGAACCGCGGGCCGGAGTCGAAGCCGCTGGCTCAGGTGCAGGTGCTGCTCGACTTCACCTGGGTGCACAAGGGCGTCTCGGCCGAGGAGACCGAGCAGGCCGTGCGGTCGTGCCTGAACGCGGCCCGACGGGAGCAGCTGACGCCGTACGTCGCGCCCGCCGCGTCGCTCTACCTCACGGCGTCGTCGGGTGAACCGCCCGCGGGGTTCACGCTCTCGCCGGAGAACCAGGTCCGGCTCTTCCAGGTCGCCGGCGGGATCCTGCTGCTGACGCTGCTGGTCACGGCGTTCGCCGGGCTCCGGCTGATCCGGCCGCTGCGCGCGCTCACCGGCGCGGCGCGGCGGATGGAAGGCGGCGAGACCGGCGCGCAGGTCAAGGTGCGCGGCCGCGACGAGATCGCCCGGCTCGGGACCGCGTTCAACGCCATGTCGGCGAACCGGGAACGCCTGGAGGAGACCCGCAAGGCGATGGTCAGCGACATCGCGCACGAGCTGCGCACACCGCTGAGCAACATCCGCGGCTGGCTGGAAGCGACCCAGGACGGCATCAGCCGGCTCGACGACGAGCTGGTCGACTCGCTGCTCGAAGAGGCCGTCCACCTGCAGCACATCGTCGACGACCTGCAGGACCTCGCGCTCGCCGACGCCGGCGCGCTGCGGCTGCACCCGGAGCCCGTCGACGCGGCGGCGCTCCTGACCCAGGTTCTCGCGGCTTTCCGGCCGGCCGACGTCGCGCTCACGGCGTCGGCTTCTTCGCTGGAGATGACCGCCGATCCGGTGCGGCTGCGGCAGGCGGTCGGGAACCTGGTGTCCAACGCCGTCCGCCACACCCCGGCCGGCGGGTCGGTGGAGGTCCGCGGACGCCGGGACGGCGACGACGTCGTGATCGAAGTCGCCGACACCGGCGCCGGGATCGCTGCCGAGGACCTGCCGCACGTGTTCGACCGGTTCTGGCGGGCCGACAAGGCCCGGACGCGGGGGACGGGCGGCAGCGGCCTCGGGCTGGCGATCGTCCGCAAGCTCGCGGAGGCCCACGGCGGGACGGTGACCGCGGCCTCCGTGCCCGGTCAGGGCTCGACGTTCACGCTGCGGCTGCCCGCCGGTGCCAGTGGTCGTGAGTGAGAAACAGGGTTAGAACACTGTTTCTCACTCACGACCGGCCCGCACGACGTCAGCCGCGGGCCGCCGCTGGCGCCGTGGCCGGGCTGTTTCGCGGGCCGGTTCCCCGGCAGGTCAAGGCCGAGCGGCTGGGCGGCTTTCGTGACGTCGGCGGCGTGACGGCCGCGGGCGTCCGGGTTGAGCACGAGGAACGCCTGGTCGTGGCCGCTCTGCTGGTCGTCGCGACCCACGTCGCGTCGGCGAACGCGCTCCGCGCGACGAACGAGCCGAAGGGGCGAGCGCGGTGACTTTCCTTGCCTGGGCCACGAGAACCTCCCTTTCGTGGCCCAGGCAGCGTCGCGAAAGGGTGTGGGGAACCGGTGAGCGAGCGGTCAGCGGGTGATCAGGAAGCCAGACCCAGGTCGCGGATCAGCTTCGCCACGTGACCGGTCGCGCGGACGTTGTAGAAGGCGTGGGCGATCTTGCCGTCGGCGTCGACGACGAACGTCGAGCGGATGACGCCCAGGTACGTCTTGCCGTAGTTCTTCTTCTCGCCGTACGCGCCCCACGCCTCGATGACGCCCTTGTCGGGGTCGCCCAGCATCGGGAACGTCAGCTTCTCGGTCTCGACGAACTTCGCGAGCTTCGCCTGCTTGTCCGGCGAAATGCCGATCACCTGGTAGCCGGCGTCGTTCAGCTCGGCGAGGTTGTCGCGGAAGTCGCAGGCCTGCTTGGTGCAGCCCGGAGTGCTCGCCGCCGGGTAGAAGTACACGACGACGGACTTGCCGCGGAAGTCGCGCAGCGAGACGTCCTTGCCCTCGCTGTCGGGCAGGGTGAAGTCCGGGGCTTCGTCGCCGGGGGAAAGTCGCTCGGTCATATGCCGAGCGTAACGTCAGGCGGGTCCGCAGTAGGTGACCGCGGCGGCCTCGGTCGCGCTCGGGCGGATCTGCAGCCGCAGCTGCGTCGGCTCCTGCGGTACCGCGAAGGCCAGCGTGACGTGCACCGAGCGGCCGGGCAGGACGTCCTTGCCCGCGTCGGTGATGCCGGTGAACCCCTGGGTCGTGTCCACGACCTGCTTGACCGGGGTGCCCGCCGAGGTGGCGGCGACGGTGAGGCCCGAGAGCTTGTACGTCGTCGCGCCGTCGTTCGTCAGCTCGACGTCGAAGGCCGCGCCGCGCGGGCTGCTCGGGTACGCCGATGCGCTGGGCTTGAACGACTCCGGCGAGCCGACCGAGATGGTGACGCCGCTGGCGAACCGGTGGTCGGCGCCGAACTTGAGGTCGTTGCCCGCCTGCGCCGCGCTGGCGCCCGCCTGGCCGCCGCCCGCCCCGAGGGCCGCGGTCCCGTCCTTTGCCGAAGGGACCCCGCACGCCACCGCCAGGGAAAGCAGTCCTGTGGTGAACATGATCTTGCATGTGCGCGCGAGCGCCATCGCAGGTACTCCAGTCGGCGGGTCGGGGGTGCCGTTCGGCAACGGGGCGTGCCGGGCGAACCCGCTCCACTCTGGCCGTGATCGCGCGTGGTTACGAGCGGACACGGGGGGTTGTCGCGCACCTGGTGCCGCGCCGTGGCCAATCCGTGACCGGAACGGCACGGGTGGTGACAATCACCGCCGACATGCCACTTAAACGGCGAGTGCGAACAGCAGGATGAAGATCGCCACGCCGGCCACCCAGGCGGCCATCAACCAGCCGAAATCCCGGATGGGGTCGACCGCGCGGCTCTCCTCGCCGGGCACGTAGACGCCACGCTCCTCGAACCAGTCGGCCCAGCGGGTGAACCAGCTCAACGGGTTGCGCGACGACATGCTTCACCTCCGGGCACCGGCCTACCCGTCACAGTACGGGTACGGCCGTGCTCGCCGGAAGGCGAGTGACCGCTCACCGCCCGTGACCTGACGTGCCACGGGCGGGTGAACGCCGACGTCTCTCGTGTAGATCTTCAGAGTGCTTCGTTGCGCTGCAGGATCGAGACCGCACGGACGGTCGCGTAACCGCTCCACTCGAGCTCCGCCGCGGGCGAATAACTGGCGAAGTCGACCCGCCAGCCGCCGTCGTCGTGCTGCTCACCGGCGAGCCGCCGCAGCTCCGCGTCGATCACGTCGTCCTTGAACAGCGCGCGGGCCGGGCGGTCCGGCAGCGGCGCGAAGTCCAGTGCGCGCAGGGTTTCCCCCGCCGAGCCGCCGGCCACCGGGACCAGGCCGTCGGGGGAGACGAACGGCGCCAGCCGGTCCAGCAGCGTCGCCGCTTCGGCGTGGAAGTCGTGGGCCGCGTCCACGAAACCCACCGCGAACGACAGCGCGATCGCGTGCGGCGCCTCGGTCAGCGCACGGATTTCGCGGAAGCAGTACTCCGTCGCCGCGGCGAGCCACGGGTGTTCGCGCACGGCCCGGTCGTGGCGGGCGACGCGCAGGGCGACACTCGCGGCGAACGCCGTGCTCTGCAACGCGGCCCGCGTCGGATCGGCCTGGACCCAGAAGGGCGCGCAGCCCGCCGGGTCCGCCACGGGCAGGGCGAACGGCAGGCCGCCGTCCGGGGTGGAGACCGAAGCGAGCCAGTCGCAGAGCCGGGCCGCGTGCGGGGAGGTGACCGGCCCGATCTCGTCGAACACCTCGAAGGCGTGGAGGGCGCCGCCGGGCTGGCTCTCCGGCGCCCGCAGGTCGGGCTCGAGGCCCCAGCCGTAGCCCCCGTCGGGATTGCGGTAGCCGTCGACGGCGGCCAGCACGGCGTCAGCGCCGGTCTCGCCGCTGAGCAGCTCGAAGCGGCGTCGGTCCAGGAGCCGGGCGTGCGTCGCCATGAACGACGCCGCCGCGGAAAGGTTCACAGCCATGCGGTCAGCGTCGCACCGTCGCGGCCGCGGGTCTTGAACGGATCGGACCTCACGGCAACCGCGGCCCGGCCGGGGCGACGGCCGCGCGCAGCCGGGCCGCGTCCTGGCCGGGCGGGGCGCCGAACAGGCGGCGGTACTCGCGGTTGAACTGCGACGGGCTGTCGTAGCCGACGAGGTGCCCGATGCCCGCGACGTCGCCCGCGTCGGCCAGCAGCAGCGAGCGCGCCTCCTGCAGGCGGATGCGCTTCTGGAACTGCAGCGGGCTCATCGCCGTGACCGCGCGGAAGTGCCGGTGGAACGCCGACGGGCTCATCCCGCTCAGCTTCGCGAGCTCGTCGACCCGCATCGGCTCGGCGTGGTTCTCGCGGATCCACCGGATCGCCCGGCCGACGTGCGCCAGCCCGCTGTCGGCCAGGCCGATCTGACGGAGCAGGCCGCCATGCGGGCCGGTCAGCAGCCGCCAGAGGATCTCCCGCTCGATCAGCGGGGCGAGCACGCGCGCGTCGGCGGGGTGGCCGACCAGCCGCACCAGCCGGACGACGGCGTCGAGCAGCTCGGGGCTCGCGTCCCCGGTCGCGATCGGCGACGACGGCGGGGTGCGCGCGAACCGGCCGGGCGGGGCTTCGAGCAGCAGCGGGGCGATGGCCGCGGGCCGCAGGGCCAGCCCCACGCCCAGCGCCGGCGTCTCCGGCGTCGCGCCGACGAAGTGGCCGGTCACCGGCAGATCGGTGCTGACCAGCAGGTACTGCCCGGCGCGGTACTCGTGCACCTGCTCGCCGAGCAGCAGGCGCTTGCCGCCCTGGACCATGACGACCAGGAGCGGCTCGGCCAGCGAGTGGTGCGGCTCGCTGGTGTCCACTTCGGACAGCAGCAGGCCCGGGATCGGCGTGCGCAGGTCGGCGCGCGCGTGGGTGGCGACGAGGTCGCGGAGCTCGGTCAGCACCTCCTCAGGGAAGCACGCCGGTTTGTTGCTGGCAATCGAAGTCGAGCGGATCGTGCAAGAGGCAGAGTCGATCGATCTACCGTCGAGCTGGGGTTTCGCGGTTTCCTGGTGGTGGTCAATCCGACACCTGAGGAGAGTTCCATGTCACTCGACCACTACGTCACCCTCGGCCGGTCCGGGCTGCGCGTCAGCCCGTTCGCGCTCGGCGCGATGACCTTCGGCGAGGACCCCGGCGGCGCGGGCTGCAGCGTCGAAGAGTCCGAGAAGATCCTCGAGACCTACCTCGACCTCGGCGGGAACTTCGTCGACACGGCCAACTTCTACACGAACGGCCACTCGGAGAAGATCCTCGGCGACTTCTTCGCGGCGCGGCCGGGCCTGCGCTCGCACGTGGTCCTCGCGTCGAAGTTCTTCGGCAACATGCACCCGGGCGACCCCAACGGCGGCGGCGCGGGACGCGCGTCGATCATCGCCCAGCTCGAGGAGACGCTGCGGCGACTGCGGACCGACCACCTCGACCTGTACTGGCTGCACAACTGGGACCGCCACACGCCGATCGAGGAGACCCTGCGGACCCTCGACGACCTCGTGCGCGCGGGCAAGATCCGCTATATCGGCTTCTCGAACACTCCGGCGTGGGTCACCGCGCAGGCCCAGACGACGGCGCTGCTGCGGGGCTGGACGCCGCTGGTCGCGCTGCAGGTGGAGTACTCCCTGCTGGCGCGGACGGTGGAGGGGGAGCTGGCGCCGTTCGCGCTCGACCAGGGCATCGCGCTGACGCCGTGGAGCCCGCTGAAGAACGGGTTCCTGTCGGGCAAGTACCGGCGCGACGGCGCCGTCGACTCGGCGCGGGCGGCCTTCGTCGGCGGCCCGACGGAGGAGGAGTTCGCCGTGATCGACGTGGTGGCCGCGATCGCGTCGGAGCTGGACACGACGTCCGCGGCGGTGTCCTTGGCGTGGCTGCGGGCCCGGCCGGGCACGGTGGTCCCGATCGTCGGCGCCCGGCGGCTGGAGCACCTGACCGGCAACCTCGCGGGGCTGGACGTGACGCTCTCGCCGTCGGACTTGGCGCGCCTGGACGAGGTTTCGGCCCCGACGCTCGACTACCCGGCCCCGATGCACGGCGCCCAGCGCGCGATGCTCCAGTTCGCGGGCACGACGGTCGACGGCGAACCGTCCACTGTGTACCCGCCGCTGCTGCAGAGCGACGTCCGCTACTGACTCTTGAGGCGGGCCAGGACTTCGTCGAGGCCTTGCCGCGTCGGGGCGTCCCGCATCGCGGCTCGGAACTGCTCGTTGATCCCGCCGGGTGTCTCGTGCTTGCGCGCCAGCTCTTCGAGGGTGCCGTCGTGGCCGGCGAGGGTGCGGCCGAGTTCGCCGTAGACGTGGGCGATGTAGCCGTCGGCGTCGGCGGGCGTGACGCCGTGCTCGGCCATCCAGCCCGCGATCGTGGCGAGCTGGCCGAGGTGCGCGGCGAAGGTGGCGGTCGCGGCGCTGAAGGTGTCGAGGGTCGCTTCGTCCGCGGGGACGACGACGTCACCGACGCTCTCGAGGAGCGCCCGCGCATCGACGTCGTCGGGGTACATCGCGGTGCGGCTGGCGCGGCGGCTCGCGGTCGGCAGCGGGATGGACCGGACGATCCGCGTGGCCGGCGCGACCCACTCCTCGAGCCGGTCCAGGTGCACCCCGGCGACCGCGCTCACCACGACGTGCTCCGGCCGGAAGGTGATTTCCCCCAGCACTTCCCGGACGACCTGCGGCCGCACGGCGACGACGACGGTGGTCGCGTTGTCGAGCACTTCCTGGTTGCTGCCGCACACCCGCACGTTCGGGAACCGGGCGGCCAGGTCGTGCGCGATGGCGTGGTTGCGCGGGGAGAGGAACACCCGCGGTGCCCCGGTGCTCAGGCCTTCGACGATGGCGGCGGTGAGCTCGCCGGTGCCCAGGAACCCGTACGACTGCATGGCGAACCCTAACCGCGGAAGGTGCGCCGGTAGGTGTCCGGGGGCACGCCGACCGTGCGGTTGAAGTGCCTGCGCAACGTCGTCGCCGTGCCCATGCCGACGGCCGCCGCGATCGTGTCGACTCCCGAGTCCGTCTTCTCGAGCAGCTCCTGCGCCCGGCGGATCCGCTGGACCAGCAGCCACCGCAGCGGGGTCGTGCCCGTCGCGGCGTGGAAGTGGCGGGTCAGGTGGCGGGTGCTGACCTTCGCCTGCTTGGCCAGGTCCTCCACCGTCAGCGGCTGGTCGAGCCGCGCGGTGATCCACGGGAGCAGCGCGGCGAGCGGGTGGTCGTCCCGGGCGGGGACCGGGGCCGGCACGAACTGGGCCTGCCCGCCGGCGCGGTGCGGAGGCACGACCAGCCGGCGGGCGACCGCGTTGGCGGCCGACGGGCCGTGGTCGGCGCGGACCAGGTGCAGGCAGAGGTCCATCGCGGCGGCCTTGCCCGCCGACGTCAGCACGCTGCCGTTGTCGACGTACAGCACGTCCGGATCCACCGTCACCCGCGGGAACCGGGCGGCGAGGACGTCGGTGTGCGCCCAGTGGGTGGTCGCGCGGAGGCCGTCCAGCAGGCCGGCCGCGGCCAGCACGAACGCGCCCGTGCAGAGCGACGCCACCCGCGCGCCGGCCGCGTGCGCCGCCCGCACCGCCTCGACGAGGTCGGCCGGCGGGTCCGCGTCGACGTCGGCCCAGCCGGGCACGATCACGGTGCCGGCGCGCGCGAGCCGGTCGAGCCCGCGGTCGGGTTCGAGGAGGAACCGCCCGACCCGCACCGGGCCCGAGCCGCAGACGGCGAAGTCGTACCGCGGATCCTCGCCGAACACTTCGGACGCGATCGTCAGCTCGAAGGGCAGCATCCCGTCGGTGGCGGCGAGCGCGACTGCGTGCATGTCCGAAAGTGTACGCATCCCGTCGTTCCGGACACTGTCGCCGGCGCGCAGCCGTCACGAAGATGGATTCATGACTTCGGTACTGGTGTACGGCGCCTACGGGCACACAGGTCGTTTCGTGGTGGCGGAGCTGCGCAGCCGCGGCTTCGAGCCGATTTCGTCCGGCCGTGACGCGGCCAAGCTGCCCGGCGGCCGGCCCGCTTCGGTCGGCGACCCGGCCGCCCTCGACCGCGCGCTGGACGGCGTCGCGGCGTTGATCAACTGCGCGGGCCCGTTCGCGGCGACGGCCATCCCCCTGATCGAGGCGGCGGCACGCGCCGGCGTCCCGTACGTCGACGTCGCGGCCGAGATCGAAGCCAACCTGGACACGTTCGCCCTGGAGGTGGACACGGTGGTGGTGCCGGCGATGGCGTTCTTCGGCGGCCTGGCCGACCTGCTGGCGACGGCGGCGATGGGCGACTGGCGGTCGGCGGACGAGATCCACGTGGCGTACGCGCTCAGCAGCTGGCGCCCGACGGCCGGGACGCTGAACGCGGGTCAGGTGTCCCGCGAACGCCGCGACGGCCGCCGCGTCCGTTACGCGAACGGCCGCCTGGAGCACCGCGACGACGCCCTGCCGACGCTCGACTGGACGTTCCCCGAGCCGCTGGGCGCCCAGCCGGTCTTCGGCGAGTTCTCGATGGCCGACATCGTCACGATCCCCCGTCACCTGACGGTTCCCAGCGTGACGAGCTACATGACGGTCAACGCGGCCAAGGACCTGTTCGCGGGCGGAGAGCGCGACTCGGCCGAGAGCTTCGTGGTCGACGTGGTGGTCCGCGCGAACGGCGAAGAGCGCCGGGCGACCGCCCGCGGCGAGGACATCTACGCGGTGAGCGCACCACTGGCGGTGGAGGCGGTGGACCGCATCCTGAGTGGACGGACGAAGGTGAAGGGCGTCGCGGCGGCGGGGGAGATCTTCGACGCGAAGGACTTCCTGCGGGCACTGGCACCGCACGTCACGGTCGAACTGCCCTGAGCCAAGGAAACCCACAGCCGACGACCAAAGGTGACCGCGGCCGGGGGTCCGGGGGCGGAGCCCGCCGGGCGGGGTCTGGGGGTCGCACCCCCAGGAGATACGACGAAGCGAGGGAGCCCGGCGAAGGCGCGAAGCGCGGAGAAGGGGCTCATGAGCGGAGTGGGCCCGGAGAGACTCGAACTCTCACTGGCACGGACCTAAACCGTGTGCCTCTGCCAATTGGGCTACGGGCCCGCTGCAGGCTACGGGCCCGCTGCAGGAGGAAGCGTAGCGTGCGGCGTGGCCCCTGCGGCGGCGGTGGGGCGGTCGACTAGGTTGGGGCCTGGAAGTCACTGCGGCGAGGAGGACACGTGGCCCGCGATCCCGAGACGATCGAGCGTGAGATCGAGCAGGCCAGGACTGCTCTGGCGGCGACGCTCGATCAGCTGACCGTCAAGGCTGACCCGAAGAAGCTCGCGGACGCGGCGAAGAACGGTGTGCGCGCGAAGCTGGACAACCCCAAGGTCAAGTACCCGCTGATCGGCGGGGGCATCCTGGTGCTCGTCCTGCTGGTGCGCAAGCTCCTCAAGTAAGCGCTCAGGCGCGGGCCTGCTCCGCCGTCTTCTCGGCGGCGGGGGCGGGCTCGGCCGCCGGCTTGCTTTCCTCGACGGCCTTCGGGAGCTGCTTGCTCGGCGGCAGCTGCGGCTTCTTCTCCGAAGCCGCCGAAGCCGCCGGAGCCGCCGGCGCCACGGCCGGCTCCTTCTCGGTGGTCTGCTGCTTCGGCACGCTGCCGGGCGGCGGGACCTCGAGCGGCGCTTGCTTCGGGAGCGTCAGCCGGGCCGTCATGTAGGTCTGGGTGAATTCGAGCGCACTGCCGTTGAGCAGGTGCACGACCGTGTTCCGGCCGTCGCCGCCGAGCTCCTCGACCAGCTGGTCGGCCCGGTCGCGCGCGGCGATGATGCCGGGCGCGCGAGCGGTCAGCTCCTTGCCGCGGCCGCTGACCGTGATCGCCCAGTCGGCGTCCTCGCGGACGTACGCCGCCGTGATCGCTTCCACCATCTGCCTCACGCCCCTCTCGATGCCTTACACAACCGTGACGCGGTCGTCGCGATTCCATGACGCTGCTTTCGGATCACGTTGTCCGCGCCCCCTCTCGGTCGTGAAGGTCCAGCACACTTTCTACCGTGTCTTCAGTACCGTAGAGCAACTCTGTGTCACACGACACGACAGCGCTGAGTAACGACCGAATGGCCTAATGCACGCGCAGGTTACCGTGCACGGCTCCGCAGGCCGCTCCACAGCACGTCCATGGCGTATTCGGTGGCCATTTCGGGGCTCACCTCATCGTGTCGCTCGCACCAGATCGCGAGCCGTTCGCACGCCCCGACCACGAATTCCGCGGCCGCTTCGGCCCGCAGGTCGTCGCCGCTGTCGAAGTAGCCGCTCATCAGCGCGGCGATCAGGTCGGTCTGCTGGCGCCGGGTCTCCTCGACCTCGTCCGCGGCCGGCGTGCCGATCAGTGCCATCTCGTGGCGCAGCAGCGACCACGCCTGACGCCGCTCCCGGATGAAGACGAAGAAGGCCAGCAGGCCGCGGCGCAGCGCGTCCTCGGCGGTGGTCGCGCCGACCGTCGCCTGCTCGGTGACCTCACGCAGGATCGACCGTGACTCGCGGATGCAGGCCAGCAGCAGGCCTTCCTTCGAGTTGAAGTACTCGTAGAGCATCGGCTTCGAGACGCCCACCAGTTCGGCGATCTCGTCCATGGACGCCGCCGCGTAGCCGCGCGCCGAAAAAACCTGCTCGGCGACCTCGACCATCTGCCGCATCCGCTCGGCCCGGGGCATGCGCTTGCGCTTCGCGGTGGTCACGAGGAACACTCTACCGGTAGTAACCTACTCTGAGTAAGCTGGACGACGAGTAACAGGAAACCGGGAGGCGCGATGGGCAACCGCACGGAGACCGGGGTCGTCATCGTCGGGACGGGGTTCTCCGGTCTCGGAATGGCGATCCAGCTGCGCAAGGAGGGGCGTGACGACTTCGTCATCCTCGAGAAGGCGCACGACGTCGGCGGCACGTGGCGCGACAACAGCTACCCCGGGTGCGCCTGCGACATCCCGTCGCACATGTACTCGTTCTCCTTCGAGCAGAACCCCGGCTGGTCGCGGGCGTACTCGCCGCAGCCGGAGATCTGGCGGTACATGCGCGAGGTCGCCGACAAGCACGACCTGCGGCGCTTCGTCCGCTTCGGCCAGGAGATGACCGGCGCCCGCTGGGACGCCGACGAGAACCGCTGGCACGTCACCACGCGGGGCGGCGACGAGTTCGTCGGAAACGCACTGGTCGCCGGGGTCGGGGCCCTGCACCTGCCGCAGATCCCGGAGCTGCCCGGGATCGAGGACTTCGCGGGCCCGGCGTTCCACTCGGCGCGGTGGCGTCACGACGTCGACCTGAAGGGCAAGAAGGTCGCCGTGATCGGCACCGGCGCCAGCGCGGTCCAGTTCGTGCCGAAGATCGCGCCGGACGTCGAAGAGCTGACGCTGTTCCAGCGCACGCCGCCGTGGATCATGCCGAAGGCCGACCACGAGATGTCCGGGCGCACGCGCGCGCTGTTCAAGGCGTTCCCGCCGGCCCAGCGCGCCTACCGCAACGTCCTGTACTGGCTGCTCGAAGCGCGCGCGATCGGCTTCAACGGCCAGTCGTGGGTGATGAAGCTCGGCCAGCGACTGGCCAAGCGCAACATCGACCGCGCGATCACCGACCCCGCGTTGCGGCGCAAGGTGACGCCGGACTACACCATGGGCTGCAAGCGCGTGCTCATCTCCAACGACTACTACCCGGCGCTGGCCCGGGACAACGTCGACGTCGTCACCGACAGCGTGCGCGAGGTCCGGGAGCACAGCGTCGTGGACGCCGCGGGGGTCGAGCACGAGGCCGACGTCATCGTCTACGGCACCGGTTTTCACGTCACCGACGCCTTCGACGACCTGGAGATCGTCGGGCGCGACGGGCGCAACCTGGGCAAGGAGTGGGCGACCGAGGGGATGCGGACGCACCTCGGGATCACCGTCGCCGGCTTCCCGAACCTGTTCTTCCTGCTCGGCCCGAACACCGGCCTCGGCCACAACTCGGTCGTCTTCATGATCGAGGCGCAGATCTCCTACGTCGCCGAGGCGCTGCGGCTGGCCCGCGGCCAGGCCATCGAGCCGAAGCCCGAGGCGCAGGAGCGGTTCAACACCGCGATCCAGCGCAAGCTGGCGAAGGGGATTTGGACGCGCGGGGGCTGCAAGAGCTGGTACCTGGACGCGAAGGGCGTCAACCGGACGATCTGGCCGGGCTTCACCTGGCGGTACTGGCTGGACACGCGGAAGGTGCGTCGCGAGGACTTCCGGGTCGGCTGAGGGTCGTGAGTGAGAAACAGTGTTCTAACCCTGTTTCTCACTCACGACCGCGGCGGATCAGCGGGAGACGTAGCGGCGGAGGCGGCCGATCAGGTCCACGGTCGGCAGCTCGCACAGTTCGGCCATGCGCTCGAGCGCCGGCAGGTCGAGCGCGACCTCGGCGGCACCCTGCTCGCCGGCCTGCCGCAGCCGGTCTTCGGCCCAGCGGCGCAACGGCTGCAGGTCGGCCGACGCGTCGGCGACGACCTTGCGCAGGTCGACGCGGACCCGGCCGGGCTCGTCGACGAAGACCCGGCGGTGCACCTTGGCCAGCAGGTCCTGGGGCAGCTCGTCCATCGCGACGCACAGTTCGACCAGGCGCACCACCGAGCACTGTCTGGTGCCCAGTTCGTAGGTGGCCAGCGTCTGCAGCGAGATCTCGCTCTGCAGGTGCTGGTTCAGCTCCTTGCGCGTCCATCCTCGGCTGCGCCTGAGCTTGCGGAGCTCGTCTCCGAGTATCCGCTGATAGTCCTCAGCGTCGATCAGCACATCAATGTCCCCTGCCGTGCTCTCCCGCGGCACCCTCACGGTGGTGACAACATTCCCGTGCAGGTGCACCCTCACGTTGTATGTAAGTGCGCGAGAGCCCGGCCCTTACGCGATTCCGGGCATGTCTTTGATACCGATTGCGCGAGTTAGGCCGATCGGGTTAACGGCAGGGTGGCCGTGCGTGCAATTTGCAGTGTGCAGGCGACTCAAGCGATCGCAGTGTCCCTGATGGACGGTCCGGGGACCGGCGTCGTCAGTTGACGCAGGGGACGCCTTCGGCGGTGATCGGCTTGTCCTCGGCCGCGGTCGGCGGCGGGGCGGCGGCCTGCGAAGGCGAGCCCGCGGCCGCGCCGGAACCGGCGCCCGAGTCGGCGCTCGTGCCCTGGTAGTCCGAGCCGAGGAACACCATCACGTGCCCAGCCTGGACGCTCTTGTCCTCTTGGATCGTCGGCGAGCCGCCGAGCGCGTCCGCGACGGCCTGGCCCTTGTCCTTGCCGCCCTTCGGCACCCAGATGACCGTGGTCTTGCGCGAGGTCGAGTTCGCCGTGTCGCCGGAGGTGAAGCCCTTGGCGTCGAGGGTCTTGGCGACGCTCGCGGCCAGGCCGGTCTTGCCGGAGGCGTTGCGGACGTCGACCGTGGTCGCCTTGTTCGCGGGGTCGGCCTGGTCCGCCGGCGGGGCCGTCTGGCCCGGCTGCGGCCCGGCGAGGCTCTGGACGAACTGCTTCACCTCGGCGGGGTCGACCTGGATGGCCGTGCCGTCCTCGGGGGTCTTGTACTCGATGTTCTTCACCGGGATGGTCCGGAACTCGAGCTGGCCGCCGGTCAGGCCCTTCATCTGCTGGGCGAACCCGAAGACGTCCCAGTTCTGGTTGAGCACGACCGACTTCTTGATGGCGTCGATCAGGTCGGACAGCTTGCCCGGGTTGGTCAGCGTGCCGGCCGAGAGCACCTTGCGGGCCATGCCGGCCATGAACACCTGCTGGCGGACGACCCGGTCGAGGTCGCCGTTGGGCAGGCCGTGGCGCTGCCGGACGAACTCGAGCGCCTCGACACCGGAGATCGTGTGCTGCCCCTTGGTGAAGTTCGCGCCGGAGTACTGGTCCTTGACGTTGTTGTTCAGGCATACGTCGACGCCGCCGATGGCCTTCGTGATTTCGCTGAAGCCGAGCAGGTTGACGGCGGCGTAGTTGTCGATGGTCGACCCGGTGAGCTTCTCGATGGTCTCGATGAGCTCCTTCGCCCCGGCCTGGTTGGCCTGGACGTCGAGCTGCTTCGGGTCGGTGACGCCCTGCTTCTGCAGGTCCTTGCGGGCCTGCAGCATCGCGCGGGCGTACGCCGAGTTGATCTTGTGCTTGCCGTAGCCGGGGATGTCGACGTAGGAGTCGCGCGGCAGCGACATCGCGACGGCCTTGCTGCCGTCGTTCGGGATGTGCACGAAGATCAGCGAGTCGGTGTTGAGCTCGCCGTCGGAGTCGCCGGCGCGCAGCTGGTCGAGCACCTCGCGCGAAAGCGGGTTGCCCTGGGCGTCGGTCCGGCTGTCGAGACCGACCAGAAGGATGTCGCGAGCGCCGTCGGCGGGCTTGTCGCCACCGCCGCCGTCGCTGATCACGTTCGCGTAGTTCAGCCCGTTGACCAGGCCCTGCATGGCGGCCCACGCGTACCCGGTCAGGCCCATCACCAGCAGCGACACCACGGCCAGCGCGACCTTCGCGCCGCGGAAGGAGTTGCGGCGGGCCCGGGGGACCGGCCGCGGCTGGGGACGGCGAGGCGGGGGAGCCGTGCGACGCGCGTCCACCGGCTCGCGGCGGGGCGCCGGGCGGCGCGGTGGTGGGGTGCGCCGGCCTGGCTCGTCCGGCCGGGGACGGGCGGGGCGGCGGTCGCCTTGCCCGTTCCGAGGCGGGTGATCCACGCGGGCGACTCCTCACTGCTTCGATCGGTACTGCCAGGGGTTGGGACGCATGGTGCCTGCCCGTGGTTGCCGTAGCGTTACACATCCCCCTGTGAATGTGGCACGCACCACCCAGTTTCCCGCACGCCCGCCGGTTTCGCCTGGTCAGGACGTCGCATTTGCCGGTCTGCGGGCCGGCAGCAGGGTGCCCGCCGTCGCGAGCAGGGCGAACGCGGCCGTCGCCGCGTGGAGCGTGACGCCGAGGAGCTCGGACGTGCCGCCGCCGTCGGCGAACAGGAGCGAGGGCGCGCAGGCGAGCGCCGTGGTGAGCCAGGTGCCGGTCGCCGCGCCCGCGCCGAGCCGGATCGTGTGCAGCAGGAACACCCCGAGCAGCAGGTGCACCAGGCTCTGGATCGGGTCGAGCCGCAGGCCCAGCAGGTCGGCGTCGGCGGCCACCCCGCCGAAGCGGGTCAGCGCGAAGCCGAACACGCCGAGCGTGGCGTAGCCGATGCCGAACCCGGCCGCGGCCCTGGTCAGCAGCACCGCCCGGCGACCGGGGAGCTCGGCCGCGCGGGGCCGCCGGACGCCGTGGCCGTGCCGCTCGAACCACCAGAAGACCAGGGTCGCGGGCACCGCGAGCAGCCCGACCGCGACCAGCGTGCGCGGCCGGACCAGCCAGCTCAGCCCGTCGGCGATCCGGCCCGGGAGGTAGACGACGGCGACCAGCAGCAGCATCCCGGCGAGGAAGGCCAGGTAGAGGCTCATCGGCGCGCGCAGGACGAACCGGCTCGCGGCGGCGACGCGGGGGCGGTCGCCCAGCCGGGCGAGCGGGCCGGCCAGGAGCCCGAGCACGCCCAGCTGGACCTGGCCGAGCAGCAGCACGCCCCACGGCGGGGCCGAGAACGCCGCCGGGGCGCCCGGGCTGCCGAGCAGGACGGGTGGCCCGTCCCGCAGGACGCTCGCCACGACCAGCCCGGCGACCCCGGTCGCGGCGGCCGCGGCGAGCAGCCGTCGTGACGGGCGGACGCCGTCGGCGTGCGCGAAGGCGAGTTGCTGGGCGAGGAGCGCGAGGGCGAACGTCGCCGCGAAGCGGGGCAGCGGCGAGCCGGTCGCGTCGGCGGCGAGCTCGCCGCCGACGACCAGCGCGAGGAGCCCGGCCGCCGCGCTCACCGGGGCGCGGCGGTGCAGGGCCAGCAACGGGGGCGCGCAGACGATCGTCAGCAGGTAGACCCCGAGCAGCCACAGCGGGTGCAGCGCGATCCGCATGACCGTCGCGGTCGTCCCGGCCGGGATGCCGAGGAGCTCGAGCGCGAGCGGCGTCAGGAGGGCGACGACGGCGAAGATCAGCGCCGGGCGCAGCAGCGGGCTGGCGCGTTCGGCCAGGTAGTGGCGGTAACCGCCGCCGTCGGCCTGTTCGGAGCGCCAGCCGGCCGCGTTGGCGTGGCCGCCGGCGAAGAAGATCAGCGGGACGAGCTGGGCGAGCCAGGTCAGCGGCCAGACCGACACCTCGGGCGCTCCGGCCCACAGCGCGAGCGCCGTCACCGACTCGCCGACGAGCAGGAGGACGACCCCGGCGGTGCCGAGCAGCGCCCACCGGCTGACCGGCGCCGGGACGGCGGTGGTGCCGGTGGGAGCCGGGAGCCGCGGCTCGCGACGCGCGCGCAGCCAGCCGCGCAGCCGGACCACCAGCAGGCAGGCGATGACGAGCACGCCGGCGACCATGGGGCCGATCGGGTCGCCGACCGGCGGGCCCCAGCGCTGGTGCCACGAGTTGACGACCAGGCCGGCCGAATAGAACGACGCGACGACCCGGCAGGTGCCCGCGGAGTTCATCGGGTTGAGGTCGCAGGCGTGGTGCATGTCGTGCGAGAGCTGGTTGTCGAGGGCTTCGCGGACCTCCGGGCCGAGCGGGTGGCCCTTGCGGTCGGCGTAGCGCAGCAGGTCGTAGCCGAGGTCGTGGGCCTTGCACGGCACGGCGTAGTCCCACTTGGTGTTGTCGTCGCCCCACGGCGTCGAGCAGCCGCCGTCGACGTGGACGGCGCGGACCGTGCCGTCGCGGGCCGGCATCGCGCCGGGGGTGACGCCGCTGAGCGCGGTGAAGTCCTTCGGCAGCAGCGCGAGGGCGTCGGGGTGCGGGCCCGGGTGGACCAGCGCCTCGATCGCGTTCTGCGCGGCGAGCACGTCGCCGGTGGGCGGGCCCTGGTCCGGTGGGGCCGGCGGGCGCGAGGAGATCAGGCCGAAGGCGAACACGACCAGCAGGACCAGCAGCAACCAGCCGGACGTCGACCAGGGTCGGCGGACACGAGACGGCTCGGTCGGGGCTGGCATGGTCCCAGGGTGCCAGCCCCGTCACGGCGGCGACACGGGGCTAACCCCCCAGTCCGGTTCTGCCCGATCGGGTGGCGCGGGGGGCTGCCCCTTCTTACGTTCCGCGGCGGCGGTGCGCCCGTGACACTGGTCGCGGGGGTGCGGCGGACCAGGAGGCGTGCGGTGGGCTCGCGTTCGGTGCCTGTGGAGAACACGGTTTGCGCGTTGCACCGGCTGGCTCCGGGTGCCGCGCTGCGCCCGGTGTCCGCCGAGCTGGGGGTGCTGGCGGCCGCGTTGCGGGAGTGCTCGCCCGAGGAGCTGGCCGTCCGGTGTCCGGCGGCCGTGGTGCGGGTGGTGCTGGCCGCGCAGCTGCGGGCGCTCGGCCGGGCGATGACGGGGGTGTTCGGCCCGGAGGTCCGCGGCCCGGCGGCGGCCCGGCTGGTCCGGGCGGCGCGCTTCAGCGGGCGGTGCCGGGGAGCGCTGCTCGACCGGCTGAAGGCGGAGCCGGGACTGCGCGCGGCGGCGCTGGGCTGGGCGGAGGCGGCCGGCGGGCGGCTCCTCGCGGACGAGCTGCGCGGGGTCCCGCCGGTCCCGGACGGTGCGGACGGCCGGTCCGCGGCGGAGCTGGTGGTGGCCGCGTTGCTGCCGCGGCCGGAGGACGGTGGCCGGGAGGTCCTGGTGCCGCGGCGGGACGGTGTGCGGCGCCTCGGTTCCGCCGGCTTCCTCGACGTCCGCTCGGTGCGGGCCGGCGAGCGCGGGTTCCGGGTCGACGTCCGGGCCGATCCGCCGGTCGAGCTGGTGCGCGACGGCGCGAGCCTCGCCCTGCGCGCGCTGTGGTGGAACGGCCTCGGCCGGGTGAGTGACGACCTCGGCCACGAGTACCTCATCCTCGCCAAGGATCCGGACGGCACCGGCGTGGTCCGGCACTGGTGCCACCCCCGCCCGGCGCCGGGCGCCCGCGTGCTGCGGCTGGAGTCGGCCGGCTACCGCGGCGAGCGCCTGCGGCTGGACCCGGCCGCACCGGGGACGTCCGCCGAAGTGCTGGTGAAGCTCGAGCTCACGGTTCTCTTGGGGGCGTGACCGGCGCCGGTTCCGGGAGTCCGCCGCCCGGGGTGTCCGGCGCGAAACAGACCTGGTCGCGCCCGTTCTCCTTCGCCAGGTAGACCGCCGCGTCCGCCGACTGCAGCAGCCGCTCCAGCGTGTCGCCGTGGCGGGGGTGGCGGGCCACCCCGATCGAGGTGGTCCGGTCGGCGATCGTGGCCGGATCGCCGCGTTTGTCAGTGGTCACGATGTGCAACTTGGCGATCGCGACCCGTATCCGCTCGGCCGCGTCCCAGGTCGACTCCTCGTCGATGTCCGGGAGCAGAATGAGGAATTCCTCACCCCCGAAACGGCCGACCAAGTCACTCGGCCGCGTCACTTCGTCGAGGGTTTGCGCAACCGTCCGGAGCACGTCGTCACCCGCCGGATGTCCATAGGTGTCGTTAATCCACTTGAAGTGGTCGAGATCGACCATCAGCAGCGCCAGTTGATCACCCGATCGAGCGGTCCGTTCCAGTGCTCGCTCGGCCGACTCCGACCAGCCGCGCATGTTGAGAATCCCGGTTTTCGGGTCCGTCCGGACGTCGTTCTGCAGCTGGTCGAGTTCCGCGAGGCGATTGAAGACCACGGTGACCACGGCCATCACCGCCACCATCGGCGGCACGGCGGCGAGCAGGATCGCGGTCACCGCGCCGAGGCCGATGGTGATCGCTTCGAGGGTGTTGTCGGCGGGGCTGCCGAGCACGTTACGAACCGTGCGCCCGGCGGGGGAACCGAGCAGCAGGACCCCGCCCACGTACGCGATCTGGATGGCCTCGTAGATGGCCCCGGTGAGCACGATCGTGCCGAACTCGCGGAGGAAGCCGCTCCAGTCCGGCGGGCCCAGGAGGTGCGGTCCGAGCGAGGTGTAGGTGACGTGCGCGAGCGTGGCCGCGAGGCCGTGCGTGATCGACGAAAAAACGAAGTTGTGGGCGGGGCGGCGCGCGATGAACCAGTGCTGCGCCCGAATCACCGCGATGACGAAGAGAATCAGCGGAATCGGCAGGATCATCGCGGCGGAAAACGTCCAGACGGCGGTGAGGTCGATCAGGACCGTTTTCGTCCGGTTCCGTCGTCGTTCTTCCTGTCGCTGGGTCAGCTGAATGTGCACGGTGGCGCCCGCCGCCAGAATGGCGAAATTGATCCAGTCGTTTCCGGACGGAATCGGCGAGCGGGCGAAAGCGACGACCAGAATCGCGACCGCGACCGCTTCGGCGGCGAGCATGAACGCGATCTGCACCGGCCGGCGGCGCCACAGCGCCCAGTTGCGCGGCCGGTACGCGTGACCGGTCCGGGCGGTCGCGAGCGGACCACCGGTCGTGGTCGCCGACCCGTCCGTGGTCACGCCCTGTTCCGCCGCGCCATGGCCGAAGTCCTCGCCGGTGCCTGCCTGCCGCGTCGGCGCCGGCTCCTCCGGCGCGCCCGGCTCACCGTCCGGTCCTGGATGCAATTGGTCACCTCCTTTCCAGCCTAGCCGCCGTCTTGAGTAATCTCATCGGTACCTGGCAGAGTGTTCACACATTCCGCGGCCGGGTACCATCCCACAGCAACAGACCTGCCGAGGTCCCGGAGGAACTGCCGGGAACGCGGCGCAAAAGGTTCTGCGAGACTCTCCCCGCATGGAGGTGGCCCCCATGAGCAACCGCGACTTCTGAACCACCGTTGAATTGTCGCCCGCGACCCCCGCGAATGCGATTCATGATCTTGCGCACGGAGAGGTGGCATCCGATGGCCAACCGTGACTGGTGAACCGTCCCGGCCGGGAGATCCCGTTCCCCGCTCATGACGCCCGTGGCTCCGGTTCCGCTCCGCCGACCCGGCGCCAGGACAACGCGACCGGAACGGCCAGCAGCAGTCCCACCGCCCCCGCGAGCGCGATCGTCGCGTTCGCGGAACCGACCCATTGGGCCACCAGCCCGCCGATGCCGACGCCCACACCCTGGGCCACGCGCAGCCCGGTCCGGTAGAGCCCGCCGGCGCTGCCCCGGATGTCGTTGGGCACCCACGTGATGAACGTGGCCGAGACCGTGATGACATACGCGCCCGTCGCGCCGGCCAGCGCGAGCAGGATCAGCGCGAACGCGAGGTTCGGCTGCAGCGCGAAGGCCGCGAGCGCGGCCAGCGGCAGCGCGGCCAGCACCCCCAGCAGCCGTCGCCGGTGCTCCGTCGAGACGAACCGCGACAGCAGGAACGTCCCGACGACGAAGCCCAGCGGATCGGCGGCCAGCAGCCAGCCCACCGCCTGGTCGCCCGCGCCCAGCTGTGCGGCGAGCGGTGCGGCGAGGCCCTCCGGGATCACCGCGAGGCCGACGAGCCACGACAGGTAGAGCAGCACGCGGAGCCGTTCGTCGCCGAAAACCTGCCGGATGGCGCCGAACCAGGGGGCGCCCCCGTCCCCCGCGGCCGCTCGCCGCCGCACCATCAGCCGTACGGCGACGGCGGCGACCAGGAACGTCGCCGCGTCGATCGCCAGGGCCCACGACGTGCCGATTCCGGTCACCAGCAGGCCGCCGGCGGCCAGGCCGGCCAGCATCGCCGTGTTGTTCGTGATCCCCCGCAGGTCCTGGCTCTGCAGGTAGACGTCGTCGTCGGTGAAGATCTCCCGGCCGAGCGCGTTCTGCGCCGCGTTGCCCGGCGCGTTCGCCAGCCGGGCGAAGACGAAGAGGACGAACAGCCAGCCCATCGGCATGCCGGGCACGGCCATCAGCCCGATCAGCACGGCCTGCGCGAGCGAGCCGGTCACCAGCACCGCGCGGCGCGGGAACCGGTCCGCGAGCTGGGACAACCCGAGCCCGCCGGCGAGCGCGGGCAGGAACGTCAGCGAGTAGACGACGGCCGAGAGCAGCGGCGACCCGGTCCGGTCGAAGATCAGGATGGCCAGCGCGACGATGGTCAGCTGGTCGCCGAGCATCGACTGCGTTTCGGCGAACCACAGCGCGCGGAACTCCCGGTTGGCCAGGACGGCCCGGAAGCGGGGTGTCGCGCGCGTCGTCACCTCGTAACCACCGTCCCCCGATCGAGTGAATATGGATCGCCCGCATTGTGCCTCGCCAGTGACGACCCCGTCCGGGGGAGTCACTGTCGACCGCCCGGAAGCACTCACAGTATGCCGTCGACTACACGCCGATGTCATCGGAACGCGCTTCGCCGCCCTCTTCGGAGCCGATCGGGTTACCCCCGCCGGCGAGGGATCGTGATTGGCAGTGACCGGCGCGCGGGTACCTCCGGACTGATCGAACCGGATTCGCTCGGCGCAGGGCGGCTGCCGCTCGTCGTCGTGACCGTCTCCCACTGGACCGAATGGGCCAAGACTGGAGGCAGAGCCGGCCGGGGTGGACGGACCGCGCCGCCGTCGGCGTGCCGCAGAGCGGGGAGATGACGATGGACGGGTTGATGCAGGGCAAGGCGGTCGTGGTGACCGGCGCCGGCCGGGGCCTGGGCGAGGCCTTCGCGGTGCACGTCGCGCGGGCCGGCGGGTCGGTGGTCGTCAACGACATCGACGTCGAGCTGGCCGAGCGCACGGCGGAGAACATCCGCGCGCACGGCGGCCGCGCCGTGGCCAGCGGGCACAGCGTGGCCGAGGCCGGGGAGGCGCAGGAGATCGTCGACCTGTGCGTCAAGGAGTTCGGCGGGATCGACGGGCTGGTCAACAACGCCGGACTGAACTACGAGGCACTGCCCTGGGAGGACGACGCCGAGCAGGCGGCCGAGCTCGTCCAGGTCAACGTCATGGGCGTGGTGAACACGGGCCTGGCCGCGATCAAGGCGATGGTCGGCGCCGGTACCGGCGGCTCGATCGTCAACATCTCGTCGGGTGCGTCGCTCGGGCAGCGCAAGCTCGGCGTGTACGCGGCGAGCAAGGGCGCGGTCGCGTCCCTGACCTACTCGTGGGCGCTCGACCTCGAGGAGTCCGGGATCCGCGTCAACGCTGTCTGCCCGCTCGCGCACACGCGGATGGTGTGGAAGTCCGAACGCTCGCTGCGCGCGTGCCCGCCCGACCGCACGCCGTCGCGGATCGCGCCGGTCGTGCTGTTCCTGCTCGGCGAGGGCTCGCACGGCATCACCGGCCAGATGATCCGGTGCAACGGCCCGCAGCTGCACGTCATGGGCCAGCCGTTCCTCAAGCAGCCCATCCTCGAGCGCCCGGTGTGGGACACCGAGACGGTGCAGAAGGCGTTCGACGAGGTCTTCTCCGCCCACTTGGAGAACTACGGCCTGGAAAAGCGCGTCCCGCCGCGGCTGCGCAAGTGGACGGAGTCGACCTCGCCCCGGACGGCTTAGGCGCCGGCGGCCGGTTCCGGGTCGCGGGTCGCCGCGTAGAGGGCCTCGATGTCGGTCGAGTAGCGGTCGTTGATGACCCGGCGCTTGAGCTTGAGCGTCGGGGTCAGCTCACCGGACTCGGGCGTCCACGCCTTCGGCAGCACGTGATAGCGCTTGATCTGCTCGATCCGGGCGAGCCTGCTGTTCGCCGACTCGACCGCGCGTTCCAGCTCGGCGCGCACGGCCGGGTGGTTGGCGAGCTCGTCCGGCTTCGCCTCGACGCCGTTCGCCGCGGCCCAGCCGGGCGCGATCTCGTCGTCGAGCACGATCAGCGCGGTCACGTACGGCCGGTCGTCGCCGATCGCGACCGCCTGGCCGATCAGCGGGTGCTCCTTGAGCAGGCCCTCGACGCGGGTCGGCGCGATGTTCTTGCCGCTCGAGGTGATGATCAGTTCCTTCTTGCGGTCGGTGATCGTCACGAAGCCGTCTTCGTCGATCGTGCCGATGTCGCCGGTGGCGTACCAGCCGTCGGCGTCGGTGGCGTCCTTGATCGTCCCGTCCTCCTGCAGGTAGCCGAGGAAGACGATCGGCCCGCGCACCAGCAGCTCACCGTCTTCGGCGAGCGTCACCTCGACACCGTCCAGCGGCTTGCCGACCGTGCCCGCGCGGAACGCCTCGCCGGAGTTCGACGTCGCCGCCCCGGTCGTCTCCGACAGGCCCCAGACCTCGCAGATCTCGAGGCCGAGACCGGCCAGGAAGTAGATGATCTCCACCGGCAGGGCGGCCGCGCCGCTGGAGGCGACCAGCACCTTGTCCAGGCCCAGCAGCGAGCGGATCGGGGCGAGCGCGGCCTCGTCGGTCTGCTTGATCTTCTCGGCGAGCTCGGCCGGCACCGGCTGCCCGGCGCTGCGCAGCTTGTAGCCCTGCTGCAGCAGCTCGTTCGCCTGCAGCAACGCGGTCCGCCGGTCCTCCGGCACCCCGCCGAGCATGTTCTTCAGCCCGGCGACCATCTTCTCCCACACGCGCGGGACGCCGAAGAAGCTCTCCGGGTGCACCTGGCCGAGCGCGGCGACGACGCCGGACGGGTCGGCGAGCGTGTGCACGTGGCCGGCCCACACGATCGGCAGGTAGATCGACAGCTCCCGCTCGGCGATGTGCGCGAGCGGCAGGTACGCGATGTTCGTCGCGTGCATCGGCGGGTGGTGCAGCTCGGTCACCGCGTACGCCTGGTGGATCGCGTTGCGGTGCGACAGCACGACGCCCTTGGGGTCGCCGGTCGTGCCGGAGGTGTAGATCATGGACAGCGGGTCGTCCGGCTTGATCTCCGGCCAGGACCGCTCGAAGGCGTCGGGGTCGGCGGCGAGCGCTTCCCGGCCCTGGTCCCGCAATGAGGCGAAGGAGAGGAAGCGGTCGTCGCCGGCGGGGATCGCCGCCGCGTCCATGACGACGATGTGGCGCAGCGCCGGGAGGTCTTCGAGCACCGGCCGCCAGCGCGCCAGCTCGGACTCGCCGCCGAGCACCACGACCGGCGCCGCGCTGTGCCGCGCGACGAACCGGATCTGGTCCGGGCTGAGCGTGGCGTAGGCGGTGCACGGGATCGCGGACAGGTGCGTCGCGGCGAGGTCGGCGACGATGTGGTCCGGGCAGCCGGGCGCCATGATCAGCATGCGGTCGCCCTTGGCGAGCCCGAGCCCGGCGAGGCCGCGGGACACCTCGGCGATCGCGGTGCGGAACTCCAGCCAGCTGAGCGTCGGCTTGCCTTCGAGGTCGAGCGAGGTGATCGCCGGCAGGTCCGGGTAGTCGACCGCGTTGCGGTGCAGCAACCGCGGGATCGTCAGGCCTTCGGTCTGCTCGGCGACGGACGGGGTGGTCAACGCTGGCCTCCTCGGGTGCTGCGGATGGCCACACTGTATTGGCTCCCCGGCCGGGTGGATAGAGAATCGCGGCCACGTCAAACGCCCCCTTTACCCGGCCTTTTGCGGTCAGCTCCCCACGACTGTCCACAGTGCACACGGGCGTCGGCGCGCGAACCACGCTTCAATGGAGGTGATACCGACTCCGGGGGGATGCGATGACGCGCACGGCTCGTGCACTGCTCGACGAGATCCAGAAGGAGCTCGCTCCGCGCGACGACGACAACCGGCTCGTCCCGCTGATCAAGGCGGGCCGCGCGCCGCGCGCGGTGTTCGCCGCGCTCGCCGCGGAGGAGAAGCGGATCACGATCAGCGACTGGCGGAGCTTCCACGCGCTCGCCGCCCGGGCCGACGAACCGAACGCGCGCACCTTCTTCGGCGGCCTCGCGCCGGGGGAGCAGCAGGCGAACGGGATGCTGGACGCGTTGCTCCGGGCCACTGGTCCGGACCACGGGAAGGAACGGCCGCGGGCCGGCTGTCAGGCCTACCCCGCCTACGTCGCCTGGCTCGCGCTGAACGGCGAATCGTCGGCGACCGCGGCCGGGATCTACGCGAACTTCGCCGCCTTCGGCCGGTACTGCGCGGACGTCGCCGCCGGCATGCGCGAGCACTACGGCTTCACCGACGACGAATGCGCGTTCTTCGACTTCTTCGCCGCGGATGTTCCGGAAATTGAGGAACAAGCACTCGCGGCGATCCAAGCCGGGCTCGACGCGCGCCGGCTCGACGAACGCGAAGCCCATCTCTACGCCCGGCTCTTCCAGAGCTACGAGCTGCAGTTCTGGAACACCCTCGCCGCCGAGTTCCGGGGCTGAAGCCGCGGAACCGGTTCCAGGCCCCCGGCGGGTGCCACGGGGAGTGGTCGAACCACTTCGCATGCGGAATGGCGGGAATTCGGCCTCGCCGTCCGGGGAATCCGTGGCGAAGGTGTCGAATGCCATGCAATTCCGCTTTGCCGAGGCCGCGAACTCCGGACGAAGCGGTCGCACCCGGCTGTCGTGGCAGGCTCGTGACCTTTCTCACCGAACCATCCGGCTCTGTCGTACGTAGCGGATGCTGTCCGGGCGCTTGGGTCGATCGCACCACCGGAGAGCCTGCACCCATGGGGCCAAACGGAAGCAGGGCTGGGACGAACCTCACGACTTTCGGTGGTGGACTTTCCAAGCGCAGGCAGCAACTGTGGACGGGTCACCGTTTCAAGATCACGTTATCGCCACGGACTTGACGCGCCCTGAAGGGCTGCATACCGTCGTCGCGGGCGAAGCAGACCACGGTGATGTTGATCCGGCTGGTCGGAATCCGGGTGTTGACCGCCTCGGGCGACCCGAAACCATGTACTGCCGGAAGGAATACGGACCCAGGTGAAGCAGATTTCTCTTCGACGCAACCGGGGATCCTCGATTCGCAGGCGCGTGCTCACGATCGCGCTGATCCCCAGTGTGGCCTTGCTCCTCGTGGGTGTGGCCCTCGCCGGCTACCTCATCTACGACGCCGTCACGGGCCGTGACTACGTCAACCGGATCCGGGGCTCGGAGGCCCCGTCGATCCCGTTCTTCGGCGCGCTCCAGCAGGAGCGCCTGGCGACCCTGAGCCTCCTCGCGGGCCAGGGCAACCAGCGCGCGGTGCTCGCGGCCGTCCGTCCGAAGACGGACCAGAACGCCGCGAAGACGATCGAGTACCTGAAGGACAGCTTCGCGGGCTACGACGACACCCCGCCGAGCGTGCAGAAGAACATCGCCACGTTCTTCGCGCTCTTCCAGCAGCTCCCGCAGACGCGGCAGGCGGTCGACAGCGGCCAGATCCAGATCGGCCAGGCCTTCACCTTCTACAACAAGATCATCGACCAGTTCACCGACGGCCTGGCCGGGCTCGCGCAGAACGCGCGTGGCGCGCAGAACGCGTTCGACCGGCTGACCGCCATCCCGATGTTCAGCGCGGCCGAGTCGATGCAGCGCAGTGACGCGCTCGCCGCCGCCGGGCTCGCCGCGGGCGGGCTGAGCAGCGACGACTTCCGCAACTACGTCAGCCAGGTCGGTGCCTACCACGCGCAGCTCGACGCGTCGGCGCCGAAGATGATCCCCGAGGTCAAGGCGAAGTACGACCAGCTGCTGGCCAGCCAGCCGTGGCAGGTCGTCAACCAGGTCGAAACCGCTTTCCTGCGCGGTGACCTGACCAAGCTGCCGGTGTCGCAGGAGCAGTGGCGCACCAGCGCCAAGCTGGTCGGCGACGCCCTGTCCGGCATCTTCGTCCTGCAGAGCTCCAACGCCAGCCAGGCCGCGATCAACGACGCCGACTCGACGTTCACCGAGTCGCTGATCGCCGGTGTGATCGCGGTCCTGTTCGCGGTCTTCGTGGTGTTCGTCGCCGTCCGGCTGTCGAACCGGCTCATCGGCCGCCTGCACCGGCTGCGCGAGGACACCCTCGACGCGGCCGAGGTCCGGCTGCCCGAGCTGGTCGCCCGGGTCCAGGCGGGCGAGCCCGTCGACCTCGAAGAGGGCGGGCACTTCCTCGACCACGGCACCGACGAGATCGGCCAGGTCGCCGACGCGTTCAACAAGGCGCAGCAGACCGCCATCGCGGCCGCCATCGACGAGGCGAAGATCAAGGAGGGCACCAAGACGGTGTTCCTCAACATCGCCCACCGCAGCCAGGTCATCGTGCACCGCCAGCTCAAGGTGCTCGACCAGGCCGAGCGCAAGCAGGAGGACCCGGAGCAGCTGGACACCCTGTTCCAGCTCGACCACCTCTCCACCCGCGCCCGCCGCAACGCCGAGAACCTGATCATCCTCGGCGGCGGGCAGCCGGGCCGGCAGTGGCGCAACCCGGTCGGGCTGGCCGAGCTGGTCCGCGGCGCGTCCGCCGAGACCGAGGACTTCGCCCGGGTCAAGACGGCGGCGCTGCCGCAGATCGCCATCCGCGGCCCGGTCGTCGGCGACCTCGTGCACCTGCTGGCCGAGCTGATCGACAACGCGACGTCGTTCTCGCCGCCGCAGTCGCGGGTCGAGGTGCGCGGCAACGTCGTCGGCAAGGGCGTCGTGATCGAGGTCGAGGACCAGGGCCTCGGGCTCGAGCCGGACCAGACCGAAGAGATCAACACGATGCTGGCCGGCCCGCCGGACTTCGGCATCATGGCGCTGTCCGACGAACCGCGCCTCGGCCTGTTCGTGGTCGCGCGGCTGGCCGCCCGCCACGGCATCCAGGTGCACCTGCGGGAGTCGGCCTACGGCGGCACCCGGGCCATCGTCCTGGTGCGCACCGACCTGCTGGCCCCGCTCGCCGAGTCCGAGCCGGAGCAGCCGATCACCCCGCCGAAGCCGGAGCTCGTGCCGAACCCGGTCGAGCCGGAGCAGGTGAACGACGAGGTCGCGCCGCTGCGCCGGCCGGTCCGCCGCCCGGCCCGCCACCGGACCGAGCCGCCGATGCCGGTGTCGCAGCCCGACCCGGTCGCCCCGCCGATGCCGGTCACGCAGCCGTCCCCGGCGCAGCCGCCGTCCGCGCCGACGCCGGTCCCCGTCGGGTCCGTGTCCGAGCCGATCAGCCAGCCGACGCAGGCACAGCCCGCGGTCGCCCCGGTGCGCCCGCCCGCGCCGCCCACCCGGACGTCGCGCCCGGCCCGCCCGGCCGCGCAGCCGCCGGTGTGGCCGCCGTCCGAGCCGCGGCCCGCGATGCCGCAGGGCCGGCCGGAGCAACCGCGCCGCCCGGAGGCCCCTGGCCGCCCGCCGCTGCCCCAACGGCGACGTCAGCAGAGCCTCGTTCCGCAGTTGCGGGAAGATAAGCCCGCCACGCAGGAGCGGGAAGAGGTCAGGCTGGACTCGCCGGAGAGCGCCCGCAGCCGGCTGTCCGCCTTCCAGCAGGGCACCCGCCGCGGCCGTGACGAAGAACCAGCCGAGAACGACGACAGGTACGGAGAGCGCGAGTAATGGCCAACTCAGGCGTCAGTGAGCTCGACTGGCTGCTGGACGACCTCGTCAAGCGGGTCGCCGGGGCGGACCGCGCGGTGGTCCTGTCCTCGGACGGCCTGCTCATCGGGCGGTCGGGGAACCTCTCCGAAGAGGAC
This sequence comes from Amycolatopsis sp. NPDC114504, assembly GCF_055633595.1. Taxonomy (NCBI): domain Bacteria; kingdom Bacillati; phylum Actinomycetota; class Actinomycetes; order Pseudonocardiales; family Pseudonocardiaceae; genus Amycolatopsis; species Amycolatopsis sp. NPDC114504. The sequence continues at coordinate 643,657 of NZ_JBVKDU010000003.1, read as the reverse complement.
GCCGAACACCTCTCGGCGGTCGCTTCGGCGTTCCAAAGCCTGGCGCGCGGGACCGGACGGCACTTCGGCGGCGGCAACGTCCGTCAGACGATGGTGGAGATGGACCACGCCTTCCTGTTCGTGACGGCGGCCGGCCGAGGCGCCTGCCTCGCCCTGCTGGCCCGCGAGGACGCGGACATGGGGCTGGTCGCGTACGAGATGAACCTGATGGTGAAGCGCGTCGGCCAGGTACTCACCTCGGCCCCGCGGACCGGTGCCGGCGTCCTGCCCACGTCGCCATGAGCGGACGGCACGAAGCCTGGTTCGACGACGAGGCCGGCCCGCTGGTCCGGTCCTACGCGGTCACGGGCGGCCGCACCCGGTCGGACACGCTCGGACTGGACCTCATCACGCTGGTGGTCGCGCTGCGCACCGCGCACGAAGCGGGCATGCTCGAACCGGAGTACGCGCGCATCATCGCCCTGTGCCAGCGGCCGGTCTCGGTGGCCGAGGTGGCCGCCCGCGTCGACCTGCCGCTGCCCGTGGTCAAGGTGATGCTCAGCGACCTCATCGAGCAGAACCTGGTGCTGTTCCGTACCGCGGCACCGGCTCAGGAATCCCCCAACCGACACGTATTGCAGGCGGTCCTTGATGGCATCCGGAAACTCTGATCCCCGGCGGAACCTGACCGCGACCGCGGTCAAGGTACTCATCGCCGGCGGCTTCGGGGTCGGCAAGACCACGATGGTCGGCTCGGTGAGCGAAGTGCCGCCGCTGCGTACCGAAGAGGTCATCACGACCGCGTCCGAGGGCGTCGACGACCTCTCGGGGATCGAGCAGAAGACCACCACGACGGTCGCGCTCGACTTCGGCCGCATCACGATCAACCCGGACCTGATCCTGTACCTGTTCGGCACGCCGGGGCAGGACCGGTTCTGGTTCATGTGGGACGAGCTGGCGGAGGGCGCGCTCGGCGCGGTCGTGCTGGCCGACACCCGCCGGCTGGACAGCTGCTTCGCGGCGGTCGACTTCTTCGAGCGCCGCAACCTGCCGTTCGTCGTCGGCGTGAACTGCTTCGACGGTGCGTACCGCTACGGCACCGAGGAGGTCCGGCAGGCGCTCGACGTCGGCATGGACGTCCCGCTGCTGCTGTGCGACGCCCGCGAGCGCGAGTCGACGAAGCAGGTGCTGACCAGCCTGATGGAACACGTGATGGCGCGGTCCGACCTGGCGGCCGCCCAGGGCGGCTACTAGATCGGACCGCGCGCGTGTTCTTCCGTCAGCGCTTGCGCAGGTTGTCGAGCGCGAACCGGCCCGGGCCGATCGCGGCGAACAGCAGGAAGATCCACGCGTAGACGGCGGCGGGCTCGCCCATGTTCTGCAGCGGCAGCAGGCCCATCGGGGCGTGCACGGTGAAGTAGGCGTAGGCCATCACACCGGAGAGCACGACCGCGGCGGGCCGGCTGGCGAGCCCGGCGAACAGCAGCACCGCGCCGACGAGTTCGATCACGCTGCCCCACCAGCCGGGGAACGAGCCGAACGGGACGCCGCCGCCCTGGCCGTCGATGCCACCGAAGAAGCCGAATCCCTGCAGGCCGTGGAAGCCGAACAGGAACGAGATCACCATCCGGCTCGCGCCGACGACGATGCCCTTGGCCGGGGCGGTCCTGGTGGCGGTGGTCTGGGTCTCGCGGGCGATCGTGGTGGTCATCGGGGTTCCTTCCCTGGGTTCTTCCTTGCCTTCTGCCTACGCGTCGAGTGGGTTCTCACCGGATCGACAACCCCGCGGAAAAATCTTCGGAGAGTTTCGGGAGACTGAACCTCATGGCGGGCAAACGCAGTGCCGGGCTCCTGCTCCACCGCGGGCGGGGCGAGGACGTCGAAGTGCTGCTCGGGCACATGGGCGGGCCGTTCTGGGCGAAGAAGGACGCGGCGGCGTGGTCGCTGCCGAAGGGCGAGCTGGACCCGGACGAGCCGCCGGAGCATGCGGCGCGGCGCGAGTTCGAGGAGGAGCTGGGCCTGCCCGCGCCCACCGGTGAGTACGTCCCGCTGGGCGAGGTGAAGCAGTCGGGCGGCAAGGTCGTCACGGCGTGGGCGGTCGAAGGCGACCTCGACCCGGCTTCGGTGGTCCCGGGGACGTTCTCCATGGAGTGGCCGCCCCGCTCGGGCAAGCAGCAGGAGTTCCCCGAGGTGGACCGGGTCGAATGGTTCTCGCTCGACGTCGCGCGCGAGAAGCTCGTGAAGGGCCAGCTGCCGTTCCTGGACCGGCTGCTCGGGCTAGTGGGTCAGTAGGGCCTCGAGCGGTTTGGCGGTGAACGATGGCAGCACGACGTCCGCCTGGCCGAAGTCGAGGCTTTCGGTGATGGCGTTCGGCACGGCGACGCAGGTCAGCCCGGCGGCCTTGGCCGAGGTGACGCCGTGGGGTGTGTCCTCGAAGGCGATGGTGTCCGCCGCTTCGGTGCCGAGGGCGTCGAGCGCGGCGAGGTAGAGGTCCGGGTCCGGCTTGGCCTTGTGGAGGTCCCCGGTGAGGACGGCGTCGAAGTAGCCGTCGATGCCGAGCCGTTCGAGGTGCGGGTTCACCCAGGCCCCGGACGAGCTGGAGGCGACGGCCAGCTTGAGGCCGTGCTCCTTCGCGCTCTCGAGGTAGCTGTGGACGCCTTCGCGCGGGCCGAGTTTCTCGAGGAGCCGGTAGACGCGGGCTTTCGTCTTGGGCCGCAGTGCGTCGGGGTCGATGCCGGGCACGTGCTCGGCGAGCAGGGCGAACATCGCGGGCGTGGTGTGCTGCGTGCCGATGACGGCGTACCAGGCTGCCATCGGCAGTTCGACGCCGTGCTCGCGGAACACCTCCTGCCACGACTGCAGGACGGCGGACTCGGTGTCGGCGAGGGTGCCGTCGAAGTCGAAGACCAGGGCGCGGGTGGGCACGCCTGCACCCTGCCCGGTCGGTGATCGTTCAGGCAAGGGAGTTGTGACGAGCCCGGAAGGCGGCCATGGCCTCTTCGCCACGCAGCGCGAAAACGACTTCCTCGATCCCGCCGGGGTCGGCTTGGCTGACGGTGGTCAGGGCGATCTCGGCGGCCGACTCGAGGGGCCACCGGTAGATCCCGGTCGAGATCGCGGGGAAGGCGACGGTCTTGGCGCCGAGCTCCCGCGCGACCTTCAGCGAGTTCCGGTGGCAGTCGGCGAGGAGCCCCGAGCGGTCCTCGGTCGCCGACCACACGGGCCCGACGGTGTGCACGACCCAGGTCGCGGGCAGGTTCCCGGCGGTGGTGGCGACGGCCTGCCCGGTCTTGAGCCCTTTCCCGTAGTGCCCGGCCCGCAGCTTCCGGCACGCGGCGAGGATCTCGGGGCCACCCCTGCGGTGGATGGCCCCGCCGCCGCCGAGGAGCGAGGAGTTGGCGGCGTTGACGACGACGTCGACCTCGAGGGTGGTGATATCGGCGTCGAGGATCCGGATGCGCATCAGCCGAGGTAGAAGTCCGTCAGGACCGGGGCGAGCGCCGCGGCCTTCACGATGTGCGTCTGGCCCGGCAGCGTCTTGTACTCCGCCGACGGCAGCACCTTCGCCAGCGACGCGACGCCGTTGCGCATCCAGTCCGGGCTCTTGCCGCCGTCCACGACCAGCGTCGGGACCTTCACCTCCGGCCACGCCGCCGGCAGCGGCGTCCCCGACTGGTGCTCGACGACCAGAGCCGTGTCGTACGGGAGGGTGTGGGCGATGCGCTTGAGCTTCGGCCAGAACGGCATGATCCGCATCATCGCCACCATCGTGCCGCTCAGGCCGACGCCTTCGGTCATGAACATCTTGACCGCCTGGCCGCGCTTGCCCGCCTTCAGCGCGGCGTCGAGGCGGGCCACGTAGTCGGCCGGGACGCGGGGGCGGGTGCCGTCGACGACGAACGGCGGCTCGTACAGCGCCAGCTTCGTCACCGGGAGAGTGCGCGCGGCTTCGAGGGCCAGCGCGGCACCGGACGAGATGCCGAACAGGAACGCCTCCCCGCCCGCCTCCTTGACGAGCGCGGCGATGTCCTCGACCTCGCGCTCGGCCGCGTAGGGCCCGGTGTCGGTGCTTTCGCCCCGGCCGCGGCGGTCGTAGGTGTACACGGTGAAGCGCGCGGCCAGCTCCTTCGCGATCCCGTCGTTGGGGGACGAGCCGCGGTAGCACATCGCGCCGTCGACGAGGACGAGCGCGGGGCCGGACCCGGCGCGGGTGTAGGCGATCTTCGTGCCGTCGGCGGAAACCGTGGTGCTCATCGGGACTCTCCTCGCGGCATCGGGTGGATCAGGTGGGCGGACGTGGTGGCGAGCCAGGTCCAGGCGATCGTCACGGCCGCCCAGAAGCCGAGGGTGACGACCGGGCTCGCCGAGCCGGACGCTACGCCGGCGAAGCCCGCGAGGAACAGCAACCCGCTGATCCGCGAGTACCACGCCCGCGCGGGCGTGAGGTGCGAGCCGATCGCGAAGCAGGCCGCGACCAGTGCGGCGAAGCCGACGCCACCGGCGACGAAGTGCAGCGTCCCGTGCCAGCTGATCGCCGACGGCGGACCGGCGGGCGTGCCGAGCGGGAAGCCGTCCTGCGGGTCGGCCCGGAAGACGCCCGCGCAGAGCAGGCTGACGCCGTAGACGGTCAGCAGCCGCGGCCCCCACCGCCCGGGCAGGACCCGCCGGATGCCGGCGGCGGCCGCGATCGTCAGCAGGCCGGTGACCAGGAAGTTCGTGATCTGGACAAAGCCGAGCGAGCCGTTCGACAGGATGCTGGCGGGGTGCCGCGTGAAGTCGAACCCGGCGCGGGTCAGGCCCTGGACGACACCGGTGAGCACGAAGACGGGCCCGGCGAGGATCCCGCAGGTCAGCAGGCCGCGGGTGGTCGAAGGGGCGAGGGACTGGGGGCGGATCGCGGTGGTGGTCATGGCGAACAGCGTGGCACCCGACGGTTGAAACTGTCAAGACAAAAAAAGTTGTCGGTGGCGGAAGAGCGTCCCGAAGTGGCCTGGGGGCGCTCTGAAATCAGGCCGCGCGCAGGGTGAGGAGCGTGATCTCGCTGGGCGCGAAGACCCGGAACGGCGGTCCCCAGAACCCGGTCCCGCGGCTGTTGTACAGCTGGGTCGGGCCGTGCCGGGTCAGGCCCGACAGCGTCGGCTGGTCGAACCGCACCAGCAGGTGGAACGGCCAGATCTGACCGCCGTGCGTGTGCCCGGAGATCTGCAGGTCGACGTCGGCCTCGCGGGCCTGGCGCACCTGCTTCGGCTGGTGTGCCAGCAGCACCACCGGCACGTCGGCGGGGCGGCCGGCCAGCGCGGCGGGCAGGTCGGGGCCGTGGCCGGGCAGGCCGGACGCCGCTCCGGTCGGGTCGTCGATGCCGGCGAACAGGATGCGGTCGCCGTCGCGTTCCAGGAGCGTCGAGCGGTTGTGCAGCGTCTCCCAGCCGAGCCCTTCCATGTGGTCGATCCACGCCTGGGCCTCGCCGAAGTACTCGTGGTTGCCGGTGATGTAGAACCGGCCGAGCGCGGCCTGGACGCCGCCGAGCGGGTCGACCTGCTTGCGGCGCTTCGCCACCGCGCCGTCGGCGAGGTCGCCGGCGTGGCAGACGACGTCCGCCTCCAGCGCGTTGACCGCCGCGACGACCTGCTCCGACCACTTCGTCCGGTCGATCGGCCCGTAGTGGGTGTCGGTCAGCACGGCGACGCGCAGGCCGTCGAGGCCCGGGCCGAGCCGCGGGATGACGACGTCGGTCGCCTTCACCGGCGGCACCCGCATGGCGACGCGGTTGCCGTGCACGAGCAGGCCGGCCGCCACCACGAAGGTCACGCCCGCGACGATCCGCGAGCGCGCCGGGTCGTCGACGCCGAGCAGCGCGGCGCGCAGCACCAGGCTCAGCACGGACCAGCTGAACAGCACCCAGATCACGGCCAGCAGGGAGTCGCCGACGCGCGCGGCGGCGTCGCTCTGGTGCCGGGAGTGGCCGCGGAACATCGCGACCGGCATCGTGGCCAGGCCCAGTGCGAACACCGCGGTGCCGGCGATCGTGGCCGCCGTGCCCCAGTCCGGCGCGAGGACGAGCGTCCACCAGGGCACGGTGAACAGCAGGATCAGCGCCAGGATCGGCACGACGACGAATTGGCCTCTCATCGAACCAGGTTACAGCCCATCGGGCTGTTACCTCCGGAAGGCAGGGGTCCCGGTTCCGCTACCCTGGGGTCGGAGAGGAAGGGGGACCACTGCCGTGAACACGGTGCTGGAGCTGGTGTTCCCCGTCGTGACCAGCCCGACCGTGCTGGTCGCCTTCGCCTCCCTCGCCGCCGCGAGCCTCCTGGTCGTGCTGCTCGTCGGCAGCACGCACCGCAGCGAGGTCGCCCTGTGGTCGGCGCCGGTGCGCAGCCGCGTCGCCGCCCTGCGCCGCCGGGCCCGGCGCGCCGAGTCGATCCGCCTGCGCGACCCCGGCCGGCCGGGCAGCAGCAGGCCACGAGCACCCGGTTCCCGCAGCACGGCTGCGTAGGAACCCCTTCAGCGCAGCCATTCCGCGTACCCCCACCCCTTCCACTCTTGCGGAGTGCTGCCCATGTTCGGCTTTCTCGACGTGCCCGTCGAAGGCGCGTACCACCTGATCCACGCGTTCACCGGCCCGCTGTCCACGGCGCTGGCCATTGTCCTGTTCACCCTCGGCGTGCGGCTCCTGCTGCACCCGCTCGCCCGGTCGGCGGCCCGCGGCGAGCGCGCCCGGGCCACCCTGCTGCCGGAGATCAAAGCGTTGCAGGCCAGGCACGGCGGCGACCGGGAGCGGCTGGCCGCGGAGATGACGAAGCTGCAGCAGGAGTCCGGGACGTCGCTGTTCGTCGGCTGCCTGCCGATGCTGCTGCAGCTGCCGTTCTTCACGGTCATGTACCGGCTCTTCACGACGCCCACGGTCGGCGGCGAACCCAACTCGCTGCTCGGCGCGACGCTGTTCGGGACGCCGCTGGGCGCGCACGGCCTGGCCGGCAGCCCGCTCGTGTTCGTGATCGCGGCGGGGCTGGCGATCGTCGCGTGGTTCTCGGTCCGCCTGCAGAACCGCGGTGGCGCGGCCGAGGTCCCGGGCGGGAAGTGGCTGCGGCTGCTGCCCTACGGCACGGTGCTCGCGACGCTGGTCGTACCGCAGGCCGCCGGGATCTACCTGCTCACGACGACGGCGTGGACCGTGGCGGAACGGGCGCTGCTACGACGCGGCTCGTGAGCGCCGCCAGTCTTCGACGGCTTCCTCGACGTCCACCGGCGCGACCGTGAGCGGCGGGCCGGTGTGGTGGTTGAGGTAGGCCAGGCGGATCCGCTCGTTGAGGTCCTCGACGACCTCCCGCACCTGCCGTTCGGTCCGCTCGCCGGCGAGCCGTTCGGGCAGGTCCTGGACCTCGCGCTTGAGGGCGAGCGCCGGCGGCAGCAACGCCTTGGTGTCGTGGCCGCCTTTGCGGACCTCCCGCAGCACCCAGTCGGTCGCGGCGTCGTTGCCGGTGGGCTTCGGCAGCGGCTTGCCGGCGCCGGGCAGCGCGTCGAAGTCGCCGCGGTCGCGGGCCTCGCCGATCTGCCGGTCGACCCACCAGCGGAAGGAGACCTTGGGCGGTTTGCGTCCGGTCATGCTTCCAGAATGCCAGGTCGGACGGCCGGTCCGGGTAGGATCGCCGGCGGAGGAGCGAGGGGAACGCATGACCGCCGAACGCACTGGCGCCGAAGAAGTCGACCGGACGCTCGCGTTGCTTTGGCGCGCCCGCGGCGCCGTCACCGAGCCGACCAGGGGCCGCCGCCCGACGCTGTCGATCGAGCGGATCGTCGCCGCCGCGATCGCGGTCGCGGACGCCGACGGGCTCACCGCCGCGTCGATGCACCGCGTCGCGAAGGAGCTCGGCGCGGGCACGATGACGCTCTACACGTACGTGCCCGGCAAGGCCGAGCTGGTCGACCTGATGGTCGACGACGTGCTGGTCGAGCGCAGGCTGCCCGGCCCGGGCGAGCCCCGCCCGGCGGACTGGCGCGAGCAGGTGGCGCTGTACGCGGAGCGGACGCGGGCGGCGTACCGCACCCACCCGTGGCTGTGCGAGGTTTCGCGCGTCCGGCCGCCGCTCGGGCCCGGTCAGCTGGCCGGGCAGGAGTATCTGTTGTCCATCATGGACGCGCTGGGCCTGCCCCCGCGCCATGCGGTGGCGGCGGCCAACGGGATAGGCACGTACATCGACGCGAACGCGGCGCTCGGCGCGGAGAACACCCGCCTCGAGCGCAGCACCGGCCAGTCGACGGAGGCCTGGTGGCACCAGCGTTCGACGTTCTGGGAGAACTACTTCGTGGTCGACGCCCACCCGGCGATGAACCGCATCTGGCTGGGCGGCGGCTTCGACGAGAGCGCGAAGGCTCAAGGGGACAAGGCGTACGAGTTCGGCTTGGACCGCATGCTCGACGGCATCCAGGCCTTGGTGGACTAACGGCGGCTGCGCCACCTGGACCGCCGGCGTTCCTGCCGGGGTACCGAGAACACCCGGGGTGGCCGGTCGGCTCGGCTCGCGCTGCGGCGGTAGCGCTTCTGGACCGGCGGCGTTCTTGCCGGGCCGCCGGGGTTCCGGTGGGCGGGCACCTGAACGGCGGCTCTGCCGCGAGCCTGCCGACTCGCGCTCGCCCTGCGGTAGGTGAGCAATGCCGACCCGGCTGAACGCGCGGGAGCGGCTAGCGGCGGGTACATCACCTCGACCGGCGGCGTTCGTGCCGGGCCGCCGGGGGTTCCGGTGGGCGGCACCTGATCGGTGGCTCTGCCGGGAGCCGGCCGACTCGGGCTCGCCCTGCGGTAGGCGAGCGAGCGCCGACCCGGCTGAACCGGCCCGAGCGGCTAACGGCGGGTACGCCACCGGGACCGCCGGCGTTCCTGCCGAGGTACCGACGGCTCGACCGGAGCCTCACGCAAGACGTCCCGGCACACGGGGTCGAACCGGCCGGGGGCCTCGATCATCGGGGCCGCCAGGACCACGTGGCCGCACACCGCTCGGAAGCGGCCGTCGTGGCGGCCCGCCGCGAACTCTTCCTCTGTGACGGCGTGGGTGTAGCCGTCGGTGTCGCAGCGGATGTGCACCAGGAACGGCTCCACCGGGCTCACCCCGTCGGGCTGGTCGTGGTGGTTTCGGTGGGCGTGCTCGGCGAGTCGGCCGCGGTGCTGGACGGCGCCGTGGTGCTCGTCGTCGCGGGCGGTGTCGTCTCCGGAGGCGGCGTCGTCGACGGCGGCGGGGTGGTCGACGGCGGAGTGGTCGTCGGGTCCGTCGTCGGGGTGGACGACGTCGGCGACTCGCTCGTCGGCGGCGTCGACGTGCCCGGCAACGAGTCCGGCGGCGGCTCGGTCACCGGGGGTGCCGGCGGGGCGGGAATGCCGACCGGGCTGCCCGCGGCGGCGGAGTCCGGGGCGTTGGGGGTGCCGATCGGCACCTGGCTGTCGGGCAGCTGCGCGACACCGCCGCGGTAGGCCGCGGCCCACGCCATCACAGTGTCCACATAGGACTGGGAGTTGTTGTACCGGCGGACCGCGATGCGCTGGCCCGCGTCGGTCGAGAGGTCGAGCCCGCCGGAGCACAGGTAGCGCCCGGTGGCCAGTGCCTCGTCGTAGATGTTGTTCGGGTTCGAGACGCCGTCGCCGTTGCCGTCGGAGGCGTAGCCCTTCCACGTGGCCGGGATGAACTGCGTCGGGCCGACCGCGCGGTCCCAGACGGCGTCGCCGTCGTACTTGCCGCCGTCGGTGTCCGGGATCGCCGCGAACGCGCCGGCGCCGTTGAGCACCGGGCCGAGGATGGGCTCGAGCGTGTCGCCGTTGGCGTTGACGTACCCGCCGCGCGCGTGGTTCGACTCGATCCGGCCGATGGACGCGATCAGCGCCCAGTCGAGGTGGCAGTTCGGCTGTTCCTTGGCGAGGATGTCGGCGGCGTTCTTGTACGCCTTCAGCATGCTCCCCGGGATGCCGAGCGGGCCGGAGATGCCCGCCGAGCCCGCGTGCCCGCCGGGGACGACCAGCGGCGTGGGCAGCGGCGGCTGGGGCAGGCTGCCGTCCACGGCGATCGGCGGCATGACGATGTTCGGCGGCTGCAGCGGGGCCGCCTGGTCGGGCAGTGCCTCGCCGGCGCCGGCGATGACGACCGGTGCGGGCAGGCCGGTGGTCAGCGTGGGCAGCACGACGAGCGCGCCACCGGCGAGCGCGACGGCGGTGCGGCGGACCCCGCGCGAGCCCTTGCGACGTGGCCGGTGCTTCGGCATGCTGCGTCCCCGCTTCCCTCGATCTTCGCTGATCGCCTCACCGATCGGCCCCACCCACCGGTACTGACCGGTAGGAGCAAGCTATCCGATGGAAGCAAACTTTGGCGAATGGCACAGCGAAATCGGGGCCGCGAAGAGAAGTTCGTCCTGATGGCACAAAACCTTCGTAGGGAATCTGTCACATTCACCAGGACTTAACGGGTGGCTGAGGAGAGTTTGTCCACCAGGACACCGGGTACGGCGATCCCACGGTGCACCACGTCCGAAGAAAACCGCCGGACGAGCGAATCCGACGGCGTCGCGGTGAACGTGACGACATCGCGGTGCAGAGCGGGCTTCAGCCGCCGCAGCGCACCCGTGAACGTGCGCGCCAGCGCGGTCGTCGGGACCAGCGCCACGCCCAGCCCGGCCGCCGCGAGCTGCGCCGCCGTCGCCGCCTGCTTCGTCCGCATCACCGCCTCGAGCACGGTCGCGCGCTGTGCGAACTGCTCGTCCAGCCAGCCGCCGAGTCCGTTGTCCGGGTGGTAGTGCACCACCGGCACCCCGGCGAGGTCGGTCATCGGTACCGCCGCCCGGGTGGCGAGCGGGTGATCCTGGGCCAGCGCGACGACGATCTCCTCGCGCCCCACCACCTCCAGCGGCCCGGTCCAGCGGCTCGGCCGCGGTCCGACCGCGACGTCCGCTTCGCCCGCTTCCAGCGCCGCCACCAGCGCGTCCGCGCTCGTCGTTTCCGTGAGGGTGATCAGCACGCCGGGACGGTGCCGGTGCCAGCTCCGCAGCACGGGCGCGAGCAGCCCGGCGGTCATGCTCTCCGCGCACGCGATCCGCAGCGTGCCCTCGCCGCCGCCTGCCACCGCGCGGCCGGTCCGGACCACGCGCTCGGCCGCGGCCAGCGCCGCCCGCGCGTCGGCCAATACCGCGCGCCCGGTGGCCGTCGGCCGCACTCCGCGCGGCAGCCGTTCGAGCACCGGCGTGCCCAGTTCCCGTTCGAGCGCGCCGATCTGGTGCGACAGCGCGGGCTGTGAGAGGTGCAGCCGCGCGGCCGCCTCGGTGATCGACCCGGCGTCCAGCACCGCGACCAGGCACTCGAGCGCGCGCAGCGTAGGCATTCGCGGATTCTATCGCAGCCATCGAAAACATTCGTGCCACGAAGGGATTGTTCCAGTGGTGTTGCGCGCTGACTCCCGGTGTGCGAAACGAAAGGAGCACGGAAATGTCGTTCGAAGGAAAGCGGCTGGTCGTCGTCGGCGGTGGATCGGGGATCGCGCGCCGGATCGCGGCGGACGCGCTCGTGGCCGGCGCCGAAGTCACCTCGGCCGGGCGGAATCCGGAGCGGATCGCCGTTCCCGGTATTCGCGCCGCATTCGCGGATCTCGGGGACGAATCGTCGCTGAAAGCGCTTGCCGAAACCGTGGGCGAACTCGACTACCTGGTCACCCTCGCCGGGGCGCCGGCGAACGGGCCGGTCGCGGAACTGGAGCGGGACGCGGTCACCCGGGCCTTCGACGCCAAGGTGATCGGGCCGTTGATGCTGGCCAAGCACTTCGCCCCGCGGTTCCGCGACGGCGGCGCGATCGTCTTGTTCTCCGGGGTCGCGGCGTGGCGGCCGGCGCCCGAGCGCACGGTCATGGCCACGACGAACGGCGCGGTCGCGTTCCTCGCGCAGGCGCTCGCGGTCGACCTCGCGCCGATCCGCGTCACGGCTATCTCCCCGGGCATCGTCGACTCCGGTGCGTGGGACCGCCTCGGCGCCGGCAAGGAGGACTTCTTCCGCCGGACCGCGGAAACGAACCCGGCGCGCCGGGTCGGGCACCCCGCGGACCTCGCGGCGGCGACCCTGCAGGTGCTGGCGAACCCGTTCATCACGGGCACGACGCTGCACGTGGACGGGGGCGGCAGGCTCGGCTGAAAACCGAGGGTGAGCGAGCCTTTACAGGATCACGCGCCATTCCTATGATCGGCCGACCGGACGCAGCGCCCGCGTCCGGTCGGCCCAAGGTGGAGGGTTTGATGGCACGCAGGGCTCCCCGCGGCGAGGCGGTCACGGTCGCCGAGCTGCTGGTCCGATCCGCGACGGGCGACCGTCAGCACGCGCCGCCGCGGCACCGGGAGAAGCCGCCGGTGTTGCGCTCCCTGGCCCGGCTGCGGGTGTTGTCCGTGGTCGCCGGCGCGCTGGCGCTGACCGGCGGGGTCGCGACGGCGGTGTCGATGCCGGGTGAGCGGAGCGCGGGTGCGGCCTGGCCGCCGGCCGGCCTGGAACCCGTGGCCGCGCCGCTGGTGCCGTTTCCCGGGGAAGTCGTGGTACCGCCCGCGAAGCCGGCTCCGGAATCCGTGGCGCCGTCGATCGATCCGAGCGGAATCATTCCGGCGGCCGTGGTGAAGGAGGCGAATTCCGGAACCACGCCCGCCCATCGCGGAAAACTCGCGAAAGCCGTCAAGATCGTCGGGAAAGCGAAACCGAAGCAAGCGGCCCCGGTGCGCCACGCGATCCCGGACGTCCCGGCCTGGTCGCGCGGGCACCACCAGCAGCAGCACCGCCACGACTGCGGCGGTGGCCGCCACCGCCGATGACGCTACGAGCCGAGCGGGATCTGGTACTGCATGAACCCCTTGTCGACGGCGACCTGGTCGTAGAGGCGCCGGGCGGTGGTGTTCGACGTCTGTGTGTGCCAGTAGACGCGGACGCATCCCCGTTCGCGCGCCCAGTCCGCGACGGCTTCGATCAGGGCCCGCCCGACCCCGCGTCCCCGGGCTTTGGTGTCGGTGAACAGGTCTTGCAGGTAGCAGACGTCGGGGGACGTCGTGCTGACGTGCGTGAAGAAGTGCACGATGCCGACGAGCTCGCCGCCGAGCCGCGCGCCGAGCGCGTGCATCCGCTCGCCGGTGGCGAACTCGCGCCACGCGCGGTCCATCAGTTCGGGCGCGAGTGTCCTGCCGTAGAACGTGTTGTAGCCGGCGAACAGGTTTTCCCAGGCCGGACGGTCTTCCGCGGTGAGGCCCCCAAGGGTGATCATGCGCCGAGGCTAACCCGCCGGCTGACCGGTTCGAGGACCACACCGGACACAACTGGCCAGTAAGGTGACGAACCCGAATCAGATTCATAGAATCAGCCCGCAGATCCCGGTAGGTCCGATTCAGCGGAGGTTCCCGATGGCGCGCACGGCGCACCGTGCCAGTCGCAAGCCCGTCACGGTGGGAGAGCTGATGCTCCGGCCGGACGTCCACGGCAGACGCCGGCCCGAGGACCTGGAGGTGCTCGAGCTCGCCTACCGGATGCGTCGCCGGGTCGGCCCCGAGCCGGTCGTCACCCCGACGCCGCGTTCGCGCGCGCTGGCCGTGGTCACCGGCCTCTGGCGGCGCAAGCCGCGGTAGGTCCCCCGCGCTCTTCCGCAGGCCACCCTCGCCGAGGGTGGCCTTTTTGCTGCGCCCGAGTGTCCTGGCGAAGCCGCATCAGGAGAACCGGCCCCCCGTGCAAAGACCACCCCGAATGCAGCATACTGCTCGAAACGGCGGCCAACAGCGCAATGTCATGCGCGATAGGCCACCGAGAGCTGAGCTAGGGAGTACCGCCGATGGCCCGGCACGAACGGTTGAGCAGCCTGCTGGACATGCTGGGGCAGCGGGAAAAGATCGATGTCGAGGACGTCGCCGCGGAGCTGGACGTCTCCGCCGCCACCATCCGACGGGATCTCGACCACCTCGCCGAACAGCAGCTGCTCACGCGCACCCGCGGGGGTGCCGTCGCCAATGATCTCGCCTATGACCTTCCCCTGCGCTACAAGACCGCTCGGCACGTGCCCGAGAAGCAGCGGATCAGCGCCGCCGCCGCGGCCTTCGCCGAGAAGGGCATGGTCGTCGGCCTCAACGGGGGCACCACCACCGCGGGCGTCGCGCGTGCCCTCGCCATCCGGTCCGACCTGGGCGGACGGGGGGACGCGCACGGCATCACCGTCGTCACCAACGCCCTCAACATCGCGCACGAGCTGGCCGTGCGGCCGAACGTCAAGATCGTCGTCACCGGCGGGGTCGCGCGGCCGCAGTCGTTCGAGCTGAGCGGGCCGCTGGCCACGCGCGTGCTCAGCGAGCTCACCATCGACCTGCTGTTCCTCGGCGTCGACGCCTTCGATCCCGACGCCGGCGCGTTCGCCCACCACGAGGGCGAGGCCAGCATCAACCGGCTGATGGTGGAACGCGCCGAGCGCGTGGTCGCCGTCGCGGACGGCTCCAAGCTGGGACGGCGTGCCTTCGCCCGGATCTGTGAGACGACGCAGGTGCACGCCCTGGTCACCGACACCGACGCCGACCCCGAAGCGGTGCGGGCCTTCGAAGCCGCCGGGGTCGAGGTTCAGGCCGTCTGACTCAGCGCGCGAACGCCAAGGCCGCGGTCAGCGCGCGGTGGCCGGCCGCGCTCGGGTGGACGTCGCAGCCGCCGGCCGGCAGCTTGATCAGCAGCCCGGCCGCGCACGGGTCGCCGCCCGCGCGCAGGGAGGCCAGGAAGAACGCCGTGAAGCCGTCCGCGATCTTGCCGTGGTAGCGGCGGGTCACCTGCGTCAGCGCCGCGTTGATCGCCTTGACCTGCGCGACCTGCGTCGGGTCGCGGTAGTCGAGCGAGTAGTACGACACCAGCACGACGTCGCCGCCGTAGTGGGCGCGCACCGCGGAAAGGATCGTCGCGAGGTTGCGGCTCACCTGGGTCAACGCGGCCTGGAAAGTAGCGCCGGTGCAGTGGTCCGGCGTCGTGTCCCGGCACAGGAACAGGTCGTTCGCGCCGATGGTCAGCGTGACGAGCCGGGTGTCGCGGTGGGTCCGCAGGTACTGCACGGCGTAGTCGATCTGGGCTCCCGCGTACGCGACGTGCAGTGGGTACGCCAGCCGGTAGCCGTTCTCGCAGCCGTTGCTCGGCGCGGTGACGACCAGCATGCTGCCCGTCGTCTCGCCGGGGCAGGACGCGTTCGCGAGCTGGAGACCGCGCAGTGACGCGTACTTCTCCGCGTAGCCACTGAAGTTGGCCGCGTTCAGGTACGCCGCGCCCGCGTTGGGCCGGTAACCGAACGCGACGGAATCGCCGAGCGCGAGATACCCGCCGTGGCGGGACGACGCCTCCGCCGGTGCGGTGAGAAGGGAACTCGCCGCGACGACCGCCGCGGCCATGACGAAGAATCGGCGAAGCATCCTCGGCTCCCTTCCCCGCACCGTTGCGTGGCCGGAACGATTGTGCCTCGTCCCGGCCACGCGGCGGAAGCGTCAGGAGCGTCAGAAACCGATGACCGGCGGCGGCTTCGGCCCGGCGATCCGGGCTTCGGGGGTCCCGGGCTCGACGGCCGCGCAGTGCGTGCCGCGCGCCGGGAGCTTTCCGCTGATCAGGTAGTCGTCGGTCGCCTTGATCACGCACTGGCTGTTCTTGCCGTACGCGCCGTGGCCCCAGCCGTCGTAGGTGAGCAGCGTGCTGCCGCTCTGCCGGGCCGCGGCCTGCGACCACGCGTACGGCGTCGCCGGGTCGTACTTGCTGCTCAGCATCAGCAGCGGCGGCGCGCCGTGCACCTGCAGCGGGTGCTGCGGGTTGCTCGCCTTGTTCGGCCAGCCGATGCAGCCGGTGACCGCCGTCCAGCCCAGGGAGTTGACCTTGACGTCCGGGGCGAGGGCCGCGGCCGTCCGGCGGTAGGCCTCGAGCTCGGCGTAGTTGTGCACCGGCAGCTTCCAGTCGTCGCAGAACACGCTCTGGAACACGGTGTTGACCGGGATGTCGTCCTTCAGCCGCGCGGACGCGGCGGGCGGGGTGCCGTCCGCGAACGACTTGAGGACCGTCGCCAGCCGATCCCAGCTCGGGCCGTAGAAGGAGCCCTGGAAGATCCCGGCGAGCGAAAGCGGTGTGATGACCTCTTCGCTCTGCGGATCCTTCAGCTCGCCGCGGGCGGCTTTGTCCTGGAGGTCGCGTGTCAGCTTCGAGACGTCCCGGCCGTGCAACGCGCAGCTCGGCGTCCGGCCGCACCACGCCACGAACTCGCCGAACTCCGCCTGCACCGACTGGGTTTCGCTGTTGAGGAACTGGAACGCCGTGAGCTGCGAGTGGTCCATGTTGCTGTCCAGCACGAGCGCGCGGACCTTGTCCGGGAACAGCTCGGCGTACTGCTGGCCCATCAGCGTGCCGTACGAAACCCCGTAGTACGTCAGCTTCTTCTCGCCGAGCGCGGCGCGGATGGCGTCCATGTCGCGCGCGACGCTCTCGGTGTCACCGAACTGTCCCAGCGGCCCGGAAAGCCGGTTGCAGCTTTCGCCGAGCTTCCGGTTGTACGCCGCGAGCTGCTCGAACTCGGCCTGGTTGCGCGGGACTTCGGGGTGGTCGGCGATGAGCTCGTCGAGCCCGCACTTGATCTGCGTGCTGCTGCCGACGCCGCGCGGGTCGAAGCCCACCGTGTCGAACCGTTTGGTGATCTCCGGGGAGAGCGTCCAGCCGTCCTTGACCCCGCCCGCGCCCGGCCCGCCGGGACCGCCCGGGTCCATCAGGACCGACCCGATGCGCGCCCCCGGATCCGTCGCTTTCCGCCGGGCGAGCGCGATGCTCGCCGTGCCGCGGTCCGGGTGCGCCCAGTCGATCGGCACGGTCACCGTGCCGCAGTCCACCCCGGGCGCGTCCGCGCACGGCTTCCAGTCGATCGACGGTGCGGCCGACGCCGGCGTCGCCGCCAGCACGCTCCCCATTACCGCCACTGCTGCCGCGGCCGTCACCAGCCGCTTCGATACCCCCGACATCGTCAGCCCTTCCCCTTACCGACAGTGGTTGATCGGCTCCAGGAAATCACCAAACCGGTGATCGCGCCAGGTTCCCTGGTGGACTACCCCGTGACGTCCACTGTGGACGAACGCTCGGCGTGGCGGAGCCGGCCGGCGGCCACGGTGCCGAGCGCGCAGATGACGCCCAGCACCCCGAATGCCCAGGCGAACCCGGTCGCCGGGCCGGCGGTGAGGCCGCGGGACAGCACGATCACGCACACCGCGCCGCCGGCCGCGCCGCCCACGCGCATCACGATGTTGACCAAAGCCGTCGCGTGGCCCAGTTCGGGCGCGCGGACCGACGCGTACGCCGCCGTCGACGCGGGCATGATCGACAGCCCCAGTCCCGCGCCGCGGACCACGAGCAATGCCTGGACCAGCCACATCGGCGCGTCCGGGCCGAGCCACGGCATGGGGACGGTGCTCGCCAGCACGACCAGCGACCCGGTGAGCGAGACGGTGCCGCCGCCGTAGCGGTCCGTCAGCCGCCCGGCCACGAGCACGAACACCGTAGTGGCCAGGCCCATCGGCGCGAGCAGGACGCCGGCCTCGGCCGGCCCGGCGCCGAGCCGGACCTGGAACCAGAGCGGCAGCAGCAGGACCGCGCCGAACATCCCGGCGCCGGCCAGCAGCACGGACGCCAGCGCCGAGCCCATGACCGGCCGCGCGGCCAGCCGCAGGTCCAGCACCGGATGCGGCACGCGCAGCGAGCGCCGGACGAACACCGCGAGCGCCAGGACGCCGACGGCCGCGAGCACGACGTCGAGTTCGGTCAGCGTGTAGACCAGCAGCGGCAGGCCGAGCGAGACCAGCAGCAGTCCTGGCCAGTCCACCGGCGGCGGCTGCCCGCGGTCGCCGCGCGGCACGTACCGCAGCGCGAGGCCGAACGCGAGCAGCCCGATCGGCAGGTTGAGCCAGAACAGCACCGGCCACGAGAAGTGCGCGAGCAGGAACCCGCCGACGCTCGGCCCGACGACCGGGGCCAGCCCGACGACGAGCCCGAGCGTGCCCATGGTGCGGCCGAGCCGCTCCGGCCCGACGGCCAGCCCGATCACCGTCTGCCCGGCGGTGACCATGACACCGGCGGCCATGCCCTGCACCGCGCGCAGGGCGATGAGCGTGCCGGCGTCCGGCGCGAGGGCGCAGGCCACCGACGTCAGGAGGAACGCTCCCAGCGCCCACAGCCAGAGCCGTCCGGCGCCGAGTTTCCGCACGAGCCACGGGGTCAGCGGGAGGGCGGCCGAGAGGCCGAGGAGGAACGCCGTCGCCACCCACTGGATCTCGATGAGGCCGACCCCCAGGCGCAGCCTCATCGACTCCAGTCCGACCGCGACGATCGAGCCGTCCATGTTGCCGAGGAAGCCGCCGAGCGCCATGACGCCGGAGGCGATCCAGACGGTGCGCGGGATGGGAGGAGCGGTCATGGCTCCGACGGTAAAAGCTGAAGCAAGGTCGAAGTCAACTGCGGCGAGCGCCGAAGACCTGCCGGAGCAACGTGACGTCGTGGGTCAGGACGGCGAGTTCGTAGCGGCTGTCGCCGGCTTCGCGGGGCGCGAGCCGGCCCACGACGTGGTGCGCGGCGAAAGGACGACCGGCTCTTGCGCGCTCTCCGGTGGGAGATCGCACCTTCGATCAGAGCGTCCAGCACGTCCCCAGCGTAGATCAGCGTGTGGAGCTGCCCCGGACGATCAGCTGTGCCGTCAACGTCGTCGTGGCCGGCGCGCGGGAAGCGCCGCCGGCGATGCGGTCGAGCAGGAGACGCGCGGCCAGCCGGCCCATCGTGTGGGCGGGCTGGGCGAGGACCGTCAGCGCCGGGGAGATCAGCGTCGCCCACGGCGGGTCGTCGAACGACACGATCCCGACGTCGCGGCCGGACCGCAGGCCCAGCTCCGCCATCACCTGCAGCAAGCCGGCCGACATCGTGCTGCTGGACACCAGGAGTGCGTCCGGGGGATCGGGTCTCGTCAGCAGTCGCACAGCGGCTTCCCGGCCGCCCGCTTCACGGAATTCGCACCGGTGCACCAGGTTCGCCGAGTATTTCCGGCCCGCGGCGCGCAGTCCGTCGCGGTAACCGTCGAGCCGGTCGTCCGCCGTCGTGACGCCCGGTGGGCCCGCGATGCAGCCGATCCGCCGGTAGCCCTGGGAAACCAGGTGCCGCACGGCTTCCCGGGCCGCGGCGCGGGAGTCGAGGAGCACGGCGTCGCAGTCCGCCGAAGTGAGGCGCCGGTCGACCGTCACGATCGGCGTCCGGTGCGTGGTCAGCGCCCGGACGTCGCTGTCGACGGTGGTCGGCGACATGATCACGCCGGCGCGCCGCTCCTGGGCCGCGACCTCGATGTACCGGCGCTCCTTGGCGGTGTTCTCGTCGGAGTTGCACAGCATCACCGAGTACCCGGCGGCCTGCGCCGTGTCCTCGACCCCGCGCGCGATCGCCGTGAAGAACGGGTTTTCGACGTCGGAAATGATCAGTGCCAGCACCGCTGTCTCGCGGCGGCGCAGGCTGCGCGCCAGGCCGTTCGGCGTGTAGCCGAGCTCGGCCACGGCCATCGCGACGCGCTCGGCGAGTACGGGGTCCACAGTGGACTTTCCGTTGAGCGCTCTCGACACGGTCGCGGTCGAGACCCCGGCCAGCGCCGCCACGTCGGAGATCGTCGCCACCGCGTCCTCGTTCGGTCTTCGTTCGTTGACAGTGCTTCCGGCACACCATAGCGTGGTGGTAATCGATTTCCCGCGGGTTGGCCCGTGGAGGGGCGGATGACCGGACTGCTGCTCGGCGTGGACATCGGCACGGCCGGCTCGAAGGGCGTGCTGGTCGACCCCGACGGCGCCGTGCTCGCCCGGTCGGTCCGCGAGCACACCGTGTCGACACCGCGTCCGGGCTGGGTCGAGCACGACGCCGAAACGGTCTGGTGGGCGGACTTCACCGGGATCGTCGCCGACCTGCTGCGCGCGGCCGAGGGGCGGCCGCTCGCCGGGCTCGGGGTCAGCGGCATCGGGCCGTGTCTCCTCCCGGCCGACGCCGACGGCACGCCGTTGCGGCCGGCGATCCTTTACGGCGTCGACACCCGGGCGGGCGCGGAGATCGCCGAGCTGAACGACGAGCTCGGTGCGGACGAGATCCTGGCCCGCGGGGGTTCGCCGCTGACGAGCCAGGCGGTCGGGCCGAAGGTGCGCTGGCTGGCCCGGCACGAGCCGGACGTCCACGCGCGCACGAAGAAGCTGCTGATGGCGAGCTCGTTCCTGGTGCACCGGCTGACCGGCCGGTACGTCCTCGACCACCACTCGGCGAGCCAGTGCACGCCGATGTACGACCTGGCCGCCGGCGACTGGGCCGGGGACTGGGCCGACCGCGTCGCGCCGGGGTTGCCGCTGCCGGAACTGCTGTGGCCGACGGAGATCGCGGGGGAGGTCACCGCGGCCGCGGCTTCGCTGACGGGACTGCCCGCCGGGTTGCCGGTGACGGCGGGGACGGTCGACGCCTGGGCCGAAGCCGCCAGTGTCGGCGTCCGCGAGCCGGGCGATGTCATGGTGATGTACGGGACGACGATGTTCCTCGTCCAGGTGCTGACCGAACCGCGGCCGCACGCGGGGTTGTGGGGCACGCGCGGGGTCGTCCCGGGCAGTTTCACGCTGGCGGCGGGCATGGCGACGTCCGGCGCGGTGACCGACTGGCTGCGGAAATTAGTAGGGGCGTCCTTCGGCGACCTCGTGGCGGAGGCGGCTTCGGTGCCGGCGGGCAGCCGCGGGCTGCTCCTGCTGCCGTACTTCGCGGGGGAGCGGACGCCGCTGTTCGACCCGGACGCGCGGGGCGTGCTCGCCGGGCTGACGACGTCGCACGGCCGGGCCGAGATCTACCGCGCGGCGCTGGAGGGGACCGCTTACGGCGTGCGGCACAACCTGGAGGCGATGGCGGCCGCGGGTGGTGCGGCGGGGCGGCTGGTCGCGGTCGGGGGCGGGACCAGGGGCGGGCTGTGGACGCGCATCGTCTCGGACGTGACCGGGCTGCCGCAGCAGATCCCGGCGGAGACGATCGGCGCGTGCCTGGGTGACGCGCTGCTGGCCGCCGAGGCGCTGGGGATGGACGCCGCCCGCGGGAACCCGATCGCCGCGACGGTGACGCCGGACCCGGAGAACCACGCGCGGTACGAGGAGTTCTACCGGCACTACCGGGCGCTGTACGAGGCGACGTCGGAGACGGCGCACTTCCTGGCGGCCCAGCAGCGCGCGGCCACGGACTGACCGGGTCTATTTCGGACTATTTCCGGCGGGACAGCGCTTTCCGCCCGGCGCGGTCGCCGAGGTCAGTCGTACCCGGGTCGCGGGCCCGTACGGCCCCGGCGCGCGGCCGGCCGTCGGCCCGCGACCGCGTGCCGGTGGTGCTCCAGCGCCGCCACGGACTGCGTGACCTGCTCGAAGCTCGGCAGCGCGTGCACGTTGGCCACCAGCGTCATGTCCTTGCGCGGGATCTCCATGAAGCACACTTCGACGCCGGACTTCGCCGCGTGGGTCGCCACCGCGTCGCGCCAGGTGTCGAGATCGTGCTCGTCACCGAGCCATTCGTGCAGGTAGACGCACCACTTTCCGCGCAGCAGCTCACCCGCGATGGCTTCTTGCCCGACCAGGTACGGCTCGGTCACCCGATCGTCCATGACCGTTCCCGAGTACGCCAAGGCACTACTTCCCTCCTGCTCCCCGGTGGTGACCCCTACCACCGGAAAGCGCTATCCCGGAGACGGCCTCCCCACCGCGGCCGAGCAGCGCGCAACCCCGCGACCGATGCCGGTTCTCCGGGGACCGCGTCAACATACCGGCGGATTTGGCGCACAGCAACCATTTCCACGGTGTGCCAAGGTCCGCGGCGGCGAGCGTGCACCACTCGTGTGCGGATGCACGTGCCGATCATGGTGTGCCGCATTTGAATATTCACCGAAATGGCGAGGCGAATTCGGTGGAACGTCATCGAAGCCCCGGGAGAGCCTTCGGTGCGTGACCGGCCGGGTGCGCAGCGTCAGAAGCGATGGAGTCGTAGGTTCGGGAACGGAAGCTTCGGATTGCTATATGCGTATTGCAAATTGCAGAAACAGCACACGTGCGAGGCTGTGCCCGGCTCGAAGCTCGTGCTGGCCGGCACCGGGACTGCTGCGCCGATCTCGCCCAGTACGGCGCGACGACCGTCCTGGGCAAGACCCGGACCAGCCCGGCCTACCCGGCGACGCTGCCGTCGAACCCGGCGCTGCACGTGTTCGCGGCGAGCGTCGCCTGAAGGAGGTTCGGCGCGCCGCCGAAGTAGGCGCCGTCCGTGACGTACACCGTGTCGTCGCGGACGGCGACCGCCGTCGGGTTGGCCAGTCCGTCCGAAGTGGACAGGATGGTCCGCACGCCGTCGCGGCCGACCGTGACCACTCGGTTCTCCTGGTTGATCGCGGCGATGACGGTGCCGCCGTGGAACGCGAAGTCGTCGACCGGCCCGAGACCCGTCGCGATGATTCGTCCGGGTCCGCCGGTCAGCGGGAACCGCACCAGCGTGCCGCGGTCCAGGTTGGACACCCAGACGGCGCCGTCGTGGACCTTGATCCCGTTGGCGCCGAAGCCGCTCACGGGGGCGAGCAGGTCGCCGGTGGCGAAGGCGGTGACCCGGCCGTGCGAGACCCGCCAGACCGTGGCGCCGAACGAGTCGGCGACGAAGAGGTCGCCGGTGCGCGGGTCGCGCGCGACGCCGTTCTGGAAGCCGGCCGGCGGCAGTGCGGCCACCTGGACCGGCGCTGCGCCGGGACGAACCCGGTAGAGGCCGGTCGCCGCGGTGCCGGTCGAGACCGCGACGTACAGGTCGCCGCCGGGGGCCCGGACGATGCCGCCGAGGAACAGTCTCTTGTGGACGACCGGGACGTCGCCGTCGTCCGGGACCGGGATGCGGGCGATGACGCTCACGCGTCCGCCGGGGGTGACCCGGCCGATTTCGCCGGTGTAGGCGAAGGTGAGGTCCGCGGAGCCGTCGGGCTCCAGGGTGATGTTCTCCGGCTGCTGCCCGGCGGCGAGGTCGAGGGGAACGATCCTCGACGCCGCCAGTGCGGGTGCGGCCGGCAGGGCGAAGACGGCGGCCGCGGCCAGCACGACGCCGATCTGCTTGATGTGCAAAGGAACTCCGTCAGGGTGAAGGGAACGGCGAAAAGAACCCCAGATCGCCGTGCCTTCGACGGTAGGCCCGGTGCGCCCCCGGCCACCAATAGCTCAGGCTGGGGCGGCCATCGGAAATCCGATCACAGATCGCGGGCGAAGCAGCGCGAGAGTGCCTCGCCGACGTACGGCCCGTAGGCGTCGATGGGCTCGTAGCCTTCGCGCTGGTAGAAGCGGATCGCGTCCGGCTGCCCGGTGCCCGTCTCCAGCAGCAGCCGGGCGATGCCGAGGTCACGCGCGTGGTTTTCGAGCGCGCGCAGCAGGGCGGTCGCGACGCCGGTGCCGCGGGCCGCCGGCTCGACGTACATGCGCTTGACCTCGCCCGAACCCGGCCCGAGCGGGCGGAGCCCACCGCAGCCCACGGCCGCGCCGGCGGCGTCCCGCGCGACGAGGAACACCGCGACGGTGTCGGCGGTCGGCAGGGCGCCGGGCTCGTGGTTGTCGGTGCCGTAGCGGGCGTCCAGTTCGACGCGCTGGGCCGCGCGCAGCCGGAAGGCGTCGGGATCGTCCCAGGTCACGGCGGTGATCTCGAGGGTGGTCGGCACGGTACTCCTTTCCGTAACAAGCGTTACCGTAGCAGCTGTTACGCTTCACGGGAAGGAGGTTTCCGTGCCGAAGCAGCGTGACGTCGAGGCGCAGCGGGAGCTGCTGTCGAACGCGACCTGGCAGGTCCTCGCCGACGGCGGCCTGCCGGGCCTGACGCTGCGCGCGGTCGCCGAGCGCGCGGGGTGCACGACCGGCCTGGTGATGCACGCGTTCCCGACGAAGAAAGCGTTGCTGCTGCACGCGCGCGACCTGCTCTACGACCGCACCGCCGTCCGCGCGGACGCCGCCGAGGCCGCGACCACGGACCCGGGCCAGGCATTGGCGGCGGTGCTGGGGTGCGCCGTCGACCTGCCCCACGGCCACCACGACGAATCCCGCGTCTGGGTGGGTTTCCTCGCGGCCGCTCTGGCCGACGAAGACCTGGCCGAACGCCACCGCGCGGCGAACCACTCGTTCCTGGCGCGGGTCCGCCGGCTGGTCGCGGCGTGCCGTCCGGAGTGGACGGACGAGCGGCTCGAGCTGACGACCAAGAGCCTGGTGGCGCTGGTCGAAGGCCTCAACGTCCTGGCCGCGGCGGACCCGGCCGGGTATCCCGCGAAGCTGCAGCGAGCCGCGCTGGCCAAGGCGCTCGGCGAGCTGAGGTCCTAAGCCGCCGGGCCGAAGCGGCGGCGGTACGCGCTCGGGCTCAGCCCCGTGTGCCGCCGCAGCTGCAGACGCAGGTTCGCCGCCGTCCCGAAGCCGCTCGTCGATGCCACCCGGTCCAGCCGCAGCTCGCCGCGTTCGATCAGGCGGCAGGCCAGCGTCACGCGTTCGGTCGTCAGCCAGGCCAGCGGGGTCGTGCCCAGCTCCGCGCGGAACTTCCGGTGCAGCGTCGCCGGGCTGATCGCCGCGTGCGCCGCCAGGTCGGTCACCGTCAGGGGCCGGTCGAGCCGCGAGCGGGCCCACGTCAGGATCGGCGACAGCGATGAGTCCGGCACCGCGGGGACCGGGCGTTCGACGAACTGGCGCTGGCCGCCGTCGCGGTGGCCGGTGAACACCAGCCGCCGGCTGACCGCGTTGGCGATCTCCGCGCCGTGGTCGCGGTGGATCAGGTGCAGGCCGAGGTCGAGGGCGGCCGCGCTGCCCGCCGCGGTGAGGACGCCGCCGTCGTCGACGAAGAGGACGTCGGGCTCGAGGTCCACGTCCGGGAACTGCGCGACGAAGTCGTCGGCCCAGCGCCAGTGCGTCGTCGCACGGCGGCCGTCGAGGACACCGGCGAAGGCGAGGGTGAACGCGCCGGTGCAGAAGCTCACGAGCCGCGCGCCGCGGTCCGCCGCCCGCCGGACGGCGGCCAGGACAGCGGGGGACGGCCGGGTCAGCGGGTCGGGCCGGTTGGGCACGATCAGCGTGTCCGCGGTGTCGGCGACGTCGAGGCCGTGCACGCCGGAAAGCGTGAACATCCCCAGGTGCATGGTGGTTTCCGGGTGGGGCGAGCAGAGCGCGAAGTCGTACCAGGGCCGGTCCAGCTCGGGCCGCCGCAACCCGAACAGCTCGGTCGCGACGCCCATCTCGAAGGGGTTCGAGCCCTCGTCGACCAGCACGACGACCCGGTGCGAGAATTCTTGCGGCATGTGCGATTCCTAGCACTCGCGCGACGGAAACACCAGGTCGACGATGGTGACCATGAACCCGATCGACCTGAACGAAGTCCTGGCGAGCTTCGACGCCGCCTGGAGCCCGCGGATCGTCACCCGCGTGAACGACTACGACATCCGCCTCGCCCGTTTCGCCGGTGAGCACGTGTGGCACGTCCACGAGCACACCGACGAGTTCTTCCTGGTCCTCGACGGGGAGATCGAGATCGGCGTGCGCGACCCGGACGAGCGGGTGGTGACGCTGTCCCGCGGTCAGGTGTTCGTGGTGCCGAAGGGGACGTTCCACAAGCCGTCGTCGAAGGCGGGCGCGAGCGTGCTGCTGGTCGAGCCGGCGGGGACGCTCTCGGTCGGCGACGAGCACGACGAAGTGCCGGACCACGTCGACGTCACCACCGGCCACCTGGTCTAACGTCGGGAGATGCTGACTGTCGTACCCGTCGACCAGGCGTCCTGGGCGGACCTGCAGGCGATCTTCGGCGACCGCGGCGACCCGGCCCGCTGCCGGTGTCAGTACTTCAAGGAGACGCCGGCGCAGTGGAAGGCGGGGACGCCCGAGGCTCGCGCCGAGCGGTTGCGTGTCCAGACCGCCGAGCACGCGACCGGGCTCGTCGCCTTCCTCGACGACGAGCCCGCCGGCTGGTGCGCGGTCGAACCGCGCACCGCCTACCCGCACCTGCTCGGCAGTCGCGTCGTCTGGGCCGGGCGCGACGAGGACCCGGCCGACGGCAGCGTCTGGGCGGTGACCTGCTTCGTCACCCGCAAGGGCTTCCGGCGCCGCGGGGTGAGCGCCGCGCTGGCGCAGGCGGTCCCGGGCTTCGCACGCGAGCGCGGGGCCCGCGCGGTCGAGGGTTATCCGATGCTGGTCGTTCCCGGGCAGAAGGTCGCCTGGCCCGCCGAACTGTTCGTCGGTACGGCCGGGATCTTCGCCGACGCGGGGTTCACCGAAGTGAGCCGTCCGACCGTGAGGCGGGTCGTCATGCGGCTGACCTGCTGAGTCCTTCTGAAGGACGGCGTATCCTCGGCCGCATGAAACGGACCTCCTTCGCGCAGTGGCCGTGC
This sequence comes from Amycolatopsis sp. NPDC114504, assembly GCF_055633595.1. NCBI lineage: Bacteria > Bacillati > Actinomycetota > Actinomycetes > Pseudonocardiales > Pseudonocardiaceae > Amycolatopsis > Amycolatopsis sp. NPDC114504. The sequence continues at coordinate 617,246 of NZ_JBVKDU010000003.1, read as the reverse complement.
TCGATCGCGCGCACCATGGACCTGCTCGGGGACTGGTGGACGCCGTTGGTGCTGCGGGACGCCTTCTACGGCGTCCGCCGCTTCGACGAGTTCCAGCAGGCGCTCGGCATCGCGCGCAACACCCTCGCCGACCGGCTCAAGCGGCTGGTCGACGAGGGGCTGCTGGAGAAGGTCGCCTACCAGACCGAGCCGGTGCGCTACGACTACGTGCTCACCGAAAAGGGCCGCGACTTCTACCCGGTGCTGCTCGCGATGACGCGCTGGGGCGACAAGTGGCTCTCGAGCGAAGCCGGCCCGCCGATCACCGTGCACCACACCGCCTGCGGGCACGACACGCACGCCGAAATCGTCTGCGCGGACTGCGGCGAACCGATGACGCCGGAGGACACCCGGATGCGCCGCGGGCCGGGCTTCCCGCCCCGGCTGGCGCAGCGGCCGGACGTCGAAGCGCGGTTCGCGCGGCAGGAGTGACGTTGACAGCGTAGGTCTATCTACGCAACTATCGTGGTCAGAGGCTCACCGAGAGGAGTGGCGACCACGATGGAGTGGACGGGCGCGAGGTATGCGGACAAGCCGACGGCCGAGGTCTCGACCTGGATCGACGCCGTCCCCGAGGACGTCTGGCCGGTCGTCTCCGACATCGCGCTGATGCCGTCGCTGAGCTCGGAGCTGCAGGCCGTCGAGTGGTGCGAGCCCGGCCGCAAGTTCGTCGGCCGGAGCAAGCACGACGCGTTCGGCGAGTGGGAAACGACGTCGTACGTCGTCGAGTGCGAAGAGCCGCGCGTGTTCTCGTGGGCGGTGCAGGACCCGGCCGAGCCGAGCTCGGTCTGGAAGTTCACCCTCGAACCGGACAACGGCGGCACGCGGCTCTCGCAGTGGATGCAGATGGGGCCGGGCCGGTCGGGGCTGTCGTTCGCCATCGACCGCATGCCGGAGAAGGAACAGAAGATCGTCTTCGTGCGGCTGCGCGAGTTCGAAGCCGCGATGACCGGCAACCTCGCCGCGATCAAGGAGCGGGTGGAGAACCGGTGAGGACCGCGACGACGGTCGAGTTCTCCCGGGATTCGCGCACGACGCTGGACTTCGTGCTGGAAGCGGAAAAACTCGGCCTCGACGTCTGCTGGGTCGCCGAAGCCTGGGGCTCGGACGCGCCGTCCGCGCTCGGCTACCTCGCCGCCCGCACCGACCGCATCCGGCTCGGCTCGGGCATCATCCAGCTCGGCACGCGCACACCCGTCGCCATCGCGCAGGCCGCGGTGACGCTCGCCGACCTGTCCGGCGGCCGGTTCGCGCTGGGGCTGGGCCCGTCCGGGCCGCAGGTGATCGAAGGCCTGCACGGCGTCCCGTTCGCGAAGCCGTTGACGCGGATGCGCGAGACCGTCGAAATCATCCGTCAAGCCATCGCCGGGGAGAAGATTTCGTTCTCCGGCAAGGCTTTCGAGGTCCCGCTGCCCGGCGAGGCGCGGCCGATGCGGTTGTCCACCCCGCCGAACCCGGACATCCCGATCTACCTCGCGACGCTGTCGCCGAAGCTCCTGGAGCTCACCGGCGAGGTCGCGGACGGCTGGCTCGGCACCAGCTTCGTCCCCGAAGGCGCCGACGCGTACTTCGGTCCTCTCGACGCCGGACTCGCGAAGTCGGGCCGCACGCGGAAGGACATCGACGTCTGTCAGGGCGCCGAAGTCGCCTTCGCGGACAACGAGGACGAGCTGCGCGTCATGGTCGGCAGCCGCAAGAAGGAGCTGGCCTTCAGTCTCGGCGGCATGGGCTCGGCCACCACGAACTTCTACAACGACGCCTACAGCCGTCAGGGCTGGGCCGACGTCGCCGCCGAGGTCCGCGAGCGCTGGCAGGCCGGCGACCGCGACGGCGCGACCGCGCTCGTCACCGACGAGATGGTGCTCGGCACGACGTTGATCGGCACCGAAGAGATGGTCCGCGCCCGGCTGCGCGTCTGGCGCGACACCGGCATCGACACCGTCCGGCTGTACCCGGCCGGCGAAACGCTCGACGCGCGTCTCACGACGCTCGGCCGCGCATTGGAGCTGATATGACCGGCGAGTGGCACCGCACCGCGTGCAGCCTCTGCTACCTCAACTGCGGGCTGGAGGTGCAGCTCGACGGCCGCAAGATCACCCGTGTCCGCGGTGACAAGGCGCACCCGCGCTCGGCCGGGTACCTGTGCCAGAAGGCGCAGCGCCTGACCTGGTACGGCGACCACTCCGATCGCTTGACGACGCCGCTGCGCCGGCGTCCCGACGGCACCCACGAACCCATCGGCTGGGACACCGCGCTCAGCGAGATCGCCGCGAAGCTGCGGGCGATCCGGGACGCGGACACCGAAGCCGGCCGGCCGGGCTCGTTCGCCTACGTCGGCGGCGGTGGCCAGGGCAACCACTCCGGCGGCGCGTACGGCGCGTCGCTGCTGAAGTGGATGAACTCGACGCGCCACTTCAACGCGCTCTCGCAGGAGAAGACCGGCGACTTCTGGGTCAACGGCGAGCTGTTCGGCTCGGCGCTCGTGCACACCGCCGAGGACGTCGAGCACTGCGACCTGCTGGTCGTGCTCGGCTGCAACCCCTGGCAGGCGCACGGGTTCAGCAACGCGCGGCACGCCCTCAACACGATCAAGAACGACCCCGCGCGCAAGATGATCGTGATCGACCCGCGGCGCACGGAGACGGCGGAGATCGCCGACCTGCACCTGCCGCTGCGGCCGGGTACCGACGCCTACCTGCTGGGCGCGATCCTGGCGCTGGTGCTGGAACGCGGCGGCGAGGATTCGGCCTTCCTGGCCGAGCGCACCGAAGGCTTCGACGAAGTGGCCGCCGTGCTGCGGAAGATCCCGGTCGACGAGTGGATCGCGCACGCCGAAGTGTCCCGTGTGGACGTCGACAAGGCGGTCGACCTGATCCTGGCGGCGTCGGCGATGACCGTGCGGGTCGAGCTGGGCATCCAGCAGGGCCGGCACTCGACGCTCAACAGCTACCTCGAGAAGCTGGTGTACCTGGTCACCGGGCACTTCGGCCGGCGCGGGACGAACAACCTGCACTCGTGGCTGCTGCCGCTGTGGGGCTCTTCTCGCGGGCAGCGATCCGAGGTCACGGGCTTCGAGTACATCGGCGGCCTGCTGCCGGCGAACACCCTGGCCGAGGAGATCCTCACCGACCACCCGAACCGGGTGCGCGCGCTGTGGGTGGAGTCGTCCAACCCGGCCAACACCTACGCGGGTACGCGGGAGGTCGAACGGGCGGTGCGGGAGGCCGAGCTGTCCGTGGTCGTCGACGTCGCCTACACCGAGACGGCCGCGCTGGCGGAGTACGTGCTGCCGGCGGCGTCCCAGCACGAGAAGTGGGAGTTCACGCTCTTCACCTTCGAATGGCCGACGAACTACTTCCAGCTGCGGCCGCCGTTGCTGGACCCGCTGCCGGGCACGCTGGTCGAAGCCGAGATCTACACGCGGCTGTTCGACGCGCTGGGCGTGCTGCCGCCGTCCGACGTCCTCGCGTCGCTGGCCGCCGGGCCGCGTGAAGAGCTGCAGGCCGGCATCGGGGCGCTGGTCCAGGCGATGCCGGAGCGGGCCGCGATCCTGCCGGTGCTGCTGTACCGGACGCTGGGCGCGTCATTGCCCGGCGGCGCGGCGTCGATCGCGCCGCTGTGGGCGGGTTGCCACCGGGCGGCGAAGACGATGACCGTGCCGGTGCAACGCGCTTTGGGCAGCTCCTTGTCCGGCTTGGCACTCGGCGAGGAGCTGTTTGCCCGCGTTTTGGCCGGTCCGACGCCGTTTTCGACGCACGAGCAGGACGAAGTGTGGAGCCTGATGCGCCGCTCGCGCGTCCGGTTGGCGGTGCCGGAGCTGCTGGAGTGGCTGGGATCTCTGGACCCGGCGGCCGAGCGGCCCGACCCGGCGTTCCCGTTTTCGCTGATCAACGGCCAGCGCCGGGCGCACAACGCGAACCAGATCCTGCGCGACCCGCGCTGGCGCCGCACGGACCCGGACGGCGCGCTGCGTGCGCGTCCGGAAGAGCTTTCGTCCATCGGTGCCGCGGCGGGAGACTGGGTGGCGGTGGTGACCCCGGCCGGCCGGGTGGTCGTCCGCGCCGAAGCCGACCCGGGGCTGCGGCCGGGCCAGCTTTCCCTGCCGCACGGCTACGGGATGGCCCACCCGGACGCCCAGGGCAGGCGCGTGGTCAGCGGCCCGCGCATCAACCTGCTGACGGACGCACTCGACCGCGACCCGATCGCGGGCACGCCGCACCACAAGGACGTCCCGGCGCGCCTGGAGCCGGCGACGGAGGAGGAGCGAACCCGGGCGGAGACGGACAGCGCGCGCGTGCGAGAGACCGTCGCGAGTGGACGGTCGTGACTTTTCCCCGGTTTATAGTGACCCATGCGCAAGATTGTCTCGAACCTGTTCACCTCGCTCGACGGCGTGGTGGAAGCACCGGACAAGTGGTCGCTGCGGTACTGGAGCGACGAAATCGGCCAGGCGGTCGGCAGCGGGATGGCCGCGGCCGACGCGATGCTGCTCGGGCGCGTCACGTACGAAGGGTTCGCCGAGGCGTGGCCCGGGCAGACCGACGAGGGCGCCGAGTTCATGAACAATGTGCGGAAATACGTGCTTTCGTCGACATTGTCCGAAGTCGGCTGGAACAACGCGACGCTGCTGACCGGTGACCCGGCCGACGCCGTCCGGACGCTGAAAGCGTCGTCCGGCGGCGACATCATCACCAGCGGCAGCACGACCACGGTGCGCTGGCTGCTGGCCGAGCGACTGGTCGACGAGCTGAACCTGCTGCTGTACCCGATCGTCGTGGGCCGGGGCAAGCGGCTGTTCCCCGAGGAAGGGCCGGGATTCCCGCTGACGCTGAAGAAGTCTTCGACGTTCGGCAACGGCGTCGTCCGGCTGTCCTACGTGCCGGCGTGACCACGCCGTTCCGGATCGACGTCCCGGAGGCGGACCTCGACGACCTGCGTGCGCGGTTGCGCCGGACCCGGTGGCCCGAGGCCGGGCCTGACGACTGGAGCCAGGGCACGCCCCTGGGATATCTGCGTTCTCTGTGCGACTACTGGGCTTCCGGCTACGACTGGCGGGCCCTGGAAGCGCGGGTGAACCGTTTTCCGCAGTACCGCACGGAAATCGACGGCCTGGGCATCCACTTCCTGCACGTGCGTTCGCCCGATCCGGCCGCGTTGCCGCTGATCCTCACGCACGGCTGGCCCGGCTCGTTCCTCGAGTTCACGAAGGTGATCGAGCCGCTGTCGGCGGAGTTCCACCTGGTGATCCCGTCGCTGCCGGGCTACGGCTTCAGCGACAAGCCGTCGTCGCCGGGCTGGGGCATCGAGCGCATCGCGGCGGCGTGGGCGTCCCTGATGGCCGGCCTCGGTTACGCCCGTTACGGCGCCCAGGGCGGCGACTGGGGGACGTCGATCACGACGTCACTCGCCCAGCTGGACGCGGACCACCTGGCGGGCATCCACCTGAACCCGCCGATCGCGGCCCCGGACCCGTCGACGTTCGACGACCTGACGCCGTCCGAGCGCGAGTCGCTCGCGGCCTTGGACCACGCTTCGCGCTGGGAGGACGGGTATTCGGTGCTGCAGTCGACCCGTCCCCAGACGCTGGGCTACGGGTTGCTGGACTCCCCGGCCGGCCTGTGCGGCTGGCTGGTGGAGAAGTTCCACGCGTGGTCCGACGGCTTCCCGTTCACCCGCGACGAGCTACTGGACGACGTGACGCTGTACTGGCTGACGGGCACGGCGGCATCATCGGCGCGGCTGTACTGGGAGAGCATCCGGAAGGTGCAGCGGTGGTTCTCGGAGGCGACCGACGACACGGTGGACGTGCCGACGGGCTGTTCGATCTTCCCGAAGGAGATGCCGCGGCCGTCACGCCGGTGGGCCGCACGGAGGTACACGGACATCCGGCATTGGAACGAACTGGAGAGGGGCGGTCACTTCGCGGCTTACGAACAGCCTGAGCTGTTCGCCGAGGAGGTGCGCACGTTCTTCAGGATGGTCCGCTAGCGCTTGAAGCCCTTCGGGTCGGCCAGGTATCGATCCAAGTCCGGATCTTCGTGCAGCTCGGTGAACTCGTTCGCGACGTACCAGCCGGGTTCCAGCTCGGCCCACAACCGCTCGAACGCCGCTCGGACGTCGGCGTTGAACCGCGCGCACCGGGCCTCGCGCCACGGGCCGGGGTCCGGCGGATAGTCCCAGTTCAGCGACTCGTCGTACCGCTCGGCCAAACTCTCCAGGGTGGCGCGGAGATCAGCGCTGATCGGCAGCTCGTCGACGTCCGCGGGGCCCATCCAGCCCCACAGCACCGCGCCCGAACCCGCGGAGAAGAAGAAGCGCAGGTCAGTTGACCTGTCGGGACTGGCCTTCCCAGTACGGCTCCCTGAGCTTGAACTTCTGGATCTTGCCCGTAGCCGTCCGAGGAAGCTCATCGAGGAACTCTATTCGCTTCGGGCACTTGTACCCCGCCAAATACTCCCGGCAGTGCTTGATCAGCTCCTCCGCGGTCACCTCCGACGAAGTGACCACCAAAGCCGTCACCAGCTCGCCCCACTTCTCGTCCGGGATGCCGATCACCGCCACCTCGCGCACGGCCGGGTGCGAGTTCAGCGCGTCCTCCACCTCGATCGACGACACGTTCTCGCCACCCGAGATGATCACGTCCTTCTTGCGGTCCGCGATCGTCAGGTACCCGTCGTCGAACGTCCCGCCGTCGCCCGTGTGGAACCAGTTGCCCTCCTGGACCCGCGCGGTCTCCGAAGGGTTCTCCCAATACCCGTCCAGGTTGTGGTTCGACTGCGCGAGCACCTCGCCGTCCGTGTCGACGGCGATCCGGACACCCAGCGCCGGCGTCCCCGCTCGGCCCAGCAGCTTGGCCTGCTCGTGCGGGTCGAGGTCCGCCCACTCGCTGCGCATCCGGTTGACCGTCAGCAGCGGCGCCGTCTCGGTGAGGCCGTAGATCTGGATGAACTCCCAGCCCAGCTCCGCCCGCACCCGCTCGATCGTGCGCGTCGGCGGCGGTGCGCCGGCCACGACGATCCGGACGCGGTCGCGGCCCGGGATCTCGCCCTCCCAGGTCGCCGCGCCGTCCAGGGCCGCCGTCACCACCGCGGGCGCGGCACACAGGATCGTCACGCCGTGCTCGGCGATCCGACGCAGGATCTCGGTGCCGTCGACCTTCCGCAGCACGATGTGCCGCCCGCCCAGCCCGGTCACCGCGTACGGCATGCCCCAGCCGTTGCAGTGGAACATCGGCAGCGTGTGCAGCAGGACGTCGTTGTCGCTCAACGTCGTGTGCAGGCCGAACACCGCCGCGTTCAGCCAGATGTTGCGCTGGGTGAGCTGCACGCCCTTCGGCCGCGCCGTCGTGCCCGAGGTGTAGTTGATGGTCGCCGTCGCGGACTCGTCGCCGGCCCACGGCGCGGGTGACCCGTCGCCGCCCCAGATCGCTTCGTCGTCGCGGCCCAGGACGAAGACGTGCTTCGCCGTCACCGTGTCCAGCAGGTGCTCCACCTCGGGGTCGACGATCAGCACCTCGGCCCCGGAGTGCTCCACGATGTACTTGACCTCGGCCGGCGCCAGCCGGAAGTTGACCGGCACCAGGACGCGGCCCCAGCCGGACACGCCGAAGAACGACACGAGCAGCCGCGCGGCGTTGTGCGACACCATCGCGACGCGCCCGCCGACCGGCACGCCCAGCTCGTCGAGGTGCGCGGCTTGCGCCCGCGCCCGCTTCGCCACTTCGCGGTAGGTGAGCGAGCCCCAGCTCGGCGCGGGCTGGTCCGGCTCGTCGACCACCGCGACGCGGTCCGAGTACACCGTTTCCGCGCGGTCGAGGAAGTCCCGGACACCCAGATCGAAGAACATGCTCCCGATGATGACTCTTCGCAGGTGCTCGCACCAGTCCGATGTGGTTCGCTGGAGCACGATGGACTTCGACACGGTGGCCGGCGAGCTCTACGGGGGTGACCTCGCGGAGTTCATCAGCGCGCGCAACGCGGCGGCGAAGGCCGCGAAGGCCGAGGGGGACGCCGAGCTCGCGACGCGGATCCGCGAGCTGCGGAAGCCGACCACCGCCGCGGCCATCGTCAACCGCCTGGCCAGGGACGATGCCGCCGAGCTGCGCGAGCTGGCCGAGCTGGGCGACGAACTGCGCGACGCGCACAGCCGCCTGGCCGGCGACGACCTGCGAGCCCTGACCAGGCGCCGCGGCGACCTGGTCCGGCGGATCCTCCACGGGCTGCCGTCGATGAGCGACACCGTCTCCCGCGAGGTCGAGGCGACCCTCGAAGCCGTCGCGGCCGACCCGGGCACCGCGGGGCTCGCCGTGGCCGGGCGCCTGACGTCGGTGGCGCACCAGGACACCGACCAGTGGTTCACCCTCGCCGCGAGCGCCGCCCCGCCGTCCACCGGCAAGCGCCCGGCGAAGCTGGTGGAAAAGGCCGAACCGGCGAAGCCCAAAAAGGACCACCGGCGCGAAGAAGAAGACCGCAAAGAGCGCGAACGCGTCCGGGCCGAGCGCGAGCGCCTGCGCAAGGAGGCCGCCGAGCTGGCCAAGGAGCGCGCGGTGGCCGAGCGCGACCTGGTCCGCACCGAACGCGCGGCCGAGCAGGCGACGGCCCGCGTCGACGACCTGCGTGCCCGTCTGGCCGAGGCGGAGGAACGCGCCGAACGCGCGACGGCGGAGTTCGAGAAGGCGAAGGAGACCTACGAGCAGGCCGACAACGCCGCCGAGGAAGCGCGAAAAGCCGCCGAAGCACGCTGATTCCGTGCTAGCGTGACGATGCGCCCCGGATGGGCCTACGCACGGAGGTAGTGGCTACTCAGCCCCCTTGAATCGACACGTTCTGCCTTCCTTGGCAGGAGTGTGCCCTCCGCGCGCCCGTTCCGTGTCGGTTCACGGCCTCCGGTGATCACTTCATCGGAAAGGACCAGCTTGATCCTGCTCACCACGACCGGTGCCCGCACCGGCCGGGAACACCGCGTCACCTTGGGAGCCTTGGACATCGACGGCCGCCTGGTCGTCGTCGCTTCGGCGATGGGCTCGCCGAAGCACCCCGCCTGGTACCACAACATCCGCCACAACCCGCTGGTCACCGTGGAAACCGGCACCGAGACGTTCGAAGCGATGGCCGCGCTCCCGCCGGACCGCGACGCGCTGTTCGCCGAGGTCGTCGCGCGCGAACCGGGGTTCGCGGACTACCAGGCGAAAACGGCTCGCGTGCTGCCGGTCGTGGAGCTGCACCGGCTCGACGCCGTGCGCCGCATGGGCGACTGGCTCGTCGAGGTGCACGACTGGCTGCGCGCCGAGCTGCGGAAGCTGCGCGACGGCGGGTCGCACAGCCTGAGCGCGCGGTGTTCCGGTTTCTGCACCGCGCTCACCCGGCACCACTCGGGGGAGGGCGCCGCGATCTTCCCCATGCTGGCCACGCGGTTCCCGGCGCTCGCGCCCGCGCTGGACAAGCTGGGCGAGGAGCACGTCGTCGTCGCGCGGCTGCAGGAGGAGATCCAGCGGCTCGTCGACGAGGAAACCGATCCGGCCCGGCTGCGGGCGGAGTTCGATCGGCTGGCGTCCGCTTTGGACGACCACTTCGCTTATGAGGAGCGCACGATCGTCGACGCGCTGAACGCCCTCCTGCCCGCGCCCGGCTGAGCAGAGCTGTTCAGAGCAGGATTTCGGCCAGCTGCCGGTGGTTTTCGGCCTCGACCTCGGCCGACCGGCCGATCACCTGGACGGCGACGTGGTCGGCGCCGGCGTCCACATGGGACCGTAGCCGCTTCGCGATGTCTTCCGGCGTGCCGTGCACCGCGAGGTCGTCGATCAGCCGGTCGCTGCCGCCGCCGGTGACGTCGGCGTCGGTGTACCCGTGGCGCAGCAGGTTGTTCACATAGTTGCGCAGCCCGAGGTAGGGCTCGCGGATGAAGGCGCGGCCGACTTCGCGGGCCTCCTCGGGGCTGCCGACGACGACTTTCTGTTCCGGGGCCAGGATCTTTCCCGCGCCCAGGACCGACCGGGCGTGCCGCGTGTGCGCGACCGGCACGAGGTACGGGTGCGCGCCCGCGGTGCGGTCCCTGGCCAGCTTCAGCACGCGGTCGCCGAGCGCGGCGAGCACCCGGGCCTCGGCGGGCACGCCGGCCGCGTCGAGCCGGTCCAGGAATCCGACGAGCGTGTCGTACGGGCTGTGGTAGCCGGTGACGGACTCGGGGTGGCCGACACCGATCCCCAGTAGCAAGCGCTTTCCGTACCGCTCCGCGAGCCGTTGGTACGACGCGGCCAGCGGCTCCGGCTCGTCGGCCCAGACGTTCACGATCGCCGTCGCCACGGTGATCCGCTCGGTCGAGGCCAGGATGTCCTCGACGAACGCGAGGTCGCTGATCGACGCGCGCCCGGTGCCGAGCCAGGCCGTGCCGTAGCCCAGCTTGTCCGCCGCGATGGCGTGGAGCTTGCGGGTCGGGTCGTCGCGGTGCGGGGACAGGAACACGCCGAAGGTGCCGAGACTCGCTACATTCGTCATAGGAGTCAATGTATCAAATGTAGCGCCGTCAGTTCGAGAGGCGGTGCAGCCACTCCCGCAGCAGGTGCCGTTCGGTCGTGGTCAGCTCGTCGACGTCGTCCGCGAGCGCGGTCGACAAAGCGACCGCGAGCGCGCCGACGGACGAGCCTTCAGCCGGCCGCTCGGCGAGCAGCCCGGCCAGGACGGCCTCCCTGACCTGCGTGGACATCGCCAGGTCGCGGCTCTCCTCCGGCTGCGCGATCAGGCTGAGCGTGACCCCGCTGTTCGCCGCCGCGAACTGCCGCGCGGCCTCCGCGGCCTCGACGCGCAGCCGGCCGTCGCGCGCTAGCGGCGTGAACAGCTCCAGCAGCATCGCCTCGGCGCTGGAGGTGAGGTTGCACGGCACGCCCGGCTCGATCTGGCCGTAGAGCAGCACGTAGAACTGCGGGTTTTCCAGGCCGTACCCGACGTGCCGGTCCCAGCCCGCGCGGATCCGGTCGACCGGGTCGCCGCCCGGCGCGGGTGCCTGCACGTACTGCGTGAAGCCGTAGTTCACGACGGCGTCGAGCAGGCCCTGCTTGCTGCCGAAGTGGTGGTACAGCGTGGGGGCCTGGACGCCGGCGCGTTCGCAGATCGCGCGGGTCGACACCGGGCCGCCCTGCGCCTCGTGCAGGAGCTGCCCCGCGGCCAGCAGCAGGCGGTCGCGGGTGCTGGTGGCGTTGCTCGTTCGTCCGGCCATGTAGCAATTGTAACGCCGGTGTGTAACGTCAGGCCCGCAGCCGGAGCTGGACCCGGCGGAGCCCGGCGAAGGCGTTCAGCACCGCCGGGTCGGTCGTCACCGCGTCCGGGCGCACCGACCGGTAGCCGTCCAGGAGCGACTCCCGCAGCTCGTCCCGCTGCGGCAGGTGCTTGAGCTCGTCGAGCGCCACGGCGAGGTCGTAGGCGAAGTGCCCGTACCCGCAGTCGTCGAAGTCGATCGCCCGGACGCGGCCGCGGTGGAACAGGTAGTTCTCCTGGCGCAGGTCGCCGTGGACCAAGCCGAAGACGTCGGCGCCGCACCCCAGGTCGCTCCGGATCGCGCGCACGCGCCCGGCGGCGGCGCGCACCCGTTCGTCGCCGCCGGCCAGCGCGACCGCCCGGTCGAGCACGGCGTCGGAGAAGCCGTCGACCTGCGAGCGGCCGAAGTCGGTCACGTCGTCGACGCGGCCGCGGTCGAGGCCGTTCATCCGCGCGCCGTGCAGGTGCAGCCGCGCGGCGAACTCGCCGACCGCGTAGAGCTGCGGCGCGCTGAGCCGTTCGTCGACGAACCGGCCGTCGACCCAGTGGCAGAGCACGCAGGTGCGCGGCTCGGGCACCGCCGGATCGGCGACGACGGTGACCAGGTCCCGCGCCCGCGTCGGCACCGGCCGCGGGACGATGAGGTCGGTTTCGCGGCCCAGCGCGGCGAGCCACGTCATCTCGGCCCGCACCTGCGCGGTGCTCGGGCCGTCGGCGCGCTGCACGCGCAGCACGTACCGGTGGCCGTCCGCGCCGTCGACGCGGAACGTCGTGTTGAGCCCGCGGCCCAGCGGCGTCAACCGGGCCACCGGCACGTCGTAGTCGGTCAAGGCCGCTTCGGCGAGCCGGCGCAGGCGTCGGGTGCGGCCGGAGCGGTCGAGGCCGGCGAACGGCCGCTCGTTCGCGCCTGCGCCCGCCATGGCCCACGTGCTCAGCTGATCGACCGTTCCGGCTCGCGGGAGTGCGCGACGAGCTCGATCGTCGGCGTGTGGCGCCCGCCGCCACCCAGCCGCTCGACCCCGCGCAGGCCCTCGACCAGCCGCTCGACCTCGGTGTCCGGCCGCACCCCGAAGCGCATGAACTGGCTGGTCATGCCGATCTTGTTGCCGCACTGGCGCACCAGCAGGTGGTGCTCGGCGAGCAGGTAGTCGCACAGCTCGGCGCCGTCGACCGACCCGGGCAGCTTGACCAGCAGGAAGTTCGCCTGCGACGGGAACACCGTCAGCTCCTGGAACTGGTTCAGCTGCGAGTTCATCATGAACCGGTCGAGGGCGAGCTTCTTCAGGCTGTCCTCGTACTCCGCGCGGCGCTCGGCGAGCATGAAGATGACGGTCTCGGCGAGCGAGTTCAGGTTCCACTTCGGCAGCGCGCCCGACAGCTTGCGCGTCAGCGCCGGGTTCGACACCTGGTAGCCGAACCGGATCCCGTGCAGCCCGAAGTTCTTGCCGAGGCTCTTCAGCACGATGACGTTCGGCCGCACGACGGCTTCGGCGGCCACCGACGGGCTCATCTCGGCCTCGACGAAGTCGATGAACGACTCGTCGATCACCACGAGGTCCAGGTCTTCGAGGGCGTCCATGAACCGGATCACCTCGCGGCGCGGCAGGTACCCGCCGTCGGGGTTGTTCGGGTTGCACAGCACCGCGACCCGGGAGCCGCGGCGCTTGATGAAGTCGACGTACTCGTCCACGCGGAGCTCGAAGTTGTCGGACTCCTTGAGCAGGAACATGTCGACGCGCTTGCCGGTCTCGAGGGGCTGGTCGGTCCAGCGGCCGAACGTCGGGATCGGCACGGCGATGCTGGCGTCGACCAGCAGCCGGTCGATCCAGGTGATCAGCTCGGTCGAGCCGTTGGCCAGCGAGATCGTCGACGGGTTGAGCCGCAGCACGTGCGCCAGCTGCGCGGTGATCGCGCCCGCGTCGCTCGGGTAGAACTTGAGGATCGTGCGGAGGTTGCGCTCCAGCTCGCCGAACATCTCGTCGGTGGGGAAGTAGGGGTTGCAGGGGATGCAGAAGTCCGCGAGGTCGTCGGCGTGCTGCCCCATCGCCCTGGCCACGGAGAAGAACGACGGGCTGTGGGCCGCACTCTGCTGGAAAAGGCCTCTGGTGGTCATACCGTGCCGCACGCGTGGTCTCCGTCCGCCGCTTTACCGGCCCCTTGCCTTCCCGATGGGGATACGTGTGAATCGGACGGACGGTTCAACACCGGTCACGGCGTAGATCCCGAGACCGGCCAGCGCGGCGCCGGCCAGCACGGAGAGCGCGAGCAGCGGCAGCGGCGCGGCCAGCGGGTCGATGCCGGCGAAGGACTCGACGCCGATCACGGCGGTGAGCAGGGCGTCGGCGACGACCGCCGCCCGCACGACGCGCAGCCGGTGTGCCTCGGGCCAGCGGGTGAACCGCAGGACCCAGGCCAGCGCGGGGAGCACCAGGATCGCGTGCATCGCGACCGCGTGCAGCGGCTTGAGCGAACCGGCGGTGGTGTACGCGCCTTGCGGGTCGCCGCCACGCGCCTCGACGACGCCGCGGGCGATCATCACCGCGCCGGTGGCCAGCGCGACCAGGAGGACGACCAGGCCGGCGCGGACGGCCAGGCGCAGGCTCGGCGCGTCCGGACCGGGTTCGACCAGCGCAGCGGCCGTGAAGCCGATGATGGTCAGGATGATCACGCCACCCCCGGCGGCGAGCGTCATCGACACGAGGTTGTCGAACGGCGTCTCGAAGTTGAAGTGCGACGGCACACCGCGCCAGGCCTGCATGCTGACCAGCGCGACCTCGGCGACGCTCGCGGCCGTGAACGCGCCGAGGAGGATCGTGCGCAGGCGGGGGCGGACGGTGAGGAACGACGTCGCCCAGGCGACCGACGCGAGCGTCAGTCCGAACGACAGGCCGAACGTGACGGCCTTGCGCATCGACAGCGGCCCCAGCCACGAGCCGCCGGTGGCGACGAGCACGACCGCGTGCACGACGCCGCTCACGAACAGTGCCGCGCCGATCGCGTAGGCGATCCGTTCGGTCCGCCTGCCGTCGTGCCAGATCCGGGTCAGTGCGTTCATGGCGCCTAGTGTCGCGCCGGCGAGGCCGTCACCGCGTCGGTCCGGTGGCGGCACCGCGCCGTACGACGACGGGCGTACGGCAATCGTGGAGAAATGTCGAAAAGTGTTGGTAAAGGAATTGCGTTGTTCTTGACCGAATAAGGGGAAAACGCGTGTGCCGCGACACTCGCCAGGCGGATGCGCCGCGGCCGGAAGAGTTCTACCATCGAATCATGTACATAGCCCTGCTGACCTACACGGCACCCGAAACAGAAGTCGACTACGCGCTCCCGGACCATTCGGACTGGTTGCGCAAGCAATTCACGAAGGGAGTCTTCCTCGTTTCCGGAAAGGGGAGCGGCGCGGCCGACCACGTGATCCTGACGCGCTCGGTGCTGCGCGGCAGGCTCGACGCGATCCTCGCCAGCGACCCGTTCGTCGTCCGGCGTCTCGCCCGGTACGAGGTCATCGAGTTCGCCGCCACGCGCACCGCACAGGAGCTGCTGGCGATCAACGAGGCCATCGCCTCCTGAGGAGTTCCGCCACGGTCGGGTGGCCCGGCGACGAGGCCCCGCCACCTGCCGGCGAAGAACGCATACCTGCTGGTCTCGCCTATGATCGGGACGCCCGGATGCCCAGCAGGGAGAGTGCGATGAAGACCCCCGACGTCGTCTTCCGGGGCGGCCGGTCGAGCCGTGACCACGCGCTGGTCCGAGTGCTCCCGGAGCCCGACGCGGCACTCCGATGGGAGTGATCCGGCAGATCTGGCCGGTCGAGCGCGGCCTCGACGACCACGACCTCGAGCAGCTCTACCGCTACCCGGCCGACCCTCGGTGGGTCGCCGTCAACTTCGTGTCCAGCACGGACGGCGCGATCGCGGTCGAGGGGCGGTCGGCGAGCCTGTCGACCCCGGCCGACCGCATCGTCTACCGGCTGGGCAACGACCTGGCGGACGTGGTGCTGGTGGGCGCGGGCACGGCGATGGCGGAGGGGTTCGAGGGCAGCCGCCCCGACGAGCGTTCCGCCGACCGCCGCCGCCGGTTCGGGCTGGCCCCGATCGCGCCGGTCGCGGTGGTGACGACGGGCTCGCTGCCCCCGGACGCCCCGGTGATCACGAAGGCGGCGGTCCCGACGCTGGTGTTCACCTCCGCGGCGGCGCCCGCGTCGGTGCGCGCGGACTGGGCGGCGAACGGGGCCCGGGTGTTCGTGGTGGGTTCGGCTTCGCAGGTGGTCTCGACGCTGGTGGCCGAGGGCTTGGGCCGCATCGACTGCGAGGGCGGGCCCAGGCTGTTCGGATCGCTGATCGAGGCGGGCGTGATCGACGAGTTCCGCCTGACGGTGGCACCGTTCCTGGTGGCGGGAGCGGCCGGCCGCGCGGCGGTGGGCGGGGCGATCGACCCGGCTTCGCTGGAGCTGGCTTCGGTGCTCACCGATGGCAAGAGTGTGCTGCTGCGGTATCTGGTTCCCCGCTAGCGCCGTGTCGTGGTCAGCCGCGGTCGTGGAGGGTGACGTGGTAGCCGTCGGGGTCGGCGAAGGTGAACGTCCGGCCGAAGGGGCCGTCGATCGGCGCGGAGACGATGGTGCGCCCATCGGCGACGAGAGCGTCGTGAATGGCCTGGACATCGGTGGCGTGGAGCCAGATCGCGGCACCGATGCCGGGCTGGGCGACGGAGTCGAGATCGGTACCGGGAACGACATCGCGAAGCGCGAACGCGATCGGCTTCGTCTCGAAGACGACGGCGTGCGGAGGCCCGGCCGGCGAGCGGACGAGGCCGAGGTACTGCTCGTAGAACGCCTGCGAAGCGTCGAGGTCACGCGCTTGCAGGGAGATGAAGTCGGGGCCGGTGGCGGGCATGGTGTCGCTCCTTCTGGTCACGTGTCAGGTTCCTGACATGAGCCACTGTATGTCAGGAACCTGACATGAGTCAACCGACGGGCTCTCTCCTGCGACGAGCCCGTTTTGTCGGTGCCCGCTGGTAGTGTGGAAATCGGGGGCTTCTTACGCGCGGTTCCTTTGTGCGGCAAAGGAAATCCCCAATTTCCGCAGCCCTCGGGTTCACTCGATTCAGCGATGTTTTTCGCACGTGTGTTCGGTAATGTCGGTGGCATGACCACTCTTTCCCCGCCCCGCGGCCGAAGACCGGTGCCGCACCCGCGGCGATCACAGCAGCCGGCGAAAATGCTCCGCCATCTCGAGGCGTCGCGCTTCCCGCGGCGTGAGCCACGTGAAGTCGTCGTGCTCTTCCGGGTTGAGCACGACGTCTCCGGCGCCGTCTTCTTCCACCGTGTAAACGAAAGCGTGGATCTCCATCGCGCGCCCGGCGACGTCCGGCCAGGAATCGCGGGCGAGTTCACCCGTGACCCGGACCCGCAACCCCGTCTCTTCCGCCGCTTCCCGGATCGCGGTGGCTTCGAAAGCTTCGCCGGGCTCGACGGTTCCGCCGGGCAGTTCCCACCGTCCCGCCAGGAAAACACCGGGCCCGCGCCGGAGGAACAGCACCCGGTCGCCGCGGGCGATCCAGCAGTAGGCCAGGTGTTTCCGCGCGATCTCCGTCATGCGCGCGATTCTCGCTCAGTTGGTCTTCGACGTCGGCAGGTGGGCGCCGAGGTACCCGACGTACACCGTGCCCGTGCGGTCGGTGTCGTCGAGGAAGTGCAGCCGTGGCGCGGGCGATTTGAAGCGCTCCAGGGCGATGTGGGCGCCGAAGTAGTCGCGGCCGGCGGGATTCGTCCGCGGGTCGACGCGGAACGTCCGCGCTTGGCGGAGCCGTTCGTTCGTGGTCACCGTGTCCGACTCGGCCAGGGCGATGATGTTGGCGCTGATCAGCGAACCCGGCTGGCCGGTGCGGGCGAACGCGAGCACGTCCGAGAGCTCGGGCCCGGGATCCTGACCCGCGTCGAGCAACGTCGTCCGCGCGCCGGCGTACGCGTCGAGCGTGCGGAGCGCGTCCCACGCCTTGCGTCGCCAGGCGCCGGCTTTCGGGTGGTGGTCGAGGATCGCGGCCGGTGCCGGTTCGGCCGTGATCGCGAGGTGCGTGAGCGTCGCCGTCGCGGCGCCGATCAGCTCGGCGAAGCTGGGGAACTCCTCGGGCGGACGCTCGGTGGCGGCGACCTCGTCGTCGGCGTCGTGGTACCGGGCGAGCGTGCCCGCCAGCAGCCCGTTCACGCGTCTCAGCTCGTCGCGTTCGGTCTCCGTCTCCTCGAACGCGCGCGCGTAGTCGTCCACCTCGCCCTGCAGCCGCGCGAGCTGCGTCCGCAGGCACGCGATGTCGATCGCGGAGAGGTCCTCGAGCCGGCGGCGGAGCACCTTCGCCTCGCCGGCGTGCCGATCCCGGTCCTCGGTGTCGGCCTTCGACTTCTTGCGCAGGATCGTGATCACGCCCCGCGCCTCCGCCAGCTCGCGCTCGACGCGGTCCAGCTTCTCCGTCAGCTCGGCGTCCGGTTCCCGTTCGGGCGCGTCGAAAGGATCGTTGGCGTACCACGCTTTCACGCTCGGAACTTCCGCCCACTCCTCGGGCAGCGGCGTCCGGCCGCGCGTCTGGAGCAGCCGCGTGATCGCGCCCTGGAGCGCCTCGCCGGACACGGGGCTGGCGGCCTCGACGAAGTCCGGGAGCTGGTCGCACGGCGGCGCGTACAGCCGCGCGCCCTGCGGCGCCTCGTAGCCGAGGGGCACGTGCTGGTTGAGGGTGCGGCGGAAGCGGTCGTCGACGTCGAAGACGTTGACCAGCCCGGGCCAGCCGTCGAGAGGCACGTCCGGCGGTTCGGTGAGCACCAGCACCGCCGACGTCCGCCACTCCGCCACCAGCGCCTCGCCCAGCAGTTCCGCGACGCGGTCGCACTCCTTGCGAGACCAGCCGCGCATCGCGAGAACCGGCGCTTCGATCGGGATCTCGTCACTCCCGCTCGCGCCGAGCTCCTCCAGCCCGATCCGGTGCGCCGGCGCTTCGTGGCAGCTGCGCCAAGGCCGGGTGCACGCGGCGGCCAGCAACCACGCCACGCGGTCCTCGCCGGCGTGGTAGCACAGCGAAAGCAATACCTGAACGGAGTAGCGGCCTTCGCCGCCCGTCCACCCGAACTTCAGGTCGCACCGGCGCGAACCGCCGTCGTCGGAGGAGCCGAGATCGGCGACCGTGTAGTCGTCGTGCTGCCGCTGGCGGGCGATCAGCCTGCCGCGCAACGCGTCCAGGGGGCGCTTTCCCTCGGTGGGGACCAGTCCGTGGTGCCAGATCCGGTGCACCCCCACAGGACTCAACTCCGTTCGCCGGAAACAGGACCTCAGGCGAACATAGCGGATCCTGTGACCGGACGAACGCGGGGCGTCACCTCATTCACGCGTCCAGAGGCAGAACGGGTGCCCGGCTGGATCGAAGCAGACGCGGACGTCCTCCTGCGGCTGGAAGTCCGAGACCGTGGCGCCCGCGGCGGTGGCGGCTGCCGTGGCCGCGACGAGGTCGTCGACCTCGATGTCGAGGTGCAGCTGCATCTGCTGGGCGCCACCGGCGGGCGGCCACACCGGCGGGAGGTGCTCGGTCTCGAGCTGGAACGACAACCCGGCACTGCCGTCGTCCGGGCGCAGCGTGACCCACTCCGGCTCGTCGGTCTTGATCGGCCAGCCGAGCAGCTTCGAGTAGAACTCGGCGAGCGCACGCGGCTCCGGCGTGCCCAGCACGGTGGAAGTCAGCTTCATGGTCCGGTGGTACCCGCCGGTGCGGGCCTTCTACCGGGGCGAGCCGGTTTGGGTGTCGAAGTAGGCGACGGGCGGGCCGACCTGCCGCCACGACGTCGTCGCGAACACGGCGGCCCCCGAGAGCGCGAGCAGCGCGGTGACGACGGCGAGCGTGGCGCCGATCCGGCCCGGGCCGGGCCGGGTGCGCGCCCCGGCGTGGACGCCGAAGACCAGCGCCAGCACGCTGATCGGCAGCAGCGCGAACCACAGCGCGCCGAGGACCAGCACGAACGCCTGCGCGACCCAGGAGTACACCCACGCGCTCACCACCGGCGGCCGGACGATCAGCCAGGCCGCCCAGGTGGCGACGGCGAGCGTGAGCCCGGACGCGCCGATCGCGAGCGACGCGATCGCCAGTCCGCGGCCGGGCCGCGTGGTTTCGGTCGGTTCGGCGTCGAGCTCCGGTGCCCCCATACCGGGAACATCCCGGCGGGACGCCCCGGCGTTACGCGGAATACCCCGTTGCGGCGCGGGTTGACTCCAAGCGCAACCGAAAGATCACTGAGGGAGCCGCCATGTCGTCCGAGCACATCCAGGGGACCGTCGCCGACGGGTTCGAGCCGGTACGCGAGGAGTTCGCCGCCGTCGCGTCCGGCGAAGGCGGCGACTACGCCGCCCAGCTGGTGGCGCACGTCGACGGCGAACGCGTCGTCGACCTGTGGACCGGCCCCGAGATCACCGCCGACTCGCTGACCGGCGTGTTCTCCTCGACCAAGGGGGCGGCGCACCTGGTGGTGGCGCTGCTCGTCCAGGACGGCGTGCTCGACCTCGACCAGCGCGTCAGCCACTACTGGCCGGAGTTCGGCGCGGCGGGCAAGGAGGCGATCACCCTGCGGACCCTGCTGGCGCACCGCGCCGGCGTCGTGGGCGCGGACGCCGGCTTCACGGCCGACGAGATCGCCGACGACCGCGTGATCGCCGAGCGGCTCGCCCCGCAGCGGCCGTACTGGCATCCCGGCACGCAGTTCGGCTACCACGCGCTGGTGATCGGCGCCCTGACCGGCGAGGTGGTCCGCCGCGTCACCGGCCGCAGCATCCAGGAGCACCACGAGGAGCGCGTCCGGCAGCCGTTCGGCCTGGACTTCTACCTGGGGCTGCCGGACGAGCTGGAGCCGAGGTTCCTGACGACGCAGCCGATGCTGCCGACACCGGAGCAGCTGGCCGAGCTGGAGGCGAACGCGACGGGGCCGGACAGCATCACCGGCATCGCGTTCAACCGCAACCACCCGAAGGCCCCGGAGCTCTGGGAGCTCCCGAACCTCAAGGTGGTTCGCCGCCTGAGCCCGGCCTCGGTGGGCGGCGTGGCATCGGCACGCGGCCTGGCCGGAATGTACGCGGCAGCGATCAGCGGCCCCAACCCGCTCCTACGCCCGGAGACGGCGGCGGAGTTCGCCCAGATCCATTCGATCGGCGAAGACCTGTCGACCCGCAACCGCAACGCATTCGGCCTCGGTTTCGCGGCCGTCTCGGACGACTACCCGGTCCTGGGGCAGGGAGCATTCGGCCACAGCGGCGCAGCGGGTTCCCAGGCATTCGCAGACCCCCGAAGCGGCCTGGCCTACGGCTACAACCGCCGCCGTTTCGCATTCCCGGGCGGAGCGGCCCCGGAGAACGCAAGGCTGGTAAGCGCAATCCACAAGGCGGTGAAGGAACAGCGGGTGTGACGAAGTAGCGGTCCACAAAGGACTCTCCTGGCCAGTCGGCCAGGAGAGCGGGGTCGCGCGCCGCCTTGGCCACTAACACCGGCACTCGGGTGTTGGCGCTACAACTCCGGTTCACTCGGCGCTGCAGGCAGGTTCACCGCGCCGACCGCGGAGAGCCGGACCGCCCCGAAACTCGCCGGGCGGCCGATCGCCGCGACTGCGCGCCCGCCCCGAGGTGCGGCCGGCCGTACAACGGGCCGCCCGGACCGTCGCGAACCGGCTGCGCGGCCGGTTCGTGCCCAACTCGGCGCGAACCCGCTGCGCTCGTCGGGTCGAAGGCCCACCCGGCGCCCCGCGCGACGGCTCGCCCGCACGCGGCCGACCCATCTCCTGAGCCGGCTCTCCGATCACCGGCATCGCCGTCCGCGCCCGGCGCAACACGTCACCCCGGACGGCCCCGGCTCCCACTCGGCCACCCGGCGGGATGCACGTCCGTAATGGACGTCGTTACAGAGTTCACTCGTTAGGACGTTCCGGCCACGGCGTTTGCCCTGATCACGCGGGTCGGACTGACTTTCCGTAGCGAAAACTCTCCCGATCATTGCTCCGTTGTGGAACTATTGGTCCGTTCGCGGGGAGAGGGCCTCGCGAGGGGGACTCACCGTCACGGTGAGCGGCCCCATGTAGATCCCCAGGGGAGAGGAGATCGACCATGTCGACGCCTACGGACACCAAGCCGGAAGAAACCCCGGAGCCGGTCGAGAAGGCCGGCCCGGTGGTTCCGCACCCGGACCCGGACGAGCACGGCTGGGTGCACATCGACCACCCGCCGCTCAAGGACGGCCCGGTCGTGACGCCCAACTGCGGCACGCCGTGCTACCAGGTCGCTCGCTGACCTTGACCAACTTGTGACGCCCGCCTGCCGATCTTCGCCTGGCAGGCGGGCTTCTTTGGTAACAGGCTGTGCTGTCATAGGAGAGTGCCTGTGACAAACCTGGACCCGGTCTCCGTCATCGAGAGGGTCCGCGCCCTGCAGAAGGCCGCCACGGACGCATCCTGCCTCGGGCGCTATCGCGAAGGTGTCCGGCTGCTCAAGCGCGGGATGAGCATGCTCGAGACCGTCCGTCCGTCGACCGAGCAGCTGCACCTCGACTGGCTGGTCACCCGGATCCGCCTTTCGAGCACCTTGACGGCCATGTCGTCGGAGATCAGCGGCGACCTCGAAGCCGGTTTGGCCGGCTTGAACGAGGTGCGGAAGCTGATCGCGGACGTGCCGGACCCGATGCTGCGGGCCGAGCTCGACGGCTCCCTGAACTACAACTACGCGGCGAGGCTGATGAGCGTCGGCCGTAACGAAGACAGCCTCGTGTCCTTCGACATCTCGGTGGCGCACCAGGAGTACCGGCTGGCACACGGGCCCGCACCGGAGACGCGGATGGGCAGCTTCGTCCAGACGTTGTCGTCGAGGGCCTGGGTGCAGGTGCGGCTGGGCAACGTCTCCGCGGCGCAGGGCGACCTCGCTCGTGCGCTCGAGCTGGCGGAGAAGTACGAACTCCGGTCGGTGGCCGCCGATGTGCGCCGGACGATGGGCATGCTCGCGCTCCGCGTGCGGGACGTGCCGGAAGCTCTCCGGTTCTACGAGGAGGCCGAGCGCAACTACCGTGCGCTGGACATGGACGTGCCGGCCGCGCTGCGGTTCGAGCAGGCCGAGGCCCTGCTGGCGGCCGGCTTGGCCGACGAGGCCGCCTCTCACCTCGACGACGTGCTTCCCGTGCTCATCGAGGAACAGAGCATCAGCAAGGAGCTCGCGCGAGCCGAGCTGTATCGCGCGTCCGCGGCGCTGCTGGCCGACGATCTCGAGCCCGCGCGGCAGATGGCGGATTCGGCCCGGCGCCGCATGCTGCGCGTCGGCTGCCAGACCTGTGTGGCCAACGCCCTGATCATCGGGCTGCACGCCGATGTGCGGGAGGCCCTGCGCTCGGACGAAGTGCCGGCCGCGCTGCCCACCAGGGCTGTTCGCATCGCGGCGAAGATGCCTTCGCCGCTCCTCGCCGACCAGGCCGCCACCGCTCGCATGCTGGCCGTCCGCTTGGACATCCGGCGGGGCAACCTCAAACGCGCCGTCGAGACCCTCCGGAAAGTCCCGCGGCCCGGGCAGCTCACCCCCATCGACTACCGGATGCTGCGCCGCCTCTGCCGGGCCGAGCTCGCCGTCGCGCAGGGGAATCAGGCCAAGGCGCTCACCGAAATCCGGTCCGGGCTCACCGAGCTCGACGCCGTCCGGGACCGGATGGGTGGGCTGGACCTCGTGTCCGGGACCGCCCTCCACGGCCAGGAGCTCGCCGACCTCGCCGTCAAGCTCGTGCTCGAACGCAACGATGCCCGGCGCCTCTTCGTCTGGCTCGAACGAACCCGGGCCCAGACCTACCGCTACGAACCGCTCTCCGCCGGAACCGATCCCGAGCTCGCCGCGCGCGTCGCCGAGGTGCGGGGCCTCGGCCAGGCCATCCAGGAAGCCCAGCACGACGGCCACCCCATCGCCGGGCTGCGGGCCAAGTACAACGAACGGCTCCGCGAGGCCCAGCGGCTCGGCTGGCACACCGGGCGCTGGGGACGGCCGCGGCCGGTGGCCGGGCTCGGTGAGGTCGTCGCGCAGCTCCGGGAACGAGCCTTGGTCAGCTTCGCCGCCTCCGGGGACGAGCTCGTCGCCATCGTCGTCGCCGGGGGTGAGTGCCGGCTCGTGCGGCTCGGGTCCGCCGGGGCCGCCGCCGAGTCCGCGCGCGTGCTCAACGTCGACCTCGACGCCCTCGCGCCCGACAACCTGCCCGAACGGCTGGCCGAGGTCGTCATGGCGTCCGCGCGCAAGCAGGCCGACAAGCTCGACGCCCAGCTCATCCAGCCGCTCGCCGAGCTCTTCGGCGACCGCGAGCTGGTCATCGTCCCCACCGGGCCGCTCTACGCCGTGCCGTGGGGCGTCCTGCCGGGGCTGCGGGGGCGGCCGACCGTCGTCGCGCCGTCGGCGACCGCCTGGCTCGCCGCCGAGCTGACGAAGTCGCCGCGCGCCCGCAAGATCGTGCTCGTCCGTGGGCCCGGGCTGGCCGGTGCGCGCGGTGAGCTGGAGAAGCTGACCACCCACTACCGCAGCGCGACGACCATGACCGGCGCCAAGGCCACCGTGAAGTCGGTGCTGCGCGCGATGGACGGCGCCAAGCTCGCCCACTTCGCCGCCCACGGCGCGCACGAGCCGGAGAACGCGCTGTTCTCCCGCCTCGAACTCGCCGACGGCGCGCTCTTCGGGCACGAGATGGCCGGACTGCGGCAACCGCCGCGTCAAGTCGTCTTCGCCGCCTGCGAGCTCGCGCTGAACCGGATCCGGCCGGGCGACGAAGCCCTCGGCTTCGCCAGCGCCCTGCTCGCCAGCGGCTCCCGCACGGTGATCGCGCCGCTGTCGCGCGTCGGCGACCTCGCCTCGGCGGCCGCGATGGACGACTACTACCGCGCGCTGGCCGTCCGCGACAGGCCCGCGCTGGCGCTGGCCGACGCGATCGCCGTCGACCCGTTCCGCCGGCCCTTCGTCTGCCTCGGCTCAGGCTGAAGACGCTGAGAAGGCCGGGGGCGACCACACCAGCCGCGGATCGGTCTGGACGAAGCTGCCGAGCAGGTAGTCGACCCGCGTCAGCACGTCGAGGTCCAGCCGGACGCCGGCGGCCTTCGCGTTCTCCGTGACCTGCTCCGGCGTGCTCGCGCCCACCACCGCCGACGCGACGGTCTCGTGCTGCAACGTCCACGCCAGCGCCAGCTGCGCCATCGTCAGGCCCGCGTCGTCCGCCACGCCGCGCAGCAGCTCGACTCGCTCCAGCAGCTCCGGCATCAGCAGCGGCCGCGCGTGCGCCGGCCCCGTCGCGCGGGAGCCCGCCGGGACGCGCCCGTCCCGGTACTTGCCGGTCAGCACGCCCTGCGCGAGCGGCATCGCCGCGAACTGCCCGACGCCGATCCGCTCGCCCACCGGCATCACCTGGGCCTCCGGCACCCGCCACAGCATCGAGTAGTGCGGCTGGTTCGCGATGAACGGCACTTCGTACCGCACCGCCGCGTCATGCGCCTGCAGCAGCTGCTCTGCCGTCCACTCCGACGTGCCGACGTACCGGACCTTCCCCTGCCGCACCAGATCCGAGAGCGCGAGGAACGTCTCGGCGACCGGCGTCCGATAGTCGAAGCGCAGCAGCTGGTGGACGTCGACGTGGTCGGTGTGCAGCCGCCGCAGCGAGCCCTCCAGCGATGCGATCACGTGCTTTCGGCTCAGGCCGGCGTCGTTCGGCCCCGGGCCTTCGGGCCAGAACACCCCGGTGCACAGCACGATTTCGTCGCGGCGCACGCCGGCGAGCGCCTCGCCGAGGGATGTCTCCGCCGCGCCGCCGTCCCACGCCGCCGCGGTGTGGAACGTCGTCACACCGGCGTCCAGGGCCGCGGCGACGCACCCGGGCGCGTCGTGCGTCTGCCAGTTGCCGTAGGCGATCTCGCTCACGGCGAGCCCGCTCGCGCCGAGCCTGCGGTACTCCACGTCAGCCTCCTTGGACAGCCATCTCGTCGATCCACGCGTCGACCGCGCTTGCCTTGCGCACGAACGACTCCCGCACCGACGGGTGCGGCAGGATCAGGAACTCTTCCGTGCCGAGGCCGCGCACGACCGCCTCGGCGACGTCTTCGGGGTCGAGCAGCGGCGCGGCCGCGGCGATCGCCAGCGCGGCCGGGTGACCGGCGGCGATGCCGGGTTCGAGCAGCGCGGTCCGGACGCCGAGCGGGCACAGCGCGCTGACCCGCACGCCACGCGGCCGGTAGGTGATCGCCAGCCACTCGGCGAGGCCGACGGCCGCGTGCTTGGTGACCGAGTACGGCGCGTCGCCGGGGGTGCCGAGCAGGCCGGCGCCCGACGCCGTGATCAGCAGGTAGCCTTCGCCGCGCGCGAGCATCGCGGGCAGCACGACCTGCGCGGCGTGGACGTGCTGCATGACGTTGATCTCCCACGACCTGACCCACTGCTCGTCCGCCGCGTGGACGCCGGTGCCGAACGCCGCGCCCGCGTTGGCGCAGAACAGGTCCACCTCGCCGAACTCGGCGCGGGCCGCCGCGACCAGCGTCTTCAGGTCCTTTTTGGACGTCGCGTCGGTGGTCACGGCGATGGCGCGCCCGCCCGCGTCGGCGATCTCGTCCGCCACCCGGCCGGCGCCCGCGGCGTCGACGTCGGACACGACCACCCCGGCCGCGCCCTCGGTGGCGAAGCGCCGCGCCATGGCGGCCCCGATTCCGTGTGCGGCGCCGGTCAGCACGACGACCCGTCCGGTCAGTTCCACGCGTGCTCCAGTATTTTCCGGGCTATTGTTACGCAGGTGAGCGAATAGCATTTACCATTTAGAATGCGTATGATAAAAGTGCTGGTCAGGGCCATGATCGCGCGGTCTTCACAGTTTCCGACCCTAGCACGAGTATTGCTTTTTACGGGTCGGGTGCGTTATTCCTGTGATTGGTCTGCGTGAAGATCACCCCACCCCGCACAGGAGGTCCGCCGATGGCCGAGCTCGTCCCGCCGTCGCACGCTCGACGGCTGCGGTGCCTGGGCATCGGCGATCCCGGCGCGGTGGCCGCCGTCGCCCGCGGCGGCGGCCTCGGGGTGCTCGACGGCGCCGATCCGGCCGACCTCCGGCTCGTCGCGGCGCGGGTCCGGGTGCCCTACGGGGTGCGCACGGACGGCCCGGTTCCCGAGGGGGCCGCCTTCGCTGTCCGCACGAAGGCGCCGTGGACCGGCGCTCTCGCCGAGGTGTCCGACGTCGCCACGGCCGCTGAGGCCGTCGAGGGCGGCGCGCTGGGTCTTCTCGCCCGAGGCGGCGAGCTCAGCGACTTCGTCCTGTTGCAACAGCTTCTCGGTGCGTTCGAGGTCCCGGTGTGGGGCAGCGTGGCCGGCCCGCGGACGGCGTTGGGGGCGCTGGCCGGAGGTGCGGCCGGAGTGCTCGTCGAGTCCACAGTGGATGCGGACGTCCGCCGGATCATCGGCGCCGAAGTGTCTGTGGCGACGTCCGAGCGGCTGTGCCGGACGTTGGGCAGCGCGCTCCCGGTCGTCCAGGGACCGATGACGCGGGTCAGCGACCAGCCGGGGTTCGCGGCCGCGGTCGCCGAAGCGGGCGGGTTCCCGTTCGTCGCGGTGGCCACGGCGAACGGCGCGCGCACCACGCAGCTGCTGACCGCCACCGCCGAACGGCTCGGCGACCGGCCGTGGGGTGCGGGCATCCTGGGCTTCGTCCCCGACGACCTGCGGGTCGAGCAGCTCGCCGCGATCCGTGCGGCGCGGCCGCGGTGCGTGCTGGTCGCGGGCGGGAAACCGGGGCAGGTCAAGGCTTTGGAGGCCGAGGGGATCGCGACGTTCGTGCACGTCCCGTCGCCGATCCTGCTCCGGCAGTACCTCGACGCCGGGGTCCGCCGGTTCGTCTTCGAGGGCGCCGAATGCGGTGGGCACGTCGGGCCGCGGCCGAGTTTCGAGCTGTGGGAGGAACAACTGGCGGTCCTTGGGACGGCCGACGACGTCGAAGTGCTGTTCGCGGGCGGGATCCACGACGCCCGGTCGGCCGCGATGGTCACCGCGATGGCCGCGCCGCTCGACGCCGTCGGCGTCCTGATGGGCACCGCGTACCTCTTCACCGAGGAAGCCGTGGGGCACGGCGCGATCACCGGCCTGTTCCAGGAACGCGCCATCGCCGCCGAGGCGACCGTCACGCTCGAGACCGCGCCGGGGCATCGCACGCGGTGCCTGCCGAGTCCGTACACGACGGAGTTCGAGCAGGTCAAGGCCGGTCTGGGAGACGTGCCCGCGCAGGAGGCGTGGCAGCGGCTGGAAGAGCTGAACACCGGACGGCTGCGCGTCGCGAGCAAGGGCGTCCGGCGCGACGGCGAGCGGCTGGACGACGGAACCCAGCTCGCCGAGGGCATGTTCATGGCCGGTCAGGTCGCCGTGCTGCGCGACCGCCGGACGACGATCGTCGAGCTGCATGCCGAAGTGACGTCCGGGAAAACCTTTGCTCGCCCGGAACCGGTGTCCACATCGGACAGCAACGACATCGCCGTCATCGGCATGGCCTGCACCTTCCCGGGCGCTCCCGACCTCGAAGCGTTCTGGTCGAACATCCTGCGCGGCGAGGACGCGGTCACCGAGGTCCCGCCGGAACGCTGGGACCCGTCCATCTACTTCGGACAGTCCACTTCGAAGTGGGGTGGGTTCCTGCCGCCGTTGGACGTCGACCCGCTCGACTACGGCATTCCGCCGTCGGCCATGGGTAATATCGACCCCGCGCAGCTGGTGTCGCTGGAGACCGCGCGCCGCGCACTGGCCGACGCGGGGTACGGCGAGCGAAAGTTCGACCGCGAGCACACGAGCGTCGTGTTCGGCGCGGAGGCCGGCGGTGACCTCGCGAACGCGGGCACGCTGCGGTCGCTGCTCGACGGCTACCTCGACGAGGTGCCGCCCGAACTGCTCGCGCAGCTGCCCGCACCGACGGAGGACACGTTCCCGGGCACGCTCGCCAACGTCATCTCCGGCCGGATCGCCAACCGGCTCGACCTCGGCGGCGCGAACTACACCGTGGACGCGGCGTGCGGGTCGTCGCTGGCCGCGCTCGACCTGGCGGCGAAGGAGCTGCGAGCCGGGACGAGCTCGCTGGTGCTGTGCGGCGCGGTCGACCTGCACAACGGCATCCACGACTACCTGATGTTCACCGCGGCCGGCGCACTGTCGCCGACGGGCCGCTGCCGCCCGTTCGACGCGACGGCCGACGGAATAGCGCTGGGCGAGGGCGTCGCATGCCTGGTGCTGAAGCGCCTGTCCGACGCCGAACGCGACGGCGACCGGATTTACGCGCTGGTCAAGGGCGTGGGCGCGGCGAGCGACGGCAAGGCGTTGGGGTTGACGGCGCCGCGTCCGGAAGGTCAGCACCGGGCGCTGGAAAGGGCTTACCGGGACGCGGGAGTGTCCCCTGTGGACGTCGGCCTGGTGGAGGCGCACGGCACCGGAACGGTGGTCGGCGACGCGACGGAGCTGCGGACGTTGACCGAGTTCTTCGCATCGTCGGGCGCGGCGCCGGGTTCGTGCGTGCTGGGGTCGGTGAAGAGCCAGATCGGCCACACGAAGTGCGCGGCGGGGTTGGCGGGGCTGATCAAGGCAACGCTGGCGTTGTGGCACGAGGTGGTGCCGCCGACGCTCAACTTGAGCAGGCCGAACGCGGCGTGGGACCCGGAGGCGAGCCCGTTCACGTTCACGACGGCGGCCCGCCCATGGGCGAACCCGGCCCGGTTGGCGGGAGT
Organism: Amycolatopsis sp. NPDC114504; assembly: GCF_055633595.1. Taxonomy (NCBI): domain Bacteria; kingdom Bacillati; phylum Actinomycetota; class Actinomycetes; order Pseudonocardiales; family Pseudonocardiaceae; genus Amycolatopsis; species Amycolatopsis sp. NPDC114504. Next base: position 588,209 of record NZ_JBVKDU010000003.1, on the reverse strand, counting down.
CAGCGCGTTCGGCTTCGGCGGGACGAACTTCCATGCGGTGCTCGGGGCGGGACCGGTGTCCCCGGACCGCCGGCATGGTCTGCGGGATTGGGCTCCGGAGGCGGAGGAGGTGCTCGCCGAAATCGGGCGCAGTGCGGCCGGGTTGCCGACCGGGGAGGCCCGGCCCGCCGGCGCCGGCGCAGCCAGGCCCGGCTCGGGCAAAGTGGCCGCGGGCATGGCTGGTGCGGCCGGGGTTAGCGCGGGCGGAGTGGGCGCGGGCAAGGTTGCCTTCCTCTTCCCCGGCCAGGGGAGCCAGCGCACCGGTATGCTCGGCGAGCTTTTCGTGCACTTCCCCGAACTCGCCGACCTGCTCCGGCTCGCCCCCGATGTCGCCGCGAAAGCGTTTCCGCCCCGAGCCTTCGATCCCGAGGCAGCCGAGGCGCAAGAGCAAGCCCTCACCGATACCCGCGTGGCCCAGCCCGCGCTCGGGTTGGTCGAGACTGCCGTCGCGTGGCTGCTGGAGCAAGTCGGCGTCCGGCCGGACTTCCTTGCCGGGCATTCCTACGGTGAGCTCGTCGCACTGTCGGTCGCCGGCGCGTTTGACACCGAGGCTTTGCTGAGGCTGAGCCGAGCCCGCGCGAACGCCATCGCCGACGTCGCGCAGCCCGGCACTATGGCCGCCGTGAGGGCGTCGCGGGATCTGCTCACCTCGACCCTCATCGGCCCGGATGTCGTCATCGCCAACCACAACGCCCCCGAGCAGGCCGTCCTCTCCGGGCCGACCGCCGCCATCGAACGGGCGATCCGGAGGCTGCGTGAGACCGGCATCGCCGCCCAGCGGATCCCCGTTGCCTGTGCCTTTCACAGCCCTCTGGTCGCCGAAGCCGGTGATCTCTTCGCGAAAGCGCTGGCCGGAGAGTCCATTGAGGACCCGCACGGAACAGTGTGGTCGAACCGGACCGCGAAACCGTACGACGGCGACGTCAAAAGCGAACTGGCCGCCCAGATCGGTGCACCCGTGCGGTTCCTCGACCAGATCGAAGCCATGTACGACGCCGGCGCGCGGACGTTCGTCGAGGTGGGTCCGGGGCGGGTGCTGACCAAGCTCGTTGCCGAGATTCTCAGCGACCGGCCGCACACCGTTGTCGCCTGTGGACCCGATCTCACGGCCTTCCTGACCGCCCTGCGCAGCCTCGCGCGAGCCGGGGTCGACGTCCGCGTCGAGCGTCTGATGCGACAGAAACCTCCCGCGCCGTCCCCGACCGCCTGGGCCGTCGATGGGCGGTCCGCTCGCGCGCCCGGTTCCGGGGCGCCCGCTCTTCGCCCGGCTCGACGAATCTCCGTGAAACAAGGGAGTTCCGCCATGACCCAGCCCGCTCCCGGTCGCGACCAGGCGGTCGTCGACTTCCTGCGCACCACCCGTGAACTCGTCGCCGCCCAGCGGGAGGTCATGCTCGGCTACCTGGGCAGCGCGCCCGCCCCCGCGCCCGTCGTGATCCAGGAGCCCGAACCCCAGCCGGAACCACAGCCCGAACCACAACCCGAAGCCCCGGCCGACGTCCTCACCACCGTGATCGGCGTGATCAGCGAACGCACCGGCTACCCGCCCGAGATGATCGCCGGCGATCTCGACCTCGAAGCCGACCTCTCGATCGACTCCATCAAACGCACCGAGATCGCCGGGACGCTGCTGGGCCGGCTCGGCCTGCCCGCCGACGACCGCACCGACCAGCTCAGCCGTGACCGCACCGCCGACGCCCTCACCGCGCACCTCAAGAGCTGGCTGACCCGGGCGAGCGCGCCGCGCCGGTACCGCCTGGAGCGCGTGCCGGTGCCGCTCGACCCGGATCCCGCGCGGCTGCGCGGCAAGTCCGTCGCGATCGTGGGCGACGACGATTCCGTGCGGGCCGCGTTCGCCGCAGCCGGGGCGGAGATCGTCACCCGCGACGCGGACCTCACGATCGTGCTCGACGACGACGTCCTGCACGTGTTCGCCCAGCTCAAGGCGCTGAAGGGCACCGTGCTGATCGCAGCGAAGCCGGGGACGGCCGGGCTCCGTGGCCTCGTGCGGTCGGCCGCGCTGGAACGCGACGGTGTCACCAGGCTCGTCGAGTTGACGCAGGACGTCGCGAAGACCCTGGTGGACGAGGCTCTCAGCGACGGGCCTTCGGTGGTCGGCCACGACGAGACCGGCCGCTTCACGATCGAACCGCGGCCCGTCGATCTCGGGTCGATCGCGTACTCCGGCGCCGGGCCGGGTGGTGGTGAGCTGGCCGCGCTCGGGCTCGGGCCGGACTCCGTCGTGCTGCTGGTCGGCGGCGCCCGCGGGATCACCGCCCGCGCGGCGATCGCGTTCGCCGCGTCCGGCTGCCGGATCGAGCTGGCCGGCCGCACGGCGTGGCCCGGTGAGCCGGACGACCTGCCCGAAGACCCCACCGCGATGCGCGCGGTGCTGGCCGGGCGCGGTGGTTCGGTCGCCGACATCGAACGTCGCGTGCGGACCGTGCTGGCCCAGCGCGAGATCGGCCGCACCCTCGACGAGATCCGGGCCGCCGGCGGGGACCCGGCCTACCGGACGCTCGACGTGCGTGACCCGGACGCCGTGCGCCACCTCGTCGGGAACCTGCCCGGCCGCCTCGACGGCGTCGTCTTCGCGGCCGGGGTCATCGACGACAAGCTCATGGCGGACAAGGACGAGGAGTCGTTTCGGACCGTCTACGAGACCAAAGTGGATGGTGCACGTACCTTGCTCGACACGCTCGACGTCGAGCCTGGGTTCGTCGCGTTCTTCGGCAGCATCGCCGCGGTGCTCGGCAACCGCGGCCAGACTGACTACGCCGCGGCGAACGACGCGCTGGAAGCCTTGGGACGAGACTGGCCCGGTCGCGCCGTGACCGTCCACTGGGGACCGTGGGCGCCCGCGGACGACCACGGCGGCATGGTGTCGCCGGAGCTCGCACGCGAGTACGAACGCCGTGACATCAGTCTGCTCGACGCGGACGAGGGCACCGCCGCGCTGCTGCGCGAACTCGCCTATGGCACGGACCGCGCGGTTCTGTACACGGCGTCGTTGTGGTGAGCCAGGAGCCGGTCGCGATCGTCGGCATGGGTGTGTTCCTGCCCGGCGCGTCCACAGTGGACCAATACTGGCGCAACCTCGCCGACGGTGTCGACGCCGTCACCGAGATCCCGCCGCACCGCCGGGACCCGGCGTTCCACGGCCACGACGCCACCGCGCAGGACCGGACCCACGGCCGCCGCGGCGGCTTCGCCCCCGACACCCTCGAGTTCGACCCGATCGCCCACGGCGTCCAGCCGACGTCGCTCGAAGGCACCGAGCCGGACCAGCTGACGGCGCTGGCCGTCGCCGTGGCCGCGGTCGACGACGCCGGTGGCCTCGGCCGGCTCGGCGACCCCGAACGCATCGGCGTCGTGCTCGGCCGGGGTGGCTACCTCTCGCCCGGGCTGCGGGGCTTCGACCAGCGCGTCCGCACCGTCCGGCAGATCACCCGCACGGTCGGCGAGCTCATGCCCGCGCCCGGGCCGGACGTCCTCGACCGGTTGCGGACCGCGCTGCTGGAACCCCTCGGCGAGTTCCGGCCGGAGACCGCGGCCGGGCTCGTGCCGAACCTCGCCGCGGCCCGCGTCGCCAACCGGCTCGACCTCGGCGGCCCGGCGTACACAGTGGACGCTGCCTGCGCGTCCTCGCTGGTCGCGGTCGACCAGGCGATCGGGGAACTGACCCGGCACCGCTGCGACGTCGTCCTCGCCGGCGGCACCCACCAGACGCACGACGACACGCTCTGGTCGCTGTTCACCCAGCTCGGCGCGCTCTCGCCGAGCCAGCGGATCAGCCCGCTCTCCCGCGCGGCCGACGGCATGCTCATCGGCGAAGGCACCGCGCTCGTCGTGCTCAAGCGGCTGGCCGACGCGCGCCGCGACGGCGACCGCGTGTACGCCGTGATCCGCGGCAGCGGCACGTCGAGCGACGGGCGGGCCGCGAGCCTGCTCAGCCCGTCCGTCGCCGGGCAGACGCTCGCGCTGCGCCGGGCGTGGGAAGGGCTCGACTCGGCGGAGATCGGCCTGCTGGAGGCCCACGGCACCGCCACCCCCACCGGCGACGCCGTCGAGCTGACGACCGTCGCCGACTTCTTCGGGCAAGCGGCGGGGACGCGGTCGGTGATCGGCTCGGTCAAGTCGATGATCGGGCACACGCTGCCGACGGCCGGCGTCGCCGGGCTGGTCAAGGTGGCGCTCGCCCTGCACCACGGCGTGCTGCCGCCGACGCTCAACTGCGCCGATCCGAACCCGCTGCTGGACAAGACGCGGTTCCGGGTGCTGGCCGAGGCCGAGCCGTGGGGCGCGCTGCCCCGCGTCGGCGCGGTCAACGCTTTCGGCTTCGGCGGCGTGAACGCGCACGTCGTGCTGGAGGCCGGTGATCCTGCGCCGAAACGGCGGGTCCGCGTCGACGAGCCGGAACGCGTGCTGCGGCTGGCCGCGAACACCCCCGGGGAGCTCCTGGACCGGCTCGACCGGCCCGGCGAGGGTGACGGCCCCTGCCGGCTCGGGATCGTCGGACCGGACGACCGCAAGCTGGCCACGGCCCGGAAGGTGCTCGCCAAGGTGGCGGCCGAGGGCCGGTCGTGGCACGGCGGTGGCGACGTCTGGTGCTCTGTCGACCCGCTGCTTCCCGGCGGCAAGACCGCGTTCATCCATCCTGGACTGGAGGCCGGTGCGGAACCGCGCATCGACGACGTGGCCAAGCACTTCGGGCTCGACCATCCACAGTGGTCGACCGACAGCGTGCTCGACCGCGCGGCGAGCGTGTCGGCGACCGGGCTGGTGCTCGGTGAAGCCCTGCGGCGGCTGGCGATCCGGCCGGACGCGCTGGCCGGGCACAGCGTCGGCGAGTGGACCGCGATGCAGGCCGCCGGGATGTACCGGGCCGAGCCGGGCCTCCTCGAACGCTACTGGCCCGGCGGGTTCGAACTGCCCGACGCGGACTACCTGGTGCTGGGCTGCCCGGCCGCGCGAGTCGCGGAGCTGCTGCCCGGCGACCTGGTGGTCTCGCACGAGAACGCGACGAAGCAGACGATCGTGTGCGGCCCGCCCGACGTCGTCGCGAAGTTCGCCGAGACGTGCCGTGGCCTCGGGATCGTGGCCCGGACGCTGCCGTTCCGGTCCGGCTTCCACACCCCGCTGATGCGGCCGCACCTCGCGCCGTTCGCGCGGTTGGCCGCGGAGCTGGACCTGCGCGAACCGGCGGTGCCGGTGTGGTCGGCGACGACCGCGCGGCCCTACCCGGCCGAGCCGGACGCGGTCCGCGAGCTCTACCTCGTGCACCTGATCCGCCCGGTCCGGTTCCGTGAACTGACCGAAGCACTGCACGACGCCGGGTTCCGCGCGTTCGTGCAGGTCGGCGCCGGGCAGCTCGGCTCGTACGTCACCGACACGCTCGGCGAGCGGCGGCACCTGGTCGTCGCGGCCGCGTCCGGCACCCGGTCCGGGCTCGCGCAGCTGCGCCGCGTGGCGACCGCGTTGTGGACCGAAGGCGGCGACCCGGACTTCGCGGCCCTGGAGCCGCGGAGGATCCGGCTCACCACCGGGAACTCCCTGCTGTCGCTGGGAGATTCGGCACGGGGGTTGCTCGACGAGCCTGCTCTGCCCGCCGGGGTGCCGGACGCGATCGTCGCCGAGTTCACCGCCCTGCTCGACGAGACCCGCCGGACCGCGGCGGACGTCGTGGCGGCGGCCGCGAGCCGGCGCGTCGAGTCCACTGTGGATGTCTCGCTGGCCGCGATGCCGTACCTGCGGGACCACCGGTTCTTCCGGCAGCGCGAAGGCTGGCCCGACGAGTCCGACTTCCGGCCCGTGGTGCCGGCGACGACGCTGGTGGACCTCGCCTGCCGGACCGTCGAACGCACCTGGCCGGGCGTGACGGCCGTCGCTGTGCGGGACGCCGTGTTCTCGCGGTGGCTGATCGCGACGCCGGCGCAGCACGTGCCGCTGTCGATGAGCCGTGAGGGCGACCGCGTGACCGTCGAGATCGGACCGTACGCACTGCTGACCGTCGAGCTGGGGGCGTACGCTCCGCCGCCGTCCCCGGCCGGGATACCCGGCCCGGAGACGGAACCGCCGCTGACCGCGGAAGAGATCTACGAGCAGCGGGAGATGTTCCACGGGCCGTCCTACCGGGGCCTGTCCCGGCTGACCGGCCTCGGCGAGCAGCACATCCGCGGCGAGCTGGTCGTCCCGGACGCGCCCGGCGGGCTGCTCGACAACGTCGGCCAGTTGCTCGGCTGCTGGCTGATGGCGGCCCGCTCCGACGGCCTGCTCGCCTTCCCGCGGTCGATCGGCCGGCTCGTCTGGCACGGGCCGGAACCCGCGCCCGGGACGCGCGTCGGCTGCCAGGTGCGTGTCCGGCTGCCCCGGCCCGACGTGCTCGAGATGGACGCCGAGCTGGTGCGCGACGGCCGCGTGCTCGCGAGCATCGAGGGCTGGCGGGACGTCCGGTTCCCCTGCGACCGCGCGGCCCACCGCGTGTACGCGTTCCCGGACCGCCACCAGCTCGCGGACCGGCGGGACGACGGCTCGGTCGCGGTCACCGACCGCTGGCCGACGGTCGCCGCGCGGGACATCTACGCCGGCATCTACCTCAGCGCCGAGGAACGCGCCGAGTTCGCCGCCGTGCCGCCACGGCGAGCTCGCGGCTGGCTGCTGGAGCGCATCGCCGCGAAGGACGCCGTCCGGTCCCGGCTGACCGAACCCGTCTACCCGGCGGAGATCCGCGTCCACGACGACGGGCGGGTGTCCGGCCGCGGCCGGACGCTCCCGGACTTCGCCGTCACGGTCGAGCTGACCGGGGACACCGCCATCGCCCACCTCAGGAGCACGCCATGACCACCGACCACGCGTCCGCGACCTTCGACGTCGTCGCCGAGCTGCTCACCGAGCTCGTCGGCGACGTGCTCGGCATCGAGATCACGCCCGAGACGACGTTCCACGAGGACCTGCAGCTGGAGAGCATCGACCTGGTGACCTTCGCGAGCATCCTCGCCGAGCACTTCGGCGCCGAGGTCAACCTCGCCGAGTACCTGGCGGAGCAGGACCTCGACGACGTCATCGGGCTGACCGTCGGCGACATCGCCCGGTTCGTGGGGGAGCGCACGTGCCCACGATGACCGTGAACGGGCTGCGCACCAACGTGCAGCTCGTGCCGGCCGGCGGCACCGAGACCGTGGTGTTCCTGCACGGCATGGGCACCGACAGCCTGGCGAGCTTCTACCTCACGCTGGCCCCGCCGGTCGCCGCCGCCGGCATCGACGTCATCAGTTACGACCTGCGCGGGCACGGCAAGACCGAGCGGCCGGTGCACGGGTACACACTTGCGGACTTCGTCGCCGACCTCGACGACCTGCTGAAGCAGCTCGGCGTCGACCGGCCGGTGCACCTGGTGGGCAACAGCTTCGGCGGGACGCTCGCCTACAGCTACGCGGTGGCCAATCCTTCGCGCGTGCGCAGCATCGTGTGCATCGAGTCGGAACCCGCGACCGAGGTGTGGGCCGGCAAGATGGCCGAGATCCTCGCGCACACCATGAAGTTCCTGCAGGTCGAGGAGAGCTTCGACTGGATCGAGGCGAACTTCAGCGCCCACCACCGGCGGCTCGCGCGGATGGCGGCCGAGCGGATCACGTCGACGAAGATGGCCGAGGAGGTGCCGCTCGGGCCGTTGCTCACGTGGGAGCAGGTGGCGGCGATCGGCTGCCCGGTACTGTCCATTTTGGGCAGTCACGGCTACCAGGCCGACGACCTCGAAGCGCTGACGACGCTGCTGCCGCACGGCGAGCTGCACGTGTTCGAGGGGCAGGGCCACTCGGTGCTGGTCGAGCAGCACCGGGAGGTGCGCGAGCTGGTGCTGCGCTGGATCGAACGGCACGCGGCGTGAGGTTCCTGCTGGTCGTGCCGCCGCTGGCCGGGCACGTGGCGCCGTTGCGCGGGGTGGCTTCGGTTCTGGCCGCACGCGGTCACTCCGTGGCCTGGTGCGGTCCTTCGCCGGAAGTGTCCACTTTGGTCTCGGGCGTCGTGTTCCCAGCGGGCGACTCCACGCCGTTCTCGCTTTCCCTGCGGCCGCCCGAGTTGCGGGGGTTCGCCGCGCTGAAGTACCTCTGGGAGTCGTACCTGGTTCCGTTGGCGGACGCGATGGCGCCGGGGGTCTTGTCGGCCGTCACTTCGTTCAAGCCCGACGTGGTCGTGGTCGACCAGCAGGCGATGGCCGGGGCGCTGGTGGCCGCGCGGTGCGGGCTGCCGTGGGCGACGTCGGCGTCGACGTCGACCGAGCTGGCGGACCCGCTGGGTGCGCTGCCGAAGATCGCGTCCTGGGTTTCCGATCTGCAGGCCGGGTTGCGGGCGAGGCACGGCGTGCTGCTCGGTGACCTGCGGTTCTCGCCGCACCTGGTGCTGGCGTTCACGACGCGGGCGCTGGCCGGTTCGTCTCGCTTGGCGGCTCCGGTGTGTTACGTCGGTCCCGCGCTGCCCGCCGCGTCCGGGGAGTGGTCTCCTGTGGACGATCGGCCGCTGGTCGTGGTGACGCTGGGGACGTCGAACGCCTCGGCGGGGGCTCGGTTCCTCGCGGAGAGCGTGGACGCGCTGGCCGGGATGCCTTCCGTGCAGGGGCTCGTCGTGGACCCCACGGGTGGTTTGGTCAGCGAGAGCGTGCAGCTGGCGCGGCGGGTTCCGCTGGTTTCGGTGTTGGCGCACGCGTCGGTGGTGGTTTGTCACGGCGGGCACAACACGGTGTGCGAGGCACTGGCGGCCGGGGTGCCGCTGGTGGTCGCGCCGATCCGGGACGACCAGTCGATGCTGGCCCAGCAGGTGACGGCGGCGTCGGCGGGCGTCCGGATCCGGTTCGACCGCGCGAAGGCGGCGGACATCCGCAGGGCGATCGAGGCAGCGGATACGTTCCGGCCTGGCGCGGAAAGGATCCGCGAGTCGTTCGAAGCCGCCGGCGGCGCGGAAGAAGCGGCGTCACACCTGGAAGCCCTCGCCTAGGCGCGGGAGCGGAAGGTGCGGGCCGCCAGCGTCGAGCCTGCTACCGCGGCCACCGCCGCGATCGCCAGCGCGGCTGCCACCGACCAGCCGATCGGGCGGGCCAACGCCAGAGCCCGGGTCGCGTCGATCGCGTATGTCAGCGGGTTCACCGCCGAGACCGCGCGGACCCACGCCGGCATCGTGTCCAGGGGCATGTACGCGCTCGAGGAGAACATCAGCGGGAACATGACCACGAACGACGCTGCCTGGAGCGTCTCGGCCTTGCGCAGCCACGTCGTGATCGCGACGAACACCCAGCTCAGGCACCAGCCGACCACCATCGTCAGCAGCAGGGCCAGCCCGAGGCCGGCCACTCCGCCCGCCGGGCGGAAGCCGAGGAAGACCACGCTCGCCAGGGCCGTCACCACCAGCTGGACGCCCAGCCGGGCCGAGTCCGCCAGGGTGCGGGCCACCAGGACCGAGAACAGCGAGATCGGCAGGCAGCGCAGCCGTCCGGTGAAGCCGCCGTAGATCTCCGCCAGCAGGCCCGCGCCCGAGCTCATCGCCGTCGTCATCGCGATGTTGACCAGGGTCGCCGGCACCAGGAAGTTCACGTAACCCTGGTACGCCGCGACGCCCGGCAGCGCCCCGACGCCGCTGAACACCTGGCTGAACAACAGAAGCAGCACCACCGGCTGCAACAGTCCGAAGAAGACCAGCCGCCGGTCGCCGAACGCCGTCCGGAGCGACCTCGCCGCCAGCACGCGGACCTGCGTCCAGAAGCCGGATTCGGGCCAGGCCGCCGGGTCGGCGAGCGCGGCCACCGCCATGCGGTGCCGGGCCTGCGTCACGACGCCGCCGTCCGGTGCAGCGAAAGGTAGACGTCGTCGAGGGTCGGCTCGGTCACCGTCAGGTCCCGCAGCGGCGCGCCGGCCGCGTCGAGCGCGCGCACCAGCACCGGGATGTCGCCCGGCCCGCTCAGCGGCACCGAGAGCACCAGCCCGGTGCGACCCGCCAAGAGACCGAGGCGCGCGAGTGCGTCCACCGCGCGTCGCAACGCCAGTTCGGTGCCGAAGGTCAGCGTCGCCGTCCGGTTGCCGAGCCGCGCCTTGAGCTGCGACGGCGTCCCGGACACGGTGATGTGGCCGAAGCCGAGGACGACGACGTGGTCGGCCAGCCGGTCGGCCTCCTCGAGGTACTGCGTGGTCAGCACGACGGTCGTCCCCCGCGCCGCGAGGCCTTCGACGACCGACCACAGCCCGGACCGGCTGACCGGGTCGAGGCCGGTGGTGGGCTCGTCGAGGAACAGCACCTGCGGCGCGCCGACGAGGCCCGCGGCCAGGTCGAGGCGCCGTCGCATGCCGCCGGAGTAGGTGCCGGCCGGGCGGTCCGCCGCGTCCTCCAGCCCGAACGACGCGATCAGCTCGGCGGCCCGGGCCTGCGCCTGCCGCGGCTTCGCGCCCAGCAGCCGGGCGATCAGCACGAGGTTCCCGCGGCCGGACAGGGCGTCGTCGACCGCGGCGAACTGCCCGGTCACCCCGATCCGGCGCCGGACCGCGCGGCCGCGCTGCACGACGTCGTAGCCGCAGACGCGGGCGGTGCCGGCGCTCGGCCGGACGCGCGTGCTGAGGATGTCGATCAGCGTCGTCTTCCCGGCGCCGTTGTGGCCGAGGACCGCCAGCACCGCGCCGCGGGCGACGCTGAGGCTGATCCCGGCGAGCGCGGTGACTTCACCGTACTGCTTCGCGAGGTCGGTCACGGCGATGACCGGCTGGTTCATGGCCGCTCCTTTCCCTGCCCGAAAAAAGGTATCGGGACACTGCGTCGATGGGCAAGAAGATGGCCGCCATTCGCCGTGCGCGTGACAGTTTCGCCGACGCCGGATAGCACGCGCGTGACAACCGCTGACCTGCGTGACTCTTCCTGGATGGGGCGTTCCCCCGCGCGTGACAAAGAATTCGGGGCAGCTTGTTAACCCGGTTTTACGGAGGTACTTTTCGCTGAAATTCCCCCATTCCCCGAGGTGACGAGCCGTGAAGTTTCCGTGGAAGTCGAGAAAGCCCGCCTACGGCCTCGCCGTCGCGACGGTCGCGGGCATCGCGGCGACCGTCGCGCTGGTCGGGGCGGGGCCGAGCCAGGCCGCGCCGGTGAGCCTGACGCTGAACTACAACTGCCCGTTCCCGCTGATCGGCGACCAGGTCCTGACGGTCAAGATCGACACGAACCTGCCCGACGACGCCGTCGCGGGCGGGGCGTCGACGCCGATCACCTTCGACGTCGACGTCACCGTGCCGGAGACCGCGACCGAGGGGCTGACGCTGGTCGGCGCCACCTCGCTGGACGGGAGCGCGAAGGCCGCGGCCCAGCTCAAGTACCCGGTCGACAAGACGCTGAACCTGAGCCTGCCGCTGACCATCGCCTCGACGCCGGTGCCGGCATCGGGTGCGTTCCACGTCAAGAGCAGCGGCAAGGCGCCGGCCGTGACGTTCCCCAGCCCCGGCACCGCGTCGGTGACGGTCGGGAACTTCAGCACCACGATGACCCCGCGCACCGCCGACGGCCAGCCGACCGACCTCGGCACGTTCACCTCGGACTGCGTCGCGGTGCCGGGCCAGAACCAGCAGCTGGGCACGTTCGAGATCAAGCCGGCGGGCGGCACGACGACGCCCACCACGCCGACGACCCCGACCACACCCACGACGCCGACCACGGAACCGACGACTCCCACCACTGAGCCGACGACTCCGACGACCGAGCCGACCACGCCGACGACGGAACCGACGACGCCCACCACTGAGCCGACCACGCCGACGACGGAGCCCACGACTCCGACGACGGAGCCCACGACCCCGACGACGGAACCGACGACCCCGACCACTGAGCCGACGACTCCGACGACGGAGCCCACGACCCCGACGACCGAACCGACGACTCCGACCACTGAGCCGACCACGCCGACGACGGAGCCCACGACTCCGACGACGGAACCGACCACCCCGACGACCGAGCCGACGACGCCCACCACGGAACCGACCACGCCGACGACCCAGCCGACCACGCCCCCGGGCGGCATCGACGTCAAGTACTCGGTGAAGGGCAAGTCGACCCTCAAGCAGCTGCACGCCACGCTGCCGCTCGGCCCGGGCAGCCTCGACGCCAAGCTCGACGCGGCGTCCGGCAGGTTCGGGGCGCGGCTCGCGCTGCCGAAGTCCGATGTGGACTTCCGTGTGCTCGGCTTCATCCCGGCGTCCGCGACCGTGAAGCTCGTCCAGGTCGGCGCGATCAACGGCACGCTCACCGCCGGCGCGGTCAAGGCGAACGCGCAGGTGGACGTCCAGCTCACCAAGGTCCGCGTGTTCGGCTTCCCGATCCTGTCGTCGACGTCCTGCCACACGGTGAAGCCGGCCGACGTGCCGCTCGCCTCGGCGGCCGGGTTCGACCCGCTCAAGGGCGGCAAGCTGACCGCGACGTACGGCATCCCGCAGTTCACCGGCTGTGGCTTCCTCACCGGCCTGATCACCGGCATCACCTCCGGCCCCGGCAACAAGCTGGAAGTGAACCTGACCAAGAAGTGAAGGGTGACAACAGGAATCGTGAGTGACTACGGGACATGAGGAACTACGGATGTCAGTGCTGACACGCGCGGTGCCGCTCCTGCTCGTGCTGGTCCTGACCGCGTTCTCGCTCGGCGCCGCGGAAGCCGCGCCGGGCGAGACCGTGCCTCAAGCGCAAGCGGCCACGGAGATCCCCTTCGGGTTCACCCTCGGGGACGCCCAGCAGCCGACCACGAGCCACGTGGCCAAGCTCGGTTCCGACATCGCTTTCCCGCCGGGCACCTTCGACGGCACACTGGGCGGCCTCACCAACACCGTGCCGATCACCGGAAAGCTGGCCATCCCGCCCACTGACGGGTACTTCGTGGCGTTCCGGTTCATGGCCACCACCGGTCGGGTCGAGATCATCCCGGACGGCGACGCCACCGGAACGGCCACCGTGCACACCGGCAAGGACAAGGACTGCAAGGCCACGCAGACCAACATCTGCGCCGACACGGACGTGACCGCGAAGGTGTTCATCAAGCTCTCGGACGTCGAAGTGGACGGCAAGGCCCTCGCCGTCGGGCCGGACTGCCGGACGGCTCAGCCCGCGGCGGTCACCATCAAGGCGCTGGTGCCGATCTCGCTGCCGGCTCCACCGGTGAAGGTGACGTCCACGTTCACCACGCCGTCGTTCGCCGGCTGCGTCGGGCACGAGGACCTGAGCCGGCTGCTCACCGGCCTGGTTTCGGGGCCGGGCAACACCTTCGTCTCGAACCTCACGTTGCGGTGCTTCAGCGCCGGGTGCAAGGCATGACGATCCAGGTGCAGCAGCGAGCCGCCAACGGCCTGCGCGAGTTCGGCCGCATGTGCGCGATGGGTCTCGACATCATCCTCGCGATGTTCCGGCGGCCGTACCAGGTCCGCGAGTTCGTCCAGCAGTTCTGGTTCATCGCCAGCGTGTCCATCGCGCCGGCGATCCTCGTCTCCATCCCGTTCGGCGCGGTGATCTCGCTGCAGCTCGGCTCGCTGACCAGCCAGATCGGCGCCCAGCAGTTCAACGGCGCGGCGAGCGTCCTGGCGGTCGTGCAGCAGGCGAGCCCGATCGTGACGACGCTGATCATCGCCGGCGCGGGCGGCAGCGCCATCTGTGCCGACCTCGGCGCGCGCAGCATCCGTGAGGAGATCGACGCGATGGAGGTGCTGGGCGTCTCGGCGATCCAGCGCCTGGTCGTGCCGCGCGTGCAGGCCGCCGTCTGCGCGTCCGTGCTGCTCAACGGCCTGGTCAGTGTGGTCGGCGTGCTCGGCGGCTACTTCTTCAACGTGATCATCCAGGGCGGCACGCCCGGCGCGTACCTGGCCAGCTTCAACGCCCTCGCGCAGCTGCCCGACCTCGTCGTCAGCTCGGTGAAGGCGGTGATCTTCGGCTACCTCGCCGGGGTCGTCGCGTCCTACCGCGGTCTCAACCCCAAGGGCGGCCCGAAGGGCGTCGGCGACGTCGTCAACCAGTCCGTCGTCATCACGTTCCTGCTGCTGTTCTTCGTCAACACCGTGCTCACCGCCCTGTACCTGCAACTCGTTCCGGCGAAGGGGACCTGAGTGGCCATCCTCGGCAAACCCGGCGACCGGCTGTTCGACCTCGGCGACCAGCTGCTCTTCTACGTCCGCGCGCTCGCGGCCGTCCCGGTCGCGGTGACGCGCTACTTCCGCGAAGTCGTGCGACTGCTGGCCGAGGTGACGTTCGGCAGCGGCGCGCTCGCGGTGATCGGCGGCACGATCGGCGTGATGGTCGGGCTGTGCGTGTTCACCGGCGTCACCGTGGGGCTGCAGGGCTTCAGCGCGCTCAACCAGATCAACATCTCCGCGATGACCGGCTTCCTGACGGCGTACTTCAACACGCGGGAGATCGCGCCGCTGGTCGCCGGGCTCGCGCTTTCGTCCACTGTGGGCAGTGGGTTCACCGCGCAGCTCGGCGCGATGCGGATCTCCGAGGAGATCGACGCGCTGGAAGTGATGGCCGTGCGGAGCATGCCGTACCTGGTCACGACGCGGATCATCGCCGGGTTCATCGCGATCGTCCCGCTGTACGTCGTCGGGCTGCTGATCTCCTACCTCGGCTCGCGGCTCACCACAGTCGTCTTCTTCGGACAGTCCGGCGGCACCTACGACCACTACTTCACGCTGTTCCTGCCGCCCGGCGACGTCCTGTGGTCGTTCGGCAAGGTGCTCGTCTTCAGCGTCGGCGTGATTCTGACGCACTGTTTCTACGGGTATCGCGCGAGTGGTGGGCCGGCCGGTGTCGGCGTCGCGGTGGGCCGCGCCGTGCGGACGTCGATCGTGCTGATCAGCGTCCTCGACCTCTTCCTGTCCCTGGCCATCTGGGGCGCGACGACCACGGTGAAGGTGTCGGGATGAGCCGGTTCGGCACGCAGCTCGCCGGGGTCGCGTTCCTCGGCGTGCTCGTCCTGCTCGGCTATCTCGCGGTCGCCTTCTACGACAAGGACTTCGACGACTCGGAAGTGGTGACGCTGCGGGCGGACCGGGTCGGCAACCAGCTCGCGCCGACCGCCGAGGTGAAGGTCAAGGGTGTGCCGTTCGGCGAGGTCCGGGCGGTCCGCAGCACACGCACCGGTGCCGAGATCGACCTCGCGCTCGACCCGGCGAAGATCGGGACGCTGCCCGGGAACGTCTCCGCGCGGCTCCTGCCGAAGACAGTGTTCGGCGAGCGGTACGTCAACCTCGTGCTGCCGGACCGTCCACAAGGGAAGCTCGCGGCCGGGGACGTTATCGGGCAGGACCACTCGTCCAGCGCGATCGAGCTGGAACGCGTCCTCGGTGACCTGCTGCCACTGCTGCGCGCGGTCCAGCCGCAGAAGCTGAACAGCTCGCTCGGCGCGATCTCCCAGGCCCTCGACAACCGGGGTCAGCCGATCGGCGACAGCATCGTGAAGCTGCAGGACCTCCTCGCCCAGGTGAACCCGCTGATGCCGCAGTTCAAGGCGGACATCACCGGGCTCGCGAACACGGCCGACGTCTACACGACCGCCGCGCCGGACATCCTGCGGGCGCTCAGCGACCTGTCGACCACGGCCAAGACCATTGTGGACACCCGTGCGGACCTCGACAACCTGTACACCAGCGTCACGAGCGCGACCGGGCACCTGAACGACTTCCTGCGGAAGAACAAGGACAACATCATCGGTGTCTCGACCGAAAGCCGGGCATCGCTGGAGCTGCTGTCGCAGTACTCACCGGAGTTCCCGTGCCTGTTCGACGCGGTCAACCGGCTCAAGCCGCTGATGGAGAAGGCGCTGGGCAAGGGCACGAACGAACCGGGCCTGCACGTGACGCTCACCGTGCAGGACCCGCGCGAAAAGTACGTACCCGGCCGTGACGCCCCGCGGTTCGACGCCACCGGCGGCCCGAAGTGCTACGGCGGCGGCGCGGCGTCCCCAGGAGACGGCGACCTCGGTCCGGCCAACTCGGCGGGTGAGCGGCAGCTCGTCGCCGAGCTGCTGAAGCCGGCGCTGGGTGACGTCCCGGACTGGAGCAGTGTCCTGATCGGACCGGCGCTGCGCGGGACGGAGGTGACCGTCCGATGAGGAGCGTCGCCGGGCCCGCGATCAAGGGCCTGATCTTCTTCTTGGTGACCGTCGTCGCCACCGGGATCCTCGCCATCACGATCGCCAACTCCAGCGTCGGCGCGACCATCGGCTACACGGCCCGGTTCACCGACGCGACGTCGGTCAACCCCGGCGACGAGGTCCGGATGGCCGGCGTCCGGATCGGCCAGGTCGACTCCGTCAAGGTGGTCGAACACCGGCTGGCCGACGTCGCGTTCTCCGTCGACCGGACGCACCGGCTGACGGCGTCGGCCTCGATCACCATCCGCTACCGCAACCTCGTCGGGCAGCGCTACCTCTCGGTCGACCCGGGTGCCACCGACACGTCGCCGACCCTCGGCGAAGACGCGCAGATCCCCCTCGAACGGACCAAGCCCGCGCTCGACCTCACGGCGTTGTTCAACGGCTTCAAGCCGCTCTTCCAGGCCCTGTCACCGAACGACGTCAACCAGCTGTCGTTCGAGATCATCCAGGTCCTGCAGGGCGAGGGCAGCACGATCGAGAGCCTGTTGCGGCACACCGCGTCGCTGACGTCCACTTTGGCCGGCAAGGACGCCGTGATCGGCCAGGTGATCGGCAACCTCAACACCGTGCTCGACACCGTGAACGCCCAGGGCGACCAGTTCGACGCGCTCGTCGACACCACCGCGCAGCTGGTCACCGGCCTGGCCGCGGACGCGAAACCGATCGGGCAGGCGATCGGCGGGCTCGGCGAGCTGACCACCGCCACCGCCGGGCTGCTGGAGCAAGGACGTCAGCCGCTCAAGGGCAGCATCGCCGCGCTCGGCGACCTGTCGAAGAACCTGGCCGACAACACCCCGGTGTTCCAGCAGTTCATCGACAACCTGCCGAAGAAGCTCGACCGCATCGGCACGCTCTTCTCCTACGGCTCGTGGGCGAACTTCTACCTCTGCTCGGTGGAGTCCGACGCCAAACCCGCGCCGGGCGGGCCGCCGCCGGGCATCCCCGTCACGGCCGCGAGGTGCCGATGAAACCGCCCCGGATCAAGCCGTTCCGCAGCCGGAACCCGATCGCCGTCGGCGCGGTGACCGCGCTGGTCATGGCGCTGGCCGGCAGCGCGACGTTCTTCTCCGACGACCTCCCGTTCCTCGGCGGCGGGACGACGTACAAGGCCGAGTTCCACGAGGCAGCCGGGCTGAAGCCGAACGACGAGGTCCGCGTCGCCGGGGTGAAGGTCGGCGAGGTCACCGACGTGCGGCTGGCCGGCGACCACGTCGAGGTGCTGTTCCGGGTCAAGGACACCTGGGTCGGCAACCGGACGACGGCGGCGATCAAGATCAAGACGCTGCTCGGCCAGAAGAACCTCGTGCTCGACCCGGTCGGCAACGCCGAGCTGAACCCGGACCAGCCGATCCCGGCCGAGCGCACCAGCTCGCCCTACGACGTCACCGAGGTGTTCAACGACCTGGCGAGCACGGTCGGGGCGATCGACACCGACCAGCTCGCGCAGGCGTTCCGCGTCCTGTCCGACACGCTCGGCGCGTCGGCACCGCAGGACGTGCGTACCGCGTTCGACGGCATCGCCGCCTTGTCGCAAACGCTTGCGTCCCGTGACGACGAGCTGGTCAAGCTCTTTCAGAACACCAACCAGGTGTCCAAGACGCTCGGCGAGCGCTCTGACCAGATCCAGGCCCTCATCCGCGACGGCAACACCCTGCTCACCGAGCTGAACGCGCGCAAGGACGCGATCGCGTCGCTGTTCAGCGGCATCAAGAACCTCTCGATCCAGCTGCGCGGGCTGGTCGCGGACAACCAGCGGACGCTCGGCCCGGCGCTCGACCAGCTCGACCGCGTCGCCACCGTGCTGCAGCGGAACCAGGGGAAGCTGGAGGACAGCCTGCGCCTGGCCGGGCCGTTCTACCGGCTGCTCGGCAACGCCGTCGGCAACGGCCGGTGGATCGACACCTACATCTGCGGGCTCATCCCCACCGGCACCACGCCGGGCAGCTGCCTGCCGCCGAAGAACGGGGGACGCTGATGGCCCACCAGCTCATCGACCTGGGAAGCCGGGCACGCCGACGGACTCGCCTGCGGGCGCTCACGGTCGGCGTCGTGCTCGCGCTCGTCGTCTCGGCGGTGTGGCCACTCGCGACCGCGCCCGCCGAGCGGACCCTGACCGCGTACTTCGCCGCCGCGGTCGGCGTCTACCCGAACTCCGACGTCCGTGTCCTCGGCGTCGCGATCGGGTCGGTGTCCAAAGTGGAACCGAACGGCACCGACGTCAAGGTGACGATGACGCTGAAGCCGGACGTCCAGCTGCCCGCCAGCGCGGGCGCCGTCGTGATCACGCCGAGCCTGGTCGCCGACCGGTACGTGCAGATCACGCCCGTCTACCAGGGCGGGCCACAGCTGGCCGATGGCGCGTCGATTCCCCGGGAGCGCACCGCGACTCCGGTCGAGGTCGACGACCTGCTGCACAGCCTGAACCAGCTGATGACGGCGCTCGGCCCGCAGGGCGCCAACAAGGACGGCGCGGTCAGCGAGGTGCTGACCAAGTCGGCCGAGTACCTGAACGGCAACGGGCAGACCATCGGCACGGCGATCAAGAACCTCGGCGAGTTCGCCCGCGCCGCGAGCGACTCCAAAGACGACCTGTTCGGGTCCGTCGACAACATCAGCAGGTTCACCGCGATGCTCGCCGCCAACGACGGCCAGGTGAAGCAGGCCATCTCGCAGATCGCGTCGCTCAGCAAGGTCCTCGCCGACCAGCGCGACCAGTTCTCCGGCGCGTTGACCGAACTGACCCAGGCGCTGACCGTCGTGCAGGGGTTCATCAAGGACAACCGCGGCAAGGTGCAGTCCGATGTGGACAAACTGGCCGACGTCACGAAGGTGCTCGTGAACCAGAAGGATTCGCTCTCCGAGGCACTTCAAGCGGCGCCGAACGCCCTGTCGAACCTGCTGGGCGCGTACGACCAGGCGAACGGGACCATCGACGGCCGCGGCAACCTCCTCGAGTTCCCGGAGCCGAAATGAAGTCCCTGGTCAAGCTCGCCGCGGTCGTGACGCTCGCGCTGGTCACCACCGGCTGCGGCCGCGGGGTCAGCGTCTACGACATCCCGCTGCCCGGCGGCGCCGCGCTCGGCGACCACCCGATCCACGTGACCGCGAGCTTCACGAACGTCCTCGACCTGGTGCCGCAGTCCGGTGTCAAGGTCAACGACGTCCCGGTCGGGCAGGTCGTCAAGGTCGAGCTGGCGCCGGACGGGCACAGCGCGATCGTCGACCTGCTGCTCAACGGCGACGTCGACCTGCCGGGCAACGCCGTCGCCCGGCTGCGGCAGGCCAGCATCCTCGGCGAGAAGTTCGTCGAGCTGGCCGCACCGGGCGACGCGACGCCGTCGGGCCGGCTCCTCGACGGCGCGACCATCCCGCTGGACCAGTCCACGTTGACCCCGGAGATCGAGGAGGTCTTCGGCGCGTTGTCGTTGCTGCTCAACGGCGGCGGTGTCGCTCAGGTCCAGAACATCAGCCACCAGCTCAACGAAGCACTGGGCGGGCGCGAAACCGCGGCGCGCAGCCTGCTGTCCAGTTTGGACGCTTTCGTCAAGGGCCTCGACGAGCACCGGACCGAGATCACGCGGGCCATCGAGAGCGTGAACAAGCTCGCGCAGACGCTCAACGCGCACACCGACCAGATCACCACGACGCTCAACGGCCTGACCCCCGGCATCGGCGTCCTCAACCAGCAGCGGGAGGCGCTGGTCGGGATGCTCAAGTCCCTGGACGGGCTGACCTCGGTCGCCGTCGACACGGTGAACAAGAGCAAGGACGACCTCGTCGCGGACCTCAAGGCCCTCGAACCGCTGCTGCGGCGGCTCGCCGACTCCGGGGACAAGCTGCCCAAGGCGATGGAGATGATCTTCACCTTCCCGTTCCCGGACGCCGCGCTCGACACCATCCGCGGCGACTACCTCAACGGGTTCCTCAAGGTGGGCCACTGATGCTGACCCGGTTCGTACGCGTTCAGGTGACCCTCTTCGCCGTCATCGCGGTGCTCGGCGTCGCCTACGTCGGGGCCACCTACGCCGGCCTCGACAAGGTGTTCTTCGACCGCGGCTACACCGTGAAGGCGCAGTTCCCGACCGGCGGCGGCATCTTCACGAACGCCGAGGTCACCTACCGCGGCGTGCCGATCGGCCGCGTCGGCGAGCTGCGGCTGACCCCGGCCGGAATGGAGGCCGACCTCGAGATCGACTCCGGCACCGCGCCGGTCCCGGCCGACACCGAGGCCGTCGTCGCCGACCGGTCGGCCATCGGCGAGCAGTACGTCGACCTGCGGCCGCGCAGCGACGGCGGGCCGAAGCTGGGGGACGGCTCGGTGATCACCCAGGCGGACACGAAGATCCCGCTGCCGGTGGACGTCGTCTTGTCGACAGTGGACTCGTTCGCCAACTCGGTGCCGAAGCCGGCGCTGCGCACGGTCGTCGACGAGCTGTACAACGCGACGTCCGACGCCGGCCCGGCGCTCGACCAGCTCGTCGGGCGCGGCATCGAGTTCGTGCAGGCGGCGAGTGCGCACGTCGCGCCGTTGACCCGGTTCGTCACCGACGCGCACGTCGTGCTCGACACCCAGGTGCAGCAGGCCGGCGCGATCCGCGAGTTCGGCGCCAACGCGAAACTCCTGGCCTCGACGTTGAAGCAGTCCGACGGCGACCTGCGCACGCTCATCCCGGCGGTGCCCGCCGCCGCGAACGAGGTCGGCGCGCTGATCCGCGACTCCGGGCCGCAGCTGGGCGTCCTGCTGGCCAACCTGCTGACCACCGCGGACGTCCTCGAAACGCGCCGAAGCGGGGTGCGGCAGCTGCTGATCACCGCGCCGCAGGCGGTCGCCGCGGGCACGGCGGTGATCCGGCCGGACGGCGCGCACTTCGGGCTGTCGCTCACCTTCTTCGACCCACCGCCGTGCACCACCGGGTACACGACGCCCTACCGCGACGGCCTCGACACGTCGGCCCGGCCGCTGAACACGGCCGCGCGCTGCGCGTTGCCGAAGGGCGACCCGACGAACGTGCGGGGTTCGCAGAACGCACCGGGAGGACGGCCGTGAGGATCTTCGTGTGGCTGGCCGCGGTCGTGGCGACCGCCGCGGCCGGGTGGTCGGGGTTCACCTGGTGGCAGGCGGCGCACGACGACGGCGTCGCGCGGGCGGTCGTCCGGGAGGACGCACTGGCGGCGGGCCGGACCGCCGTCGCCGGACTGACCACTTTGGACTACCGGCAGGCGGCACCGGGGTACCAGCACTGGCTCGACCTGTCGGGTGGCGCGCTGCACGACGAGCTGGCGGCCGATCGCCAAGGCAGTCTCGACCGGATCTCGCAGGCGAAGACCGTCACCACCGGCAAGGTGACCGACGCCGCGGTGACCGAAGTGGACACCGGCGCGGGCACGGCGAAGCTGATCGCGTCGGTCGAGCTGGTGGTGGCGCCCGAAGGCGGCGACGCCGTGACCAAACGCAACCGGTTCCAGGCCGACCTGACCCGCGGCCCGGACGGCTGGCGCGTCACCGGGCTGGGCCAGGTCCCGACGGGGGAGGCGCCATGACCGTGCCCACGAAGAAGCGTTCGGTGAAGGTCGCCGGCCGCCACCACGACCCGGCCCCGGCTTCGGCGTCGGCGTCGGTCGAGGCGCCGGTTGTGCGACCGCGTCGCCGGGGGCGGCTGGTGCTCGCGGTGGTCGCGGTCGTGATGGCCGGGCTCGCCGGGTGGTTCACGCTCGAAACGCGGAGCACGAACGCCGTCGTCGCGCACAACACCGCGCTCTCCGATGTCGCGGGCACCGCGGACGCCGGGAAACAGATCGGTGCCGCGCTCGGCACGCTGTTCTCCTACCGCTACGACGAGCCGGCCAAGAACGAGCAGGCGGCGAAAGAACTTCTCGCCGGCCCGGCCCTCGCGCAGTACGACCAGCTCTTCGGCCAGGTCCGCAAGCTCGCCGCGGACCAGCAGCTCGTGGTCACCTCGACCGCCGTCGCGTCCGGGGTGAAACTGCTCGACGGCGACCGCGCGGCCCTGCTGGTGTTCCTCGACCAGACCGGCACTCGTGGCGACGGGCAGCACAGCACCGGCGCGGCCCAGCTGAGCGTCACGGCAGAACGCGTGGCCGGGAAGTGGCGGGTCACCGGCATGTCCGCCGCGTGACTATCACTCTGACAACAGGCGTTGCCCGTGCCGCAGTGAGCGAAATGACAAAGTATTTCCGCGCATTCCCGATTCGTTGACAGGGATTCAACGGGGGAAATACGGTGAATCAACGATCCACCGCGAGAAATGCGCGAGGAATTCATGCTCACGACCGCAGTCGATATCGTCGAAGACGTGGACGGCCCGCGATGACCGACCCCGGCGAGCTGCGCCGGTGGCTCGCCGAGCGGGTCGCCGCGCTCGCCGGTCTCGCGCCGGAGTCGGTCGACGCCTGCGTTCCGCTGGTCGAGCTGGGCCTGTCGTCGCGGGACGCGGTGACCGTCGCGGCCGAGCTCAGGGAGCTGCTCGGCCGCGACCCCGACCCCGGCCTGCTCGGGCGGTACCCGTCGATCGCCGCGCTGGCCGCGGCTCTGGCCGGATCGGACCCCCGCCCCCGGGCCGGTGAGCCCGTCGCCGTGCTCGGCGTCGGGTGCCGGCTGCCTGGCGGCGTCGAGTCGCCGGACCGGCTGTGGCGCGCGCTGCTGACCGGGCGCCATCCGTGGCCGGACGCGCTTCTCGCCGACGTCGACGGGTTCGACGCCGCGTTCTTCGGGATCGACGCGGCCGAGGCGAGGGCGATGGACCCGCGTCAGCGCATCCTCCTGGAGACGACGTGGGCCGCGCTCGAACACGCCGGCATCGCGCCGGGCACCCTGCGCGGCACCCGGACCGGCGTGTTCGCCGGGGCTTCGGCGGCGGACTTCGCGCTGTTCACCGACGCCGGACGCCACGAAGGCGCGTCGATGATCGCGAACCGCGTGTCGGACCGGTTCGACCTGCGCGGGCCCAGCCTGGTGGTGGACACGGCGGGCTCGGCGGCACTGGTCGCCGTCCACCACGCGGTGCGCGCGCTGGCCGCGGGGGAGGCGGACCTGGCGCTGGCCGCCGGGGTGCACGTGCTGTTCGCGCGGCCGGACACCGTCGGCGGCGAGGGCTGCGGGGTGGTGGTGCTGAAGCGGCTCGCGGACGCCCGCCGCGACGGCGACCGCGTGCTGGCGGTGATCCGCGGCAGCGCGACCGGCTGGTCCGCCGGCCCGGCCGCGCAGGAGCGGATACTGGCCGACGCGCACGCCGTCGCCGGATCCGATCCGTCCACTGTGGACTACGTCGAGACGCGGGGCGACCCGGGTGAGGCGCAGGCCCTCGACGTCGTGCTCGGCCGGAACCGCGACCCGCGGCAGCCACTGCGGGCCGGCGCGGCGGACTTCGGCGACTTCGATGCGGCGTCCGGGATTCTCGGGCTGATCAAGGTGGTGCTGGCGCTCTGGCACGACCGGCTCCCGCTGGTGGACAAGGCCGCCGGCTGGCCGCGGTACGCCGGCACGGCCCGCGCCGGCGTCTCGGCGTTCGGTGCCGGAGGCACGGGCGCGCACGTCGTGCTCGAGGAATGGCCGAAGCCCCTGGAGCCCGCCGCGCCGGGTTCGCGGTGGAACGGCCGGCCGCAGGTGTTCACGGTGTCGGCGCGGTCCGAGCCGGCCCTGCGCCGCCGGGCCGGCGAACTGGCCGAGTGGCTCGCCGGGCCTGGCCGGGGGACCGCGCCTGGGGACCTGGCCGCGACGCTTGCCCGGCGCCGGGAGCAGCTGCCGCTGCGGGCCGCCGTCGTCACGTCGTCCCGTGCTGCGCTGGCCGCGGGGCTGCGGGCGGTCGCCGCCGGTGGGAGCACGATGGACGTCGTGCGGGGTGGCGCTGTCACGTCGTCGGGTGCCGGGCTGGCTGGCGACGGGACCACCGCGGACCTCGTGCGGGGTGCCGTCGTCACGTCGTCGGGTGCCGGGCTGGTCGGCGGCGGGACCACCGCGGACGCCGGCGGCGGGAGCACGGCGGATGTCGTGCGGGGTGCTGCTGTCACGTCGTCGGGTGCCGGGCTGGCTGGCGGCGGGACGACGGCGGATGTCGTGCGGGCTGCCGCTGTCACGTCGGGTGCCGGGCTGGTCGGCGGCGGGGCCACCGCGGACCTCGTGCGGGACCCGGCCGGGCGTGAGTGGCCGCGCCCGGTCTTCGTGTTCTCCGGGGCCGGCTCGCAGTGGCCGGCGATGGGACGGCGGATGCTGGGCGCCGAGCCGGAGTTCCGGGCCGCGGTGGCCGCGCTCGAGCCGTTGTTCCTGGCCAAGGCGGGGTTCTCGCTGCGGGGTGCGCTGCGCCGGCCGCTCGGCGACCCCGCCGTGGTGCCGCCGCTGGTGTACGGCCTGCAGGTCGCCCTGGCGGAGTGGTGGCGGGCGCACGGCGTCGAGCCCGCCGCCGTGGTCGGGCACGCGGCGGGCGAGATCGCGGCGGCCGTCGTCGCGGGTGCGCTCGACCCCGGCGCCGGGCTTGACATCGTCGTCAGCCGGGCGAACCTCCTCGCGGAACTGCCGGCCGGCGCGATGGCCGTCGTCGAGCTGTCCGCCGACGAGGTGCTCGCACTGGGGTTCCCGGGCGTCACGGTCGTCGACCACGCGTCGCCGGCGCAGTGCACGGTCACCGGCGGCGATGACGACATCGCCGCACTGGTGTCCCATGTGGACGGACTCGGCCTGCTGGCGCGCCGGCTGGCGGGAACCGCGAACTCGGCCGCCGCTGACCCGATCCTGGACCGGTTCCGCGCCGGGCTCGGGGACCTGCGGCCGCGGCCGCCGATGACGGCGTACTACTCGAGCGTGCTCGACGATCCGCGCGCGGTGCCGGCCTTCGACGCGGACTACTGGACGGCGAACCTGCGGCGTCCGGTCCGGTTCACCCAGGCGGTCGCCGCCGCGGCGGGCGACGGGCACCGGTGGTTCGTCGAGATCTCGCCGCACCCGATCGCCCTGCCCGCGGTCGAACAGACGGCGCCCGGCGTCCGGACGCTGCCCACCCTCAGCCGGCGCGACAGCGAAGAAAACGCTTTCGCGCGCTCGCTGGCCGAGCTCCACGTCGCCGGGCACTCGGCGGTGCTCGACCGGCGCTACCCGGAGGCGCCCGTGCTCGACCTGCCCCCGCCCCCGTGGGAACACCGGACGTTCCGGCCGCCGCGGCGGCCGTCCGGCCATCCGCTGCTCGGCGTCCGCGTCGAGGTGCCGGACGAGGGCCGGCACCTGTGGCAGGCGACGATCGGGCCGGAGGAGCCCGCGTGGCTGAACGAGCACCGCGTGCACGACGTCGCGGTGTTCCCGGCGACCGGGTTCCTGGAGCTGTTCCTGGCCGGCGCCCGCGAGCTGTTCGGCACCGGACGTGTCCGGGTCGACGGTCTGGAGGTGCACCGGACGCTCGCGGTGACCGGGGAAACGGTGCTCAGCACGGAGATCCGGGCCGACGGCACCGCCGTGGTGCGGGCGAAGGCCGGTGCGTCCTGGGTGCGGTACGCGACGGCGTGGGTCTCGGCCGACACCGAACCCGCCCCGCCGCCCATGTCCGATGTGGACGAACGGGCTTGCCTGCCAAGGCAACCGCTTCTGGCCGGTGTCCTCGCCGTGGCATTGCCCGAAGGTGCCGTGGCGAGCGGGTTCGGCCGAGTCCGGCTGCTCGGCGACGCGGACCTGGGCGTGCGGTGCCTGACCGACGGCGCCGGCGCGGTGCAGCTCGTCACCGCGGACGGCGAGGTCGTCGCCGACTTCGGCGACGTCCGCGTCCAGGCCTCCGGCGGTGTCCCGCTCGCCGCCCGCGCGTTCGGGATCACCTGGCCGCGGACGCCGTTGCCGCCGGTCCCACCGTCGGGACCGGGTTCGTGGCTGCTGCTCACCGACGAGCACCCGGCCGCGCTCGGCCGGGCCGTCACGCTCGCCCTGGCGCTGGCCGCGGCCGGGGACGAAGCGCTTTCCCTGCCGCAGGACGACCTCGACGAGCTGCCTGCCTTCCTGGCCGAACGGCCGGTGCGCGGCGTCGTCTTCCTCACCGGGACGCCGCACGCCTACCGCGACCCCGACGACTCCCAGTACCTGCTGCGTACCGTGCGCTCGGTGCTCACCCGCGTCGGTCCCGGCGTCCGGTTCCACCTGGTCACGCAGTCGAGGGGCGAGCCGGGGGTGGAGTTCCTGCGCGGGTTGGTGCGGGTGCTCGCGTTCGAGCGGCCGGAATTGCGAGCGACCATTGTGGACTGCGACACGCGGTCCGATGTGGACGTTCTCGCGCGTGAGCTGCGCTCGGACGCGCCTGATGACGAGGTGTGCTGGCGCCACGACGTCCGGTACGCGGCGCGGCTGACCCGCGTGCCGCTCGTCGACGGCGTCTCGACCGGGCCCGGCGCGTACGTGGTCACCGGTGGCTTCGGCACGTTGGGGCCGGCCACCGCGCGCTGGCTGGCCGAAAACGGCGCGACGCGGATCGTCCTTTGTGGATCTTCAGGTTACGGCATCGGACTGTCCGGAGTGGACGTCGTGTCCGTCGCCGGGGACATCGCGGCGCCCGGCGTCGCGGAACGGCTCGTCGCCGCGGCCACCGCGGGCGGGCTGCCGTTGCGGGGAATCGTGCACGCGGCGGGCGTTCCCGGCGACGACGTCCCGGCCGTGTGGCGGCCCAAGGTGCTCGGCGCGCGACGGCTGCACGAAGCGACCGCGGACACTCCGCCGGAGTGGTGGCTGACGTACTCGTCGTCGGCGGCGTTGTCCGGCGCGCCTGATCGGACGGCCGTCGCGACCGCGGACGCGTGGCTGGACGCGTTCGCCGCCTGGCGCCGGTCGCGGGGACTGCCCGCGATGACGGTGAACTGGGGCGCGGACCCCGTGCTGGACCCGCTGCCGGTGGCCGAGTGCCTCGACGCCCTGCCCGCGGTGCTCGCGTCGGACCGGCCGTCGGTCGGGATCGCCCGGCTCGACGCGGATCGCGTCGCCGGACGGTTCCCCGATCTCGTCCGGCGGCCGTTCTTCTCGACGGTGCTGGCCGCCGTTCCCGTGCCGCCGACCGCGTCCGAGCGGCTCGCGGCGATCGTCGCCGGACTGCTCGGCGGCGCGGTGCCTCCGGACGTGCCGCTGGTCGAGCTGGGCCTGGACTCCCTGACGGCGATGCGGACACGGACGGCGGCCGAGAGCGAGTTCGGCGTGACCCTCCCGGTCCCGCTCCTGCTGCGAGGCGCGAGCCTGGACGACCTCACCGAGTACGTGACCCGACCCCCGACCCGCTCCGGCCCAGGTCGCCCGGAACCCAAGATCCCGTCCCCCGACCCGTGTCGACCCTCCAATCACGAGTGATGCCCTCCCAGTCACACGTGATGCCCCTCTGATCACACGAGAGTCCCGTTTCCGCACAGGACGGCCGGGCGGCAAGAGGCATCGGACGTGATTGGGGAGGCATCACGCGTGATTGGAGGGGCATCACTCGTGATTGGCGGGTCGACACGGTCAGGTCAGGGTGGCGCGGAGGGCGAGGATCATCTCGAAACGGTCGTCCGGGTCTCGCAGGTGGTCCGCGAACAACGTCTCCAGCTCCTGGGCGCGGGCGCGGACCGTCTGGGGGTGGATCGCGAGGCGGTCGGCCACCTCGCGGACGTTGCCGCACGTCTCCAGCCACGCCAGCAGCGTCCCCGCCAGGCGGCTGTACTGCTTCGGGGTCAACGCCGTCAGCGGCGCCAGCCGGCGGCGGGACACCTCCGTCGCGAGGAACGGCTCCTTGCGCAACCACAGCGTCGCCAGGTGGTCCTCGCACCAGGTCAGCGGCTCGTCCGGCAGGACCGCGGGGACCAGCCGCAGTGCCTCCTGCGCCGTCGCCAGCGAACGTCCCGCCTGACGCGGGGGTACCGGCGGGCCGACCGCGGCCCGGTGCCCCGCCAGCGCCGTGACCAGCGAAGAACGGTCCGCGGGCGCCGGGAGCAGCAGCCGCGGCGTCCCGTCCTCGAAGTCCTCCAGCGCGTCCAGGCCGGTGATGTCCACCGGCCCGTCCAGCGCGACCGCGACCAGCCGGTGCGGCAACGGCCAGTCCGCCGCCGTCGCCGCTTCCTGGACCGTCCGCGACGGCGCCGGCAGGTCCGCCAGCAGCAGGTCCAGCAGCCGGCGGCGACGGCGTTCGAGCGCGCCCGCCGCCCGGGCCTGCGCCGCCGCGTGCCCTTCGATCGACAACGCCGACAGCTCGTCGATGTAGGCGAAGATCGCCTCGGCCAGCACGCACAGCGTCGCCGACGGCACGCCCGCGCGCGTCCCCACTTCGGCCATCCGCCGCCAGGTGACGCGCGCGCCGACGCGGTAGGCCGCCTGCAGGACGTCGAGGTTGCGGCCCTGCGCGAGCTCGTGCACCCCGAGCCCGACGAACACCTTCCGGCGCGAGTCCGGAACCGGTCCGGACGTGGCGATCCGGTCGATGAACTGCAGGATCGCCGCCTGCACGCCCGCCCGCAGCGCCTTGCCGAAGGCGCCGTCGAGCGGCCGCGCGTAGTCCGGGATGGTCCGCTGGATCTCGCGCAGCACCTCGTCGGCGACGTCGAGCATCCGCGGCCGGAACACCCCGGCCAGCTCCCGCGGGAGCATGGCCCACAGCTGTCCCGGCCGCCCGTCGCCGCTCAGCATCGGCCCGAACGTCGTTTCGCCCGACGGTCCCGTCACGGAAAACCCACCTCGCCCTTGAAGCGGTTCAGGAGCCGAGCAGGGCCTCCGCCCGCAGCGCGATCTCCATGTCGAGCCGGTCGTCGGCGTTGTTGAGCCGGTCGCCGAACAGGTCGATGAGCTGGTGCATGCGGTACCGCACGGTCTGCGGGTGCACCTTGAGCTTCTTCGCGATCTCGGGCGCGCTGCCGCGGGACTGCAGCCAGATCAGCAGCGTCTCGCCGAGCCGCGCCCGCTGCTTCGGCGTGAGGTCGCGGAACGGCTCCAGGCTGCGCGTGCACAGCTCGCGGACCAGGAACTCGTCGGCGAGCAGCCACAACGTGGAGAGGTGGTCGGTGCAGTGCGTGACCGGCGCGTCCGGCAGCACCCCGCGCTGGACGAGCTTCAACGTCCGGCGCGCCCACAGCAGCGACCGCGGCGCGTCGGTGAGCCGCACGGTCGGGCCGATCACCGCGCGCCAGCCCTGCAGCCGCTCGGCGAGGTTCTTCAGGTGCTTCTCCGGGTCGCCGGTGACCAGGCAGGGCTCGCCGCCCTCGAGGTCGACGAGGACGTCGGTGTGCAGGTCCGGCGCGGCGAGGCTGTGCTGGTCGGCGCGGGGTTCGAGGGCGATGACCGTGACCTCGGCGGGCAGCGCCCACTGCGCGGTCGCGGCCTGCGCGCTGATCGTCTGCGGCGCCGACGGCGGGTCGGCGAGCAGCAGTTCGAGCAGCCGTCTCCGGCGGCGCGCGCGGGTGCCGGCGGCCCGGGTCTGCGCCGCCGTGTAGCCCTCGATCGAGAGCGCGGAAATCTCGTCGACGTAGGCGAAGATGGCCTCGGCGCTGGTGCAGAGCGTGTCCGCGGCGACGCCGTTGGCCTGCCCGAACTCCGAGATGTGCCGCCACGCGACGCGCCCGCCGACCCGGTAGGCCGTCTGCAGGCAGTCGAGGCTGCGGCCCTCGTTGAACTCGATCTTGCCGAGGTTGCGGAACACGGTCGTCCACGTCTCGAGCGGCACGGCACCGGGGGTGCCGACACTGTCGAGGCACTGGATGATCGACTGCCGGACACCCTGCGTGATGATGTGCCCGAACGCGCCTTCGAGCGGCTGGCGGTACTCGGGCACCGCCCGCTGGACCTCCTGCAGGATGGCGCGGGCCAGCGGGTCGACCCGCGGCTTGAAGCGGATCGCCAGCTCGCGGGGCAGGGACGCCCACAGCCCGATGGCGCCGGAAGCGCGTGCCGGCCGGGGTTCCCCCGAGGTCCGCTGGGTAGGAGGGTAGGTGGTCCTGATCCGGTCGGCCGACACGGACTGCTGCCGGTACGCCGGTCCGGAAGAGCGCTCGCCGGGGTTGGGCCGGCCCGTCCGCAGTGCGGGGGCGGCGAACCCGGTGTCCACGTCGGTCATGTGTTTTATCCTTGCTGGCAACAAAACTGGCCTCTTCGTCGTCGAAGCCGGTCCGGATTTTGTGGCTCAGGCAACATAATTTCGCGCGAACGGCACTGTCAACGGGTTCTCCGCTGACTTCGGGGTAACCCGTCCGGACTACACCCGAACGGGTGGAACGGCGCGATGCGAGGTGACACTTCCGCTGGGGGCGGATGGTGCGCGGATGACAACTTTTCAGGCGGGTGTTTTCGGGCCCGCGGCGGTCGTGAGCCGGGCGACGACGTCGTCGAGGGTCAGCCGCGCCGGTTCGGTCTCTCGGACGAACTCGTTCAGCAGCAGGCAGAACCCGTCCGGATCGGACACATGTGGAAAGTGTTTCGCGTTTTCCCGCACGGTCAATCGGCCGTTCGGCAGCAGCCCGGCCGTCCGGCGGCCGTGCGCGACGGGGATGAGCGGGTCCTTCGCGCCCCAGACCAGCAGCGTCGGCACGGCTTCGGCCAGGTAGAGCTTGTCGACGGCGCTCGCGCGCTGCCCGCGCAGGTCGATGAGGCTGCGCGCGATGAAGAGGAACGCCCGCCGCCGCGCGGGGTCGGCCAGCGAGCCGAAATGCCTGGCCAGCTCCCGTGTTTCGATTTTCAACGACCCGCCGAGCCGGCGTCCCACTCGGGCGGCGGCCCGCGCGATCGCGAGCGTCACCCGGTTCACGGTCAGCGCCAGCACGACGGGCGCGCCCGGTAACGCCGTGGCCCGCAGCACCGGGCTCACCTCCGGGCCCAGCCCGGCGCTGCCGACCAGCACCAGCCGGTCGCACATTTCCGGGAACTGGTAGGCGAACTGCATCGCGACGCCGCCGCCGAGCGAGTGGCCGACGACGGTCGCGTGCCGCACACCCGACACCGCCAGCACGTCTCGCACGGTGCTCGCCATCGCGCCGAGTCCGTAGTCCGCGCGCGGTGCCTCGGATCCGCCGTGGCCGGGCAGATCGAGCGCCAGCACGCGGCGGCCGAGCGTGGCGCACCGCGCCAGCACCGGTGCCCAGGTCTCGGCGCTGCCCGCGATCCCGTGCAGCAGCACGATCGCTTCGTCACCCGCATCGTCCGGGGGCAGGTGCTCGTGCAGCCGGATCCGGCGGCCGTGGAGGGTGAGCGTGTACGTTTCGAGTGTCATCGGCGGCCTTTCTCGGGAACCCGAAAATAGGGCATCCGACTACTCGCGCCCGATGTGTCGAACACCACTGTCGGCCGAATGCGGGCGGGCATGACAAGAACGGGGTCGAAAAGGCGATCACGGGTGCGCTTTTCCCCGGTTCCACCTGTTTCGCGGATCGACATTCCGCCGGTATCCGCGTATTCCTCGAAGGTATGGCCGCAATGACGCACCGGACGCCGTGATGTCCTGCCGCGCGAGTTTTTCCTGTCCCGATCGGGAGCGCCGGCCGCGGCTGGGCCGCCGTCCGTGGCGGCGCGTGCTGCCGATGCCGGTGCGCGTGCTCGACCGCGCCCTCAGCGCTCCCGCTCACCCTCCGGCCGGTGGGCGCGCATGAGCCGCTGGGCACGCAGCGCGAGCTGCATGCCGAGGCGGTCGTCGGCGTCCTTGAGACGGTCGCCGAACAGCTCCTCGAGCTGCCGCAGCCGGTTGCGCACGGTCTGCGGGTGGACGCCGAGGCGCTGCGCGATCTCCGGCGCCCCGCCGCGCGTCTCCAGCCAGGCCAGCAGCGTCTCGCTGAGCCGGTCACGCTGCTTCTCGCTGAGCGAGGCGAAGGGGTCGAGGCTCTGGCGGGCCAGCTCGGCGGCCAGGAAGTCCTCCGCGAGCAGCCAGAGCGTGGCGAGGTGGTCGCGGCACCAGATGATCGGGCCGGGGATGTCCGGGCCGGACAGCAGCAGGGCTCGGCGTGCGGTGCGCAGCGCGGCCGGGGCGTCGGCCAGCGGCACGGTCGGGGACACCGCGAGCCGCCAGCCGTCGAGCTTGGCCTCCAGGGGCGCCAGGTCGGCGTCGGGATCCCGGGTGAGCAGGTGCGGCCCGGGACCGTCGAGGTCGGCCAGGACGCCGTCGCCGAGCAGGTCGGCGGGGAAGTCGGCGGCGTCGGGGCCGCGTTCGAGGGCGACCATCGCGGCGGTCTCCGGCAGCGGCCAGCCCGCGCCGCCGGCGAGCCCGGCGATGCTGCTCGCGGCGCCTTCGGGACCTTGGACGATCAGCTCCAGGAGCCGTCTCCGCCGGACCGGGACGGCGCCCTCGGCCTCGGCCTGCGCCTGCTGGTAGCCCTCGATCGCGGTGGCGCACAGCTCGTCGACGTAGGCGAAGATGGCCTCCGCGGCGACGGAGATGACCGCCGGGTCGACCCCCGCGTTGACGACGCCGGGGTGCATCGCCCGCCAGGCGACCCGGGCCCCGATGGTGGCGCTGTCCTGCAGGGCGTCGAGGTTGCGGCCTTCGGTGAACTCGATCCGGCCGCGGCGGCGGTAGAACTCGACCCAGTGTTCGTGGGACAGGCTCGGCTCGCCCATCGAGTCGACGCAGTGCTGCACGGCGTACTCGACGCTCTTGACCAGGACTTTCCCGAACACGCCCTTGAGCGGCAGGCCGTAGGCGGGGACCGTGCGCCGGACCTCCTGGATCATCGAGGCCGCGGCGTGCCCGACGTGCGGGCGCAGGCCCGCGCCGAGTGCGCGCGGCAGCGAGGCCAGCAGGCGGAAGCTGCGGTACTCGACCACGAATCCCCCTTCGAGTTCGTCCGGGCGGAGCCGAGCGTATCCGACCGTTGTGTCACTGAAAAATCAACGAGCTATGGCCGGAAAGGGTGACGCGATGACGTCCTTTTGACACGGACGGGTGGGCGTTCTACGCTCCGTGTCGGATGGTGGGGGTCAATTCCGGGCGCCAATTCCCCAGTGAAGGACTGAATTCCGCATGCGTGGTTCGGCTGCCTCGGACGGCTCCGTGTGGGCCCGGCTGCCCCACGCGCTCGGCGACGCGGTGCGCCCGCGGATCCCGGAGATCGCCCAGGCCTGCGTCGACGGGATCGCCGCCGAGATTCCGGATTATTCCGTTGCTTTCGGCCACGGTCCAACCCGGACGGCCGCGATCGAGCAGGCGCGGCGCGGGATCGAGCGGGACATCGACCGCGTCGGCACGCCCGCGCTGTGGCAGGCCGACCGGCTGGCCGAGTTCCGCGGGCACGGGCGCGAGGCGTTCCACAGTGGTCTGAGCCGCGAGTCGGTGCAGGCGGCGGTGCGCGTGTCGAGCCGGGTGACGTGGCGGTGGATCGCCGACGTCGCCCGGGATGCCGGCCTGTCCGGCGACGTCCTGTACGGCGCGGCCGAGGGGATGTTCGCCGACGTCGAGACGTCGATGGCGGCGGTCGCCGAGGGTTACAGCGCGGCGGAAGCGGCGATGTCCGGCACCGGCGAGCGGCACCGCCGGCTGCTGCACGCCCTGATCGGCGGCCGCACACCGGCCGAAGTGGACGGTCTGGTCGCGGCGTCCGGGCTGCCGGTGCCGTCAAGTTTGGCGGCGGTGGCGTTCCGCGCGCTGCCGGGCGCCCCGGAGTTCCCGCCCGGGCTGCTGCCCGAGCACGTCCCGGCCGACCCGTCGGGCACCCCGCCGTCCGCACTGACCCCGGCCCCGGACACGGACCTGGCGGGGCTGGCGTCGTTGCCGGCCGGCTGGCTGGCGGCGGTCGGTCCCCTGGTCCCGCCGGCAGCGGCCCCGGAGTCGTTCCGGGTGGCCCGCCGCGCACTGGACCTGGCGGCGCGCGGGCTGCTGGACGCACCGGGCCCGGTGGTGTGGTGCCGCGACCACCTGACGACGCTGTTGCTGCTGGCGGACGAGTTCCTGGTGACCCAGCTGGCATCGACGACGCTGGCGCCGCTGTCGGAGCTGTCCGGAAGGCGCCGGGAGCAGCTGGCGGAGACGTTGCTGGCGCTGGTCCAGACCCGCGGGAGCGCGCCCGAGCTGGGGAGGCTGCTGGACTTGCACCCGCAGACGATCCGGGCCCGGTTGCGGAAGCTGGGCGAGCTGTTCGGGGCGCGGTTGGATGATCCGGGGGAGCGGCTGCGGCTGGAGCTGGCGTTGCTGGCGGAGCGGGCGTTGCCGGGTGAGGAGTGAGCGGGAGCTGGGTGAGTTGTTCGGGGCGCGGCTGGATGATCCGGGGGAGCGGTTGCGGTTGGAGCTGGCGTTGCTGGCGGAGCGGGCGTTGCCGGGTGAGGAGTGAGCGGGAGCTGGGTGAGTTGTTCGGGGCGCGGTTGGATGATCCGGGGGAGCGGTTGCGGTTGGAGCTGGCGTTGCTGGCGGAGCGGGCGTTGCCGGGCGAGGAGTGAGCCGGAGCTGGGTGAGTTGTTCGGGGCGCGGTTAGACGATCCACGGGAGCGGCTGCGGCTGGAGCGGGCGTTGCCGGGTGAGGAGTGAGCCCGGGGGCTTGGCCCCGTCCGAGGAGGAGGTCAGGCGAGGTCGGCGCTGTTCTCCGAGCACCGAGCACCGAGCACCGAGCACCGAGCACCGGGCGGCGGCGGAGACGCCCCGCCCTTCCCCTGGGGGGCGTCCCCTGGTCCAGTTTATCGGCGGGGCACGACGAAACCCGGCGATCGCCGGGCGAGCGGCCGAGGCATCCACATTCGCGCCGGGCTGTGGACAACTCGCGAACCGCGGCGAAGTGGCCCGGTCCGCGCGGTGTCGATTGGCTCTGGGGGCCAGGCCACTCGCGTCCTAAGCTGCCCCGCATGACCGGACTGCTCACCGAACGTCTTCGGCAGGCCTCCGAGAACGCCGTCGGCATGTGGACCGCCCTTGCCCGCGCTCGCGGGGACCGCGTCCACGAACACTCCACCTTCACCGCCGTCGACGGCCGGCGGTTCCGGATCATGGTCACCACCGGTGCTCCGGACCAGGCCGAGCTGATCGCGGTCGCGAAACTGCAGCGGGAAAACGGGCGGACCGTCGTCGTCGAGGATCCGTTCCGGGTCCTCGATCTCGGCGGGATCGGGATGAGCCCGCGGCAGCTGCCCGTCATGGTGCGTGAACCCGCGCCCGTCCCCGAAGAACCCACCGTCACCCGCGTCGAAACTCGCGCCGAGTTGCGGAAAGCCGAGGACATCGTCGTGCATGGCTTTCCGCTGGAGGAGTACCAGCCCCTCGAGGCCGGGGCGGTCTTCCCGCCCGCGCTCCTGGAACAAGCCTGCTTCCTCAAAGACGGCGAAGGCGCCTGCGTCACCATGGCCGACGACCGGGTCGCCGGCGTCTACTGGGTCACCACCCTGCCCGAGCACCGGTCGAAGGGCGTCGGGCGAGCGCTCATGCACGCCGTCCTACGGCACTTCGAGGACCGTCCCGTCACGCTGACCGCCTCGCGGTCCGGCAAGCCGCTCTACGACAAGCTCGGCTTCACCACTCTGGGGGACGCCAACTGGTGGCGTTGATCTCGGGAACACCCACCGCCGGTAGCCGTACCAGCGGAACGCCGTGCCCGCGCCCGTCCCCAGCACCATCCCCGCCACGAAGTCCGTCACCTCCTGCGCCAGGTAGCTCACGTGCGGGACCGACAGGTGCAGTGCGTACCGCGAGACCAGCGGCGGCACCAGGTTCACCGCCACCGCACCCGCGTTGACCACGACGAACAGTGCCGCCTCGCGCATCGGCCGGTGGCCGCCGCGGCCGGCGAACGACCAGCGGCGGGACAGCAGGTACGCGAACGCCGTGGCGGCCACCGTCGCGAGGAAAAGCGCCGTTACCGGTTTCTCACGGAACACGGTGAGCTTCAGGCTGTAGTCGCCCAGTAGGGTGACCCCGTACGCGGCCAGGCCGACGACGGCGAAGCGGAGCAGCTCTCGCGGCTCGGGCATGGTTCCTCCAGGTGATGCCGACAGGGTGGAGGTCTTTCGATGGCACGCACGGGCGGTGAGGGTGAGCTCCCCTCGGTCGCCGAGCTGGTGAACCTTTCGCAGACGAAACCGCTGATGATCCGCGGTGACCTCGACGCGATGCTCGCCAGGGAAGCCGAGACCGAGCCCGAGACCAAGCCCGACCCGCTCGCCATCCTCGACGCCGAACTGGCGGCGCCGGAGCCCGAGGACGAGCGCCCGCTCGAAGCTCCGCCCGCCGACTCCCGCCGGACCAAGCCGTACGTCCTCGCCGCCGGTGCGGCCGTCGCGCTCGGGCTGGCCGCCGTCGTGCTCTTCCAGCCGCAGCAGGTCGGCGGGACGGCGACGCCACCGCCGGGCGCGACCGCCCCCGCCGCGCCGCCCGCCTCGAGCGAGGCGGTGGAGACGATGAGCGCCTCCGCGGAGCCGCCCCCGCTCACCGCGGAGGTCCACGACTCGCCGGTCCGGACCACGAACCCGCCGGCCGCCGCGGGACGCAAGCCCGCGCCCCCCACGACGTCGGCGCCGCCGGCCGAGGACCAGTGGCAGCAGTACGTGAGCTCGGTGGTCAGCTCGTGGCAGCAACAGCACCCGCACGGCCGGCCGAACCGCTGATCAGCAGTTCGACGTCGCCGGCTTCCCGGCGATCCGGTCCTTGACGAACGCCAGCACGTCGGCGTTGCCGGTGTAGACCAGCGTGATGTGGTCGGTGTCGTAGGTCTTCCACGTCTCCTGGACGCCGGCCGCGCAGTACGTCTTGTGCAGGCTGTCCGCCTGCGCGAACTGCACCAGCTGGTCGCCCGTCCCGTGGTACTGGAACACCGGCACGCGCGGCGGGCTGCCGCCGAGCTTGTTCTCGGTCAGCCGCGCCACCCACGCGGGCTTGATGTAGCCCGGGCCGGTCGTGTAGTCCGCGATCTTCTGGTTCGCGTACGTCGTGAGCAGCTCGAACGTGCACGCGCTCTGCTTCATCTCGGCCAGTTTCGCGCGGCCGTTGTCGCTGAGGAACGAGTCCAGCTGCAGCTCCGGGTAGGCCTGGTCGAGGCCGAGCAGGGCGTAGGCGAACACGCCGAACCCGAACTTGCCGTCGAGCTGCAGCGTCACCTGGACGAGGTCGGCCGGCACCCCGCCGGCCGCGACGCCGACGAGGTTCAGCTCCGGCGCGTACGCCGGCTGCAGCTCCCCGGCCCACGCCGCGGCGCCGCCACCCTGGGAATACCCGCGGAAGACCACCTTCGACGTCGCCGACAGCCCCGCCGCGGGGAGCCGCTGGGCCGCGCGGACCCCGTCGATCACCGCCGGGCCTTCGGACCGGCCCACGACGTACGTCGTCTTCGGCGCGCTCTGGTAGCCCTCGTAGTCGGGGACGGCGACGGCGTACCCCGCGTCGAGGAGGTCGTCGAGGCCGGGCTGCTCGTAGAACGCGCCGATGTCGATCATCTTCGACGGCGTGCACTCGAAGGCCGGGCCGTGGGTGCCGGGGTCGAACGAGACGATCGGGGCGGTCGCGCGGTCGGCGTTCTTCGGGACGAGCACGGTTCCGGTGACGGCGTCGGGCTGCCCGAGCGCGTTCGTGGACAGGTACATCACCTGCCACGCGTCGACGGATGCCTTGCGCGGCCCGGCGTTCGACGTCCGCCAGCGGATGACGTCACCCGGTTTGCCCGCGGGCAGCGGCGAGGGCGGGGTGTAGAAGGAGTCGTCGGACGGACCGGGAACCGGCGCCGCCGACGCCGCGGGCGCGAGGGCCGCGGCGACGACCAGTGCGACGAACGCGGCGAGCGCCCGGCGGGCCGTCACGAGCCCGTCCCGTAGACGCGCTTGCAGGTCGCGGACTCGCTGAAGGCCAGGTTCAGCTCGGGGTTCGCCTTGAGGTCCTTGATCGGGCCCTCCGGGTCGGCGAGCTGGCCCATGGTCGCGTCGGCCTCGGAGATCACCTGGCGCAGGCTGCCCTGGTCGGTCACCTTCGCCTGCTCCATCTTGGACTTCGTCTCGGCGAGCTTCGTCCTGGTCTGGGTGAGGTTGCCGGTCGCCTTGTCCACAGCGGACTGTCCATCCGGGACGGGCGGGACGCCGGCGCCGCGGATGCCGCCCGCCATGTCGTCGAGGGCCGAGCCCAGGCGGCCGAGGAAGTCGACCATCGCGTCCCGGGTCTTCACCGGGTCGGCGTCGTCGACCGCCGGCGGCTGCGAGAGCTTCGCCGAGCCCGCGGCCACCCCGGTGCACACCTTGTCGACCCAGGCCAGCGCCGCGGGGTCGGCGTGCCGGCCGGGGTCGGCCGGGGTGTCCGACCCGCAGGCGGCGCACGACAGAAGTGCGGCCGCCGCCATTGCGAGCACCGCGCTGTGCATTCTTTTCATGGGTTTCGAAGCTACGCGGCGCGGTTGTGCGCGAGCAAGGAGAGAAAGACCGATTGGCACCCGCGTCAACATTTCGCGGTGAGGATTTGTCACGCGCGTCAGCGCTTCGGTGACCGCGCTGTGCTGGGGAAACCTTCCCGTGCCTGCTAGGAACCCGAGCCGGGTGACGTGTCGGCGTGACAATTTGCCGATGCCGTGTGACGTTTTCACCAAAAGCTCTTGATTGACGCCATCGGCGCTCGTTAGCTTACGGTCGGTCGCGATTCTCGGAAAGTGCGCGCCGTTTCGTATCACTGTTGATACACGGAAGGACCAACGTGAGTCACCCAAGAGGCAAGAAGAAGACGGTCGCGGCCGCCGCGGCCACGGCGGCGGTGGGGCTGGTCGCCACCGCACTGGTGCTCGGGGCGCAGACCAGTGCCGCCGACCCGATCTCGCTGACGCTGAACTACCACTGCACGCTGCCGCTGGTGGGTTCCCAGTCGCTGAAGGTGGTGATCAACACCGACCTGCCGACCACGGTGAACACCGGACAGCCGACCGGTGCGTTCGACATCAAGGCGGTGTCCACCATCAACGCGGACACCGTCGCCGGCCTGAGCCTGATCGGGGCCACGACCATCGAGGGCACCGCGACGGCCGCCGCGACCGTCGCCGCGCCGAGCCTCAACCTGCCGGTCAACGTCCCGATCACGCTGGACAAGACGAACATCCCGGCTTCGGGCGAGCTGAACATCAACGCGGCGGGCAAGACCCCGTCGCTGACGTTCACCCAGGCCGGCCAGGCGAAGATCACCGTCGGCGACCTGAACCTCAAGGTCACCCCGCGCAAGGCCGACGGCTCGGTCACCGGCATCACGCCGGACGGCACGATCGACGCGCCCTGCACGCAGGACGCCGGCCAGAACAACACCCTGGCCACGATCACCATCGCCGACGGTGGCGGGACGACCCCGCCCACCACCACCCCGCCGACGACGACACCCCCGACCACCACGCCGCCGACGACCACCCCGCCCACCACGACCCCGCCGGGCGGCGGCATCAAGTACTCGTTCGGCATCACCGGGTCGACGTCGCTGAAGTCGCTCGGCAGCACCGCGCCGATCACCGGCTCCTTCGACGCCGACGTCAACCTGTCGGCCAAGACGTTCACCGGCGACCTGAAGCTGAACCCGACGCACACCGACTTCAAGCTGTTCGGGTTCATCCAGGGCAGCTCGGACGTCAAGGTCGTGCAGAACGGCCAGCAGACCGGTGAGCTGGTCGGCACCGGCTTCAAGGCGCACATCAAGTTCGACACGTTCCTCACCACGGTCAACCTGTTCGGCATCCCGATCAGCACCGACCCGAAGTGCGGCACGGTCAGCTCGTCGACCAGCGAGATGACCACCGGCGCCGACTTCGACCTGCTCAAGGGCGGGAAGCTGTCGGGCACGTACTCGCTGTCCGCGCTGCAGAACTGCGGCTCGTTCAACGACATCATCAGCGCGTTCGCCAAGAGTGACGGCAACTCGCTGGACCTCGTGCTCGCCAAGAAGTGATCCGAGCTGCCGGCCCCCGTCGCGCCGCGGCGGGGGCCGGTGCCACGCCCCGGAAAGGAGTGCCCGTGCCGAAAGCCCGGTCGTCGCTCGCGGCGGGCCTCGCCTGCCTGGTGCTGCCGTTCGCCGCCCCGCCCGCGGACGCGTCGACGCCGATCGACGAGGTGCTGAGCTTCACCTGCCCGTTCCCGTTGATCGGCAAGCAAAAGCTGGACGTCGAGGTGAAGGCGTCCTTCGAGGTGCCGTCCGCGCCCGGCGGCACGTTCACGACCTCCGACCTCACGGTCGCGGTGACCGTGCCGGACAAGTCCACCCGCGGCCTGGCACTGGTCGGCGCGGCGAGCATCGAAGGGACGGCGTCCGCAGGGGTGACGCTGGCCAACGGCTCGTCGACGCTGCCGCTCGCCCTGCCGCTGACCGTGGCGAAGACGGCCGTGCCGGCATCTGGGGCGTTCACCACGCGGGCGACCGGGTCGGTGCCGCCGGTGCAACTGCCGAACGCTGGCCGCACAACGCTGACGATCGGGGACTTCAGCACCCGGCTGACGCCGAAGAAGGCGGACGGCTCGTTCACCGGGCTCGGCTCGTTCACCTCGGACTGCACGCTCGACCCGGGGCAGGACCCGGTGCTGCTGAGCTTCGACGTCGGCGCGGCGGCGCGCAACTACGGCGTCACCGGCACGACGACGCTGAAGGCGCTCGGGGCGACCGCGCCGATCACCGGGTCGTTCACGGGGTTCAGCCCGGCGTTCGACCGGACGCGGGCGGAGTTCAAGGTCTTCGGTTTCGTGCCCGGGACGGCCGACCTGGTGTTCACACCCGAAGGTCCGCAGACCGGCGAGCTGACCGGCGACGGCTTCGTCGCGCATTCCCGGCTGGCCCTGACGCTGCCCCAGGTGACGCTCTTCGGGCTGCCGGTCGCCGACGCGGGCTGCCGGGCGAGCGCGCCGATCCCGGTCGACCTGCGCACCGGCGGCGGGTTCTCCCTGGCCACGGGTGGTCCGGTGA
Source organism: Amycolatopsis sp. NPDC114504 (assembly GCF_055633595.1). Taxonomy (NCBI): domain Bacteria; kingdom Bacillati; phylum Actinomycetota; class Actinomycetes; order Pseudonocardiales; family Pseudonocardiaceae; genus Amycolatopsis; species Amycolatopsis sp. NPDC114504. The sequence goes on along the minus strand of NZ_JBVKDU010000003.1, from coordinate 547,229 downwards.
CCGGCACCTACGCGATCCCGGCCCTCACCGGCTGCGGCACGTTCACGGCGTACCTGAGTTCGCTGGTCCAGGGGGACGGCACCACGTTCGCGCTCACCCTGACCCCGCGCTGAAAAGATTCCTCCGGCGTTGTCGATTCCGCCGATCCCCGCGTGACGGGGTAGGAAAGGACCACGACGAGAGGAACCGGACATGGCGCAGTACGCGGTGCTGATCTACGAGCGGGTGCCCCCGGAGGACCTGCCGAAGGAAATCATGGACCGGCACCTCGGGTTGCCGGACCGGATCGGCGCGCTGGGCGGCAAGGTGACCGCGGGCCTGGCCCTGCAACCGAACGAGACGGCCACCGCGATCCGCGGCGACCTGGTCACCGACGGGCCGTTCGTGGAGACCAAGGAGGTGCTGGCCGGGGTGTACGTGCTCGAGGCCCGCGACCTCGACCACGCGCTGGCGTGCGCGAAGCTGACGCCGGTCGTCGAGGGCGGCGTCGAGGTCCGGCCGCTCGTCGACTTCCAGGTGGTGCCGGACTGACCGACGTCACCGACGCCGTCGCCGAGGCGCACCGTCGCGAGTGGGCCTACGTGCTCGCCGCGACGGTGCGGGTCACCCGCGACCTCGACGAGGCCGAGGAGGCCGTCCAGGACGCCTACCTCCAGGCGCTGAAGCGCTGGGCGAGCGACGGCGTCCCGGACCGGCCCGGCGCGTGGCTGACCACGGTCGCTCGCCGGACCGCGCTCAACGGCGTCCGGCACCGGGAAGTGCTGCGGCGCAAGCTGCCGCTGCTGGTCGAGCCGGACGCCGCCGAGCCGCCCGAGCCCGCCGGGCCGATCCCGGACGACCGGCTGCGGCTCGTCTTCACCTGCTGCCACCCGGCGCTGGCGCAGGAGGCCCAGATCGCGCTGACGCTGCGGCTGGTGTGCGGCGTCGCGACCGCCGACATCGCGCACGCGTTCCTGGTGCCCGAGCCGACGATGGCGGCCCGGATCACCCGCGCCAAGAAGAAGATCGCCGCCGCACGGATCCCGTACGCGGTGCCGTCGGCCGCGGACCTGCCGGCGCGCGTGTCCGTCGTGCTGACGGTGCTGCACCTGCTCTACTCGGCCGGGCACACCGCGGCGTCGGGCGACGACCTCGTGCGGGACGAGCTGACCGCCCGCGCGCTGGACCTCGCGCGGATGCTGCGGGCCCTGCTGCCCGCCGACACCGAGGTCGCCGGGCTGCTCGCGCTCCTGCTCGTCCACCAGGCCCGCCGGGCCACCCGGACCGACGCCGCTGGACGGCTGCTGCGGCTCGAAGACCAGGACCGGTCCCGCTGGGACACCGCGATGGTCGCCGAAGCCGACCGGCTCGTCGTCGAGGCGCTCAAGGGCGGGCCGCCCGGGCGGTTCAGCGTGCAGGCCGCGATCGCCGCCCTGCACGCCCAGGCGCCGAGCTACGCCGAAACCGACTGGCCGCAGATCCTGACCCTCTACGACGTGCTGCTGCGGCTGTGGCCCTCGCCGGTGGTGGCGCTCAACCGCGCGGTCGCCATCTCCCTGGTCGACGGCCCGGCGGCGGCGCTGGCCGAGATCGCCCGGCTGGAGGACGACGGGCGGCTCGCCGGCTACCGCTACCTGCCCGCCACCAAGGCCGACCTGCTGCACCGCCTCGGCCGCGACGCGGAGGCGGCCGAGGCCTACCGGGCCGCGCTCGCGTTGAGCGACAACGCCGTCGAGCAGGAGTTCCTCGCCGCGCGGCTCAGCGGGGCCTGAACAGCAGGACGTACCCGGCGCCCGAAAGGACCAGTGCGGCCAGGAAGAACCCGCCGTGCAGCGCGGCGCCCATGGCGACGTCCCCGAACAGCTGCACGACCAGCTCCACGATGCCGAGCGCGCCGGCGATCGCCAGCGCGACGCGCGTCCCCCTGACCCCGCGGTAGGCGCCGTAGACCAGCAAGGCCCACAGCCCGGCGCAGACGACGTACGCGAGGATCGCCACCGGGAACGGGACGGCGGCCTCGACGGCCGTCCGCCGGCCGCCCAGCAGCGAACCGAGGAACCAGCACGCGGTCGCGCCCCACCAGGCGAAGGCGGCGCGCGAGGACATGACGGCAGCGTAAAACCGGACCGTCCGGTTCCGGCACGGTCACGACCCGAACCGTTACCCGCGGGGTGTCACACCGAGGTGCTATAAAACGCTACCTCCGTGGGACCGGTTCCACGGTCGTAGGCGGCCGCCGCCGGTGCCGCTAGGGTGATCGTCTGGATGTGCTGGCTCACGAGCAGCCGAACGGGAGAAGCCGGTGACCGCCGCGCACGACTCATCGTGGGACTCCGGCACCCGCTTGCGCGTGCTGCTGGTCGAGGACGACGACGGCGACGCGCTGCTGGTCGAGGAGATGCTGGCGGACACCTCCGTCCCGTTCTCGCTCGAACGCGTCGACACGCTCGCCGCGGCCCTGGCCGGCCCGCTCACCGCCGACTGCGTCCTCCTCGACCTGCAGCTGCCCGACGCCATGGGCCTGAGCGGCCTGACGAAGCTCGGCCAGCGCGCGCCCGGCGTCGCGATCGTCGTCCTGACCGGCGGGCACGACCAGGCCACCGGCGTCGCCGCGGTCGCCGCCGGCGCCCAGGACTACCTCGTCAAGGACCAGGTGGACGGCCCGCTGCTGGTGAAGGCGCTGCGCTTCGCGCGTGAACGCAAGCGCGCCGAGCAGGTCGAGCAGCAGTTCCTGCAGCAGCAGCTGCTCGCCCGCGAGAACGCGCGGCTCGAACGCGGCCTGCTGCCCGTCCCGCTGCTGCGCGACCCGCACCTCGAGCTGGCCTCCCGCTACCGCCCCGGCCGCAACGGATCCCTGCTGGGCGGCGACTTCTACGACGCGATCGAGCTCGCCGACGGCACCGTGCACATGATGATCGGCGACGTCTGCGGCCACGGCCCGGACGAGGCCGCGCTCGGCGTCGCACTGCGGATCGCGTGGCGCTCGCTCGTGATGGCCGGCCTGCCGATGGCCGACGTGCTGAGCATGGTCGAGCGGGTGCTGGTGCACGAGCGGATCGAGCCGCTGTTCGCCACCGTCTGCATGGTCGTCGTCGCGCCGGACCGAAGATCCCTGCGCCTGTCGCTGGCCGGGCACCTGCCGCCGCTGCTGCTCACCCCCGGCGACGGGCACCTGCTGTCCGGGAGGTGCCTCGGCGTCCCGCTCGGCGTCGTCGAAGGCACGAAGTGGGAGGCCCTCGACGTGCCGCTGGAACCGGGCTGGTCACTGCTGCTCTACACCGACGGCGTGTTCGAGGGCCGCGTCGGCGCCGGGTCGGAACGGCTCGGCCACGAGCGGATGGCCGCCATCGTCCTCGAGATCCAGCACGACGCCGGGCTCGACGGCACCGACCTGCTCGACGAGCTGATCGCCCGCGCCGAACGGCTCAACTCCGGCCCGCTCGACGACGACGTCGCCCTCGCCCTGCTCAGCCACGACCCGGGGAAGCAGGTTCGATGAGCGCCGACGCACGCGGCTGGACGATCCGCCGCTGGCTCACCCTGTTCGCCGTCGTCGAAGCGGTCCTGCTGCTCGCGGCGCTGGCCGGCGGCGGGATCGCGATGAACAACCTCACCGACGCCCGCAACCGCCTGCTCGACGTCATCGGTGCCCAGCGGCTCGCCGCCATCCAGCTGTCGACGGCCCTGCTGAACCAGGAGACCGGCGTCCGCGGCTACCAGCTCGGCCGGCAGCCGGACTTCCTCACCCCGTACACCGACGGCGTCCGCGCGCAGGCCGACGCCGTCACCCAGCTGCGGCGGCTCGGGGCCACGCCGGGCACGCAGATCGGCGACGACCTCGAGCGCGTCCAGCGGGCGGCGTCGATCTGGCAGGCGACGATCGCGCCCACCATCACCCCGGCCGCGCCCCCGGTCACCCCGGCGCAGGCCGACCGCAACCGGACCCAGTTCGACGCGGTCCGCGGCGCCCTCGACGCGCAGGCCGCGCACTTGGCGACGCTGCGCAACGAGGGCCGCGCCGACCTCGACGGCGCGGCGAGCTTCCTGACCGCGATGCTCATCGCCGTCGCGGTACTGGTCGTGCTGCTGTTCGTGGTGCTGTTCCTCGGGCTGCGGCGGGTCATCACCCGGCCGATCCTGCGGCTGGCGGGCGAGGTCCGCCAGGTCGCCGACCAGGACGTCCACCGGCCGGTGCACGGGAGCGGGCCGCGCGAGATCGCCCAGCTCGGCGCCGACGTCGAGGCGATGCGGCAGCGCATCCTCGACGAGGTCGCCGAGCTCGAGCGGGCGCACGCGATGCTGGACCGCCGGACGCGCGAGCTGGAGCGGTCGAACGCCGACCTGGAGCAGTTCGCCTACGTCGCTTCGCACGACCTCCAGGAGCCGCTGCGCAAGGTGGCGAGCTTCTGCCAGCTGCTGCAGAAGCGGTACCAGGGCCTGCTCGACGAGCGCGGCGAACAGTACATCGAGTACGCCGTCGACGGCGCGAAGCGGATGCAGATCCTGATCAACGACCTGCTGGCGTTCTCGCGGGTCGGGCGCAAGCCGGGCGAGCACGTCGTGGCCGAGGCGACCCGGCTGGTCGACGACGCCGTGGCGAACCTGGAGGTCGCGCTCTCGCTGAGCGCCGGCAAGGTCGAGCACGGCGAGCTGCCCGAGGTGCGCGTCGAGCCGGCGCTGATGACGGCGGTGTTCCAGAACCTCATCGGCAACGCGCTGAAGTTCAAGGGCGAGACGCCGCCGGAGGTGCGGGTCACCGCGGAGCGCGACGGCGACGACTGGGTCTTCGCCGTGTCGGACAACGGGATCGGCATCGACGCGGAGTACGCCGAACGGGTCTTCGCGCTGTTCCAGCGGCTGCACACCCGCACCGCGTACCCCGGCACCGGCATCGGCCTGGCCCTGTGCCGCCGGATCGTCGAGTACCACGGCGGCCGGATCTGGCTCGACACCGAGGCCGAGAACACCACGTTCCGCTTCACCATCCCGGCCGGCGAGGACCAGGGGGACGCATGACGCAGACGCACGGCCCGATCGACATCCTGCTGGTCGAGGACGACCCCGGCGACGTGCTGATGACGCGGGAAGCCTTCGAGCACCACAAGATCCGCAACGCGCTGCACGTCGCGAGCGACGGCGTCGAGGCGCTCGAGTTCCTGAACCGGAAGGGACGCTTCGGGCAGGCGCCGCGCCCGGGGCTGATCCTGCTCGACCTCAACCTGCCCCGCAAGGACGGCCGGGAGCTGCTCGGCGAGATCAAGCAGGACCCGTCCCTGCGCACCATCCCGGTGGTCGTGCTGACGACGTCCGAAGCGGACGAGGACATCGTGCGCAGCTACGACCTGCACGCCAACGCCTACGTCACCAAGCCGGTCGACTTCGACAAGTTCGTCGAGGTGGTCCGGAAGATCGACGACTTCTGGGTCACGGTCGTCCAGCTGCCGCACCGGTGAGGCCATCGTTGGCGTGCCGGCGGAGATTGGGGCACCATAAAGCGCCGTGACCTCTTCATCCCGGGATCTTCCCGCCGTCGAGCTGGCGGTCACGCTCGACTGGCGGGACACGGCCGCGGTGCTGCGCGTCGCGGGGGAGATCGACCTGGTGAGCGCGCCGGAGTTCGAGGAGGTCGTCGGCGTCGTGCTGGCCGGCGAGCCGCGGACGCTGGTGGTCGACCTGCGCGAGGTGACGTTCTTCTGCTCGGCGGGCCTGCAGGTGCTCGCGGCGGCGCACCGCAGGCTGCCCGAGCACGCACTGCGGGTGGTGAGCGACTCGCCGGTGACGTCGGGGCCGCTCAAGACCACCGGCCTCGACACGTGGATCGGCATCCACGCGACGGTCGACGAAGCGCTGGCCAAGTGACGGGCCCGGAAAGGCAACCGATGGACGAACCTCCGGGACCGTTCCGCTGTCACGGCGTGCAGGCGGTGCCCCAGGCCCTGCGGCGGCTCCGGCACGACCTGATGGCGTGGGTCCTCGCGGCGGGCGTCGACGCGGGCCGGGCGCAGGACATCGTGCTGGCGAGCTACGAGGCGCTGGCCAACGTCGCCGACCACGCGTACGACGGGGCGGGGTCCGGGGCGGTCGACCTCGACGCGGAGGTGCACGCGGACCGGATCGAGGTGGTCATCACCGACCAGGGCAAGTGGCGGACCCCGGTGGTGGATCCGCGCCCGGTTTCCGCGCGGGGGCGCGGGTTGATGCTGCTGCGGGCGAGTGCCGACCGGGCGGACATCGCGTCCGGCGAGTCGGGCACGGTTGTCACCCTGGCCTGGGACCTGGCGCCCGTGCACCCGTCGTGAGGGAAACCGGTCGGGCGGCCCGGCTCCGGGCACACGCGCCACTGGTGCTGATGGGGCACGGCGGCGGCCTGCACAAGAAGACGCCGGCCCTCGCGGCCCGGGCCCGCGACGCCGTGACCCGCCATGGCTTCTCCGTCGTGGCCATCGACGCGCCCGGGCACGGCGACCGCCCGCGCTCGGCCGAAGACGAGCGGGTCCGCGCCGGCTTCCGGCGGGCGCACGCTTCCGGTGACACCGGACGGTTCCGCTCGATCAGCATCGGCTACGCCCGCTCGCCGGCGGAGCGGGCCGTCCCCGAATGGCAGGCCACCCTGGACGCCCTTCGGCGGCTGCCCGAGATCGGCCGGGCCGCGCCGATCGGCTACGGCGGCGGCATCTCGCTGGGTACCGCGATCGGGGTGCCGCTGACCGCGGCCGAACCCCGGATCGCGGCGGCCGTCTTCGGAGGGGGCTCCGCTGGATCGGCGTCGACGAGGGTTTCCTGGCCCGCCACCTGAACTGACGGAAAACGGGCCCGTGGCGGAGTCGCCACGGGCCCGTCGTCCACTGCGGACTAGCTGTGTGTCACCGCACCGGTCTTCGGGTCGAGCGTGACCTTCTTGGCCTGGGGCCACCAGAAGTCGAACATCCCGGTCATCGACCCGGCACGCGAATCGAACGACGAGTCGCCGATCCGGCCGGCGAACCAGTTGTCCTCGATGAACTTCAGCACCGAGGTCTGGTCCGTCTGCGTGTGGTCGACGTGGTTCACCTTGCTGTACGGCGAAATCACCAGCAGCGGCAGCCGCGGGCCGTAGCCGCAGCGGTCCGCGTACGTGCCCACCTTCGTCGGCTTGCCCGTGCACACCGCCTGGTCCTGCGCCGCGTCGTGCGAACCGTTGACGACCTTCGACTGCTGGTGGTCGTACCAGCCGTCGGAGTCGTCGTAGGCCAGGACGATCGCCGTCGACTTCCAGTCCGGGGACTGCTGGATCTTGTTGATCTCACCGACGACGAACTGCTGCTCGTCGAGCGGGTCCGAGTAACCCGCGTGGCCGTCCTGGTACTCCGGGGCCTTCAGGAAGCTCACCGCGGGCATCGAGCCGGCCTTCAGCGCGGCGTCGAAGTCCGAGGTGTCGTACTGGTGGTTCGCGCGGTCGGTCTGGCCGATCGCCTGCACCGACGACGGCGGAAGGTGCTTCGGGTTCGCCGTCGACGGGTAGTACTGGAACGGCTCGTGGTGCGGGCTGTAGTCCACCGCCGCGTTGCCGCCCACGTTGGTGTGGGTCTGGCCGCACACCGCGTAGCCGTTCGCTTCGCCGGTGGGACGGAAACCGCCCTGGAACCAGCCCCACGTCACGTGGCGCTGGTTGAGCAGGTCACCGACGTTGCGGCCGTGCATCGTGGCCAGGTTGTCCTTGCTCGTGTGGTTCTTGTCCGAGCAGTCGTCCCACGCCGGGTCCGGGTCGTTGATCATCGTGCCGACGCCGTTCGCGTCCGGCGACTGCACGGCGTAGGCGTCGCTGACCGGCTCGTGCGTCACCGGGTCGACCGCCTGGACGCCGTGCGTGTTGCCGGAGATCAGGTCGACCGCGCCCGGGCTGGACGGCCCGAAGACCGTGTTGAACGAGTTGTCGTTCAGCGCGTAGTGCTGCGCGTAGTTCCACATGCCGGTGACGGTGTTGCCGTCGTAGTAGTCCATCACGAGGCCGGGCTCGCCGAACAGGACCGGCTGGCCGGTGCACTTGTCCGTCTCGGTCTTCTCGACGAACTTGTCCATCTTGCCGCCGTTGAAGGCGGCTTGTTCGGCGCCGTAGTTGTGGTTCTGGTCGCAGGTCAGCGCCTGCTCGTGCGTGAGCCGCTTGGGGTTGTAGGCGTTCGGGTTGTCGGTCAGCAGCTTCTTGTCGAGGCCGTTGACCTTCGGGGTGTTGCGCGCGGCCTGGAACGGGGTGCCGTCGGTGTTGGCCGCGTTCGGGTAGGTGCCGAAGTAGTGGTCGAACGAGATGTTCTCGCCGAAGATGACCACGACGTGCTTGATCGGCGTCGCCGTCGGGATGCCGTGCGCGGGGAACAGGTTCAGCGGCTGGGCGTCCGCGGTGCTCGCCGCGGAGCCGGTGACGACGGCCAGCGTCGCCACCGAGGCGAGTGCCCCGGCGCCGAGCAGGCCGCGCCGTCGCCGGCGGGTTCTCTTGTCCACAGTGGGTTCCTTTCGTGGTGGGTTCGCTTGTCAGGCGAGCAATGAGCGGCCGAAGTGGTCGTCCGGGCCGGTGACGCCCGGCAGCGCGAAGAAGTAGCCGCCGCCGAACGGGGAGATGTAGTCGGTCAGGGGTTCGTCGGCCAGCCGCGTCTGGACCGCCTCGAACTGGCGCTCGAGGTCCTGCTGGTAGCAGACGAAGATCAGGCCCATGTCGAGGTTGCCGTTGCTGTCGACGCCGCGGTCGTAGTTCACCGCGCGGCGCAGGATCCGGCTGGCGTCGGTCTCGGGGGTGCGGGGGTTGGCCTTCCGGATGTGGCTGGTCAGCGGGATGACGGTGCCGACCGGGTCGTCGGCGTAGCGGGGGACGTCGGTTTCCGCGGTGCCGTCGAGCGGGGCGCCGGTGTCGCGGCGGCGGCCGAACATGTTCTCCTGCTCGGCCAGCGAAACCCGGTCCCAGAACTCGACGAGCATCCGGATCAGCCGGACGACCTGGTAGCTGCCGCCCGCGGCCCACGCGGGCTCGCCGGCGTTCGTCCACACGAGACTGTCCGCTTCGGACGGTTCCGGGTTCGCGGTGCCGTCCTTGAAGCCCATCAGGTTGCGCGGGGTGCCTTCCGGCCGCGGCGGTGAGCTGAAGCCGTTGAGCTTCCAGCGCGGCTGCATGCCGCCGCGGGTCGCGCGAGCGATGTCGCGCAGGGCGTGCAGCACGGTGTCGGTGGAGTTCGCGGAGAGGGTGAGGCTGAGGTCGCCGTGGCACTGGGCGGGGTCGAGGGCGTCGTTCGCGAACGTCGTCATCGGCTTCAGCTTGGCGGGCTTGAGTTTCGCGAGTCCGTAACGGTCGTCGAACAGCGACGCGCCGGCGCCGAGGATCACGCCCAGATCGCCACCGGGGACAACGGGCCCGAGCACCCCGGAGTCGGCGGGCGGCGCACTGATCCCGAGGGCGGCGGGTGCCCCGCCCCCGGTGAGGAACCGCGCCCGGTCGGTGATGGCCCGGAAGAGATCGGTCAGCTCGGCTTTGTTCTGCGCGACGACATCGAAGGAGGCGACGATCGTCTGGGTCGGCGGGGTCCGCAGGATGGCGGCCTGGTTCTTGCCGTGGAAGGCGACGGGAGCGGTGCTGTCGGTGGCGGAGCCGCCGGAGGAGGCCCCGAGCCCGGCCCCGGCGGCGACGGTCAGGCCGGCACCGACGGCGGCCCGGCGCAGGAAGGACCGGCGGGGAACGCCGGAAGCCGGGTGGGGAACGGGACAACGAGACTGGTCGGTCACGAGACCCTCCTCGGCTCGGTGGCGGCGCGGTGCGGCGCGGTCCTGCGAGGCCGGGCCATCACGAAACCCTCCTCGGCTCCGCGATCGCGGCGATCGGGGCCAGCAGCTCCGTCAGCTCGCTCACGTCGGCGTTCAGCTTCTGCCTCTCCCTCTGCGGCAGTTGCCCCAGCGGGGTCCACGTGCCGTCCGGCCGGTGGGCTGCGTCCAAAGTGGTCTGGGTGCGCGTCAGCCAGCTGTCCACCTTGGACAGATCCGGGTACCTCGGTGCCAGCAACGGGCGGAGGACGTCCAATACCGCGCGGGTGCCGTCGAGGTTGGCGCGGGCCGTCGCGAGGGTGGTGCCGCTGCCGTAGTCCGTGCGGCCCGTCAGTTCGAACTGCAGCGTGTTCTCCATGATCTCGTGCGCGCGCAGGCCGAGGTCGTTGCCGTCGACCTGGCTGTCGGCGAACGACGCCTGCAGCGCGCGGGCGTCCGTGTCCAGCTGGTCGGCCACCGGCGCGAGCGCGCCCAGGTCTTCGGCGTGCCAAAGGCCCTGCTCAAGGCGGTGGAAGCCGGTGAATCCCTCGTCCGACGTGCCGTTCGGGAGGCCGTCGGCGGTGCCGTTGAGCGCGCCGTCGGAGTCGCCGAACGCGTCGTACGCCGCGCCCAGCCGCTCGTACGTCAGGTGGGCCGTCAGCCAGGCGGCCTCGCTCGCCGCACGGTCGCCGCCGTGGACGGCGTTCTTCAGCGCGCCCGTGTTCGCGACCAGCTCGCCGAGACCCGTCGTGACGTGCTGCTGGTACGCCTTGAGCGGCCCGAGCAGGTCGTTGTGCGTCACGGGCGCGACGCCCGGGCCGGTCCGCTCGGCCCCGCCGCTGACCTGCACCGCCGGCCCGACGATCGCGCCGGCGTCCTCGGGCAGGCAGCGGAACGCGTAGCTGCCGTTGCCGAGGTTGACCTGCAGCGGCCGGGTGGTCGCCGGGCCGAGGCCCTCGACCTCGCCGTAGATCACGCCGGTCGCGGGGTCGATCAGGTCGACCTCGGCGGTCACCGACCCGGTGTTGTGCAGGCGGAACGTCTGCGGTCCCGGCTTCGGGTCGGCCCAGCCGGTGCCGCACGCCGAGCGCGACACCGCGATCTCGGGATCACCGGCGGACGCGCTGTCCGGCCAGAACGCCACGACGGCTCCCGCCGCGGCGACCACGACCACGGCCGCCACGATCCAGCGGCTACGCACTGACCCCGGCACGCACGCTCTCCCGTCACTCGATCGGACCATCACCGGTCACGGATTATGCGAGCCTATCGCCCGAAAAACCGCATCGGATGCCGTCGAGAGGAGGGAATTCACCGGGACTTCAGCCCGGCGCCCACGAAAGGGGGAGAAACCAGACGATTTCCTGTGCCAGATCTGTCTGGTTGGGACGATTGGTCCGGTTGGTTACGCTCCGGGCAGCGGAGAGCCGGTCTCCAGCAGCGTCTTCAGGCTCGAGAGCAGCGCGGGCCAGCCCTGGCTGCACATCGCCATGACCGTGCTGCCGGGCTCGAAGCCGTCGTGCAGCACCGTCAGCTTCACGGTTTCCCCCTGCGGTTCGAGGGTGAAACTGACCTTGGAACGGCCTTCCTGACGCAGCTTCGAAAGCGTTTCCGCGTCGATTCCGTTTCCGTTCGCCCATTCGTCGGTGAACGTGTGCCAGGTGTAGGAAAGACGGTGGTACGGGTCCGATTCGAGGACGACCTGGTCGGGGTGGCTCGTTTTCGCGCCGCTTTCCGCCCAGACCATCGGCGAGCCTTTTTTCCAGTCGGTTTCGAAGGCGACACCCCAGTACTGCCGGGTGAACGCCGGTTCGGTAAGCGCTTGCCAGAGCTTTTCCGGGGTCGTGCTGATGTAGGAGGTGTAGACGAATTCGTTCATGGTTTCGGACTCCAGGGCTCGTTTCAGATCGGCCAGCGCGCCGGCCCGCCGCCGGTCGTAGCGGGTCATCCAGCGCTCGGCGATCGCGTTGATCGGCGCCGCGTCGAGGTGGTGCAGCTTTTCGCGGCCGCGCCAGGTCGTCGTGACCACGCCGGCCGCCTCGAGCACGGCCAGGTGCTTGCTCACCGACTGGCGGGCCATGTCCAGCCCCGCGCACAGTTCGCGCAGGGTCTGGCCGTTGCGCTCGTTGAGCGCGTCCAGCAGCTGACGGCGGCTGGGGTCGGCCAGCGCCTTGAACACCTCGTCCATCGCGCCTTCCCGTGCACATGCAGCCGTTCGGCTGCCTATGCACGATAGGCAGCCGAACGGCTGCATGTCAACCGGAGGTCAGCGGAAGCGGACCACCGTGATGCCCGCGAGCACGAAGAACACGAGGATGACCAGGGTGCCGGTCTGCCCGCCGGACGACCGCGTCACGACCTGGTCGACCGCGCCGGTCAGCCGCACCCCGCACTCGGCGACGACGGTGTGCGGCCCCGCCTCGATCCGCGTGAACTCGACGGGCGCGGTGAAGGCGCCGGAAGCGTCGGTGTAGGCGGAGCCGACCTCGACGCCGTCGGAGGTCAGGGTGACCATCCGGCTCGGCTCGCAGCCCTTGCCGGACGCCGACAGCTCGTCACCGGGCTGGACGCTCGGCCGGTCGAGCACCAGTTCGCCCGGCTTGGGCTCGGTGCTGGAGGTGGTCGTGGTGCCGGGGGTGGTCGGCGTGGTGGACGACGGGGGTGTGGTCGTGGTCGTCGGCGGGGTGGTGCTGGTCGTGACCGGCGGGGTCGTGGTGAGGCTGGGCTTGCTCGGCCGCGTGGTCACCGGCGGGGTCGTGGTGGTGGTCGGCGGCGGCGGGGTCGTGGTGGTGACCCCGGTGACGACAAAGGTGCCGCTGGCGGTCTCCTTCTGGCTCGTGCAGGTCGCGGTGACCGTGTACGAGCCGGGCTTCGCGTCCGCGGGAACGGCCGTGGAGCGCGACCCGCTGACCTTCGGAGCCGTCTGTGAGTCGAGCGGCGTGCCTGCCCAGTAGAAATTGATGATCCGGCAGGTCGGGAATCCATTCCACGAAATAGTGAATGAACTACCGGCTTTCCCAGTTGATGGTGTCAAACTAACCGAAGGTGGAACTTGTGCATTACCCGTGCTCATGAACGCGAGGAGAAGCAGCGTTCCCGTCACGGTACCCAAAAACAGCCGAACCACGATTCGCATTGGGACGTCCCTCCCCGGTGTGTGCTCGCTGTAGCATTCCGGACCAGTCGGATAACGCAAGTAGGGGATGCCCAATGGGACGTGTCATCGCGGCGGGGGTTGCGTTGGGTTTGTGCGGGGTGCTGCTCGGCGCGCCACCCGCATCGGCCGAAGCGGGCTCGCTCGGCGTGCAGGTGACGATCGACCGGCGGCCGATCGCCGACGCCACGGTCCCGATCGACCCGGCCAAGCAGGTCGAGGTGCAGGTCGTGGCCACCAACTCCGGCAGCGCCCCGGTCAAGGTCCGCAGCGTCCGGCTCTCCGGCGTCGCGCTCGCCCTCACCTTCTTCGCCTACGACACCACCGCGCCGTTCGAAGTACCGGCGCGGGGCTCGGTCACCCGGACGTTCGTGCTGGACCTCGGCGATCTCACCGGACAGGCGACCGGGCTGCTGCCGTCGTCGGTCGAGCTGCTCGACGCCCAGCGCGCGACGCTCGGCGAGGCGACGACGGTCGCCGACGTCCGGGGGTCCTTCTGGTCGGTCTACGGCGTCTTCGGCCTGGCGATGCTCGTGCTCACCGTCCTCACCTGGCTGACCGCGCTGCTCGCGCTCGCCCGGCATCGACTGGCCCCCAACCGCTGGCGTCGCGGCCTGCGGTTCCTGCCCGCCGGGTTCGGCACCGGGCTGGTCGCGGTGATCACGCTGTCGGTGCTGCGGCTGGTCCCGCCGGAGCCGGCGATCGAGATCCCGGTGGTGCTGGGCGCCGCGGCGATCGCGTTCCTGCTCGGCTACCTGACGCCGCACCCGGCGCCGCCGCCGGTCGTCACCGGCGGTGACGACACCGGCCGCGACACCACCGTCCGGATGGCGATCCCGCCCAGGCAGGAATTCACCCGATGAGCGCACCGGCCGAACTGGTCGCCGCGCTGCCGCAGTACGACATCGGCGCCGAGATCGGCGAAGGCGGCATGGGCGTCGTGTTCGCCGGGACGCACCGGACGCTGGGACGCAGCGTCGCGATCAAGCAGCTGCCGTGGGACGTGCTCAACCACGCCGCGAGCAGCGAGCTGTTCGACCGCGAAGCCCGCGTGCTGGCCAGCCTGGACCACCCGCACATCGTCCCGGTGTACGACTACGTCCGCACCGGCCGCGAGCACCTGCTGGTGATGGAACGGCTCGACGGCGGCACCGTGCACAGCCGGTTCCACGGCGGCGGCGTCAGCGGCGAGCAGGCGTGCGCGATCGGCCTGGCGATGCTCGCCGGGCTGCACGCGGCGCACCGGGCCGGCGTGCTGCACCTCGACGTCAAGCCGCGGAACCTGCTGTTCAACATGCAGGGCGTCGTGAAGGTGGCGGACTTCGGCATCGCGCGGGTGATCAGCGAGGGTGCCACGCTCGTCACGCACGGGGGCGAAATCCTCGGGACCCCGGCGTACATCGCGCCCGAACAGGCGATGGGCAACGCGCTGAGCCCGGCGGCCGACGTCTACGCGGCCGGCACGGTGCTCTACGAACTGCTGTCCCGGCAGCTGCCGTTCGACAACACGCGCGGCGCGATCAGCATGATGCGCCAGCACATGTTCACCGACCCGCGGCCGATCGCGGGCGTCCCGATGCCGATCGCCGGCGTGATCATGCGCAGCCTCGCGCGCGAGCTCGATTCGCGTTATCGCGAGGTCGAGTCCTTCGCGGCCGACCTGGCCGGGGCCGCCACCGCCGTCTACGGGCCGGGCTGGCTCGAGCGGTCCGGGGTGCCGGTGCTGCACCTGACGCCGCGGGTGATCGCCGGGCTGAACTCGCCCACCGCGCCGGCGCCGCCGGGGGAGGCCCGGACGCGGCCGGTCCAGCGGCCGTCGGGGCCGAACGCGACGCTGGTCGCGCCCGGCGGGGTGCCGGACACGGGTTCGGGGCCGTCCGGCGGCTGGGCTGGTGACGGCTCCGGTCCGGCCGGCGGCGGTCGGGCGGGTGACGGCTCGGGTTCCGGCCCGAGCGGGGGCTGGACGGGCGATGGCTCCGGTCCGGCGGGCTCGAAGGCCGCGGTGCTGTGGCTGCGGCTGGCCGCGGCGGCGGCCGCGATCGTGCTGGTCGTCCTCGCGCTGCTCAACCCGGAACGATTGCCGCACCAGGCGTCCCCGACGCTGCTCCTCGGCACCCAGCCCGTCACGACGCCGGTCGAGGTGGACCTCAGCAAGCCGCTGGCGCTGGCCGGCACCGGCAACCCGGGGCACATCACGCTCACGCTGTCCGCGGCCGGGATCCCGCTCGGCTCGGCCGAAACCGACGCGAAAGCGGCCGGCAACGGCTTCACCGCGCAGCTCACCCTGCCGGCGATCGCGCGGTGGGTCGTCGGCGGCGCGGTGACGGCGACGGTGCAGACCGGGCCCGTCCCGCAGACGTTCACGCTCCTCACCAGCCAACACCCGCTGGCCAGCGCGATGGGCGCGGGCAGTCTCATCCTGGCGCTGTTCGCGCTCGCCTACCTCGAGTCCGGACTGCGGACCATCCGCAACGGCCACCGCTGGCGCGGCGCGTCGGTCGGCGGGCCGGTGCTGGGCCTGCTGTTCGGCGCCGTGACGTGGCTGTGCGTGTCGGTGCTGCGGGTGCACGAACCGTCGCCGGGGTTCGGCGCCGGCTGCGCGGTGGCGGGCGCGGTCGCGGCCGGGCTCGTGGTCGCGGCGGCGCGGCGCCGGGCGTCCACAGTGGTCAGTCGACCATCCGGACGGTGACGTGCGGGCTGTAGCTCTTGCGCCGGCTCCACCCGGTTTCGGCGCAGAGGCTCAGCTGGATGGCGCGGTCGGCGGGCGCCCAGTAGCCGGTGCGGACGAAGTAGCCTTCCATCGTGTTCAGCGCGCCGAGGCGCTTGCGGGCCGAACACATCTCCCAGCCCCATTGGCGTCCGGTCTTCTCGACGCCGTTGCGCCGCACGGACAGGCACGGGTTCCCGACCGCGCGGATGTCGGCGTCGCCCTCGGTGACGTAGACGACGCCGTCGATCTTGTAGAACCGGTTGTTGTCGAGCAGGGAGACCTGCCCGGAGAGCGTGATCCCGACCCGGCCGCCGTCGTCGCCGGTGAGCGTCCAATCGAGACAGAATTCCTGGACCGGGAGTTCCAGCGACTGGGTCATGTCGAGTTCCCCTGTTCGAGCAGTGCGTCCCTTCCAGAAGATAGGGAAAATCCGGACGCCGGGAAGGGCTGCGGACGATCTTCACCCGAAGCGGTTCCGGAACGACGAATGCCTTGCCGCGCATGGGTTTTCAGGCGAGTGGGTGACTTCCCGCACGGGAGGTGACATCGGGTCGTCTTTCCGGGTGGCGCGGGCCGCACGGTCGAGTCCGCGTTTGGTTTGGTCACACTCCGTGAGCTTTAGGTAAAGGAACCATTACCTTTTCCCGGGCGTTGTCGGGGCATGAGCGAGACCACGGTGATCGAGCTCGGGCCCCGCGACCTGCTCGTGGTGGCGGGCCTGCCGGGCGCGGGCAAGACGACGATGCTCAACCACGCCGCGCCCGGCCTGGTGGTGCTGGATTCCGACCAGGTCCGCGCCCGCCTGGCGGCGGCGGTGCCGTCGGTGCCGTACCGCTGCTACCGGCCGGTGGTCCACGCGTGGCACCGCGCCCGGGTGGTCCGCCGGGCATGCGCGCCGGGGCCGCTCGTGGTCCACGAGCCGTCGACGCGTGCTTCGACCCGGGCGTTGCTGGCGCTGGTGGGAGCGGTGAGCGGCCGGCCGGTGCGGCTGTTGTTCTTGGACGTGACGGCAGCGGAGGCGCTGGCCGGTCAGCGAAGCCGCGGCCGCGTGGTGCGGCCGCGGTCGTTCGCCCGGCATGTGCGGCGGGCCGGGCGGTGGCGGGAGGCGTTGCTGGCGTCGCGGGTGCCGGTGGGGTGGAGCAGCGTCCAGGTGATCGACCGGGCGAGGGCCGGGCGGACGCGGGTGGTGGCGAAGTTGCTGGTGGGCTGCTGAGGGGTGGGTGCCGGCGCGGGTCGCGGGTGTTGCCGAGGCGCTGAGGGGCGTGGCCTCCGGAGGCGGTGCTGGCGGGTGGTCGAGGGGCGGGGTGCCGGCGCGGGTGTTGCCGAGGTGCCGAGGGGTGTGGCTTCCGGGCTTGGTGGAGGCGAAGGCGAAGGCGCTGAGGGACGTTGCCTGGCCGCACGCGTGCCGCGATGGCCGGTTCGCGTGCCTCGCGTGCCGGATGGTCGGCTTGCGTGCCCGGGCGGTCAGCCAGATGCCCAAGCCGGGCAGGCGCGGGAGGCCAGGCGAGCCGGGCAGAGCGGCGGGGGAGCCCGGGAAACCCGGGGAGGCCACTCGCGATAGCCCCCGAAGCCGCCCATCACCCTCGGCTGGTCTGGACATTTTACATATTGGTCTAGACAATATCGGTAACTCCCCGACTGGAGGACCCGATGAGGCGTTCCAGACTGTCCGCAACCCTCGCCGCCTTCGTGCTCGCGCTCTCCGGTCTGATGACCGGGAATGCCGAGGCCGCCAACCTCCTCACCAACCCCGGTTTCGAAGCCGGCTCGCTCTCCGGCTGGACCTGTGCCAACGCCACCACCGTCAGCTCACCCGTGCACGGTGGTGGCTACGCGCTCGCCGGCACCCCCGTCGGCGCCGACTACGCCCAGTGCGCGCAAACCGTGTCCGTTCAGGCGAACACCACCTACACCGTCTCGGCATGGGTGCGCGGGAACCCCGTCTACCTCGGGATCACCGGCGGTGCCTCCACCTGGTCCGGCAACTCCGGCGCCTACAACCAGCTGCAGCTCACCTTCACCACCGGCAACCAGACCTCCGCCCAGCTCTACCTCCACGGCTGGTACGGCGCCGGCACCTACTACGCCGACGACGTCGTCCTCGACGGCCCCGGTGGCAGCACCCCCGGTACGCCCGGTGCGCCCGGGACCCCCGCCACCGGCGGCATCACCAACACCTCCATCGCCCTGAGCTGGGGTGCCGCCGCCGGGACCGTCACCGGGTACCGCGTCTACGAAGGCGGCACCGTCGTCGCGACGACGACCGGCACCAGTGCCACCATCTCGGGCCTGACCGCCTGCACAACCCACAGCTACGCCGTCGCCGCGTACAACTCCGCCGGTGAGTCGCCGAAGAGTGCGACCACCAGCGCCACCACCAGCGGCTGCGTCGACACCGGGCTGCCGAAGCACTCGCTCATCGGCTACCTGCACTCCAGCTTCGCGAACGGCTCCGGCTACGTCCGGATGGCCGACGTCCCCGCCGCCTGGGACATCATCGACCTCGCGTTCGGCGAACCGACGTCCGTCACCTCCGGGGACATCCGCTTCAACCGGTGCCCGGCCACCGAATGCCCGAACGTCGAGAGCGACGCCGACTTCACCGCCGCCATCAAGGCCAAGCAGGCGCAGGGCAAGAAGGTCCTGATCTCCATCGGCGGTCAGAACGGCCAGGTCCAGCTGACGACGACCGCCGCGCGCGACAAGTTCGTCAGCTCCGTCTCGGCGATCATCGACAAGTGGGGCCTCAACGGCCTCGACGTCGACTTCGAGGGCCACTCGCTCTCGCTCAACGCCGGCGACACCGACTTCCGCAACCCGACCACGCCGGTGATCGTCAACCTGATCTCCGCGCTGAAGTCGCTCAAGGCCAAGTACGGCTCGGGCTTCGTGCTCACCATGGCGCCGGAGACGTTCTTCGTGCAGGTCGGCTACCAGTTCTACGGCGGCACGAGCGCCGGTGACGCGCGGACCGGCGCCTACCTGCCGGTGATCCACGCGCTGCGGGACTCGCTGACCGTGCTGCACGTCCAGGACTACAACTCCGGCCCGGTCATGGGGCTCGACAACCAGTACCACAACATGGGCGGCGCCGAGTTCCACATCGCGATGACCGACATGCTCAAGGCCGGCTTCACCGTCGCGAACACCGGGCAGTTCTTCCCCGGGCTGCGGCCGGACCAGATCGCGGTCGGGCTGCCGGCGGCGGTCAGCGCGGGCAACGGCTACACCTCGCCCGCGGACGTCCAGACGGCGGTCAACTGCCTGGTCAAGGGCAGTGGCTGTGGCTCGTACACGCTGCGCGGCGGGACGTCGCCGGCGCTGCGCGGGCTGATGACGTGGTCGATCAACTGGGACAAGTACTACAACTGGGAGTTCCAGAACAGCCACGAGCCGTTCCTGAACTCGCTGCCGTGACGCGTCGCGGTGTGCCCCGCTCCCGCGGTGGGGCACACTGCCTGACGTGGTGAAACGCGACTCCGTGCTGACGCGCGTCGTCCGGATCTTCGAGACGTTCGAGCCGGACGCGCCCGCGTTGCGCGTCACCGACATCGCGCGGCGGGCCGGGTTGCACGTCGCGACGGCGTCGCGGCTGATCGAGGAGCTGGTCGGGCACGGCTGGCTCCGGCGCGACCCCGATCGGAGGATCCGCGTGGGCGTCCGGTTGTGGGAGCTCGCGTCGCGCGCGTCGCCGACGCTGGGGCTGCGCGAAGCGGCGATGCCGTTCATGGAGGACCTGCACGCCGTCGTCGGGCACCACACCCAGCTCGCCGTGCTTGAGGACCGCGAGGTGCTGTTCGTCGAGCGGCTTTCGGCGCCCGGCGCGATCGTGAACGTGACGCGCGTGGCCGGGCGGCTGCCGCTGCACGCGTCGTCGTCCGGGCTCGTGCTGCTCGCCCATGCGCCCGCTGACCTGCAGGAACAGGTGCTGGCCGGCCCGCTGGAGGCTTTCCGGCGCACGACGTTGACCGACCCGGCGCGGCTGCGGCGCTTCCTCGCCGACGTCCGGCGAGACGGCTACGCGTACTGCGCGGGCTTCATCGACGAAGAGACAACGGGGATCGCCGTGCCGCTGCGGGGGCCGGGCGGCGACGTCGTCGCGGCGCTGTCGGTGATCGTGCCCAACGACGACTCGGCGCGGATGCAGATCCCGGCGTTGCGCGCCGCGGCGCGCGGAATCTCGCGGACACTCTCTCACTGAATGAGAATGGCCTGGAGTGCGCGGGCCGGCGGGGAGATGCTCGGGCTCTCCTCGCGTGAAAGGACGTTGCCGTGCGCACCCAGGTCGTCATCGTCGGCGCCGGCCCGGCCGGGCTGCTGCTGTCCCACCTGCTCGGCCTCGAAGGCATCGACTCGGTGCTCGTCGAGCGGCAGACGGCCGAGCACGTCCAGGCGCGGATCCGCGCGGGGATGCTCGAGGCCGGCACGGTCGAGCTGCTGCGCTCGGTGGGGCTCGGCGCGCGGCTCGACGTCGAGGGCATGGAGCACCGCGGCATCCACCTGCAGTGGCCCGGCGAGCGGCACCACCTGGACTTCGTCGACCTCGTCGGCCGGCCGGTGACGATCTACGGGCAGACCGAGATCACCAAGGACCTGATGGCGGCGCGGGAAAAGGCGGGCCGTCCGGTGTACTACTCGGCGTCGGACGTCGAGCTGCACGACGTGACGGGCTCGCCGTCCGTGACCTTCGTGGACGCCGACGGTGCGGCGCGGCGGGTCGACGCGGACGTGGTCGTCGGCTGCGACGGGTTCCACGGGCCGAGCCGGCTGTCCATTCCGGACGCTCAGGTCTCGGAGCGGGCGTACCCGTTCGCGTGGCTGGGCGTGCTGGCCGACGTCGCGCCGTCGGCGGACGAGCTGATCTACGCCTGGCACCCGGACGGCTTCGCGATGCACAGCATGCGCTCGCCGCGGGTGAGCCGGTTCTACCTGCAGGTGGCGCCGGACGAGGACATCGCCGAGTGGAGCGACGACCGGATCTGGACGGCCTTGTCGACGCGGCTCGCCTTTTCCGGCTGGACGCTCGGGACCGGCACGATCACCGAGAAGAGCGTGCTGCCGATGCGGAGCTTCGTGTCGACGCCGATGCGGCACGGAAACCTCTACCTGGCCGGGGATGCGGCGCACATCGTGCCGCCGACGGGCGCGAAGGGACTGAACCTGGCGGTGGCGGACGTCGCTCTGCTGTCCCGTGCGCTGACGGCGTCCTTCCGCGGCGATGACACGCTGGCCGACGCGTACTCGGAGACGGCGTTGCGGCGGGTCTGGCGCTGCACGCACTTCTCGTGGTGGATGACGTCGATGCTGCACCGCCACGGCGACGACTTCGACGCCCAGCTCCAGCTCGCCCAGCTCCGTCGCACGGTGAGTTCGGTGTCCGCGGCGACCGAACTGGCCGACAACTACTCCGGCATCCCCCTGTAACCCGTGACGGAAGGGGCATCACGCGTGATCAGCGAGGCATCACTCGTGTCTGGAGGGGCATCGCGCTGATGCCCGTCTGATCACGCGTGATGCCTGCTCAATCACGCGTGATGCCTCTTCGCGCACAATCTGGCTCTTGACGTCCGGCCTGGTCCCAGCGCACCATACCCGCGTAGTAATTCGAATTATCAGCGCCGGGGAAGGCTTCATGAGGGAACTGGACACGGAGATTCTGGTGGTCGGCGGGGGACTCGGCGGGGTCGCCGCCGCGCTGGCCGCGGCGAGTCACGGCCGGCGGGTCGTGCTCACCGAGGAGACCGACTGGCTCGGCGGCCAGCTCACCGCCCAGGCCGTGCCGCCGGACGAGAACCCCTGGATCGAGCGGTTCGGCTCCACCCGCACCTACCGTGACCTGCGTGAGGGCATCCGCGACCACTACCGCCGGCACTACCCGCTGCGCGCCGAGGCTGCGAAGCGGCCGGAGCTCAACCCGGGCGCGGGACGGGTCAGCAAGCTCTGCGGCGAACCCCGCGTCGCGCTGGCCGTCATCGAAGCCATGCTCGCGCCGCACGTCAGCGCCGGGCGGATCCACGTCCTGCGTAACCACCGGCCGGTCGAGGCGCACACGACGCACGACCGCGTCGACGCCGTGGTGCTCGAAAGCGGCCAGGACAAAGTCACCGTCAAGGCCCAGTACGTCCTCGACGCCACCGAGAACGGCGACCTCCTGCCGCTCACCGGCACCGAGCACGTCACCGGCGCCGAAGCCCGCAGTGAGCACGGCGAACCGCACGCGCCGGAAGAAGCCGCCCCGGCCAACCTCCAGGGCATCACCTACTGCTTCGCGGTTTCCCACCACGAGGGGGAGAACCACGTCATCGACAAGCCCGCGATGTACGGCTTCTGGCGCGACTACCAGCCGGACTTCTGGCCCGGCCCGCTGCTCGGCTTCGTCGCGCCCGACCCCCGGACGCTCGAACCGGGGAAACGCACCTTCGTCCCCAACCCGCCCGGCGACCCGCTGGCCGTCAGTGCCGACCAGAGCGCCGACGCCGGGGACAAGGAGCTGTGGGCCTTCCGCCGCATCCTCGCCCGCAACCTCCACACCGACGGCGCGTTCGACTCCGACATCACGCTCGTCAACTGGCCCCTCAACGACTACTGGCTCAAGCCCGCGCTCACGATCCCCGGCCACACGACCGAGGACGACGTGGCGACCGCGCACTACGAAGCCAAGCAGCTGAGCCTGTCCGTCCTGTACTGGCTGCAGACCGAAGCGCCCCGCGCGGACGGCGGCGCCGGCTTCCCCGGGCTCAAGCTCCGCCCCGACGTCACCGACACGAAGGACGGACTCGCGAAGTCCGCGTACGTCCGCGAAGCGCGGCGCATCAAGGCCGTCACGACCGTCACCGAGCACGACGTCTCGGCCGAGATCCTCGGCGTCGACGGCCGCGTGCGCCGGGAGGACGCCGTCGGGGTCGGGAGCTACCGGATCGACCTGCACCCCTCGACCGGCGGGGACAACTACATCGACGTCGCGAGCGTCCCGTACGAGATCCCGCTGGGCGCGCTGCTGCCGGTCCGCACCAGGAACCTGCTGCCGGCCGGCAAGAACATCGGCACCACGCACATCACCAACGGCTGCTTCCGGCTGCACCCGGTGGAGTGGAACATCGGCGAGGTCGCCGGGCTGCTCGCCGCGTTCGCCATAGGCGAGGACGTCGAACCGCGGGCCGTGCGGGAAGACCCGCGGCACTTCGAGGACTTCGCCCGGATGCTCGACCACGCCGGGGTGGAACGCCGCTGGCCGGAAGTGCGGGGCTACTGATGCGGCCGCCGGTAAGGTCTGGCGGAGACGAGCCGGAGGGAGTCACGGATGACGGCGGGTTCGGGCCGGGTCACGCAGGCCCAGGTGGCGCGCCTGGCCGGCGTCTCGCAGGCCGTCGTGTCCATGGTTCTCAACGGCTCCGACAGCCTGCGCATCACCACGGAGACCCGCGACCGCGTGCAGCAGGTGCTCCGCGAGACCGGGTACACCGTGGACATCATGGGCCGCCGGCTGCGCGGCGGGACCAACCAGATCCTCGGCGTCTTCACCTACGAGTCGGTGTTCCCGTCCGGGGTGGCCGACTTCTACCGGCCGTTCCTGCTCGGCATCGAGGAAGAGGCCGAGAAACAGGGCTTCGACCTGCTCCTGTTCACCAGCGGTGGCCGCCGCGACGGGCGCCGCCGCATCTACGAGGCGGGCACGAACCGGCTGCGCATCGCCGACGGCTCGATCCTGCTGGGCCGGCACAACGACCCGCAGGAGCTCGCGCAGCTCGTCGAGGAGCAGTTCCCGTTCGTCTTCGTCGGGCGCCGCGAGTCGCCGACCGGGCCGATCAGCTACGTCGGAGCGGACTACGTCTCGGCGACCCGTGAGGTCCACGACCGGCTGTGGGCCCTCGGGCACCGGCGGATCGGCCTGCTCAGCGTGACCGAGGAGAACGAGCCGACGCTCGATCGCCGCAGCGGGTACGAAGCGGCGGCGCGCAAGCGACGCCGTCCGCCGCTGGTGTTCCTCGAAGAGGACCCGGCGATCGCGCTGCGGCAGGTGCTCGACACCGGCGTCACGGCGTTGCTCGTCGAGAGCTCGGCGATGGCCGACGCCATCCTCGCGTGCGCGCACGACCTCGGCCTGGACGTGCCCGCGGACCTCTCGATCGTGGTGCTGGGCGACGCCGACCCGTCGCAGCAGCCGCACGCGCACGCCGTGCCGAGCACCGCCACCGACTGGTCGATGTTCCGCATCCCGCGCCACGAAATGGGCGTGCACGCCGTGCGCGTGCTCGTCGAGCTGTTGAAGAACCCCCGGTCGCGCCAGCTGCTCCTGCCGTGCAAGATCCACGAGGGCGCCACCGCGACGGGACCCTCCACACCAGACTCCCGCTGAGGCCGAACGGCCTGTTGACAGTGCACGGGGCGACGCTTACCGTCCCTGCTAATTCGAATAACCAGGAGGCATCGTGGCCTACCGTAGAACCCGGCTGCTCGCCGCCGCGGCCCTGTCCGCCGTCGCACTGGCTTCGACCGCCTGCTCCGGCGGCGCCGGCGACGACACGAACATCGCGCTGCGCATGACGGTCTGGACTACCGACAAGAACCAGCTCGCCCTCTTCGACTCCATCGCCACCGAGTACCGCAAGGCCCACCCGGAGATCGCGTCGGTCAAGTTCGACGTCGTCCCGGGGGACACCAGCGCCTACTCGGCCGCGCTCACCACCCAGCTCTCCGGCGGCAACCCGCCGGACCTGGCGTGGATCCTCGAACGCGACGCGCCTGACTTCGTCCAGTCCGGCGCGCTCACGAACCTGAAGCCCACTTTGGACGCGGCCGCCGGGTACAACGCCGGCGAGCTGGTCCCGTCGGCCACGAAGCTGTGGACCAAGGACAGCGGCCTCTACGCCTACCCGTTCTCGACCTCGCCGTTCGGCATGTTCTACAACAAGAACCTGCTCACCCAGGCGGGGATCACCGAGACGCCCGACCAGCTGCTCGCGAGTGGACGGTGGACGTGGGACGCCGCCAAGCAGATCGCCACCCAGGTCGCCGCGAAGGACACCGGCAAGGCCGGCCTGGTGATCCGCGAGTTCGAATACAAGCAGTGGGTGCTGCTGGCCTCGGTGTGGCGCGGCTTCGGTGCCGACGCGTGGGGCCCGGACGGCAAGACCTGCGGGTTCGCGAGCCCCGAGATGACGTCCGCGATGACGTTCCTGCACCAGGCGATCTTCACCGACAAGGCGCTGCCGGGCCCGGGTACGACGGCGGACTTCTTCGCCGGCGAAAGCGGCCTGACCATCGCGCAGATCAGCCGGGCCGGGCTGCTCAAGGC
The DNA here is from genome assembly GCF_055633595.1 of Amycolatopsis sp. NPDC114504. Classification (NCBI taxonomy): domain Bacteria; kingdom Bacillati; phylum Actinomycetota; class Actinomycetes; order Pseudonocardiales; family Pseudonocardiaceae; genus Amycolatopsis; species Amycolatopsis sp. NPDC114504. The sequence continues at coordinate 522,332 of NZ_JBVKDU010000003.1, read as the reverse complement.
CAAGCCGTTCGAGTGGGGCATCGTCCCGCTGCCCGCCGGGCCGAAGGCGGCTGCGCAGGTCATCGGCCAGGCCGGGATCGGTGTCCCGGTAAAGGGCAAGCACGCCAAGGCGGCGGCGGACTTCCTCGCGTTCTTCACCAACCCGGCCAACTCGGCGAAGCTCGGCCAGTACTTCCCGCCCGCCCGTGACAGCCTGCTCAACGCGGCCACCCTCGCCAAGGCGAACCCGCTGTTCAGCCAGGAACAGCTGCAGAACGTCGTGGTCAACGGGATCAAGACCGGCGCGGTGCTCCCGTCGCACACCGGGAGCGCGCGGATCGCGTCGCTCGTCCAGTCCGCTTTGGACCCGATGTGGAAGCCGGACGCGAACGTGCCCGCCGCGCTGGCCGGTGTCTGCCAGGCGATCGACCCGGCGCTGAGCCAATGACGTTGACGTCGAAGAAGCGCGACGCGCTGGCGGGGTGGATCTTCATCGCCCCGCAGGCGCTGGGCTTCCTCGCCTTCGTCGTGGCGCCGCTCGCCGCGGTCGTCTGGTACAGCTTCCAGGACGTCAACCTGCTGGCCGGGACATCGGCGTTCGCCGGCGCGGACAACTACGCCAAGCTCTTCGACGACCCGACCGCGCCGAAGGTCGCCCGCGCCACGGCGATCTTCTGCGTCGGCCTGGTCGTGCTCAACCTGTCGCTCGCGCTGTCGCTGGCGTTGCTGCTCAACCTGAAGCTGCGCGGCACCACGGTGTTCCGGACGGTCTTCTTCTCGCCGGTGGTCGTCACGCTCGTCGCGTGGACGATCGTCTGGAACTTCCTCCTGCAGGACAACGGCGGGATCAACGCGCTGCTGCAGACCGTCGGCATCGACGGGCCGAACTGGCTGCGCGGCAACGGCACCGCGATGCTTTCGGTGATCGTGGTGCAGGTGCTGAAGAACGTCGGGCTGAACATGGTGCTGTTCCTCGCTGCCCTGCAAGGCATTCCGACGTCCATCATGGAGGCGTCGCAGTTGGACGGTGCCGGGCCGTGGCGGCGGTTCCGGTCGGTGATCCTGCCGATGATCAGCCCGACGACGCTGCTGACGGCGATCATCACCGTCGCCGGCGCGTTGCAGGTGTTCGCGCAGATCCAGGTGCTGACCCTCGGCGGGCCGGCCGACAGCACCAACGTGCTGGTGTTCTACTTCTACCAGCAGGCTTTCGCCAACCACGACCTCGGCTACGGCTCCGCGCTGGCCGTCGTGCTGTTCCTCGTCATCCTCGTGCTCACGCTGCTGCAGTGGCGGATGCGGAAGCGGTGGGTGTTCCATGAGTCGTAGGGCCAAGATCGCGAGCTACGTCGTGATGGTCGTGCTGGCCGTGCCGTTCGTGTTCCCCACCTGGTGGATGATCACGGCGTCGCTGCTGCCGGCCAACGAGGTGCTCGCGTACCCGCCGAAGCTGTTCCCGAACCAGCCGCATTGGGAGAACTACAAGGCCGCGTTCACCGACTTTCCTTTGGCGCAGCAGTACTTCAACAGTCTCTACATCGCCGTACTCGTCACGCTCGGCACGATGTTCTTCTCCTCGCTCGCCGGGTACGCGTTCGCGCGCATCCGGTTCCGCGGCGAGAAGCTGTTCGGGCTGATCCTCATCGGGCTGATGGTGCCGAGCGAGGTCACGATCATTCCGCTGTTCCGGCTGGTCGACGACCTCGGGCTGACCAACACGCACTGGCCGCTGATCGTCGTCCCGATCTTCGGCGCGCCGAGCGTGCTCGCGACGTTCGTGATGCGGCAGTTCTTCATCACGATCCCGGGCGAGCTCGAAGAAGCGGGCCGGCTCGACGGTCTGTCCCGGTTCGGGCTCTACCGCCGCGTCGCTATGCCGATCGCGAAACCCGCGTTGGCCGCGGTCGCCATCTTCACGTTCCTCAACACGTGGAACTTCTTCCTGGAACCGCTGGTCTACCTGACCGACAAGGACATGTTCACGCTGCCGGTGGCGCTGACGCAGTACGTCGACGTCTACGGCGGTCACCTCTGGAACGTCCAGCTCGCCGCCGCGACCACCACGGTCGTGCCGGTCCTGGTCGTGTTCATCATCGCGCAGCGCCAGTTCGTCGAAGGGCTCGCCCAGAGCGGCCTCAAAGGCTAGGAGGCAGTTGTGATCGATCGCAGAACCTTCCTCGGCGGGGCCACCGCCGCCGCGGCGCTCGGCATCGTCGGTGCCGGGACCGCGTCCGCCGCGGTGCCCCCGCCGGTGGGCCCGTACCCGCCGCTCGCCCCGCTGCCGCCCGGCGCCCCGGTGCGGCGGCTCTTCACGCCCGCGGAGCAGCGCTTCGCGCCCTACCTCGCCATTTTGCCGGGCATTGTCAACGATGTCAGCACCGATCCCGCCACCCTGGGGTTCTTCGGCGGCGGCTGGTGGCGGACGCCGAGCGAGCCGTACAACGCCCGCGTCCAGGAGCACGTCTACACGCTGAGCTGGTTCTACGCGAACCGGCGGCCGTGGAACCCGTACCACCTGGACCCGGCGCTGCGGAACCGGCTCGACGCGGCGATCGCGCACTACCTGAACCTGCAGCACGCCGACGGTTCGTTCCCGGAGTACTCGATCACCGAGAAGTCCAAGGCCGCCACCGGGTTCGGCCTCGGCTACCTCGCGAAGACGCTGGCCAACCTGCGTCAGGTCAACGCGCTGCCCGCTCGCCGGGCCGACCTCGAAGCCTCGCTGCACCTGGGCATGACGTGGTTCCTGAACCCGGCCAACCCGATCTGGGCCCACCCGATCGAGTTCGCCAACCAGAACACGTCCGGGCTGTCGTCGTCGCAGCTGGCGCTGAAGCTGAACCCGGACGCCGTGCTCTCGAAACAGCTGCACGACCGGATCGAGTTCCTGGCGGTGAACGGCCAGAGCCCGGCCGGCTTCTTCTACGAGCCGACCGGGATGGACGTCAACTACAACTTCGAGGTGATGCTGCCGGAGCTGGCCGAGATCTACGCGCTCACCCGCAACCGCACGGTCGTGGGGATGGCCCGGAAGTTCGCGGACTGGTTCGGCTACAACGTCGTCCGCGAACCGGACGGCTCGGGCTCGCTGACCTACGTCGCGACGTCGAGCCGCACCCACGTCTCCTACTACGACGACGTCATCCCGGATCCCGACCGGACCAACCTCGCCTCGCTGTTCGTGCCGGAGGTCCCGGACCTGGCCGCGTTCTTCACCACGCGCGAGGACCGCGCCGAGACGCGCAGGCAGTGGGCGAAGGTGCCCGGCCCGGCGGTCGGACCGGCCAAACAGGACACCTCGCCGCGCATCCTCGCGCACGTGTCGTACGGCGAGGCCTTCCCGTCGCACGGCGAGAAGCAGGCGTCGATCCGGCAGCTCCCGTACCTGCGCTCGAACGACTTCGCCGTGCAGCGCCGGGACGTCGAGCTGAACCAGACCTACGTCTACGTGCGGCGGCCACAGCTGTACCTGGCCGGGTTCTGGGGCACGCGGCCGTCGACCTACGTCCGGGGCGCGCAGGGCATGCTGTGGCACCCGTCGGCCGGCATGGTCGTCCACTCGCAACAGGACGACACGCAGTGCTGGGCGAGTCTCCTGCCCAACGGCAGCCCGGACGCCCGCGGCCTGCTGGACGCGACCTACGCCATCGGCGACCGCGTGTGGGACGGCAGCCGGAAGGTGCCCGGCGCCGCGCCGGTCGTCGTCCGGTACGGCCTGGACACCCGGATCCGCACGGACCTGACGATCACGCGCGACACCGTCACCCGCGCGGTGCGGGGCACGACGCCGCTCACCGAGCAGGTCCCGCTGGTCCTGCGCCCGGGCGACGACGTGCGTTTCTCCGACGGCACACCGGTCGCCCACGGCGTCAACGCGAGCGCGACGGCGTCAGGCCTGACGATCCGCCGCGGCCGCACGACGATCACGATCGGCTGGGGCACCGCCCTCGCCGCGACCGTCACCGCCACCGCCGTCACCTTCCTCCGGGACGGCGCCCGGCGGCTGCACGTCCTGCGCGTCCCGCACCCCGGCACCCTCACCACGGAGATCCGGCTTCGGTAGCCGGACGGTGAACGTCGATCCGTCGTCCACTTCGGACTCGACGGTCACCGTTCCGCCGTGCGCCTCCACGAGGTGCCGCACGATGGCGAGGCCGAGCCCGCTGCCGCCGGTCTGGCGGCTGCGGGACTTCTCGGCCCGCCAGAACCGGTCGAACACGTGCGGCAGGTCGGCGGCGGCGATGCCCGCGCCGGTGTCCGCGACGGCGATCACCACCTCGTCCACAGTGGACGAGACGTGGATCGTCACGCGGCCACCGGGCGGCGTGTGCCGGACCGCGTTGGTCACCAGGTTGGAGACGATCTGGCGCAGGCGCACCGGGTCGGCCGCCAGCCCGGTCTCGCCGCGGGGCGAGACGGTGAGCGTGACGCCGGCCGCGGCGGCCCGGTCGGCGTGCGCGGCGGCGACGTGGCCGGCCAGCTCGGCCGCGTCGAGCAGCTCCGGGTGCACCCGCAGCCGGCCGGCGTCGGCCGCGGCGAGGTCCTGCAGGTCCTCGACGATGTGCTGCAGGAGCACGGTCTCCTCGAGCAGCGACGCGCTCAGCGCGTGGTCGAACGGCAGGTGCCCGTCCTCGGCGGCCTCCAGCCGGCCGCGGATGACGTTGAGCGGGTTGCGCAGCTCGTGGGCGATGTCGCTGACCATCGCCTTGCGCTGCTCCTCGATGCGTTCGCGCCGGGCGGTGAGGTCGTTGAACGCGGTGGCGAGGTAACCGACCTCGTCGCGGGACTTCACCGGTGCCGGCCGGTCCTGCTGCGCCGCCTCCGTCAACGCGCGCAGCGGCCGGGCCAGCCGCCGCGCGACCAGCACGGTGATCGCGGCCGCCAGCAGCAGCACGCCGCCCGTCACCGCGAGGATCCGCGTCAGGTTCTCCTGCGACAGCGTGAACGTCGGCAGCGGCGACCCGCTCGGCCCGAGGGTGAACAGCAGCGCGGGCGGCGCGACGAACGGCGTGAGCTGCTCGCGGCGGGCGGAGTCGAGGCAGCCCTGGCTCGGTCCCGGGTCGGAAGTCGCGAGGATCTCGAGGTCGAGGTCCAGTTTCACCGGATCCGCGCCCTGGTTCCGCAGGCAGCGGTTCACGGCGTCGTTGAGGCTGCCGAGCGCGGCGTCCTCGGTCGGGGTCGGCGTGGCCAGCTCGTAGACCCCGCACTTGGCCGCGAAGTAGCGGACGCTGAGCGGGTCCGCCCCGGTGAGCTGCGCGCGCCCGCTCGCGGACTCCCGCACCTGGCCGGTGATGCCCAGCGAGTCGAGGCAGGCGACGGCCTTCCTGGCCAGCCCGTCGAGGTCGTCGCGTTCCTTCGGCGGCAGCCGGAACGGGCCCACCGCGCGCGGGTCGATGCCGCTGGTGCCGGCCTGGGGCAGCAGGACCGGGTCGACGTGCAGCGGGTCGACCGACGCCGTCGCCTTCACCGGCAGGGTGACCGGCGCGCCGCCGGAGTCGCCGAGGACGTGCCGGTCGAGGGTGGTCAGCACGATCCGCCGGCCGGTCTGCTCGGACAGCGTCTTCAGCTTCGGCCCGACCTGGTCCCAGGTGTGGTTGGCCGCCGCGAAGCCGAGCACCTCGGTGTAGATGGTCGCGTCGCCGGAGAGCGCCTGGCCCTGTTCCTGCTGGATCGCGCGGGTGGTCGTCTGCACGGCGAGCCACGCGGTCGCGGCGATCGAGCCCAGCGCGATCAGCAGGGAGACCGCCGTCAGCCGGACGACGAGACTGCGTCGCAGCGGAAAACTAGGCGTCATCGTCCGCCGTCAGCTTGTACCCGACGCCGAACACGGTCCGCAGGTAGACGGGGTTCTGCGGGTCGGGCTCGAGCTTCTTGCGCAGGTTGAGCACGTGGACGTCGATGATCCGGGTGCTGACGAACCGGTCGTCGCCGCGGGTGAGCTCCAGCAGCTGCCGGCGGGTGAACACCCGGCCCGGCTGCCGGATCAGCGTCTCGAGCAGCTGGAACTCACCCGGCGTCGTCTCGACCGGGCGGCCGTCGATCGACACCTCATGTCGCACCGGGTCGAGCCGCAGCGCGCCGGCGCGCAACGCCGTGTCGGGGGGTTCGTCGCGCACGGCCGTGCGCCGCAGCAGCGTCCGGACGCGGGCCATCAGCTCGCGCGGGCTGTAGGGCTTGGTCAGGTAGTCGTCGGCGCCGAGGTCGAGGCCGAGCAGCAGGTCGTCCTCGGTCGCGCGGGCGGTGAGCATCAGCACCGCGACGTCGGACTCGCCGCGCAGGATGCGGCAGACGTCGAGGCCGTCGACCTTGGGCATCATCACGTCGAGGACCAGCAGGTCGGGACGGTCGCGGCGGGCTTCGTCCAGCGCCGCCCGGCCGTCCGGGGCCAGCACGACGGTGTGGCCCTCGCTTTCGAGGTAGAGCCGGAGCACCTCGGCCTGCTTCTCGTCGTCCTCGGCGACCAGTACACGTGCGCACACCGCGTCGAGGTTAGGCGCCCTGACACCGTCGCCACCCGATCCTGACCGGATCTTCATACGTTGAGGGCACGAGCCAGGTCTTTGTCAAAGTGTTGACCCCGGCCCCGGGCACAGGCAAAGGTCGGATGACAGGTCTGTCAGCTCTGGGAGGCACCGGGTGCGGTACAGGTTCATGGCGGCGATCGTCGCGACGGCGGTGATCGGGGTACCCGGCGTCGCTTCAGCGGCGCCGACAACGATGTCACCGCTGGTCGGCGACCCTTCGGCCTACGTCGACCCGCTGATCGGCACGGGCCGCGGCGGCAGTTCGGTCGGCGAAATCAACAACTTCCCCGGCCCGGCGGCCCCGTTCGGGATGATGCAGTTCTCGCCGGACACGCAGGGCGCCTACGCCGGCTACCAGTACCACTCCGATCAGATCCGAGGTTTCAGCCTCGATCACGCCTCGGTCGGCTGCAACGCGTTCGGCGACGTGCCGATCCTGCCGATCACCGGCGACGTCGGCAGCGCGCCCTGGGACCGCACCGAGCACTTCACCCACGACGACGAGCAGGCCGAGCCCGGCTACTACGCCGTGACGCTCGCCGACTCGAAGGTCCGGGCCGAGCTCACCGCGACGACCCGCACCGGGCTGGCGACGTTCACCTACCCGGCCGGCTCGACGCCGCAGGTGCTGGTCAAGGGCGGGGCGAGCCTCGCCGGGAACTCCGCCGCCACGCTGAAGATCACCGGCGACCGCGAGGTCAGCGGGTCGGCGACCACCGGCAACTTCTGCGGCAAGGGGAACAAGTACACCGTCTACTACGACGTCACCTTCGACCAGCCGTTCACCGCGCACGGGACCTGGGACGGCTCTTCGGTGAAGCCGGACACCGACAGCGTCGACTCGCCTCGTGCGGGCGCCTACCTGACCTTCGGTTCGGCGGCCGTGGTGCACGCGAAGGTGTCGATGTCCTATGTGGGCGTCGACGGTGCGAAGGCCAACGCGGCCGCGGAAGTCCCGGGCTTCGACTTCGCGTCGGTCCGGAAGTCCACTCGCGACAAGTGGACGCAGGCGCTCGGCAAGATCCGGGTCGTGGGTCGCGACACCGCGCAGCTCAAGACGTTCTACACCGCGCTGTACCACTCGCTGATGCACCCCAACACGTTCGACGACGTGGACGGGCGGTACATCGGCTTCGACAACCAGATCCGGACGTTGCCGAAGGGCCGGCACCAGTACGCGAACTTCTCCGACTGGGACACCTACCGCTCGCTCGCGCCGCTGCACGCCATGCTGTTCCCGAAGGAAGCCAGCGACATGGCGCAGTCGCTGACCAACGACGCCGTGCAGGGCGGCTGGTGGCCGCGCTGGCCGATGGCGAACGCCTACACCGGCCAGATGACCGGCGACAGCTCGGTCGCGCTGATCTCCAACCTGTACGCGTTCGGCGCCCGCGACTTCGACGTCAAAACGGCGTTGAAGTACCTGGTCAAGGGTGCGACTTCGGTGGACAACACTCCAGGCGCGTACCAGGAACGCTGGGGCATCGCGGACTACGTCGCCCGCGGGTACATGCCGAACAACGACGCTTCGCGTGGTGACCACGCCCGCGTCGGCGCGTCGATCACCCTGGAATGGGCGATCGACGACTTCGCCATCGCGCAGTTCGCGCAGGGCATCGGCGACCGTGACGTCGCGCGCGAGTTCACCAAGCGCGGCCAGAACTGGCAGAACATCTTCAACCCGGCGACCGGCTACCTCCAGCCGCGCGCGCAGGACGGGCGCTTCCCGGACGGCCCGGCGTACGTGCCGCCGCCGCCCGGCAAGTTCGGCCAGGACGGCTTCGACGAGGGCAACGCCGCGCAGTACACCTGGCTGGTGCCGCAGGACCCGGCCGGTCTCGTCACGGCGATGGGTGGTCCTTCGGCGGTCGCGTCCCGTTTGGACACCTTCTTCCAGAAGCTGAACGTCGGCCCGAACGAGCCGAACATGTGGGCCGGCAACGAGCCCGACTTCGGCGTCCCGTTCCTTTACAACCACGTCGGGCAGCCGTGGAAGACGCAGCAGGTGGTCCGCGAGATCGCCACGACGCTGTTCAGCGCGACCCCGGACGGCGAGCCGGGCAACGACGACCTCGGCGCGCAGTCGTCGTGGTACGTCTGGGCCGCGCTCGGCATCTACCCGGCGACCCCGGGCACGCCGGACCTGGTCGTGGCCAGCCCGCTGTTCGAGCGGGCGGTGCTGTCCCTCCCGAATGGACGGACGATCGACATCCACGCGCCGAAGGCGCCGGCGACGTACGTGCACGACCTGTCGCTGAACGGCCGTGGCTGGGACCGCACGTACCTGCCCGCGAACACCGCGCGCGACGGCGGGCGGCTGGACTTCTCGCTGGTGTCCACTCCGGACAAGCGGTGGGCGGCCGGGTCCGTCCCACCGTCCTATCAGGACAACGAGAAGCCGTTCCTGACGTCGGCGACCAACCAGGTCGTCGTCGCACCCGGGACCAGCGGCGTGGCCGCCGTGAGCGGGCAGCGGCTCGGCGGACACGACCGGGTGCTGGACGTGTCCACGCAGGCGCCGGCGGGGATCACGGTCACCGGCCCCCGGCAGCTCCGGCTCGACGACCGGACCGGGAGCGGCACCGCGAAGCTGAGCGTGTCGGTGGCGGCCGGGACGCCCGAGGGCTACTACCAGGTGCCGGTGACCGTCCGCGGCGGCTCGACGTCGGTGCCCGGGTCGGTGATCGTGCTGGTCGCGCCGCCCGGCGGGCTGGCGGCGGCGTACGCGAACGTCGGCATCTCCGACGACGGCGACACCGGTTCGGCCGACATCGACGGCGCCGGGAACAGCCTCTCGCGGCAGGCCCTGGCCACGGCGGGCCTGGTCGGCGGGAAGGCGTCGCAGGCGGTGGGGACGACGTTCACCTGGCCCGCCGCGCCGGCCGGGCGGCCGGACAACGTCGTCGCGGCCGGGCAGACGATCCAGGTGAGCGGGACCCGCCTGTCGTTCGTCGGCACCGCGTCCAACGGGGACCACCGCGGCACCGCGACGGTCACCTTCACCGACGGCACCACCGCCCCGGCGGACCTGTCGTTCGGCGACTGGGTCTTCCCGGGCGGCGGCACCGATCCGGTGTTCGGCAACACGCTGGTGGCCCGCACGGACCACCGCAACCAGCCGGGCGGCCAGGGCGGCGGGGCGTCGGTCTACGCGACGACGCCGTTCGACGCCCCGGCCGGGAAGCAGATCGCCTCGGTGACCCTGCCGTCCGACGCGGACCTGCACGTGTTCGCGATCGGTCTTGCCTGACCCCTCAGCCCGGCGAACCCACCGCGCAGATCCTGATCGGGGTGGCGTTCGCCGGGTCGAGGGCGTTGCGGACGAGGTGCCACACGTTGAGGTCGTAGGCCTCGCCGATGTGGCCGACCGGGTCGAACGGGCACGAGTCCTGGACGTAGCGGTTGTGCACGCCGGGCTCGCGGATGAACGACGTCTCGGTCGGGGTCACCAGCTCGTCGTAGCGCGAGGTGATGATCGTGTAGTCGATGCCGGGCTGGGCGACCGGGCCGGTGTTGAGGGCGACGATCGCGGCGCCGCCGTCCAGCTCGTCGGCGAAGATCGGCAGGCCGATCGTCTTGACGATGGTGTCCCAGGTGGACTTGCCGAGCACGGTGTAGGCCAGCGTCAGGAGGCCGGAGGCGTTGGCGCCGTGCGTCGGCGGGGCGATCGCGACGACCTTGCCGATCTCGCTCTGGATGCCCTGCATCTTGGCCAGGTAGATCGACTGGAGGCCGCCTTCGGAGTGGCCGACGACGTCGACCTTGGCCGCGCCGGTGGCCGCGCGGACCTTTTCGACGAAGTTCTTGATCTCCAGCGACGACTCCGCGACCGGCTTCAGCCCGCCGACGAAGGGGAACTGCGGGTAGGCGCCGTAGGTCAGGGAGAACGTGCAGTAGCCGCGGGCGGCCAGGTCGGCCTGGAGGAAGTTGAGGTCCTCGTAGTAGGTGGCGAAGGTGCCGTGGAGCAGCACGACCGGGTTCGGGTGGGCCGCGCCCGGGCGGCAGCCGAAGTCGTTGTTGCCGCCGCCGGCCGCCTGGGCCGGCGCCGCCGCGCCCAGGGCGAGCAGGCTCGCGATGCCGAGCCCGGCCAGCCATCGTTTCGTTCCCCGCGCCATTGCCGAGTCCCTTCGTCTGGTTGGTATGCACAGCATGCGCCGGCTGATCAACGCTGTCTGCTGGCAGAACGCGCAGAAACTTGCCGCGGCCGTTTGTGCATGGTGACAATGTGGCATGGATCCGGTGGCCGAGCTGTTCCCTCGATCGGGTGAGATCGCGGCCGCGATGATGGCCCGCTGCGCGGCCGAGATCCCGGCGTACCGGCTGCTGCCGGCCACGGTCCTGGAGGGCGACCTGGTCGCCAACGCGCGGGCGGTGTTCGAGCTGTTCCTGACGACGGTCGCCGAGAACCGCCGCCCGACCCCCGAGGAGCTCGCCCTGCCGATCGCGTGGGGCGCGGAGCGGGCGCGCGACGGCCTGCCGCTCGAGGCCGTGCTGAAGGTGTACCCGCTGGCCGCGAGCGTCGCGTGGGAGCTGGCGGACGGCGACCGCCGGACGCTGGGCGCCCGGATGCTCGACTTCCTCGGCGAGGTGATGCCGCGCGTCGCGGAGGCGTACCTGCGCGAGCGCGACGACCTCGACTGGGAGCGGCGCGAGGACCGCCAGAACCTCGCGGCCAGCCTGCTCGCCGGCCGCCCGGTGCGGGACCGCAGTCTCGCCGAGAGCTACCACGTCGTCGTGTTCCACCTGCCGACGCTGCCCGCAGACGCCGGCTCCCGGGCGGCGACGGACCTCTTCCGCGCGGTCCGGTCCGATTTGGACAGTCAAGCCCTGGTGACGTTCAAGGGTGACGGAGGTGTGCTGCTCGTGCCGCCGGAGTCCGACGTCGACGCTCTGGCGGCGCGCGTCGACCGGATCTGCGGACGGCCGTGCATGGCGGCCGTTTCGCACGCTCCGTCGCGAGTGGACATCCCGGCCGCGCACGCGGAAGCCGTGGAAATCCTCGCCCTGGCGGAGAATCTGCGCCGTCCGGCCCGGCTGTACCGGCTCGCCGACCTGGCCATCGAGTACCAGCTCGCGCGGCCGGGCCCGGCGCGGGAAGCGCTCGCTCTGGTGCTGGCCCCGCTCGAGGACCACCCGCACCTGATCGACGCCCTGCGCGCGTTCGTGACATCGGACTACAACCGCGGCGAGGCGGCGACGGCGTTGAACATCCACCGCAACACGCTGACCTACCGGCTGGGCCGCATCCAGCTGATCACCGGCCACGACGCGACACGCCCCGCGGACGCCCGCCACCTGGCCGCCGCGATGACGGCTTACGACATCGTCCGCCAGAACGGGTGAATTCCACGGGGTAACGCTTGCGTCGCGTTCTCGCGGATCTGTTGCGGAATCGTCCGCGCCGCCGATTTCAGGGGGCGGAGACGGAAGAAGTTGATTCCCATGAAAGCCGCCGGAATTCTCGTCGTCGCCCTGGTCTCGGTCTGTGCTGTCGCTTGTGGAACGCCGGTCGTCGGCGTGCCGGTGCCGGTCGCCGTGCCGCCGGCGCCGGCCACCAGCACGACCGTGGTCGCCGTACCCGCGGCGCCGCGGACGGTGTACGTCCAGCAACCGCCGGTGTACGTCGCACCGGCCGACACCGCGGAGGCGCGCACGGTCGTCGCGTACTACGACGCGATCAACCGTCGTGACTTCGCCACGGCGTGGTCGCTCGGCGGCAGCCGCATCGCCGGCGGCGGCGGGTACACCAAGTACGTCAACGGTTTCGCGACGACGTCGTGGGACACGGTGACCGTCACGGGCGTCCGGGGGAGCACGGTGTCGGTCGTGCTGTCCGCCGTCCAGACCGATGGCAGCACCCGGACCTTTTCCGGCACCTACACCGTTTCCGGCGGCGTCATCGCCGGCAGCCACATGACCCGCACGAAATGAGCCAGCCATGCGCCTTTTCCGCGCCACCGCCGCCACCGCCGCCCTGTCCGCCGTGCTCGCCCTCGCCGCGTGCGGGGTGCCGGTCGCCGGGAACGCCGTTCCCGCGGGGATCCAGACCGTGGTCACGACCGCACCGAGTACGCCGACCGTCACCGTGGCACCCCCGCCGACGCAGACGGTGACCGCCGTGGCGCCGCAAAAGGTGTACGCGCCGGCGAGCGGCCAGTGGTACGCCCAGTCGAGCTGGATCTACGCCCAGCCCTGGATCACCATCACCCCGGGCGCGAACCAGACGCCGTGCCAGTGGCTGCACGCCACCGGGTACAGCTACGCGCAGGCGTACGCGGCCTGGGCGCAGAACGGCTACCCGGCGAGCTGGTCGGCCACCGGCGACGGCTACCCGTGCCAGAAGTCCTACGGCATGCAGCACTAGCGGTGGGCGTGGAAGCTCCAGGCGTCGGCGACGATGTCGCGCAGGTCGGGCCGGCCGGGCTGCCACCCCAGCTCCTTCCGGGCTTTCTCGCCGCTCGCGACGGTGATCACCGCGTCGCCTTCATCGAACCGGTCGACGAGAAGATCATGCGCCGGACACGCGCCGCGCGGGCGGCCTCCAGCAGCGCGAGGGAGCCGCGCACGTTAGCCCGCCCCACCTGTGACCAGCAGCTTCACCCTGAGACCCTTCCTCGCCGACTGATCTCGGCAGCCTGGCGACCGGCCGGCGGGGCACGGACTCCGCGCTACCCGGCCCAGGCGCGGACCACGTCGCCCAGCACCTTCAGCGGCAGCGGGCCGCCGCCCAGGACCACGTCGTGGAAGTCCTTGATGTCGAACGCTTCCCCGAGCTTCTCCTCGGCGTACCGGCGCAGGCGCAGGATTTCCAGCCTCCCCGTCATGTAGGCCAGCGCCTGGCCGGGGCTCTCGATGTACCGGTCCGTTTCGGTCTGGACCTCGACCTCGCTCAGCACGGTGTGCGCGCGGAGGAACTCGACGCACTGCTCGCGCGTCCAGCCCAGAGCGTGCAGGCCGGTGTCGACCACCAGCCGTGCGGCGCGGACCGAGTCCTCCGCGACCATGCCGAGCCGCATGAGGTCGCTGGAGAACAGGCCCATCTCGTCCGCGAGCCGCTCGGTGTAGAGGCCCCAGCCCTCGCTGTACGCCGTCACCGGCGCGATCCGGCGCAGCTGGGGCAGGTCGGTCAGCTCCAGCGCCAGCGATGTCTCGAAGTGGTGGCCGGGCACGCTTTCGTGGAACGCCACCGTTTCGGCGATGAACCGGTCGCGCGTGCGCACCTCGTGGGTGTTGGTGAAGTAGATGCCCGGGCGCGAGCCGTCGAGGGCGGGCGGGAAGTAGTACGCCGGAGCGGCGACGGGCGCGTCGGCCTCGGGGACCGCTCGCACCACGCACTCCGCGCGCGGTATCCGGTGGAACCAGTCCGGCGCCGCGGCGGTCGCGCGGTCTCCAGCATCTCCTCCGCGTCACGCCAGCGGAGGCTTTCGTCGGTCCGCAGCCGGCGGCGCACGGCGGCCGGGTCGGTCAGCCCGAACTCCCGGCCGCCCAGCTCGGCGTACTCGGCTTCGAGCCCGGCGAGCACCTCGAGGCCCAGCCGGTGCAGCTCTTCCGGCGTGTGGTCGGTGGTGGTGTGCATGCGCGCCAACGCCGCGTAGTGCGCTTCGCCGTCTTCGAGCCAGCACAGTCCCGGCCGGTCGCCGGGACGGCCGTTCCCGGCGACCTCGGTGGCGACGAACTCGCGGTAGCGCGCCAACGCCGGCCGGACCACCTCGGCCACCAGCCGGTCACGCCGCTCGCCTCGGCCGCCGGTCAGCGGCTGGGCGAACAGCTCCTCCTGCGCGAGGTAGCGGTCCAGGAACGCGATGGCGTTGCCCACGTTGCGGTCGACCGGCGTCCGTCCCGCGCGAAGCCCGTCTCCTTGGCGTTGCGCCAACGCCTCGTAGAACGCGGGGAGCGCGGCCAGCCGCGCCAGGTAGTCCTCCTCGGCCCGCTCGCCGGACGGCGTGAGCTGCGGCAGGAAGGTGAGGTGGCTGATCCCGGTCGCGAACATCGGGTCGGCGAAGGTGAACTCGACGGTCCGGGCGTCGAGCTGGGTGACGACGGCCTCGGCCTGCTGCACGACGACGCCGAGCGTCACCCGGTCGGCGTCCGCCGACGCCCGGGCCCGCGCGAGGATGCCGGCGGCCCGGTCGCGGATCTCCCGCTGGGCGGCTTCGCCGGGATCCGGCAGGTCGGCGTCGTGACCGGTGATGCCCACGAAGGTCGCCTCGAGCGGCATCAGGGTGGCCAGCACTTCCAGCAGTTCGTCCGCGAGCGCGGCGGCGGAGGTCATCTTCCCATTCTGTCGGCGCCGCTCACCCGCGATCCAGGGGATTTCGCACCGGGGCGAGCGCCAGCTCCCGCGACAGCGCGAGCGCCGCGGTCCGCACCGCCGGGGCCAGCCGGTCGAGGTCCAGCTTCGCCGCGTTGCCCGTGATCGACAGGGCCGCGAGCACCTGGCGCCGGGCGTCGAACACCGGCGCGGCGACCGCCGACACGCCGACCTCGTACTCCTCGTGGTTGACGCCGTACCCGCTCTCCGCCGCGCGCGCCAGCTCCTGCCGCAGCCGCCCGGGCGCGACGATCGTGCGGGGCGTCCAGCGCGCCAGCCCGGCCACGGCGACCCGGCGGAAGTAGTCGGGGGAGCCGAGCGCGAGGAAGAGCTTCCCGGTCGCGGTGCAGTACAGCGGCAGCTTCCCGCCGACCTCCGACTCGATCGGCATCGACCGGCGGCCGCTCACCTTCTCCAGGAACAGCGTGTGCGGCCCGTCCTGGACCGCGAGGTGGATGTTCTCGTGCGTCGCCTCGTACAGGTCCTCCAGGTACGGCAGCGCGGCTTCCCGCAGGTCACGCCGCCGCGGCACGCGCTGGCCGAGCTCGAACAGCTTCATGCCGAGCCGGTACCGGCCGTCGGTGCGCTCCAGCCCGCCCCAGCCGACGAGCTCGGCGGCCAGCCGGTGCACCGTCGGTTTCGGCAGGCCCGTGCGTGCCGTCAGTTCGGCGAGGGAGAGCGTCGTGTCGGCCGAGGCGAACGCGTCCAGCAACGTCAGGCCGCGGGCGAGCACGGACTTCGGCGGGCCGCTCATCCCGTGATGATGATCCGGTGGCGGCGGGGAGGCAACGTCGCTGAGCCGAGCGGTCACCGGATCGCCTCGGCGACCTTCGCGGCGAGCGCGCGCACGGTCAGGTCCGGGGCCACCGAGAGCACGGCCGGCAGCAGGGACGCGTCGGCGACGTACAGGCCGTCGACGTCGTGGGATCGCCCGTCCGGGCCCACCACCGACCGGGCCGGGTCGTCACCCATCGGCGCGCCGCCCTGCGGGTGCGCCGCGAACAGGCCGCTCCACACGACGTCACGGGCCCCGGCCGCGCGCAGGTGGTCGATCGCGAACTCCAGCGCCGCGGCCAGCCGTCGCCGCTCGGCCGTCGAGAACCGCTTGCCCACGACGACCTCGCCCCCGGCGCCGAGGCCGGCGACGGCGGTGTTGTCGTCGGTGACCGGCACCCGCAGGCCCGTCCAGCCCGGATGGCCGCGCACGACCTCGGCCAGCCGCCCGCCCCACAGCGGCCGGTGGCCGGTGTCGACCAGGCTCGCGGCGAAGTCGACCGGGCCGGGCAGCGCGGCCGGTTCGACGGCGAACCCGGCGCCCGCGCGGGCGTCCGGTGACCGGGCGAGCAGGCCGTACACCAGCCGGGCCGGACGCAGGCCCAGCGTCCGTCCGGTCAGCCGCGACGACGGTGAGTCGATCTCGGCGGTTTCGTGGGTGTGCAACAGGATCCGGGGCGTCGCGAGCGGGCCGGCGGCGAGCACGACGACCGGGGCGAGCAGCACTCCGTCGCCCCCGTCGCACGTGTAGGCGACGCCGGTGACCTTCGGGTGCGGCCCCGACGTGTCGACCAGGACGCGCCGGACCTCGTGCCGCCGGCGCACCCGTGCCCTGGACGCCGGCACCGGCCGTTCGTACCACGGTTCGAGGTCGGAAGGCCCGAACGGGCCCGCCGCGCCGAGCAGCCCGGTGCGCTCGTGGAACTTCGCGACGTCGGACGCGGGCGCGCGCTCGGCCTTCGCCGGGCCGGGCGCGGTGGGCGGCCCGATCGGCTCTTCGTCCACAGTGGACAGGAACCGGGCCGGCGCCGGGGTGCCGTCGACCAGCAGCACGTCGGCACCGCGCCCGGCCAGGTCGGCGGCGATCGACGCGCCGCCGACGACCACGACGTCCGCCCGGTCGGGGCCGCGCCGTCCCGGCGGGGCGTGGTCGCCGTAGCCCGCTTCGATCGCGAGGCGCCGGAACCGGTCGAAGGCGGCGCTGCCGGCCAGCCGGGACAGGGCCGGCGCGTCCGAGACGCCGGCCATGAGCCCGATCGCCGCGTGCACGGCGTCCTCCTCGGCGGGGGTGAGGGCGGGCAGGGTCGCGGCGAGGTACCGGTCCGGCCGGGCGGCGGCCGAGCCGGGGACGAGCAGCTCGCAGACCCGCGTCACCACGGCGGCCTCGCCGGCGCCCAGCAACTGGCTCACGCGGCCCCCTCGGTGCACTCAATGGAACGCCGAACCGCCGTCGACGTTCAGCGTCTGGCCGGTCAGGAACCCGCTGCCCTCGTCGCACACGTACCGCAGGGTCGACACCAGGTCCGCCGGGCTTTCGGTGCGCGGCACCGCCTGGCTCGCCCGGACCCGTTCGAAGCCGCCCTCGGCGCCGGTCGTGCGCGCGGCCGTCGCGGTCGTCGTCAGTCCCGGCGCGATCGCGTTCACCGTGATGCCTTCCGCGCCGACCGCGTTGGCCAGCGCGCGGGTGAACCCGACCAGGCCCGCCTTCGACGTCGTGTACGCGACCAGGTCCGGCGGCCCGAGGAAGACGACCGCCGACACGATGTTCACCACCCGGCCCCAGCCGGCGGCCCGCAGGTGCGGCAGCGCGGCCCGGGTCACCAGGAACGGGCCCTCCAGGTTGAGGCGCATGACGTCGCGCCAATCGTCCACAGTGGTCTCGTCGAAGGCGATCGGCGGGTAGATCCCGGCGTTGTTCACCACGATGTGCAGCGCGCCGAACGCGGCCACGACCTGCTCCACGGCGGCTTCGACGGCGACCGGGTGCGTCACGTCGGCCGTCACCGGCAGGAACTCCCCGCCCGCGGCGACCACCCGCGCGGCCGTCTCGGCCTGGTCGTCCACGTCCCAGCCGGCCACGCGGTGGCCGAGCCCGGCGAGCGCCACGGCGAACTCCTGGCCGAGCCCGCGCGCGGCCCCGGTGACGACGGCGACCCGGCTGGTGGACGGCATGACGGGCAGCGTGGCGCCCGTCGCCGGGTCGCGACAAGGTCACCGTTTCACCCACCGAAACGCGCGTCTTGCCGAACCCGGGCCCGGCTGGTGACCTTCGCGGCTATGTCCACGCCCCCGTGGTACCGCCACGTCCTGCGCGACGAGCTCGGCGTCGTGCTGGTCCTGGCCGTCCTGGTGGGCGTCGTCGGGCTGGCGCACCCGGACTTCCTGCGCCCGGTCAACCTGCTCTCCACCGCGCAGAGCTCGGTCTACGTCGGCCTGATGGCCTGCGGAATGGTGTTCCCGCTCGCGATGCGCGAGGTCGACCTGTCGCTGGGCGGGCAGTACGCGCTCGGCATCGTGCTGGGTGCGGTGCTGATCCGCGACGGCTGGTCGCCGTGGCTCGCGCTGCCGGCGATCCTGGTGGTCGCGACCGTGCTGGGCTGCCTCAACGGCGCGATCACGACGTACCTGCGGCTGCCGTCGTTCATCGTCACCCTCGCCGCCGCGCTGCTCTTCCGCGGCGCCGCGCTCGCGCTGGCCGACGGCAAGCAGATCAGCGGCATGCCGCTGGACCACCCGTTCTTCAGCGTGCTCGGCGGCGAGCTGGCCGGCATGCCGGCGTCGGTCTGGGTGCTGCTCATCGCGACGATCGCGCTCACGGTGGTGTTCACCCGGACCCGGTTCGGGGCGCGGGTGCGAGCCGTCGGGTCGAACCCGGACGCCGCCGAGTTCAGCGGCCTGCCGATCGCCCGGACGCGGATCGCCGCGCTCGGGCTGTCCGGGTTCATGGGCGGCGTCGCGGCCGTGCTCGGGCTGGCGTTCTTCACCGCGGGCGACCCGACCGTCGGCAACGGCTACGAGCTGACCGCGATCGCCGCCTGCATCATCGGCGGCACCCCGCTCGCCGGCGGGCGCGGCTCGGTGCCCGGCGCGGTGCTCGGCAACCTCATCCTCACCACCGTCGCGGCCAGCCTGGTGTTCCTGCAGGTGCCGATCAACTGGACGACGTTCGCCACCGGCGCGGTGATCCTGGTCGCCGTCGCCTTCGACAGCGTGCTGCGCCGGACGCGCGGTCACGGCCTGTTCCCCCGCTCGAGGAGGAAACATGAAACGCACCCCGATCCTGATCCTGATCACGTGCCTGACGCTGAGCGCCTGCGGTAGCTCGGGCAACTCGGGCGGCGGCGGTCAGCTGAAGATGGGCATCGCCGTCGCGAACATCAGCCTCAACTTCGCCCACGAGATGGTCGAGGGCGCGGAAACGGCGGCCCAGCACGAGGGCGGCGTCGACTTCAAGGCCGTCGGGCCGCCCAACACCGACGGTCCCGCCGAGCAGCAGCTGTTCACCAACCTCACCCAGACCAACCCGGACGGCGTCGTGCTGGAGAACCTCGACCCGCCGATCTTCACCCGGCCGGCCGCGACGGCGATCGACCGCGGGGTCCCGGTGGTCGCGCTCGACACCGCGCCCACCGACGGCAGCAAGATCACGTTCTACGTCGGCAACGACAACTACGACCTCGGCGTCCAGCTCGCGTCCGAACTGCTGAAGCGGTTGCCCGCCAACCCGTCCGGGACGGTCGTCGTCGGCGTCCCGAACCCGGGGACGCCGGTGCTGGACAGCCGCGCTCGCGGGATCAAGGAGACGCTCGCCGCGAAGGCGCCCGGGATCAAGACGCTGGGCCCGTTCCAGACCTACAGCGACCCGAACCAGAACTACGGCGCGTGGGCCGCGCTGGTGCACGCGAACCCGTCGGCGCTGGCGTTCCTCGGCGTCGGTGACGCGGACAGCTACGACCTCGCGAAGATCAAGCAGACGGAGAACGGCAAGTACCTCGTCGCGGGCGCGGACGTCGACGCGAAGACGTTGCAGGGCGTCAAGGACGGCCTCGACTTCGTCACCATCGACCCGGAGCACTTCCTCAAGGGGTACGTCGTGACGGCGCTGCTGATCCGGTCGGTGAAGGAGAAGAAGCCGCTGCCGCAGGGGTGGCTGCGGATGCCGGGCCTGGTGGTCGACTCGTCGAACATCGACGCGGTGCTCAAGCGCCAGACGTCCACGCAGGCGGCGTACGACTTCTACAAGCCGGAGATCGACCGGATCCTGGCCAACCCCGCCGCGTCGATGCGGCCGCTGGCCGAGGCTCGCTGACGTGCTGCGCGCCACCGGCCTGACCCGGCGCTACGGCGGCGTCACCGCACTGTCCGAAGTGGACATATCGGTGCGGCGCAGCGAAGTGCACGCGGTGGTCGGGGAGAACGGCGCGGGCAAGTCGACGCTGGTGAAGATCCTCTCCGGCGTGCTGCGGCCGGACGCGGGTTCGCTCGCGCTCGACGGTTCGCCGGTGGCGTTCTCTTCCGCGCGCGACGCGGTCGGCCGCGGGGTCGCGCTGGTGGCGCAGGAGCTGGCGGTGTTCCCCGATCTGACGGTGCTGGAGAACCTGTTCCCGCTTTCAGCGCCCCGGCGGGGGTTGCTGCTGAGCCCGCGTCGGATGGCGTCGCTCGCCGCGCCGGTGCTGGCGGAGCTGGGCTTGGACGTCCCGCTGGACGCCCGGGCCGGTTCGCTGTCGCTGGCGGACCAGCAGCTGCTGGAGATCGGGCGGGCGCTGCTGCGGGACCCGGCGGTGCTGGTCCTGGACGAGCCGACGTCGGCGTTGCCCGCCGAGGCGGTCTCGCGGCTGATGGGCGTGCTGCGCCGGCTGCTCGCGCGCGGGGTGGCGGTGCTGTACGTGTCGCACTTCCTGGAGGAGGTGCTGCGGATCGCGTCACGGATCACGGTGCTGCGCGACGGCCGGTCGGTGTTGTCGGGCGTGGAGACGGCGTCGGTCGACCTGGACGGCGTGGTGGCGGCGATGCTGGGGGACCGCGTGGTGGTGCCCGTCGCTTCTCGTCCGCCGCCCCGGCCCCGGCCGCCCGCGGTCGTGGTCGAGGAACCCGCGTTCGCCGTGGCGGAGGGCGAGATCGTCGGCCTGGCCGGCCTGCAGGGCGCGGGACACCTGGAGGTACTGGCCGCGCTGTCCGGGCGGGCGCCGTCCCACGGCCGGATCCACATCGGCGGCCGCCCCGCGCCGCGCTCGGTGCGGGCCGCGGTCCGGGCCGGGATCGCGTTCGTCCCGAGCGACCGGAAGCGCTACGGGCTGATGCTCGACCAGCCGGTGTGGCGCAACACGAGCGCGGCCGCCTGGCTGGGCGCCGGCCGCGGCGGGTGGTGGCTGCGCCGAGCGTCCCACGTGGCGGCCGCTCAGCGGCACATCGAGCGGCTGCGCATCCGCGGCGGCCCGGAAGACCTGGTGGCCACGCTGTCCGGCGGCAACCAGCAGAAGGTGGTGTTCGCGAAGTGGCTGGAGGCGGACCCAGTGCTCCTGGTCCTGGACGACCCGACCCGCGGAGTCGACGTCGGCGCCCGAGCCGAGATGCACGCGGTGATCATGTCGCTTGCGGTGGCCGGGAAGGCGGTGGTGCTGGCGTCGACGGATTTGGTGGAGCTGTGCGAGCTTTGTGATCGGGTGCTGGTGTTCCAGCGGGGCCGGGTGGTGGCGCGGCTGACGCGGTCGGAGCTGTCGGAGCGGGCGCTGAGCGTGGCGATGAACGCCGGAACGTGAACCGGGCCGGGAGCTTCGCGCTCCCGGCCCGGCCGGATACCTAGGTCAAGCTCGAACAAGGCCTCGCATCAGGATCCTTTGCCCCGTTCGGGACCCAGCGCACGTTCGCGAACGACGCCTGGAACGCCGCGTCCGTGTACACCAGGAACGGCGTGTTGATGTGCTCGAAGTCCAGCCCGTTGTTGAAGCAGGACAACGGGATCTTCACCGTCGTCTTCGGGCCGCCCGCGAGATCCGTGAACAGCTTCGTCGCGTTCACCTCCGAGAAGCACGGGTAGACGCAGTGCATGCTGATCACCGTCCGGTTGACCGGCGCCTGCTGCACGGTCGTGTCGAACTCCAGCGCCCCGTCCGCGTTGAGATAGCTGCGCAGGTCGTTCGTGCCCGCCGTGTTCTGCATGTAGAGCTGGGCCGCTCCGGTGCCCGTCCAGGTCGCCTTCAGGCCGTCGCCCTGCACGTTGACGTCGGTCGGGACCGTGTTGATCTCGGGGTGGTCGGCCGTGCCGTCCGGGCCGATCACGGTGCCGCCCCAGTTCGAAGCCGAGCCGATCTGGCTGGTGTACGGCGCCACATCCGTGCGGTCGTAGATCGACAGGTCCTCGGTCGCCGTCCCACCGCCGCCGGTGGACCCGCAGGTCGCCGGGCCGGGGGTCTCGTCCAGCTGGCCGATCGTGACGCGCTGGCCGCTCTTCAGGCCGTAACCCAGCTTGAACAGCGGGTCGTAGTCCGGGGACCACGGGTTGAGCGGCGACTGGCACGCGCTCTTCGGCCACGAGTACGACAGCGTGCCCTGGTAGCCCGTGCCGTCCTTGCCCTTGACCAGCATGTCGGCGACGCCGCCGCCCTCGGTGCCGGGCAGCCAGGCCGCGACGAACGCGTCCGAGCGGTTGATCTCCTTGTTCATGTACAGCGGGCGGCCGCCGACGTACACGGTGACGACCGGGGTGCCCTTGCCGCTGACCTTGTCCAGCACGGCCAGGTCCTCGGGGTAGAGCTTCGACGCCTCGAGCGTCTTGCGGGTCAGGTCGCCGACACCTTCGGCGTACGGCGTCTCACCGATCACGGCGATGACGGCGTCGTAGCCCTTCGGGTCCACGCTGCCGGTGGCGTCGAAGGTGACGTTCGCGTCGCCGAGGTCCTGCTTGATGCCGGTCAGGATCGAGGTGGCGTTCGGGAAGTCGGCGTTGGTGTTGCCGGTGCCCTGCCAGCTCAGCGTCCAGCCGCCGGTCTGGTTGGAGATGTTGTCGGCGCTCTTGCCGACCACCAGGACCTTCGACTTCGGCTTGAGCGGCAGCACGTTGCCGTTGTTCTTCAGCAGCGTCTGCGACTCGCGGGCCGCGTCGCGGGCCAGCCAGTTGTCCTTCAGCGCCTCGTCGGAGTTGGCGTACGAGCGGTCGGACGGCTTCTGCGACTCGAAGAGGCCGTCGCGCACCTTGACGCGCAGGATGCGAGTGACCGCGTCGTCGATCCGCGACATCGGGATCTGGCCGCTCTGGACCTGGGCGATCGTGTTGGTGATGAACGCCTTCCAGTCCGCGGGCACCATCACGACGTCGATGCCGGCGTTGATCGCCTGCGGGCACGAGGAGTTCGTGCAGCCGGGGACCTGGCCGATGGCGTTCCAGTCGGACACGACCAGGCCGTCGAAGCCGATCTTGCCCTTCAGGATCTCGTTCATGGCCTTGTCGCTGCCGGTCAGCTTGCCCTCGTTGATGCCGAGGTCCGGGTTGGTCCAGCTGTTGAACGAGACCATCACGGTCTGCGAGCCGGCGGCGAGCGCGCCGTAGTAGCCCTGGCCGTGGATGTTGATCATGTCGGCTTCGGACGACGGGTTGACGCCCTGGTCCTGGCCCTTGATCGTGCCGCCGTCACCGATGAAGTGCTTGGCGGTGGCGATCACGCCGTTGTAGCCGATGCGGCTGGTGGCGCCGTCCTGGAGGCCGTTGATGTCCTCGTAGCCGTAGGAGCGGGTGATCCGCGGGTCCTCGGAGAAGCCCTCGTAGGTGCGGCCCCAGCGGTCGTCCTGGACGACGGCGAGGGTGGGCGAGAAGGCCCAGTCCTGGCCGGTGGCGCGGACCTGGCGCGCGGTGGCGCCGGCGACGTCGCGCACCAGGCACGGGTCGTGCGCCGCGCCGAGGCCGATGTTGTGCGGGAAGACGGTGGCGCCGTAGACGTTGTTGTTGCCGTGCACGGCGTCGATGCCCCAGATGACGGGGATCTTCGTGCGGCTGGTCTTGGAGGCGTTCCAGTAGGCGTCGGCGAGGTTCAGCCAGTCCTGCTGGGTGGCGTGCTTGTTGCCGCCGGGCCACGCGCCGCCGCCGTTGAGGACGGTGCCGATGGCGTACTGGCGGACCTCGTCGGGGGTGATCGAGGTGATCTCGGGCTGCGTCATCTGCCCGACCTTCTCCTCGAGGGTCATCCCCGCGAGGATCTGGGCGACGCGCGCCTCGTCGCCGGCCTTCCCCTTGAGCCGGCTGTCGACCTTGGGCCAGTCCGCCAGGGTCGGCAGGCTGTTCTCGATCTTGGCGCAGCCGTTCTTGTCCTTGGCAGGCTGGCCGATGACGGGCTGGGCCGGTGCGTCTGCTTGGGCGGGCGTCGCTTGGGCGATCCCACCCAGCAGGCTCAGGCTCATCAGGGTGACGAGCGAACTTCGGCGCGCACGGGACCACGCGCGTGATCTTCTGGCCATGGTCTGGTCCATTCTGCGGTGAACGGCGGCGGACCGGCCGATCCTCACCGGGCGAAGGGGACGGCGTCAATAGGTTTCGAGCTGGTTATTTCTCGACATAAAATAAGAGTCGGCAGGAGGGTGGCCACGCCTAGCCGGTGCGCCGGTGAAGGTCAAGGGCACTGCGGGGCAAGGGTTCTGCCCGGCGGTCGCGAGGATGCGTCCGTGCGGGTGATACGGGGTGGACGTCCGGCTCAACGCGGCCGCGAGTCGGCCCTCGCGCCGCGTTGGCCGCGTGCTTGAAGCGGCATCACGCGTGATTGGGAGGGCATCACGTGTGATTGAAGGGGCATCACGCGTGATTGGGGGGTCGACACGGCGGTCAGTGCAGGACCGAGCCCGGCAGCTCCTCGAAGATCAGCCACGTCCGCGTCGACCGGACCCCCTCCAGGGCCTGCAGGCGCTCCAGGACGACGTCGCGGAGGGTTTGGTTGTCCGGGGTTCGGACCAGCAGCAGGATGTCGAAGTCGCCGCCCACCAGGGCCACGTGGTCGACGTACGGGATTTCGTGCAGGTCCGTCGCCATCGTGCGCCAGGACGTCTGCTCCACCGTCACCATGATGTACGCCGACGTGCCCAGGCCCGCCCGCCGCGGGTCGATCCGCGCGCCGAAGCCCGTGATCACCCCTTCCGCCATCAACCGCTCCAACCGTGCGTACGCGTTCGTGCGCGAGATGTGCAGCTTTTCGGCCAGCGCCCGGACCGCCAGGCGGCCGTCCGACGACAGTTCCGCCAGCATCGCCCGGTCGACCTCGTCGAGGGCCGGGGCCGTTCGTCCCGCGAGGCCGGGGACAGCCGACGTCGGGAAAGACGTTTGGTCACCCATTGGCCCTTGAAAAGACTGTTTGTCGCTCATTTCGCCCAACCCTTGAACAGAAGGCCGCCGAGAACCACCATTCGAGCATCATATGTCTGCGAGAGGTGGTGCCCGTGGAAACCCTCCTGCCGTCTACGACGCCGGTGCGGTTCGTCGCCGAGGACGGGACGCGCGCCGACCGGCACGGCCGGTACGCCGAGCCCGCGAAGGACCGCCTGAAAGCCGCCTACCGGCTGATGGTTCTGGGCCGCCGGTTCGACGTCCAGGCGACCGCCCTCACCAAGCAGGGCCGCCTCGCCGTCTACCCCTCCAGCGCCGGCCAGGAGGCCTGCCAGGTCGCCGCCGCGCTCGCCCTGCGGGACAACGACTGGCTCTTCCCCACCTACCGCGACTCGGTCGCGCTCGTCGCGCGCGGCCTGAAGCCCGGCGAAGTCCTGACGCTGCTTCGCGGCGACGCACACTGCGGCTACAACCCCGCCGAGACGCGCGTAGCGCCCCAGTGCACTCCGCTCGCGACGCAGACTCTGCATGCCACCGGTCTCGCGCACGCGATGCAGCGACGCGGTGAAGACGCTGTCGCGCTCGCGCTCATCGGGGATGGCGCCACCAGCGAAGGCGACTTCCACGAGGCGCTCAACTTCGCCGCCGTCTTCAAGGCGCCCGTGGTGTTCTTCGTGCAGAACAACGGCTACGCCATCTCCGTCCCCTTCGAGAAGCAGAGCGCCGCGCCCGCGCTGGCGTACAAGGGGATCGGCTACGGCATGCGCTCGGAGCAGGTCGACGGCAACGACGCCGTCGCGGTCCTCGCCGTCCTCGACGACGCCGTGAAGCACGCGCGCGAAGGCAAGGGCCCGGTCCTCGTCGAGGCCCACACCTACCGCATCGACGCCCACACCAACGCCGACGACGCCACCCGCTACCGCGACGCGGACGAAGTCGCGAAGTGGCGCGAAGCGGACCCGCTCAAGCGGCTCGGGACCTACCTGAAAGACGACCTGACCGAAAACGACGTCGAGCGATTCCAAGCGGAAGCCGAAGAGTTCGCCCAGTCCGTCCGCGACACCCTGAACGCCGACGCCGAGCTCGACCCGATGTCCCTGTTCGACCACGTCTACGCCGAGCCGACCCGTCAGCTGCAGCGCCAGCGGGCGATGGTCGCGGCCGAGCTGGAGGCCTGATGACGACCACGATGGCGCAGGCGCTCAACGCGGCCCTGCGGGACGCGCTCAAGGACGACGACCGCGTGCTGGTCTTCGGCGAGGACGTCGGCACGCTGGGCGGCGTCTTCCGGGTCACCGACGGCATCACCGCCGACTTCGGCGAGGACCGCTGCTTCGACACGCCGCTGGCCGAGTCCGGCATCGTCGGGTTCGCCGTCGGGATGGCGATGGGCGGTTTCCGTCCGGTCGTCGAGATGCAGTTCGACGCCTTCGCCTACCCCGCGTTC
Source organism: Amycolatopsis sp. NPDC114504 (assembly GCF_055633595.1). Classification (NCBI taxonomy): domain Bacteria; kingdom Bacillati; phylum Actinomycetota; class Actinomycetes; order Pseudonocardiales; family Pseudonocardiaceae; genus Amycolatopsis; species Amycolatopsis sp. NPDC114504. The sequence goes on along the minus strand of NZ_JBVKDU010000003.1, from coordinate 495,993 downwards.
GAGCAGATCACCTCGCACGTCGCGAAGCTGCGCAACCGCACCAAGGGCGCGCTGGAACTGCCGATGGTCATCCGGATCCCCTACGCCGGCGGCATCGGCGGCGTCGAGCACCACTGCGATTCCAGCGAGGTCTACTACACGCACACGCCGGGCCTGCGCGTCGTCACGCCGGGCACCGCGCAGGACGCCTACGACCTGCTCCGCGACGCCATCGAGTCGCCGGACCCGGTCGTCTTCCTCGAGCCGAAGGCCCGCTACTGGTCCGGTGAAGAGGTCTCCTTCACGCGCACCGGCCCCGCCATGGACCAGGCCGTGGTGCGCAAGACCGGCAAGGACGTCACGCTCATCGCGTACGGCCCGATGGTCGCCACGGCGATGGAGACCGCCGAAGCCGCGAAGGACGAGGGCTGGGACGTCGAGGTCGTCGACCTGCGTTCCTTGAGCCCGTTCGACGACGAGACCGTGACGGCGTCCGTGCGCCGCACCGGGCGGGCCGTGGTGGTCCACGAGGCCGCCGGCTTCGGCGGCTACGGCGCCGAGGTCGTCGCTCGCGTCACGGAGCAGTGCTTCCACCAGCTGCACGCGCCCGTGCTGCGCGTGACCGGGCTCGACATCCCCTACCCGGCGCCGAAGCTCGAGCGCCACATGCTGCCCGGCGTCGACCGGATCCTCGACACGATCGCGCGCCTGCAGTGGGCCGACACCCCGGTGGTGGCCGGTGCCTGACTTCCTGCTGCCGGACCTCGGCGAGGGCCTGACCGAGGCGGCGATCCTCAACTGGCACGTCGCGATCGGCGACACGGTCAAGGTCGACCAGATCGTCGTCGAGGTCGAGACGGCGAAGGCCGCGGTCGAGGTGCCCGTGCCGTTCGCCGGCGTGGTGTCCGCGCTGCACGGCGAGCCGGGGCAGCTGCTGCCGGTCGGCGCGCCGCTGCTGTCCGTCGGCGGCTTCGCCGAGCCCGGGGTGACGACGTCGTCCGGCAGCGGCAACGTCCTCATCGGCTACGGCACCGCACCGACGACCCGGCGCAAGCGTGTCCGGCGCGTGGAAGCCCCGGTCCCCAAGGCGAAGGCGCCCGGCGTGATCTCGCCGTTCGTCCGGAAGCTGGCTTCGGACAACGGGATCGACCTCGCGAAGCTCACCCCGACCGGCCCGGACGGGATCATCCGCCGCGCCGACGTCGAGGCGGCGCTCGAGAAGCCCGTCGCCAAGGGCAAGCGGATCCCGCTGACCGGCGTGCGCAAGGCCGTCGCCGACAAGCTGACGACGTCCCGGCGCGAGATCCCCGAAGCCACGGTCTGGGTCGACGTCGACGCGTCCGAGCTGGTCGCCGCGCGGGCGGCGCTGAACGCCAAGACGGACCGGCCGGTGAGCCTGCTCGGGCTGATCGCGCGGTTCGCCGTCGCGGGCCTCAAGAAGTATCCCGAGCTGAACTCGCGCGTGGAGGGCGACGAGATCGTCCTGCTGGACGAGATCCACCTCGGGTTCGCCGCGCAGACCGACCGCGGACTGGTCGTACCGGTCGTGCGGGACGCCGGCGAGCTGTCGACCCGGGACCTCTCGGCGGCGATCGGCGACCGCGCCCGCACCGCGCGCGACGGCAAGCTCACGCCCGCGGACCTCACCGGCGGGACGTTCACCGTGAACAACTACGGCGTCTTCGGCGTCGACGGCTCGGCCGCGATCATCAACCACCCCGAAGCCGCGATCCTCGGCATCGGCCGGATCATCGACCGGCCGTGGGTGGTCGACGGCGCGCTCGCGGTCCGGAAGGTCTGCGAGCTGACGCTGGCCTTCGACCACCGCGTCTGCGACGGTGGCACGGCGGGCGGGTTCCTGCGGTTCGTCGCGGACTGTGTCGAATCGCCGGTCACGGCACTGGGCGACCTGTAGCGACTCACCGTGCGCAGTGAGTCGGTGGTGACGGCTGTGGCACTTAAAGTGTTCGCGTGACGACTCCAGCCCAGCACGACCGGGACCAGGCGGAAGCGCGCGTGGGCCGGCTCAAGCAGGACCTGCGCGGCGGGCTGGCGACCCCGCCCGCCGACGTCGAGGCGATGGACGAGCTCGTCGCGACGGCCCACCGGCTGCTCGACTCCGAGGTGGCGTTCGACGACGCGAAGCATCGGCTCGCGAACGCCGAGCTCGAGTCGCGGCACGCGGCGACGCAGCGCGCGGTCGTCTACTTCGCGGCCGCGCCGGTGCTGGTGCCGCTGGCCGCCGCGGCGATGGTGCTGTTCGACGTGCTGTCCCCGGTGTGGCTGCCGGCGCTCGTCCCGCTGTTCGCGGCGGGCCTGTGGATCGGTTTCGCCCCGGTCCGGCGCGTCGGCGACGTCATCCGCGAGCGGACGCGGGCGGCGTGGGCGGGCAGCGTCACGGCGGCGCTGCTGGTGGGCGCGCTGGTGCCGTGGTCCGGGGCCGTCGTCGCCACGATCCTGACGGCGCTGGGCGTCGCGGCCACGTGCGGGCTGCTGTGGCGGGAGGGCCGGATCCCGTGAGCCACGGCTACGCGACCTACGGCGACGATCCCGAGTTCACGCAGGAGTACGCCGAGCCCGTCGACTCGACGCGGCAGGACCTCGACGAGCTGTTCGCGGCGGTCGACGGGCTGCGTGCGGCCGTCGAGGAGTCCGACGACCGCGTGCGGCAGGAGGTCGCCGACCTCACCGACCGCGTCGAGCGGAGCGGCGGCGACCGGCAGGAGGACCGCATCGACCTGCTCGGCCGGCAGCTCGAACGGCTGCGCCAGCAGGTCCAGGCCCTGGAGCGCGCGGTGCGCGTGGCCGACGGCGTGCCGCGGATCAACCTCGACGAGGTCGGCACCGAGACCCGGGCGCTCGCGGCCGAGGCGGCGCGCTGGGACGACCTGCACAAAGAGCTCGTCACGAAGGAGCAGCGCGCCCGGCATGAGCAGGAGCTGCTCCGGCTGGATTCGGTGCGGGCGGCCCATTCCCGGTGCGACGCCGACCTGGTCGAGGTGATGCGGGTGCTGGCGTCGACGGATCGCGCGTCCCGCGCTCGCGGGGACGCGGAGTCGACGTTCCGCGCGCTGTCGACGCGGCGCCGGACGCTGCTGGACGAGGAGATCCCGGCGGCGATTGCGGCGGCGGACCAGGCGAAGCTGGCGTTGCGCGAGGCGGACGCGGTCGAGGCGCGGATCATGCCCCAGCTGGAACGCGCCGAGCGAGCGTGGCACGACCTGCAGGTGCGGCTGCGCACCCGCATCACGGACGCGCTCGGCTCGAACGCGCTGCTGCCGGCGTGGTTCGGCCACGCGCTGGGGGTCGCCCCGCCGCCCGGGGCGTCCGGCGACGCGTGGATCCGGACGGCGGCGTCGGTGCTGGCATACCGGGTGACGTTCGGGATCAAGGACCCGGCGCTGCCGCTGGGCCCACCGGCCGGCGAGGACGCGGACACGACCGAACGCCGCTGGACCTGGCGGGCGAGGCTGGAGTCCGATCTCGACGAGCTGGCCCTCTAGCCGAATCCGCACCGGCCGGCGACGGCGATGAACTACGTTTCGATCATGTCCTACCGAGACGCGACGGCCCACTACACCTCGCCCAAAAGGCGTGATCCGGTCAAGACGATGCTCGAAGAAGTGGTCACCCACCGAGTACTGCGAGATGCCCTCTCCCGGATCCCGCGTGCGCCCGGCCGGCCACTGCGGGTGCTCGACGTCGGGTGCGGCACCGGCGACGGCCTGGCGCTGCTGACCGAGCGGCACGGCGCCCTCGCCCCGCTGACCGGCGAGCACACCCTCGACTACCTCGGTGTCGACATCGACCCCGACATGGTCGACACGGCCCGCGCCCTGCACGCCGGCCGGCGGGCGGAGTTCGTCGTCGCGGACATGCGGTCCGAACTGCCCGCGGGCGACTTCGACCTCTACCTCTCCTGCGGCGTGCCCTACTCCCACCTTCCCCACGAGGACGTCGTCGAGGTCCTGACCGGCGTCATGCGGCGGATCGTCGAGACCCGCGACCGCGCCGTGCTCGTCGTCGACGTCCTCGGCCGCTACTCCGTCGAGTGGACGCCGAAGTGGCCGGAGACCCGCTGGTCCTACAACATGAGCTTCTTCGAGGACGCAACCGAAACCCTCCACGACCGGATGAGCTTCTTCGACCGCGGGTCGCTCGACGCGGCGCTCGTCGAAGCCGCGATCCGGGCCCGGGCCCGGCTGAGCGGGACGACGTTCACCGACCGGTCGATCCTCGCCGGCCGGCACACCGCCACCCTCGCCTTCAACCCGGCGATCCCGCCCTACCGCACCCTCCTCAACGAGCTCGCCCGCGGCACCACCGACGTCGACCCCGCCCGGCTGCGGTTCGAGCCGCCCACCGGGACCGCGCCCCGGCCGGTCGAACTGTTCTTCGCGGCCTTCGCCGAACGCTGGAACCGGATCATCGCCACCGGAGACGTGCGCTCGCCCGAACGCGCGAAGCAGCTGGCGACGTCGCTCTTCGCGTGGGAACAGCAAGCCCAGCAAGGCCTCGGTACCGGGCACTCCCTGATGGCCACCGTGGTCGTGGAACGTCCCACCCTCACCTGAGGGAGTCAGGCGCGGAGGGCGGACTCCAGCTGCCGGTGCAGCTCGCCGAGCCGGGACTTGCCCGGCTTGCCGGGCGGGAAGCGGCGGAGGAGGTCGGAGACCGCCGGCGGTGCGTGGTCGAGAGCCCAGCGGATCTCCGCGTCCGCGTCACCGCCGGCGAGTTCGCACGCCAGCGCTGCCTGCTGCGCGGGGCCGACGATGTGCTTCACCTGGTGCGGCGACGCCAGCGGGTGCAGGTAAGCCGCGCCCGCCGCGCCGACGGCCGCGCGTGCGGCGGCGGAAGCGGCGGGGTCGGAAGTCTCGCCCGCCGCCTTCAGCGCCGCCCACGCCACCGTGCGAAGCAGCTTTGTCCGCGCAGCGCCCGAAGCGAACTCCTGTGCCGCGGAGATCGCGGAAGCCGGACGGGGATCGCCGGGTACGCGGGTTTCGTACAGCGGCAGCGCTCGCGAAGCGCAGTCGGCGGCCCAGCCCGTCAACGCCCGCAGCTCGTCGAGAGTCAGCTCCATGTGGGTGAAGCGTATCTCTGAACAGCCGGTTGAGACTTTCAGACGACCGCCGGCTGCCGGAGCGGACGGCGCAGGCGGTTGAACAGCTTCGCGTTGTTCAGCGCGAACACGCCGACCGTCGCGCCGTCGCGCTGCCACACCGCCGCGAACGACGAGGACGACAGGTCGCCGTCGACCACCGAAAGCGTGTCGTCCGGGCGGGGGTGCCCGGCCAGCTGCAGGGTCCCCGCGTACTGGTCCGACCAGACGTACCCGCTCGGCGAGTACGTGCGCGACGTCTGCCCGGCGAGCAGGTTCGCCACCGCGACCGGCGCCTGCTCCGACGCGTTCGTCCAGTGCTCGTGCCGCCGTCCCGCGTACCGGGCCACATCGCCGACCGCGACCACGGACGGCAGCTCCGTCACCAGGCCCGCGTCCACGCACACCCCGTCGGAGACGGTCAGCCCGGACCCCGCCAGCCAGTCGGTCGCCGGGGTCATGCCGACGCCCACGACGACCACGTCGGCCGGGACGAGCGACCCGTCGGCCAGGTGGACGCCCGCCTCGGACATGCCCTCGACCCGGACGCCGCAGCGCAGGTCCGTGCCGTGGTCGGCGTGCAGGCGCGCGCACACCGCGGCCAGCTCCGGGCCCAGGACCGGCGCCAGGGGAGCAGCCAAAGCTTCCAAGACGACGACGTCGAGGCCCAGCGAACGGCACGTCGAGGCCACCTCGGCCCCGATGAACCCGGCGCCGACGATCGCCACCCGCACTCCGGGCACCAGCGCCGCGCGCAATGCGAGAGCGTCGTCGAGGGTCCGCAGGGTGTGGGCGCCTTCGAAGCCCGGCAGCGTGCGCGCCCGGCCGCCGGTGGCGATGACGACGCCGTCCGCGTGGACCGACCCGCCGTCCGACAGCAGCACCCGGCGCGCGGCCGGGTCCAGAGCCGTGGCGTGTACGCCGAGACGGAAGTCCAAGGCCAGCGAAGCGAGGTCGCCCGCGTCGAGCAGCTCCAGCGACGCCTGCGACGCCGTCCCGGCGAGGAACGCCTTGGACAGCGGCGGCCGGTCGTAGGGCAGGTGCGCCTCCGAACCGATCAGCACGATGCCGCCGTCGTAGCCCTGGGCGCGCAGCTCCTGCGCGGCGCGGACCCCGGCGAGCGACGCGCCGACGACCGCGATGCGCTTCACGCGGCGTCCTCGCGAGCCACGCCCTGGACGTAGATGACGCCTTCGTCGACGAGGACCGAGTACGTGCGCACCGGCTCCTTCGCCGGCAGGCAGCTCGGCACGCCCGTGCGCAGGTCGAACAGCGCCGCGTGCAGCGGGCACTCGACGAAGCAGCCCTCGAGCCAGCCGTCGGCCAGGGAAGCGTCCTGGTGGGTGCACGTGTCGTCGATGGCGTACAGCTCGCCGTCCTCGGTGTTGAACACCGCGATGGCGGGCGACCCCGGGATCCGGACGGACTCACCCGGGGGCAGCTCGTCCACCGTGCATGCGCGAATCATGAGTCCTCCGAGACAGTTGCGCATTGAGGAACATCGACTGTGATCCGCAACAAAGTCTGAGTCCCGTGAAGCGCGTCGTCAAGGGGCTACGGCCGGGTAGTTTCCGTTACCCGCTAACGGATAATCCGGGCACGCGCGATGCGCCCGTACCGAGGATGGCGGTACGGGCGCTACGACGTCCGGGCTAGTTCTCCCCGTGCCGGTAGAACGGCGTCTTGATCGGGGCGAGCGGGGTGTTGCCGAGGATGAGGTCGGCCGCCTTCTCGGCGGTCATCATCACCGGCGCGTAGATGTTGCCGTTGGGGATGTAGGGCATGACCGACGCGTCGACGACGCGCAGGCCCTCGGTGCCGTGCACCCGCATGGTCTGCGGGTCGACGACGGAGCCCTCGTCCACGCCCATCTTCGCGGTGCACGACGGGTGCAGCGCGGTCTCGGCGTCCTTGGCGACCCAGTCGAGGATCTCCTCGTCGGTCTCGACGGACGGCCCCGGCGAGATCTCGCCGTCGTTGTAGGGGTCCATCGCGGACTGGTTGAGGATCTTCCGAGCCACCCGCACGGCTTCGACCCATTCCTTGCGGTCGTTCTCCGTGGACAGGTAGTTGAACTTGAGCGCCGGGTGCTGCCGCGGGTCGGTCGAGGTGATCTTCACCGAGCCGCGGGTGTCGGCGTACATCGGGCCGACGTGCACCTGGTAGCCGTGGCCTTCCGTGGGTGCCGAACCGTCGTAGCGGATCGCCACCGGCAGGAAGTGGAACATCAGGTTCGGGTACTTCACCTCGTCGTTGGACCGGACGAACCCGCCGCCCTCGAAGTGGTTGGTCGCGGCCGGCCCGGACCGCAGGAACAGCCACTGCGCCCCGATGAAGGGCCGCTTCCACTTCGCCAGCGACGGCTGCATCGACACCGGTTGCTTGCAGGAGTACTGGATGTACACCTCGAGGTGGTCCTGCAGGTTCTCGCCGACACCCGGCAGGTCCTTGACGACGTCGATGCCGAGCTTCTCCAGGTCGCCCGCGTTGCCGACGCCGGAGAGCTGCAGCAGCTGCGGGCTGTTGATCGCGCCGCCGCAGAGGATGATCTCCTTGCCGTACACCTCACCCGGCATGCCCCGGCCCTCGGCGTACTCGACACCGATCGCGCGCGTGCCCTCGAAGAGGATCTGCGACACGAACGCGTGCGTCTTCACCGTGAGGTTGGGCCGGTTCTCCACCGGGTGCAGGTACGCGCCCGCCGCGGACAGCCGCCGTCCCTTCCGGACGTTCCGGTCGAAGGCCGCGAAGCCCTCCTGCCGGTAGCCGTTGACGTCGTCGGTGCGCGGGTAGCCCGCCTCCTCGGCGGCGTCGAAGAACGCCTGGAACAGCGGGTTCGACGCCGGACCGCGCTCCAGCTCCAGGGGCCCGTCGTGGCCGCGCCACTGCCCGTCGGGGGCATCGGCGAGGCAGTTCTCCATCCGCTTGAAGTACGGTAGGCAGTGGGCAAAGTCCCAAGTGGACATTCCGGGGTCGCCGGCCCAGCGTTCGTAGTCCATCGGATTGCCGCGCTGGAAGATCATCCCGTTGATGCTGGACGACCCGCCGAGCACCTTGCCGCGTGCGTGGTAGATGCGCCGGCGGTTCATGTGCGGCTCGGGCTCGCTGCGATAACCCCAGTCGTAGAACTTCGACCCGATCGGGAAGGTCAGCGCGGCCGGCATGTGGATGAAGACGTCCCACTTGTAGTCGGCCCGCCCGGCCTCCAGGACCAGGACCTTGTTCGAGGGGTCCGCCGACAGCCGGTTCGCCAGCGCGCAGCCCGCCGAACCGCCGCCGACGATGACGAAGTCATACGCATCGGAACTCATGGGTCCTCCTCAGCCGGGTAGCGAATCCGGAGCGTTGTCGGGCATGTGTTCGGGGCTCGTGTGCGAGGAACCCCAGGTGCGGCGCCGGACGTACAGCATGATCGCACCGATGATCACGATCAGCCCGGTGACGATCACCGCGCCCCACTGGAAGTACCAGTGGTCGTCGCCGTACACCTCGGCGCGCGGCCAGATCAGGTTGACCGTCATCCCGGCGCCGTAGAGGACCGCGACCAGGTTCACCAGCGTGCCCCAGCGGCCGAGCTTGAAGTACGGGCCGTGGTCCGGGCGCGGCCACTGCCCGCGCAGGCGGCGCAGCAGCAACGGGCCGGTGACCATCAGGTAGGGGATGTAGAACAGGATGATCGCGGTCGAGGTCAGGATGAAGAACGCCCGCTGGTTGCCCAGGTTGATCAGCAGCACCACGACGGTGAGGCCGCCGGTGAGCAGCGCCGGCAGGACTGGCGTCTTCGACCGCGGCGACACCTTCGCCATGGCCTTGCTGAACGGCAGCCGGCCGTCGCGGGCCATCGCCCACGCCATCCGGATCGCCGCGGTCTGCACGGCGAGGCAGCACACCGTGATCGCGATCGCCGAGCAGATCAGGAAGGCGTCGCCGAGCCCCTCGCCGAGCGTGCTCTTCAGCAGGTACGGCATGCCGGAGGTGCTCAGCTCGTCGGCGTTGATGTCGCCGACGGCCATCATGCCGACCAGCATCACCAGACCGCCGACGATGAACGACGCCGTGATCGCCCGCAGGATCGCGCGCGGCGCGTGCTTGCGCGGCTGCGTGGTTTCCTCGGCGAGCGAGCCCGCCGTGTCGAAGCCGTAGAAGACGTACGCGCTCATCAGCGACGCCACCAGGAACGCCCCGAGGTACCCGAGCGAGTGACCGTCACCCGTGGCGTGCGTTTCGAAGACCACCTGCGGGCCGCGCTTGATGTGGATGGCCAGCGCGATGATCAGCAGGATGACGGCGGACAGCTCCACCGCGACGCCGAAGTTGTTGATCTTCGCCATCAGCTTGACGCCGATGACGTTCACGATCGTGGCGAACACGACCAGCACCAGGGCCAGGATGATGGCGTTCTGCGCGCCGCCCGGGGTCGACGTAAGTCCGGCGTCGGAGTCGCTGCCGACGATCTGGAACGCGGTCGAGACCTGCGGCAGGATGATCTGGTAGGCGACCGCGACGGCGCCCGCCGTCACGATCGCGCCGATGATCATGATCCAGCCCGCGAGCCACGACGTCGCGGGTTTCGCGATCTGTTTCGCCCACTGGTACACCGACCCGGCGAGCGGGAACTGGCCGGCGAGCTCGGCGAAGCACAGCGCGACGGCGAGCTGGCCGAGGAAGACCAGCGGCCAGGTCCAGATGAACGCCGGTCCGCCCGAGGCGAAGCCGAAGAAGAACAGCTGGAACACGCCGGTCATGATCGAGATGTAGGAGAACCCGGCGGCGAAGCTGGAGAAGGAGCCCAGGGAGCGTTCGAGCTCCTGGCGGTAGCCGAACTTCTCGAGGTCGGAGCTGTCGTCCGGGGCAGGCCCCCCGCCCGCCGGCTTTTCTTGCGTGGTCATGGCTACGTCCTCACATCGTGGGTGGGGGAGGGATTTTCAGCCTTTGAACCAGTGCTGCGGAACCGGATCGATGTTCTGGTAGACGTGCTTGTGCTCCTGGTACTCCGCCAGCCCGGACGGTCCGAGCTCGCGGCCGATGCCGGACTTCCCGAACCCGCCCCACTCCGCCTGCGGCAGGTAGGGGTGGTAGTCGTTGATCCACACGGTGCCGTGGCGCAGGGCCCCGGCGACCCGCTGGGCGCGGGACGCGTCCGACGTCCACACGGCTCCGGCGAGCCCGTACTCGGTGTCGTTGGCCAGCGCGATCGCGTCGGCCTCTTCGGTGAAGCGTTCCACGGTGACGACCGGGCCGAAGACCTCTTCCCGGACGATCGCCATGTCCCTCGTGCAGCCGGAGAACACGGTCGGCCGCAGGAAGAAACCGTTTTCGTACTCCGGTCCTTCGGGCCGTTCGCCGCCCGCCCGGAGCGTCGCGCCCTCCTTGAGAGCGCTTTCGATGTACCCCTCGACCTTGGCGCGGTGCTGCGCCGAGACGAGCGGGCCCGTCTCGGTCGCGGGGGCGAGGCCGTCGCCGACCCGGATCCGGTCGGCGCGCGCGGCGAGGTCCGCCACGAACCGGTCATGGATCCCATCCTGGATGATCAAGCGCGCGCCCGCCGAGCAGACCTGTCCCGAATGGACGAACGCGGCCATCAGCGCGTAGTCCAGCGCGGTGTCGTAGTCGGCGTCGGCGAATACCACGTTCGGGTTCTTGCCGCCGAGTTCCAGCGCGACTCGCCGGACGCCCTTCGCGGCGGCCGTCATGATCTTCTCGCCGGTCGCGTAGCCGCCGGTGAAGGAGACGAGGTCGACGCCAGGGTGCTCGACCATCGCGGCGCCGACGTGGCCCGGCCCGAGCAGCAGGTTGACGACGCCGGGCGGCGTGCCGGCCTCTTCGAGCAGGGCGACCAGCTTGATCGTGGTCAGCGGCGTGACCTCGCTCGGCTTGAGCACGATCGTGTTGCCCGCGGCCAGGGCGGGCGCGACCTTCCACGACATCTGCAGCAGCGGGTAGTTCCACGGCGCGATGAGCGCGCAGACGCCGACCGGCTCGTGCACGATCCGGCTGACGACGGTCGCGCTGCCCGCGTCGACCAGGCGTCCGGCGTCCTTGCCGGCGAGGTCGGCGTAGTAGCGGAAGACGTTCGTGACGTCGTCGATGTCGATGCGGCCTTCGCCCAGCGTCTTGCCGGTGTCGAGGCTCTCGGTGCGGGCGAGTTCCTCGCGGTCGCGGACCAGCAGGTCGGCTACTTTGCGCAGCAGTTCGCCGCGCTCGGTCGCGGTGGTCCGGCGCCACGGGCCGTCGTCGAAAGCCTTCCTCGCGGCTCTGACCGCGACGTCGACCTCCTCGGGCCCGGCTACGGCGACCTGCTCGATCACCTGGCCGGTCGAGGGGTTCAGTACGTCGAGGTAGCGGTCCGTCATGCGGCCCTTCCCGGATCGGTAGTGGCTGCTCAGTGCCTGGAGTGCGTACATTTGTACGCGAAGCGTGTACAGATGTCCACAAGGGGGCTTGATGGCGAAGAGCGAACCCGGCGCGACGCGGCGCCGTGGTCCGAACGACCCCGAACGGCGGGCGCGGATCGCCAAGGCGGCGATCGAGGTGGTCGCCCAGCGGGGGATCGACGGGCTCACGCACCGCTCGGTCGCCGCGGCGGCCGGCGTCCCGCTCGGCTCGACGACCTACCACTTCGCGACGCTGGACGACCTGCTGGAGGTCGCCCTGCACGAGGCGGCCGAGAAGAACGTCCACGCGCTGAAGGAGTGGGAGTCGGCGCTCGCGCCGGACGCCGACTTCGCCGCGGCGCTCGCCGACCTCGTCATGGGGTACATCAACGAGCAGTACCGGGACACGGTGGTCGAGTACGACCTGTACGTCGCGGCCCTGCACCGTCCCCGGCTCCGGGCGGCGAGCGCGGCCTGGGACGAGGCGCTGATCGCGTTCTTCGGCTCCCGAACGGACCCCCTGACCGGCCGCCTCCTGGCCGGCCTGTTCTGCGGCCTCCTGATGCAGGCGGCCCTGGCCGACCCCCGCCCGACCCGCGACGAGATCGAAACCCTCTTCCGCCGAGCCATCCACGGCCCCGCCATGTGACTGAAGGGGACACACGCGTGTCTGGAGAGGCATCACGCGTGATTGGAGGGGCATCACGCCTGATGCCCGCCCAATCACACGTGATGCCCGTCTGGACACGGGTGATGCCCGCTCAATCACGCGTGTGTCCCGAAACCGGTGGTGGGCAGTGAAAAACGTGGGTTGACATCGGGTCTGGGTGGCAGTCACTCTGTTCCGGAGTGAGCAACAAGACGCGTTCTGCGCAACTCCCGAACTGATCCGCGGAGAGGACCACGCCGGTGACCACTACCGATCTGCCGCCGAGCCTGCTCGCCACGCTTCCCGGCAGCTACTACACCGACCCGGCGATCTTCGCGCTGGAGCAGGCGAAGATCTTCGAGGCCGACTGGTTCTGCGCCGTGCGCAGCGCCGACCTCGTCGGGCCCGGGTCGTTCGAGACCGTGCAGATCGGCAAGGAGAGCGTCCTCGTCTCGCGCGGGCGGGACGGGAAGCTGAACGCGTTCCTCAACGTCTGCCGCCACCGCGGCGCGCGGCTCTGCACGTCCGAAAGCGGCACCGTCAAGCGCGCCTTCCAGTGCCCGTACCACGCCTGGACCTACGGCCTCGACGGCAAGCTGGTCGCCGCGCCGAACCTCACCGGGATGCCGGACGTCGACCGCACCACCTTCGGCCTCACCCGCGTCCACCTGCGGGAGTGGCTCGGGTACGCCTGGGTCTGCCTGGCCGACGAGCCGCCGCCGTTCGACGGCAGCGTCGTCGCCGCGGTCACCGAACGGCTCGGCGGCGCCGAGGCGATCGAGGCCTACGGCGTCGACGGCCTCGCGCTGGGCAAGCGCATCGAGTACGACGTGAAGGCGAACTGGAAACAGATCATCGAGAACTTCATGGAGTGCTACCACTGCGCGACGATCCACCCCGAGCTCACCGAGGTCCTCCCGGAGTTCGCGGACGGGTACGCCGCGCAGTACTACGTCGGCCACGGCGCGGAGTTCGGCGGCGACGTCCGGGGCTTCACCATCGACGGCAGCGAGGGCGTCGACCGGCTGCCCGGCGTCACCGAGGACCAGGACCGCAAGTACTACGCCATCACCATCCGCCCGCAGGTGTTCGTCAACCTGGTGCCGGACCACGTGATCCTGCACCGGATGTTCCCGCTGGCCCCGGACCGGACGCTGGTGCGCTGCGACTGGCTCTACCTGCCCGGCGTCGTCGAGTCCGGCCGCGACCTCACGCGCTCGGTCGAGCTGTTCCACCGCGTCAACCTGCAGGACTTCGAGGCGTGCGAACGCTGTCAGCTCGCCATGGACTCACGCTCCTACGCCGGCGGCGGGGTGCTCGTGCCCAGCGAGCACCACATCGGCGAGTTCCACGACTGGGTCCGCGGCCGGCTCGGCGTCTGAAAACGGCTAGATCAGCGCCCGGATGGCGGCCTCGAACCCGGTGACGTGCTCCAGCGTCAGCGCGGCCGCCTTCTCGGCGTCGCCCTCGATGATCGCGGTGAGGAGCGGGACGTGCTCGTCGACGTGGCCGGCCATCCCGGACAGCCGGGGCACGAACACGCACCAGATCCGGGTCGCGAGGTTGTCGTACCGGATCAGCGTGTCCTCGAGGAACGGGTTGTGCACGCACCGGTAGATCGCCCGGTGCAGGGCGAGGTCGGTGCGCAGCAGCTCGGCGTTGTCCCCGGCCGGGACGCCGGCGTCGAGCTGCGCGCGCAGCTCGGTCAGGGCGGCCCGGTCGGCGTCGGTCGCGCGCCCGGCCGCGGCGGCCGTCGCCATCGGCTCCAGCGTGCGCCGCACCTCGGAGATGTGCGCGAGGTCGGAGATGTGGACGTCGGTGGCGAACGTCCCGCGCCGCGGGTAGGCGACGACCAGCCGTTCGGACTCGAGGCGTTTCAGCGCCTCGCGGATCGGCGTCCGGCCCATGCCGAGGGTGGTGCCGAGCTCGTCCTCGTTGAGGGGCGAGCCCGGGGGGATGTCGAGCATGACGAGCCGGTCGCGGATGAAGCGGTACGCCTGTTCCGCGAGCGACGGGGGATTGACCTGGGGGTGCACGCCGCTTAGCCTACATCGACGATTGATATATCAGAAGTCGACCAGACGGAGTTTTGGGATGACCGCGACGATCGACCCCGTGCTCAACCGGTCCTTGGCCGACTACGACCCGGCCGTGGCCGACGCGATCGGCGCCGAGCTGCGACGCCAGCAGTCGACGCTCGAGATGATCGCTTCCGAGAACTTCGCCCCGCTCAGCGTGCTCCAGGCCCAGGGCTCGGTGCTCACCAACAAGTACGCCGAGGGCTACCCCGGGCGTCGCTACTACGGCGGCTGCGAACACGTCGACGTGCTCGAACAGCTCGCCATCGACCGGGTCAAGGCCCTGTTCGGCGCGGGGTTCGCCAACGTCCAGCCGCACTCGGGCGCGCAGGCCAACGCGGCCGCGATGGCCGCGCTCATCAAGCCCGGCGACAAGATCCTCGGCCTCTCGCTCGCCCACGGCGGCCACCTGACGCACGGTATGCGGATCAACTTCTCCGGCCTGCTCTACGACGTCGCGGCGTACGAAGTGTCCGAAAAGGACTTTCGAGTCGACATGGCCGAGGTCGAGCGCCTCGCGAAGGAACACCGGCCGAAGCTGATCATCGCCGGCTGGTCGGCCTACCCGCGTCAGCTGGACTTCGCGCGCTTCCGGGAGATCGCCGACGAGGTCGGCGCGTACCTCATGGTCGACATGGCCCACTTCGCCGGGCTGGTCGCCGCGGGCCTGCACCCGTCGCCGGTGCCGCACGCGCACGTCACGACGACCACCACGCACAAGACCCTCGGCGGCCCCCGCGGCGGCGTGATCCTGACGAACGAACCCGCGCTGGCCAAGAAGGTCAACTCCGCGGTGTTCCCCGGCCAGCAGGGCGGTCCGCTCGAACACGTCATCGCCGCCAAGGCCGTCGCGTTCAAGATGGCGTCCGAGCCGGCGTTCGTGGAACGCCAGCAGCGGACCCTGCGCGGCGCGAAGCTCCTGGCCGAACGGCTGCTGACCGAAGACGGCATCTCCGTGCTGACCGGCGGCACCGACGTCCACCTGGTGCTCGTCGACCTGCGCGACTCCGAGCTGGACGGCAAGCAGGCCGAAGACCGGCTCCACGAGGTCGGCATCACCGTGAACCGCAACGCCGTCCCGTTCGACCCGCGGCCGCCGATGGTCACCTCCGGCCTGCGGATCGGCACCCCGGCGCTGGCCACGCGCGGCTTCGGTGACGCCGAGTTCCGCGAAGCCGCCGACGTCATCGCCGAGGCCCTCAAGCCCGGTTGCGACGTCGAGAAGCTGCGGGCCCGCGTCACCGCGCTCGCCGAGGCGTTCCCGCTGTACCCCGGGGAGGAGACCCGATGACCGACCTGCCGGAGCACCCGGACTTCCTCTGGGACAACCCCGAGCCCAAGAAGGCCTACGACGTGGTCGTCGTCGGTGGCGGCGGGCACGGCCTCGCCACCGCGTACTACCTGGCCAAGGTGCACGGCATCACGAACGTCGCCGTGCTGGAGAAGGGCTGGCTCGCGGGCGGCAACATGGCCCGCAACACCACGATCATCCGCTCCAACTACCTCTGGGACGAGAGCTCCGGCATCTACGAGCACTCCCTCAAGCTGTGGGAAGGGCTCGAAGAGGACCTCGGCTACCCGATCCTGTTCAGCCAGCGCGGGGTGCTGAACCTCGCGCACACGCTGCAGGACGTCCGTGACAGCGTCCGCCGCGTCGAGGCCAACAAGCTCAACGGCATCGACGCCGAATGGGTGGACGCGGCCGGCGTCAAGGAGATCTGCCCGATCGTCAACGTCTCCCCGGACGTGCGTTACCCGGTGCTCGGCGCGACCTTCCAGCCGCGCGCGGGCATCGCGAAGCACGACTACGTCGCCTGGGGCTTCGCGCGGGCGGCCCACGAGCTGGGCGTCGACCTCATCCAGAACTGCGAGGTCACCGGCATCTCCACAGTGGACGGCCGGGTCACCGCGGTCGAGACGTCGAGGGGCCGGATCGCCGCGGGCAAGGTCGCGCTGTGCGCTGCCGGGCACTCGTCGGTACTCGCGAAGATGGTGGGCCTCGACCTGCCGCTCGTCTCGCACCCGTTGCAGGCTCTGGTGTCCGAGCTGCTGGAGCCGATCCACCCGACGGTCGTCATGTCGAACGCCGTGCACGTCTACGTTTCCCAGGCGCACAAGGGCGAGCTCGTGATGGGCGCCGGCATCGACAGCTACACCGGCTACGGCCAGCGCGGCGCGTTCCACATCATCGAGGAGCAGATGGCCGCCGCGCTGGAGCTGTTCCCGGTGTTCGCGCGGGCGCACCTGCTGCGGACGTGGGCGGGCATCGTCGACGTCAGCCCGGACGCGTCGCCGATCGTCGGGCTCACCCCGGTCGAGAACCTGTTCCTCAACTGCGGCTGGGGTACCGGCGGCTTCAAAGCCACGCCGGGGGTGGGAGACGTCTTCGCGGCGACCATCGCGCGGGGCAAGCCGCACGAGTACGCCGAACCGTTCACGCTCGACCGGTTCACCACCGGTGCCCTCGTCGACGAGCACGGCGCCGCCGCCGTCGCGCACTAGGAGTCTTTGATGCAGCTGATCCCCTGCCCGTGGTGCGGGCCGCGTGAAGAGGCCGAGTTCCACTACGGCGGCCAGGCGCACGTCGCCTACCCCGCGGATCCGGCCGCGATGTCGGACGAGGAGTGGGCGAAGTTCCTCTTCTTCCGCGACAACCCCAGCGGGCCCTTCGCCGAGCGCTGGAGCCACTCCGCGGGCTGCCGCCGCTGGTTCAACGCCGTCCGCGACACCCGCACCCACGACCTGAAGGCGGTCTACCGCCTCGACGAGCCCAGGCCGGTGATCTCGTGACCCGACTGTCCGGCGTCCCGCTCAAGTTCACCTTCGACGGCCGCGAGCTGACCGGGTTCCTCGGTGACACCCTGGCTTCCGCGTTGCTGGCCAACGGTATCCACCGGGTCGCGACCAGCATCAAGTACGGCCGGCCGCGCGGCATCGCCGGCGCCGGCGTCGAGGACTCGAACGCCTTGGTGCAGATCGAAAAGCCGTTCCCGGAGCCGATGCTCAGCGCGACGACCGTCGAGCTGTACGACGGTCTGGTCGCGCGCGGCCTGTCCGGTCAGGGGCGGCTCGCCGCCGAGCCGGACCCGGCCCGCTACGACGCTAAGCACGCCCACTGCGATGTCCTGGTCATCGGTGCCGGGCCCGCGGGCCGCGCGACCGCTGCCTCCGCGGAAGGGCGTGTGCTGCTCGTCGACGACCAGCCCGACGGCGAAGCGCCCGAAGGTGTCCGGTTCCTTTCGCGCACGACGGCGTTCGGCGTGTACGACGACGGGTTCGTGCTCGCCCTGGAGCGCCGGGGTGAACCCGCCGCGCCCGAACGGATCTCGCGTCAGCGGGTCTGGCGGATCCGCGCGAAGAAGATCGTCATCGCGACCGGCGCCCACGAACGGCCGATCGTGTTCCCGGACAACGACCGGCCCGGCATCATGCTCGCTTCGGCCGCGCGCACGTACCTGAACCGCTACGGCGTTCTCGCCGGGCAGCGCGTGGTCGTGTTCACCACCAACGACTCCGCGCTCGCCGCCGCCTCCGAACTGGCCGAGGCCGGGGCCGAGATCGTACGGATCGTCGACGCTCGCGAAGGCTACGGCGTCATCGGCACCGACGGCGACGACCACATCACCGCCGCCCACGTCGCTCCGCTGGGCTCGCTGGAGGGGGAGCGGGTGCCGTGTGACCTGCTGCTCGTGTCCGGCGGCTGGAACCCGGCCGTGCACCTGTTCAGCCAGGCCCGGGGCAAGCTCCGGTACGCGCCGGAGCTCGGTTCCTACGTCCCGGACGGCGACCTGCCGAACGTCAGCGTCGTCGGCGCGGCGGCGGGCGAGGGATTGCCGGAAGCGAAGATCCTCTGGCAGGTGCCCGCCCCGGAGTCCGATGTGGACACCAGGTTCGTGGACCAGCAGCGGGACGCGACCGTCTCGGACGTCCTGCGTGCCACCGGCGCCGGGCTGCGGTCGCTGGAGCACATCAAGCGCTACACGACGATCGGCACCGCGCACGACCAGGGCAAGACGTCCGGCATGCTCGCCGCGGGCATCACCGCCGAAGCGCTCGGTGTCGACTTGGCGACCCAGCGCCCGACGACGTTCCGGCCGCCCTACACGCCGGTGTCGTTCGCCGCGCTGGCCGGCCGGAACCGCGGTGAGCTGCACGATCCCGTGCGCGTCACGACGATCCACCCGTGGCACGTCGAGCACGGTGCCGAGTTCGAGAACGTCGGACAGTGGAAGCGGCCGAGGTACTATCCGCGGCGGGGCGAGTCGATGCACGACGCTGTCCTGCGCGAATGCCGCGCCGCGCGCACCGACGTCGCGATGATGGACGGGTCCACTTTGGGCAAGATCGACGTCCAGGGTCCGGACGCCGGCTGGTTCCTCGACATGCTCTACACGAACATGATGAGCAACCTCAAGGTCGGCCGGATCCGCTACGGCGTGATGTGCGGCGTCGACGGCATGGTGATCGACGACGGCACGGTCATCCGGGTCGCCGAGGACCGGTTCCTCGTCACCACCACGACCGGCAACGCGGCGATGGTCCTCGAGTGGATGGAGGAGTGGCTCCAGACGGAGTGGCCGCACCTGAGGGTCTACGCGACGTCGGTCACCGAGCACTGGACCACCATCCCCCTGGTCGGTCCGCGCTCGCGGGAAGTCCTCGGCCGCCTGGCGCCGGACCTTGATGTCTCCAACGAGGCTTTCGGGTTCATGACCTGGCACGACGCCGAGGTCGCCGGGATCGCCGCCCGCGTCTGCCGGATCAGCTTCTCCGGCGAGTTGGCCTACGAGATCAACGTCCCCTCGTGGTACGGGCTCGCGCTCTGGAAGTCCATAGTGGACGAAGGTGCCACGCCGTACGGCACCGAGACCATGCACGTCCTGCGCGCCGAGAAGGGCTACCCGATCATCGGCCAGGACACCGACGGCACGGTGACGCCGCAGGACCTCGGGATGTCCTGGGCGGTCTCGAAGAAGAAGGTCGACTTCCTCGGCAAGCGGTCCTTCGCCCGCGCCGAGAACAACCGCCCGGACCGCAAGCAGCTGGTCGGCCTGCTGCCGGTCGATCCGTCGGTGCTGCTGCCGGAAGGCTCGCAGATCATCGAAAGCGAAGTCGTGCCCGAACCTCCCGTGCGGATGCTCGGCCACGTCACCTCCAGCTACGACAGCGCCGCGCTGGGCCGGACGTTCGCGCTCGCCCTGGTGCGCTCCGGACGCGAGCGCGTCGGCGAAACGCTGTACGTCCCGGTCGGCGACGACGTCATGCCGGTGACCGTGACCGAATCCGTGCTCTTCGACAAGGAAGGAGCCCGCCGTGACGGCTGAAGCGGTCGAAGAACCGTTCCGCACCCAGCTCACCGTGCGCCTCCGCGACGGGCACGCCCTCCTCGGCGTCGACCTGCCCGGGCCGTGCACGTTCACCAGCGGCCACGGCGTCGACATCCTCTGGATGGGTCCCGACGAGTACCTCGTGCTCGCCGAACCCGGCCGCCAAGCCGAGCTGGAAGCATCGCTTTCCCGGGAAAGCGACGCCGTCGTGGATGTCTCGGCGCAGCGCAACGTCGTGCGGCTCACCGGGGAGCACGCGCGGGACGTCCTGGCCCACGGGTGTTCCCTCGACCTGGAGGTCGCGCCGCCAGGAACCTGCGTGCAGACGTTGTTCGCGCGCACCGGGATCGTGCTCATGGTCCGGGAAGAAGGCTTCACTGTCCTCGTGCGACAGTCCTTTTCGGACTACTTCCACGCCTGGCTGGCCGACGCGAGTCTGGAGTACGTCTCGTGACCTTCACCTTGACGCTCAAGTGTCCCGAGCGCTCGGGCATCGTGCACGCCGTCACGACGTTCCTCGTCGGGCAGGGCTGCGACATCGTCGAGCACCAGCAGTTCGACGACGACGTCCGCGGCTCGCTGTTCCTGCGCACGTCCTTCACGTGCACCGAAGACTCCACAGTGGACGACCTGACGCGGGCGTTCGCGCCGGTGGCCGGGCACTTCGGGATGGAGTTCGGGTTCTCCGACGGGACGCCGCCGCGGGTGCTGGTGATGGTGTCGAAGTTCGGGCACTGCCTCAACGACCTGCTCTTCCGCTGGCGCGCCGGCGGCCTCGGTGCGGAGATCGCGGTGGTCGTCTCGAACCACGAGGACCTGCGGCCGATGGCCGAGGCGGCCGGAGTCCCGTTCGTGCACGTCCCGGTCACGGCGGAGACCAAGCCGGAGGCCGAGCAGCGGCTGCTCGACCTGGTCGGGGAGTACGAGGTGGACCTCATTGTGCTCGCGCGGTACATGCAGGTGCTGTCCAACGAGCTGTGCCAGAAGCTCGAAGGCCGCGCGATCAACATCCACCACTCGTTCCTGCCCGGGTTCAAGGGCGCCAAGCCCTACCACCAGGCCTACGACCGCGGCGTCAAGTACGTCGGCGCGACCGCGCACTACGTCACGCCCGACCTCGACGAGGGCCCGATCATCGAGCAGGAGGTCGCGCGTGTTGACCACACGTACTCGCCGCGCGAGCTCGTGACCGTCGGCCGCGACGCCGAAGCCCTCGCCCTTTCCCGCGCGGTCCGCTGGCACTGCGAACGCCGCGTCCTGCTCAACGGCAACAGCACAGTTGTTTTTAGGTGAGCCGTCTTCCCTGAGGTTAGGAGTTCCGCCATGAGCGCACCGAAAGTCGTGATCATCGGCGCCGGCATCGTCGGCGCGAACCTGGCCGACGAGCTGACCACCCGGGGCTGGTCCGACGTCACCGTCCTCGACCAGGGCCCGCTGCCGCGCACCGGCGGCTCGACGTCGCACGCGCCCGGCCTGGTGTTCCAGACCAACACCTCCAAGAGCATGACGGAGTTCGCCAAGTACACGGTCGGGAAGCTGCTGGACCTGGACTGCTTCCTCCAGGTGGGCGGCATGGAGGTCGCGACGACGCCGGCGCGCTGGGAGGACCTCAAGCGCAAGCACGGCTGGGCGACGTCGTGGGGCGTCCCGGGCTCGATCATCGACGCCGAGGAGTGCGTCCGCCGGTGGCCGCTGCTCGACGGCTCGCAGGTGTTCGGCGCGCTGCACACGCCGACCGACGGGCTGGCGCGCGCCGCGAAGGCCGTCGAAGTGCTGGCTGAGCGGGCCACCTCGCGAGGCGCTCGGTTCGTCGGGTCCACCCGCGTGACCGACGTCCTGCAAGCGGACGGCCGCGTCACCGGCGTCCGGACCGACCAGGGCGACTTCCCGGCCGACGTCGTGGTGTCGTGCGCCGGGTTCTGGGGCCGCGAGATCGGCGCGATGGTGGGGATGGACGTCCCGCTGCTGCCGCTGGCGCACCAGTACGTCAAGACCGGCCGGGTCGACGAGCTGGTCGGGCGCAACAGCGAAGCGGTCGAGGCGAGCCTGCCGATCCTGCGCCACCAGGACCAGGACCTCTACTTCCGCGAGCACGTCGACCGGATCGGCATCGGCTCCTACGCGCACCGGCCGATGCCGGTCGAAGAGTCCACACTGGACCCGTCGGTGACCGAGACGGCCATGCCGTCGATGCTGCCCTTCACCGAAGACGACTTCGCGCCGTCGTGGGAGGAGAGCAAGCTGCTGCTGCCCGCGCTGCGGCAGACCAAGGTCGAAGAGGGCTTCAACGGGATCTTCTCCTTCACCCCGGACGGCCAGTCGCTGGTCGGTGAGTCCGCCGACGTCCGCGGCTTCTGGCTCGCCGAAGCGGTGTGGGTGACGCACTCCGCGGGCATCGCCAAGGCCGTCGCCGAGCTGCTGGTCGACGGGCAGTCCGAAGTGGACGTCCACGAGGTCGACGTCCACCGCTTCGAGGACGTCCAGCTTTCGCCTTCCTACGTGAGCGAAACTTCACAGCAGAACTTCGTCGAGGTCTACGACATCCTGCACCCGTTGCAGCCCAAGCTTTCCCCGCGTGACCTGCGCGTGTCGCCGTTCCACGCCCGGCAGCGCGAGCTCGGTGCGGTGTTTCTGGAGGCGGGCGGCTGGGAGCGGCCGCACTGGTTCGAGGCCAACGCGCCGCTGCTGAAGAAGCTGCCGCACGACGCGCTGCCGCCGGCGCGGGACGCCTGGTCGGCGCAGTTCCACTCGCCGATCGCGGCGGCCGAGGCGTGGCACACGCGCAACGGGGTGGCGCTGTACGACATGACGCCGCTGAAGCGCGTCGAGGTCAGCGGAAGCGGGGCACTGGAGTTCCTGCAGTCGCTGACCACCAACCAGCTGGACAAGTCGGTCGGGTCGGTCACCTACACACTGATGCTGGACGAGGCGGGCGGCGTCCGCAGCGACGTCACGGTCGCGCGGCTCGGGCCGGAGCTGTTCCAGGCCGGGATCAACGGGAACATCGACGTCGACCACCTCGTGAAGCACGCGCCGGCCGGGGTGCAGGTCCGGGACATCACCGGCGGGACGTGCTGCATCGGCGTCTGGGGCCCGCTGGCGCGTGACCTCGTGCAGCCGCTGAGCGGGGAAGACTTCTCGCACAACGGGTTGAAGTACTTCCGGGCCCGCCGGGCGCGGATCGCCGGGGTGCCGGTCGTCGCGATGCGACTGTCCTATGTGGGCGAGCTCGGCTGGGAGATCTACACCAGCGCGGACAACGGCCTGCGGCTGTGGGACGCGCTGTGGGCGGCCGGGCAGCCCCTCGGCGTCATCGCGGCCGGGCGGGCGGCGTTCAACAGCCTGCGGCTGGAGAAGGGCTACCGGCTGTGGGGCACCGACATGACGACCGAGCACGACCCGTACGAAGCCGGGGTCGGCTTCGCGGTGCGGCCGGCGAAGGGTGACTTCCTGGGCCGGGACGCGATCGAAGGACGCGGCGAGGACACCGCGTCGCGGCGGCTGCGGTGCCTGACGATCGACGACGGCCGCACGGTCGTGCTGGGCAAGGAACCGGTGTTCGTGGACGGGGTCGCGGCGGGCTACGTCACGAGCGCGGCGTACGGCTACACGATCGGCCGGCCGATCGCGTACGCGTGGCTCCCGGCGTCGTCCGACGTCGGCAGCGGGGTGGAGATCGAGTACTTCGGCCGCCGGGTCGCGGCCACCGTGGCCGCCGAGCCGCTGGTCGACCCCGGCATGGAACGGATCCGGCGCTAGGTGGAAAGGCACAGCCCATGCGTGATCAGATCATGAGCGACTTCCTCAAGGCCCTCGCCTCCGACGCTTCCCCGGGTGGCGGGGCGACCGCGGCGCTGCACGTCGCCCAGGCCGCGGCGCTGGTCGGCAAGGCGTCGCCCGACGGGCGCGAAGCCCGGGCGTTGAGCATGCACGCACTGCGGCTGGCGGAGAAGGAAGCGCACGCGGCGGCCACCCTCACCCGGGCGCTCCGGCGGCCGGCGGGTGAAGCGCGGGACTCGGCGGTGGCCGAAGCGCGCCGGCGCGCGTGCGAACCGGCGGCCGAGGTGATCACCGCCGCGGCGGCGGTGCTGGACCTCGCGGACCGGGTGCCACCGGACCCGCTGGTGGCCACCGACC
This sequence comes from Amycolatopsis sp. NPDC114504, assembly GCF_055633595.1. Taxonomy (NCBI): domain Bacteria; kingdom Bacillati; phylum Actinomycetota; class Actinomycetes; order Pseudonocardiales; family Pseudonocardiaceae; genus Amycolatopsis; species Amycolatopsis sp. NPDC114504. The sequence goes on along the minus strand of NZ_JBVKDU010000003.1, from coordinate 472,351 downwards.
TGGCGGCGGTCGCGGAGGCGGCCCGCGCCGCGGCGATGACGGCCGGGGTGAGTATCGAGATCCACGCCGGAGTGGCCCCCTTGGAGGTGGCCGCGGTGACCGAGCGCGCGGACCGTCTGACCGCCAGTGTCCGGAGGGCGGTGGTCCCGGCGTAACGGCTCCTCCTCGCGGGTATATCCACAGCAACTCCATGGAACGGCGCCAGGAAATTCTCAGGATCGAGGCGAATCCTGGAGCGGCCGGAGGCTTGTCGAGGGCTGGAGCTGTGCATGAGCGAGTACGACCGAGGACCGCAGGGTGGCGGCGAGTACCCGTACGGCCACTACCCGCCGGGCCAGGGCTACTACGACCAGCCGCAGTACTACGGGCAGCAGCCCCAGGACCGGCAGTACTCCCAGGAGCAGCCGTACCCCCAGGACCAGCGGTTCTACGGGCAGCAGCCGTACGACCACCAGTACGGCCAGGCCCGTGACCAGTGGGGACGTCCGTACCCGCCGCAGTACGCGCAGCCGGGCTACGGCTACCCGCCGCCCGTCCCGCCGCCCCCGCGGCGGCGGCCGCTCCGCGCGCTGACGGTCGCCGTCGTCGCGGTCGCGCTCGCCGTCGTGGCCGGGCTCGGCATCGGGCACCTCATCTCCACGAACAGCCCGACCGCGAGCGGCAACCAGAACTTCGGCTTCTCCGGGCAGCCCAGCGCCGCGGCCACCGCACTCGACGCCGACGCCGTGGCCGCGAAGGTCAACCCGGCCATCGTCAACGTCAACACCGAGCTCGGCCTGCAGGGCGCCGCCGCGGCCGGCACCGGCATCGTTCTCACCTCGGACGGCGAGGTGCTGACGAACAACCACGTCGTCGCCGGCGCGACCAGCATCAAGGTCACCAGCATCGGCACCGGGGACACGTACAAGGCGCACGTCGTGGGCTACGACCGCAGCGAGGACATCGCGGTCATCCAGCTCGAAGACGCGTCCGGCCTGCCCACCGCGAGCATCGGCGACTCGTCGACGGTCAAGGTCGGCGACCAGATCCTCGGGCTCGGCAACGCCGGCGGCAAGGGCGGCGACCCCGTGCCCGCACCCGGCACGGTGACCGCGCTCGACCAGTCGATCACCGCCTCCGACGAGTCCAGCGGGTCGTCCGAGCAGCTCACCGGGCTGATCCAGGTCCGCGCGAACATCGAGTCCGGCGACTCCGGTGGCCCGCTCGTCAACGCGAACGCGCAGGTCATCGGCGTCGACACGGCCGCATCGACCGGCTACCAGCTCAACGGGCGCCGCAACGGCGGCACCGGCCAGGGCTTCGCCATCCCGATCAACCAGGCCGTCGACATCGCGCACCGGATCGTCGCGGGCACGGCGTCGGACAAGATCCACATCGGCAAGACGGCGTTCATCGGCGTCTCGGTCTCCGACGGCCAGGGCGCCCGGATCCGCGACGTCGTCGCGCGCGGGCCGGCGCAGCAAGCGGGTCTCGCGGCCGGGGACGTGATCACCGCGATCGACGGCAAGGCGATCGACTCGGCGACGGCGCTGACGAACGTGATGGACACCCACCACCCCGGCGACAAGCTGACGCTGACGGTGACCAGCGCGGCCGGCGGCGGTCAGCAGCAGGTTCAGGTCGCGGCGGCCGAAGGGCCCGTGGGCTGAGTCAGCGCAGTGTCTCTCAGCGCAGGGTCTCGTTGAGTACCTCGCGGTGCGTCCGCTTCGCCGCGAGGTACCGCTCCCGGCCGGCGTCGGTGATGGTGACGAAGATGCCGCGCCGGTCCAGCTCGCACAGCGCGCGCTCGACCAGGCCCTCCTTCTCGAGGCGGGCGACCAGCCGCGAGGTGGCGCTCTGGCTGAGGTGGATGGCGCCGGTGAGGTCGGCCGAGCGGCACTTGAAGTCGCAGGTCGCGAGCCGTTCCAGGGCCTCGAACTCGTTCGCGCCGATCCCGTGGCGCTCCTGCAGGCGGCACTCGAGCGCGGTGAACACGGCCGAGTAGCGGGCCAGCAACTCGTGCCACTCCTGGACCAGACCTTGTTCAGCGACGTCGCTCACGGCGACCAACTTAGCATGCACGCACATCAGATGCAAATACATTAAATGCTTAGACATTAGATGCGTGTGCATGTACTGTCGCCGACATGAGCTCTTCCGTGTCCTTGTCCACCACCTCGACCCGGTGGGACGCACGTCTCTGGGGTGTCCTGCTCACCGTTTCGATCGTCATCGGCCTCGACGCGCTCGACGTGTCGATGGTCGGGGTCGCGCTCCCCGCGATCCAGGCCGACCTCGGCCTGTCCACCAACGCGCTGCAATGGGTCGTCAGCGGCTACGTCCTGGGGTACGGCGGGCTGCTGCTGCTCGGCGGCCGCACCGCCGACCTGCTCGGCCGCCGCCGCGTGTTCCTCGTGGCCGTCGCCGTGTTCGCGCTGGCCTCGCTGCTCGGCGGGCTCGTCGACGACGGCGCGCTGCTCATCGCGAGCCGCTTCATCAAGGGCCTGGCCGCCGCGTTCACCGCCCCGGCCGCGCTGTCCATCATCACCACGACGTTCCAGGAGGGCCCGGCCCGCAACAAGGCGATCAGCATCTTCGCCGTGTTCGGGGCGAGCGGGTACTCCGCCGGGCTGGTGTTCTCCGGCCTGCTGACCGAGGTCGGCTGGCGCTGGACGTTCCTGCTGCCCGCGCCGATCGCGCTGGTCGCGTTCGCCGCCGCGTGGAAGCTGATCCCGAGCTACGCGCGGGAAGAGGGCCGCGGCTACGACTTCCCGGGTGCGATCACCGGCGCCGCCGGCTCGCTGCTGCTGGTGTTCGGCGTCGTCGAGGCGCCCGAGATCGGCTGGGCCGCGCCGCGCACGCTGATCACGTTCGCCGTCGCGCTCGCGTTGCTGGTGACGTTCGTGGTCATCGAGAAGCGCAGCAGTCACCCGTTGCTGCGCCTGGGAATTCTTCGCTCGGGACCGCTCGCGAGGGCGAACCTCGGCGGCGCGCTGTTCTTCGGCGCGTACATCGGGTTCCAGTTCGTCGTGATGCTGTACCTGCAGCGGGTGCTCGGCTGGTCGGCGCTGCAGACCGCGCTCGGGTTCCTGCCGGCGGCGCTGATCGTGGCGTTCGGTTCCCCGCGCATCGAGCCACTGATCGACCGGGTCGGCACCCCGCGCACGATCTTCGCGGGCGTCGTCGCGCACGTGCTGGGGTACGCGCTGTTCCTGCGGGTGGACGAGCACTCGGGGTACGCGGCCTTCGTGCTGCCCAGCATGATCCTGCTCGGCATCGGCTTCACGCTGGCGTTCTCCTCGCTCAACATCCAGGCCACGGCCGGGATCTCGGACAGCGAGCAGGGCCTGGCGGGCGGCCTGCTGAACACGTCCCTGCAGGTGGGCGGCGCGATCGGGCTCGCGGTGGTGACGGCGGTCCTGACCGCCAACGGCGGCCGTGAGGCCTCCCCGGCGGCGCTGCTCACCGGCTTGACGCCGGCGTTGAGCGTGGTCACCGGCATCGCGGTGCTGGGCCTGCTGATCGCGATCAGCGGCCTGGTGGCCCGGAAGCGAGCCGTCGAAGAAGAAATCGTCGAGCGCGAGGACCTGCTGGCTCTCGCGGACTGAGGGAAGCGGAAGAGCCACCATCTCGGGGGATGGTGGCTCTTCCGCATTTCACGCCGGGACGACCTCGGCCCGCCGGGAACCGCTGAACCGGAGTGCGGCCAGGGCCGTCACCGCGCCCGGCCGGCGGGTCACCGGGCCACCCGCTCGTCCGTGCCGGGCACCTTCGCCGTCGTGATGGCGATGCGGTTCCACGTGTTGATGGTGAAGATCAGTGCGAGCAGCTGGGCCAGCTCTTCCTCGCCGAACTGGCCGGCGGCCCGGGCGTAGACGTCGTCGGGGACACCGCCGGCGATCAGCGTCACGGCTTCGGTCAGGGCCAGCGCCGCCTGCTCCTGCTCGCTGAAGAAGTGACCGGCCTCGTGCCACACCGCGACCATGTGCAGCCGCTCCTCGCTCTCGCCGGCCTTGCGGGCGTCCGAGGTGTGCATGTGCAGGCAGTAGGCGCAGCGGTTGAGCTGCGACGCGCGGATCTGGACCAGCTCGACCAGCGCGGGGTCGAGGCCGGCGCGGGCAGCGGCGTCGAAGCCGATCAGGGCCTTGAAGGCCTTGGGGGCGGACTTGGCGAAGTTGAGGCGGGAGTTCGTCATGACCAGAAATCTAGGGCCCGGTTGACCGCCGTGTAGGGTGCATTTCCGTGGCAGATTCGTGGGTCAATTCCGGGGTCGACCTCCACCTGGAGCTGGCGGGCGGGAGCAAACGGGCCGCGCTCATCACCGCGCTGCGCGACGCCGTCCGCGGTGGCCGGCTCGCCCCGGGCACCCGGCTCCCGCCTTACCGGTCGCTGGCCGCCGACCTCGGGCTGGCCCGCAACACCGTCGCCGACGCCTACGCCGAGCTGGTCGCCGAAGGCTGGCTGACCGCCGTCCAGGGCTCCGGCACCCGCGTCGCCTCACGGGCCGAGCCGCTCCCGGCCGCCCGGACGCCGAAGACCGCTCCGGGTGCTCCGGCGCCGCGGTACAACCTGCGCCAGGGTCAGCCGGACGCGACGTCGTTCCCGCGTCCCGAATGGCTCGCCGCCGCGCGCCGCGCGCTGAGCGTCGCCCCGCACGACGCCTTCGGCCCCGGCGACCCGCGCGGCCGGCGCGAACTGCGGGAGGCCTTGGCCGGCTACCTCGCGCGGGCCCGCGGCGTGCGGACGGCGCCGGAGCGGATCGTCGTGTGCTCGGGGTTCGCGCACGCGCTGCGGCTGCTGTTCCCGGCGGTCCTGCCCGGCCCGCTCGCGGTCGAGGCGTACGGCCTGGCGTTCCACCGCGCGATCCTCGCCGCGGCGGGCGTCGAGACGATTCCCCTTGCCCTGGACGAGAAAGGTGCCCGCGTCGCGGAGCTGGACGTGCCGTCGGTGCTGCTGACCCCCGCCCACCAGTTCCCGACCGGCGGCCCGCTGCACCACGACCGCCGGACCGCGGTGGTCGACCACGTCCGCGCGACCGGCGGCCTGCTCATCGAGGACGACTACGACGGCGAGTTCCGCTACGACCGCAAGCCGGTCGGCGCGGTCCAGGGCCTGGACCCCGAGCACGTCGTCTACGCCGGTTCGGTGAGCAAGAGCCTGTCACCCGCTTTGCGGCTCGGCTGGCTGGTGCTGCCGGAGCACCTCGTCGACGCGGTGCTGGCGGTGAAGGGCGAGCGCGAGGCGTGGGCGGGCGTGCTGGACCAGCTGACGCTGGCGGAGTTCCTGGCCTCGGGCGCGTACGACAAGCACATCCGGCGCATGCGCCAGCGGTACCGGCGCCGCCGCGACCTCCTCGTCGGGGCGCTGGCCGAACGGGCACCGCACGTGGTGCCGACCGGCATCGCCGCGGGCCTGCACGCGGTGCTGCGGCTGCCACCCGGCACCGAGCGGTCCGCGGTGAAAGCCGCTACGTGGCAAGGACTCGCGCTCGACGGCCTGGCGGCGTTCCGGCACCCGGCCAGCACGATGTCCACAATGGACGGACTGGTGGTCGGCTACGCGACCCCGTCCGAACACGCGTACCCGGCGGCGGTGGACGCGCTGTGCCGCGCGCTGCCACCCGCGTGACGGTCAGGCCGGCTGCCACAGCTCGATGCGGTTGCCTTCGGGATCGGTGACCCAGCCGAACCGGCCGACGCCGTCCATGTCCTGGGTCTCCTCGGCCACGTCGGCGCCCTTCTCGCGGAGCTGGGCGAGCATGGCGTCGAGGTCGCGGACCCGGAAGTTGAGCATGGTCTGCTGGGAGCGGGCCCCGAAGTAGTCGGTCCCGGCCTCGAACGGCGCGAAGACCGTCGGCCCCGGCTCCTGCTGCCACAGGCCGTGTTCGTCGGCGCCGAGGCCGAGGGCGTCCCGGTACCAGGCACCCAGTGCCGCCGGGTCCGCCGCGCGGATGAAGTACCCACCGATGCCGAGCACGCGTTCCATGCCGCGATCCTGCCAGCGCGGCGGGGAGTCCGGGGCCGCCGACACGCGGAAGGCCCCGGACCCCCGCGTCACCCGACGATGTCGAGCTCGAACGGTTCGGCCGAGCTGTAGTTGATGTCGGCCCACACCGCGCCCGGCAGGTCGTAGCGCCGGTGCGACGTCAGCTTGTTGTCGTAGCCGGCGATCTGCGTGGGGTTGTGGCCGACGCCCTGGTGGTCGCTGCCCCAGGCGTAGATGTCGCCGACCCACATCGGTGTCGCGAAACCGTCGCCGCCGAGCCGTGGCCGGATGATGACCGCCGCACCCGGGCTGCCGGACAGGAACACCCGCACCGTGTTGTCGCTGGTGTTGGGCGGGGTGACGGTGATGCGCTCCATGATCTCCACTCCAGTCGAGGCGGATCCGTTTCCGTCCACTCCGGGCCAGTAGTCGGCCACGGACGAGACGTCGTAGCCCGGGGCGACGTCGCCCCGGTACTGCTTGGCGATCGCACCGGCCGGGATGGCGGGATCGCCGTTGTAGTGGGCGATCCAGTAGTGCGGTTCGGCGACGCCGGCCGACGAGAACGCCGAGCGCACCGAGGGCCAGGTCGAGAGGTTGCAGTAGATGGTGGGGTCGGCGCCGGCCGCGCGGCGCATCCGGACCCAGCCCGGCGCCTCGCCCGGGGTGGCGTCGCCGGGTTCGACGTCCAGGACGTGGCCGTCGTTCGTGCTCGCCTTCTTGACGATGGTGACCTTGACCGCGTTCGGGAACCGCGCCCAGTCGGCGGCCGACCACGGTTCGAGCTTGATCTTGTCGATGTATCCCGCGACCATCTGCGCGCCGGCGGGGATGTGGGCGGCCGTGACCGCGTCGTACATCGTGCGCACGGGTTACGTCTCCGTTCGGTGCCGTTCGCCGTTTCGGGGACGGCGAAATCGTCTCCGCGATCCGCCATCGTGCTTCTACCCATGTGGGACGGGCGTCAAGCGCGAATGTTACGTCGTTTCCTTCCGTCACCAAATCGGCCGCATCGCGCCATTCTTTCACCACGGGTTCACGGGGTGATGGTGACTTTCCGCTATCGGTACTGGCTTCCCGCTCACCCGGCTGGCAAGCTGCCAGGACTCCACGACGGAAGGTACGTGCATGGCGGCACACCCGGCGCGGGCCCGGCGCGTCGACGCGCGGGTCGTCGTCCTGAGCGTGCTGCTCGTGGTCGCCCTGCTCGCCTGGTTCGGCGTCGACTACCTGCGCGACCGCCTCGCCGCCGGCGGCTGCGACACCACGACGCCGGTGCGCATCACGGCGGCGCCGGACGTCGCGCCGGTGCTCACCGCGCTGGCCCGGACCGTGCCGGGGCCGGACTGCTATTCCGTCGAGGTCACGGCGTCCGCGTCGACGGCCACCGCGACCGCGCTGGAAGCCAACGGCGCGAACGGCCCCGACGTCTGGGTGCCGGAGTCGAGCAGCTGGCTGCTGCAGGCACGCGACGGCGGCGCGTGGAACCTGCCCGAGTCCGGGCAGTCGGTGGCGAGCTCGCCGGTCGTGCTGGCCCTGACCGACGAAGTCGCGAAACAGGCCGGCTGGCCGGGGAAGTCACCGTCCTGGTCGGACGTCCTCGCGGGAAGCCCGGTCGGGCTGCCCGACCCGAGCCGCGACCCGGCCGGGATCGCCGCGCTGATCGGCCTGCGGCAGCTGACGAAGGACGCGCCCGACCCCGCCGCGGCGTTCACCGAGGAGATCCGCAAGGTGTCGGCCGTCAAGGAGCCGTTCACCGCGTCGCCGGCGTCGGAGCAGTCCGTGCTGGCGCGCAAGCTCGTCGCCGCCTACCCGGCGGCGGGCATGCCGAGCTTCGACTACCCGTACGTCGTGCTGCCGCGCGCGTCGGAGGCTTCGCGGTCGGCGGCCGAGCGGTTCCTGCGGCTGCTGCTCGACCAGACCGCGACGAAGTCGTTCGCCGACGCCGGGTTCCGCACGCCCGCCGGGCAGCTGCTCGGCGACCGGCCGCGCGACACCCGCACGGACGCCGCGCCGCGCCCGGCCGGGCCACCCGCGCCGGACGCGATGTACGGCGTGCTGCAGGCGTGGGCCGGCGCGAACCTCAGCGCCCGCGTCCAGGTGCTGCTCGACGTGTCCGGCTCGATGGCCGCCACCGTCCCCGGCACCGGCCGCAGCCGGATGGCGCTCACGCTCGAAGCCGCGACGCAGGGCCTCGGGCTGTTCAAGCCGACGACGGAAATCGGCCTGTGGCTGTTCTCGACCAAGCTCGACGGCGACAAGGACTACAAGGAACTGCTGCCGATGCGGTCCATCGCGCAGCAGCTCGCGGGCGGCGGGGTGCAGACGCTGCAGGCGGTCAAGCCGAAGGCGGGCGGCGCGACCGGGCTGTACGACTCGATCCTCGCCGCGTACCAGAACGCCCGCCAGAACTGGCAGCTCGGCCGGATCAACGTCGTCGTCGTGATGACCGACGGCCGCAACGAGGACAGCGACTCCGTCGGGCTGCCCGGCCTGCTCAGCGAGCTGGGCCGGCTGCAGGACCCGCGGAAACCGTTGCCGGTGATCGGGATCGGCATCGGCCCCGACATCGACGCGAGCGAGCTGAAGCAGGTTTCGGCGGCGACCGGCGGAGAGTCGTTCACGACACCGGATCCGCGCAAGATCTCCGACGTCTTCTACCAGGCGCTGAGCACGCTCATGTGCCAGCCACCCGCGTGCAAGAAGTGAGGAACCCGTGCTGGAGCTGACCGAAAAGCCCGCGCCACGGGTGACGCGAAGACCGTCCGCCGTCGTGCTGGCGGCGTTCGTCGCCGGTGTGGTGCCGTTGGCGTTCCACACCTGGGCGGCGCTGCACGGGAGCTTCGCGCAGGACGACTTCGTCATGACCTACCGGGCCGCCGTCGCCGGGCCGTTCGACCTCGGGTACCTCTTCCAGGACTACCACGGGCACCTGACCCCGGGCGGGTTCTTCGTCGTGGCGGTGCTGACGTGGTGGGCACCGCTGAACTTCCCGCTCATGATCCTGCCGGTGCTGCTGATGCGGGCGGTCGCGACCGTGCTGTTCTGGTGCCTGCTCGTGCGCTGCTTCGGCCGCCGCTGGGCGATCCTGGTGCCGTTCACCGTGTTCACGGCTTCGACGCTGCTGTTGGTCCCGACGTTGTGGTGGGCGTACGGCATCCAGATCGTCCCGGTGGTGCTCGCGGCCGTCGGGGCCCTGTACTGGCACGTCCGCTACCTGCGCGAGGGCGGCCGGTGGTGGATCGGGACCTTCGCCTGGACGCTGTTCGGTCTCGCGTTCTACGAGAAGGCCGTGGTGGTCCCGCTGTTGCTGGCCGGGGTGACCGTCCTGCTCGGACAGTCCTTCCGGGAGCGGTGGCGCTACTGGGCGGGACACACGGGGCTGCTCGTCGCGTTCGTCGTGGGCTACCTCGCGCTGACCTCGAGCCAGGTGGCTCCCGGCGGCACGCCGATGACCGCCGGGATCGTCGCCGACCTGACCGGCCGGATGCTCGGCGACACCTTCCTGCCCGGGCTGGCCGGCGGGCCGTGGTCCGGGCCGGGACCGGGCGCGACCTGGGCGCCGTCGCCGTTCGCGGTGGTGGTCCTGCTGTTCGCCGCGGCACTGGCGCTGATGATCGCCGGCGCGCGCGTGGGCGGGCGCCGGGCCTGGCGGGCGTGGGCGCTGCTCGGGCTGCTGCTCGCCGTGGACGTCGGGCTGCTGGCGTTGACGCGGTTGCGCGAAGTCGGCCCGGCCGCCGGCGACGACCCGAGGTACCTGGCCGAGCTGGCGTTCGTGGCTGCCCTTTGTGGAGCGTTCGCTTTTCTGACCCCGGGCGAAGTTGCGCCGTCCGGCGGAAAGCGTGAACGGCCGATCGCGCTAGTCGTCTGCGTGCTTTTGCTCGCCAGTTCCGCGGTGGGGTTTTGGCGGCTCGCCCCGGCGCTGCGGTTCGAGCATTCCGCGCAGTACCTGGCGAACGTCCGGGCGGCCGTCGCCGAGGACCCCGATCTGGTCTTCTTCGACACGTTCGTCCCGTCCGATGTGGTCCACGAGTGGTTCGGCGCGGACTCGCAGGCGTCGCGGGTGGCCGGCCTGATCCCCGGCACGCACTTCGACCAGCCGACGAACCGGATGCACCTGCTCGACGCCACCGGCACGCCGCACCTGATCACCGGGGTGGCGGCGGAGTCCCGTGGGGTAACGGGACCGGTGCCGAACTGCGGGTACACGGTCGGCGAGACCCAGGTGAGCGTCCCGCTCGACGCGCCGGTGCTGGGCCGGCACCTGCTGAAGATCGACTACTTCACCTCCGACGGCGGCGAAGGCTTGGTGGACGGGACCCCGGTGTGGTTCCAGGCCGGGCTGCACTCGCTGTACCTGCCGGTGGACGGGCTCTTCGACCACATCGGGATGCGGCTGTCGAGCCCGGGCGCACCGGTGTGCGTCGCGAAGATCGAGGTCGGGAAACCGGTTGCTCAGTAAGGGTCGTACGGGCTGTCGTGGCCCAGCAGCCGGGCGACCGGCCGCAACCGCAGGCGCAGCAGCACCTTGATGACGACGTTGCGCAGGAACCACGGCAGCTGCGCCAGCACGCGCACGCGGTCCGCCGTGGACGGTGGGCTCAGCTTGAACCGCGCCAGCGACGTCGCGCGGTCCACAAAGGTGTACCGGCGTCCGAAGAGGACCTTCGCGATCGTGCCGAGCGTGACGCCGATCGAGGAAAAACAGTCGTGGACCAGGATTTCCGCGCCCGGTGGCAGGTGGTCCGACCAGCGCAGGTCGTCGGTGTAGGTCCAGTAGTCGTGCTTGCCGTCGATGTAAAGCAGCTGTAGGGGACGGTCCCAGTGAGGCCGCAGTTCCGTGCTGTAACCGGCGACGAGCTCGACGACGTCGTCCAGCCCGGCCTGGCGGATGTTCCGCTCGAACAGCTGCCGCGTCGGCGATCCGCCGAACAACCTGCCGTCCACGAAGGGGTCGACGGCGATCACCGTGGCGCCGGCCGTGCGGGCCGCCGCGCCGAGGACGATCGTGGATCTGCCCTGGTGGCTGCCGATTTCCAGGATGACGTCACCCTTTTCGAGCCGGCACGCGGCGTTCCACAGCGCTTCGCCCTGCGCGCGCGTCATCCAGCCCTTGACCGGCTCGGCCAGAGCCCAGGCATCTTCGAACGAGATGGCGCACCTGCCAGGAGTTCGGGGACTCGGAAAATCGTCGGCACATCGTAGCCAGGTTTCCGCCTAGTATCTACCGGATGGTAACCGCCACCCGCGAACGGTCCCGGGACGACGCCCCGCCCTCGGGGGGTGCCCGGAAGTTCTCGGTGGCCGCGTTCTTCCGCCGGCCCAGCACGTGGATCGTGCTGGCGCTGACCGCGCTGTCGTTCCTGCAGATGCCGGGGAAGACGACCTTCGACACGAAGCTCGACCTCGCCGTCGACCCGCTCGCGTTCCTCGGCCGCGCGCTGCACCTGTGGAACCCCCAAGCCACGGCGGGGGAGCTGCAGAACCAGGCGTACGGCTACCTCTTCCCGATGGGCCCGTTCTTCGGGCTGTGCCAGGCCGCCGGCGTGCCGGCGTGGATCGCGCAGCGGCTGTGGGGCGCGGTCCTGCTCTCGGCCGCGTTCGGCGGCGCCCTGCTGCTGGCGCGGGCGATGAAGCTCGGCACCGAGCGCACGCGGCTGGTCGGCGCGCTCGGGTACGCGCTCGCGCCGCGCATGCTGACCGAAATCGGCGGTCTGTCCGCGGAGATGCTGCCCGCGGTGCTGCTGCCGTGGGTGCTGGTGCCGCTGGTCCGGGCCGGGACGATCGGCTCGCCGCGGCGGGCGGCCGGGCTGTCGGCCGTCGCCGTGCTGTGCATGGGCGGGGTCAACGGCGCGATGGTCGTGATGGCGCTCGTCCTGCCGGGACTGTGGCTGCTCACCCGCAAGTGGACGCGCCACCACGTCGAGCTGGTCCTGTGGTGGTTCGTCTTCGTCGTCGGCGCGACGCTGTGGTGGATCCTGCCGCTGCTGCTGCTCGGCGAGTACAGCCTGCCGTTCCTGGACTACATCGAGTCCGCGACGAACACGACCGCGCCGATGTCGCTGTTCGAGGTGCTGCGCGGGACCAACCAGTGGGTCGCCTACGTCGTGCAGGGCACGCCGTGGTGGCCGGGCGGCTGGTCGCTGATCGACAACCCCGTGCTGATGCTGGCGACCGGGCTCGTCGCCGGCGTCGGCCTGCTCGGGCTGACGCGCCGGGGCCTGCCGGAACGCCGGTTCCTGGTGCTGGGCGTCGTCACCGGCCTGACGCTGCTGACCATCGGCTACGTCGGCACGCTCGACAGCCCGCTCGCCGAGCAGGTCCGGCACCTGCTCGACGGGCCGCTCGCGCCGCTGCGCAACGTGCACAAGTTCGAGCCGGTGCTGCGGCTGCCGCTGATGCTGGCGTTCGTGCACGGCATCGCGAGCCCGGTCCGGGTGAAGTCCGCGCGCCGGTTCCTGCGGCCCGCGCTGGGCCTGCTGCTGGTGCTGGTGATGGCGGCGCCCGCGTGGCTGCTGAACCTGCGCTCCGGGCCGGGCTGGGACGACGTCCCCGGCTACTGGTACGACGCGATGGGCTACGTCGCCAAGGCCGATCCGAACGCCCGGACGCTGCTGCTGCCGGCCACCGGGTTCGGCGAGTACGAGTGGGGCCGCACGGTCGACGAGCCCGCGCAGGCGATCGCGAAGAGCCCGTGGGCGGTCCGCAACCAGGTGCCGCTGGGGTCCGAGGGCAACACGCGGCTGATGGACTCGGTCGACGCGGCGCTCGCCGACGGCCGTGGCGACCCCGGGCTCGCCGCGTTGCTCGCGCGGTCCGGCTACCGGTTCCTGCTGCTGCGCAACGACATCGACCGGGAACGGAACACCGCGCCGCCGATCGCGACGCTGCGCGCGGGGCTGGCCGGCTCGCCCGGCATCGGCAAGGCGGCGGAGTTCGGGCCGCTCCAGATCTACGAGGTCGAGCAGGCGGTGCCGCTCGCCACAGCGACGTCCACAAAGGACGTCCCGACGGTGAGCGGTGGCCCGGAGAACCTGCTGCCGCTGATCGACTCCGGCCAGCTCGACCCGGCGACGCCGACCGTGCTGACCGGCGACGGCGGTTCGCCCGGCGGACCGCGGCTGGTGACCGACGGCCTGCGCCGCGCCGAGCGGAACGTCGGCGGCGTGCGCGACAACCTAAGCCAGACCCTGACCGCCGGCGAGGCGTTCCGCCAGCAGCGAGCGGCCGGTGACGTCTTGCCGTTCCCGGGCGAGGAGCACCAGACCGTCGCCGCCTACCGGGGCATCCGCGCGGTGACGGCGTCGACGGCCGCGTCGTTCGCCGACGCGTTCGGCGGGTCCGACCCCGGGCACCAGCCGTTCGCGGCGATCGACGGCGACCCGCGCACGGCGTGGCACTCGTCGTCGTTCACCGGGCCGGTCGGCCAGTGGCTCGAGGTCGAGCTCGACACCCCGCGGCTGGTGAACGCGGTGGACCTGCAGATGGTCGACGACCTGCGCGTCGGCTGGCCGCCGACCCGGATCCGGATCACCACCGACAACGGCTCGGTCGACCAGCAGGTGATCCGCGGTGCCGGGGCGCACAGCTACACCGTCGCCGCCGGCGTCACCCGCAAGGTCCGGATCACGCTGCTGTCGCTGGTGGTCGGGCGGCAGGACGGGAACGTCGGCATCGCGGAGCTCGCCATCCCGGGCACCGAGCCGCAGCGCGCGCTGGAAGTCCCGGCCGACCTGCCCGCCGGGCCGGCACCGGGGTTCGCGTTCACGCGTGGCGCCCAGCCGCGGTACGCGTGCCTGCAGTCCGGTGACGCCGTGCGGTGCGACGCTTCCGCCGCGCGGGACGGCGAAGAGCCCGACGGCATCCGGCGGCTGTTCAGCACCCCGGCCGAGCAGACGTTCCTCGTCGGCGGCTCGGTGCTGCCGGCCGGCGGCGGCAAGAACCCGGTGCAGCTGCCGGGGGTCACGGTGGCGTCGACGTCACAGCTGGCCGGCGACCCGGCGGCGGGCGGGTTCGCGGCGGTGGACGGTGACGCCGGCACGACGTGGCGTCCCGACGCGACCGACCTACGCCCGGCGCTCACCCTCGGCTGGACCGGCCCGAAGCAGATTTCGGGGCTGCACATCGGAGTTTCACCGTCGAGCGGGGCTCGCGCGCCGCGGCAGGTGCAGCTGATCGGCCGGTCGGCGTCGCGCACGGTGCAGCTCGACGCGAGCGGGTCGGCGTCCTTCGAGCCCCTGGACACCGACCAGCTGCAGATCGTGCTGCCGGGGGACGACGACGACCCGGCGGCTCGTTCCGTGGTGGGGATCGGCAATCTCTCCCTCTCCGGTTCCGAGGGTCTGCTACCCGGACCGGACCCGGCGTTCACGGTGCCGTGCGGGTCGGGGCCGAACATCCACCTCGACGGGCTCGACTACCGGACGTCGGTCCAGGGGACCCTCTCCGACATCACCGCGCACCGGCCGCTGGCGCTGACGATGTGCCGCGACTCGGAGGGCGGGATCTCCCTGCCGTCCGGCGGGCACGAGCTGCGGACGGACCGGTCGGACTCGTTCGTCGTCCAGGACCTGTGGCTGCGTCCGTCGGTCCAGGCGGCGCCGGTCGTGCACCGCGCGGTGCAGGTGGAGAAGTGGGAGGCGGCGTCGCGGTCGGTGAAGGTGGCGCCGGGCGCGGAAGCGGTGCTGGCGGTCCCGGAGAACGCGAACGCGGGCTGGGTGGCCACTTTGGACGGCCGCGAGCTGACCCGCACCCGCGTCGACGGCTGGCAGCAGGCCTGGATCGTCCCGGCCGGCGCGGGCGGCGTGGTGTCACTCGCGTTCACGCCGGACTCGTCGTACCGGACGTCGCTGCTGATCGGCGCGCTGGCGGTTCTGCTGATGCTGGTGGGCGTCTTCTGGCCGGCCCGGCGACGGCCGTTCGCGGTGGCGCCGGGCGGCGCTCTGGTCCCGGTGGTGCTGATCGTGCTGCTGGTGGCGCTGGGCGGGATGCTGCCGGTGGTGCTGCTGATCGCGTGCCTGCTGGCGCGTCAGTTCTGGGAGCGGGCACCCCGGTACGTGGCGTTCGGCGGGATGGTCGTCGCGGCGGTGGTCTCGGTGACCGGGCGCGTTCTCGGCCACGGTCAGGAGTGGGCGTACGGCCCGGTGACGCAGGCGGCGCTGCTGCTGGCCGCGGCGGCGATGGTGGCCACGTGCGTGGACTGGTTCATCCGCAAGGAGAACCCCACCGAGCCGGCCGGCTAGCGCGGGTCGTGAGTGAGAAACAGTGTTCTAACCCTGTTTCTCACTCACGACCTCTTGGCGACCGGCTACTCGGCGGGCGCGGAGCTCCAGCACGAAGCCGGCCACCGCCAGCCCGCCGGCGCAGCAGGCCGCCACCGTCACCACCTGGGTCGCCGAGGCGTGCAGCCAGGCCGTGATCAGCACCGCCTCCACGCCCACCGCCGCCCACATCAGCACCGCCACCCGGCGGTCCCCGTCGGCCAGCCGCGCGTACAACAGGATCTGGACCAGCGCCAGCATCGACCCGGCCAGCGCGAACGGCCACACCGGCATCGTGCTCCCCGCGTACCGCGCGCCGCCGATCAGCGACAGCAGCGACGGCCCCAGCACCAGCGAAGCCAGCAGCACGACGGCGTCCAAAGACGCGCACACCGCCAACGCCACCGGCAGCACCCGCCGACGGCCGGCCGAAGCCGCGAACCGGGGGAGCACCAGGACCCCCACCGCCTGCGGCAGCCAGTACGCGATCTTCGTGACGATCGCCCCCAGCGCGTACTCCCCGGCGGACGACGACGGCAGCGTGTGCCGCGCCAGCACGAGGTCCAGGTTCACCAGCAGCACCAGCGCCAGCATCGCCTGCGCCGTGTGGAGCACCTCGACGCCGTGGCGGTCGGCCCAGCGGGGGCGCGGGCGGCCGCAGACCTGCCAGCCCGCCACGACCACCGCCAGCGACCCGAGCGCCGTCCCCGCCAGCGCCCCCGTGGGAGTGCCCGTCACCAGCAGCCCCGCCAGCGACCCGCCGACCTTGCCGGCACCTTCCAGGGCGATCAGCCCGGCCAGCAGCGCGAACCGGTGGCCGCCCTGCAGCAGCCCGTGGAACACCCCCAGCAGCGTCAACGGCCCGAGCGCGGCCGTCACCAGCAGCGCCGGCGTCAGCGAACCCAGGTGCAGCAGGAGCACCAGCAACGGGCTGAGCGTCAACGCCGCCGTCGCGACGATCCCGCTCGTCATCAGCCCCAGCGCGAACAACGACCCCTGGGCGAGCGACGGCGAGCGCGCGACCCGCAGCGCCACCACCGTCTGCAGCCCCATCGCCGGGACGACGCCGATCACCAGCACCGCCAGCAGCGAGCTCAGCTCCCCGAACGCCCCGGGCGCGAGGATCCGCGCGGCCGCGAGGCTCAGCACGTAGCTGCCCGCGTTGTTGCCCGCGAGCGCGAGCGAGACGAGGATCGCCGCGACCCGGTTACCGGTCCGGGCCGGCACTTCGGTGTCTAGGCTCAAGGTCGGGCTCCCGTTACCGGCGGGTAATTTCCAGGGACCATAACCGCGCGGACAGCGGAAAGGAAGGGCAGTGGACGCACCGAGCAGGCGGTTCGCGCTGCCCGTCGTGTCCGTCCTGCTGGCGTTCGCCGTCTGCGCGCCGCTGCTCGGCCGCGGGTTCGTCCTCTCCTACGACATGGTGTTCGCGCCCCGGCAGTACTTCGTGCCGGACGCCTTCGGGATCGGCGGCACGCTGCCGCGGTCCGTCCCGGCCGACGCCGCCGTCGCGCTGGCGACCACCGTGCTGCCCGGCGACATCGTCCAGAAGATCGTCCTGCTCCTGGCCATCTTCGCCGCCGCCCAAGGCGCCGGCCGGCTGGTCCCGACCGAGCACCTGGGCACGCGGCTCGTCGCCGCGACCGCGTACGCGTGGACGCCGTACGTCGCGGAGCGGCTGTTCATCGGGCACTGGCCGCTGCTGCTCACCTACGCCTGCCTGCCCTGGATCGTGCGTGCCGGGCTCGCCGCGCGGAAGCACGAGCCGAACGCCCTGCCGAGGCTGGTGCTCGCGTGCGCCCCGGCGGTGCTGACGCCGCCGGGCGGGGTGCTCGCCGCCGTCGTCATGGCCGTCGCCGCCGGGTCCCGCCGCCTCTGGCAGACCGTCGCGATCGCCATCGTGCTCAACCTGCCGTGGCTGGTCCCGACGTTCCTCGACGCCGGCGGCACGTTCTCCGACCCGGCCGGTGTGACGGCGTTCAGCGCCCGTCCCGAAAGCTGGGGACCCGCACTGCTCAGCGTGCTCGGCCTGGGCGGTATCTGGAACGCCGAAACGGTGCCCGGCAGCCGGTCCATGCCGCTCATCCCGGTGCTGACGCTGATCGTCGTCGCCATCGCGGTGGCCGGCCTCCGCCCGCTCACGCAGCGGTGGGGGAAGGCGCCGGCCCGCTCGCTGTTCGGCCTCGGCGTCGCGGGCGTGCTCCTGGCGTCACTGGCGACGCTGCCGGGCGGCGACGCGCTGCTGTCCGCGGCCACCCGGCACGTGCCCGGCGCCGGACTCCTGCGTGACGCCCAGAAATGGGTCGCCTGGTGGGCGTTGCCGCTCGCGCTGGGCTTCGCGCTGGCCATCGAAGTCGCCGCGGCCAAGCTGAAAACCGAGCGGGGACGCGTCGCGCTGGTGACGGCGGCGGCCGTCTTCCCCCTGCTCACCATGCCGGACCTGGCTTGGGGCGGCTGGGGACGGCTCGGCACCGCGCAGTACCCGGCCGACTGGCAGGCGGTGTCCGAAGTGCTCGGTGACCGCCCCGGCGACGTCCTGACGCTGCCGCTTTCGGCGTTCCGCGGGTTCGCCTGGAACGACGACCGCACGCAGCTCGACCCGGCGCCGCGCGTCCTCCCGAAACCCGTGCTGATGGACGACACGCTCCAAGTGGGACAGGAGCGCGTCGTCGGGGAGGACCCGCGCATCGGCGACGTCCGGGCCGCGACGTCCGCCCGTGAGCTCACCGACGCGGGTATCGGCTGGATCCTCGTCGAGCACGGGACTCCCGGCTACGTGGACTCGCGGTTGCTCGCCGACGCGACACCGGTGTGGTCGGGTGAGTGGCTGACGCTCTACCGGACCCCGGGTGTGCCCGCGGTGAAAGCGATCTCGTGGGCGCCGGCCTTGCTGGCGAACGGAGTAGCGCTCGCGTCGCTGTGCGTCGCACTGTTGTGCCGCATGTTACCGATGCGTACATTGGGCCGCGGCAGGAGTTCCCCGCCGCAGAAGGAGTGACACGTGGGCACGATCATCGGCGTGGTCGCCGCCGTCATCATCGGAGGCGGTCTCGCGACCGGAGCCGGGTTCGCCCTCACCCAGGGCGCCGACCCGGACAGCGCGGCCCAGGTGCAGGAAAAGCTCAACGCGCAGGTGAAGTACAACCCGGCCGACCACCCGAACAAGCTCTACGGGAACCGCTGACGCGGTGACCCGGCTCGCCTCCGACCACGCGCACCGCGTCGTCGGGCTCTACGGCGACCCCACCGTTTCCTGGAGCATCCTCCTCGAAGCGGACCTCGGCACGGCCGCACCCGAACCGGAGAAGCTCCGCGCCCGGCTGGCGGCTGCCGTCCAGCAGCACCCGCATCTCGGTGCCGTGCCCGAAATCGAGCCGGCCACCGACCTGCCGGCCACTCGCGACCGCTTCGCTTCGGCGCCGTACGAACGAACCGCGCCGCTCCTGCGCGTCGCGGTCGGCGAATCCACGTTGCTCATCGCCGCACACCACGGCGCCCTCGACGGCTTGGGGCTGCTTTCGCTGCTCGGCGTCCTCCTCGACGTCCCGGTTTCCTCGGCGGCGAAGGGGATCGGCGAACGCGCCGGCGGCAAACCCTTTGCCCTTTCGGCCGTCCAGCGGCTCGCTGAGGCGCTTTTCGCGCCCCCGGGCCGGATTACGCCGGACCGGGCGGCCCCGGCGTCGGGTGACGTCTTCTGCGCCCGGCACGAGCCACGGCTGCGCCTGGGGGCCGCGGGGTTCGTCGCGGCCGCCGCCCGCGCCACCGAAAGCTGGAACCGCGCGCACGGCGCCCGCACGGCCCGCGTGGTGGCCGCGCTGGGCGCGTCGTGGCGTTCGGGTGCGGCGCCGGAACCGGTGCACGACAGCGCGTTCTTCCGGCTGCGTCTCAAGCCCGGCGCGGACGTGGCCGCGGTGCTCGGCGCACAGGAGCCCGAGCCGGACTTCCCGGCCCGCAGCAGCAGACTCGCCCGGCTGGGCACGCGCTTGCTGGCGAGCCGGCTCGGCTCGACGTTCCTGGTGTCCAACCTGGGCGTGGTGTCCACGGGGGACACGGTGCGCTCGCTGGCGTTCTACCCGGCGGCCAGCGGACGTTCAGGCGTGGCATTCGGCGCGGCGACCACCGGCGGGACGACGACAGTGACGGTCCGGGCCCGCCGGCGCGACTTCGACGCGCCCGCGGCGGCTCGGCTGCTGGAGGAGTTCCGCGGCGCTGTTCAGGAAGCCAGCGGGCCGCGCGCCACCTGACCCAGGACGCGCCCACCTGACCCAGGACCCGCCGCCGCTTCGCCGCGCCTGCCGCGTCCGGGCTGTTGGAGGAGTTCCGCGCCGCCGTTCAGGACGCCAGCGCCGGGCCGCGAGCCACCTGACTCAGGACCCGCCGCCGGGGCGCCGGGAGCCCGGAGACGTCCTGGACCAGCGACTCGAACTGCCCGACGCTCACGTCCCAGCTGAACCGCCCGGCCCGCTCGGCCCCGGCCAGGCCCATCTCCGCCCGTCGCAAGCCGTCGGCGAGGAGGCCGTCGACCTGGGCGGTGAAGTCGTCGAAGTCCTCGGCCAGCAGGCCGGTGCGACCCTCCACGATGGACTCGGCCACGCCGCCCGCCGCGCGGTAGGCCACCGACGGCACGCCGTGTGCCGCGGCCTCCATGATGACGATGCCCCAGCCTTCCTTGACCGACGGGCACAGGTGCAGCCACGACCGCGCGAGGATCTCGTGCTTGGCCTGCTCGTCGACCCAGCCGTGCAGGACCACGCGGTCCGCCACCCCGCGCGAAGCCGCGTGCTCGCGCAGCACCTCGTCCCACGGCCCCTGGCCCACCACCTCGAGCTTCAGCGAGGGCCAGCGCCGCGCGAGCTGCGCGACGACGTCGATGGCGTGCTCGATCCGCTTGTGCGGCACCAGCCTGCTCACCGCGACCAGCGTCGGCGAAGCGTCCCGTTCGGACGTGCACACCGGCGGCGTGTCCAGGCCGTTCGGCACCACGGTCACCCGCGAACCCTCGATCCCGAGGCCCGCCAGCTCCGTCTTGGTGACCTCGGAAACCGTGGCGTACCGGCACTTCCGGAACAGCCACGGCGCCAGCCGCGACTCGATCCACCAGCCGACCCGGCCCAGCGTCTCGCCGAGCGCGCTGATCCACTGTTCCTTGTGGACGTGGTGCACGAGCACCAGCACGGGACAGCCGGCCACCAGCCTCGCGAAGAACGGCATGCCGTTCTGCACGTCGACCACCAGGTCGGCGCGGGCCCGGCGGATGGCGCGCAGCGCGTGCGCGTACACGCCGAACTTGTTGCCGCGGCGGCGGTAGCGGACGCCGTCACGCCATTCGCCGTCGGTCGCGCCCTCGTACGTGGCGCACTGGATTTCGACCCGGTACCCGGCTCTCGCGAGCCCTTCGGCCATCCGCTCGACGTACCGCTCCGACCCGCCGCCTTCGGGGTGGCCGGTGTCGCGCCAGTTGACGAGGAGCACTCGAGGTCGTTCCATCGGGTTATCCAAACTGTAGCGACGATGCTAGGTTACCGGTGCGTACACAGTAGAGGAACGTATTCGGGAAAGCGACGGTTCAATGGTAGGCAATCCGGTTCTCGACCGGCCTCATCGGGCCACGCTGAGTCGTTCCGTCACGCTCTTCCGCACCTTCCTGACCGAGCAGACCGACCCGGACGGCTTCTATTCGACGCTGGCCGCCGACTCGGTCCGGCAACTGGCGGCACACGCTCCGCTGTCCGGCCGTACCGTGCTCGACGTCGGCGGCGGACCGGGCTATTTCTCCGACGCCTTCCGCGCGGCCGGCGCGGTCTACCTCGGCCTCGACCCGGACGTCGGCGAGCTGTCCGCGCGCGGCGAGCCCGGCGAGAACATGATCCGCGCCAGCGGCACGGAACTGCCCGTGCGCAGCGGTTCCGTCGACGTCTGCTACTCGTCGAACGTGCTCGAGCACGTCAGCGAGCCGTGGGTGATGCTCGACGAGATGTGCCGGGTGACCAAGCCCGGCGGCACGGTCTTCGCGTCGTTCACACCGTGGTACTCGCCGTGGGGCGGTCACGAGACCGCGCCGTGGCATTTCTTCGGCGGTCACTACGCCCGGCAGCGGTATTCCCGGAAACTGGGGAAGCAGCCGAAGAACAAATTCGGTGAAAGCCTGTTCCCGGTCTCGGTCGGCGGCGCGCTCCACTGGGCGAAGACGACGCCGCTGGCCGATTTCATGGCCGGGTATCCGCGGTATCACCCGAGCTGGGCGATGTGGATCGTGCGGATTCCCGGCCTTCGCGAAATCGCGTCTTGGAATCTGGTCCTGGTGATGCGGAAGCGCTAGCTGCCGGCGTAAGCCACCTGACGCCGCCGGTGCGACGTCGGGGGCTCCGGCGGGCGGCGGCGGGCCAGCAGGATGATCGCGACGATGATCAGCACGCCGCCGCCGATGCCGAGCCAGAGCGGGCCGGTGCTCGACAGGAACTCCAGCTTGCCCTTGTTCGCGTTCACCTGGTCGACCATCTGCGCGATGGTCTTGCCGTTGTAGGCGAGCGTCCCGTCGAACACGACCGTCGAGCTGCCGCTGGTGCCGACGCGCAGCTCCTGGTGCTGCTGTTGCTGCTGCTTGACCTGGATCCCGGTGACCGGCTCGACCCACATCGTGTTGACGCCGCGGTAGTAGAGGTCGGCGTCCACAGTGGCCTGGTCGGAGCCGACCAGCGAGCCGGGCACCTTCTTCGAGTCGAGCTTCGTGTCGGGGATGTCCTGGACGAACTTGTAGGTCTCGATCCCGTTCACCGTCTCGGTGCCGGTGTAGCGGGCGGTGACGGCCGCGCCGGTGTTGTCGTCGTAGACCTTGTAGTCCTGCTGTTCGGTGCCGAAGGGGAACTTGAAGTTCAGACCGGGCTGCGCCTTCTCGACGTTCGTCTCGGGCGGCTTCTGGCCGTCCTTGTCGGCCTTGTCCTTCAGCTCGGTGACGTAGCTGCTGGCGGCGTCGCACTGCGGGTTCGCCGCGCCGCGCGGCTCGTAGCCCTCACCGGTGCGCCGGTCGAAGCAGACCTGCCGCTTGCTCGCGCTGAGCACCGTGTTGTCGGCGTCGTCGGTGACCTGCACCGCCAGCAGCCAGACCGCGTAGTCGGTGTCCGCCTGCATCTCCGGCGCGGCGAAGTTCGCCTGGACGTGCGCCACCGCGGTCAGCTTGGCGTTCTCGCGGATGTTCGACACCGGGCCGGAGCCGTCGTCGGTCACGGCGAGGACCTTGCTCGCGGTGCCTTCGAGCACCGACGTGGAGTCCTGGTCGAGCGGCACCTTGGCGAGCTTGGGGTAGACGTACGTGGGGAGGAGCACCGCCCCGGCGACCGCGAAAACGCCCAGTGCCAGCAAGATCAGGCCGAAAGCACGTCGCAACGGTCCTCCTGGGTAGTCTTCGTCGACACGCAAATTACCCGGCGGTAATCAGGTGCTGCGGATAGTGGCCCGCGCCACGCCGCGCGTCAAAGTGTGACCCGCGGTCACAGCCACCCGGTGCGACCGGAAGGTGGCATGTACGCCGCCGTTCGGACCAAGCGACCAAACATGTTTGTTCCCGGGCACAACGGGCACGGGACCACCATCGGACGATCCTCCCTCCGCCGCGCCGTACCGCAAAGGAGAAATTCCTTTTGCCCCAGGACCCCTCGATGGTCGCCATCGCGGCCACCGCGCGCTGGCGGGCCCGGATCGTGGCGGCGGCCGCGAGCGCGGGAATCACGCTGACCGACCCCCTGGCCGGCGTACCCGGCATCCGCGTGCTCGCCTGCACCCCGGGCGACCTCGCCGTGATCGTACCGAGACTCGGCGGCGAGCCGTCGCGAGCGGCGATCGGCGCGCATTCGGACTCGATCGCCGACCGCGAGCTCCGTGACGCGGTGGCCGACGTCGCGGCCCTGCTTTCCCTGCACGGCAACGTGGTGCTCGACCTCGACGCGGGAGGCCGCCGACGCCCGGCGACCCGCCCGGACGTGGTCGTCTCGGCCGGTGTGGACCGTCCCCAGTGGACGGAGCCGGCGGTGACCCTCCCGGTGGGGACGGGCCGGCGCGGAGGCCCGCTGACGGTGGCACTCAGCGCGGGCCCCGGCTTCGAGGGCACGCTGCTGGAACTGGCGAGACTGGTGGAGGCGGACGCGGCCTAGCCGGTCTGCCGCGGCTGGTCGTGAGTGAGAAACCGGGTTAGAACACTGTTTCTCACTCACGACTCCTGTGCCACGAACCGGCTCAGCAGCTCGTGCAGTCGTCGCCGGTCGGCGTCGTCGAACCCCGCCAGCAACCCCGTCATCGCCTCGCTGAAGCGCTCGTTCGCCTCCTCGAGCCGCCTCTTGCCCTCCTCCGTGATCACGATCTCGTACGCCCGGCGGTCAGTCGCCGATCGCTGGCGCCGCAGGAGGTTGCGGTGCTCCAGGTCGTCGACGATGCGGACCAGGGTGGACTTGTCGACCCCGAGTGCCGCGCCGAGCTCGCGCTGGCTGCGGAGCCCGCCGGCCAGGACCGCCGACAGCACTCCGGCGTGCTGCAGCTCGATGCCGGTCGGCCGCGCCGCGTCGTTGGCGTGGGCGCGGGCCAGCCGGTGCGCGCGGTTGAGCAGCATCCCGATGGCGCTCGGGTCGACGGGTTGAGCCTCCATGGCCAGAATGCTAGCATCCGAGACGGTCTCACTTGAGACCGTCTTACCTCGGGGGTAAATCGTGCGAGTACTCATCAGCGGGGCCGGTCTGGCCGGCCCGTGCCTGGCCCACGGCCTGCGCCGGCACGGCGTCGACGTCCTGCTCTTCGAACGCGACGCCGCGATCGACGCCCGCGCGCAGGGCTACCGGATCCACATCGGCGGCGACGGCGACGCGGCCCTGCGCGAGTGGCTGCCCGCCGAGGTCTACGAGCAGGCCGCCGCGACGTCCTGCCGGACCGGGCGCGGGGTCACGGTGGCCGGCCCCGAGCTCGGGACGTTCACCGAGATCCCGCTGCCGCCCACCGTCGGCGGGCTCACGGTCGACCGGCTGACGCTGCGCCGGATCATGCTGCGCGACCTGGCCGGCTGCACGCGTTTTGGCACGGAGTTCGCCGGCTACACCCTGCTCGACGAC
Source organism: Amycolatopsis sp. NPDC114504 (assembly GCF_055633595.1). Taxonomy (NCBI): domain Bacteria; kingdom Bacillati; phylum Actinomycetota; class Actinomycetes; order Pseudonocardiales; family Pseudonocardiaceae; genus Amycolatopsis; species Amycolatopsis sp. NPDC114504. The sequence goes on along the minus strand of NZ_JBVKDU010000003.1, from coordinate 448,035 downwards.
GGCCGGGTGCGAGTCCGGTTCGCCGACGGCACCACCGAAGACGGCGACCTGCTGGTCGCCGCCGACGGCGTCGGCTCCGGCATCCGGCGGCAGCTGCTGCCGGACTTCCCGGTGACCGTCGACGACCACCGCCTGATCTACGGCCGCACGCCGCTGGTCGGCGAGGCCCGCGACCTGACCCCGGACGCGGCGCTCGAAGGCTTCCTCGGGGTGACCGGCGTGGACGGCCGCGGGCTCGTCCTGGCCGCCCAGCGCTTCCGGCGCGACCCGGCCGAGTTCGGCTTCCCGCCGGGCCAGGACTACGTCATGTGGGCCGCGGGCGCCCCGTCGGCCACGTTCGGCCCGGACCTCTTCCGGCTGGGCGCCGGGGAGCTGATCGACCTGGCGGCGCGGACGCTCGCCGGCTGGCACCCGGCGCTGACCGCGCTGATCCGCCTGAGCGACCCGGCCTACGTCGTGCCGTCGAGCGTCCACACCGCCGAACGGCCCGAGCCGTGGTCACCGGGCCCGGTGACCCTCGCCGGCGACGCGGCGCACCCGATGCCGCCCGCCGGCATCAGCGCGGGGGTGGCGCTGCACGACGCGGGCCTGCTCGCCGGCCGGCTGCTCTCGGGCGCACCGCTGCTCGACGCGGTCGGGGAGTACGAGAAGGAGATGCTCGACCACGGGTTCGCCGCGGCCGCCCAGGCCACCCGCCGCCACCGGGGCGAGCACTAGTCGTCGACCCACTCCAGGAGGTCGCCGGGCTGGCAGCCGAGCACCCGGCACATCGCTTCCAGCGTGCTGAACCGGACGGCCTTGGCGCGGCCGTTCTTCAGCACGGCGACGTTGGCCGGGGTGAGCCCGACCTTCTCGGCGAACTCCCCGACGCTCATCTTGTGCTTGGCCAGCTCGACGTCGATGCGCACGACGATCGCCATCAGATGACCGATTCCAGGTCGGTGCGCAGGGTGGTCGCCTGCCGCAGGAGGGCGCGCATGACGATCATCAGCAGGCCGAGCACGGTGATCCCGACGGTCACCAGGAACAGCAGCATCGGCATCCCCGGGTCGTCCGCGTTGAAGCCGACGAAGATCAGCATGCCGACGAAGACCAGCCACGCGGCGCCGATGGCCCAGACGATCGCGTCGACCCACTTCAGCGACGCGGTCGTGAAGATCCGGTCCTTCTTGACCAGCGTCAGCAGCTTCCAGGTCGCGACCAGCACCACCTGGACGCACAGCACGAGGAACACCGCGATGGCGGTCAGCGGCCAGCGCAGCGGAGCGTCGTGCGGGTTCTGGCTCGTCTGGTAGGCGATCCCGCCCGGCAGCGAGAGCGTCTGGAACACGAGGAGGACCCCGAACAGCACCACGAGGAACACCCGGAGCGCGGCAACCGCGCGTCTTTCGGTCAGCATGCGACGACTATCGCCGCTGATCTATCGAAAGTCAATCGGTAACTGTCGATCTACGATGGCTCCGGGTCCAGTCGCACCGATTCGAGGGCGACGTACAGCTCGCCGATGTCGACGGGGTCGGTCAGGTCGCGCTTGGTCAGGTCCTGCACGCGCCGCAGCCGGTAGCGGACGGTGTTGGGGTGCACGAACAGGCGGTCCGCGGCCTCCTTCGCCGAGCCGTGGCCGGCGAACCACGCGAGCAGCGTGTCGAGCATGACCTTGCGTTCCGCGCCGGGCAGCGCGAGCACGCCGGCCAGCGCGGACCGCACGACGTCGCGGGCCATCCCCGGCGCGGCGGCGACCAGCGTCGTCACCGGCGAGTCGCCGAACACCACCACGCCCGCGGTCGCCGACGGCAGCGAGCGGCGGGCGATCCGGGCCCGGTGCAGCGCGTCCGGGACGTCGGGGAACCCGCTGAACGGCCTGCTCATCCCGGCCGCCACCGGCAGTGACCCGAGCACTTCGCGCAGCCGCCGGACGTCCTCGATGCGGTCGATCGCCACCAGGCCCGCCTCGCCGCCGGGTCGCCAGGCCGAGCGCCAGCGGCGGGCCCGCAGCAACGCCTCGACGGTGTCGTGCTCGTCGGGCTCGACGCGCTCGGTGACCACGACGACGAACATGCCCGCGGTCGGCAGGCCCAGGTCCCGGGCGGCGGCCTCCATGTCGGCCTGGGTGGTGAGCCGGCCGCGGAACAGGTCGTCCAGCCGTCGCGCGTCGGCGTGCGACGGCTCGGCCGCGACCTGCTCGTACGCCGTGGTCAGGGCGTCGGAGTAGAGGTCGATCGCCTTCCAGACGTAGGAGTTGATCTCGATCGTCCGGGTGGGGTTGAGGAACTCCGGACCGGCGAGCTCGAGCAGCGCTTCGTAGACGAAGGTGCCGCCGATGCGGAAGGCGCGCAGCACCGCGGGCAGCGGGATGCCTTGGCGCGCCTGGACGAGCCCGGTCTTGCGGGCGGCGTCGATGGCGAGGCCGCGGCCGTCGACCAGCGCGGTCAGCGCGCGCTCGAGGTTGGCCCGGCAGACCTGCCGCAGCTCACCGGGCGCGACGTGTTCGACCTGGCGGTAGAACTCGTCTTCTTCGCTGAGCAGCCGGGCGAGGCGGTCGGCGAACTCGGGCAGCCTGGTCAGCATTTCGCGGACCAGTTCGCGGTGTTCGCGAGGTACCGGCCTGGCCAGAGCTTCGATGCCCATTCCTCACTTTAGCTCGGGTCCGAGGCCCGGGACACGTACGAACTTGAGTAAAATTCATGTCCAACGAGTGATCGGCCTGGTGAGCGGTTGACGCCACGATCGACTCACGAAGACTTGCACGCGGTGAAGCAGACGTGCGGCTCGGGCCCGGCATCGGGGTGATCGGGAACGAACAGCGCTTGCTCTTCGCGGACGATCTCCAGGCCGGCCGCGCGGAGCTTGTCCGCGAGGGCCTCGGCGGTGAAGCCGCTCGCGCGGACCGACCGGGCGCCCGGTCCCCGAGCCGAGGTCGAGGACCTTCGCCGCCGGGGTGAGCCGTTCGGCCAGCGCCGTGATCGCGGCCCGCTGCTCGGCCACGTGCCAGACGTTCGATTGCGCAACTTCCGTACTGTTATGTGCAATTACCGAGTAAGTTCCAGCAAAACCTTGTGCGGCGAGTAATCCGCGACCTACTCTTCCGCGGCACTCCACTCGAGAATCGAGGTCCGCGATGACGCGACGCACCTTCGGAACCGTGCTCGTCGCGGTCGTCACCCTGCTTTCGGTGGCCGCACCCGCGTCGGCCGGCGCGGCCCGGCCGGTCGTGACGCGCGCCGCGCTCGATCCCGCGCTCGTCGCCGGGCGGGGCGCGAGCGTCGGCTTCCTCGAGCAGGAAGCGGAGAACGCGCGCACCGACGGCGTCGTGATCGGCCCGGACCGCTCGGCCTACACGCTCCCGTCCGAAGCGTCCGGGCGCCGGGCGGTCAAGGTGACGCCGGGGCAGTACGTCGAGTTCACGCTGCCGGCCGCCGCGAACGCGATCACCGTCCGCTACAGCATCCCGGACGCGCCCGGCGGGGGCGGGATCACCGCGCCGCTGGACGTCACCGTGAACGGCGCGCACCGGCAGCGGATGACGCTGACCTCGCAGTACTCCTGGCTGTACAACCAGTACCCGTTCACCAACGACCCGAACGCGGATCTGCTGCACCCGGACTGGTGGATCACCGAGTGCTCGTGCGTGCCCGCGGCGACCACCCCGGCGCCGGTGATCGCGAAACCGTTCCGCCCCAGCCACTTCTACGACGAACAGCGGCTCCTGCTCGGCCGTGCGTACCGGGCGGGGGACAAGGTCCGGCTCACCGTCCCGGCCGGGAGCGCGGCCGCGTGGACGGTCGTCGACCTGCTCGACTCCGAGCAGGTCGCGCCGCCGCGGGTGGTTCCGTTCGCGGCCAACGCGCTGCTCTTCGGCGCCGACCCGACGGGCCGCCGCGACTCGGCCGACGCCCTCGACCGCGCCATCTCCTTCGCGCGGCGCGCTCACCTCAAGGTGTACCTGCCGCCCGGGACGTACCAGGTCAACCGGCACATCGCCGTCGACGACGTCACGATCGAAGGCGCCGGCAGCTGGTACACGATCGTCAAGGGCCACGAGGTGGCGCTCGGCACCCCGGCGCCCGACGGGTCGGTGCACACCGGCGTCGGCTTCTACGGCGACCACGCGTCGAACGTCCACCTCTCGGGCTTCGCGATCGAGGGCGACGTCCGGGAACGCGTCGACACCGACCAGGTCAACGCGATCGGCGGCGCGCTCAGCGACTCCACTGTGGACTCCCTGTACCTCCACCACACGAAGGTCGGCCTCTGGTTCGACGGGCCGATGCGCGACACCCGCGTCACGAACAACGTCATCGCCGACCAGGTCGCCGACGGCCTGAACTTCCACACGGGAGTGACGGACTCCCTGGTGCGGAACAACTTCGTCCGCAACACCGGCGACGACGGACTGGCCATGTGGTCGGAGAAGACGCAGGACGCGCGGAACACGCTCGACCACAACACGGTCCAGACGCCGGTGCTGGCCAACGGGATCGCGCTGTACGGCGGCGCCGACAACACGGTCTCGGGCAACCTGGTCGCCGACCCGATCCGCGAAGGCAGCGCGATCCAGGTGGGCTCGCGGTTCGGCGCCGAGGCCTTCGGCGGGACGCTGCGGATCGCGGACAACACGACCGTGCGGGCGGGGACGTTCGAGCTGAACTGGAAGATCGGCCTCGGCGCGATCTGGTTCTACGCGCTGGAGAAGGACATCGCCGCGGACGTCTCGGTGACCGGCGACCACTTCCTGGACAGCACGTACAACGCGATCATGCTGGTCAGCGACTTCCCGGTGAAGGACAAGTACACGATCACCGGGCTGAAGTTCGCGGACCTGCGCGTCGACGGCACCGGGACGTCGGTGCTGAGCGCGCGGTCGGCCGGGTCGGCGTCGTTCCGGAACGTCGACGCGCGCAACGTCGGCGCGGTGGGTGTCAACAACTGCGGGTCGTTCAACTTCCCGCCGACGGGGTCGGAGTTCGCGCTGACGGACCTGGGCGGCAACGACGGCGGCTGGCTCGCGCCGTGGCTCCTGCCGAACACGATCACCTGCGACGACCGGCCGCCGGTCGTGCCCCCGCCGGCGCCGTCGGGGTGGTGACCTAGGGTTCGACCGTGGCTGGTTTGCGGGGTGTCTTCGCGGGGTTCGGCAAGAGCAAGGCGTTCGCGGTGCTCGGGCGGGCGCTCGTGCCCGCCGACCGGGTGCTGCTGCGGATCAGCGGCGGCCGGGTCGGCGTCGGTGCGGCCGTCGGGCTGCGGACGTTGCTGCTCACGACCGTCGGACGTCGCAGCGGTGAACCCCGGCAGGTGCCCCTGTTGTACGTCGAGCGCGCCGGCGGGTACGTCGTCATCGGCTCCAACTGGGGCGGCGAAGCGCACCCGGCGTGGTCGGCGAACCTGCTGGCCCAGCCGAAGGCGGCGGTCGCGATCGGCGGCCGGACCGTCGAGGTCACCGGTCGGCACCTGACCGGCGACGAGCGTCAGGAGATGTGGGACGCCGTCGCGTCGTACTGGCCGGCGTACGACCGCTACGCCGTGCGCGCCGGCGACCGCGAAATCCGCGTCTTCCTGCTGGAGCCGGTCAGCCGATGAGGTCGGTGTGCCGGATCCGGTACACCTGCAGCCGCAGGTTGTAGTACTTCTCCGTCTCGCCGACCCACTGCATGCCGAGCCGCTTCGCGACGGCGATCGCGCGCGTGTTGTTCGGCCGCGCGACGGCGAACAGCTCTTCGGTGTCCTGGGTGAAGGCCCACTCGATCAGCGCGGTCGCCGCCTCCGACGCGTAGCCGTGGCCCCAGGCGCCGGGGCTGAGCTGCCAGCTCAGCTCGAGGTCCTCTTCGAACGGCGGCAGCAGCCGGATGCCGAGCCCGCCGATCACCACGCCGTCTTCCTTGCGTTCGACGGCCCACCGCCCCCGCGGCGGCGGCAGGTTCGGCTGCGTCTCCTGCCAGGCGTGCAGCACCGAACGCATCGCGCCGACATCACCGACGCGCTCCATGGCCGGGGTGAGCCAGTGCGTCACGTCTTCCGCGCCGTAGATGTCGAACGCGGCTTCGGCGTCGTCCACCGTCCAGTCCCGGATCACGAGCCGGTCGGTGTGCAGCGGGGTCTCCATACCAGGACGCTACGCCGCGCGGTGCCCGATTGTTCCCGAGTCAAAGTGCTCAGAAGATGAACACTTCACCCCCGACGATGTGGGCATGGAGACTTTGGACGGAATCGCGGTGCTGAAGGTCACGTCGGTGGCGCAGTGGCGGCAGTGGCTGGCGGCCCCACCGGAGCGGGCGGTGTGGCTGGTGATCCGCCGGGCGGCGAGCCCGGAGCCGGGCGTGCTGGTCCACGAGGCGATGGAGCAGGCGCTGTGCTTCGGCTGGATCGACAGCAAGGCGTTGAAGCGCGACGCTTTGAGTACTTATTTGTGCTTCACGCCGCGGAATCCGCGGAGTACGTGGAGCAAGGTCAACCGTGAGCGGGTGGTCAGGTTGACGGACGCCGGTTTGATGACCCCGGCGGGGCAGGCGGTGGTCGACTCGGCTCGGCGGACGGGGACGTGGGATGTGTTGGCCGAGGCTCAGGACGGAGTCGTGCCGGCGGATCTGGCCGGGGCTTTCGACGCGGTCGCGGCGGGGCACTTCGCCGCGTTCCCGCCGTCTTCGCGGAGGTTGATTCTGGAGTGGATCGCGAAGGCCAAGCGCCCGGAGACGAGGCAGCGAAGGATCGCGACGACGGTGGAGCTGGCGAGGGAGAACCGCCGCGCGGCCCACCCGAAGGCAGCCCATCCCGCCCGACCAGGCCTAAAGTCACCCCGTGGACGAACTGCGTGACCTCCTGGCCCGCGCCGCCGAGCTGGCCGCCGACCACCGGGCCTCCCTCGCCGACCGGCCGGTCGCCCGGGAAGTCGACCCCGCCGCCCTGCGCGCCGGCTTCGGGCAGCTCCGCGACACCCCCACCCCACCCGCCGCCGTCCTGGAAGAACTCGCGCGAGCCGCCGAACCCGGGCTCGTCGCCACCGCCGGGCCGCGGTTCTTCGGCTTCGTCGTCGGCGGTGCTCTCCCCGCCGCCACCGCGGCCGACGTCCTCGCCACCGGCTGGGACCAGAACGGCTTCAACGCCGTCCTCTCGCCCGCCGCGGCCGCTGCCGAAGCGGCCGCCGGGAGCTGGCTGAAGGAGCTGCTCGGCATCCCCGCCACCGCCTCCGCCGGCTTCGTCACCGGTGGGCAGGCCGCGAACACCGTCGGGCTCGCCGCCGCGCGGCACCACGTTCTCGCCGAGGCCGGCTGGGACGTCGAGCGCGACGGGCTCGCCGGTGCTCCGCGCGTTCGCGTCCTCGCGAGCGAGGAGCGGCATGCCACCGTCGATCGCGCCCTGCGCCTGCTCGGCTTCGGTACCCGGGCCGTCGAGCCCGTCGGGGCCGGCCCGCAAGGCGCCATCGATGTCGATGACCTCGCGAAGCGCGTCCAAGACGGCCCGACGATCGTCTGCCTGCAAGCGGGCAACGTGAACACCGGCGCCTGCGACGACATCCGGGCCGTCCGCGCCGTCGCGAAGAACGCCTGGATCCACGTCGACGGCGCCTTCGGCCTCTGGGCCGCCGCCAACCCCGCCACGAAAGCGCTCCTCGACGGCGTCGAGCTGGCCGACTCCTGGGCCTGCGACGGGCACAAATGGCTCAACGTCCCCTACGACTCCGGGTTCGTCTTCTGCGCGCGCCCCGAGGTCCACGCCGGGGCCATCGCCTACCGCGCCGCCTACTTGACCGGCGCCGGCGAGGTGTCCGGCATGGGCGACCTCACGCTGGAGTCGTCGCGCCGCGCCCGCGGCTTCGCGGTCTGGGCGGCGCTGCGGGAACTGGGCCGCGACGGCGTCGCCGAGCTCGTCGACCGCTGCTGCCGCCTCGCCCGCCGCTTCGCGCGCGCCCTCGCCGACGGGGGTGCCGAGATCGCCAACGACGTCGTCCTCAACCAGGTCCTGGTTTCCTTCGGCGACGACGCCCGGACCGACGCGATCATCGACCGGATTCAGCGCGACGGCACCTGCTGGCTCGGCGGAACCACCTGGCGTGGCCGCCGGTACCTACGGATTTCGGTGTCCAACTGGACGACGACGGAAGCCGACGTCGACCGTTCGGCCGCCGCGATCCTCCGTCTGGCTCAGTAGCCTTCGCGCACCGAAAGGGTGTCCGTCCGCCAGGCGATGCGTTTCTCCTTGCCGGTGGGCCAGCTCGACGAGAGTCGCCGCCGGACGCTGCCGAGCGCGCCCAGGCGCACCAGGTCGACGCGGGATCCCTGCGCCGCCAACGATGTCACCTCGGCGGGGGTGAGCGGGACGAAGTCGAAGTACTGCGCGTCCTCGCCGCCGGTCCAGTCGACGAACTCCGTGAAGATCGCGGCGAACGCCTGGCCGCATTCCGGGCACACGCGTAGCGAGATGCCGAAATGCGACTGTTCGACCAGGCGGTGGGTCTCACGCAGGCGGGTCGTGCAGAAAGCCAGCGCGGTCAGGGCGTCTTCGCCGGAGCAGCGCGCGCAGCCGAACTCGGTCATCGGCTGATCCTCCCACGCGTGAATCCGCACCCGGCTCCGGGGGTACCGAGAAACCCTTTGACCACAACGATTGACCCTGGTTCACAGTGGTCTGGACCTGTTAGCCTCACCGCGTCCGACCGGCCGGCTCGCCGAAGGAGAGTTCCTTGCTTCGCATGAGAAAACGCATTGCCGTCGCCGCGCTGGCGTTGGCCGGCGCCTCCCTTGTCGCACCGCCCGCCGCCGAGGCCGGGCCGGACCGGAGTGGACAGTCCCAGGGCAAGGTGATGGCCTACTTCGCCGACTGGGACGTCTACGCCCGCAACTACCACGTCAAGGACATCGAGACGTCCGGTTCGGCCGCGAAGCTGACCCACATCAACTACGCGTTCGGCAACGTGACGGGCGGCGGCTGCGCCGTCGGCGACCCGTGGGCCGACCACGACATGCCCTACGACGCCACCATGAGCGTCAACGGCCAGGCCGACAGCACCGAGCCCGGCGCGCTGCACGGCAGCTTCAACCAGATCCTCCAGCTCAAGAAGCTGAACCCGAAGCTGAAGGTGCTGTGGTCCTTCGGCGGCTGGACCTGGTCGGCCGGCTTCACCGAGGCGGCGAAGAACCCGGCCGCGTTCGCCGAGTCCTGCTACAACCTCGTCAACGACCCGCGCTGGGCCGGCGTCTTCGACGGCATAGACATCGACTGGGAGTACCCGAACGCCTGCGGCAACACCTGCGACGCCAGCGGGCCGAAGGCGTTCACGGCCCTGGTCAAGGCCCTGCGCGACAAGTTCGGGCACAAGCAGCTCGTCACCGCCGCGATCACCGCGGACGGCTCGAAGAACGGCAAGATCGACGCCACCGACTACGCCGGGGCGAGCCGCTACCTCGACTGGTACAACGTGATGACCTACGACTACTTCGTCGCGGGCGGCCAGCCGACCGGGCCCACCGCGCCGCACTCGCCGCTGCGGTCCTACCCGGGCATCCCGACCGCCGGGTTCTACGCCGACGCGGCCATCCAGAAGCTGCGCCACCAGGGCGTGCCGTCGTCGAAGATGTTGCTGGGCCTCGGGTTCTACGGCCGCGGCTGGGACGGCGTCACGCAGAAGCAGCCCGGCGGCACCGCCACCGGACCCGCGACGGGCACCACGACCGGCGAGGACGGCGTCGAGAACTACAAGGTGCTGAAGACGACGTGCCCGGCCAACGGCAAGATCGCCGGTACGGCGTACGCGAAGTGCGGCTCGCAGTGGTGGAGCTACGACACGCCCGAGACGGCGTCGGCCAAGGCCGGCTACGCGAAGTCGCAGGGGCTGGGCGGCGTGTTCGCCTGGGAGCTGTCGGGCGACACCGCGAACGCGGAACTGCTGCGGGCCATCGCCGGCCGCTGCTGACCACGAACTGGAGGGCCCGGGCGCGAACCCGCCCGGGCCCTTCGTCCACTCAGGACGCCACCGGGAACCCGTGCCGCCGGGCGCCGAGCACCACGGCCAGCACCGGGACCAGGAGCACGAGCAGCGTCCAGGGGAACGACGCGGGCCCGGCGGCGTCGAGCAGGACGCCGCCGAGCACGCCGCCCGCGGCCATCGCCGCGTTCCACAGCGTGACGAGCATGGCCTGGGCGTTGTCCGCTGCGTCGCCGCCCGCGTTCCCGGCGGCGGTCTGCAGGAGGGTGGGGACGCCGCCCCAGCCGAGGCCCCACAGCGCGACGGCGGCGTAGACCAGCGCCGGGCTGCCCGCCGCGGTCGCCAGGAGCGTCGCCGCCACCGCCACGAGGATCGTGCTGAGCACGGTGAGCACGCGCAGCGCGCGGTCGATGCGCGCGCCGACGACCCAGATCCCGGCCATCGACGCGACGCCGAACACCAGCAGGACGACGTCCACCGCGCCGCCCATCCCGGCGTGGCCGAGGAACGCGGCGACGTAGGTGTAGAGGACGGTGTGGGCCAGCACGAACACCAGCGTCACGGCCAGCACGGGCGCGACGCCCGGCACGGTGAGCGTGCGCAGGACCGGCACCCGGCCGCCGGCCTGTCCGGGCTGGTCCGGGACCCGCGCGGCGATCCAGCCGAGCAGCACGACGGCGATCGCCGACATGACGCCGAACGCCGAGCGCCAGCCGAACAGGCCGCCGAGGAACGTCCCGGCCGGGATGCCCAGCGAAAGCGCGAGCGGGATGCCGGCCATCACGACCGCGATGGCCCGGCCCTGGTTGTCCGGCGGCGCGAGCCGGCGCGCGTACCCGGCCAGCAGCGCCCAGACGACGCCCGCGGCCACCCCGGCGACGAACCGCGCGACCATGGTGAGCGGGTAGTCGGCGGACAGCGCCGTCACGGTGTTGGCGACGGCGAACCCGCCCACCCCGGCCAGCAGCAAGCGTTTGCGGGGCCAGGCCGCGGTGGCCGCGGCGAGGGGGATCGCGGTGAGGGCCGTGCCGAGGGCGTAGACCGTCACGGCCTGGCCCGCCGCGGACTCGCCGACGCCGAGGCCCGCGCTCATGCCGGGCAGCACGCCGGCGGGCAGCGCCTCGGTGAGCACGGTGACGAACGCGGCGGTGGTGAGGGCGAGGAGTGGGCTTCTCATGCCGTTATGCTCGAACCTTCACATACGTGTGAAGGTCTACGTGAGGTGGCGCACATGCGGATCGGGGAGCTTTCGGAGCGCACCGGCACGGCCCGCCGGCTGCTCCGGTACTACGAGGAGCAGGGGCTGATCATCGCCGCGCGCGGAGCGAACGGCTACCGCGACTACGATTCCACGACGGTCGATCGCGTGATCCAGGTGCGCGGGCTGCTCGACGCGGGGCTGCCCACCCGGATCATCAAACAGATCCTGCCCTGCCTCGACAAGCCCCGCGCGATCTACTTCCCCGACGCGACCCCGGAGATGATCGCGACGCTGGAGCAGGAGCGCGACCGCATGGAGCGCCGGGCGGAGTGCCTGATGCGCAACCGGGACGCGATCGCCGAGTACCTCGACGCGGTGCGCGAGTACAACCCGGTTTGACCTCGGTTGTGTCGCGTTCGGCGTGGGGCCCGGCATGGGGCGCTTGCTGCCGGGCACGCTAGCCGGGGCACGGTGCTAGCCGGGGCACGGTGCTAGCCGGGGCACGGTGCTAGCCGGGGCACGGTGCTAGCCGGGCGGGTCGTCGGCGGTGCGGCGGACTTGGACCCAGTGCAACGTGTCGGCTTCGGGCCACCAGCCCACGGGCTCCGGCCGGGGCCGCGCACCTTCCTCGGCCCACCAGCGCGGGGGCGCGTCCTCACCCATGCCCCGACGGTAGGAGCGCACCGCCCCGCGCGCACCGGTCGAGGGCGGCCAACGTCCGGTTCCGGCCGGGCCGGGGGTCGCTCCGCCGGCGGCGGCTGTCGCCCGCTCGTCTCCGGCGAACCGGCGGCACCGGGGACTTGGCTCGTGTCCCGGTTTCCGCTCGGCGGCGGGCTCTGGCGCGAGCGGCTACGCCCGGAGGTCTCCCGGTCGGCGCTGGGCTGGTCGTTAGGACCCGCCAGCCCGCTCACCCGGACCGAGCCGCCCCGCACCCGGGCGGACGGTGGCCGGAAGCGGACAGTGGCCGAACCCGCCCCTGCCGGTGCACAGGGCCCCGGCCCTACGTTGGCCTGGGAAGATCACCTCGGGGAAGGACGAACATGCGCAAGCGAGCCTGGGCCGGTCTGGCCGCGGCACTCGTCGGAGTGGCGGCGTTCGGCGCGCTGACGGCGCCGGCGGCTTCGGCGGCGGCCGGCGGTGGCCCCGTCGGCAAGCCGAGGCCGATCTGCGTGTGGATCTGGACCGGTGGGCCGCCGGAGTGCCGGGAGCTGCAGTAGCGGCCGGGCCTCAGCCCAGCCAGCCCAGCCTCAGGCGCAGCGCAGGCCGGGCCTCAGCCCAGCCGGCCCAGCCGGGTCGCCGCGAAGACCGCCGCCACCCGGTTGTCCGCCTGCAGCGCCTCAGGCGCCGGCCCGGCCAGGGCTCCGGTGCAGGTCCGCCTTCACCCCCGCAGCGGCCCAGCCCAGCCTCAGGCGCAGCGCAGCGCAGGCCGGGCCTCAGCCCAGCCAGCCCAGCCGGGTCGCCGCGAAGACCGCCGCCACTCGGTTGTCCGCCTGCAGTGCCTCCAGCAGCCCCTGCACGTGCCGGCGCACCGTCCGCTCGCTCACGTCCAGGTGCCGCGCGATCGCGCCGTCCGTCATGCCCGTCGCCAGCAGGTCCAGGACCTTCGCCTGGGTCGGGGTCAGACCGTGGCGCGGCTGCGACGACGGCCCCTGCACCGCCACCGCCTGGCTCCAGACCAGCTCGAACAGCATCCGCAGCGATGCCACGATCGTCGGGCTGCGGATGAACAGCGCGCCCTCCATGCCGCTCGGGTCCAGCGGGACCAGTGCCGAATGACGGTCCGCGATCACCATCTTCATCGGCAGCTCCGGCGCCACCCGCATGGTCCAGCCCGCCGCCACACTCGCGTCGACGACCGCCTTCGCGCCTTCGAACTCCAGTGCCGCGCGCTCGTAGACGTTGCGGAGGACCACTCCGCGCTCGGTCACCGCGTCCGGGAGGCGCATCACCGTGCTCGCGTCCGGCTTGCGCTTGAAGTGGTGCGTCGTGAACGTCAGGAACTCCTCGCGCGCGGACAGGCACAGCTCCAGCGACAGCGAGCCGATGCGCCGGGGGTCGGTCAGCACCTCGACCGCCGCGTCGCCGCCCGAACCGTTCGCCGCCCGGTACACCGCCTGCAGCACGTCGAGCTGCTGGCGCGCGGCGACGATCTGCCGCTGCTGCTCCAGCAGCTGCTGCTGGGCGCCCAGGATGGCGTGGTCGACCGCGCGCACCGGCTCCATCGGCGCGATGACCGGGTCTTCGCGGTAGTCGTGACGCACGAACCCGCGGTCGAACAGCTCCCGCATCTCCGGGCTCTCGGCCCGCGGGTCGTCCATCGGTAGCGGCCCGGTGCGCACCATCGTGTCGTACAGCGCGCCCGCGCCGGGTGTCAGCAGCCCTTCGAGCATCCCGTGTCCCCTTCCGGCAGCGCGGGCGGGTCCGGCCGGATCCGGACATGACCGCTCTGCCGCCTACCCCACGCGCCGGACGGGGGAAAGGATTAGGCCGCTCGCGAAATCGGGGCCGGACTCGTCGTGGGGGTGGGTCCGGCCCCGTCACGTCACCAGCGCCGCGACGGGTCGATCACGTGGACGGCCGCTTCCTCCGCCGACGCCGCGCCGCCGTCGATGCCCGCGTCGGACGCGTACAGCTCTTCGTCGGTGTCCGCGCCGAAGCCCTCGTCCGTGGCCACCAGACGGCCCGCGCGGACGTCGCCGACCTCGTCGTCGATCAGCTCACCGTCGGAGTCTTCGCTGTCGCCGAGGCCGTCGCCGTCGTCGCCGGAAGCGAGGTCCGGTTCTTCGCGGGCCAGCCGGCCTTCCCAGCTCTCGCCTTCGGCGGCCTCGCGCGCGGTCGTGCCCCACTCTTCGGTGCCCCGCGGGCGTTCCGGCGGTGAATAACCCTCCGCCTGCTCGTCGCGGTCGTCCAAAGTGTCCTCGGGGTCGAGGATGCCTTCGTCGGCGTGGTCTTCGATGTCGTCGTCCATGCGTCCATCCTCGCGCAACTCCTTGGCCCCGCGCGGCTCGGGTGATATCACCGAGCAGGCCGCCGTCCGGGCGGTGTTCCGGTGAAAGGTGATCCCCATGCCGATGAGACGCAGGGTGCTGGCCGCGGGGCTGGCCGGGGTGTTCGGCGCCGCGGTGTCCGGCCGGACGGCCCAGGCCGCCCAGCCCGCGACGCCGCCGGTGCGGCTGGACCAGCTGAACCTGGTCAACCTGTCGCACGTCAACGACCCCGCCACGACCAACGTGTTCCCCGGCGACCCGGCCTTCTCGCTGGAAACCATCGCCACGATCCCCGACGACGGCTACTACCTCCAGTTCGTCCGCGAGGGCGAGCACACCGGCACGCACTGGGGCGCGCCCGGCCACTTCAACACCGGCCAGCCCCTGGCCGACGACATGGACCCGGCGGACCTGTTCCGGCCCGCGGTCAAGATCGACGTGAGAACGAAGGTCAAGCACAACCCCGACTACGGCGTGACGATCGACGACCTCAAGGCCTGGGAGAAGAGCCACGGCCGGATCCCCGACGAGTCCGTCGTCGTGCTCTGGACCGGCTGGGACGCCAAGTGGGGCACCCCGGCCTACCCGAACACCGACGCCGACGGCGTGCTGCACCAGCCCGGCTTCTCGATCCCGGCGGTCCAGTGGCTGATCGACACCGGACGCCTAGGACGTAGAGGCGGAACCGGCACCGACACGTTCAGCCCGGACGTCGGCACCGACGAGACGTACACGGTGTCGAAGCTCGTCTACCAGCGGCACCGGATCAGCCTGGAGATCCTGGCGAACCTGAAGGCCCTCCCGACGACGGGCGCCTGGGTGCTCGCGGGCGGCCCGATCAACCGCAAGGGCGCCGGCTCGACGGCGACGATCTTCGGCGTCCTCCCACCCGGGGTGCGCGCGGACTAACCCGCGGGGATCGCCGAGAGACGCAGTGCCGAAAGCGGCGCGGGGCGGCCGTAGAGGTAGCCCTGCGCCGTGGTGCACCCCGCCGCGATGACCAGCGACGCCTGCTCGGCCGTCTCGATCCCTTCCGCGACGACGTCCAGCTCGAGGTCCGCGCACAGCCCGACCAGCGACCGGCACAGCGCCGCGTCCCGCTCCGGCTGCACTCCCGTCGTCAACGCCCGGTCGAGCTTGATCAGGTCGACCGGCAGCGCGTGCAGCACCGTCAGCGAGCTGTACCCCGCGCCGAAGTCGTCCAACGCCACCCGCACGCCGAGCGCCTGCAGCCGCCGGATCGCGGCCGCCCCCGCCGCCAGGTCCGGCACCGGCACCGTCTCGGTGATCTCGACGACGAGCCGGGACGCCGGCAGCCGGTAGCGCTCCAGCGCGGACCCGACGCTCTGCTCCAGCGCGGCCGCGCCGAGCCGGCTCGCGCACACGTTGACGTGCACCGTCAGGTCCAGCCCGGCCGCCGTGATCTCGCGGCACGCCAGGTCCAGCACCAGCGCGTCCAGCTCGGCGCCGAGGCCCGCGCCCTCGGCCGCGCGGACGAACGTCTCGGGCGAGACCGCCGTGCCGTCGCGGGTGGTCCAGCGGGCCAGCGCCTCCACGGCCACCGGGGTCTCGTCGGCCAGCCGGACGATCGGCTGGAACACCAGCCCGAAGCCGTCCGGGATGCCGCCCTTCGCCCGGCGCAAGGCGGACGGGAAGTCCGGCGGCCCGTCCTGCGACGGGCGGTAGACGACGGTCGTGTCCTTGCCCAACCGCTTGCCCGCGTACATCGACGTGTCCGCGCGGCCGAGCAGCACGTCCGACGTCACCAGCGGCTCGGCCGGGTCCGGCACCACCAGGCCCATGCTCGCGCGGACCGGGACGAGCGTGCCGTGCACCGCGAACGGCCGCCGCAGCGCGCCCTGGATCCGGTCGGCGACCGCCTGCGGCGCGTCCAGCTCGCCCTCCAGCAGGATCGCGAACTCGTCGCCGCCCAGGCGCGCGACCGTGTCGCCCGCGCGCACGCAGCTCAGCAGCCGCTGGGCGACGGCGTGCAGCAGGACGTCGCCGCCGGCGTGCCCGAACCGGTCGTTGACCTCCTTGAAGTCGTCCAGGTCGACGAAGATCAGCACGAGCGTGCGGTCGGTGGACTCCACGGCCCGGTCCAGCCGGTCGGCGAACAGCGCCCGGTTCGCGAGCCCGGTCAGCGGGTCGTGGTAGGCCTGGTGGGTCAGCTGCTGCTGCCCGTCGTAGACCCGGCGCAGCAGCAACCTGTTGTCCAGCAAGGAAAGCAGCTGCCGGGCGAGCACGAGGAACACCACCAGCACGCCGACGACCACCTCGACGCCGTCCGGGCCGGCGCCGGCCAGCAGCTGCCCGGTGATCAGCAGCGCGACGGCGGTGACCGGGACGTAGGGCAGCGCCAGCTGCCACCAGTCCACGCCGCCCACCGGGCCCGCCTCGTCGTGCCGCCGCTGACCCGGCGTCACCAGCAGGGCGAAGGCGATGAACAGCGGCCCGAGCACGAATCCGCCGTCCGACCACGGCTTCATGCTCTCCGCGCCGATGCTGACCAGGTAGGCGAACACGCTGTCGGACGCGGCGAGCGCGACGATCCCGACGGCGGCCAGCAGCAGGTTCTTGCGGTAGGGCCGGTCCACCCGGTCGAACACGACCAGCAGCACGGCGACGACCACGATCACCAGGTCCGACAGCGGGTAGGAGATCGCGACGGCCCAGGTCAGCTTGTCCGGCGCGGTGGCCCGGACCAGCTGCCCGAGCGCCGCGGTCCAGGTGAGGATGAACAGCGAGCCGGTGACGATCAGGCCGTCGAGCACCACCGCGACGCCGAAGTGCGCCGTCCACTGCGCGGGCTCGAAGCGTTCGCGGTCCGGCCGGATCCGCGCGCGGGCCAGGACGAACAGGGCGGCGAGCGCGAACACCGGGAAGCTGAGGTAGCCGACGTCGGCCAGCGACGGCGACGGCAGCCCGCGCCCGTCGATCAGCTGGTACCACGACCAGACGCACTGGCCGAGCGACCAGCCGGCCATGCCGATCGCGACGAGCACGCGCCACCAGCGCTGGTGCCCGCGGACGCGGCGCGCGAGCAGGACGCCGCAGACGACCGCGCCGACGCCGGCGCTCAGCTGCATGGCGTCGTCGATCCAGAGGGCGAAGGTGTCGCCCCAGAACGCGAAGCCGTTCACCACGACCAGTGCCACCGTGACGACGACGAGCAGGACCGCGACTGGGTACCGCCGCACTGTCATGGCACCTCACGTGGGTCACCCGCCGGTCGGACCGGCAAACACTACACCGGACGGACGCGTGCCCCGGCTCACCGCACCGGTGGCCGGTACCCCCTCATCAGGCGATGTCGCGGCGGTGCAGCAGCCAGGCGCCGAGCACGCCGAAGGCGACCACGTACGCGGCCAGCACGGCGGTGGCCTGCGCGGACCCGACAATCGGATCGACACCCGGCGCGCTGGCCCCGAACGCCGCCGCGAGCGCGCCCGCGTTCGGCCCCGGCAGGGCCTTCTGCAGCTGCGCGACCCAGTCCAGCAGCGGCGCGGCGATCGACGCGAGGAGGTTCTGCACGGCCAGCAGCCACACCAGGCCGAGCCCGATCGGCAGCGCGACCGACCGCAGCCCGATCGCGAGGACCACGCCGAGCGCGCCCCACATCGTCGTGACGAGCCAGCCGGCGCCGAGGCCGAGCAGGACGTCGGACACCGCGGGCCAGACCGGCGGCCGGTCCTTCAGCGACGCGACGAGCACGCTCGCCCCGGCGGTCGCCGCGAACAGCGCGAGCACCACGGCCAGCGCTCCGATCACGACGGTGACCAGCTTCGCGGTGAAGACGGCGACGCGCGACGGGTGCTGCACCAGCACGGTCTTCCAGGTGCCGTAGCCGTATTCGCTGCCCGCGACCAGCACGCCGAAGATCAGCGCGAGGGCGCCGACGAAGATCGGCAGGCCGCCCAGCGCACTGCCGATGAACGCGCCGGGCAGCATCCCGTCGAGCCCGCGGCCGGAGCCCGGGGGACCGGCGGCGCCGCTCAACCCCGCGTACGGGACGGCGTAGCCGAAGGTCAGCGACAGCACGACGGCGACGGCGAGCAGCAGCCAGCTCGCCGGGCGGCGGGCCTGCTTGGTCAGCTCGGCGCGGATGTCACGCAGCATGGTCGGTACCTCCGGTCAGGGCGAGGAAGGTCTGTTCGAGGTCGGGTTCGTGCCAGCGCAGCTCGGTGACGGTGATCCCGGCGCCGACCAGCTCGGCGTTGACCCGCCCGGCCGCACCGGGGTCGACGTCCAATTCGAGGGCCTTCCCTTCGACGCGGACGCCGCCGTAGAGCCGGCTCAAGTGGTCACGGGCCCGCTCGAGCGGCTCCGCGACGACGCGCAGCGCGCCGCCCGCCCGCAGGTCCTCGACGGTGGTTTCGCTGACGAGCCGGCCGTGGTCGAGCACGCCGACGCGGTCGCAGATCTGCTCGACCTCGGCCAGCAGGTGGCTGGACAGCAGCACGGTGCAGCCGTCGGCGGCGAGCTTGCGGAGGGTGACCCGCATGTCGGCCATGCCGGCCGGGTCGAGGCCGTTGGTCGGCTCGTCCAGCACGACCAGCTCGGGCTCCTTCAGCAGCGCCGCGGCCAGGCCGAGCCGCTGCTTCATGCCGAGCGAGTACGTCGAGTACTTGTCCTTCGCGCGGTCGGCGAGGCTGACGACGTCGAGCACGGCGTCGACGCGCGTGCGCCGCACCCCGGCGTGGTCGGCGAGGACCCGCAGGTTGGCCCGGCCGGACAGGTACGGGTAGAAGGCCGGGCCTTCGATCAGCGCGCCGACGCGGGCGAGGCTGCCGGGCCCCGGTTCGGCGCCGAGCACCCGGACGCGGCCGGAGGTCGGCCGGATCAGGCCGAGCAGCATCCGCAGCGTGGTCGTCTTCCCGGCGCCGTTCGGGCCGAGGAAGCCGTACACCTCACCGGCGCGCACCGACAGGTTCAGGTCCTCGACCGCGGCGGCCGGTCCGTAGCGCTTGGTCAGTGCGGTCGTTCGAACGGGCAGGGTCATGGGATTCCTTCCGGACGCGGCCCCACGGCTTGAAGACCGAGAGCACGCTGGCGAACAGCAAGAGCGTCGGAGCGACGACGACGGGGTAGAGCAGGCCTTCGGGGTGCTCGACGGCCTCGGCGATCCCGGGCCGCAGCGCGAACAGGATCAGCAGCGCCATGACGACGTTGACGGTCAGCTTCGCCGCGACCCACCAGTACCGGACGAGGCCGTACTTGCTCCCGAGCCCGAGCACGGCCCCGCTGGCGAGCGTGAGCAGCGCGGCGATCAGCATCGGCCAGACGGCGAAGAGGTCGAGCGCCCGCAGGCTGGTCTCGACGACGGCGGCGTCGCCCGAGATCAGCGCCGTGCAGACCAGGATGCCGAGCACGGCGTCCATCCCGATCCACAGACCCGCCGAGACGATGTGGGCCACCAGGTACCACTTCCGGGCCCGGGGCTTGAGAGTCATGGCTCCTCCTTCTGGGATGGCTCCATGGTGGTGACCGGGGACGCCGCGGTCGTCCGCCGACGTACGGCACTTGCGGCTACGCCGGAGCGCGTACGCCTGTCACAGATCGCCGCCGGGATTCGTCAGGGGCGTGTGAGCGAGAACGACGTGATGACCGAGCGGCCGCGGCTGATCGGGATCGCCTACCGGCTTTTGGGATCGCTGAGCGACGCCGAGGACGTCGTCCAGGAGGCGTACGGCCGGTGGTACGCCCTGTCCGGGCGGCAGCGGGACGCGATCGACCGGCCGGGCGCGTGGCTGACGACGGTCGCGAGCCGGATCTGCCTGGACGTCCTGGGCTCGGCGCGGGTCCGCCGGGAGCGGTACACCGGCGAGTGGATCCCGGAGCCGGTGCCGTCGGACAGCCTCACCGACCCGGCCGAGCTGGCGCTGCTCGACGAGTCGATCACGATGGCGTTCCTGGTCGTGTGCGAGGCGATGACCCCGGCGGAGCGGGTGGCGTTCGTCCTGCACGACGTCTTCGGCTACCCGTTCGCGGAGGTGGCTTCGATCGTGGGGCGTACGCCGGCCGCGTGTCGCCAGCTCGCGTCGTCGGCCCGTCGCCGTCTTCGTCCCGCTCCGGCGCCTTCGCCCGCACGGAGTGCTTCCGTCGTCCGGGCGTTCAAGGAAGCCTGGGAGGCCAAGGACATCGCGGGCCTGGTCGGGCTGCTGGACCCGTCGGTCGTCGCGGTCGCCGACGGGGGTGGGCTCGCCAGCACGGTGGCGCACCCGGTCGCGGGCGCGCAGCGGGTGGCGCGCTACACCGTGCAGATCACCGAACGAGTGCCGGCGATGACGCTGTCGGAGCGGCTGGTGAACGGCCGGCCCGGGCTGGTGGCCTCGCGCGACGGCGTGGTCGAGACGGTGCTCGCGTTCGACGTCGCAGACCGGGTGATCAGGCGGATCTGGGCGGTGCGGAACCCGGAGAAGCTCCGGCCGTGGCGGCCGGCGGCCCGCCGTCGACCGGCAGGCCTGCCCCGGTGACGAACTGGGCGGCGTCGGAAGCGAGGAACACGACAGCGTCGGCCAGGCCGGTGCCCTCACCGAGCCGGCCGGCGTCGGGGTAGACGCAGTTGACGCGCACGTCGTAGCCGAACTTCCCGGCCTCCGCCGCGGCCACCCGGGTCAGCCGGTCGACCGCGGACTTCGACGCGGAATAGGCGGCGGTGCCGGGGACGGCGGTGGTCGCGGCGACCGACGCGATGTTGACGACCGCGCCGCCCTTCCCGGCCGCGCCGCCCGGGCGCATCACGCGGAAGGCGTGCTTGATGCCGAGCGCGGTGCCGAGGACGTTGACGTCGAGCATCCGCCGCAGGCCGGCCGGGTCCAGGTCGGCGAGCGGGCCGGGAAGCTCGACTTCGGCGTTGTTGACCACGATGTCCAGGCCGCCCAGCCGGGCGATCGTCTCGGTGACCGCCCGCTCCCAGCTCGCGTCGTCGGTGACGTCGAGCCGGACGAACGCGGCGCCGCTCTCGCGGCCGAGGTCCTCCCGGGTGCCGGCGACCACCACGGCGGCCCCGGCGGCGGCCAGCGCCGCGGCGAGCTCGGGGCTGTCGCCGGTGACCAGCGCCGCGCGCCCGGACAGGTCGTGCCGCCCCATGAACTCCTCCTCCTCGAGCGGGTCGGCGCCCAGCATCGTCAAGGCCTGGACAGTCGTCAAGAGTCTCTTGGACACTCGTCAAGGAAAAGCTGGTCATAGACTGGACCCGGCAACCACGAAGTGACGGACGGTGCACGTGACTGAGGCGAAGGAACGGACCCGGGACCGGATCTCGCGCCGCCAGGTGGACAAGTTCGCCGACCGGCGGGCCGAGCTCGCGGCGTCGGCGCTGCGGACGCTGGCCGAGCTCGGCTACGCGCGCACCAGCCTGCGGGAGATCGCGCAGAACTCGGAGTTCTCGCACGGCGTCCTGCACTACTACTTCGCCGACAAGGTCGACCTGCTGACCCACTGCGTGCGGCAGTTCGAGGAAGTCTGCGTCACCCGGTACGACGAGCTCGTCGCCCGCGCGCGGACGGCGCCGGACCTGGAACGCGACTTCGCGGCGGCGATGGCCGCGACGCTGCGCGCGGACGCCAAGATGCACCGGCTCTGGTACGACCTGCGCAACCAGAGCCTGTTCGAGGAGTCCTTCCGCACCGACGTGCTCGAGATCGACCGGCGCCGCGAGGAGATGATCCACCACGTCGTCGCGCGCTACGCCGAGCTGGCGTCCGCGCCGGCGGTGGTGCCGCAGGCCGTCGCGTACGCAATGCTCGACGGCTTGTTCCAGCAGGCCCTGCTCCGGCACCTGGCCGGCGAGGCCGATGCCGCGGCCGGGCTCGAACGGGCCGTCCCGTCCGTGCTCGCGCGCATCGTGGCCGCCTAGCGGCTCAGGCCGTTCGTGCGTCGTTTCGACACTTTCGACACGACTGCGAGCCGGGTCGGTCTTTGGTGGGCGCGAGTGCCGGCTCGCGTTCCGGTGATTTCCCGCGCGAAATCGGCGAGGCCCGTCAAGAATGCGGCGGATAACGATCCGTTTTCCGCGCCATGATCGACTGGACATCGGCGTCGGGGCTGACGAATATTGATGCCCGTGCGGGAACGGCGAGGGAGGAACAGTGGACCTCAGTGCGGCGGACGTGGTCGGCGAGCTGAAGGTCCTGCGCAAAGGGAGGGGAATTTTCACCGCGCAGCTCGCGGATCGCGTCGGACCCGCTTTGCGCGCCACATGTGGCATTTTGGAAGATGACGACTCCGTGGAGATGAGGCGTAAACTCACGGACCGATTGCGCCCACTCGTCGAGTCGTTGCCGGACGATCTGAAGATCGCGCTGCGGGCCGCGTTCGCACTGGACGAACGGGCGCGGAAGCCGTTCTACCAGGAACGGGTCCACTGGGCGGCGATCACGCTCGACCGCGACGACCGGACGGTCCGGCGGCGCATCGACGAAGGAATCGAGCAGGTCGCGGCAATGGCCGTGGCGGCCGGTGCGCCGGAACTCCGGCCGCGCTATCCGAGCCGGAGTTGGCACACCGAAGAACTGCGCGTCACGCTCGCACTCGACCAGCCGGTGGCCGAGGCGTTCGAATTCCGTCGCGTGGTCGCCGACGCGGACGAAATCGCCGAGCTCGACCTGGCACTGACGCTCACCGCGGCCGGCGAATCCGGTCATTCGGTGCGTGCGTCCGATCTGGTGGTCGATGTGTTCCACGGCGGAGTGCTCGCCGGCCGGGCGATGGAGTCGAGCGACCGGGTGGGGCTGTCCTTGCGGTTACCGGAGCCGTTGCGGCGGGGTGAGCGCCACGACGTCGGACTGCGAATCCGGGCGAACATGCGGGAGCCGCATTACATCTGCGTGCCGCGGCACCCGTGCGATCTGTTCGACCTGCACGTCCGGTTCGGCGACCGGGTGCCGGACCGGATCGTCCGGCTGGAGAAGGCGTTCCAGAACGACACGCGTTCACCGCGCGGCGCGGTGCTGGAGACCGACGACGCGGGCGAGGTGCACGTCCGGTTCCGGCACCTGGCGCCGGGTTTCGCGTACGGGATCCGCTGGCAGCCGGCCGGCGCTCACGGCCAGACGACCCGCTCGAGGGCGTGAAGCGCGGAGACGAACGGTTCGGGCAGCCGCACGACCTGCTTGGCGGCCCGCGCTTTGGCGGAGAGCCCGGGACTGGCGCCGGTCTCGGCGTCCCGGGCGGCGTCGTCGACGAGTTTCGTGGCGCGGCCGAGCGGGCCGCGGCCGCTGAGGGCGAGCGCGAGCCCGAGGTCGAGCCGGGTCTCGAGGGTTTCCGGGTGGGTCCGGCCGAGGAGGCGGATCTGCGGTTTCCGAATGGTTTCGAGCAGATCGGCTTGGCGGTCGAACTCGCGGAGCCGGGCGTGGGCGAGGCCCATGGCGTGGCGGACCCGGTGGTGCAGCCGGTGTTCATCGCCCAGTACCCGGCGGATGACTTGTTCGGTCTCGGCCAGTTTTTCGAGCGCTTGCCGGGGTTGGCCGAGCAAGGCCCGGCCGACGTGGACCGACGCGGTCAGCGTCAGGGGGCTTTCGATGCCGTATCGCTCGGTGTAGGCCGTCTCGAGGTCGGTCGGGTCGTGGTCGAGCAGGTCGGCGTCGGCTCGGATCAGGTCGGCGTCCGGGCCTGTTGTTCCGGCCGCGACGTCTCGTGCTCGCTCGGGATGACCGGCTTGGAAGAGGTTGCGGGCGTACTCGAGGGTCAGTGCGTCGCGGATCGGGCCGGGGTCGGTGAGCGCGGGTTCGAGGAGGGCGACGGCGTCCTGGGGGTGGCCACGGAGCCGGCGGGCTCGTGCGGCGCGGTATCGCTCGGTGTTGGTGGTGGGGAGGTGGGCGTCCCAGAAGGTTTGGTCGGCTTCGGCGTAGTGGCCTTGTCCGTCGAGGGCTTGGGCGGCGATGAGGGCGGCGTCGTGGTGACCTAGCGCTTGGCGCGCGTGCCCGAGGGCTTCGGCGTCGAGTCCACAGGCGAGTTCGACCCGCGCCGCGGCGGCGAAGTCGGCGGAGGTCGCTTCGCCGGTCGAGAGGATGGCGGCATGGATCTCACCGGCGGTGATGGGGTCGCCGTGAGCTTCGTGCGCGGCCGCGAGGGGGCGTAGGAGGGCGACCCGGTGTGTGGGGCAGTGGTCAGCGAGGGCACGGGCGTGCTGAAGCAGAAGGTAGCGGCGCTCGCCGGGGACGGGATCGAGGGACGGGTCGTCGCCGCTGGCCAGGCCGCTGCTCGCTGCTTCCGCGGCGGGCGCTTCGAACTCGCCGCCGGGTGCGGCGTTGCGGGTCGCGGCTGGCTCTCCGAACTCGCCGCCGCCGGGCAAACCGCCGGGCGCTTCGAGCTCGCCGCCGCTGGGCACGGCTTCGCGGGTCGCGGCGGGTGCTTCGAGCTCGCGGCCGTCGGCTTGGCCGCCAGGTGTTCCGAACTCGCTGCCGCCGGCCAAGCGGCTGCTTGCGGCTTCTGCGGCAGGTGTTCCGAACTCGCTGCCATCGGCCGAGCGGCTGCGTGCGGCTTTCCCGGCGGGCGCTTCGAGCTTGCCGCCGGCCAAGTCCTTGCGCGCCGCTTCTGCAGCCGGGTCTCCGGACTCGCCGCCGGGTGCGGCGTTGCGGGTCGCGGCTGGCTCTCCGAACTCGCCGCCGCCGGGCAAACCGCCGGGTGCTTCGAACTCGCCACAGTCGGCCAAGCCGTCGAGCACCGCCTCCGCCGCCCGCTCCGCCTCCGCCGCCCCGAACTCGCCGCAGGCCACCTCCACCGCGAGGGCCTGGAGCCGCAGGTTCCCCTCCGCCCAAGTCGCGAACCCCCGCGCGACCAGCTCCTTCGCCGCGGCCCCGAACGCAGCCACCTCCGGCGGGATCGGCGCCGGAGCCAGCACCCCTCCCAACCGAAGCAACTCACACGCCGGTCCACTCAAAAACGCCAATACCTCCCGGATCGCATGGGGCGCAGTGTCCGGCAGAGCCCCCAACGACGCCCCAGACCGCACCACGAACGCCGCAGCCCGCAGCGTCATCGGATGACCATCACAGCGAGCGACAAATCCCGCGTCCCGTGACCCGAGCAGCCGCAAACCCTCCTCGATCGGCAAGCCCGGCACATCCACCGCCGCCCCCTCCCAGCGGACGCACCGGCTCGTCAGCAACGTGCGCACCCGGTCCGACTCCAGCACCACCCGATCGAGCACTCCCGGTGGCAGCCCCGCCGGGACGTCGTCGACCACGACCAGCACCGGCACACCCGTACCGCCGAGCCGTGCACACAACCGGTCGAAACCGAGCCCCGACGTGCCCGCCGCCGTTGCGAGGGCCAGGTGGAACTGCGGGAGGAAGTCGTCCGGGTCGAGGTGGCCGAACGGGCCCGTTCGCAGCACCCGGCCCCCGAAGCCGCCGACCAGGCCCGCGTACTGCTCGGCGAGCGTCGTCTTCCCGATTCCCGCCGGGCCGCGGAGCAGCACCGCCCCGCGCGCGACGAGTTCGCGGTGGACGGTTCCCAGCAGCGAACGCCCGGGACCCGACTCGACCGCGGAACGAACCCGCCGGACGAGGTCCGCGAGCGGTTCTCCCGGAATCATCGTCAGCACCCGGTCCGTGCTCAACCCCGGCGGAAGATCGGTGAGCAGAACGCGCGCACCCGTGCTCATGTCGAAATCGTCGAACGGATTACCGCGGAAAACGCTCAGCCCGTCGGCGCGCAGTGCTTTCTCCACCTGATCGGCCGCCGCGGAACACAGGAACACGTCGAACCGGGCGGCGGCCGTCGCGGGGGTCCCGGTGGCGTTCAATGGGTGATCATGGCTTCGGTTCCTGACGGTCGGGTCGAGTCACGCGCCAAGGATCGGAACGGAGCGCGAATTCGCTACCGGACACCCCGGATCGGCAGGATCTGTCCACTATTTGACCCGTGTGCCGGGGGTGACCGCCGGGTAACACCACTGGGCCGTTTCTGATTAACGGACAATATCTTGACAAGAACCACACCGCTGCAACGTTGCTGGTCAGCGGCTCGATTACTCCGGTTGTCGGACCGGGAATCGTGGGATGCGAACAGGAGAATCGTCCCAGGACCAGTGTGGTCTTTTGTGGGCGACGGGTTACCCGAGAGCGGTCCGGTGGACGATGCGAGGAGGGAAACCCGTGGACACCATGATGGCGGAGACGGCGGTCGAAGGCTACGTCGTGCTCGACGAGCTGCCGCGGCCGGACGGGAAGCTGACGAAGGAACAGCTCGACCCGTTCGTGGCGGCGGCGCGCGCCGGCGACCCGGACGCCGTGCAGACGCTGCTGCGGCTCATCAAGCCGACGGTCGTGCGCTACTGTCGCGCCCGGATCGGCGGGCGCGACCTGTCGTACCTCTCGGCCGACGACGTCGCGCAGGAGGTCTGCCTGGCGGTGCTGAAGGTGCTGCCCGGCTACCAGGACCGCGGCGGTTCGTTCCTCTACCTCGTGCGGGCCATCGCGGCGAACAAGGTCGCCGACGCGTTCCGCTCGGTGGCGCGCGACCGGTCGAAGCCGGTGCCGGAGCTGCCGGACCGGCCGCTGGGCGGCAACGAGCCGGAGAGCCACGTGCTCGACATGGACCTCGGCGCCCGGCTGGGCCGGCTGATGGCGTCGCTGCCGCCGCTGCACCAGGAGATCCTGTCGCTGCGGATCGTCGTCGGCCTGTCGGCGAACGAGACGGCGGAAGCGCTGGGCATCTCCGCCGGCAACGTCCGCATCACCCAGTACCGCGCCCTGACGAAGCTGCGCGGCATGATCCCCGACGGCGGGCTCTGAGCGTCACTCCAGCCATTCGGTGATGAAGTGGTCGCTCTCGTGGATGTGCACGGCCTCGTAGACCCCGGGGCCGAGCACGGCGAACTTGTGCGCGGTGCCGGCCGGGACGACCAGCACGTCCCCGGCGCCGCCGTCGCGCTCCTCGTCGCCGATGGTGAACCGGGCCCGTCCCCGGATGATGACGAACGTCTCCGCGTACGGGTGCCGGTGCAGCCGCGGTCCGGACCCGACGACGTCGCTGCTTTCGCGGATGACGGAGATCCCGGACCCGACGTCGCGTCCTTCGAAGTTCTCGCTGTCGCTCACTCCGCCAGCGTAGCGCCGGCTCAGCCCTCGACGGCCTTCCTCAGCTGGCCGAGCGCCCGGTGCTGGGCGACGCGGACCGCGCCCGCCGTCGACCCGACCACCTCGGCCGTTTCGTCCGCCGACAGGCCGGCGACCACGCGCAGCACCACGATCTCCCGCTGCTTCTCCGGCAGGACCCGCAGCAGCTTGCCCATGCGTTCGCCCAGTTCGCGCTGCAGCGCGTGGTGCTCGGGGTCCATCGAGGGGTCGGCCTCCTCCGGGATCTCGGCGACCGGCTCGGCCAGGTGCCGCGCGGCGGCCTTGCGCGCGGCCGTGACGTGCTGCCGCGCGATGCCGCACACGAACGCGGGGAACGACCGCTCCGGCGACCACCGGGGCAGCGCCCGGAGCACCGCGATGCAGACGTCCTGCGCGACGTCGTCGGCCATTCCCGGGTCGAGGCGGGCGCGGCAGTACCGCACGACGAGCGGCCGCGCCGCGGCCAGCAACCGCTCCGGGGCATCCACTGCGGTGATCAAGGTTCCCCTCCGTCCGGCGGGGTACTACCCGTTTTCCACCCGGACCGATCGGGGCCGGGCGAATTCCCCGTTATATCCGGGAAATCCGCGCGCGGGACATCGATCCCGAGGTCAACGCGCGAGATGACCATCGCCCCGGCGTGGCACGCTGGGCGCATGACCTTCGGCCTGCACCACGTCCAGCTGGCCATCGAGCCGGGCAGCGAGGAGCGCTGCCGCGCCTTCTACGTCGGCGTCCTCGGGATGACCGAGATCCCGAAGCCGCCCGCGCTCGCCGGGCGCGGCGGGCTCTGGCTGCGGGCCGGCGGCCTCGAGCTCCACCTCGGCGTCGAGCCGGACTTCCGGCCCGCGCGCAAGGCCCACCCGGGCATCCTCGCCGACGACCTCGACGCGCTGGCCGACCGGCTGCGGGAGTACGGCGTCGAGTGGGACGACGGCTTCCCGGGCCACCGCCGCTTCTACACCCACGACTGCCTGGGCAACCGGCTGGAGTTCCTCACTCCGGAATGACCGGAGTGATCGTGCGGTGGTGGCCGAACACCCGCCGCTCGCGCCGCGTCACGTTCGCCATCACCGCCGAACGCGCGGGCGTGCCGGTCGCCTCCCGGTACTCCGGCGCGTCGAACAACCTCACGTCCGAGATCTCGTGGAACGCCAGCAGCGCCGGGCCGTCGCCTTCGAGCAGCCGGTAGCGGCGGGTGCGGTACCAGCCCGGCAGCCGATGCAGCAGCGGCACGTGCTCCTCGCGGTACCACGCGTCGAGGCCGGCTTCGTCGGTCGTCGACAGCGCGACGCACACCACGACCGGCGCGGCGGGACCGGCCGGCCCGGCGTCGTCGAGCAGCGAGTAGACCCGCCGGTCCAGCGTCGCCAGCCGTCGGACGACGTCCTGTTCGCGCGGGCTGCGGCGGCGCGCCACCTCGTAGGCGGGGCTTTGCAGCGCGTCCGTGTCCAGCTCGTACCAGGCCAGCCACGTCGGCACCGCGCCGTCGAGGGCCCGGTAGCGGTGGCCGGTGCGGATGCCGGGGACGCGCAGGCGGGCCGGGGCGTGCTCGTGGTCGTACCAGTCGTGGAACTCCGCCTCCGGCACGTCGCCCGGCTCGGCGAACACGAACAGTAGTCCTTCGTTCATCGGGTAGTGTCCCAGGAAATCGAGGAGGGGCAGTGTCGCGCGAAGATCCGGACGTCATCGATTCGGTGGAGAAGGCGCTGCGGCTGCTGCAGAGCTTCTCCGGCGAGGCGCCGGCGATGAGCGTCAGCGAGGCGGCCGCGGCCACCGGCCTGACCCGCGCCACCGCGCGCCGGCTGCTGCTGACCTTCGAACGGCTCGGGTTCGCCGAGACCGACGGCCGCCGCTTCCAGCTCACCCCCCGCGTCCTGCGGCTCGGCTACGGCTACCTGGCCGCGCTGCCGTTCTGGGAACACGCCCAGTCGCACATGCGCGCGCTGTCGGACGAGGTCCGCGAGTCCAGCTCGCTCGCCACCCTCGACGGCGGCGAGATCGTCTACGTCGCCCGCGTCCCCGCGTCGCGGATGATGACCATCACCTTCAACGTCGGCTCGCGGCTGCCCGCCTACCCGACGTCGATGGGCCGCGTGCTGCTCGCCGCCCTGCCGGCGGCCGAGCTGGAGTCCTATTTGGACCGTACCGAGCTGAAACGGCTGACGGACCACACGATCACCGGCCGCGCGGAGCTGGAGGCCGAGCTGGCCCGGGTCGCCGAGCAGGGGTACGCGCTGGTGGACGGCGAGCGCGAGGAAGGCGTCCGGTCGGCCGCCGCGCCGGTCCGCAACGCCGGCGGCGGGGTGATCGCCGCGCTCAACGTCTCCGCCAACGCCGCCCGTGTCTCGGTCGAGAAGCTGCGCGAGGAGTTCGTGCCCCGGCTGCTCGAGACGGCCGACGCGATCACCAAGGACATCGCGGGCCTGCATTAGGCGAACCCGAAGCAGCGGACGGGGTTTTCGACGAGCAGCCGCCGTCGGTCTTCGTCCGAAAAGGACGCAAGAACGTGCACCAGGTCGGCGTCGTCGGGATCGAACCCGTGGGTGTTCGGGTGCGGGAAGTCCGTGCCCCACAGGACGCGCTCGGGCGCGTGGGCCACGAGCAACCGCATGAGCGCGAGAGAATCCGCCAGCGACGGCGGCGCGGTCGCGATCCGGTCCGCGCCACTGAGCTTGACCCAGACGCTCCCGGTGTCGAGCAACCGCCGCAACGCCGTCACCGAGGAGCTGTCGAGCCCGGATCGGAGGTCCACCCGGGCCATGTGGTCGACCACGACGGTCAGCCCGAGCCCGCGCACCATCTCGCCGTGGTCGGCGATGCCGGTGCCGGCCACGTGCAGGGCGATGTGCCAGTCGTACGGCGCGATCTTGGCGACGATCGCCCGGATCGTCTCGGCCGAGGGTGCCGGGCCCAGGTGCGGCAGGAAGTGCAGCCGCGCGCCGCGGACCCCGGCTTCGTGCAGCCGGGCGATCTCGGCGTCGGGCGTCTCCGGCGTCACGAGCGCGACACCGCGGTAGTCACCAGAGGCGAGGGCGTCCAGCATCGCCGAGTGGTCCGTGCCGTGACACGCCGACTGGACGATCACCGCGCGCTCGAACCCGAAACGCCGGTGCAATCGCTGGAGATCCTCCTTCGGCGCTTCCGGCGGGGTGAACGTCCGATCGGGAGCGTAGGGGAAGACGTCCGTAGGCCCGAAGATGTGGCAGTGCGCGTCGCAGCTGCCCGGGGGAAGGATCATCAGTCGCACCTCGCCGTCATGCCGCCGTCGACGACGATCTCGGTCCCGGTGACGAACCGGGCTTCGTCGGAAGCCAGGAACAGCGCGGCGTAAGCGGTGTCTCGCCCGTCGCCCATGAACCCGAGCGGGATCCGGGCCTGCCGCCGCTCCAGCAGCGTCTCGACGTCACCGCCTTCGCGTTGGTTCGCCAGCCGGGCCTCGACCATCGGCGTGTGCAGCTGCCCGGGGACGACGGTGTTCGCGCGGATCCCGTCGGGCGCGTGCTGCACCGCGAGCACCCGCGACAGCTGGATGACGCCGGCCTTCGCCGACGCGTACCCGACCTGGGCCGAGCCGGTCCAGCGGATCCCGGACGTCGACGCGGTGTTCACGATGGACCCGCCGCCCTGCTCGCGCATCACCGGGATGACGTGCCGGCAGGTGAGGTAGACGCTGGTGAGGTTGTAGTCCAGCTGGGCCGTCCAGTCCTCTTCGGACAGTTCGGCCGGGCCGCCGGGACGCGAGCCGCCGACGTTGTTCACCAGGACGTCCACGCGGCCGAACGTCTCCCGGCACGCCGCGACCGCGCCCGCGACCGACGCGCTGTCGGTGACGTCGCAGGTGTGCGTGTGGACGGTCCCACCGTCCGAAGTGATCAGTGAGACGGTCTCGGTGAGCGCGTCCGGCTTCAGGTCCACAGCGAACACCTTCGCACCTTCCCGCGCGAACAGCACCGCGGCGGCCCGGCCGTTGCCCCAGCCGGGCCCGACGCTGCCCGCGCCGGTGACCATCGCGACCTTCCCCGCGAGCCGGCCGGTCATTCCCGCCCCACCTCCAGCGCCACGAGGAACCGCGAAACCATGTTGTACGCGGCGACCGTCACGCTCAGCTCGACGATCTGCTGCTCGTCGAAGTGTGCTTGCAGGGCCTCGAACACCGGCTGGTCGACGGCGATCTTCTCGGTCATCGCGTCGGTGTAGGCGAGCGCGGCGCGCTGCCGGTCGTCCAAAGCGGACGGATCGCCGCCCCGCAGCGCGGCGAGCTGCTCGTCGGTCATCCCGGCTTCCCGGGCGACGGGCTCGTGCGCCGTCCACTCGTAGGCCGCGCCGTTGAGCTCGGCGACGCGCAGGACGGCGAGCTCACGGACGTCCGCGGGCAGGGTCGAGGCGCCGCGGACCGCGCCGAGCAGGCTGTTCCAGCCGTCGGCGAGCGCCGGGCTGTGCAGCAGCATGCCGTCCAGCGGGGTGAGCCGCCCGCCGCGCCGCTGCCGGATGCGGTCGGCGACCTCGCCGCCTTCGTGGCTGTAGCCGAGCCTGGCCAAGGTGTCTCCCTTCTCAGACCGCGACGGTGGTCGCGGGTTCGGTGGGTTCCGGGGTCTTGCCGTCGAGCACCGTGCGGGCCCGCGCGAGGTCGAGCACGCCTTCCCAGCGGCTCACGACGATGCTGCCGAGCAGCTGCCCGCACAGGCTGACGATGCCGCGCATGGTGGAGAGGAACCGGTCGACGCCGAGGATGAGCATGATGCCCGCGACCGGGACGACCCCGGTGGTCGAGAGCGTCGCGGCGAGGATGACGAACCCGGCCCCCGCTACTCCGGCGCTGCCCTTCGACGTGATCATGAAGACCGCGAGCAGCGCGATCTGCTGCCACAGCGAGAGGTTCACGTCGAAGGCCTGGGCGATGTAGAGCGAGGCGAAGCCGAGGTAGAGGCAGACACCGTCGCCGTTGAAGGCGTACCCCGACGGCACGACCAGCCCGACGATCCGCTTCGGACAGCCCAGGTTCTCGAGCTTCTTCATCAGCTGCGGCATCACGACCTCGTAGTTCGCGGTGCCGAGGGTGATCAGCAGCTCGTCCTTGAAGTGCCGGTACAGCTTCAGGACGCGGATCCCGCACAGCCGGGCGACCGCGCCGAACACCAGCAGGCAGAACAGGATCCCGACGACCCAGAACAGCAGCACGACCCCGCCGAGGCTGGCCAGGGTGGCGACGCCGAACTTGCCGGTGGTGTAGGCCATCGCGCCGAACGCGCCGAGCGGGGCCAGGTACATGACCAGCCGCACGATGCCGAACGTCGCCTCGCCGACGCGCTCGATCCCGCGCAGCAGCGGCGCGCCGCGTTCGCCGAGGGCCTTCAGCGCGATCGCGAACAGGATCGAGATCAGCAGCACCTGCAGGACGTTGCCCTCGGTGAACGCGCTGACCACGGTCTTGGGGATGATGTTGACCAGGAAGTCGTACCAGTGCTGGTTTTCCCCGGTCTGCACGTACTGCTGGGCGCTGCCGGAGAGCTTGAGCGACGCCGGGTCGGCGTGGATGCCGGCGCCAGGGCGCAGCAGGTCCATCACGACCAGCCCGATGAGCAGCGCGATCGTGGTCAGCACCTCGAAGTAGACCAGCGCCTTGACTCCGACCCGGCCGACGCTGGCCAGCTCGCCCGCCGACGCGATGCCGGTGACGATGGTGCAGAAGACCACCGGCGCGATCAGCATCTGGATGAGCGCGATGAACCCGGTCCCGACCGGCTGGAGCGCGGCACCGACGCCGGGTGCGGCGAAGCCGAGCACCGCCCCGAGCACGATCGCGACCAGCACGGTGACGTAGAGCTTGGTGGTGAAGGCACTGCGCAGGACTGATCGCGTCGACATCATCGTCTCCGTCTGTTCGTCTGGCGTACGTTTGCGCGACTGACGTACACATCCTGGGTGACGACTTCGCCGCGGTCAACCCCCGGACAGCTGTCCGGTTGGCTACGCTGACGACGTGACCCCGATGCGAGCCGACGCCGAACAGAACCGCGAGCGGATCCTCGAGGTCGCGCGCGTGGCGCTCAAGGCGTCGAGCGCCGCCTCGCTGCAGTCCATCGCGAAAGCGGCCGGCGTCGGCCAGGGCACGCTGTACCGCCACTTCCCGAGCCGGGAAGCGCTCCTGCTGGCCGTCTACCGGCACGACGTCGAGGAGTTGATCGACGCGGCGCCGTCCCTGCTTGCCGAGCACGCGCCCGCCGAGGCGCTGCGGCTGTGGTTCGAGCGCCTGGCCGCCTACGGCCGGATCAAGCACGGCGTCGGCGAGGCCGTCGAGGCCGCGACGCGCGCCGACCTCTCCGGCGAGTACTACGCGCCGACGTGCGCGGCGATCACCCTGCTGCTGGACGCGGGGAAGCGGGCCGGGACGGTGCGCCAGGACGTCGGCGCCGAAGATATCCTGCAGCTGGTCGGTTTCCTCTGGCGCTCCGATTTCGGGGCGGACCGGGAGGCGCGCACCGCGCATTTGCTGACGCTGGTCCTGGACGGCTTGAAACCGCAGTCATGAGACGACCGACTCATTTCACCGTGAAATGAGTCGGTCGTAGCGAATCAGGTGTCCTGCTGCCGGAACGCGTCCAGCACGCGACGCTCCCTTTTGGTCGGCCGGCCCGCGCCGCGGTCGCGCCGGGCGACCGGGATCGCGGTCTCCGGCGGCGGCTTCGGCGTCCGGTCCACGAAGCACGTCGCCGCGTCCGGCGCGCCCACGCGTTTCTGGATCACCCGTACCACGTCGAGGATCCGGGTCGTCCCGGCGATGCGCAGGCGGACTTCGTCGCCCGGCACCACGGTCGTCGCGGGCTTCGCGGGTTTGTCGTTGACGCGCACGTGACCGCCCCGGCACGCCGCCGCGGCGTCCGGACGGGTCTTGGTCAGCCGGACCGCCCAAAGCCAGCGGTCCACTCGGGTCGACTCCATCGTCGTCCATCATGGCCCATTCAGCGGAATCCTCGCGCAACCCGGGGAGGTTACTCGTCGGTATATGTCGACTTGTCTGCACCACTGAGTTATAACCTGTTCTAATATACCTCAACGGTGAGGACTATCGCATGCGTGACGAACCCATGTGGAGAACAGCTTCTGGCGCAGTTTCCCGTCGTCTATTCATCGCAGGAACTGGTTCTATCTTGGCGGCCGCGGCAGTGGGGAGCCAGGCGGCCGCCGCGGCGTCCACCACGATCGCCGACGCGGCGCGCGTGCCCGCCCTCGTGATCGGCTCGGGCTACGGCGGCCAGGTCACCGCGCTGCGGCTCGCACAGGCCGGCGTCGACGTGCAGATGGTCGAGATGGGCATGGCCTGGGACACGCCCGGCTCGGACGGCAAGATCTTCGCCAACACGACCACCCCGGACCAGCGCTCGTTCTGGTTGCGCACCAGGACGAAGCAGCCGCTGTCCAACTTCCTCGGGTTCCCGATCGACAAGGACATCCCGAAGTACACGGGCATCCTCGACGCCGAGGAGTTCAGCGGCATCACCGTGTACCAGGGCCGCGGCGTCGGCGGCGGCTCGCTCGTCAACGGCGGCATGGCCGTCACGCCGAAGCGGGAGAACTTCGGGGCGATCCTCCCGACCGTCAACGCCGACGAGATGTACAACACCTACTACCCGCGCGCCAACTCCGGGCTCGGCGTCGGGCTCGTCCGCTCCGACTGGTTCGAGACCGCCGAGTGTTACCAGTACGCGCGGGTCGGGCGGAAACAAGCACAGCGGTCCGGGTTCCCGTTCGTCTTCGTCCCGGACGTCTACGACTGGAACTACATGGAGCAGGAGCAGGCCAACACCGTGCCGCGCTCGGCGCTGGCCGGGGAAATCCTGTACGGCAACAACTACGGCAAGAAGTCCCTGCAGAAGACCTACCTGCCGCTGATCAAGGCGACCGGCCGTGTGACCATCTCGCCGCTGCACCGGGTGACGTCGGTGACGCCCGCGGCCGGCGGCGGCTACACGGTCGTCATGGACCAGCTGAACACCACGGGCGGGGTGACGGCGACGAAGTCCGTGACCGCGGACAAGGTGTTCTTCGCCGCCGGCAGCGTCGGCACGAGCAAGCTGCTGGTGAAGCTGAAGGCCACCGGCGCGCTGCCCAACCTCAGCGGTGAGGTCGGCAAGGGCTGGGGCGACAACGGCAACGTGATGGTCGGGCGCGCCAACCAGATCTGGGACCCGACCGGCAGCCTCCAGTCGTCCATCCCCTGCGGCGGCATCGACAACTGGGCGGCCGGCGGCGCGTTCGCGGAGGTCGCGCCGCTGCCGACCGGAATCGAGACGTGGGCGTCGTTCTACCTGTCGATCACGAAGAACCCGAACCGCGCCCAGTTCACGTACAACCCGGCGACGCAGAACGTGGACCTCAACTGGCAGACCGCGTGGAAGCAGCCGGGGATCGACATGGCGAAGACCATCTTCGACAAGATCAACGCGAAGGAGGGGACGATCTACCGGTCCGACCTCTTCGGCTTCTACAAGATCTGGGGCGACCACCTGACGTACCACCCGCTCGGCGGCGCGGTGCTCGGCAAGGCGACCGACAACTACGGCCGGCTGGCCGGGTACCAGGGCCTGTACGCGATCGACGGGTCCCTGATCCCGGGCAACACCAGCGTCAACCCGTTCGTCACCATCACGGCACTGGCCGAACGGAACATCGAAAAGATCATCGCCACGGACTTCTAGAGTCCGCCGCGGCCGGTCGTGGGGGGGGAAAAAGAGGCTCCCCCCCCTTTTTCCCCCCCCCCCGCGGGGCGGGAGAAAGGAAAAAGTTGTGATGCCCACGAAGCAGTTTCCCCCTTCCCAACCCCACC